>CAMWQW010000062.1 GCA_947176505.1 uncultured Lachnospiraceae bacterium | reverse complement strand
TTGTATAAGAGCATATCTCCAAATATATGATAATACATGATTATCCTTCACAAATCATACCATACTCTCCTACAAAAATCATCTATTTTCTATGCAAAAAACTAAATTTTTCAATTTATTAACTTTGCGCCCTTTTTTCTACAACAAAAACTACCGAAAAGTCCCCTGCTCTCCGATAGTTCTATCTGTCTTCCCACTATATCTAATCCCACTGCCCCGGAAACCGCCTCTTCACCGGCGCATGAAACAACTTTGTAAACTCCTCGTTTTCCTCCTCCGGTAACTCCTCGAACACCTCCGATTCATAGAACTTCCCACCAAAGTCCCTAAGCGCGCCTTCCACAAGTTCTATCCCCATAAAAGCATCGAAGTTCTTGCCGTCTGCAGTAGTGATTCCGAAGTGGTCGCAAGTCTGAAAACCATGTCTCGGATAATACTCCGGCTCACCAAAGATTACAATGCCTTCATATCCCGCCTCCTTCACAAGCACAAGCGTCTCTTCAAGCAGCAAACTTCCCACGCCGCATCCCTGCCATTCAGGTGATACACATAAGGGACCAAATGTCACTATTTCTTTGATTTGCTCTGTGCCATCTTCACCTTCCTTTTTCAGCCAAGCCTTACTGTAACAGATTGCTCCCACAATCTCATCTGCAACAGCTGCAACTCTGGATAACTTCGGCAGATACACATCACTTTTTCTTAATTTGTGCACCAGAAGATGCTCGTTGCAGCCCATATGATACTTATTCCAAAAAGCTTTTAACGTCATTTCTTCCGTCTTATTATAATCATCCGGAGCTTCCTGACGGATGACAATATCACCCTTTGTCACATTCTGTCTACGCCGCGGAAAATATCCCATGTTAATGCGCACTTCTTTTCTCTCAACATCCCTGTTGGAATAACAGCATGTATCGAAACCAATCGGTTCAAATCCTTCTTTTTGGTAAAAAGCAATGGCACCCACATTACAAGACTGTGTCTCCAAAATAATCGCTCGTCGATGTTCTAAAACTGCCTGCTCTTTTGCAACTGACATAAGGGTGTGCCCGACACCCTGCCTCCTGATCTTCTCATGAACCCACAGTTCCGTGACCATTAAGCGGTTACTCCACTCCTCAGGGCATGTCTCAATACAGGCAAGCAATTCTTGTTTTCCTTCACACTCTTCAACAACTCCCCATGCATAGGCTTTTTCCCAATGCTCCTGATACAGCTTATCCGGAAAATCATATTCCTCCGGAGAATGTGCCACCGGTACATCAAACCTTCGCTTATGAATTGCAATATCATATCCGTCCGATGTCTTTTGCATATCTACATCATAATACTCTTCTGTCGTATAACCTATTGGCACAACGGTACCTTTCCACTGTTCTTTTGGAAGCGGAATGATTCTATCTGCTATCATTATTTTACATCCTCTTTTAATATCTCTTTACCAGTTACCGAATTCCCTCTACGCAATGCTCCTTGTAAATATCTTTTATGCCTTCGCGTCAAAAGAAGGACTGTCCGCCAAGTAATCAGGAACTTCCGCCAACTGTTCTCCTATCTCATTTTTTACTGCCCTATACTCTTTCCAATAAATAGAATAGAATTCATTTTTCTTCTCAAGTTCAGCAGGCGTCATTTCGTAACCCCATCCGTATCCTGTATTAGACAAAACTTTCACACCTTGAAAACTGATTTCTGCCCCATACCCGCCGCCTGTAAGGATTGGGCAACTTAATGTGCCGCCACCTGCCAATGCAAAACTTTTCTCTGCAAGGCTATTTCCTCTTCCTTTTGCTGCCTCCAGATAATCGAGCAATGTCAGTTCTCCGACTCCATGACAGTTCGGATTTCCGCTTTGATTCCTCATAGCGTTTTTCGCCTGTTGGTATAATTTCTTGCGGTCGGGAGCAACATCCGATAAGTATTCTGCGTTCAACTGAACCATCTGATGAGAAATATACTCCGATTCTGTTTTATTAGTTGCCGTAGCCGCTTTCTTTGCAAGTTCCTTGATTTCGCTGACAAACTCTTGCTTGGACTTTGGGCTTTTTCCGGCAGACGGAATATACGACCAATTCGGTTCGCCACTGCTGACTGTTGTAAGTAATGCTGCCGTATATAATTTATTTATGCCTGTAAAATCAATTCCCATCTTTTTCATCCTTGTAAATGCAATATTTAAACTAATTTATATATCGTCATTTTATTGGTTTATACTTAATCGGGAACAAATAATTAGAATGCAATTCTTGCATTCTTAGCGTAATATGCTATAATAGACGCAAGTAAGAGCATCTTGCGTCACAAGAATTGCGTTGCAATTCTTGCCGGAATAGTTCATAGTAAAATATTATTTGCCATATTTGACGCAAGTAAGAGCATCTTGCGTCACAATGTTGCATGGGGATATAGCTCAGTTGGGAGAGCGATACGTTCGCAACGTATAGGTCACGAGTTCGAGTCTCGCTATCTCCATTTTGTTGGTGTCGGAAAGCCTTGATTTTACTAGGTTTCTGGCATCTCATTTTTTGTGGGTAATCAAAAAGTAATCAAATAGGTAATCAAAAGTAATCAGACATATGTTCGAGTTACTTTTTATTTCGCTTGAAGTTCAGGAATATTGCTTAATATTTGGCTCTGATATTCAAACAAATTCTGATAAGAATTATTCTATTTGTATTATAGATGGTGTTAATTTTTATTCAGAAACAATAT
>CAMWQW010000061.1 GCA_947176505.1 uncultured Lachnospiraceae bacterium | reverse complement strand
ATCAGCGTTATGACAGGGAAAGGCTCTGTCAACCACAACAGCAGAAAATTCCACGCAAAGAACACTGACCCGGAGCGGAGTTGTCTGAATGTGGAATACTGCAACGAAAATATCAAAGACGTATACCACGAATTATTTGATGAAGCACTCGCCCGGCACAATGAGAAGCAGACAAGAAATGACCGCATAATTGATGATTATTATGAGAAAATCTGTTCCGGCAAACAGGAGAAGCCATTCCATGAGATTATTTTACAAATCGGGAATAAGGACGATATGGGGGCAAAGACAGAGGGCGGGCAGCTTGCGGCAAAAATACTTGATGAATATATGCAGGATTTTCAGCGGCGCAATCCTACACTAAGGGTATTTTCAGCACATCTCCACATGGACGAAGCCACGCCACATCTGCATATAGATTTCATACCCTATACGACTGGAAGCAAGCGGGGGCTTGAAACAAGGATGTCATTAAAAAAGGCACTTGCGGAACTTGGATTTAAGGGTGGCACAAGGAGCGAAACGGAGCGTAGCCAGTGGGTAGCGGAAGAGAAAGAACGGCTTGCGGAGATTATGTTACAGCATGGCATTGAGTGGGAGAAAAAGGGAACACATGAGAAGCATTTATCGGTTTTGGATTTTGAAAAGCAGGAACGGCAGAAAGAGGTTGCCGAATTGGAACAGACAATCTCTGGCAGTAAAGAGGAATTATCCGATATTCTTCATCAGCAGATTGCGGCAGGAAAGAAAACGGAGCAGATACGGAAAGAGGGCGAAACGATCCGGCAGGAAGTATCGGAACTTACCGCAACAAATCATCTGTTAAAAGAACAGACGGAAACGCTGACGGAGGATAAAGAAAAGCTGTTATCCGAAAATGAAAAATTGGAGAAACAGCAGAAAAAGTTACAGCAGGACATTAACAAAATGGTACAGTCAAAGGAAGTCATGGAGAGAAATATACACGCCTATGATGAAGATGTAAAATGGCAGTTGGCAGAGCCGGGGGCATTGATGAGTGCAAAGGCATACCGGGATAAAAAGGCTTTACCGCTTGTGGAAAAATTAAAAGAGGTAGTAAAAAATCTGACTATCAAATGCGTACAGCTTACGGAGCAGGGAAAGAAGCTGACCGCCAAAGTGAACGGGCAACAGAGGCAGATTAGACGCTTGACGGATAAGGTCATGGAGCAGAGTGATACCATAGAGCGATTACAGGAAAAAGCGTCTGATTTGGGGCGTTTGGAGCGTCATTTCGGCAGGGAGCAGGTACAGTCGATAGTGGAACGGTCAAAGGCATTAGAACAGGCAGAAAGGGCAAATAAACGCCCGAAACGTACCTTTGAAATGAGCCGATAGGAAAGGGGATTGATTGGCTATGACAGATATGGAGAGAAAAGTGATGATACGGCTGTGCGCTAAAATCGTGGCAGAAACAGACCTTTACGAAACGGATAAGGAAGTGCAGAATCTGATAGATTGGGTGTGTTTATCGGAGCAGATAAAAGAAAACAACAATACAATTCGTAATCTGACCGGGGAATATAAAAAGATAGAGCCGGATTACCGGGAGGGGGGAGGGCGCAGTTGGAACGCATGAAAGAACTGTGCAAAGAGCGCAATAATCTGTATGAGAAGCAGAATGATTTGAAGGGGCAGAAGTGGAAGGTTGAGAAGTCGTTGGAGCGATAAGAAATGTAGGGCGTGGCGGTTGCTATGCCCTGTATTTTTGTGGTAAATGGAAAGAGGAAATGGTATAATCAAATCTGTAAACTTAGGTTGACGGAGGTAAAAAGGTGAAACGCTGCATTGTAGTAGCCGATATAGTCGCATAATAACTATCAGTACATGGAGGATTTTAAAATGGCTATATCGGAGAACAAAATTTATCCCCGGACAGGTGATACCCAAACGGTTTATTTAAAAAATGTGATTACCAATGACAGAATTAAAATTGACGATTATACAATGTATAACGACTTTGTGCATGACCCACGGGAATTTGAAAAGAATAATGTATTATATCATTACCCGATTAATGGAGATCAGCTACAAATTGGCAGGTTTTGTTCTATTGCCTGTGGAGCAAAGTTTTTGTTTACCAGTGCAAATCATGCAATGTCTTCACTTTCAACATATCCGTTTCCAATTTTTTTTGAGGAATGGGGATTGGACGTAAAAGAGATTACAAGTGCATGGGACAACAAAGGCGGTATTGTAATCGGCAATGATGTTTGGATTGGCTTTGAAGCAGTTATTCTATCTGGTGTAACAATTGGTGATGGAGCGATTATTGGGACACGAGCAGTTGTTACAAAAGATGTACCGCCTTATACGATTGTTGGAGGTGTTCCTGCAAAACCGATACGAAAACGGTTTTCGGACGATGTGATTTCTGAATTATTGAAAGTTCAATGGTGGAATTGGTCTGAAAACAGGATTAAGAAAAACATTGCGGCGATTCAATCAGGTCGAATTGAGGATTTGGAATAATTGGTAACATTTGTGTGGGAATACAGTTTCCTGCAACGTTCTGTCTGAAAAAAGATAGAATATTTCCTTAGTAATGATTTGAACATGGTGCTAGCACCATGTAAGTTAATGCAGATAAGGGAAAGGCAGTAATGTGGCAGTTCGCAATATCAAGCGGATTGCTACATTTTTATGGAAAAACAGGCGGTTATGTGGTAATATATAGTAGCAAAGATAAAAACACAACGCAAGGCAATCT
>CAMWQW010000060.1 GCA_947176505.1 uncultured Lachnospiraceae bacterium | reverse complement strand
CAGAACGCAAAACTCATCCGGGAGAAAGATGAGGAAATTGCTATGCTTCGTAATAAAATTGAAGAATTGAAAAGGCAAGAGTAGAGATGGAAGACGGAAAAGTAATTGTAAAAAAGGACCCAATACCTGAAGAAATGAAAGTTTTGGTCTCGGGAATGCTTCACAAGGAAGATAAGAAATTTGTGAGGGTGTCGTTTTTTCGGGGAAAAGATTGGGCGGAAGGCATCGTTCCTGAGGGAATTATTGAGAAGTCGGAAGGTTTTACAAAGGAAGAAATAGGCAAACTGGAGGAATATCTTGAAGGAGAGAAGGCGGCGATTCTTGAGCAGGCAAGGAGTGTGAATCCAATCAGAAAAATGTTTAACATATGATGATGGCAAACGCCTGATTTGTAACTAATATGAAAGGAGAAATATGATGAAAGCATTATTTATTGGCGGAACAGGTACGATTAGTACGGCAATTTCAACAAAACTTCTTGAAGAAGGACATGAACTATGGTTGATTAATCGGGGGACACGTAATAGTGCTTTGCCGCCCGGAGCCAATATTATTCAGGCTGATATCAACAATGAGGCGGATGTGGAGAGTAAGCTGTCGGGACAACGTTTTGATGTGGTGGCGGATTTTATTGCATTTATGCCGCAGCAGTTGGAGAGAGACTATCTGTTATTTAGAGGAAAGACTAAGCAATTTATCTATATCAGTTCAGCATCCGCTTATCAGAAACCGTTGTCAGACTACCGAATCAATGAAGGAACACCACTCGCGAATCCCTATTGGGAGTATTCACGCAACAAAATTGCAGGAGAGGAACTGCTGATGAGATTATATCGGGAAGAAGGGTTTCCGGTTACAATCGTGCGCCCAAGCCATACATACAGCGAGAGGTCTGTACCGCTCGGACTACACGGACCGGGTGGAAGTTATCAGGTGGTTAAGCGTATGCTGGAAGGAAAGAAAGTGATTATTCACGGAGACGGCACATCGCTTTGGACAATGACACACAATCGCGATTTCGCCAATGGATTTGTCGGATTGATGGGAAATATCCATGCGCTTGGCGAGACGGTACAGATTACAAGTGACGAGACATTGACGTGGAATCAGATTTATCAGGCACTTGCAGATGCGCTTGGTGTGGAGCTTAAGCCATGTTATGTGTCCAGTGAATTTATTATTGCGTCTACTCCGGCGGAATGGGATTTGCGTGGATCGCTACTGGGTGATAAAGCAAACAGTGTTGTCTTCGATAATACAAAGTTGAAACGTCTCGTACCGGGCTATACTGCCGCCATTCGTTTTGATCAGGGAGTGCGCATGACGGTAGAGTATGTGCTTAGCCATCCGGAATGCCAGACGGAAGATGTGGCATTTGACGAGTGGTGCGACAAGGTGATTGCAGCGCAGGAAGAAGCAATTGCGAAGGTAAAAGGGAATTGAAAGTACGTCAGAAAAAAGTATAGTATAACAATACCCTATAAACCTGAATATAAATAGGAAAGAAGGTTAAAGACGATGCGGGAAATGGAATTTAAGATGGAGCGTCCCGGATTGTTGAAGGAAGGGGATCGTGTCACAGTGACAGAGGGAGTCCTTCCGAGCAACTATTATTATACGATTGATCCGTCCCTTGCCATGTCGGGAAATTATCCTTTCAGGGAACGTATGCTGGAACGCGAGGGAGTGGTGACGGAAATTATAGAGAACGCGAGGGGATTTTATGTGCGGGCGCGGTTCGGAGAGTAGCAGATAAATATTCTGTACCGGAACATATTTTGTTTTTCATATTGTTTTGCAAATTAAAATAGAGGCTGTCGTATCAATGATTTTTTAATTGATGCGACAGCCTTTTGACTGTGTCACTTTCATTTCTCTCTTATTGACAAAAAGTCAATAAGGAATATAATAAAATTGATTGTGTGAAAATAGGAAAGAGGGACATAGTATGCCGAAAAGAATCAATGATACCAGACTGCGTAAGCAGCGGATTTTAAAATCGGCTCGGAAGGTATTTCTGGAAAAAGGATTTCATGGAGCTACGATAGATGATATCGCTATAGAAGAAGGAGTCGTCCGGGGAACAATTTTACATTACTATAAAAGCAAAAAGCTTTTGATGGAGGCAGTTTTAGAGGAAAACGACAAAGAGTGGGAGCCTTTATTGACAGAGCTTTTGAACAGGCGTGAGATAGCTGTAAGAGAGCGTATTGATGAAATATTTGCTCTGTGTGAAACCTGTTTTTTAAGTGAAAAAGAGGAGGCAGGAGAACTTTTAGAGCAAAAAGAAGAGGTGCGCTTTTTTCGGGATCAAATACGTTTGAGAAATTATTATCGACAGACGGAAGGGTTGACAGTTCTTTTAGAAGAAGGGGTGGCAGCGGGAGAATTCACTGTAGAAAATCCCGGGTTGCAGGCAGCTTCTGCAATGTTTGCAGTTTTTGGAATCACGGGAACCGACATTTCCGAGGAAGAATTGAGAATACAACTGCAGGCAGTGAAGGAACAATTGCTGCAATCTTGTAGATATAAATCAAAAATCCCATAGCCAAGCAGCAGGAAACTAAATTTACAAAGAAGCAAAAGAAAAGAGGAGAAGATGTATGAAACGAATGACAGCATGGTTGGCAGCATTTTGTCTGATCGCAACGTGCATCCTTCCGGTTAGGGCAACAGAAACAAGCGGAACGGATTTATTTGGGACTGCACAAGAAGGCACAGACGCAGACAACCGGAAAACGGAAGAACAGGTAAACCAGTCAGAC
>CAMWQW010000059.1 GCA_947176505.1 uncultured Lachnospiraceae bacterium | reverse complement strand
GGGTGATATTTGTTGATTTTGTGGAAACGATTTCGGGCAATCCAGCGGAGATAATAGATTTTGAACTGGAGCTGGATTATTCTGATTATGTAAAGATATCAGATAAGCTGAAGGGTGCAGAGATTATACAGGAGTTTGATATGTCGCAGGTTTATCTGAATGAGTCCGGGGAAGTGATAGGTCAATCCTATCAGAGAACAAAACTTGAAGGATTACTTGAGGACACGGTTCCGAAAGATTTTGCTCTCGAATTGGACTATGAAAGTCATGCGAAAATCAAAGAAAACCTAACCCGTGCGGAGATTTCAGAGGCGATTAGAACATCAAAGGTATATCTCAATCAATCGGGGGGAACGGTAGGTCGTTCCTTTGAGCAGACAAAATTAGGCGGTTATATTGAGGATACTGTCCCGAAAGATTATGCGCTGGAATTGAACTATGAAAACCATGCGAGGATATCGGAGAAATTTACCCGGGCAGATATTTCAGAAGCAATCAGAACATCTGAAATATATCTGGGTGAGTCCGGTGAGGCTGCCGGTCGCTCCTTTGTAAAAACAAAACTTGCCGGATTTATTGAAGATACAATTCCTAAGACATATACACTTAAGCTGGGATATGATAACTTCATGAAGATATCTGAGAAGTTCAGCAAAACTGACATTGTAAAGGCGATTGGACAATCAGAGATTTATCTGAATGAAGCAGGTGAAGGGATAGGGCGTTCTTTTGCCAAAACGATGCTCAATGGATATATCGAAGATACTATTCCGAAAGAATATGTAGTAAAGTTTGAGTATGCGGATTATGCTAAATTTTCAGATAAGCTTAAAGGCGTAGATATCATAAAGGAATTTAATAAGTCAGAGGTATATCTAAATGAAGCAGGTGAAATTATAGGGCGCTCTTATAGGAAAACAAGACTTAATGGACTTCTTGAAGATACAATTCCAAAGGAATATACTTATAAAACGACAAACGAAATCTATGGGAAATTTCGCAATGATTCAAATATGCTTAAGGATTGGGGTGAGCAATATCAGTCTCTCACACCAACCGAGAAATATCAGTTAAAAGAACTGGATTATCTAATGCGCGTGGTGACTGGTTCAGCTGAGCCGGAAGCCGTTGCAAAGACAACTCTCAGCTATATTAAAGGTTCAGGAAAAACTCTGGATAAGCTGGATGTAATTGATAGAGCATTGATCAAGCTTTGTAGCGGTCATGAGTGGAACAGTAAAACGATTTCCTCAATCAATGGCTGGCTGGAATCTGCAAATGGCGCAAAGTTCCTTGGAAGGCTGGGAACAGCCGGAAAAGTTGCTGTCGGATTTGCAGCAATTGCAACCATTTATGATATGAGTGTGCGTGCAGACAAAGCGATTATTGCAGGAAATTATTATGAGGCAGCAGGCATTGTGGTTGGTTCTTGTTCAGATTTTGCAATCACGTTTGTAGGCGGAGAAGCTCTGACAGGAGTCATCGCACCGTATTTTATGGGTGTAGGTATGGCTATCGGAGGACCTATTGGCGCATTAGCTGGTGGTCTGATAGCTGGTGCAATTAGTTTTGGGGTATCAGCATTTGTTGGTGATAAGGTGGATGAATGGATAGAAGGTTTTGGCAGACATCTGGATGATATGTATGGTAATGCCAGCACCGTTATCCGTTATGACCCTCTTGTCATAGACCTTGACGGCGATGGTTTTGAACTGCTGTCTGTGAAGGACGGCGTGTACTTTGATGAAGATGCCAGAGGGCTTGTCGAGAAGACGGAGTGGGTAGCAGCAGATGACGCTCTGCTTGCTATTGACTTAAATGGTGATGGTATCATTAACGATGGCTCAGAACTGTTTGGAACTTCTACGACACTTGCAGATGGAAGCAAGGCGAAGAGCGGATTTGAGGCACTGGCACAGTATGATTTGAATGGAGATGGAGTCATAGACGAAAATGATGAAGTGTTTGATCAGCTTAAAGTCTGGCAGGATAAGAACAGTGATGGTATCAGCCAAGAGGACGAACTGTATTCGCTTGGCGATTTAGGGATTGACAATATCTCACTTTCTACGTCTGTTGAAGAAGGTCGTCTGACTGCAAATATAAACTATAAAAATGGGACAACTATTAAGATAGGTGAGTTTAACTTTGATTCTGAAAGTTACAATACAGTGGAGAAGGATAAGATAGCGGTATCAGAGGAAATAGCAGGGCTGCCGGATATTCATTCCATCGGAAGTATTGCATCTCTCCATACATTGATGCAGCTTGACGGGACCGGGACTTTGAAGGGGTATGTAGAACAGTTTGTTAAGTCGTCATCAAGGCAGGAAAAGGAAGAACTTGTAACGAAAATCCTTTATTTTATTACTGGCGCGGAACATGTGGCAACAGGTAGCAGGGGCAGTTCATTTGATGCACAGAAGCTGACTGTCATAGAACAGTTTATGGGAAGAGACTTTGTCGGCACAGGAGGCAGGAATCCCGTAAATACAGCAGCTCCAATCTTAAAAGGCATTTATGCGGATATCTATAATGCATATTACAGTATGTTGAATACACAGACCCAGCTTGCTGATTATATGGGGATGGTATTCTGGACAGAGGACGAGAACGGAAGCAAATACCTAAATACAGACGTGTTTAATTCCTTTGTATCCGTGTGCGCGGACAAGGGTTATGACATGTCGGAAGTGGTTGCCGAGATGGGGAGATATGTCGCATCGATTAATGCAGGCAATAAAAAGAACTTTATGGATTACTTTACCGGGTATATTGATAAGCCGGATTATAGCAAAATGATTACTGAGATTTGTTTTACAGGCAGCTTTAAGGGGACTGATGCTGATGATATATATTCAGGGACAGCATTCATGGATGCAATGTTTGGCGAGGCTGGCAATGATACATTACGTGGTAATGATGGAGATGATTTCCTATATGGAGGAGAGGGAAACGACAGGCTAGAGGGCGGAGCCGGAAATGATACATATATCTTCAATCTTGGAGATGGGAATGATACCATCTGGGACTATGAGAGCAGCCAGACGGGAGGAAAGAATGACCGCATCGTGTTCGGAGAAGGGATCCGTGCAGAGGATGTCAGGCTGAGGCGTGACGGAAGCAACCTTGTGATCGAATACAGCGGAGAAGACAGCGTGACAGTGCAGAATGCGTATAATTACAATGACGACCGGTGCTTTGTGGAGAACATCGAGTTCGCGGACGGAACGGTGCTGACAGTGGAAGACGTGGAAGAGATACTGAGGGTACGGTATGGTACGGAATCCGCGGACACGCTGACAGGCTATGGGACAGCCTACGGTTATGACCAGAATGAGACGTTCTATGCCGGGGCAGGGAATGACAAGGTGAGGGGAGGCAACGGAAACGACACGATCTACGGAGAGGAAGGTGATGACCAGCTCTACGGGGAGAATGGCGACGATATCCTGATAGGCGGGACCGGAAATGACCGTCTGGAAGGAG
>CAMWQW010000058.1 GCA_947176505.1 uncultured Lachnospiraceae bacterium | reverse complement strand
AGGAAGAGGTTGAGATAACCCGCAAGCAGGTTATCTCAACTGAATACGGGGCATTATTGATATGGGGGTGGACCACCTTCATCGTGGCATTCGCTGTATTTCTCTCAGTATGGTTCACCGGCAACCGAATGTGGGAATATATGTGGCTTGCGCAACCGGTTGTCGGCGGCCTTATATGTCTTGTAAAAGGTAAGCCTAAGCTCACGTCACCGACATCTCTCTACAAAATGTTGACTCTTGTGTCACGCATCATGATCGGAACAATTGTAATCTGTGCGGCAGCCGCGTTTTGCACTGTATTCAATGTATGGTTCTTCATTTTGGCCATTCTGTCGTTATGGAATGGAGTAAGCGCTTTCTTGCTGGATTATCCCCGGTTAAGAGCAGCCTGCTTCGGTGGCCTCGCAATCTCCTTCGGTTTGCTCTATACTCCAGAGGCATACATTATACCGGTATTTATGTCCGGAATTGCAGTTACGCTTATCACTCCCGGATACATCATGAGGAAAGATTGCAAAGTTTAATATCCAAAATATTAGTAATTTTGTAATCATATTACAGACTGAGTATATGATGAGATCAATAATAACAGCTTTGATAATATCGTTGGCAACAGCGATCTCCTATGGCAAAACAATGATTGTTATAGGCCGCGATGATGGACTTCCTGTTACGGGAGCAACTATGCTGTCGGCTTCCGGCCACATAGTGGGCGTAGCTGACAAGAACGGTGTCATGGCACAGTCTGATAGTATAATGTATCCGATTACTATCCGCTCAATGGGATACGAGGTGACAACCATAACGGAACCAAGAGACACTGTTATGCTCAACACCGTCGAGTACGCATTGCCGGAAGTGTCAGTGACCGCAACAGAGCGCCCTTTCAGACGTGTAGTATGGTACGCACGGGAGTACTCCACAGGGACTACGGGGATGGATACCATGCAACTCTATAGCGAGTATATGCTTGAATCATTCTTTGTAGACCGAAAAGTAAAAGGTTATCACTCATCGGATGCGGGTCTCACTACAAAAGCAATAAAACGTTATGCGCGTATCTCGGGCACAAACCGCACGGACTCTATTTTTATGCCAAAAGAAAGCGATGACATAACCATCCTCGCATGGGGTGGAACATTCTGTAAACTCCCTGAGGGAAAAATTGAAGAGACAACTGCAATTCGCAAAGGTGCATTAACAGACAGTATTGTCGGCAAGTATGTCACAGACAAGGTATTCCAAAAGGGAAGCTCCAGATACACCGTGATTACCGATAGACTGAGCAGTCATAAGAATCACAGCTGGTCACCGTCGCTTTTCAAACTTTTCGGCATGACCATCGACATAGAGAATTATAACTCAACGTTCTGCTTTCAGCAGAACGAGCATGGTGTGTATGACACCTACGATCTGTTGTATTCATCGGTAAATCTTGATGTTCTCGCACGCGGAAAGATATTCAAATGGCTTTTCAGAAGCAAAGAACCTATGAAAATGAATACATACATCGAGCTTTATCCTGTTGAGATAACATCCCATTCATTGGAAGAATACAAGGAAATGCGGAAGGATAAGACTCCTCCGGAGTTCATCTTACCGGAGACGCTTCTTCCGGAAATACCCGCAGTAACCGAACTTAAATATCGAATCAAAACAATTGGTGAATGAGAACAATTCTATCGTATCTTGCTCTTACAATAGCGTTCGCTTTCCTTGCATCCGGGGTAGTCGTTTCGGCATTTATGGACATTTACCCGGAGATGGAGCTGAATATACTATGGCTGCTTCTACCAGTAACGCTTCTGTTTATGGCGGCAGTGCTAATTGACATAAAATTTGCTATTCCTCGTTTACTACTCACACAAAAATACTTTTCATACTGTCTTGTGATAATCGGAACATCATATGGTGCTTCCATTTTCGCGATTTTTACGGAATATATAGTCCGACAGATAATGGATTTACCGCCGCGTGTGACAAACATAGATTCTCCGTGGGTTTTTGTAGACGCGTTTAGCGATTCAATGTTATTGTTGCTTATTCTGTTAGGAATAGGTGCGCGTAGTCTTTATATTAAATGGATTGAAGAAGCTGATAAAGAGAGACTGATAGCCGATAGATTGAAAACATATATGAATGATGTCAAGCAGCGTCTTAATCCCGAATTTATTGTAAATGCTATTAAAGATATATCATATAATCTACACAACCAGCCATCTCAGGTAATGGATATGATAAGAAAACTATCTGATTATCTGAGGAATCAGCTTTATGAAATACCTTCGCCTTCAATACCTGCTGATTTTAACGGTATACGCCCCGATTATTCATCATTGACAAATTTCCTTGTTAGCCGAAAATACAGGTGGATACGTCATGGCATCTTTCAGGCTATACTGCTTATAATCTCTTTCGGGACGAATTTCAACGCCCCGGATCGGCCTGACTTTGAAAATAAATTCGGAGGATTCATATCGATGTATCTATTCCTTAATATTCTGACCTATATCAACGTATTATGGTTATCTCGCCGATTCAAACGCCATCGCAGTCTCAAAAGATACACGACGGAGGTGGCACTACTGCTTTTGGCGGTAATTGTCCCTTTAATTATTACAGAGATTGCCACCTACGACCTCAATCCCTACGACAAGCAACTTCCGGTGGTAATCATGGTTGTAATGACCATCGGAACTCTACTGACCTTATTCTTCTTTGTCGGAGGAACAGCGGCAATAATCATGCATCAGGACTGGATATTAGGAAAACGCCGCATGATGCTTCTTCAGGCTGAAACCGTGCGGCAGGAATACGCTTTTCTTAAAAAGCAGATAAATCCACATTTCCTATTCAATGTTCTAAACAACGTAGGCATATTGTCAATTGATGAACCGGCAGAGGCATCCGATATGCTTGCTGAACTACAGAAACTTGTGGAATATCAGTTTGCAGAAACTAATCGTGACACAACTACTCTTCAGCGCGAGATTGATTTCTTGAATTCCTATCTCGTATTGGAAAGCACGAGAATCGAGCCATTCAGTTTTGAAATCAGCGCAGATGAAGGCATCGGTGAAGTAATTGTGCCTACACTTCTATTTATCCCATTCGTTGAGAATGCAGTAAAACACAGTTCGGTTGTAGATAGCAGACGAGATGTAAATATCTCATTTGCGTGCTCTAAGGATAACCTTATATTCCGATGTGAGAACACTTTCAAAGTCCGGCATAGCAAATCGAGCCATCCGGGAGGTCTCGGCATTTCAAACACCCTCCGTCGTTTAAATCTTCTCTACGGAGATGATTACTCCTACTCCCGGCGTATAGCAGACAATCATTACATTGTAGAGCTAAACATTCCGCGTAATAATGACTGATGAAATATAATCTACAATGACCTCCGGAACATTTTTTATTGCCCTTTAAATAGACCCTAACAGTACCGGAACTATGGCAATCAAAAAATACAGATCGACGGTGGTAAGCAAGTAGTCTGAAATAGGCGAACCATATATGCGATAAACAGAAATTGCCGATCATGGTAACATTGTTCGCTACCATAATCGGCAATATTGTTTAGAATTTGGGGCCTGAGACGCAAAATCCTCTGGGCAATACATTATGTGGTTCGCTTTGCCGGTAATAAGAACCGGGGTCTGCCACCAGTACAACCGTCCGCACATGGTGCAAGGATAACGAACTAAAAGCCCTCAAATCCGAGCTTGCCGCCCTCGACCGCAAGATCACCGCCGAACTGGCACCCACCCACGAAGTATCGGACGACCGTATGGGAGTCAACAATGAGGAACAGGACAGCGTTGAGAATAAAC
>CAMWQW010000057.1 GCA_947176505.1 uncultured Lachnospiraceae bacterium | reverse complement strand
CACCTACTTTGCACAGGCGAGAGAGTATGACCCACAGACCGGACGGTTCCATGCGCAGGACGTGATAGCAGGCAATGGGGCGGTGCCTGTGACGTTGAACAGGTATACATACTGTCTGGGGAATCCGGTTGGGCTAGTGGATTTGGATGGCAATGAAGGGAGTCCGTGGTGGATACGGGTAATGATACCCGATATGCGACCAGCAGGTACAGTTATTGCAGAAGAAATTAGTGACACAGTACAAGATTGGATAGCAAAGTCAAACAATGTTGTTGCACAAGTCATGAGAGGAGATATAGGAATTGAATTAACTGATGCTGAATTGGAATTGATGGCATTGCACCCGGACCAAGCAGTGATTTTTTTACGTGACGGATATAGAGCGACAAAATTGACAGAAGACAGTAACAGGATAATGGAACGGATAAATAACGGTGAAATAATGGTTTTGGTACAGCTATGAGATTGGTGAAGAAGTTGTAATGCTTTATCATTACAACAGTATGGAGGCAAAGTTGATGATATTAGAAATCTAATTGTGGAATTTTGCGAATTACAACCGTCCAGTTTACCAGAATAAAATATAGAGTAAATGGAAGTTTAAATTAAAAGAATCTTTTTTCTGCAACCTTTTCATTCCGTCGCAGGTATTAAGTATAGAAGCGTTAAAATTACTGAGAAAGTAATTACATGGGGAGGAGATTCCGTCGGAAGGTATGGCGGATAATGCTTCGGGACGGGAGGAAAAAGTATGAAAAAGAAAAATTATGTAACAAAGGCAACAGCGCTTGTATTAGCGGGGGTTATGTTGATGACAGGATGCGGCGGTCAGAATAAAACCGACAGTGCACCGTCAGATAATGGAGGTATGGCAGTTACGGAAGAAGCGGCAACGGCGGACGAGGACGGCGGCAGCTATGATTACGTGCAAGAAGCACCGGCAGCAGAAGACAGTTATGATTTTGCTGTCGAAAATGAGATGGCGGGCGAGGACAGTTATCTCGATTCATGCTATGAAGAATGGGAGCCGAAGGATTATTATAACAGCGAAGAGTACAGCGAATGGGAAGAGAAAGGATTTACTTCCGTTATGAAAGCGCCGCTTTCTACTTTTGCGGCGGATGTAGACACAGCTTCTTACAGTAACTTACGAAGACTGATTAACAGTGGGTACACTTTGGATGAAATACCGCAAGGGGCAGTCAGAATTGAGGAGATGCTCAACTACTTTTCCTATGATTATAATGACCCGGAGGGTAAGGAGCCTTTCGGCGTTACGACGCAAATCAGTTCCTGTCCGTGGAACGATGATGCGGAACTTTTGATGATCGGATTGAAAACCGAGGATATTGATTACGCGCATGCACCAGCGTCCAATCTTGTATTTTTGCTGGATGTGTCAGGGTCCATGTATTCCGATGACAAGTTACCGCTGTTGCAGGAATCTTTCGGATTGTTAACTGAGAATTTGACAAGAAAAGACAGAGTGTCTATTGTGACTTACGCGGGAGATGACCAGATTGTATTAAAAGGCGCGTATGGCAACGAGACGAAGAAGATTATAAAGGCGTTAGATTCGCTGGAAGCCGGAGGCGGCACATATGGAAGCAAAGGAATTGAGACGGCATATGCGCTGGCTGAGGAGAATTACATAGAGGGTGGCAATAACCGTATTATTCTGGCAACAGACGGTGACTTAAACATAGGACTGACAAGTGAGGAAGAATTGGAAGAGCTGATTACCGAGAAAAAAGAGTCGGGAATCTTCTTATCGGTTTTGGGATTCGGCACAGGCAATATCAAAGACAATAAAATGGAAACGCTTGCAGACAAAGGTAACGGAAATTATGCTTACATTGACTGTCTGCGAGAAGCAAATAAAGTACTTGTAGAGGAAATGTCCGCGACGCTTCTGACAATCTGTAAAGATGTGAAGTTTCAGGTGGAGTTTAATCCGGCAGTGGTGGAAAGCTATCGTCTTCTCGGATATGAGAACAGAGCGCTTGCCAAAGAGGACTTTGATGATGATACGAAGGATGCTGGGGAAATCGGAGCGGGGCACAGCGTAACGGCACTTTACGAAATTGTTTTGAAAGAGCCTATGAGCGATTTATCCGAAGAAGAGGTTGAGAACCTAAAATACAGCAAGCAGTATAAAGAAGAGATGTGCGAACTGCCTCTTTACTCTGCGAAAGACGGAGAGTGGCTGACAATCAGTATCCGTTATAAAAAGCCTGCTGAGGATGAGAGCAGCCTGCTGGAATATCCTGTCGGATATGAAAGTTATACGAATACGCCGACGGACGATTATGTTTTTGCCGCTGCGGTAGCGGAGTTCGGTTTGCTGGCATCCCACAGTGAATATCCGGAAAATGCATCGGTGAAGCATGTGGAAAAAGCACTGAAATCTATTGATTTGTCGGATGAGTACAAAGAAGAGTTCTTAGAACTTGTACGGGAAATGCGGTAAATAAAGACATATAGTATATGAAGAATCCCACCGGGGTAGCGGTGGGATTCATTGCGTCATACCGGCGAATACCGGTATGCCATAGGATAGGGAAACAAGATTACTTCACTTCAATTTTCTTAACATCTTCTTTAGCGGCAATTTCTTTTTTCGGGAATTTGACTTCCAGAATGCCGTTATTATAGGAAGCGTCAATATCGCCGGCTTCCACATCATTTACGCGGAAGCTTCTGGAATAAGAACTGTAATAGCGTTCTTTACGAATGTATTTATTCTTATCCTCTTCATTTTTCTCTTCCTTATGGGAAGCAGAGATGGTCAGCAGATTATCTTTTAGATCGATGTTGATGTCGGACTTATCAAAGCCGGGCAGCTCTGCCTGCAACAGATAGCTGTCGCCTTGATCGATTACATCAGTCTTGAATGCATCGAAGGTGGCAAGCTCATTGCTGCCCCAGAAATTTTTGAAAGCATTGTCAAACATCTGGTCAAAAGAATCATCGAAAAACATAGGTTTGTAGGTACGGTTGTTAAATAATGCCGGTCTTAACATAAAAATCACTCCTTTTTATAATGTATGAGATAACGAGCAATGAGTCCGTTATAAACAGATTCATATTCTCGTAAGCGAACGTGTTTGCAAGCGAACCTGTTCACTTTGCTATCAGTATGACCAAATCAGTAAATCTGATTCAACTTGATAGTTGTTTCTTTGTTTATATATGTTATACATCATATAGAACAAACAATCAATTATGCAAATATAAAGTATTTATTAATAAAAAATAAATATGAGTGCACTATGTTAAAGAAAAAATAGTGGCATTTATTTATATGCTATAATGTGTGCAAGAGGATAAGGCGCGCAGGTATGATTAGGCGAGTCTAAATAATATACACATTCGAAAGGAGTACCGATGGACATACGATACAGGATGGCAACATCAGAAGACTTGCAGGAGATATGCGATTTATTTGACCATGCAGTCAAAGCGATGATAGAAAACAAGATTTTTCAGTGGGATGAGTTCTATCCGACGGATAAAGATTTTCGAAAGGATATAGACAGGAAGCATCTTTATGTCGGTGTGATGGAAGAAAAAATTGCGGTGGTCTATGTGATTAATCAGAGGTGTGACGAACAGTATATAAAAGGCACGTGGAAATATGTTGACGCGCCCTATTATGTCATACATAGACTGTGTGTTAACCCGGTTTTTCAGAATCAGGGAATTGCCCGCCGGACATTACAGCATATAGAAGAACAGCTTGCCGGATGGGGGATACATGCCATCCGGCTGGATGCATTTGCCGCGAATCCCTATGCGATAAAATTATATGAAAATATGGGTTATGCCAAAGCGGGAACCGTTGATTTTCGTAAGGGCAAATTCTACCTGATGGAAAAATATTTTTAGGCATTATTTATGAAGCGGCGATGAACAAAACGCCCAGTGTCCCCGGACGCTTTTGGCGTTTCACAATGCCTGTTCCATATCTTTTTATAAATCTTAAAATTTTCTTTAGGGTATTGCATTAACACCTACAAAGTGTTAAGATACATATAAA
>CAMWQW010000056.1 GCA_947176505.1 uncultured Lachnospiraceae bacterium | reverse complement strand
CCATCAATCTTACCGTTTAAGTTGCTTTCTACGCTGTCAATCTTACTGTTTAGCCCACCCAAGCTGTTTTCTACACCATCCATACGCCCCATAAGCGCCAAAAGTATCTCTTTGTTGGTCATGCCTACCATCTCCTTGTTCATTTAGTTTACCTCTCTTTCTTCTTTCGGTCAACGCGGAACATTTGTTCAATACATCGTCGTGGAATTATCGCAATATCGTTTTTCTGCACTAACTATTCCTCTATATTACCGCCTAAAAACATGTGAAAAATATCGGTGACATACCAATGACTCCATAACATATGGATAGATTTTCACACAGATTTGTTTGATGCATATGAGTATACTATTTTTGTAAAGAACTGTCAATCAGGAAATTCTAGCTCGCTGCAAACTTCACCGCAAACTCGAAATATATCGTGGAATTTTCTATACAAAAAAGGGGCTATTTCCATAGCCCCAAATAATATATCACTATAATATCATCCATTATTGAAACGGAATCACACCGCCGTCGTAGTTATCATTGATATATTTGACAATATCATCAGACTTTAATACATCCACCAATGCCTTAATTGCATCACTGTTTTCATTGCCTTCTTTGACTGCAATCACGTTTACATAGGTCTGAGCTGCCTCAGAATCAGACTTCTCATAAGCTACGGAATCCTTGCTCACAGTGAATCCCGCCTCCAATGCATAATTACCGTTCAGAACCACAAACGCTACTTCATCTTTCACTCTCGGAACCTGTGCTGCCTCTAATTCCTCAATCTCAATCTCTTTCGGATTATCGACAATGTCTCTCACTGTCGCCTCTAATCCTACACCGTCTTTTAGTGTAATGATACCGTTATCCTGCAATAACAGAAGCGCTCTCGCCTCGTTGGTCGTATCATTCGGCACAGCGATGACATCACCCTTTTCTAAAGCTGTCAAATCACTCTTCGTACCGGGATAGATTCCGAAAGGCTCATAATGTATTCCACCTGCATTGACAAGATGTGTGTTCTGCTCCGCGTTAAAAGAATCCAGATAAGGAATGTGCTGGAAATAGTTTGCGTCAAACTCACCGCTCTCCACCACCATATTCGGCTGTACATAGTCGTTAAACACTGTCACTTCCAAAGTCCATCCCTGCTCTGCAAGAATTGGCTTTGCCTGCTCTAAAATCTCTGCGTGAGGGGTTGCGGAAGCCGCAACCGTAATGGTTCCCTTAGCTTCTGCCTGTGTCGCGCCGGAATCTGCTGCAGCTGCTTCCGTCTCTGCACCATCCTCTGTTGCCGGTGCATTTGCTGCCGTACCGGAATCGCCGCATGCCGTCAATGTGCCAAGCGCCAAAGCTGCTGTCAAAATACCTGCGATAAATTTTTTCTTCATAACATTTCTCCTCCTTCTTCTGTCGCTCCCCAGCGACGCTGCGGCATATCTCCTCTTTTGCCGCACATTCTATATAAAAAGCTTTCTATACTACACCGCTTTTTACATCTAATACATTTAGATATCAAAAACATTCATCATCTAGTTATTGTCCCATTCCGTCATCGCTTTCTCCGATCCAGCTTCACAGACATCCGCATACCCAGTGTCTGGAAAATCTGTACCAATACAACTAACAGAACCACTGCAACAATCATAATATCCGCCTCATAACGGTAATATCCGTAACGCATCGCAATGTCTCCGAGCCCGCCTCCACCAACGATGCCCGCCATAGCGGAATAGCCCAAAATTGTACCGAGCGCAATGGTGACCCCCACCAAAATAGAAGTCCGCGCCTCCACTAACATCACCCTGATAATAATCGTCATAGTGCTCGCTCCCATACTCTGTGCAGCCTCAATCACACCACGATCCACCTCATTAATGGAAGACTCAATCATACGTCCGATAAACGGTGCCGCCGCAATCGTAAGCGGAACAACCGTAGCCGCTGTACCATAACTTTTACCGACAATCACTCTCGTCACCGGCATCAGAAGCATCAGTAGAATCAGAAAAGGAATACTCCTGACGATATTCGCAATCACATCCAGTATCTTGTAGACTACTACATTTGGTCTGATGCCGCCCGCATCGGTCACCGCGAGAGCAATTCCCATGGGCAGACCGAGGAGATATCCGAATATAGTTGACAGCAATGTCATAATTAGTGTTTCCTTCACGCCAACCCACATCATAAGCGTCATTTCACTAGTCCACATAGCCGTCCACCTCCTCTACCGCAAGACCTCGTTCCGTCAGGTATGCTTTCATATCCTTCTGCATCTGTACATCATCGGGCAGACTTAAAATCATCTCGCCTCTGGCAATACCCTCCACATTCTTGGTATCAGCCCGCAGAATATTAATCGGTTGACCGAACCGTAATACCATATTGGCAATAACCGGTTCAAAAGACGAATTTACTGAAAAAACAATGCGGATGCAGCATTTACCTTTCATCAAATCCTTCTGATGACTCTCCAACGTTCGCCTCTCTTCTCCTCTTCCCTTGACAATCAGCTCTTTAGCTTCCTTTGTCTTCGGGTGTGAAAAGATATCCGCCACCTTACCTTGTTCCACCAGATGCCCTTCTCCGATAATCGCCACATGGGAACAAATCTCCCTGACTACAGACATTTCGTGGGTAATGATAACGATTGTGATACCGTATTCCTTATTAATCTGCTTCAAAAGCTGCAAAATGGACTGCGTCGTCTGCGGGTCAAGAGCACTCGTTGCCTCATCACATAAAAGTATTTTCGGATTAGCTGCCAGCGCTCTGGCAATCGCCACTCGCTGCTTCTGTCCGCCGGAAAGCTGCGACGGATATGCCTCTTTTTTCTCCGTCATACCGACAATTTCAAGCAGCTCCTCCGCACGTTTTCTGGCATCCTTCTTGCTCAGGGTGCCCCGCCTGCCGCCGTCTTTCTTGCCGACACCACCGTACAACAGAGGAAAACATATATTGTCTATCACATTTTTCTGCATCAACAGATTAAAATGCTGAAAAATCATGGCTATTTCCGCACGTTTTGCCCTAAGTTCCTTCTCTGATAAGGTGCTTAAGTCTTTCCCCTCAATCTCAACCGTGCCCGCTGTCGGACGCTCTAAGAAATTCAAACAGCGCACAAGCGTGCTCTTTCCGGCGCCTGACATACCGATAATACCGTATATATCGCCTTCCTGAATGGATAGGTTGATATCCTGAAGTGCTTCGACATCGGCGTCTTTCGTCGCAAACGTCTTGCTCAAATTATGTACTTCTATCATTCCTGCCATCTCATTTATCCTTTCTCGGCACAACCAAACAAACAATTCCGCCGAATATAATCCTTTATCCTTGACTAACTTTAGTATGAACAGCAGGATTTGTCAAGTTTTTAGGACATTTCGTCAATCCTTCGGCAAGTATGATTCTCTCTTGCAGCCTCCTCCTTCTCACTCTGCACCGAACAATGGCGTAGATAAATATCTATCCCCCGAATCCGGCAGAAGCACCACTATGGTTTTATCCTTGTTCTCCGGGCGTTTAGCAAGTTCTGTTGCCGCATGAAGCGCTGCGCCGGAAGAAATGCCAACCAACACGCCTTCCTCCACTGCGATAGCTCTGCCCGTAGCAAAAGCATCTTCATTAGAGACCTTGATAATTTCATCGTACACGCCTGTGTTTAACACCTCCGGTACAAATCCGGCGCCGATTCCCTGAATCTTATGAGGACCTGACGCACCGCCCGACAGTACCGGACTGCTTTCAGGCTCCACTGCCACCACCTTAATATCCGGTTTCTGATCCTTCAGGTATTCGCCAACACCTGTAATCGTACCGCCTGTGCCGACACCAGCCACAAAGATATCTACTTTGCCATCAGTATCCTTCCATATTTCGGGACCCGTAGTCTCCTTGTGTACCGCCGGATTCGCCGGGTTTACGAACTGCCCCAAGATAATGGAACCCGGAGTGGATGCTTGCAGTTCTTCAGCCTTTGCAATGGCGCCCTTCATGCCTTTGGCTCCTTCTGTCAGTACCAGTTTTGCTCCATATGCCTGCAAAAGTTTTCTTCTCTCAACACTCATCGTCTCCGGCAGCGTCAGAATAGCCTTGTATCCTTTCGCAGCCGCAACCGCTGCCAGACCAATTCCTGTATTGCCCGACGTAGGCTCAATAATGGTTGCCCCCGGCTGTAACTTACCGGCTCTCTCCGCCTCCTCAATCATATTCAACGCAATCCGGTCCTTAACGGAACCTGCCGGATTTAAGTATTCTAGTTTCACCAGCAGTCTTACATCTGTAATCCCGTGGTTTTTCTCATAGTTAATAACCTCCATCAAAGGGGTATTACCAATCAGTTCCGCCGCACTCTTCTTAATATTTGCCATTATGTCCTCCATTCCGGAAATCTTTGCCAAGCATAATCAAAATATCCCAAATATCAATTGATCTCATTCGATTCTATCACTTGTTTTTATTTCCTACTTATTCAGTATGTTTTGTATGAATTGATAATACACCTGTATTTCAGTCCTGTCAACAACTATTTTGAAAGATTATCGTCAACGAGCCTTATTACACGAATTTCTTTGTATATTTTGGTTTTGTCTACTATAATAAAAGTAAATTTGCAGAGCAAATTTACTTTGCGAGATTTGCTTCGCAAACTCGGAATACAGCGAAAAATATATCGGGCAAATTTACTTTGCGAGATTTGCTTCGCAAACTCGGAATACAGCGAAAAATATA
>CAMWQW010000055.1 GCA_947176505.1 uncultured Lachnospiraceae bacterium | reverse complement strand
ATATTCGTCTGTTGTGCCTAAAGGGTAAAACTTTTCTTCTGTGAGGTATTCAAGGTGCGGTGACTGTTTGAACTATTCCGCTCCTTAAAATTTTCTCTGGCAAAATCATAAAACTATTTATTTTGACAACTGTCTTTATTCTGTTAATGGTTGTCAAAATATTTAAAACACACTGCATAAACTATATGGCTTAATAAAAAGATACCTACAGCAATCATGCAACCTACCATATCTGCCCTGCAGATAGCGGAATACAAAGCAAGGACAATAAAACCAATATTTGCAAATTCAGATACAAGGGTGTATGCTTTGCCGTTAATAAGCACGTTTCTTTCGTCCTCATCCATGATTTTAGCGCGTCCAATCTTATGGATAAAATGTTCAAATAGAAAATCTACAATGCCATAAGCTATTAGTGCGCAGCCAGCAGAGACAATAAAAGCAGCAGGAAATCCCTTTATAAGACTAAAAGGTAAGAGCAAAATACCAATACCAATAAATAAACACGCAAAAATTTTCTTACTCTTTCTCATATCAATCCTCCTCAAAATTAAATAATTCTTCAATCTTCAATCCAAATATTTTAGCTAACTCATGTGCCAGCAAAACAGACGGATTATATTGACCTTTTTCCAGTGAAATGATAGTTCTTGAAGAAACTTTTACTAAATCAGCAAGTTGCTGTTGGGTAAGCTGTTTCTCCATTCGGTATTCTCTTACATTATTCGATAGTAGTATAGGAACTTCTTTTTTCAAATTTTTCCTCCTTTGTATGAAATAAACTTCACATGAAATTTATTTCATATTAGCACTTGGATATACGTTTGTCAATAATTTCTTGCTTTTATTGCTAAAAAGTAAAATATGAGGGAAAAAATGCACTTCTGGCATCAGAATATTTGTCCGGCGAAGGCGGTAACGTACATCAAGTCGCCACAGCAAAGTTTATCATCCTGTGGGATGACCACGGTCACAGCTATGTTGACAAATGGTGGATTGAAACAGACAAAAATACATATGCCGCAACAATAATAGCGGAGACCCGAAGGTCTCCGCTATGCTAGGGTTTCAGTATTATATCCACGTCCATAATACTTATAACATTTTCTTCATTTCGTCAGCCACAAACTGTACTTTGGTTCCTACGATAACCTGAACCGAAGTCTTACCCGGTCTCATAACACCGGCAACGCCTGCCGACTTAATCTTCTTCTCGTCAACCAGAGTATAATCCTTGATTTCCATACGAAGCCTTGTAATACAGTTGTCGAGAGAGGTAACGTTTGCCTTTCCGCCGAGTCCTTCCAGAATGATGGAAGCCACTTGCGTATAATCGCTATTGGACAATACTGCTTTCTTTTCTGCCTCTACATCATCATCTTCTCTACCCGGTGTCTTTAAATCAAATTTCACGATGGCAAATCGGAATACTACATAGAATACCACAAATGCCGCAATACCAAGAGGAAGGATCATCCATGTATTCTGTGCCGCCGGCAGCGAAGCCGAGAACACAAGATCTGTCGCTCCTGCCGAGAAACTGAATCCGGCTCTGAATCCGATAAGCGATACGATCACGGTAAAGATACCATACAGCAATGCATAAATCAGATACAGTACAGGTGCAAGGAACATGAAACCAAACTCAAAGGGCTCTGTAACACCGCAGACAAACGCACAAAGCGCTGCGGAAGCCACCAAACCGATTGCAACCTTTTGTTTGCCGCTCTTTGCCGTATGAACCATTGCCAGCGCCGCACCCGGGATACCAAACATCATACAAGGGAAGAAACCGGACATATACATACCAAGGCTCCATGTTACGTCCGCACTGGTCTCGCCTGCCCAGAAATGGGACAAGTCACCAAGCCCGATTGTGTCAAACCAGAATACATTATTAAGTGCGTGATGTAAGCCTGTCGGAATAAGCAGTCTGTTCAAGAATGCGTAAATACCTGCGCCTACCGGTCCAAGTCCTACAATACCATTACCAAGTGCAAGCAGTGCACCGTATACAATCGGCCATACTACTAATAAGATTGCCGCTACAACAATAGCAACTACACCGGAAATAATTGATACACAGCGCTTGCCACTGAAGAATGACAGCCAATCCGGTAATTTGGTCGATTTAAACTTATTGTAGCAGGTTGCACCGATAATACCGGAAAGAATACCGATAAAAGGGTTAGCAATCGCCGAGAACGCGAGTGTCTTATTTGCATTTTCTGCTACGGACGGCATTAAAGTCGTAACCGTGTTGACATTGAGCAATGTCGTAATCATCAGCCATGATGCAAATGCCGCGAGACCAGCCGTACCGTCATGGTCATCAGACATTCCCACACCTACACCGATAACGAACAGAAGCGCCATGTTGTCAATCAATGCGCCTCCGGCTTTTACAAGGAAAAATCCCAGCAAATTCAGGAAGCCACTCATCTCACGCCCTGCGATCATCGTCGCCGGACACAGTGCGTATCCGATACCCATCAGAATACCGCAAATCGGCAGACACGCTACCGGCAGCATCAATGACTTACCCAGTTTTTGTAAATACTTCATCATAATATGTTACCCCCTTCTCATTTTATTATAGTTCCGCCCCAGCACGAAACCAATGATCCTATTTATATTCTATGGGTCCTCACCCTCGAATATCATTGTAATATAGCAAACGACAATCTACTCCTTGTGCTTTTTCAAGTAAAATTATGCCTTACGCAGCGTCAGAATATCGTCGCCTTGCGCTACATCGCCCTCCTCTTTCATGGTAACCTCGGCAAAATCATCCGAATTACAAATGATGATCGGCGTGATAACATCATAACCTTCCGCTTTAATCTGCTCAATATCTGCTTCTAAGAGCAAATCACCTTTCTTCACTTCCTGCCCGTCGGAAGCATGAATCGTAAAGTGCTTTCCTTTTAATTTAACCGTATCCAAGCCAATATGAATCAAGACCTCCTCACCGTCATTGCCTGTAACCGCAACGGCATGCCCCGTCGGAAATACAGTTGAGACAACGCCGTCTACCGGAGCGCAGATTCGGTTATCCGAAGGAATAACAGCCGCTCCCTTGCCAAGTATTTCATCACTGAATGTAGGGTCACTGACTTTCTTGATACTAACCAGCTTTCCCGTTACCGGTGATGCGACTTTCCCATTGCCCTTTGAAAACAAATTTTGAAATATGCCCATTTATGTCCTCCTTTCACTGTCAGCATGTATACAAATCCCGCATACGTTTAATATTGAGCACCAAATAAATGATTTCTTCTTCCGTCATACTACAGCTGTATTCTTTCTCTATGTACTCACTGAGGTTGTTAATCACCTGATACTCATCCTTATAGTTTATTCTCACAAACTCATAGAGAAGATCATCCTGCCTCCCGCTTATCGGTTCCTCTGTAACAAGACGGTTCGCAAGTTGTTTTAAGTCCGCTATCAGCCGCTCCTGCGGATATGTCCTTCCCTCCGGAATCGGAATCTGCCGACTGATTATCTCCATCATTTCACGCATCATCTTAACCATGACAAAAGTCGTTCCCATGGCGGAATTTATCTCTCCGTTAATAAGGTGAAGGGCGATGCTGGCAGCCTCATCTTCCGCCAAGCGGCATGATGTTCTCTCTTCTATTAATTCTAATGCATATCTTCCGACCGAATATTCCAGCGGATAGAAGAGCTTTACTTCATCATACAGAACATTGTTAAATGCCATCCCGTCCCGATGCCTGTTCAATGTAAAACCTATATGATCCGTCAGTGTCAAATATATATTTGGACTTAAAATGAGTCCAAGGCTTTCCTTGGCATAAGCGATAATGTCCGTCGCCAATCTGATGTGCTCAAGCGGAAGCGATGCAAGCAGCTGTTTAAAATACTCCTTGTTGTCTATGTTCTCCAGTCTAAAGATTTTCTCTACTGCCTTATCATCAATTTCGTTCCCCGGTTTCTGTGCAAAACCGATTCCCTTACCCATAGCCATCAGCTCTACGCCCTGATCGTCTCTGGTTGAGATGATATTATTATTGATAATCTTTTCGATACGCACTTTTAAATCTCCATTGTTGCTACACTCACTCAAGCACATAAAAAAACCAAATTCTATAAATCAACCTTCACCGGTTGAATTATAAAATCTGGTTTTGCCCGCTTTGGTGCAGTAACAACCCAAATAGTATTTATCATTAATCAAATTATATCAATGTGCACAATATAAGTCAAGAAGAATATTTATTTATTTGGTCAGTTTGGACTATTTGACACATTTTTTGCTTATATTTTTATTAATCTTGCACATTTTTATTCACTTACCATAATGCAGTATTTTATAATCACATATTCACCGCAAACCCGAAATATATCGTGAGATTTCTTATGTAAATAGAAACAGCGAAAACACTGTGCTGCCAGTATTTTCGCCATTCATATACGTGCGCTAGAGGATTCGAACCCCCGACCTTTTGGTCCGTAGCCAAACGCTCTATCCAGCTGAGCTAAGCGCACATGCTGTAAAAGTTTTACAACAAAAATCATTATATAGATTATCACTCAAAATGTCAAGAGGTATCCAACATTTTCAATATATTCTTCCATATATTTTCCTGCCACACACCATCCTACCGCCTAAAGCAACGCCTGCCCAAACATCATAAGCACAAACAATTCACAATACAAAAACATTCCAACGTTAATAATGGATATCTCAAATTTGTTTCCTTTTCTGATTGTAATCTGTCCGGGAGAAACTTTGAACTTGGATAGATTCGCAAGCAACAGCACCGCTCCGGCAATCACCATGCCATAGATAACCAGCATGTAAAGTGCAAAGACTGCCATATCAGAAAACGGCATTTGGAACAAATCCCCGCTCAAATCAATATTTTGAAGCAGTAATCCTCCAACCACGCTCCCTATAAAATTCACAATCATGTGGAGCCCAATCGTATACATAACATTTCCGGTCTTCACATATATAAACGCAAAGAAACACCCAATGAAAGCGGCGTAAAAAAACTGATTGAAATTCCCGTGGAAGAGTCCGAACATTAAGCCGGACATAATAACTGCCATTCCCTGTCCATATTTCACCAGTCGGTCGCAGATTATCTTTCTGAATAAATACTCTTCAAATATAGGAGCGAGCAGAACAATATAGATAGATGAAATCCAAATATTCCCATTACTCACTATATCCGTCAACGAATTGTCCACCGGCTCACCCTTCAGAAAACCTATTCCATTGGTAAATCCCACACCTATAATATTTCCCAGCATCATAAGTGCATAAGACATCAAAAACGCCATTATAAACTGTATCGGCTTCATCGCATGCTTCTCAATCGTGCAGCTCTTAGTACCCGCTTTCAAAATCAGAAAAGCAAGCGGATAGCCGATAGCATACATCGGAATCATCGTTACTGCCAGCATGGTGTCCATATTCCATATCCAGCTCATATTAATTGACTGTGCGATGTACAGGGCAAGTACCTGTATCCCATAAATCAACACAGCACTAATCACCATACGCAGTCCCAAATCAGAAAAATCTTTTTTATATGCCTTTGCTCCCATATCCTCTACAGCTCCCATCTTATTGCTATTATATGCCACTTTTTCTATTTGCACAAGCGATAGAGGAATATGAATGCATCATACCTCATTCGGCATCATTTTGGAAGCATCTTCCGCTTTTATTTGATTGACCGATTCTGAAACATAATCTTGATTATTTCCCTCTGTCTCGTCACTTTGTCCACTTTCATTCGGCAATTTTGTCGGCTCGGATATTTTCAGGCTCATAGTGGTTGACATGCCGGCAATATTTGTCGTCACAACAAGTACTCTGGAACCATCAGGCTTAACAACGATATCCGTGTCGGTCTTGCTTTCCTCGACTTCTTTACCTTCATTCTCTGATTCTTTCTCCTTATCCGGATTGAAATACTTATCGACATGAGAATCAAATAAATTCAATAACTTCCTGCTACTCATAACTTGTTGATACATGCCGCTGTTCATATAACCTTCCGCCCCTTGAGACTTTTTGACCCCGACTTTAATAACCGGATTTCCCTCACTACGATATGCATTGACATTCCAATGCCTATTACTGATTTCCATTTATGTTTCTCCCTTTCTGTCACATCATGAATCGTTTCTGAAAGTCTGCTTCTGTAAATAATACGAATCATCCCTTCAAAAAGTTTCAATTTCATGCAAAAAGGAATTACCACATATCCGCTCACATAACTACCCGCAGCGCATAAATTCTATTCAAATAGTGAGATAACTTAGTCAGGTCATTTTCCAACGGATCCATACAAATATAGTCTCCGTCTTCTATTCCGACAATCAATACATAATGAAAATTGCTGACTCCATACATCCTCACGCGCACAATCGGGTAGTGTCCCTCCTTAAGACATTCACAAATGTCTTCTCCTGACACATCACCATAAACTTTTACCGCATAACCGTCTATCTTTTCAATCGCTGACCATTGAATATTACCTTCACCGTCATATACATTATTTTCAGAAAATAGCTTGTTTAACTCGCCCGGTGTAACTTGATCCGCATACTCCATGCTGACCGCCGATGCAATACATGTTGTCAGGCATCCGGATGACTTCATCTTAAATGAAGAATTGCCCAGCGCATCTTCCGCCCACCTCATATCGTCTTGGCGATAGGCTGTCACAGCCTGCGGAATCATTTCCGTTTGTTCCGCTTCTATGTGCACACCATTCCGTAATTTCAATCCTAACATAATCACGACTGCACCAATGGCGACTAAGAGTAATAATATCCATTTCATTATTTTTCTATTTTTCATTTTATCTCCGCAAACTCGAAAGATATCGAGGAATTCCCTATTACGTAAAAAGAGAAACACAGTATTACTACCGTATTTCTCTCTCAAAAGGTGATGCCGGCGACCGGAATCGAACCGGTACGGGAGATTAGTCCCGCAGGATTTTAAGTCCTGTGCGTCTGCCAGTTCCGCCACGCCGGCAGATTACGATAACAGATAGCTCCGTTCGCAATCAAGTGGGACCTATAGGGCTCGAACCTATGACCCTCTGCTTGTAAGGCAGATGCTCT
>CAMWQW010000054.1 GCA_947176505.1 uncultured Lachnospiraceae bacterium | reverse complement strand
CCTCGCAGTGCGCAGCTCGATTCCACTTCGCTCCATCTCGCTCGCGGGCTGTCGCCCTATCGCAGGATATACAAACACCTGCTCCTGTGCAAGCACGTCGCCGCTGTTTGTATATCCTGCGGCACTGCTCATAGCACATCCGCAAAATGTACCCGCATCTTGCGGAAAATCAGTGTGCCGATGCAGAACATGCTGATTGTAAATATCCAGAAATATGTGGAGGAATAGAAATGTTCCCAGAACCACACTTCCTCGTAGATTGCGCTTCTGTAGCCGTTGACTACATAAACAAGCGGATTTAATTTAAAAAGCGTCTTCATATTATCAGTCTTAAGCATTGAAATATTCCATAAAATGGGAGTAGCCCACATACCAATCTGCAACGCAATATTGATAATCTGCTGTAAATCCCTGATAAATACCACCAGTGCGCAGGTCATATAACTCATACCGAGTACGAGCATAAACATGCAGAAACTATAATAAAAAATTTGAAGAGTATAGATATTGGGGTAATAGCCGTACCCGACAGATACAAGCAGAAGTACAGCTACAAAGAATATATGGATAAAAGTAGCGGCAATCACCTTGATAATCGGCAAAATACTAATATTAAACACTACTTTTTTGACCAGATAATTATATTCAATCAGCGCCATCGTTCCCTGAGTGATAGCTTCCGAGAAATAGAACCACGGCACAAGCCCCGCTGTCAAATAAAGTACATAAGGTACTTCCAGCCCACTCGCTACCATCTGGCTTCTCGTATCAAACACTTTATCAAAGACAATCCAATACATGACTACGGTGACAACCGGCTGTGCCATCGCCCAGACAATACCGAGATAAGAGCCGGCGTACCGCTTCTTGAAATCGTTCTTTGCCAGCTTCCAAATTAATTTTCTGCTCTGGAAAAGCTCTGCCGGAATGGTCATGATTCTTTCATAATAAATTGCAAAAATGGCACAGGTAAAGGTAATCAAGACGCACCCGCTGACCTTCTTCATCCTCTCCGTCACTTGATCTGCGAGCGGATTGTGATGGTTGATAAGCACAAGTGCCAAAATCAAACCAAGCCCCCAGAATATCGCGATTCCTGCGGGCTTACCTAAACGTTTCGTTCTCTTGGTCGAACTATTCATATGCTCTGTCTTTTCTACGCTCATAATCTCTCTGCTCCGAAATATATAGCCGGCACGTTGCAACACACCGTTAACTGCGGTACTTCTTCGTAAACGCCGCAATACCCTCTCTGTGAGCATCCTTTTCAGACAAAATCGGCTGTGTGCCCTCCGGTATATGCCAGTCTATATTAAGATCCGGATCGTCCCATGCAATACCACCCTCATCATTGGGATGGTAGAAGTCCGAGCATTTATATGCAAATTCAGCGTAATCGGACAGCACGTAAAAACCATGAGCAAAGTTTTTGGGCAGGAAAAACTGCTTCTTATTCTCTTCCGAAAGCACTACTCCATACCACTTGCCGTATGTGTCGGAACCCGGACGCAGGTCCACCGCTACATCGTATACCTCTCCGCGCAGAACACGCACCAACTTATCCTGCGGGTAATTAATCTGGAAATGTAATCCACGCAAAACGCCCTTGGTAGACGCGGACTGATTGTCCTGAACAAACACTTGGTCAATCCCCGCCTCTTTATAGTCATTATAATTATAGGTTTCCACAAAATAACCCCGCTCATCATCAAACACAGTCGGCGTAATTACCTTGAGACCTTCTATCTCACATGTTTCCACTGTTATCTTACCCATTATCCCCAGTTCCTTTCCTTGTATCTCGCGTGAGAAAAATTTATTTTTCACACTACTCTTAATCATCTCCGCCGATAGGCACATTGCCGCTGTCACCGTCAATGACGCCCGAATATCCTGCCGCGCCTTTCGCGTGATTGATTGAAGTATCGATATTCATATAACACAAGTTTAAATCAACTCTTGTCTCTATGCCGCTGACCGTACCCTTGGATGTGTACTGCCACATATGATAATACTCGTCATAAGCAGGAATATCCGCATATTCCGCAAGCCACGTTTTATATTCTGACAATTCTGTCATATTCACTTCATCCTTCAGCCAGTTTCTGGAAGCGTATATTCCCGTCTCATAGCCTGCCGAAGCGATCGTCTCAAGAAACGCCTTGTGTATCTTTGTCCGCTCTTCGGCATCCAATCCGTCTGCACGTCCTCTGCCCCCGGCACTCTCACTGTCCAGAAATACCGGATAATCCACGTCATACTCTTCAATCAGGCTGATTACCATGCTGGCTTCTTCCACCGCCTCCACTTCGTCAACCGCCTGTGTAAAAAAGTACACGCCCACGGGAATCCCCGCTTCAATGGCGCCTCTGATATTCTTTTCATACATAGGATCGAGTACCAGCGCGCCGTTGGTGGCGCCTCTGTATCCGCATCTGATGATGGCAAACTCGATTCCCTCGTCTTTCACCTGTTTCCAGTCAATCGTCTTATTCCATTTAGAAACATCTATTCCCAGCTTCGCGTTGCCGCTTGCAAACTGAAGCTGCGTATTTTCACTGCCGTCCGCCGCTTCTTCCGCACCGTTTACCGCCTTATCTTCCTTCTCCGGGTCAATATCATCTTCCGTCAGGATTAAATATTCAATATCGTCAAGCACACGATATTCAATCTCCTGTCTGACTTGTATGGAAGTGATTGTATTCGGTACGATAAAGCCTTCTTCTTCCTTAAGCGACACACTGTATTCTCCCGAACGCAGCCCGTCAATATAAATGACTCCGTCCTTGTCCGTATCAGTGTATTCGCCTACTCCTTGTATTGTAATTGTAAAAGCCGTTCCTGTTACAAGTTTTCCGACACTGTCTACTACCATAACACGCAGGTCTTTGGCAACAGAACTCACAATCAGAAATACATTTCTACCGGAAAAGGTCTCTATACTCTTAAACCTGACTTCCGGATCAAAAAAAGTTTCATCCTGTAGAAAGGCAGACAGATTATTGCCTCTCTGTCCACCATTCGTCTCCGCCTCTTCTATTAACGCTGTCTGCTCTATTTGATCCTCTTGGGACAACCCCAATTTCTGTTTGACCTGTTCCGGATTAGCCGCCGCAATCACACCAACTATCGCAATAAACACGGCTACCATGGCAAACAGTGCTCTCCTTATTTTCTTAGAGTCCATTTGCAACCTCAACCATATATTGACCGTATGCTGTCTTCATAAGCGGTTCCGCTAACTCCAACAGTTGTTCCTTCGTAATAAATCCTCTTTTATATGCAATCTCTTCTATACAGGAAATATAAAGTCCCTGCCTCTTCTGAAAAGCCGCCACAAAATCAGCCGCATCAAGCAATGAATCATGATTGCCGGTATCAAGCCAAGCGAATCCGCGCCCCAGTGTCTCGACACGCAACAGTCCTCTTCGCAAATATTCATTGTTAATACTTGTAATTTCTATCTCTCCTCTCGCGGAGGGCTTCACATTCGCGGCAATCTCCACCACATCATTGTCATAAAAGTAGAGCCCCGGCACAGCATAGTTACTCTTCGGATGCTCCGGCTTCTCCTCAATAGAAAGCGCCCTGCCATCTTCGTCAAACTCCACTACGCCGTATTCTCTCGGATCCCTGACATAGTAACCGAAAATAGTAGCGCCTTTGTCTCTTTGCGCCACTTCCCTGAGAACTCTCGAAAAGCTCTGTCCATAGAAAATATTATCTCCGAGAATAAGCGCTACACTGTCATTTCCGATAAAATCAGCGCCAATGATAAAAGCGTCCGCCAATCCTCTTGGATATTCCTGCACTGCATATTCCATGTGCAGTCCAAGCTGCTCTCCCGTACCAAATAATTCCTCAAATACCGAAACATCTCTCGGCGTGGAAATAATCAATATCTCCCGAATCCCCGCCAGCATCAATATTGATAGCGGATAATAAATCATCGGTTTATCATATACCGGCATAATTTGCTTGGACACCGCCTTTGTCAGCGGATACAAACGGGTTCCGGAGCCTCCAGCCAAAATAATTCCCTTCATCTGATAGCCTTACCTTTCCTCACTCTGCAGGTGTACGCACTTTATACTCACAGCTTACTGCTTGTACATTTCTTCATAATATTTCTGATAGTCACCGCTCGTTACATTCTTCATCCAGTCTTCATGCTCAAAAAACCACTGGATGGTGCGTCGGATACCCTCTTTGAACATCGTCTCCGGCTCCCAGCCGATTTCCGCCTTAATCTTGTCCGGAGCAATCGCATACCGTCTGTCGTGTCCTTTACGGTCTTCCACATAAGTAATCAGCTCTTCACTGACAAGTTTCTTACGGGGATCGTCATCAGACAGCATTTCTTGCAGCGTCTCTATAATAATCTTAATAATCTCAATATTCTGTTTCTCATTATGTCCGCCCACATTATAGGTCTCAAACAGTTTCCCCTGCTCCTGCACCATGTCAATCGCCTTGGCATGGTCTTCCACATACAGCCAGTCGCGCACGTTCTTACCGTCGCCATAGACCGGCAGCTTCTTTCCCTGCAGGGCATTGTTAATGATAAGCGGAATCAGTTTCTCCGGGAACTGATAGGGTCCATAGTTATTGGAGCAATTCGTAATATTTGCCGGAAAATGATAGGTATCCATATACGCTCTTACCAGCATGTCCGATCCAGCCTTGCTCGCAGAATACGGACTATGAGGTGCATAGGGCGTTGTTTCATAGAAATATTCGCCATCCTCTTCAAGGGAACCGTACACTTCGTCCGTAGAGACATGCAGAAACTTCTTATCAGCCTTAAAGCTGCCATCAGGAAGCTCCCACGCTGCTTTCGCGCAATTTAACATGACCGTCGTCCCCAGAACGTTGGTCTGAATAAAAACTTCCGGATTACGGATGCTTCTGTCCACATGACTCTCCGCCGCAAAATGAACGACTCTGTCGATATCATTCTCATCAAAGATTCGCGTAATCGCTTCCTTGTCGCATATATCAGCCTTAACAAACGTATAGTTTTCTCTGTCTTCAATATCTTTCAGATTCTCCAAATTCCCCGCATAAGTCAATGCGTCTACATTGATGATGCGTATCTCATTATCATATTTGCGAAACATATAATGAATATAGTTGGAACCGATAAACCCCGCTCCTCCTGTCACCAGATAAGTTCTCATATTAATACCATACCTTTCTCAACGAATATCGTACTATGATATTGTAGCAAACTCTATACTTTTTGCAAGTCTAATAGTTCATATAACTGACATTCATATCAACATTTCCGCTAATGCCGCTCACTTTGCCCTTGGAAGAATACTGCCACATATCATACCTTGTCGCCGAGTAAGTCGGAGCGCTCGCATATTGTGCCAGCCAAATTTTATATCCCGTCAGACTCGCCGTATTAATTTTCTCGGTAAACCAATTCTTATTAGCGTATACGCCTGCGGAATAACCCGAATTCTGTACAGTAGCACAAAATGCCTTGCAGACCGCCGTTCTCATATCTTTGCTGATGCTGTCTCCTCTTCCTCCGCTGGACTCAACATCTAGGAAAATCGGATAATTCAATCCGTATCCGCTACATAGATTCACCGCCATGGACGCTTCTTCTACCGCTTCTACTTCATTGACTGCCTGACTAAAGAAATATACTCCGACTTTCAATCCTGCCGCCTTGGCACCCTTGATGTTGCTTCTGAATAGCGGATCCTCTATGAGCGCTCCCGTGGATGAACCTCTGTATCCGCACCTGATAATGACATAGGATACACCTGAATTCTTCACTGCATTCCAATCAATACTGCCATTCCACTTAGACACATCGATTCCCATCGTGCCGGAACCTGCCGCCAGCTTGCCGTCGCTTCCGAAATTATACTTGGCGCCTTGAATAACCTGCTCACCTGTCACATAGTTATTGCTCTTGTCAAAAAAGTACACATGACCGTCAATCGTCTGCCAACCCGTATATTTGTACTGTGAAAACACGGCTGTCTTCTTATAGAAAATGCTTTGTGTCTTGTAATCATTATATGTCGCTTCTTTAAATGCGCCGGTCGCATCTTTATAGTACATCTGATTGCCGTCTTTATCTTTCAGCTTGGCAGTTCCGTCTAAATCTTTCTTGACTGTCACAACATAGATTGTGTACGTACTCATATCACCTTCAAGATGCGCTACAATCTCCACTTTACCTTCCGCTATGCCGGTAAGCACGCCGTTGGCATCTATCTTAGCAATCTTCTCATTCCCGCTTCCCCATCTGACCTTCGTGTCTTTCGGTTCTGTCTGTGCCGTAAGGGTAATCGTCTTGCCGATTGCTACTTCGGTTGGTCCACTGATTGTAACCTTGCGGTCTGCCGCTGTAACCGTCACGTTGCACGTTAGTGTTTCTTTATATATCCCATTCACTGCCACTTTCGCCGAGATGCTTGTCGTTCCAGTTCCTACCGCATTGACAACTCCTGCCGAAGACACCGTTGCCACCGCATTATTCCCGCTGAGCCACTCCACCGAGAGAACCACATTATTCGGGTTTGCCGCCACTGAAAGAGTCACACTTGCGCCCTTTTTCAAATTCTGAGAAGTGCTGTTTAAAGACAATATCACATTCGTCGGCTGCTGAGGCTGTGATGGAGTTCCTGTCGTCCCACTGCTTGTTGTCGTGCTGGGAGTACTTGGAGTTGTTGTGCTTGTACTGCTGGAGGTCGTTGTACTTCCGTCGCTTGGCGTCGTTGTGCTTCCGTCGCTTGGCGTCGTTGTACTTCCGTCACTTGGGGTCGTTGTACTTCCGTCGCTTGGGGTCGTTGTACTTCCATCACTTGGTGTCTGTGTACTCGAATCACTTGAAGACGTAACGTCTCCACCCGGATTTGTCGTATCTCCCGGCTCCGTCGGAGTATCTGTCGACAACGGCATTACCACCATCTTCCGATATGCGCTGCTGACCGTCCAAGGATCCGGTATATTTGCCTTAGGAACCTCCTCGTAGCCGTCCTTTGCATCACCGACCGGCGTCTTGGTAGATTCTACCCACTCCACCGTATCTTTCAATGTGGACTCCACCACCGTGTCCTGTACAGCCGTATCTTCCGCCGCCACATTGACCTCCGCCTCCGTCTTTACTTCATCAGCCACATCTACTTTCTTGTATGCAATCGTATCCGTAACCGTCACACTGCTTGAAGAAGCCGGGAGTCTGTAATCCTGATAGGCATCCCCCGTCAGAGGCTTAACCGTCACATTGTATGTTCCTGCCGGAATTTCTGTCTTATAAATAATACCGTCTTTATCATCGTCTTGATAATTCAGGGTTGTCTTCCCCCCTGTCACTTCTACTTCAAAAGGAACTCCCCCAATCAGCTTGCCTGTCGCCTTGTTGACAAACTTAATCTTAATATCAGACTGGATGGATGTAATGTTAAGCGCTACTTCAATCGTTTTGCTCTGCATTTCATCTGTCCCTGTCTGCTGCTCTCCTTCTATCGTTTCATCTATATCAATCATACCGGAAAGCTTTGCAGACTCCGCCACTGCCAGAAGTCCGCTCTCGCCGATAACGGAGATGCCCTCCATCTCTCCGCCCACATTGGCAAACGTTTCCACCTGCTTTTCCACAGATTTTGCATTGACATAAAGCCCGCCTGTAATGATAACACCTGCCAACACCACGATTCCAAGCATTGCAACGACCATGTCAAGTGAACTCATCTCTGTCAGGAAGCGTTTAAAGCGCACAATGACCCCGTCATCGTCATCATATTCATCGTCCTCATCTTCATAGTCTTCGTCCTCGTACTCGTC
>CAMWQW010000053.1 GCA_947176505.1 uncultured Lachnospiraceae bacterium | reverse complement strand
AGCGAAGCGGAGGCGAGCGGGCAGCGCGGGGAAGCGGAACGCGAAAGCCCGTGAGTAGCGCGGGGAAGCGGATATAAGATTATTAACGAGGAGGAAGTGCAATGAAGAGAATAGGTATGTTGACCAGCGGTGGAGATTGTCAGGCATTGAATGCTGCTATGCGCGGTGTGGTTAAGTGTTTGTCCTGCAGTGGAGAAGACGTTGAGATTTATGGTTTTCTGGATGGATATAAAGGACTCATCTACGGTGACTTTCGTATGCTGACAGGTCATGATTTTGCAGGTATTCTGACTAAAGGTGGTACGATTCTCGGCAGTTCCAGAACACCTTTCAAATTAATGCGTGAGCCGGATGAGAACGGACTTGATAAAGTAGAAGCAATGAAACAGAATTACTATAAGCTGAAATTGGACTGTCTAGTAATTTTGGGTGGTAACGGCACTCATAAATCGGCGAATATGCTGCGAGAGGAGGGGCTTAACGTTATCACACTTCCAAAGACGATTGACAATGATTTATGGGGCACGGATATGACATTCGGTTTTCAGAGTGCGGTGAATATCGCAACGGACTGCATTGATTGTATCCATACTACGGCTTCTTCACACGGGCGTATTTTCATCGTGGAAGTGATGGGGCATAAAGTGGGATGGCTCACATTGAATGCCGGAATGGCAGGCGGCGCGGATATTATATTGATTCCTGAGATTCCTTATGATATTGATAAAGTGATTAAGGCAATCAATGAGCGTGAAGCCAGAGGTTCCAGATTTACGATTATGGCAGTGGCAGAAGGCGCAATTTCTAAAGAGGATGCCAAGCTGTCTAAGAAAGAATATAAAGAGAAGATGAAGAATTACGCGTATCCTTCTGTTTCTTATGAGATTGCAGATCAAATTCAGAAGAAGAGCGGCAAGGAAGTGCGTGTTACGGTTCCGGGACATACCCAACGCGGCGGCAGTCCGTGTCCGTATGACCGTGTATTCGCAACCAGACTCGGCGCAGAAGCAGGTAAGCTGATTTTAAAGGATGAGTATGGATTTATGGTAGGCTATAAGAACAGAGAGGTTGTCAAGGTGCCGCTTGAAGAAGTGGCAGGCAAGCTCAAGATGGTATCGCCGGATGCGACTATCGTGAAGGAAGCTAAGATGGTCGGAATCAGCTTTGGCGATTAGTAGGAGAAGTAATGTCATATACAGCGCTTTATCGTAAATTCCGCCCCAATCGGTTTGAGAATGTGAAAGGGCAGGAACATATTGTTACTACATTACAAAATCAAATAAAAGCCGAGAGGATTGGGCATGCATACCTGTTCTGCGGAACCCGCGGAACAGGTAAAACATCGATTGCAAAAATATTTGCCAAGGCAGTCAACTGTGAGCAGCCGGTAGACGGCAGCCCGTGCGGTGAATGTGCTGCATGCAAGGCGATCGCAGCGGGAGCAAGCATGAACGTGATTGAGATAGATGCGGCTTCCAATAACGGCGTAGATAATATTCGAGAAATTGTGGATGAAGTATCTTATTCTCCGGCAGAAGGCAAGTATAAGGTTTACATTATCGACGAGGTCCATATGCTTTCTATAGGAGCGTTCAATGCGCTTCTTAAGACGTTAGAAGAACCGCCGTCTTATGCAATTTTTATCTTGGCGACCACTGAGGTCCATAAAATACCGATTACTATTCTGTCAAGATGTCAGAGATATGATTTCAGGCGTATCACTATTGATACAATCGCGGCAAGACTGCGGGAACTGATGGATGAGGAGCAGATTCAGGTGGAAGAGAAAGCGCTTCGATATGTGGCGAAGGCGGCGGACGGTTCTATGCGAGATGCTTTGAGTCTGTTGGATCAGTGTATTGCTTTTCACTTCGGACAGGAGCTGACCTATGACAAAGTGCTGGATGTGTTGGGCGCCGTGGACACGGAAGTGTTCGGCAGGCTGCTTAGGCATGTGTTGGAAAGGAATGTGACAGGCTGTATCGGACTTTTGGAAGAGATTGTGATGCAGGGACGGGAACTTACCCAGTTTGTGGCTGATTTCACATGGTATCTGCGCAATCTCCTGCTGGTTAAGTCTTCGGATGATATTGAAGATGTGATTGACGTTTCTACGGATAATTTGATCAGACTTCGAGAAGAGGCTGATATGATTGAGACTGATGCAGTTATGCGTTATATTCGTATTTTTTCCGAATTGTCGGGACAGATTAAATATGCGGCGCAGAAACGTATATTGATAGAAATTGCCCTGATTAAGCTTTGCCGTCCCGATATGGAGAAAGACTATGAGTCCATTGTTGAACGCATCAGGGCGGTGGAAGAGAAGATAGAGAACGGAGTGATGGCTGTGCCGGCGGGAGGTGCGTCAGACAGTGGCGGCGCGTATGGCAGTATGGCTTCGACGTCTACAAATATATTGAAAGAGCGTCCTCCGCTTCCTAAAGCGATTCCGGAGGATGTTCAGGCGGTAGTTGACAAGTGGGCGGCAATCGTGGGTCGGGCATCTATGCCGATGAAACAGTATCTCAAGGATGCGGGGCTTAGTCTTGGCGGAGACAATAGACTGATGATTGTGGTGGAGGATGGACTTGCTTCGGATTATTTTATGAAACAGGAAGGGCATAAAGAGCTATTGGTTCAAATGTTATCGGAGGCAGTCGGCAAAGAGATAGACGTAACGATACAGAGTGTGCCCGATCGAAATACTTTTGTGCAGGACTATGTGGATTTAAGTCAGATAATCCATATGGATATAGAAGTGGAAGAAGAATAATGGAGGATTAACATGGCAAAACGTGGAGGATTTCCGGGCGGCGGTATGCCGGGGAACATGAGCAATCTGATGAAACAGGCACAGCGGATGCAGCGCCAGATGGAGGAGAGCCAGAAAGAACTGGAAGTAAAAGAATTTGTAGCAAAATCCGGAGGCGGAGCAGTGGAAGTGACCGTGACGGGCAAAAAGGAGATTACGAAAGTAAAATTATCTGAGGAAGTAGTGGATCCTGACGATATTGAAATGCTGGAAGATCTCGTGATGGCAGCAGCAAACGAAGCTCTTAGGATGGCTGATGAAGCCAGCGCTGAGGTGATGAATAAGATGACCGGCGGTCTGGGCGGAGGATTTCCGTTCTGATGGAATTATACAGCGGACATATCAATAAGTTAATAGAAGAGTTGGCTGGACTGCCGGGAATTGGTTCTAAATCTGCGCAAAGACTGGCATTTCATTTAATTAACATGCCGAAGGCGCGGGTGGAGAGACTGGCGCATGCGATTCTGGATGCGAAAGAGAATGTGCGGTACTGTGAAGAGTGTTATACTTTGACAGATAAGGAGATGTGTCCGGTATGCGCTAACGCAAGCAGAGACCACAGTACAATCATGGTAGTGGAGAATTCAAGAGATTTGGCGGCTTATGAGAAGACGGGTAAATACGGCGGTGTTTATCATGTGCTTCACGGTGCCATTTCTCCTATGTTGGGGATTGGTCCTAATGATATTAAACTCAAAGAACTGATGCATCGTCTGGAGGGAGATGTGAGCGAGGTGATTATCGCGACAAATTCCAGTCTGGAAGGTGAGACGACAGCAATGTATATCAGTAAACTGATTAAGCCGACAGGAATCAAGGTTACAAGAATAGCCAGTGGCGTTCCCGTAGGCGGAGATTTGGAATATATTGATGAGGTCACATTGCTTCGGGCATTAGAGGGAAGAATTGAACTGTAGCAAAGACATGTACGGAAGCACGCAAATGCTTCGGAAGGGAGATGACAATGGGGGTAGAAAAAGAAAAGTTCGGAACGACAAAAGACGGTAAAGACGTGTATGCATATACTCTGTATAATGCAAACGGAATGCGTGCTAAGATTATTAACTTTGGCGCCAATCTGGTGAGCCTTCTTGTACCGGACAAAGATGGAAATTTAGAAGATGTGGTATTGGGATATGATAACTTGGAAGGATATTACGGTAACGGCAGCTTCTTAGGAGCTACAATCGGACCGAGCGCCAACCGGATTGCGGGAGCCGGATTTGAAATCAACGGTAAAAGCTATCAGATTGATGTGAATGATGGCGTAAATAATTTACATAGTCATATGGAGAACGGTTATCACAAGCAGTTATGGGATGCGGAAGAGGGAGCTGACAGCGTAACTCTTACTATTGAGGGTAAAGACGGAGAAATGGGATTTCCGGGAAATAAAAAGATATCCATGACTTTTAGTCTGTCTGACGATAATGCACTTAAGTTAAGTTATCACGGAACTTCTGACGCAGATACGATTATCAATATGACAAACCATACATATTTTAATTTGTCGGGACACAAAGCCGGAAAAATCGAGGATCATCTGTTAAAAATCAATGCGTCTAATTATACGCCGGTTGTTCCCGGTTCGATTCCTACAGGGAAAATTGCGCCGGTAGCCGGCACTCCGATGGATTTTACCAAGATGAAACCGATTGGTCAGGATATTAATGCCGATTGCGAACAGCTTAAAATCGGAAAGGGCTATGATCATAATTTCGTGATTGACGATGCCGACGGGACGCTTAGAGAAATTGCAGAAGCACAGGATCCTAAGAGCGGAAGAAGCTTGAAAGTATTTACGAATCTGCCCGGAGTACAATTCTATGCAGGTAACTGTATCGGAGAAGAAACCGGCAAAGATAATACTGCGTATGGACCGCGTAAAGGATTTTGTCTGGAAACACAATATTTTCCTGATAACATTCATCATCCAAACTTTGAACAGGCTGTTTTCGGACCGGGCAAGGATTATGATTCTGTAACGATTTATCAGTTTGTGTAAGCTGACATACATAGGACGTGATTTATACAAGATAGATAATGATTGAAAGAGGCTGTGCAGAACAAGAAATAAATGTGTTTTGCATAAGCCTCTAATTTTGTAGGATTTCCGGGGGAAAGTATCGCGCATTCTGCCATATTTTTTATGTCAGACATGCTATAGTAACTCTATAGTGCCGTAAGACTGCCTGAAGGCAAATTTATTATGCGCGGACTTCGAAATGGAGTGAATGAAATGGAACAATCATCGATTATCATTCACAAAGGAGGAAAAGAAGAGAAATACCAGATTTATGTGGAGGACTATGTACTCTCTTTTTTAAAGGAAGAAACCGGAAGGTTAGAGTTATCAGAGTTCTATTTCTATGGTTTTAAAGAAAAAAACGGCAAAAAGTATATGATATACGGAGCGGGTCGTGATGAAAGACTGGCAGTTTTCGATAAATATGATTTGCTGGAAGAGGTGGGATGTCGTTTGACTCAGGCAGGACCTGTTTTCCTGATCAGAGAAAAAGACGGTACGAAGTACGAAATAAAGGGCTATGAGATTTTCTACCAAAACAATAAAGAAATGCAGAACTATCTGATTGAACGAAAAAAAGAAGATAATGAAAAGACTAAAAGCAGCATGGGACGGATAGATTATTTGAAATCTGACAGGGTTACCGTTGCCGGTAAAACAGAAAAATATAAGCCCACAGCCCGAAGGACACCGCACAATACTATCACGGTACAGCTGGGCATTATCCTTGTAGCGCTGGTTGCGATTGTGATTAACTCCACAAACAGCTATGATAAAATGCAGGAATTAAATCAGTCGGCGGAGGAAGTGCTTTTTGCGATAGAAAACCAAGAGGCAGAAGACGTGGCGCCTTCGGATAATGAGAGTTCGGAAATTATTGTGGAACGCGATGGGGCGCAGGAAGAAGATATATTGAAACTTGCGACACTTGAAAACGAAGGGCAAACGGTGGAGCAAAGCGAAGAGAACTTGGAAGGGAAGAATGAAGAGGACGTAGTAAGGCAGGGAGGAGAAGATACGGAAGAGGGGGCAGAAAAGCAAGGTGAGGATACAGAGACAATAACTGAGGAGCAAAGTAACGGACAGGATAAGGATGCGGCGTCAGAAGCGGCAGGGGGTGACAAAACATCGTCCGAAGAGGAGAAGCTGGAAGCTCTGTCCCGAAACGTGACAAGGTATTATGAAGTGGAACGAGGCGATACTTTATATACAATTAGCCAGAAAATATACGGAGATACCACATATGTGCAAAAAATCTGCGAATTAAATCAAATTACGAATCCGGATAATATCCGCTACGGACAAAAAATAATACTGCCATAGGAAAATGTGTGTTACAATAGACAAAGATATTGCCATAGGGAAGAGGAACAACGTATGACTAACGTTAGAGACTACCTGAAAAAGAGAAAAGAAAGAAACGACGAAAAAGTCAGAATTAATTATCGGGAAAAAATTAAGAGTCACAAATTTACAATTTTTTACCGTGCGATTTTGATTATCATATTGATAGCGGCAGTCATTGCAGCATTTTACGTTCAATGGAATAACAAGATATATACGCAGGCAGCCGTGCTGTCATCTGTGGAGGTCAATATCACGCAAGGCTCCAGTCTGCTTCCTTTTTCAGGTCACCTTTTAACATACAGTAAAGATGGCGCAGGATGCATGGATGTCAAAGGTAATGCAGTCTGGAATCAGACATTTGAAATGCAAAATCCTATAGTAGATATTTGTCAGAATGCAGTTGCGATAGGAGATTATAACGGCAGGACAATTTATGTGATGAATACGGGAGGCGTTATGGGGAACATCACGACGAGCAAGCCGATTCGTGATTTCTGCGTGGCATCTAACGGTGTTGTAGCCGTGGTTCTGGATGATACGGACACTACATGGATTTATTTATATGATTCAAACGGAAAAGAACTCATCTATTTTCGGACAACCATGAAAGAGAGCGGATACCCCATCAATGTATCTATTTCACCGAATGGACAGATAGTATGTGTATCTTATCTCTTTGTGGACAGCGGACAGATGAAATCCAGCGTGGCTTTCTATAATTTCGGAGAAGTTGGGCAGAATAATACGAATAATTATGTCAGCGGATACGATTATTTGAATGCTGTCGTGCCGCTTACAAGATTTTTGGATAATAGATCGGTATTTGCGGTATCTGATGATAGGATTATGTTTTATGCCGGTGCGCAGAAGCCCATGAGCGTAGCGGAAAAGCTGATTAGTGATGATGTACAGAGTGTATATTATGGCGGTGAGTACATAGGACTTGTGTTTAACAATACTGAGAGCAGTAACAGATACAGATTAGATGTATATCATAAATCAGGAGAGTTACGACAGTCAATCGAATTTGATATAGATTACAGAGATATTTTGTTCCATGAAGATCAAGTGATTATTTATAATGAAACAGAATGCAGTATTTATAACAGTAACGGAACAGAAAAATATGCAGGGCAGTTTGAAAAGACAGCGCTGATGCTGATACCCCAAAACAGCTCATACCGGTATATGGTGGTGACACCGGACTCTATCGATGTAATTGAGCTGCAATAAAATGCCGACATATGTTTACAAAAGATATATGAATAGGAAAGTAGTGAAACGGATGACCAGAATAGTATTTGTACTGATTGTTTTTCTGTTATTTGTATGGAGAATGAAAAGAGGATTTCATAACGGAATGATGAAAGAAGTTGTTACGCTTTTGTCAGGTGCAGTTTCTTTAGTATGTGTAGCGCTTATTTTTTTTGCAGTATCCAGTGTGATGGCAAAAGCAATGAGTACATTGACTGTATGCGTTGTGAGTTTGGTTTTGTTGGGTATCGCCTTTAAACTGTGCAGTCTGATTTTCAGCCCACTTTTGGCTCTGAGCAATATAAGTATTATTGGGGGAGTGGATAAAGCTCTAGGGGGAGTAATGGGAGCAGCAGAGGCACTTGTACTCTCATGTCTGATTTTCTTTGCGTTGGATTATATTGGCATATATATTGTATAATTATGGCAAAGAATTCTACCCAGAATTTTATCAAAAAAGCCATAAAAAAAATTGGTGAAAAATTTTGGAAAAATTTTTAAAAAAACCGTTGACATCTAATTTCTCATCTGATATTATATGAAAGTCGCACGTCGGTACTTTTACAAAACCGCGCGACAACGAACTTTGACAAATAAACAGTAATGCAACCCTGAAAATTCAAGAGAAGAA
>CAMWQW010000052.1 GCA_947176505.1 uncultured Lachnospiraceae bacterium | reverse complement strand
AGGGAACGGCAAAATTTTTTACACTTCTTTTACTTCTTTATCTCACATGAGCAAAAGAACATGGCATATAAGATGAATGGAAGCTTGAAAAGATACAGGACAGAAGGCACAATTCTGTTACTTGTGTTTGTAACAGTGTTTCTTATCGGTTGCAAAGATGATGTGGACTTGCATTCAGATACTATGGAAATTTACGAGAGCTTTTTGGAGGGCGAGCTTACAGTAGAACGGAAAGAGGAACAGGTTCATATCAATGAGTTGTTTTGGGACAATGATATCGAATATTGTTTCTGGGATATGGACGGCGACGGCAATGAGGAACTGCATCTTAGAGACAGTGTGGCATACTATACGATAAAAGCATGTGATAAATCACCTCAGATTATTTTTGAAAGTTGGTGGGGTCATGAGCCGATTGCTGCGGATGGACTATGCGCGAAGCAGGCAGAAAATGAGCCGGAATGGACGGACAGACAATTAAAGAGTTTTGCGACATGGCAGGAGGCATATATCGATTTTATTCACAAAATCCATGCCATGTCATTGGACTACGATGGGAAGGGCTATTCGTTAATCTATGTGGATGATGACGATATTCCTGAACTATATATATATACAGGGACTATGGCAACCGGAGAATTTGTAGTTACTTTCTATGATGGGAATATAGGAGTCATGAATCGTGAAAGAGTCGGGCTGCAGTATATGGAATATGGAGGATTACTGTATAGTACGGCGGGGAATTACGGATTTTATCCATGCAATATTTATACACTTGAGAAGGGGAAGTTTTCAGAAATCGGAACGGGTTGGTATTCCGAGAACATTGATGGGGAAAATATATGTATGGATTATTTTTGGGAAGACAACCCGGTAACAGAGACAGAGTATGAGGCACATATTGAGGAGCTGATCGACACGTCAAAATGCATAGAGCCGTCCGTACTATATTCAAAAGATGAGATTTTAGAAATTCTGGAAGATTAGGATGAGCAGACCACTGATAAAATAGAATAGCAGGTGTGTAATGCAAGGGAGCGGAGTGATGTTCCGTAAGTGCAATAGACTTTACACTTTATAAGTCTTTTGATATACTATACATATCAAATACAATATTGAAAGGCACATAGAAAGTAGGTGATTATATGCCGACCGGTGTTGAAGTTGCAAAAATAGCTCTCGATGATTTTAAGAAGATTCAAGAGTATATGTTGTTAGCGAAAAAGGAGAATGCTACTGAAACATATGCAAAATTGAAAGATGAGTATTTAACATTAAAGGCTATTCTTAATGTTTGCGGTGTTAATCTTACAGATATTGACAAAATAAAAGAATAGCAGTTGTAGAATAGTACAATTAGTAGGTTGGAAAGGTGTGGAATCTATGGAATTATTGAGATTTTGCACCTTTTTGATTTAGCGAGGGGAATGGGAATCCATGAGAGAAAGGAACACAAATGGATAAATTAAATATTCTGAAACAATACTTCGGCTACTCAGCTTTCCGCGAAGGACAGGAAAATTTGATTGACAGCATTCTTAAGGGACAAGATGTATTGGGAATCATGCCTACGGGAGCAGGGAAGTCTGTCTGCTATCAAGTTCCGGCGCTTTTACTTCCGGGTATCACACTTGTTATTTCGCCACTGATTTCCCTTATGAAAGATCAGGTACAGTCATTGAATCAGGCAGGTATTCATGCCGCCTATATCAACAGTTCCTTAAGTGAATCCCAAATTTCCAAAGCATTACGTCTGGCAGCAGCCGGACAGTATAAGATTATTTATGTGGCGCCGGAGCGTCTGGAGACTTACGGATTTATGCAGTTTGCGAGACAGGCGGAGATTTCTATGCTGACGGTGGATGAGGCACATTGTATTTCTCAGTGGGGACAGGATTTCAGACCGAGTTATCTGAAAATTGTACAGTTTATCAGGAGTTTGGAGAAGCGCCCGATTATCAGCGCTTTTACCGCAACAGCGACGGAAAATGTGAAGGAAGATATTGTCTGCGTTCTCGGACTGCAATCGCCGCAGGTGTTGGTGACGGGATTTGACCGTAAGAATCTGTATTTTGCTGTGGAGACAACCGGCAAAAAAGACAATTGTGTCATAAATTACATACGGGAGCACGACGGAGAGAGTGGGATTATTTATTGTGCTACCAGAAAAAATGTGGACACGCTGTGTGACAAGCTTTGCATGGAAGGTGTGGCGGTGACAAAATATCATGCCGGCTTAAGCAGTGAGGAGCGCAGGCAGAATCAGGAGGATTTCATCTATGATAAGAGTCCGGTCATGATAGCAACGAATGCGTTCGGCATGGGAATCGATAAATCGAATGTGCGCTATGTGATTCACTATAACATGCCGCAGAGTCTGGAAAATTATTATCAGGAAGCGGGCAGAGCCGGGCGGGATGGTGAGCGTGCGGAATGTATTTTGCTTTATTCGGCACAGGATGTTATGATTAATCGTTTCCTTTTAGACAATAAGGAGCAAAAAGGTGAGTATACGCAGGAGGAGATAGATGCGATTGCGGAGCGGGACGAAGAGCGTCTGCGGACAATGACATATTATTGTCTCACAACGGGATGTTTGCGGGAATATATTCTGCATTATTTCGGAGAGAGTGGTACAGGAGCGTGCGGCAACTGTCGGAATTGTCTTAGAGAGTATGAGGAGATAGATGTGACAGAGGCGGCGGTCAAGATTATTTCGGGGATTCAGGAGGTGCGGCAGCGATACGGGATTAATGTGATTGCGGGGATGCTTGCGGGAGAGAGCCGTGCGAAATTGAGAGAGTATAGAGTTTCTGATTATGAGTCTTATGGCAGTTTAAAAGGTATGCGTGAAGGAGAAATCAAACAGATTATCAATGAGATGCTGGTTGAGAACCTGCTGGTGATGACCAATGACAAGTATGCTGTCTTAAAAGTTGCATCTGAGGCGGATGCCGTTCTGGAAGGCGGCAAACATGTGATTCTAAGACAGCCGAAGAAAGTTCCGGGGAAAGAAGGAGAAGGCAGCACAGGGCGTAAAAAAGGTAGAAGCAAAGCACGTAAATCTGACATTCTTAATTCCAGAGGACTGGAACTTTTCGAGAATCTCAGGCAGCTGCGGACGGAAATTGCCAGAGAAGAAAATATGCCGCCTTACATTATTTTTTCGGATAAGACATTGGTGGATATGTGTGTCAAGGTTCCGCTTAGCAGAGAGGAAATGTTGACGGTATCGGGTGTCGGTGACAATAAGTATGTAAGATACGGGGAACGTTTCTTGAGCGTTATTGAGGATTATACCGGCGGTATGCATGAAAAGTTTTATTTTGGTGAGTTGGATGAAATATAGGATTTTATCTTTTTACATGAAAGTTTTACCGTAAAGTCGGCAATTGGAACGGTCTTGATTGCAGTAGGAACATTGGTGATGGTGCTTTAATAATAGCGTAACGGATTTGAGCACACTTGGCTACAGAACAGTATAAGAGGACAGAATAGCATAATGAAGATTGGTATGAGAGTAAAAGCGTTTATTTTGATGTTCGGCATAATGTTGATTTTAGGATGCAGTGGAGAATCGGCAGCGGAAATGCAAGAGACAGGATTGCCGGCGGATGTACTGATAAAAATAGAGGAATATAAAGAAAATTTTGTAGGACTGTATACGGCTGGTGAAGTTGGGGACGGAGAGGCGGAAATTAAAGTTGAGGAGAGAGAAATATCGGTTGACAGCTGCGAAGGGGCAGTACTATTTGTGTACACAGACATAGAGGGCAAAGAACTGAGGTACAGGCTGCATCTCTATGGGGAGACAGGAAATGCTGTAATCAATTATTATTTGTGTGATGGATTCGTTTGGGTAAGTAAGCAGACAGATTTTTACAGCAGCTATATATTGACGGCGGGAGCTTCAGACGTTTTATACAGTACTGTGGAGAATTGGATACTGACTGACAATGCAGTATATGTTTTGCACGATGACGGAGAAATGGAAGAAATTGAGAAGGACGAGATAATGACAGCAGAATTTCCGAAATTGACAGAACTGGCAGACGCAACCGAACCGTCGGAATCATCCCAAATGCCGGAAACGACAGAGTATGAGGCGTTGTTTCAGCAAGAATTATTGTTTTTACAGCAGGGGTTTAGGCAGCACAATGTCGAGGAGAGCTATACGGTATATTTTGCCGAGCCGGAACAATCTGTAGATGAACGCACTTATCAGGATATGCTTTTGGAAGGAGAAGATGGCTTCTGGAGGGAAAGAATCAGTTATACATATGATCAGAGTGAGAATTGGTATACATTTCAAGGAGAATTTGAGCCGATGCTGGTCAAAGATTCTATATACATTGTGCGGAATGAGGATGCGGAAGAGTTTAAGACCGGCGCAGTGTATCAAACGGAGCTTTCGGTGCGGACTGATTTAGATGTGCCGCTACGGTTTGACATTCCGTCGGGACCGGTTGTTTATGACAATAGGCGTGAAGACGGTAATTGGGGGAATGATTTGCATACATATGTCTATGTCTATCAGGATGAGCGAATGGGTGTCAGCGTAGAAATTGAATATCCGCAATACAGTCTTTCTACCGATGAGCTTCCCAAGGTAGAAGAAATTAATGAGCGCATCAGGGAAGCTTTTTTCTACGGATACGGGAATGCAGAAGAATGGAGTCCGGCAGAGTGTATGTATGGGGAGATTTACCGTAATTGTGAGATTACTCGGATGGACGATAAAGTTTTGTCAGTTTGTATTTATGAGTCCAATTATTTTCGAGGGGCGAATCACCCGAACGAATGGAAGAGCGGAATGACGATTGATTTGAAGACCGGAAAACTTTTAACATTACAAGATATTATTGGAACGGAAAGAACTGCGAGAGATTTGACGGATACGGGTGCGTTCCACTGTCTGCAAATATGGAGAGACGGTCCGTTGACTCCGGAAATGATGGAAGAGCGGGACAAAGAGCAGGTGGAGCAAGCGGTCGCATGGGTAGATGAAGATGCAACGGATGACTTCTATCTGAGACCTGATAAGCTGGGGCTGACCAGTTTTATTGCGCGATACTATGTCTGTATGGAAGCGTCGTTGTCCGAGATTGGTCTGAAAGAATGGGAGGCGGCTCCTCTCGGTGATGCAGAAAGGTAAAAAATGATGAACAAATCGAGACTTCTTTGGAAGCCTCGGTTTTTTTTTACAAAAGAAAACTCAAAACATAATTATATTATATGCATATAATTTATTATACCCTTCGGGAGTTTCAACAAGATATACTTTACCGGAGCGGTTGTCTAAAAGGTATGATAAATGTATCGTCACTCAATACCGAATATGAATGAGGTGGTTTCAATTGAATAATTTTAATATTAATAGGATGTTTAGTCCGCCGAATCTGTTTGGCATGGGAAGGAATTTTAATAGAAACTATAATCCGAACACAGTTCAGCCTTGGACCGATTATGCATCTGAGGCAAATATGGATGTAGCGGAGCCTTCTCAGTATACAAGCACCACAGAATCGGGGGAATATGACGCTTCTTGTTGTTGCGGGCCCGGGACGATAGAGCCGGTAGAAGAACCGAATCTGCAAGGATGTCCCTGTGATTGCGGAGAACCCGGACCCCAAGGTCCAAGAGGAGAACCGGGAGAGACAGGACCACAGGGTCCAAGAGGAGAGCCCGGTCCACAAGGCAGTCCCGGTGAACGCGGAGAGACCGGTCCGCAGGGAGTTACGGGACCACAAGGACCGCAAGGCGCAACAGGACCACAAGGACCGAGAGGAGAACCCGGTGCACGCGGTCCGGCAGGACCACCCGGCTATCCGCAGAACAGTATATTTGCATCATTTTTAGGACAGGAACTTATCTTGCCGGAAAACGCCAGCCTTCCGCTGAAAATAGATATACCGGATATAACCCAGAATATTTCTCTTTGCGATGATTATTCCGTATGGCTGACTCCCGGATGCTATGTTATCTGTTATTATATATCCACGGTAATGAAAAGGCGTGGTTTTATAAAGCTTACACCAATCTTCAACGGCTGTGTGCAGACGGTATATACTGCATATGCAGAGGCAGTAAAGCGAAATGAAGTACTTGTAATATCAAGATATTTTATCGTTGAAATACCGAGCAAGTCTACACTGTTCTTTGCATGGGATTCTTCGGCAGGCGCTTCCAAGATTAATATGAATTTAAGCATAGAAAAACTTGGCAGACAATAATTCAAGAAAGAGGGAGGGAACAACATGCCGACAATAAGTCTTTGCATGATTGTAAAAAATGAGGAAATGCATATTGCACGCTGTCTGAACAGTGTAGCAGAGCTTGTAGAGGAAATTATTATTGTAGATACCGGGTCCACAGATCGAACGGTAGAAATAGTGTCCGATTACACATCTAAAGTATATTCGTATCTATGGAAAGATGACTTTTCTGATGCCAGAAATTTTTCTTTTTCCAAGGCGACTATGGATTATTGTATGTGGATGGATGCCGATGATATTCTGGAAGAAACGGAAAAAGATAAATTTTTGCAGCTAAAGCAGACTCTGTCACCAGATACAGATATTGTAATGATGAAATATAATACTTCTTTTGATGAAGCCGGTAAACCTTCTTTTTCTTATTTCAGGGAGAGATGGATTAGAAACGCTCCTCAATACCGTTGGACTGGTGCAGTTCATGAAGTAATTCCCCCAAGCGGCAGTATAGTCTATTCTGATATTGCTATTTGTCACAAAAAAATAAATGGCGGAGATCCTGATAGGAATCTGAACATATATCGGAAAATGTTGGCAGAGGGAAAACTTTTGGATCCGAGGCATCAATATTATTATGGGCGGGAGTTATACTATCACAAACAGTACGAAGAGGCTGTTTCTGTGTTGGAACAATTCCTGCTCTCAGCGGAAGGATGGATTGAAAATAAAATAGAGGCTTGTTCTATCTGTGCCAACTGCTATTATGGGTTAGGGCAGGAACAATCCGCATTGAGCACTCTATTGCGTAGTATGAGCTTTGATTTACCAAGGGCTGAATTGTGTTGCGAAATCGGAAAATATTTTTTGGAACACGGGAATTATCATATTGCTGTCTATTGGTATGAAACCGCACTGAGTAGACCCCAAAATGAATATTCAAGCGGATTTGTCTTACCGGATTGCTATGATTATGTCCCTTTTTTACAGTTATGTGTATGCTTTGATAAAATGGGAGACCGGAAAAAGGCAAAAGAATACAATGAAAGGGCAGGAGCCTGTAAGCCTTACTCTAAAGCATATCTTTATAACAAACAGTATTTCGACAGTCTGCAGATTTTTTAGAGCGTGTTTTCGACACGTTCTATTTTTTTCTACAATGTGTAACAAATATTTCGCATAAACATAAAATATTTGTAGAAAAAGATACTTTTAGGTATATTTTCAAATAATTTTGAAAGGATAAAGTTTTTATGGACAATAAGAATTCATGTAGAAACTGTCAGAATCAATGCCATCCTTCCTGCTGTGAACGAGGACCTGCGGGACCAAGGGGAGAGCAGGGACCTATGGGACCGCAGGGGATTAAAGGCGATACCGGTTGTCCCGGTCCAAAAGGTGACAGAGGAGAGCAGGGACCTATGGGACCACAGGGTATACCCGGAATTCCCGGGGCGAGAGGACCCAGAGGAAATACAGGACCGGTAGGACCTACCGGAAATACGGGACCAAGAGGCTATGCCGGACCAAGAGGTTACGCTGGTCCGCAGGGTATTCAAGGTGTTCAGGGTGTTCGTGGTGATATTGGACCGAAAGGTGACCCGGGTTGTGAGGGACCTAAGGGAGATATCGGACCTCAGGGACCGGCAGGACCAACGGGACCGACAGGACCGGTGGGACCGCAGGGAGATGTCGGACTTCAGGGCCCCAGAGGTATTCCGGGACCAACTGGAGCAACGGGACCAACTGGACCTATGGGACCGCAGGGTGTAACCGGACTGCAAGGTATTCAGGGTGTGACAGGACCGATTGGACCTCAGGGACCGAAAGGGTGTCCGGGAGATGACGGACCAACAGGAGCCACTGGTCCAACAGGAGCGACAGGGGCGACAGGAGCCACGGGAGCGACAGGGGCAACAGGAGCGACAGGAGCCGACGGGGCAACAGGAGCCGACGGAGCCACGGGAGCCGATGGAGCGACAGGAGCCACGGGAGCGACAGGAGCCGACGGAGTGACAGGGGCAACAGGAGCGACAGGGGCAACAGGAGCCACAGGAGCCGACGGAGCCACGGGGGCAACAGGAGCTGACGGAGCCACAGGGGCCACGGGAGCGACAG
>CAMWQW010000051.1 GCA_947176505.1 uncultured Lachnospiraceae bacterium | reverse complement strand
GTTTTTTCCGATGCCTGCCATGGGGTGGTCCTCGCTTTCTTTTGGGTGGGGTGATAACCGCTTTGCCTATTCCGTACAATGAAAACTATGAAATCTTATTTCTGTAAATATCCGTCAATCCAATATATCTACATAATTCTGATCCAGCGAACTGAAATCTGTCGATGCCGCCTGCATGTTCTGCAGCAGTTCCTGAAAAAATCCTGCGACTGCTGTCACGACCTGCATCTCACCGTCAATCTGTTCTTTGAGTGCATCAATATAATCCCCCTTAGAATGGGAGAGGCTTGCCGACAGTGCAGCATAGCCGGACTGTGCCTCCGACAACAAGTTCGCAGACTGCGACATAAGCTGCCCTATTTCTGACGTTGCTTTCCCTTTATCAATTGCTATATTTCCTACATTACTCATTCTGTTCCTCCCTGTTTATCATTCTGATCCGAATTGCCGGCTCTATGTACCCGACACACTGCATGCGCTGTCTATGTTTGTAATGATTTGTGCAAAATCTTCCATGCTTTCCTTCGCCATCGCCATATTGTCACTGAGCAGGGCAAGTACGCCGGAACTTAGGGCATCCATCAGCCCCATCGTCTTTTCAGACAGATGCTCAATATAGAATCCTCCTTCCGCCGCTGCTAGTGTATTAATCCCTGTCATCAGATTTGTAATCGCCGTGATGGTCTGCTGATGCAGTCCTTCCAGCGCACCGATTGCCGCGTCATACTCACTCTGCTGTAAATTTACGATATCTGCCACTTGCTATCTCTCCCTTCCTCTATATGGCTGCCAGCTGCGCATAAAGCGCCTCTATTTTCTGTTCCAACAGTTCAATATAGGCATCCAGTTTTTCAATCTGTACATCCACTTCTCCCTGCACTTCCTGCGCACCGGAAGCAGTTTCCTGCATTTCCCCGATAGGTTCCGGTATCTTGGCGCTGATAATCTCCGCGCTGTCTCCCTCGAACTTATCCGTCACTTTCACCGGTGCCATCGGACTTGACTCAAAGGCATCAAGCGACCTGTTCCATTTGGAGATGTCATTGTCAATCTGTGACTGTACCCGCTTAATCTTTTGTTTTACTTCTTTGGCTTTTCTCATCTTATCCTTAAGTTTCTGGATTTCTTTTCTGATTGCTGCACGCATCGCCGCTTTGGCTGCGGCAACCCCGCCTGACACTATACTCATGCCGTCACCTCTTCCTTTTGCATAATTTACGCCATTTTTGTGCTGCTTTAGTCTCAACTTTGTTGAGATATCTCATTTCACAACATACTTTCCTACAATATCTAAACACTCTAAGAAAACTTAGGCAGCACAATCCTCTCATAGCCGCCTCCGCTGTACAAAAGACCTTCTCCCATAGCCGGAAGCTGTCTTGCCGGTACCGACGGCAGTATACTTGTGCCTCCCGGATTGCCTAACAAGATACCGTCCGTAGTCACTTTGAAGAATTTGCTGATATCATCATAGCCTTTGGATTTCGTGGAATGCATGGTCGCGATGATACCGCATCCGGTATCCGCCGCCAAGCGCAGGCACTCTACTATCTTCTTCGCCTTAGACGCATACTGTTCTGCGAACTCATCCACATCGTCCACCACGATATAAACCGGCTCAAGCGATGCATAGAATGTCTTAGGCGCCATTCTCGGATCATTCTCCAATGCCTTGTGGTACAAGCCTTTACGCACAGTCACTGTCTCCATAAATTCTTCTATGAAGTCTTCTATTTCTTCCGGATCCTCCATATACGACAAATTTGCATCTGTCTTGTGATAGAACAATTCTTTGCTTGAACTGTCGAACAGATAGATTCTGTCTTTTCCTCCGATCTGTTCTAGAATGACCTTTAACAGATTCGTCTTTCCTCTGGCGGAATCGCCTAATATGATAAAAGGCGCTGCGCACCGGTCAAATCCTCTCACCTCCACAGTCTCCTTATGCAGACCTATGAGTATCTCGCCTCCTGCCGCCTGTCCGTACTGTGCCAGCATAGGATACAGGAAGTTTTCTGGCAGCACCGGTATTCTGGTTGCACGTTTGGTCGGATACATATCGCACAGCTTATCAATCAGATTTTTCAATCCGGCATTGTATGCTATCTCATCTTTAAAAGGCACCATGGAATAAACCTGCATCAGATTAATGCCTGTCGCATGTTTGACGAGGACCCTCCCCTCTATCTCCGGCGGCTGGTAGCTGCTCCTTCCCACCAAACCTGCCGTCTCAGTTTTGTCAACCAGATATCCTGCAATCTTATTTTTATAATTATTGAGCGCCACATACTTGATACCGCCCTGTCTGGTTGCCGTCACAATCATGTAAATACCGAGTCCTACGCCATCCCTGCTGAGTTTTGTAAAGAAGTCCTCCATCTCCTGTTCCAGCTCTTTGACCACGTCATAATTGTCTATCAGTATCACGATTGCCTTAAGCGGTTCTGCAGAAGTCTGGTTATATACCTCGAAGTTCTGCACCATTTTCTCTGCAAAAAGCTTCTTTCTCCTCTTAATCTCTTCCGTGATGATGCGTACCAGCTTTGTACATCTCTCCGTATCTTCCATACTGATATAATCGCATACATGAGGCACCTTATTTAATGGAATAAGCGCGCTGTTGCCAAAATCACAGATATAGAAGTTCAACTTGTCCACCGAATTTTTCAGCGCAAGGCTTAAGAGCACCGTAGTCAGGAACATCGATTTCCCATATCCCGGTGCAGCAAAAAACGCTGCATTACCATCCTTGAATAAATCAAGAGAATACCCTATCTGGCTCTGTTCCTCCGGTATGTCAACTAACCCGATATCCACTTTAAGATCCAGCGGCATCTCCACAGACTCCATATCCTGTTCCGTGCAATATTGCTGCACATAGCCGCTTACAATCTGCCGCTCCAACGGCGGCAGCCAAGGTTTCTTCACCGGCACCGGTTTCTGCTTATCATAAATCCCGGCGATATGCTCTATCGCGGCATCCAATTGTGTCACCTCGAGCTGTTTATTCTCCACGCTACCGCTCAAGTCACCATTCAGCACTTCACCTTGACCCAGTTCATTGACCAGATATACTAACTGCTGTTCTTCCGCTTCCTCCTGTACGCTGTGATACGGCGCGCCGCTCCATGCCGATTGAAACAGTTCATAAATCTCATTATTGCCGACCTGCAAATATGCCCGCCCGGACTGTGTGATAAATGCCGCATCGGAAGTTTTGATAATCTCCCGGCTGTCAGACTCATTCTGCACTTTAAGAGCCAGCTTGAAACGGGAGTTTGTCCAAATCTGGTCATCCACCACGCCGGAAGGTTTCTGTGTCGCCAGAATCAGATGAATGCCAAGACTTCGCCCGATACGCGCCGCCGAAACCAACTCTGACATAAACTCCGGCTGTTCCTTCTTAAGTTCCGCAAATTCATCACTGATCAGAAATAAATGCGGAAGCGGTTCCTCCACTTCGCCCAGCTTAAACAGTTTATTATAGTCGTTGATGTGATTCACATGATTTAAGCTGAATATCTTCTGTCTTCTGGCAAGTTCACTTTTGATAGACGCCATGGCGCGCAGACTCTCGCTGCCGTCCAGATTCGTGATGGTTCCCAACAGATGGGGAAGATACCTGAATAAGTCCGCCATACCGCCGCCTTTATAATCGATCAGCAGAAAACCTACCTCATGCGGGTGGAAATTCACTGCCAGCGACAGAATATAAGACTGCACAATCTCGGATTTACCCGATCCGGTCGTACCGGCTACCAGTCCATGCGGTCCATGCGCCTTTTCGTGCAGGTTCAGATACAGATAATCCTCATATCCCCGCAGACCCAGAGGCACAGCCAGAGATTTGTACGCCTGATTCTTCTTCCAGCGCTCCTCTATCTCAAGCTGGTCCGGAGAATCCACATGATACATTTCAAAGAATGTCACCTTCTCCGGGATACGCGATACGATACCCTTTTCATGGATCAAGACACTCAAATCCCTTGCCATCCGCTCAAATTCGATGCCATCTGCTCTCTGCAGGCACAGTTTCTTATTGATCATATCGCCCTCGTCCAAAAGAAGGATTCCCTCACCGGAGTTCTCCAGTGAAACGATGGTCTTAATATTTGCCGGCAGGCTGGCGCGCATGTTCGTCGTATAGATGATGGAGAATCCAAGTCCCTCCGCTTCTTTATCCAGATACTCCATGATGGCATGGTCCATGATCAGCTTCGGCTCATCAATGATAAAAAGATAATGGGGCAGGAAACGGCTCTCCTTCTTATTCTCTTCTTTCTTGAGCTTCCTGTCCTTGATAATGCGGTACATGCTGCCCATCACATGGTCCCGCATACGGTCGTTATTGATACACCCGTAGGCATTGATTGCATGAATACGCAGATGCGGATACCAGTTCATCCACCGAAATTCATCATTGTATTTCTCATGAAAAACCGTCACAATCTCCAGATCATGATAACTGTGGAAAAAAGCAAGCTGTGCAACAATGAGCTTCAACTGCTCATGTATGACCGCTTTCTCTCCCACCAGACCCATATGCGCTCTCTTTAAATCCACCGTGACAGGCTTGTCCTTAAGAATCCGAAACTGTCTGTAGATTTCTCCTGCTTCCTCTTCCAGCTCGTCTTTGTCCGTTCCCATCGCTTTTGTTTTCAGGTTCACCGGATAGCTCACCGGTTCATCCGTCAGTCCGACAGATACTTTCAGGAAATCATCGTCATCTGAACTTCTCTCGTAAATCCTGCTGCTATAGGAATGCACCATCTGCTCAATCTTATGGACAGACGGACTGTTATAATGAACTGCTTCTGATTCTTCCAGCCTTGCATGATACAGTTTCTTGCGTACGGACAGCAGATAATCCTCGTACATCTGCTGCCTTTTCTCCTCCTGCTCCCTGCATTCCTTCCTGTCACGGATCAGCTTCGTCACGGACATGATCAGACTCATGAGCGTAGACACAATGGATACAATCACAAATAATCCTCTCTTCATGAGGACACTGATCCCAACCGTCACACAGAGCATGATCACGGGTGGTATGATTGTCTGGATGATATCCTTGCGACCCATCTTCTTTTCTGCCGGAGGCAGTTCAATCTCGATTGCCTCTGTGGGAATCTTCCTGATCAGCCTAGGCGACCTCTTATATCTTGGAAAATCCTCAAACGGAAGCTCGTCAAACGCCTGCTCGGAAAGCGACGTCTCGTAGATTTCTTCCTCCATCTCAATGACAATGCAGTCCTCATAGAAGGTCAGACTCCCGTCCTTATAGTACAAGCTGTCTCCTATTTCATACGGGACATTGCATCCAAAGCTGTTTTCCGCTAATTCTATTCCATTATGGTAGAGTTTTTCCCTTGTCAGTTCCGCACGTTCTATGTACAGTTTCTCCCCTTCTAACCAAATCCGGTAGGGGAACCCGTAAATGATGACGTCCGCGTGTTCTGGTGCAATCGTCACCGCCGGTTTTCTTCGGTATGCTTTTTTTGTTATGGTTGGAAGTCTGTTTTCCATGAGTGGGTCCTTTCTTTGGTGGGGACGAGTGATAAGCTTAATAAATAATTTTTCACATTCCATCCTGTTCTTCGATACACTATCTTAAGTTAAACGTCCTATCTACCGGACATATTTTATATACTCTTTTCTACTACCCGGACTTTGTCATACGGCATTTTCCCTGTAAAAAGAAAATACAGAAAAGTTATCACATACAATACACATGCCACCGTCTTACATAATGCAACAATTACTGCCTGTCTACCGTCTGCCTTTCCATAGGCTGTCTTATACTTCGCTATCTGTTTGCCAATAGAGTTGCCCTTCTGCACGCTCGATATCAAGCATGCTGCTACCCATATAATGATATGGCACATCTATCGCACCATAATATTCGTCCGCAACCAGACATGCGATCGTTGGAATAATAAACGGTTCTCCCAGACAAACAGCTCCTAATCTGTAATCCATAATTGTCATCGCAAGCAATAACCCGCATACGATGCCCGCAAGTTGTCTTCGATTCATCTTTCATCCTCTAATCTTTAGTACTCAGCCCTTTACTGTCTAAATATATACGCTCTGCCTCTTTATCATGATCAGCACAATTATCTTTGTCATAATGCTCCATATCAAATACTGCTTTCGCATAATGTTCTTTGCCATAACCATGGTCTGATCCATATGGAGAATACCAGAGATGCTCTATCTTTCTTCCGAGAGAAATGATATATTTACCGTCTCCAAGTTCAAAATCCTGTCCCTCTATATGGAATATCTCTCTTGATACCACTCCTAGTCTCCATGTATCTGATACCACCATGCAACACCTTCATGTCGCAATTCACACACATTGTTATAGGTATATGTTTTAAACCCTTCGTATTCCTGCCATTCCCCTTCAACTTCACCCATATATGTAAGCGGCATTTCTGTCAAATTGCTCTCTGCATAGTTATAATTTAGAAAAATCAAATCTTCATAATCCACATGAGTGTCCATTAAGGCAATCTTATCCATCGCATAAATATATATATTCCTTGCCATAAGATTTGACCGACTTATAAAACTCTCCTCCTCGCTTTCAAACATAACGTCTTCATCCGGATGGTCTTCTGAAAAATCTATCTCTACTTCCGTATACACCCCTACGGACTTGGAAGGTTCTCCGTTATCATATTTTGCTCCATTCAACTTTCTGCCAAAGGAAAGGATATAAAAATGATCCTCAAAGTCCAGTTCCGGAATGTCAAGCCCATACGTCTGCGCTGTCTCCTGCCTGTCCTCTTCTGAGGTTATTTGTACCCACCAGAATAAATGTCTAAGTTTTCTTAACCCTCTTTGCTGGTTCATCTCGTACTGTTCATATAGTCGGTCTTCCCATGCTCCTTGTATGATATATTCTAATTTCATATCAATCTGCATTGATGTCTCTGCCACTATCTTATCATCTCTTCCATTTTCATTTGTCTTCTTGCTTATATAAAAGCACATACATACCACTGATAGCGCTAACACAAATGCTAGTTTTTCTCTCTTAATCAACTGCAAGTCCAACTACTTTATTCCTCGTAGAATATATTTTTTGTTTTAAACCCGTATTTAAGTTCACTCTGTATAGGTATTCTTTTTTCCCTTTTATTTGAATATAAAAAATGTCTTCTTCGTTACACGTAAATAAATGATTTCCATCCATCCATCTTCCAAGCTCTTGTATTGTTTCTATTTGTCCCTCAGATACATCAATTGCTATAATTCTATTTCGCAAATCTACCGTAGAAGCATCATTCTTTGCGTTTGAATATACTTCCAATGCATATATTTTATTTCCTTGTACCTGACCAATCGACTGTACCCATCCTTCACATACTTTTTGCACCAAATTATCATTCATATCTATGCTATATAACTCACTAAATGTTCCGTTGTCTATCAATTTGTAACCATGTTCATTATTTTTCCATATATATGTTCTTCTCCATGTACTACCTATTCCATCTGTTTTTTTCGTAAGAATTTTGTCATTTAAGGAGTATTTATATATCATATTATCGTATATAAAATATATATCACTACCCAGCGAATCATATTCTACATTAGACACTGTCTCTATCAAATTGATAGCCTCTATATCTATTACATGTTCTTCTCCCGCAATATTCCTTTCTATTATTTGATTCCTACTATTCACAAACAGCATTGTTCTTTTATCTTTGCAATAATCAATATGTTCATCCCTACAATCTTCTATAGCAATCTCCTTACATTCTACCTGCGAATCCCCGCCAATAAATAGTACTACTTTCTTCGGCGCCATAGTATTTCTATTACCTAAAAGAAGATATGCACAGCATATACCCATGCCAATTATTATTAAAAAAATTTTTTTCATCATATGTAATGCATTCTCTTTCTTCAAATTATGTAGATATTTTCTTAATATAAGTAAACACAGTTTCTATGATATCTTAATCTTATAACCCAAGGTACAATGAAATATGTCTAATTTTATCGTTAGCATCATAAATAATTCCCATTCCATAACTATAGATATCATCGTAATATCCAATCACATCTTGATAACTGGTTTTTCCTATGTCATCAATAACTAACTCTTGGTGCGGATTTGGTTTAGGATTTTTTGAATATTTTAAAATCTTTTCTACTGTGTCTCTACTCATTCCAATTCGAATACCCTTTTCTCCAAATGTATAAGAGCTATTACCGGTTTGCGCATACATAAAACCTAAAACTTTTTTTTCATCTATATCATAATGATATAGAACTTGTATATCATTACAATAAACGAGCCATGCTGGATTTCCTTCTTTTGTATACACAATCTTTTCTGTATACTCCCCTTCCTTTTCTCTGAGCAAATCTTCATATCGATAGATATAATCAACACTTTCAAAAATTTCTCTTGATATATAGTTTTTGTGGAAATGCTTTTCTATCCTAATGCCAAATAAGATTGCCATAGATATTATAATTAAACATGCACTTATCTTAATCATTCTTTTCATTTTGACCTCTCATGGATATTCATTATGATATACACCCTTGCAACATATTCTTTTGTACCGTCCAAGCATCTTTCAAAATAGTTTCTATTATTTGTCCGACATTCTGTGATAACCTCTCTTGATAATATTGATTATCAACAGGTCTTCCGTTTTGATACATAAGCTGACCTAATGGTTCTCACAGTGGATAACCTTGATCAGCTATCAAGTCATCATAAAAATGTCCCTGCTTATTTGAAATCTTCGGCGCACCATTCAAATAAAACG
>CAMWQW010000050.1 GCA_947176505.1 uncultured Lachnospiraceae bacterium | reverse complement strand
TTACCGGACGTATTATGCCGGGACGTCGTTATTCTGACGGTCTGCATCAGGCGATTGAGGCGAAAGAGCATGTGAAGGTGAAACGTGAGAGCAAGACGCTTGCAACGATTACCTTCCAGAATTTCTTTAATAAATTCGAGAAGAAAGCCGGTATGACAGGTACGGCGCTTACGGAAGAGAAAGAGTTCCGTGATATATACGGTATGGATGTTGTGGAGATTCCCACGAACAAGCCGGTGGCGCGTATTGATAGGCAGGATGCCGTATATAAGACAAGAAAAGAGAAGCTGCGCGCAATCGTAGAGGCGGTCAGAGAGGCTCACCGCAAAGGACAACCGGTGCTTGTCGGTACGATTAATATCGACGCTTCCGAGGAACTCAGCGGGCTGCTCAAGAAGAACGGCATCGAGCATAAGGTCTTAAATGCGAAATTCCATGAGATGGAGGCAGAGATTGTCGCTGACGCAGGTATTCACGGAGCGGTGACGATTGCCACTAATATGGCAGGTCGTGGTACGGATATCAAGCTGGACGAAGAGGCAAGAGCTGCCGGTGGTCTGATGATTATCGGTACGGAGCGTCACGAGTCCAGACGAATTGATAATCAGCTCCGAGGTCGAAGCGGTCGTCAGGGAGATCCGGGCGAGTCTAAGTTCTATATTTCCTTGGAAGATGATTTGATGAGACTCTTTGGGTCGGACAGAATGATAGCGATGTTTAATGCGCTCGGTATTCCGGAAGGGCAGGAAATTGAGCATAAGGCGCTGACTAAGGCGATTGAAACAGCGCAGAAGAAGATTGAGAACAATAACTTCGGAATCAGAAAGAGCCTGCTAGAGTACGATCAGGTTATGAATGAGCAGAGGGAAATCATCTACGAAGAGAGACGGCGTGTCTTGAACGGTGAGAGCATGAGGGATGCGATTTACAAGATGATTACCGATATTGCTGAGGAATGTGTTGATACCTGTATCGGTGATGACACGGACTTCGAGGATTGGGATTATAATGAATTAAACACATTGCTGCTGCCTACGGTTCCTTTACAGCCGCTTAAGGCATCACGTGTGTTAAAGCCTAAGAAGAACAGCTTGAAACAGCAGTTGAAAGAGGAAGCCGTAAAACTCTATGAGAGCAAAGAAGCGGAGTTCCCGGAGCCGGAAGCAATCCGTGAGATAGAGCGTGTAATTCTGCTCAAAGTCATAGACAGAAAGTGGATGGACCATATTGACGATATGGATCAGCTCCGTCAAGGCGCGGGACTGCAGGCATACGGACAGAAAGATCCGCTTGTAGAGTACAAGTTGAACGGATATGAGATGTTCGATGAGATGACACAGAACATCAAAGAGGAAACGGTTCGTCTCCTCTTCCATGTCCGTATTGAGCAGAAGGTGGAGAGAGAACAGGTTGCCAAAGTGACGGGTACCAACAAAGACGATACTCTCCAGAAGGGTCCCGTAAAGCGCACGGAAGCCAAGGTATATCCGAATGATCCGTGTCCGTGTGGTTCGGGCAAGAAGTATAAACAGTGCTGCGGCAGAAAATAGAAAAGGTGGTGACGTTAAGTGGTTGAATTGGATAACATGAAATCTGAGCTTTTAAGCTACGAAAGTCCCTTAGCGGAAGTGAGGGATTCACTTTGACTTAGCAAACAAGTCGAAGAGGATTGAAGAATTAGAGATGGAAATGCAGGCGCCGGGCTTTTGGGACGATCCTGAGAAATCTAATCAGAAGATGAAAGAGTCTAAAGGTCTGAAAGACGTTGTCGATACGATGAATGCGCTTTCCGGGCAGTTTGACGATATTCTGACTCTGATTGAGATGGGGTATGAAGATAATGATCCGGCAATTATACCGGACATTGAGCAGGAGCTTAAGGAATTTAAGGAGACATTTGAGAATATCCGCATCAGTACGCTGTTGTCCGGTGAATATGACAGGAATAATGCGATTCTGAAATTAAACGCAGGCGCAGGCGGTACGGAAAGCTGCGACTGGTGCAGTATGCTGTACCGTATGTATACAAGATGGGCGGAACGCAAAGGATTTACGCTTGATGTCATCGACTATCTGGACGGAGACGAAGCCGGTATCAAATCGGTGACCTTTCAGATTAATGGCGAGAATGCTTACGGTTATCTGAAATCGGAGAAGGGTGTTCACAGATTGGTGCGCATCTCTCCTTTTAACGCACAAGGTAAAAGACAGACATCGTTTGTATCGCTGGATGTTATGCCGGACATCGAGGAAGATGTAGATATAGAGATCAAGGATGAGGATATCCGTATTGACACTTACAGGAGCAGCGGCGCCGGAGGTCAGCATATTAACAAGACTTCGTCGGCAATCCGAATTACTCATTTTCCGACGGGAATCGTGGTGACATGTCAGAATGAGCGTTCTCAGTTCCAGAACAAAGACAAGGCGATGCAGATGCTGAAAGCCAAGCTTTATATGCTTAAACAGGAAGAGAATGCAGAGAAGCTGTCAGGCATCCGCGGTGACGTGAAGGAGATTGGCTGGGGTAATCAGATTCGATCCTATGTTATGCAGCCATATACGATGGTGAAAGATCATAGAACCGAGGAGGAATCCGGCAATGTAGGTGCGGTTCTGGATGGCGCAATCGACCCGTTTATCAATGCGTATCTGCGCTGGGTCAATGCGTAAAGACTATAAAGATAAGGCAGTATAGGAAGACGGTATAGCAAGGCGTATGATACAACAAGACAGAACAGACAGTATGAAAAGACCCCGGGTGAGGATGAAACAGTTCCACTCCGGGGTTTTCTGTAAAAAGTTTGTTTGATAAAGGGATAAGACGGGTTTAAGTATAGATAGAGACGGATGCAATTCAAAAGGAAAAGAGGAAATCATGAACAGTCACGAAACAGCCGTTAAATTGACGGAAAATATCAATCGGTTTTTTGTAGGAAAAGAAGATGTGGTAGAGAATCTGTTAATCTGTATGTTGGCGGGTGGACATGTACTTTTGGAGGATGTTCCCGGCGTAGGCAAGACGACGTTGGCGCTTATTCTTGCAAGGAGTATCGGGTGCACTTTCGGAAGAATACAGTTTACGCCGGATACGTTACCGACAGATGTGACAGGAGTGTCAGTATATCATATGAATACGGGGGAATTTGTTTATCAGGCAGGTGCGGTGATGAATCAGGTGCTCTTGGCGGACGAGATTAACAGAACCGCGCCGAAGACGCAGGCGAGTCTGCTGGAAGCGATGGCGGAGGGACAGGTTACGGTGGATGGAGTCGTGCGCGAGCTGCCGAAACCTTTCTTTGTTGTGGCAACACAGAATCCGATAGAATTTATCGGGACCTATCCGCTGCCGGAGGCGCAGCTAGACCGTTTTATGATGCGGCTGTCCATCGGTTATCCGGACAGAGAACAGGAGATGAAGATGGCGGCACAGTTTATTCGGGGTGAGACGGTCAAACAGGCAGAAGCTGTCTGTCAGGCGGAGGAGATGATTGCCATGCAGCGGGAAACGGCGGCGGTTACCGTGAAAGAATCGGTGCTAGGTTATATTGAGGATATTGTGTGCCTTACCAGACAGGAAGAACGCTTTGTGCTCGGTGCAAGCCCAAGAGCGGTGCTTGCGATGGTACGCGCCTCACAGGCGAGAGCTTTTATGCAGGGGCGCGACTATGTGAAGCCGGACGATGTGAAAGCCGTGGCGATGCAGGTGCTTGGTCACAGACTGGCTTTGTCTTCCGAGGCGAAGATTCGCAGGGAGGATAAAGATAAAATCCTAAAGAGTCTGGTTGTTCAGGCGAAAATCCCTGTCTGATATAGGAGTATGATGTAAGCAAAGAAGCAGTACTTGTGTTGCTTTAAGAGGAGCGGTTATCATGAAAATGCGCAGATGGATTTTGCTGGATTTATGGGTGCTGTCACTGGCGGCAATCAGCCTTTACGGGGGTGCTGTCAGTTATGGCATCTTTTTCGGAATTACGCTGATACCGGTGATTTCTTTGATTTATCTGGCGGCGGTCTATTTCAATCTTAAGATACTTCAGCAGATAGACAATAAAAATATGGTGTGTGGGCAGTCGGTGCCGTACTTATTTATTCTGCAGAATGAAAGTTTCTGTGTATTTGCAGGTGTAAGCGTCGGTATGTTTTCGTCTTTTTCTACCGTGGAGGAGCTTCCCGGTGACAGCGAGTATGAACTGCTGCCAAAGGACAAGAAAGTTTTTGAGACGAAATTGACGTGCAAATACCGCGGCGAATATGAGGTGGGAGTCAAAGAGATTGTTATGACAGACTTCTTTAAGCTCTTCAGGATACGCTATCGGATTCCCCATGCAGTCAAGGCTCAGGTGCTGCCGAGGATGACCCGTGTGACGAGACTGGACAGTATCGGTGATTTTATTTCTCCTGTACAAAGAGAGTCTTTGAGGGAGCAGTCGGAAGCGGACGTGGTGGTAAGGGACTATGTGGCAGGGGACGCGGTGAAACAGATTCACTGGAAGGCGACTGCCAGAGAGCAGAAGGTTAAAGTGAGAAATAGGATAGGCGAAGAGAAACAGGGAATTTCCCTTTTGTGGGACACAAGACGGTACAGCAAGGAAGAAAGACTGTATCTTCCCGTGGAGGATAAAATACTAGAGACGGTGGTGGCTATCGGGATTTTTCTTGCGGACAGGAGTATACCGTTTATGACCTACTGCGGACAAAAGGGGATGGTCACGGAGCAGGTGAGAGGAATCAATGATTTTGATAGGTTCTACAAGAATGTGTCGGATATTTGCTTTGACGAGAGTGAAGATTTCAGCAGATTACTGTCAGTCCTTACGGATGGCGGGAACTTATACGGAAGCAGAATTGTCTTCTGCGTTCTGCACAAGATTGACGAGAACATACTGCGGATTACGGAGGAACTTGACAAAGCGGGGGTATTGGTGGTTTTCTATGTCGTCACGGATGAGAACATAGAGAACTTTGTCAGACAGAGTACGGAGAGATGTAAAGTGATTGCAGTATCTTCTGATGCGAAGCTGGAAGGAACGTTGTGATGGATATAATGTCTCGTATGAGCGATAAGAATATATGGCGTATGGTGAATACGGCGCTGTTAGCATGCATTGGACTGTGCTGTGCAAAGAGACGGTTGGGAATCTACGTGATAGACTTCAGAATCATTCTTACTCTTGTGATAATGATTCTTATAGTAATGTATATGGATCGGGTGAGCGTGCGCGGACGGCTTATGGGGCTTTCGGGAATCGGCGCGGTTGTGTTTGGCATAGGCATGATTATGGGATTTAGACAATGCCTGCTGTTTGGGCAGTCTTACTGCAGATGGCTTCTAAACCTTCCGGGCTGGCATAGTGAGTGGTATACGGGATATGAGGTAATGCAGACGGTGCTGTTCGTGCTGTTTTGCTACTTGTTTGTGTTTCTCACAGAGAAGAATTTTCGGGTGAAAACAACAGGTGCGGTAATGCTTATGGCAGGCTTGTTGTATGCGCTTTTCGCAGAAAAGGAGATGTCAAAGCCGGGAGTAGCCTTTCTGATCTGCTATGTCGTGCTGACCTATGTGGAATGGACGCAGAGACGCTGGAACAAGGAACGGGGCAGAAGTATTCAGGCATATATGCTGTGGATTGTTCCTTTTATTACGGTATACTTTGTATTTATGATGTTGTGTGCAGTTCCGGATGAGCCTTATGACTGGAAGCTTGTTAAGAACGTATATCAGTATCTCACGGAATCTTTTAAGAAGGTGTCACAGAGTATCGTACGTGGCGGAGATGAAGATTATGAGCTGAGCCTGAACGGTTTTTCCGACAGCGGGAATATTGATGGCAGCCGGATGGAGAGTAATCGTGAGATTATGACAATACGGGACGCTGACGGGCTGGTGACAAGTGTATATTTAAGCGGAAATGTTTATGACACATTTGACGGCAGACAGTGGAAATGCCTCAATAAGGACACCTCTAAGGAGCGGTATATGGATACCGCGGAAACTATGTATGCCGTGAGAAGATATGATAACAAATATTTCACAGACTACATGAAATATGCAGACTTTCAGATTGATTACCGGTATTTCCATACACGATATCTATTTACTCCCTTAAAACTGCTAAATGTGATATATAAGGGTGAGAGTCTGGACTTTTACGAAGAAGGCGGCAGCCTGTTTTTTGACAAAGCCAAGGGGTATGGGGCGGAATATGAAGTGTCTTTCTATCAATTGAATGCCGGACAGGATGGGTTTGACCGATTCTTGAGTGAAGCGGGCTCTGTGCAGACAGATGAAGAAATACTTGCAAAAATCCTTAAGGATATGGAGAAAAGGACGGGCGTGAGCGTTACCGCAGCTGATATGGCGGTTCACAGACAGGAGATTTTTGCCCGTTATACGGAAGAAGTGGAGATTTCTGATGCGGTACAGGTGTATATAAATGAGATTACGGAAGGTGCGCAGACGGATGTTGATAGGCTGAGGATGATTGAGACAGAACTATCCGGATACACTTATACTTTGACACCGGATGACTTGCCGGGAACGGTCACAAGCGGCGGAGAATTTCTCGATTATTTTCTTCTTGAAGGAAAAGAGGGATATTGCAGCCATTTCGCGACTGCTTTTGTGCTTCTGGCAAGGGCGCAGGGACTTCCGGCGCGATATGTGCAGGGATTTTGTGTGCCTGCTTCGGGTAAAGATGAGGTGGCTGTCTATTCCGATATGGCGCATGCATGGCCGGAAGTGTATCTGGACGGAATCGGATGGATTCCGTATGAGCCTACGCCCGGCTACTCTCGGGTCAGGTATACACCTTGGGCGGTCCGGAACGAAAATGATGATTTCGACACAGGAGCGGGCAATCGGCTTGTGGATAGAGGAAATATTGCGGTTGGACAAGAGCAGCCTGAGGATAAGGGGGAGGATAACGGAGAGGCGGCTTACGAAGCAAGGAACAATTTGCTGCGGTTTATGCAGATGACAGGTATTATACTGTTGGTTGTAGGTGCGGCAGGCGGCATCGTGTGTGTCCTAAATCGGTTGATTGCCGATTATCGTTACAACAGAATGAATGCAGAAGAGCAGCTACGGACGGTAGTCCGTCGTAATATGCAGATTATGTCATTGATGGGCATCAGGAGAGGGCAGGAAACCTTGGACGAGTTTTGTAAAAGGGTAGAAGGCGACTTTCCGGATAAAGGTATTCTGCGATTTATCGGAGAATATGAAGGTGTGTTGTACGGGAACAAAGAAGCGGATAAAGAGCTGATTGCCATGACACAAAAACAGCAGGAAGAACTACTCCTGCTGTTGAAAAAGAAAAAACGATGGTTATATATTTATTGTCGGTTTTGGATAAGATCCAAATAAAATTCTGTTAAGGTGGCATTCATATACGGAACAATCCACAACATTGCGATGCCGCAGGATAATACGCTGAGAAGAAGAAGCGGAATAAAACTGATGTGGATATAGAATAATTTCAGCTTCTGCCCGCGCATGAGCTTACGGCTTGCGGCTAACAGTTCCCTTGATGAATACTGCGGAAAATCGTGGAGCAGGAAAAAAGCCTGTGCATAGAACAGATTGAGGATGAAAGCAATCAAACTTGACAACGCCGAGCAAAGCAGGTAAGGGATATAGTCCACAGCTTCCGGATGCACCGGGAGCTGATAGATTGCGACATATTCAGGTATGCTTCCGATGTAAATCAGCAGGGAAATAAAAGCCTGTATGCGCAGAGCCTTATCGGGGCAAAAACGAAAGCCATAAAAGACATCTCCGGTAATGACGTGCTGACCGCAGGCGATTTTTAAATAGAAATATGTGATACCGGAAGTAAACAATCCCTTTAGCACAGACAGTGCGTAAGCCGTCACGATATAAATACAGGTTCCGATAAGGGTACTGGTATCTCCGGTCAAAGAAAGCACCATCAGCGTAAAAATGCCTGTGCCGAATGTTACAAGCAGATATGCGCCGATGGCTGTTCCGTAGTGTCCGAACATATGCTCTTTGGCGGAAGCTTTCAGCTCCGCAGAAGACTGATAGTGATTCATCTTATAAACTCCTGTCTATATGCATGCTGTACATCAGCATGCGATATCAACATTCATGCCACGGTATTTGTTGGCGGCATCGGAAGATTTCTTTTCTTTTTGATAAGGATTTTCTTCATTAAAATATTTGATCTGCGTAGCGGTGGTACCGCCGGACACAAATGTGCGTCCGCATTCCGGGCACACCGAAGTGTGTATTGACACGTTACAGGAAACAACTTTGCCGTTGTTCTGTGCGGCTTTCTTATAAGCGTTGCTCACATGCTCCTGCTCGTGGCTTCTGACACGGGCGGCAGCAGCGTTGGGATCAATGTGCGCAGGAGCCTTGAAGGATACGTCTTCATCAGAGCCGTCCTGATATTTGCGCTCTTTACAAGTCTTACACTCGGCAGGAGAGGATTCCTTACCTGCCTGCTTTTCTGTGGATTCTCCGGGATTGCGGATGATGACGCGCTCTGTAGGAGTATCTTCACTCGCGGCTGCGCTGCCTGCCGCGTCATAAGCGGAAGCATAAGAGCTTACACCTGCAAAAGGAGTATAATTGTCATAAGAGTTAGAAATTCCACCAATCATGTCGCACCAGCCTTTCTTAATCATGTAAATGTGCTGCAAAGAGAATCTCAGATCTATTTCACGGGAAGCTCTTCGCCGTTTAACATCATATTTATTAATTCTTCGTAAGACATACCGTATTGTTTTTCAAAATTATCTAAGGCTTCATCCAAGAGTTCCGGATGCTCATGAACAGTCTGAATGGTTGTGACAAATACAGAACCTGTGAACAGTATACCGGCTGTAGCACAGATAATGCTGATTTTCGCTTTGGAAACCAGCTTCGGTGCGCGTCCCTTGGACAATAGCGCAAGCACGATGCCAATACTTCCGAGTATCAAAGAAGGGTAAATTGTAAATGTTACCGCCGTGACAACAGAGAGTACTCCCAGCACCATGGCAGCCGTAGCCAATCCCTCACCGCTTGGTTTCGGGCGTGAAGGAGGATAGCCGTTGTTCACATATGGATTGTTATTCTGGTAAGGATCCATGGGACTCCTCCTGCGTTTGTGATTATCGGTCTAAAAGCTTGCGTCTATTGTAGCATTTAGATAAATGCCACAGCATAAATGATTTCGGCAAGAATTGCGAAGCAATTCTTG
>CAMWQW010000049.1 GCA_947176505.1 uncultured Lachnospiraceae bacterium | reverse complement strand
GGCAAGAATTGCGGTGCAATTCTTGTAACGCAAGCTGCTGAGCTTGCGTTTATTATATCATATATGTATATCGGACAAAACATCGTATTCAAACACTTTCATAAAAGAAGGAGAAGTCTAAAACTTCCCCTCTAAAAACATACCAATTTCCTCCAGTACCTTATCCTGATCCATTCCCTCTATGCCATGATCTAAATTCTCATAAAGGCATAACCTGCTATTCTTCATGTTCTCATGATACTTTTCAGACACATGGTAGTCTACAATCGCATCCGGTATACCATGCATCAGAAGCGTTTCTCCGGCAAATTGCGAAGTCACTTCAAAAATCGGCAGATTCCTTGCAATCCGGAAAAAATGTCCTCCCACAGGGTGCTGTCCATCCACCAACACTACATCGGGTACGTTCCATGTGTCATATTCTGTTCCCATGCAGATTCCCTTCAGGGCATCCTCCTTAAGTGTGGCTGCTGGTGCCAGCAGAATCAATTTCTTAACCACATCCGGATACAGACTCGCAAGCATCCCGGCAATCACCCCTCCCATAGAGTGTCCGAGCAGGTAAATGTCTGTCACATACGGCAGGGTTCGTACATAATTAAGAATAGCGATGGCATCCAATATCTCCCGAAAAATATCCATATCCTCGGTTCTGCCTTCACTCTTCCCATAGCCGCTAAAGTCAAACCGCAGCGCATTTACCCCGCAGTCTGCTGCTTTTTTCGCGATTATACTGTATAAATCACTTTCATCATATCCGGAATCCCCTCCGAATCCATGGAAAATAATAAGTGCTGCGCCTTTTTCTTCATCCGTTCTGACTATTCTTCCATGAAGCTTCAGCCCATCTCTCTTGATTTCTACATTCGTTTCTCTATCCATTCCAGTCTACCCCCTGTATATCCTAATCCGTACTTTGTTTTCTCCGCTTCCTTCCACAATACCGCTCAGCTTCTCCTGCTCCATCCACTGCAATTCTTCCGCATCTGTATAAATTACGGGACATGTCTTCAGCACCTCGCCTTCCTTACAGATGCCATTGTTTTCCACAAAAATACGGAACGGCTTTTGATTCTGGTCTTTGCCCTCTAAAATGTACCTCGCTGACAGAGACTTATCCTCGCCCCACCGCTGAGTCTGTGTATCTACACCTCCCGGCAATACCTTTCCGCTCCCCAGTTCGCAGCTAAAGTTTCCGTGAAAAAGTATCATTGTAACCTCTCCGCCTGCTCCCTGCACAGTCTCAATCTGATCCAGAATCACATCTATTCGTAGTACTTCCTGCATCCAACAATCTCCTATACTATTTTGACTGACAATTAATTCTTCACCGCTCCCGCCGTCATACCTGCCACAATATACTTCTGTGCTAAAAAGTATACTACAACTGCTGGAACCATTGCAATAAGCGCACCTGCAAAAGCAACACTGACGTTGGAAGAATACTCTCCAAAAAATGCATACTGCATCATAGGAATTGTACGCATTTCCTTTTTTTGACAAATAATCATGGAGATTGCAAAATCATTCCACGAATTCAGAAAAGAAAGCACAAATACAGTCATGTTAATCGGTTTTAACAGCGGAAAAACAATATGGAAAAAAGTCTGGTACTTATTACAGCCATCCAGTTCCGCTGCTTCCTCCAGAGAAATCGGCACACCTTTGATAAATCCTGCATACAAAAAAACCACATATCCGACATTCATTCCAATCTGTGCCAAGACCAATCCCCACAGTGTATTAAGTGCATGGATTGCATTCAGTTCCCGATACAGCGGAAACATTAATGTCTGAAACGGAATCAAAATAACTAACTGAAATATATAATAAAAAATATTATACAATTTGTTATTTTTACGTGTAATAATATAAGCCCCTGTGGAAGAAACAAGAACAATCATCAATACCATGCAGACTGCTACGATCACGCTGTTTCTAAAAGCCGTAAAATAATTCGGCACCGCAACAGCTTCCTTAAAATTATCCAGATATAGCGATGTCGGAAAAGCCAGTTTTGTCTTTACAAAATCAGTTCTTGATTTAAAAGCATAGCAGATTGCCACATAGAAAGGCGCTAACATCAATATGCACATACCCGATAATATTAAAATATTAACCGAAAGTTTTACTTTTTTGCTATTTCTCATAGGTCAATTTCCCTCTTTCTCAATTTATTGGTTACAAAAGTAGAGATGACAATACAAACCGCCAGATAAATCATGGCAACAGTCTGACCATACCCAACCTTATTGTAGGGGAACAGATACTTATATATATAATATGTCATCGTGGTAGAAGCACTTCCCGGTCCTCCGTTCGTTGCCACTGCCGCATAATCAAACATCCTAAGTCCTCCAGCCAGCCACAGCGGAATACAATATGTAAATGCCGGTGCGAGAAAGGGAATCGTAACATTGCGGAATCTCTGCCATGCATTGGCACCGTCCATCACCGCCGCTTCCGTCACATCTGTTGGAATACCTTTCAGCCCCGCCAGATAGACCATCATTGCAAGCCCTGATTCTTTCCAGATACACATACCGCAGAGTCCCAACATGACAAGTTTCTGACTCACCAACGGATTCTCCAATCCTATTATGGTAAAAAAATCGTTGTACACATACATCCACATCTGTGAAACCAACACAAGACTGATGACCAAGGGAATAAAAATAATGCTCTTTACAATATTGATTCCTTTAAACTCATGATTTACAAGCAGTGCCAGACCCAGACCAATCACATTGACACAGATTACCGTGATTACTGTAAAAGTCAAGGTATTCTTAATTGGCACCAAAAGATCCTTATCGTGAAATACCGTATTAAAATTTTTAAACCCAACATAGTTCTGAACTGCGGAAATTCCATCCCAGTCCGTAAAAGTATACCGAACTCCCATAATAAGCGGAATCAATATCATAAATAAAAATACAAGAAAAGCTGGAAGCAGGAACGTGAAATCGATTACTTCCTTTTTCAAATTAATTTTTTGCTTTTTCATCATATGCTCCTTTATATTTTGAAAGAGATCAGACGTCTCACGATGTCTGACCTCTCTTATCAACTGATTACTTATTTGCCGCTGCAAATCTATTATCCAGTTCCTCACAAAATGCCTCATTACTCATATCCGGCGTTACCGCAAACGTAAGAAGTGTTTCGCCCCATGATGCAAAATGCTGCCCGGAGAATACTGTTCCTGCCGTGTAATTGCATACCTTACCTGTAGCTATCTCTGCCGCCGTATCCTGCATAGCCTGTGGAAGTTCCGGCGTTTCAACATCGTTTAAAATCGTCATTTCCTGTGTTGTTGTGCACCACTTCGCATTGACGTCCGGTCTGGTCATATACTCAAAGAAAGCAACTGCCGCATCATGATTAGGAGAATCCTTGACCATCATCCAAGTATCGCCCGCTGTAATCGGAATACGGTTATCTTCACTCTTTTCTTCCGAAGGATACATAAAAGCACCGTAGTTTCCATCCGGATTATAGTTAGCCACTGCACCGATTCCCCATGTACCAATAATCAGCATTCCCGCTTCACCATTGGCAAACATCTGCTCAGCGCGGTCCGTATTAATAGATCTGTGGTCTTCATTCTGATACTCCATAATCTCGCGCCACTGTGTCAATGCTCTTGCCAATTCAGGATAATCGCCTGCATGTTTCTCCCCCGCAATCATCTCATCCTCAAAGTTGCTCATATTATAATACGGTGTTCCATAGAAAATCGTATAAAAATTTGCACCTACTGAAATACCGTCCTGATATCCCGCCGTACATGCAATATAACCGGCTTCATCCAATTTCTTACATACATCGATAAACTCAGAATATGTCTTTGGAATCTCTAAACCGACTTCCGCAAAAATATCCTTATTATAGAGAACTGCATTTGCCATTACATCAAGCGGAACGCCATATACCTTACCATCTATTTTTACATTCTCCAATGTACTCTGCTGCACTCTGTTTATGAAATCATAATCTGTCAAGTCCTCAACATTCCCCGATTCCACAAATACGGAATATGTCTTAGGTCCTCCGAACAATACATCCGGTACATCACCTGTAGAAAACTTCAACTTCAATACATCCTGATAATTCTCCAGTGTGGTAGACTCCTGATTCACTTTCACACCCGGATACTCGGCTTCAAATCCGGCAACCAATTCATCTAACGCTGCAATTTTCTGTGGCTCAGACAAATAATGTACAATATTTAATTCTCCGCTGAGATCGCCCGCTGTTTTCGACTGCTCTTCATCTACAGCCTCTTCTCCTGCGTCCTCATTATCCGGGGATGCTTCCGCTCCTGTCCCAGCGCCCGAACTATTCCCATCCGAGCTTTCTACATTTCCTTCCGTCGCTCCATTCTGACTGTTTCCACATCCTGTCAATACTGATGCTGTTAAAGCTCCACACAGGAGCAAACTTAATATTCTCTTCTTCATACTCTACCTCCCGACAATTATTATGAATTTATTCCGGTGTAACAATTTCGCATTTTCCGATCAGTTACGTCCTGCTATTATTAAACATCACAAAAAGATAGAAAAAAATACGTCGGAAGTTACATTTTATGAGAAAAAAAAGTTAGATATTTCAACATAACCTCTTACAAATCAAACATAATCCTTGGGTGACACTCCTGTATGTTTTTTAAAAATCTGATAAAAATAAGCATAATTGCTGTAACCTACCATCTCGGCAATCTCATATACTTTATATCCGCCGCTTCGTAAAAGCCTTATTGACTCTTTGATGCGAATCTTATTCAACAGTGTTATAAATGTCTCCCCTATATCATTCTTAATCAGCCTGCTGACATGCGTACCGGATACTCCCATATAATCCGCCACATCCTGTAATGAAATCTGTTCTGTGTAATGCTCGTTTAAATAATCTAATATTTTCTTCGTCTGCTGCGATATCTTACGCCTAATATCACCACTCATCTCGACTCTGTCCGCAAAATCCTGCATCCATTGAAAAGCATTTTGCAAAGAATGCATCTCTGACAATTCTTTTACGACATCATTTACATCCGGAAAATCATTTTCCTCCACGCCCTCTTCCCTCTGGATATAGACCATCATGATTGCCGCTTGTATCAAGATATTTTTCACATAATCAATATCATATATTTCATTGACCGAAAACTGATTTAAAAAATCAGTCATACAGTCTCTAACGGATGCGCGGTGCTCTCTACATGCCGCATATAGTTCCTCCAATTTACGCATTTTCAAATATTCCCCACTGATGCTGCGGCTTCGAAGACTATCATAGTGAATTATTTTCTGATTCTCTAAGAAAAATCTACTGTTTTTACAAAATAAAACCTGACCAAACAAATCGCTTAATTCCTCAAAAGATGATGATACATGACTAATCGTCATATATACATCGGCAGAAGCCTCTTCATTTTTTCGACATATAAATTCTGCCATGCGAAGCGACTGTAAATCATATTCTTTAAGAAACATTGTCCGTGCAAAACTAAGCAGCATCAAATAACCCTCTTTTATCCATACCCCTTTTGCATGTGCATGGTATATTCTGCTGCATTCTGCCATAATACTGCATTGTCTCTCTATAAATTCATCAATTGACTGCCCGCCTTCTCTCTCCTCTTCGGGCACAACAAGCATCAAGAAATAATCATGTATACGGTATTTTGCCTTCAGTATCTTGGCAAATCTCTCTGAAGAATCTTTAGAGCCATTAACAGCATCAATAAAAAGCTTCTCCTCCAATTCCTCGTTTACCTCTTTAAGCTGTGCCTCATAACTCTCACTTTTCTCCTTATAATTCTGTGCAATCTGCTTTTCTTCTTCATGCTCTGCAAGACTTTCAACCGCTTTACGCAACACAGTATGCAGTTCATTATCAGCAACCGGTTTTAAGATATAATCAAATACCCCCATCTGCATACCTTGGCGCATAAATGTAAAATCATCATATGCCGTAATCATAATAAACAGGCTGTCTACCCCTTTTTCACGCAGTGCAGCAATCACATCCATCCCCGATATTCCGGGCATTTTAATATCCATCAATACAATATCCGGTTTCTTTTCCGCAATAAATGCCAGAGCTTCCGTACCATTAGATGCTTCTCCACAAAATTCACAATTAAGTTCCGCCCATTGTACGGATCGTTTCAAAGCCTGTCTGGCCAATTCATTATCATCTGCAATAAATAGTCGATACATAAGTCACTCCTTTATCACCGGCATAGTCAGTTTCACCGTTGTACCTGCTTCCTCCTGCGCTTGTATCTGCACACCATACCGCTCTCCATACAGATAAGTGATCCTCTGTTGAATACTCTTTATTCCGATATGTCTACGGTCATGCTCCGACTTCTTCACTTCTTCACCGGCAATAATCTCATCTGCATATTTCTGCGACATGCCAGCCCCGTTATCTGACACTTCTATTATCAGATTGTCTTTGTCAGTCCGTACCATAATCACAATCATAGCCTCTTCCGTACAAGTATCAAAACCATGCACGATACTATTTTCTACAAGTGGTTGTAAGATCAGCTTCGGCACACGACAACGATAAAGCTCCTCCTCACAGTCAATATCCCAATCAATGTGTCCGCCTGTAATCAATCTTTCCAACGACAAATATTGCCTGATATAGTCAAATTCCTTATCCAATGTTATCTCTGCTTCATTCCCTGACAAGCATACTCGAAGCAGCTTCGCCAAATTGTCAACCGCCTCTACAATCTCCCCCTGCTGATTCAGTTTAGCCATCGCACTGACAGACTCCAACGCGTTATAGAGAAAATGCGGATTTAATTGGGCAATCAAGGCATTATATTCTGCTCTTTCTTTCTGTGTCCTATTAACCGTCAACAGTTCAATTGTCTCTTGTAATTTTTGATTCAAATGGTTAAAAACTTCTACAAGATAGGCTGTTTCATCTGTTGTTTTTGCTTGTATCATGTCAGCCTGACTGCCTTGTTCAAGTTGTCTCATGCTTTCAATCAACGCTGATATATTAGAAGTCATATTCTCAGACACATACTTTGCTATCCAAAAACTTATTATACAAAAAATAACCTCTATCATCCCCATAATAAGTAGCAGCCGGTGAAGCGTGTCCAACACCTGCTGTTTGCTGATCAAGCCTGTCATAGACCAATTTTTCTTTGTAATTTTTGTATTCATCGTGATAAAGTCACTATTGCGCCCCATAAGAATTTCATCAATAACCGGCTCCAACTCGTCCGAATAATATAGCACATTCCCTTTTTCATCATGAATCAGTACTGACATATTTTCTGTATTTTGTAAAGATTTAAAAAAAGTATTATCAATCTGAATGCACAATACCGCCTGTTTTTCTATAGTAACATCGTCAATAATATTTTTGATGATATATACACTCTCCGGCATATCCTCCATACGCCTCCAGATAGCGATTCCGCGATTTAAGTTTAAATTTTCACTTTCACTCTGCAAGACACTGTTTATATCAGAATTTCGGAATTCAGAAATCGTAATACTGCCATTGGTCCAAAACTCCTCTGAACCATTCGTCCGCTTTAAATAGCATGAAGTAACTTGAAATCCGGAATTGCTGATTAGAGCTACCAATGTTTTCATTTCCTTGCTATTCTCCGAATATACATTTCTTTGTGCTTCCTCTGTAAACAGGTTGCATTCTCCAATTTTATAAGTAAGGTTTTCCTCTTTGCTTAATATATTTCTTGAAATATTAATACCCGACTCATTAATTGTCTGGTTCCCAAACTGAGCAATCTGCGATTCTATATCATATTTGTAGGTTACAAAAACAAGAGTATCCACAATTAGCGTCAATAACAAAATAAGAGAATATATAGCCCAGAACATTTTTTTGCGAATCGGCAGTTTTGGCAGCTTAGTCAGTCTGTCATCTTTATCATCACTAATTTTCTCATTCTTATGCTTCAACCATCGCACACACTTTATCATGTTTATAAATAACCCTTTCGTATATTACTAACTATAATGCAATCTCTACTTACAATATCCTATACATTTCAATATTCGGGAAATATACATAGTTTAAATCTAACGGGTAATAATTTTCAAGGCGTTTAATTGCAATATCTATTTTCAATAGATACATAATTCTAAAAAGGGAGTAAACTAAAAAAGAAATTATAATTAAGAAAAGCAAAATTTAGAAAAACTTGATATCATAAAATAGTATTTATATAGAAAGCGACTTAGTGAACCACTGGGGATGGTCGCCCCGGGGTTCGAATCCCCAACTCTCTGCTGAGGCTTTTCTAATGAACCACTGGGGATGGTCGCCCCGGGGTTCGAATCCCCAACTCTCCGCTGAGGCTTTTCTAGTGAACCACTGGGGATTCGAACCCCAGACAACTTGATTAAAAGTCAAGTGCTCTACCACCTGAGCTAGTGGTCCATGATAAACAAACAAATTCTCTATATGATTTCATAAAAGAATTTCCTATTACATAAAAAATGCCCAGAACCGGAATCGAACCAGTGACACGAGGATTTTCAGTCCTCTGCTCTACCAACTGAGCTATCTGGGCATTGAGTAGCGGGGACAGGATTTGAACCTATGACCTTCGGGTTATGAGCCCGACGAGCTTCCAGACTGCTCCACCCCGCGTTATTTAATTGAGAGCTGTTTTACAGCTAAATGGATGGAGGTGGATTCGAACCACCGAAGCAATTTGCAGCAGATTTACAGTCTGTCCCCTTTGGCCACTCGGGAATCCATCCATATGATGTTACCATCATAAGCCGATAAACGGACTCGAACCGTTAACCTGCTGATTACAAATCAGCTGCTCTGCCAATTGAGCCATATCGGCAAACTTTTATAATTCTTCACAAAAATAAATAATTATTAGTGGGACCTATAGGGCTCGAACCTATGACCCTCTGCTTGTAAGGCAGATGCTCTCCCAGCTGAGCTAAGATCCCATTAGTAAAATTGCTCCGTAATCTAACAAAACAAACAAGTTCATTGGCGAAATTCGCTTCGCGAGATTGACTGATTTGCAAATTACTTTACAATTTCTCCAAAACGACCCGGATGGGACTCGAACCCACGACCTCCGCCGTGACAGGGCGGCGCTCTAACCAACTGAGCCACCGGGCCATCCTTATCGGGCATTATACCCTCAAAACCGAACCTGAATCTCCTTATACAATGTCTTTCCTATCCTATGA
>CAMWQW010000048.1 GCA_947176505.1 uncultured Lachnospiraceae bacterium | reverse complement strand
TTCTGGCAAGAATTGCGACGCAATTCTTGTGACGCAAGCCGCCGGGCTTGCGTCTATTGTACCACATCCACTCCTTTTTTACACGAAAAAAAGCATCGGACACTGTATGTTGCCAATGTCCGATACTTTTCTTAATCATAATTCCTCACCAAACACAATTCCCATTTTAAATGTTTCAATCAACAATTCCAGCATTTGTGCACTGCACTCTCTATACTTTAAAAAATATAATAATAAGTCAATATATCTATCATACTTTTTCATCGATTGTTCATTTAATTTGTGGTCACTTGATTTCTTCTGTTTTTGCTGCAAGCATTCGTATGTGATAATATAACAGACGAATCTCTCGTTAATAAAAATATCTTTATCTTCTTCAACTGAATTAGGTACCTGTATAGGTTTCCGTTTCAAAATCCAATAAGCTAAATAAGCAATATTTTTATCCGTTATTGTATGTTTAATTCCATGGAATTCTTTCAAGCGCAGAATGTCAGAATAATAGTCAAGCAAAACATGATATAAAATCCGGTCATTACATTCTACGCATCCCTTTTCTTCCTCTGTAGAAACATACCCAGCTCTATCAAGGAACTCATTAACCTGTTTCTGTAGTTCAGAAAGCCGGGAATCAAATTCCTTTTCTCCTACCGCTTTTATCAGCTCAATGTAATTCTGTTGCATATTTTTCCTCTCATACCTTAACTTTGTCCGATACATCCTGATGACCGCATAGAATGTTATATGCTAAAGATGTCCTCAAGAAATCACGTGCTCCCTTAAAATACATTGCTTCTGCCTCTTCAACCCAAGGATATGATGTATTAGGCAACGTATCCTTTACGGTCTTTCCGGTTAGCCCTTCCAGTATTAAAGCCTCTCTGCGTCGTTTCTGTGCCATCCGCTTATTACCGGTTGCTTGATTTTGCATAATTTGTTATCTCCCCTAGGGTATATTTATAATCTCAGTTTCACAACAACTTATAATTCAGAATGTCTATTGCATCACCACTCTTAATAATTTCAAGTTGTCTGTCCGGCATCTGCTCCATTGGATCTCCTTGTTCTTTAGCCCAATCAACATACTTATCTTCTTCAAACTTATGGTTTAATTCCTCCAGTAATTTATCATCAAGCTGCATGCAAGTGGAAATCATATCATCCAACTCTGCAATCCCTCTTGAAATCATGTTAGTATATCGTATCAGAAATTTGTTGTCCTTAAAGTACGGATACCGCACTCTATGGTCAAATTCACCATATACTTCTTCCGCCATGGTTCGCACTTGAATTTCGGCATAATACATTTCATACTGAATAATATAATGCTGTGACCGATACCCTTTCACCGTATAATCAACATCTATTTGTTCTGCATCAAATATCTTTCTGTCTCCATAGCATACATATGCCTTCGGGGTATCATCATAAAACTTATCAAAAAGGGCACATATTAAATTATGAGCTTCCTTCCAACCTTCCTTTTTGATTACAATGATACGAATACCGATTAAATCTCTTAAAATATCTTTATAATTGTCAACATTTATCCCCTGATACTTCTGGCTATCCTCACTTCCAACTTTTCTGACGACCTTTTCAACAACGTGCTCCGGCTCCTTTGCCCGACCATATATAACATGTATATCATTACCCCATTTAGGATTCTCAATTCTCATATTTTTCTTCATTGTATGAAAACTTGTAACCAGTCTGCCTGCCAGCTCCTGAAACAGCGGATAAACTTTTTCCCTATAATCATCGTAAATATCTTCTAATAGTTTCCACTCCAAACCTGATTTTTGAAACGTCTGTTCTAAATTATATTCCTTTAAAAACTGCTTCTGATTCAGCATTGTTCTTTCGTACCTTCTTTGCGCCATATCCAAGCCATTTCACTACTATTTGTTTATTATACTAATTCTCCCGTTTCTTTGCAAGGGCAAATTTAACACACTGGTATCCCTAATATTCCATCACTGCCATCCCGTTCGACAGCTCCTTATCGCTCTGTGTCACAATTTTCATATCGTTTGTCAGCAGTTCATCCGCAATAGCCGCATTATCATCATTTTCATTGAGGAGACGTACTGTCAGGCTCCTGACGCTCAGTTCCATGCCCAGAATACCGCTTCTCTCTTCCAGCACATAAACGTAGTTGCCGCCGTCGTTATGAAGCGCCTGTTTTGGGACTACAAAATCATAGATTTCAGAAGTAGAAGTCAATTCCATAATCCCTTCCGTGCGCCCTTTCGCCACATCCGGTTCCAGCCAGATTGTCACTGTATAGCTGCCATTCTCCTGCACGATGGAATCAATTGTCTCGCCCACCTCCTCCGAACTGCCCGGGAAACTAATCCTCACCGTATCGCCCGTATGTACCATAGACTTCTGCTCTTGGGAAATAATGGTACGGAAAATCCGGCTGCTCTCGGCGTTTGCATAACGCATCACCGCATCGGCTCCCATCCGCACCCCGGACTGCATCATAACTTCCAGTACCGTGCCTTCCTGCTCGGCTTTGATTCTTCCCTCGTCTTCCAAGATGCTCTTCCACGTCTCTATCTTATTCTGTCTCTCCTGCACCTGACCGATTGCGGAATAGTTGGAACTGTACGCTCCCTCTACTTCATTCTGTGCGCTTTTTGCGTCTTCGATGTCTCTGCCCGCTTCTTTCAGTACCTTCTCTTTCTCAAACCCCGCCTCTTCTATGGCGAGCTTACGTTCCTCTATTTCTCTGTCAATCCGCGTCCTCTCATCCGCCCATGCAATCCAGATTTCGTCCGGCGCATCTTCCTTCGGCAAACGGAACATATGAGTATCCAAGTCTTCCATGGCATCTTCCAGCAGTCTTGTCTCATCGGCAATCTTTCTGTCAAGTTCTGCGACAGTCGTGTCATAATCTTCTTGTGCACGGGTAATCTCTGTTGCTGCCTCTCTCCGTTTGGCACTCACCTGCTCTTGCCAAACCTGCTCTTCCGCCTCAAGTCTCGCAAGCTGCACCTGTAAGTCCTCCGTATCTACTTCATAGAGAACGGTTCCTGCATCAATCTGTTCTCCTGCCGCAACGCACACTCTCTTGACAAGCAGCCCTTCCATCCCTGTAATTGCCTCAGAGTTGACGACTTCCACCGTCCCCTCCGCTGACAGTTTATTTGTGATGGAAGCAGCCGTGGGATTTGTCCAGTGAATCCGCGGCAGTCTGCTGACATAGACCATTCGTGACACAAATGTCATAATCAACATAACCGCCATGAATGCCGCTAACCCTCTCCATAATTTTTTCTTAGATTCCATATTGCACCCGAACCTTTCTCTTTTCCCCTCATGCTATGTCTCGCGCTATTCTTTCATTCCGATATAGGTAATTCCTTCTTCCAATGCATCCTGTCCCAATGCAAACACAAATAATGCCGGTATCAATACCACCACAGACACGGCAAATGCAAAACCCGCCTGCGCAATATCAAGCTGTGGTAAATAGAGTGACAGCGGCCAGTCTTTCTGTTCTTCGAGAAATGCCATCGGCTGCTCCACCAGATTCCAATATTCCAAGAAACTTAAGACCATCGCCGCACGGATTCCCATCTGTCCGAGCGGCAGACCGATACGCAGGAATATCTGCATTTCTCCCGCTCCGTCGAGTCTGGCAGCTTCCAGAATCTCCGAATCGATCTGCGTAAATCCCCTGTACATGATAAATACCGGAAATGTAGAGAAGACTGCCGGCAGAATGACCGCGGCGGGATTACCGTACAACTCAAACTTCTGAAGCACTATGTACTGTGGCAGAAGCATGACCTGAAATGGTAAAAGCATTAAAATAACGTACAATCCGAACAGAAAATCCCTGCCCCTGAATTGAAAAGCCGCAAAAGCCCACGCTGAAGGCAGACCCACAAGCAACTGCCCCACAAGTATGGCAGCCGTCATGCCGACTGTATTCCAGAATAATTTATAGAATGCAGGAGATGCGACTAACAACCTGTAGAAATGTTCCAGCGTCGGATAAAACGGAATGATATGCCAATCCACATATCCCTTTGCCTCTCCCAGCACCGGCGACAACATCTGCCTAATCTCAGACGAATCCGCAAATGCCCCTCCGGGTATCATAAGAAGCGGCAGACAGATGATAAAAGCCATCAAGAAACAAATCACCGTGGCAAGCCATGAATTTTTCTTTTTTCTTTTTTTCAGTTTCCCTGATATGATTTGTGTAATGCCCATCGCCTCTTTACTCCCCTATTCAAAACTCCTCAAACATTAGGTAACTCTTAGGCTGTGTCCTCTGCTGCCATAGAGTTACCTAATGTTTTGTTCAAGTCTCTTTTGCAGACACAGACACACCACCAGCAGTACAAGCGACAAAAGCACGGTCAATGCAGCCATACGGTCAAATTCCAGTTTCAGATACCAGTTTTGTAAAAGATGCTGCAAGAAATAGATATTCTCCTGTGGATAGCTTCCCGCTACCATCCATACTTCTCTATAGCTTTTAAAAATCTGTAGGACGGAAAGCATCCCAATCGTAAAAGTGGTGCCGGAAAGACCCGGTCTGATAATGTAATGCCAGTTTTGCCATCTATTCGCGCCATCCACTTTTGCCGCCTCCTCCACTTCCTTCGGCAGTGCAGAGAGTCCCGCAAGCCACAGAATCACCATATAGCCCGTGTTTTTCCATAGGAAGCTACACAGCACAATCACTAACGCCCATCCGGAATTAAGATAATCAATCCCTTCAAAAATGGGCAGCACGGCAATCTTTTCTGACACACCTGTCACAATCCCATTGATGAGCCCCTGTCTGTCAATCAAAATCCTCAGTACCAGCACCATAACCGCCGCCGGCACTGCCATCGGCAGAAGCATTACGGATACGAACTTCCGCCGCAACACAAGATTCCGCAACAGAAGCGCCAGTATAAGACTGATGCCCATCAGAATCGGCACACCGAGCGCCATATAGAACGCCGTATTTCGCACTGCCAGCAGAAATGCGTTGTTGGTAAATACGGTCTGATAATTACTCACCCCGACAAAAGCATTATTTCCGGACTTTAAAAATGAGCGCCTCACCACTTCCAGAAAGGGGAGCAGATAGAAAACTAAGACACCCGCAAAGCCCGGCAGCAAGAACAACAGTCTCCTACTCTTCCATTGAAATCGCCATTTTCCTTTCAACTTCTTTTGCTCCTTCCTCCGGCGTCAGTTCACCGTCAAGCACCCTGAAACCAATCTCCCTGACATTCTCCTCCAAAAGCGTTCCCGTCCTGTAACAGCAATCAGATTCTTCCATTGTATCAAACAGCCACTGCAGTTCTTCCTCCGTCGGCCAGAACTCCTCTTTATACATCATACTGATGTCATTAGCGGTCCATCCTTTGACCTCGGCAAATGCGCGGTTATTGATATCCAATATAGAAGCCAAAGAATCCTTTCTGATAGGCAGCCCTCCGTCAAACTGTCCTTCCAGCCACCATTTCTGCATCATCGCATCCGATAGAAGCAGCTCCATAAATTCCTCTGCAAGCTCCGGCTCCCCAGCCTTTTCACACAATCCTATAATCGTCCTCGCCCGATAAGTATTTCCTGCCTGACCCGTCAATCTTCCATAGACCACCTCGTCTCCCAGCTCTTTATAATACGAGTAACCGTTACGGTAATTTACCATTCTTGTATGCAGGTTTGTTATCCCGTACCATGCATTTTTCAGATATCCGAGAGCAATCCATGTCTCACCGATATTGTAGTAATCTTCATACTGCCCAAACATAATGTTTGTAAGGTCTGATTCTTCATCTGTCAGATTTTGCTGCCACTTAAGCCGCTCTTCTTCACTAAGCCCATCGCTGTCCAGCTCCCACAATCTGACAGCCGCCTGATAGAAGCTTGTCAGATTTTCCGTATCCAGATTGCCGTCTTCTCCTATCCACGCCGGCAGACAGAGCGGGATCATCATATCAAACAGATTCTCTTGAAAAGGCGTGTCGATAAGCGGTCCTTCCGGATGCTCTGCTCTCGCCAGCTCCGCTCCCGCAATCATACCATCCAGCCCTTGCATGTCATTCACATATTTTTTCTCACCAAAGTACAACGGCAGTTCAACCGTCATCGGCACGCCGTATATTCTATTCTTTTCCGTCGTACGCATAGCTTCCACAATGTTCCGGTATAGTACACCGTCCTCTTCGTACGGTGCAAGGAAATCATCCAGTTCCTTCAACACCCCCTTATCCGCATACTGCTCCATATCGATGTCATCCAGTATGATCACATCCGGCACTTCTCCGGCAAGTATCCTCGTATTCAGGTTTTTAAGCGCGTCTTCCCTGCTGACGGCATTGTCACCGTCCATCCCCGTCTCATATCTGACCAGTACATCCGGATGCTCCTTCTGGAAAAGACGCCCTGCATAACGGATGCGTCCGTTCTCTTCCAGACTGTAGACCGTCAACTCCTTGGACGGCTTCATCGGAAGCGTCTCGTCGTAGTACATCTCCACCATGTAGTTTCCGCTGAAATATACCCTGAACTGTTCGTCACCCAAAATCTGCAGCGCATACGGATTATACTGGCTGTCCCCAAGTGCAACCATCTGCCCGTCCGCAATCTGCTCGATTACCGATCCGCCCCACACATAACGATACAGCCCGGTACGGCAGGCAAGATAGAGAACCTTTGAGTTTCCTTCATCTGTCAAATCTCCATTCTCATCCTCCACCGCCAAAACGATACGCCCACTTTGATGAGCCGCCGTAAATTCACTTAAGACGCCATTATCTTCCAGAAGTTTTTCACCTTCCATATCATAGAGATAGGCTTTCTCTTTGTCCAACGCAAGCATGGTATCACCGACAAAAGCAAATTCTCTTACCTGACTTTGCGTGGCAAACAGACTCTCTGTTTCCCCGTTTTCTACATTGATACGATACACACAGGCATCGGAGGCGGCGTACACTCTCCCATCCGGCGCAAATGCAAATGTTTCCAGATTCGTCGCTTTCCGGTAATCCGGTCCGTAAAGCTCCAACGGATGCTTATCGCCCTTTTCACTCACATAGTAGTACAGATATCTGTTGTCTCCCTCAGCGGCATAAGCCTCGTATTCTTCATCCGAATAGAACATCGGCGTATATCCGAAGATCACCGCACCGCCATCCGAGATGCCATAGGAGAATTTCACATGAATATTGGCATTATTTTCCCATCCCCATCTATCCCTGTTGACAGTACCGTCCGCCGCCACATGTGTTAAATCCACATCATTTCCGAAAAGATAATAGCTTCCATCCGGGCAGGGATGCATATATTCATACCCCATATCCGGCAGCTTCACTTCCCTGTCCGCATAGCGTCCCATGGGAATCTCCTCTTCCTTACTGCCACAGGCGGAAAACATCATAGCACACGCCGTTACACACACTGTACGCAAAAATCTGTGCTTTATATTCACCCGCTTCCCCCGAAACTTTTCAGCAACTTTCATTTATATCCGCCCTCCTACTCATCCATCGAAATTGCCATTTTCCTTTCAACTTCTTTGGCTCCTTCCTCCGGCGTCAGTTCTCCTTCAAGCACCCGCAGACCTACTTCCATGGCACTCTCCTCCAACATCGTTCCGGGGCGGTAACAACAGTCGGCATCTTCCATCATCTGATAAATCCACTGCTTCTCTTCTTCCGTAGCCCACATCCCTTCTTCATTCAGTACCCCGGGATCTTTCCACCCCATAACTTCCCCGAATTCCACATTGTTGATATCCATGATGTCCGCAAGCGAATCTTTTCGTATTGTGATGCCGCTCTGATTTCGTGGTTTATCCAGCCACCATTTTCTCATCATCGTATCGGAAAGGAGCAGCTCAAAATACTCTTCGGCAAGCTCCGGTTCTTTCGCCTGTTCACCCAATCCTACGATTGTCTTTGCCCAATAAACATTGCCCGCCTGTCCTGCATACTCTCCAAATGTCACTACATCCTCAATTTCCTTTGTCTGCCACTCCGCCGCCATATTAGCTTTTATGACATGCACATTGGAAGAACCGACCCATGGATTCAGCATAAACCCAATCTGCAGCCATGTCTCACCGAAATTTTGCTGAGCGCTGTATTGATAGTTGAACCCAATATCTATCATGCTCATATCATCAGGCTCATAATACTCCGTATTATTCTTCTGCCATGCCTCACGCGCTGCATCATCTAATCCGGCACAGTCTAACTCCCAAATTTTAGTCACTGCCTGATAATACTCCGTCAGCTTCTCCACATCCAGACTGCCATCCTCCTTCGTCCATGCAGGCAGACAGACCGGAATTGTCTGTAGCAGGACATCTCTCGGATATGGCGTGTAAAGAATCGGTCCCTCCGGGTGTTTCTGTCTCGCCAGCTCCACACCCGCCACAATATCCTCAAGGCTGTCCTCCCCGCTCAGATACATCTCTTCACCCAGCCAAAGAGGAAGATAGACCATCATAGGCACACTGTATAACTTCTCCCCGTCTGTCATCCGCATGCCTTCGACAATGTTCTGATACAGAATACCGTCATCCAGATAAGGCTGTAAAATACCGTCTAACTCTTTGAGCACACCTTTGTCTGCATACTGCTCGATATCCATCTCATCTAACACGATCACGTCCGGCACATCCCCGGCTAACAGGCGCGTATTCAGATTCTTAAGCGCATCTTCTTTGCTTACAGCATTATCTCCGTCCATACCTGTCTCATATCTCACAAGTACATCCGGATGCTCCTTCTGGAACAGCTGACCCGCATAGCGAATCCATCCTGCTTCCCGCAGGCTGTACACCGTCAGCTCTTTGGAGGGCTTTGCCGGAAGCGTTTCATCATAGTACATCTCCACCATATAATTACCGGTGAATAAAATGCGGAACTCTCCATTATCGAGTATCTGCAGAGCAAGCGGGTTACGCTGGGTATCTCCAAGCGCCGTCATCTGTCCGTCCGCAATCTGTTCAATCACCGAGCCGCCCCATATGTAACGGTATAATCCGGTGCGGCAAGCCATGTACAGAATCTGTGCGCTCCCGGCACCGTTTTCCGTATCAGCATCGGACACATCGGCTGCTCCGTCATCCGATGTTTTGTTTGTCTGACCGGTATGTTCAGTTCTCATATCCTCGGAACCTGCCATAACTTTCACATTTATGTCTTTGTCAGATACTGCCATCACAAGACCGCCATTACTGTGGCTTGCGACAAAATCACTAAGGACGCCGTTATCATCAAGCAGTTTTCCGCCTGCCGTATCATAAAGATAAACCTTCTCCCTATCCGCCGCCAGCATCACATCCTCTACAAAGACAATGGATTCCACCTGCCCTGATGTGGCAAACAGGCTGCTCGTTTCGCCGCTCTCCACATTGATCCGGTATACATTTGTCGCGGATGCCGCATATAAATCTCCCACCGGTGAAAAAGCAAACATATTCAGGTTCGTCGCTTTCTGATAGCCCTCCCCATAAGGCTCCAGTTCACGCTTCTGCCCTGCTTCATCCACATAATAGTAAAGCCAGCGAGTGTCCCCTTCCAACCACAAGGTCTCTAGTTCCTCATCATTCCAGAAATTGGGCGTATATGCAAAAACAGCCGCTCCATTGTCCGACACTCCTACATAATACTTTACCCGGACATTGGCGGTATTCTCCCAGCCCCACTTTTTCTCTTTACTCGTACCCTGCGCATCCACGTAGGTCAGATTCGTATCCAATCCATACAAATAGTAGCTTCCGTCCGTACATGGATGCATATAGTCAAAAGTACCCGGCGGCATTTTCACCTCTCTGTCCGCATAGCGCCCCATCGGAATCTCCTCTTCCTTACTGCCGCAGGCAGAAAACATTATGCTGCACATAACAGCTAATATTGCCGCAATACATTTTCTTCTTAAACTCTCCATATATTCTTCCCCCAAATCATACTGTTTGGCTTACCCAAACAAATCTCAATTTTTATTAGTTTAACAAAAAATATTTCTAAATATCTTCTAAGAATCCTCAAAAAAACATCCAAATTTAATATTTTTTAAAAAAGTAAACTATTTAGGATTTTTTCAAATAACAAATGTGGTAAAATGTTCACGAAAGCAATGAGCAGTGCTACGATGTAAGATGGCAAATCGGCTGCTTGCAGACGAATTTGTCAGATTGCAGAGTAATAGGGCGAATGCCCGTGAGCGAGATGCAGCGCAGCGTAATCGAGCTTGCACTGCGGATACCCGATAGGGCGACGCCGTGAGCGAGATGCAGCGCAGCGTAATCGAGCTTGCACTGCGGATACCCGATAG
>CAMWQW010000047.1 GCA_947176505.1 uncultured Lachnospiraceae bacterium | reverse complement strand
GTGTTTTTCTACAGATATAAGTTGATTTATTTAATTATTACCATACCACAGTTATAATTGCAATCTATTTCTTGTAAAACCGTTAAAAAGCATATCGGATTTTTATATCCGATATGCTTTCCTCACATACTAATGCCTACTCTATTTTTCTACATCCACAACCGTCTTAAACTTTGCCGTTTCCTCCAGAACATCCTGTAACTTCTCATCACCATACTTTTCTGACAATTCACTATATTCAGATATATCACAGATATAAACCGATACCGTGGAAATATCATATCCATCAATAAGCAGTGTGACTCCTGCATTACTACTGTTCTTATATTCTATCATTCTGCCATTCGCATCAAATACCACCGTACACAGACTGGCTTCTTCCGGTATCACCGCATTCACATTCATCTCCACAGAAGAAATCTCGATGCTGTCAATGCCGATTCCGCCATCGCTATATTGATTGACTGTGACTGTCCGTACATTTTCATCCGTCCGGCTGATTGGCAATGTGAACTCCCACGTGCCCGCCTGATGCCAGCTTTGATATTCAAATCCATACCATGCCTTCGGTATACTGTCCAAGTATGCTGTCTGTTCTTCCTCCGTCATCTGTTCATATTCCTCGTCGCTCACTTTGTATTCCTCCGGCAGTTCGGCATCTTTCAATGTACTTGCAATCTCCGTAATCTCTAACTCCATCGTAAACGACTCAGGGATATCCGCGTCCGGATTCAACGTATCAGACTGCTGCATATATCGGCGGATTTCCTCATAATCTATTCTGATAATACCAAGAAAAGTATGTTCATCCACAAATTCTCCTTCTATATATCTCCTAGTGTTACGTTCTCCCGGACAGAAAGAATAGTTTTCCATGGTCCTTGCTTTGATAAATTGCTGCCCGTTTTCTACCGTTGCCACCATCTCCGGAAATGCCTGCTGATTTTCTACTTTTACACCAATATAGACCGCTTGATTAGATGCATACTCTTCTGTAACGGATATGGTAATACCGCCATCCGCCGACACGAATCCTTCTCCCGGAGGTAGTTCCACTGTATTTTCTTCCGGCAGCTTCCCAAAGGGATATACGTCGGCAATCTTTGCAAAAATACTTCCCAGAATGGGAATCTCACTTGCCAGAACCGGATTCATAACACAGAAAGTAAAAGTAAGACATAAGACTGCTGCCATACTCCCAAGGGTAATAAACACTTTTCTCCATACGGTAGTATCGTTCTTTCGTGCTACTACGTCTGTCTCTTTTCCATCCTCCTCATTTTTTATTTTATTTCTTTCTCTGATAATTCTATATGCCTCCTGCATCTTAGAATCTATAATACTGCTGTTCTGAAGCTCTGTTCCCAGCACGTCATAGAATACTTGATCCGATATATTTACTGCTTTTTTCTGCATACCAGTTTCCTCCTTTTCACTCTGTCATGATAACTGTTCCCGAAGCTGTTCTTTGCCTCTGTGGAGTTTGCTTTTAATCGTATTTTCATTCATGTCCAGAATGGATGCTATCTCTCTTGTCGTAAACTGCTCGCCATAATATAATTGAAAAATAGCACGGCTATCCTCGGGCAGACTCATAAGCATTTGCCTGAATTCCACATCGGACCGTTCTGCGTCAATATTTCCGGTATGTCCGAATTCCTGTTCGCTTTCGAGACTGACGTTTCTCTTTCTCTGTCGCCATACTTTGGTACAGTTATTGATCAGAATTCTTACGAGCCAAGTCTTAAAATGTTCTCCTCTTTTCAACGTATCAATGTGCTCATAAGCTGCCAGAATCGTGTCCTGTATCGCGTCTGCAACATCCTCGTCATTGCTCAGATAACCAAAAGCAACTCTTCGCAGTGTCATCTTACATTCTTCTATGAGCGCAATAAATGCCTCTGCATCTCCACGTTGTGCTTTCTTAACAAGAATATCCATTGTATCCTCCTAACTGTTTTCCACGTCGGTCTGATCAGTCGATATGTCTTAACTTTTGCACATTAGATGAAGCTGCGAGGCATTTAGTTGCATGTAATGTAAATTTTTTAGAACCCGTCTGTTGTCAAATAAATAACACCCAACCAGTAAAATCCATATAAGTCAATATCATCTCCCATAATTTCATAGACGGCATCCGTAATCTTATAAAATCTTTCATCATCCAAATCGTAGTCCGTCCGTAATGTAGCTTCTCCTTTAGTCTGAAGGTCACTTGACAACTGCTCCGCTATATTCTCTACCGGAAAATACTGATCCATCATATGATAGTATTCACAGCTTTCATTGTCTCCCTTATAATCATCAATCTTCTGATCCAACATGAAGCTTTTGTCTTCCACCAGAATTCTTTCTCCGGCAAAATTAGGAAGATTCAACAATGCATTTGCGATATAATCCGTGTCATTGTTCGTGACATCTACAATCTGCCACTCATCGTTCAGTTTAATCTTATTCCACGCATGAGACAGCCCGCCGTCCAGAATCCCGGTGACCACAATACTCTCCAGCCCTGCCTCCTCTGACAAAAGCTTAAATGCCGCCGCGTAACCGCTGCACACGCATCTGCCGTTAATCAGCGCACCGTATGCTGTAAAGGAATCATTAAAACTCTCGTCCACATACATAAACTCATTCTCTTCCGCACTATCGAGCGCATCAAAATCATATTCAATCGTATCACATAAGTATTGGTTGATTGCCAGCTCTATTTCCTCTTCTGTCATATCTGCCTTCACAATCTGCCCGACTACTTCCGATACTTTTGCTTGGATTTCTTTCTGCTTTCTCGCCTGCACTGCACTGTCGTCATCATATGCCACATAGACCAGCATCTTTCGGCGGTCAATCTGGTATCCTTTCACTCCCAGAATCAAAGGATTCTGATAATACGCTTCCATGAAAACGTCTTCCACCAAGGACATATCTTTTGCTTCCGGAAACTCAGATACGTCTATGACCTCAACGCCGCCTAACATATTTGCCGCCAGATATTCTCCCAGTGCGCTGTTCGCAAAGATATCGATTCCTTCTACCTGCCGCACTTCTTCCTGTTTGTCCGCAGATTCGGCATTTCTCTCACGCATTGCACTTGGTCCCACATCTCCGGACCTCATGCGAAGCTGCGCCTCCCTGTCCTCTAAGAATTTCATATCTTCCTTTAGATTAGCTTCATCATAATCACCAATCTGCATTACATAGGAAAAGGGTGTACCTTCCACTACATATGGTACTTCCAGATAGTTTAACGTTTCACCTTTCAGGAAGTTTCCTTCATCATCCGTATACCAAACACGCTTCGGAGCAACACTCGCCTCCTCCGTATGGAAATCAATCAGTTTTTGATTAATAATACCGTCGCACATTGTCACATAGTCATATGCCGGAAATTCCTCCACCGACTCATATTCCCCGGTAAAACCATTTTCTTCTTCTGCATTAACCGCAATGGCATTAGGCAGATTCGGTGCCATTTCATTGATGGTAAAAATATTACTCATGAAAGATGTACCGTTCTTACTGACTGCGATTACACAAATTGCATTATCTTTTCCTTCCGCCCAACCCCATTTCACAACTTCATTGGGGTCATACTCATTCTTATAATAATCATAATTACTCTCTTTCTTCCAATCATCCTGTCCTAACCAATAAGTTCTAAAGTCTTTATTCGCCTGCGCGTAATTACTAAATTCAACTTTCTCAGTAGTCCACTTTGTATCCTCAGTTGTCCCAAGAGCATACATCATATGCTCATATCCTTTCTCCGGGTCACTTTCTACTTTACAAATAATATATTCTGAGGCACCCTCTACAGGCGTCCATGTAAATTCCGGTCTTCCATCATCCAGAATGGAATAAGAAAGTACCGGCGTATCTTCCAACTCAGCTTTCAATGTAACAATACTTACTTTTGGTTCCTCTAACTTCTCACCTGTCTTTTCATCATAATAACATGCAAGATATAGCGTACTAAGATTTCCCCATGTCATACCACTGCCATGGTCAAAAAGTATGTATTGTGAATGGTCATATCGGTTAACCATCTCCACATCCAACCCTGATGTTGAAATACAGCCGGGCGCCCAATTAGGCGGCGCAATCTTAAGCGTTCCCGTGGACTCGTCCCAATCGTACGAAGAACCTACCACCTCACCTGTAAGATTGGCATTCTGATATATCTTGTAGAAATAGCCCCAATTATCAAGTCCCTCTATTCCATACGGATCAAATTCCATGTGAACGACAATCGGCTCATCACGTTCTAAATCTTCTATGGTATCGCCATAAGTATAATCATAAATTGCAATATCCTTGTATTTCTCCTTAGCGCTCGTTGCCAAATGCACAGATGTCACATAATTTGCATTTGCCAGAATCTCCTCCTCTTGCATCTGCTCCGGCGATTGCGCACCTTCGTTGACACTGTTTTCTGCATCAATGCCAATATCTTCCCTCTTCGTCTCCTGAACATCCTCCTGTTCCGCAACTGCATATGCATCCGGTTTTGATGGTTTATGATAGCGCCCGTAAAGAACTCCGCTCAATATTGCCACCATCAATACAACTGCGGTAATCGCGTAAGGACGCCTCTTTTTCCGTTTCGCGCGGTACAGTTGCTTCTGCTCTTCTGTTAGCTCTTTCTTCTCAATCTCAATTCGTACATAATCATTCTCAAATTTCATCCGATTTATTTCCCCTCATAATTACAAATGTACCTCTTATCACATCAATGTACTCTTATTCCATTTCTTCCACTGTCTCAACTAGCAGTTCATACGCTTTCTCAGCAAACGCCTCGCCGTCTGCCGCCCCGTCGATGTCTCCGGTAATCACATAACCCTGTTTATTGAAATACACATATGCTTTCCACATATCACTGCCTTTTCCAGTCACATAAAACCTCAGCCCGTGGGCAATGATACGCTCCGTATCCGCCTCAGCAATGAACTCCGGCTTCTCCCTCACTTCCTTAATCGTCAACTCTTCTATACTATCCTCGCTCAAATCAGATTCATTTTCGACACTGTCGTACTCAGCGGCAGACGCTGCCGGAGCTTCCGACAATCCATTCTCTGCAAAAACTTTGTCTATACTGCCGCCCGTATCATCAACCGCTGCCCCTTCTTCTTCGGCTTCTGCAGCCGCAAAGTCATACGCAGCTCCACCCGACTCTGCTCCGCTTCCTGCCATATCAGCCGCCATATTCATGGAACTATCCGATTGAGATGCACTGAACTTTCTGCCAATCATCATCGTCGAAGCATTCATCAACACTGCAATCAATACTGCCGCAGCCACCGGAAGCGCCCACTTATACACTTTGCCATAACCTTGCTTCATTGGATTCGCATCTGCTCTCTGCTGAACCTGCACTTGCTCTATCCGTCTTTCCTCTTCCCGTACTGCCTGCTTTGTCCTTTGAATCAGGTCCGCCGGTGCATGTATCTGTGAAGTTTCTTTTTTGTATTGATCCATCATATCTATCAACTTCCTTCTACTGTTTATCTGCTACAATTCATCCCCGATGAATTCTTTTAACATCTCTCTCGCCCGATGCATCTGGGATTTTACGGTACTCTCTTTCTGTTCGGTTAACTGTGCAATCTCCGCAACTGTCCGTTCCTCAAAATAATAAAGGTGTATCACCAATCGGTATTTAGGCGGTAATTTTTGTACCGCCGCTCGCACCGGATGCTCCTCCGGCATTTCATACCCGCCTCTCTCATCCGATATACGTTCCGGTTCTTCTATATAGTCCACATTCTTGTTCCAATACTGGTCATAATGCTTCTTAGCGCAATTAATCGTCACCCGAATTAACCATGCCTTCACATGCTCCCACGACTCCAAATCCTGTATATGACTCACCAAACGCACGAATACTTCCTGAAACAAGTCGTCTGCGTCCGCTGTATTTTTCATTTGCGACAATGCCAACCGATATACCATATCGGCATATCTGTCAATCGCCGCCTCCGTTGTAATTCGCCCCTCTTTTGTCATACAAAAATCCCCTATCGAAATAATGCATATTTATTTCATTATACACGATAGGGGATTCTCTGACTAGTACACTCTCTTGTACTGCTATATATTACAATTTTATCTGATTTAATACTCCGGCTCTTCTGAATTCTGAATATCTAAAGTACATACGCTTCCGTCCTTACAAACAATCGTATATCTGTTTAATGTACTACCATTAGGGTCAGATACCTCATAGTAAGTATATCCGCTATCGGAAGTATCTACCTCACAGTTGAAATCAGCTGTTGCCTTCTTCACCGCGTCCTCGGAGTCTCCTACCTTGATACCGCCGGGGAATACAAGATCGAATTTTGGACCGTTTACGCTTGATTCCATAGAAACTACAAAACAATTCTCCACAGTCGTTGCATAATCCGCATAATTCTTCACCATCGTATGCAGCGTCTGGTTATTGTATCGAAGGTCAACCCATCCGCTTCCGCCTGCTGCCACTTCACTGTCGGATTTAGCCGTATCAATCGTAAATCCGTTCTCCAGCATAACCGACACCGGGCAGGGTAGAGAATATACGACACCTTCCATTTGCGCCGTATATGCATAGAAATCATCTCCCAAAGACTTGGGGGCTTTATATGCCTCTACAAGCTCCGGTACCGTCTCATCTATGGAATTATCCGCGCCTTCCAGCTCCACGAGATTTTCCAATTCAACCTCCAACAGTACACCCTCTTCTTTGAATACATACAAGGTGACTTCCCGATAATAATCCAGTTCGTATGACATCATGTAATACAAATCGCTGTCAAAATCCCTACTCGGTTCCCCATACGCCTCCTTGATGTCGTCCGCATTGGACACACCATACTGGATTCCACCGGGCAGTAAAATCTCCCAGTCACAACCCTCTAAACCATATTTATTCAGTTCTATACCCGCTACCATACTCTCAGAAAAAGAAACACTGTTCATAGACAAATTCGCAAACTCTGCATATATTTTAAATCCATCTTTTGTCCAAATTTCAGCGACCGAATACTGATTGGAAGACAACTTCTCTGTATCGTCTCCGTCATACTCCCATCCAAGCGCCTCGAAATCCGAATACCACATCGGGAACTGGTATACCGTGCCGTCAATAGATATCTGAAAATCGTATAGATCATCTGACAGATCACTCGGCATCGACGTTGTCTTTTTGATTTCTTTCTCATCGTCTTCCGGTTCGTCTTTTACTTCTTCCTCAGGTCCTGTTTCGTCCGGTACTTCTTCCGGCTTTTCCTCTACCTCTTCCTCCGGTGCTTCTTCACTAAATTCCTTCTCCAGTTCTTCCCTTGCCTCATCTGCTCTGGATATCGCCTCTGTGTCCTCCCCACCTGAAGCGCCGCACGCTGCCATAGATAATGAACAGCTGATTGCCAATAATACTGCCAGTGTTTTCTTTTTCATTGAATCCTCCCATTCTGAAACTTTGATGTTATTTTGTCCCCTTTGTTATGAATACCATTGAGGAAACAAAAAGGTTGCATAAATTTATAATTTATTTTTTTCTACCATTTTATCGTACTGCCCATACATCTTCTGTACTTCATTTTCCAGAATATAATAATGTCGTATGTAAGGTATTAACAGAATAAGAAGCCCAAGCGCAAGCAACCCCACTCCTAGTGTAAATGATACTACACACAATCCTATTACAATCACCTCAAGCAGCGCGAACGTCACCGTTACAATCAAATGAATCAGTCTTTCATGCTGGAAAAAAGATATTTGAATCAAATGCTCCCGAATCACAGCTTCCCAATCCAAGCCATCCTGTTGTAACAGTTCATCTATGTACTTTCTGTAATTTAAAATTCTCTGTTCCATTTGCCGCACTCCCCATTGCTTTTCATCCCTTAGTTTTAAATTTTCCACAACATATGCTTCACATTATATCACCTATATATAATTTATAAAATGTTTTTCTTGCTATTTCCTGTCTTTTCCTGTCACTTTTGCCGATATTCGTTCGTATATGTGGTGAAAGGAGGGAATTCCATGACGCGCGCAAATAAAAAAAGTGAATCAGAAATCAACCGGATTTTGCAAACTTACAGCGATATGCTTTATCGAACCGCCTACCTGCTTCTGGGCAATCCTCATGACGTTCAGGACGTCTTGCAGGAAGTACTGCTCCGCTATATGGAAAAAGCGCCGGTATTTACGTCCTGCGATTATGAAAAAGCATGGCTGCTTCGCGTAACCTCTAACTGTTGTAAAGATTGTCTCCGCTTTCGTAAACGACGCTCTTATACAAATCTGGAGCAAATACAAGAATGCCTTCCGGCACCGGAAGACAGACAGCTTTTATATGAGCTCTACGCACTTCCTGCCAAGTGGAAAACGGTCTTACTGCTACATTATTTTGAAGGATATCAAATCAGAGAAATTGCCAAGATTACCGGTCTGTCTGAAAATGCTGTAAAGAAAAGACTGCAACGTGGCAGAGACGCATTAAAGCTGGATCTTACCCAATAAAATAATGATTCCACACATACGCAAATAAGATATTAATGAAGGAGAAATGATTATGAATGAAAAAAATATGTCGCAGCTTAAAGACTCTATCACAATGCCGCCTGAGGTGGCTATTTCGTTATTAGAAAATTGCACACAACCTTTCCGCTACAGCCGCTTTTCTAGAGTCTGCGCTGTTTTAGCCGCTATCTTCTGTATCGGTGTAGCCGGCTCCACATCCTTGGCTGCATATAATATCTATCAGGAAAAACAATTAATGATTTTTATGGATGCTGATTTGACAACAGAAGAAATAAACGTTCTCGGTGACGAACTGATTCGGCTTACCGATATTACATCCTGTCACTACGTTAGCAGTGATGAAGCATGGAAATATTTTGCAGACACCTATTTAAACAATGAATTGGCGTCCGCATTTACAGATAACCCTCTCGCTAACAGTTTTAATTATCAGGTAAGCATACGCATGGGCGCGGATACGGAAGCTGTGCGTGAACGAATTGCTCGGCTTGACGGAGTCCGAAAGATCACAACTGTCCGTGAATGGGAAAAGTCACAAAAAGAAAGCGCCTCGAATTGAGGCGCTTTAAAATAAATCGCTATGTGTCCCTGTTCTGGTTAACGTTAATGTTAAAATATCTTGTTCAATTTTGTAAATAAGCAACCAGTCAGGAGTAATATGGCACTCTCTGTGTCCTTCATAATTACCGACCAAACTATGGTCTCTATACCGAGCTGGCAAAGGCTTCTCATTACACAAATCTATTAATACATCCTGCAATAATTGTGGGTTGTATCCTCTCTTAATAATTGTTTTGTAATCTTTCTTAAATTTTGTGGAATACCGTATATCAAGCATCCAAATCCTCCATCAATTCTGTAACACTATGAAATGTCCTGCTAATATTCCTTCCATGATTTACATCATCAATCGCTGCCAATGTTTCAGCATTTGGAACATCCACAGAAATCTCAAAGGGGATTTTATGCTGCCTGACGACAGCTTTTGTAAAAATTGTAAAAGCGGTTGTCATGTTCAATCCCATTTCTTCAAAAAGAGCTTCCGCCTGTTTTTTTAAATTTTCATCCATTCGAATAGTGATACTGGTAGTTGCCATAGTATTAACTCCTTTCGTACTTACATTGTACACTTTGTCAGCAAAAATATCAATACAACGTATGTACATAATGGCACAAATTATTGAGGCGCTTTCCATCATCCTTCCGGCTTCGGTGTGTTCTTCATAAAAAGAATCCTTCCCTCTGTATCTTGAATAACAATGTCTTCCGTCGTTGAACTACCCACGGCAGTCGCTACCACATTGGCAATCTCAGTCAAGTTCTCTTCTGCAAGGCTTCCCTCCGGTCCCAATGATATTTCAACCTGCGTTATATCTTCCGTCTCCGGCAAAGTAATTTTGACACTTTTGATATCCGGATATGACTCCACTATATCATCTTCCAAAACGCTCTCCAAATAATCTATATACTTTGACATCTTATCCGCATCCGTCATCTCGCCCATATTACTATCATCCAGAAGAAATCTCTCTGTCCCGGATGAATTACCCATTTCATACGGCTTCCTCCCGCTAATGCCGCCAAATAGTATAAGCAGCGCTATAGCTAAGACTGCAAAAATAACAATTGCCATGCCCAGACTTTTCTTTTTCATGATAGTGTCTACCCCTCCTTTGTCACAAATGCAAAGATATGAACTTAGTTAATTCTTTCTGTCGTTGTCCCCCTCTCCAAAGGACTGACTTTGTACCATGTGGTTCTTTTATTTTGACCAACACTTATTGTACCAAGTCGCTGGCGCGACGGCTAGCCCCAAGTACAATTAGTTTTGCTA
>CAMWQW010000046.1 GCA_947176505.1 uncultured Lachnospiraceae bacterium | reverse complement strand
GGGGTCTTAGCTCAGCTGGGAGAGCATCTGCCTTACAAGCAGAGGGTCATAGGTTCGAGCCCTATAGGCCCCATTTTGAGGAGTCGGAGACGGCTTCCTCACAGTTTTATGGCGAGATAGCTCAGCTGGCTAGAGCATACGGTTCATACCCGTAGTGTCGAGGGTTCAAGTCCCCCTCTCGCTATTTAAAAGAAGTCCAGAAGCCTTGTAAAATCAAGCGTTCCGGGCTTTTTGCATTTTCAAGGTAATCAAAACAAAAACCATCTAAAAACGCCTGTATGAGTCTCACAGAGCGTCAGAAAGGTATGGTAGGTGAAATGGCTGAGAGGGTAGAACAGACATTGAATTATTTTGATAGAGTGTCATTTGGTCGTATTCCATATACTATTTTCCTTCTAAACTTTGGCGCAAACACTATATGATACTTACAATTCCATTTTGTATGTGATAAACTATTAACATCCATTTCGGATACCTCCTTTGTTTTAGTACGGTTGGCGAACCTATACTAAATATAACATTGTAGGTTTTTTACTGTAAGCTAAAGCTACTGTTGTCACACCTGCATAGCAGGTGGTTTATTAAAAGATAGCTATACAACTAAAAGAGCCACTTGAAAATCAAGTAGCTCTAGTGCATGATCAAATTAGAAGTAATCGGAATTGAATCTCCGATTGCCCTCAGTAAATAGCAAAAATTACAAGAATTTAAGCATCCTCACTTTTGGACGGGTAGGGATGCTTATTTTTTTATGATTGTCTATGTAAGACAGAGCCGCAAATAAAACAAGTAATAATGTAAGAACTTCCATTATACTCATAGGACATCACCCTCCTTCGTAAGACTAGAGGGCATCCATCGGAAAATCGCATCCTACTTTCTTTTCAATTATACAAGTCAATTATAGTACATGGAAAGCTGATACTCAATCAAAATGAGCCGGGATTTACTATATTTGTAGAAGAAACGAACTCTTTCAATAATAGGATGTTTGAATTTTCGTATATCATTAATAGCGTTTTGCGTATGTATATATAATTATACTGTACTTTTAGAAAATTTTATTAATTCATATGGCAATCCTATGTCTTCAGAATATTTACAGATTTCTATCTTTTCGTCATCATTCATTTCGTCATAGAAAGGGCGACCTGATACTTTCCGGTATGTTTTAACTTCGTCTATTTTCAATACATCACCCCATGGGCAGGCACGGGAACAATCGTGTCACTGCAAGGCGTTGACCTCATATTACATAAGATGGGAGGTGATGCAGATGAAGTTTGATTTCAAAGATTTGATGTCTTTTGGAATGTTCATTCTCGCATTGCTGACCTTTATCGTTTTGATAAGTCAGTAGCGTTTTTCTAATAGTCGTAATAAATTGTATACTAGCAAAGCGGGTTGCATAAGTGACCCGCACATAAACGGGGTCTTAGCTCAGCTGGGAGAGCATCTGCCTTACAAACAGAGGGTCATAGGTTCGAGCCCTATAGGCCCCACTTAATTGGATATTGGCTTCAACCCCTCTGCGGTACATGGCTTTCGAGATGGTTGGTGCGATGATGCGTCCATTTGCATCTGCAATGATGTAATCATTTTGAATGCCGTGTGCCTCGTGGAGCGTTCTGATTCTGTCAAAGACCGCCTGCAGACTGTCATTGATGGGGATTCGCCGTTCCTTGCCGTTCTTGGTTGCGCCGATCTCGTAGGTGATTGCGCTATCTTCATGGTCTACACGGTGTTCAGACTGGCGGATGTGAAGTTCTCCGTCTGTGATACAGTCCCAACGAAGTGCCGCTACTTCACCGACCCGCGGTCCTGTGTGGACGCAGATTTCGATAGCATACTCTGTCATATACAGGGGGTACTCCGCTTGGTGCTGATGGAGCGTATGCAGAAGCGCGGTAACTTCTGCATCGGATAACACACGCTCTTTAAGTATCCGAACAAGTTCCCAAGAGCCTTCTTTTTCAGATTGAGCCGCTGAATCTCTGAGACCAGAAATTCTCGATGTCGATATAATCGATTTCCCTGACTTTCATCTTTCCGAATTCACTGTCCGCGATGAAACGTTTAAAGTCGTTTCGGTATTTCCGCAGAGTCTCCGAAGCGATTTTGGGTCGCTTGGAGGCATATTCAATCCAGAGAGGGAACAACGCAGACAGGGCGATTGCGGTGGAAATGCGAGCCTTGCCTGTGGTGGATTCCTGCTCTATATAAAACTTTATCACTTCGTTTTCGACTTCTTCTCTTGCTGGCTTACGTATAACTCTGCGACCGTCAGGTTTCGATCGGCCGGGGACGCGGGTCGTCCAGCGGTGATTACTTCCTTTCCCTTGAGTAATTGGTGCAGTGCGCATTACAATCGAAGCCGCTACCGTGAGCTTAACCTTCACGCGACATTCACGAAAGGCACAGTGGAGTTCCGGCTTTTCAATTCCACGACTCACGCAGGGGAAAAAACAAAGCAGAGGCGTGGTCAGCAGGGCGGCAGTCAGCGTAACGTCCGGCAGGGAATGAAGAAGTACGGGGTGAACAGCCAGAATGGGGAGTCCCGCGTGGTTAAAAAGATGGGAGTGTCAGATCAAAATATAGTCGGGGTTAGCGCACTGAATGCCCTGCTGAACCGCATGTCGGCGGGAGATGTTTTGTGTGTTCCTACCATGGCATCTTTCGCAGGAGGGGCATACGATATGTTCCGCAAACTTCAGTTTCTATCCAATCGGGGTATCGAGTTCCAGTCGGGTAATGAGTGGTACTTGAATTTCTCATCCATCAAACCGCTCTCGGTAGCTACCGTGGAGACAGTTAAAAACTTTGCAGGGCGGGAGGTGGAGTTTGTACATTGGGTAAAGGAGTGCCAGCTTTCCGATGCCGCCAGTATTCCGCTGATCAGACGGATACAGGTGGAGGCGCTTATGGAGGAGTTGGGAGTAGAGGAGATTTTTACTGAGAAGGTGTCGGGAAAATCACAGCATAGCAGGGAAGAACTGGAGAAAATGCTTCAATATGTGCGTAAGGGGGATGTGGTTGTAGTGGAGTCTATTTCACGCATTGCCCGAAACACCAAAGACTTGTTAGAGATCGTGGAAAAGCTGAATGAAAAGCACGTTGATTTTACGTCCCGTAAAGAGCAGATTGACATCAACACACCATCGGGAAAGTTTATGCTGACTGTATTTGGCGCGATTGTGCTGTTGAAGCGGGAATATATCCTCGACCGCCAGCGAGAAGGTATTGAAATCGCCAGACAGAACGGAAAGTACAAAGGACGCAAGCCGATAGCCATTGACGGGGAAAATTTGCAGAGGTGTATGCCAGATGGAAGTCATGAGAGAGCAAGAGGGTATCGGCAATGCGGGAGTTGGGGCTGAAGTCGAAGACCTTTTATCGGCGGGTGAGAGATTATGAAGATTCAGGTTGTTTGGACTGCCGTTGATGTGGGGCATAATACTGTGATATAATTGGATGAATAAATTGAATTTAGTGAGGGCTACAAAAGATAGAAAGAAATGAAATTTTGAAAAAGGTCGCACCATGTTCTTTAATGTGCTACACCTGTTCGGGATTTAATGATGGCGTAATTTGTGAGTCGGCTAAAACATTATTGAAATATTTAGAGGGTATGGAAGAATTTTATAAAAAACATCTTCCTGATGCTGTAGAAAATTATAACAACTTTGAGAAAACGCTTCATAAGTTTCAGTTTGCTTAAGGAAGGAATTATGTGTAATAGGAATAAGTTGGCAGTTATAGCAAGAGCAGAAGCTGAAAAAATGTATAGTGGAAAATTGAATAATTGCGCACCAAATATACAGAATATCGTTGCACTATTCCCAAAGTGGTCTGTGGACGAGGCTAATGGGCTTTGGTGTGCGGCATTTGTGTATCATTGTGTCATATTAGCGGGATTCAAAATTCCTGTTCGTCCGAAAGAATCTTCTTGCTCTCTTGCAGGTTGTGTGGCTTGGGAAGAGTGGGCGCAGGCAGATCCCCGTATTGAGTGCCATAGTGGGAATGACAACGTTTTTCAGCCTACGGCTGGGGATATTGTTCTTTTTGATAGGGTATTCAACAACACGGATCATGACCATATGGGCATTGTACTTGAAAATTATGATGATTATATCATAACTGCAGAGGGAAATGTTGAAAATGTCTCTCGTATTTTAGAACGTAAAAAGAACAGTCATATTCGTGTATATATTCGTATTCCCGATAATTTTTCGTATTAAGACAATTTCCTGTTTAGAGAATTGAAAATATATACATATTATCGTCTAATTGTCAAATAATGTACCATAAATGATTGCTGAATTGTGTGGTATATGATAGAATTGGGGTACGGGAACAATCGTGTCACTGCAAGGTGTTGACCTCCTATTACATAAGATGGGAGGTGGTGCGGATGAAATTTGATTTCAAAGATTTGATGTCTTTCGGAATGTTCATTCTTGCATTGCTGACCTTAATCGTTTTGATAAGTCAGTAGCGTTTTTCAAGTCCCAGAGATGGGCATAGAAAAACCACCCTTGTATACTTGGCAGTTGCAGGGTGGAGTTTCTATCTTCTTGCAATGGTCAACCCCTTGTGGGAGGTTGTTCCTTTTTATGTCTTTAATATAGCACATCCAGCTATTTTATACAAGTAGATTGTAAAAACGAAATACAATCAATAAGTTTCTATTATATGATAATGGGATTGGATGCAAATCTGAAAAGGCTCAGAGGGTATCGGAAATGCGGGAGTTGGGGCTAAAGCCGTCCGCGTTCTATCGGCGGATGAGAGATTATGAAAATTTAGGTCATTTGAATTGCCGTTGATGTGAGGTATAATAATTAAGTGGACAACCGGGATTTATGGGGGATTGTCGTGAAACTTAAGTTAGTGAAAGCAACAAATGAATATTGTAATCAAATTATAGACATGTTGGACGAGTGGAATGCTTCTGGCGAAAAAATCATTCCCTATGCAATCCGCCGCTTTGACTACCATGATTTTGAGTGCTATTGCAACAATCTTGAAGTAAAAGATGCCAGTAAAGGTTTGGTTCCGGATTCTACATTTTTTTGTTTAGACGAAGAGCGAAACATTGTTGTAGGTGCTGTAAATATTCGACACTATTTGAACGAAGCATTATTACTAAACGGTGGTCACATAGGAGATGGTGTTCGTCCATCTGAGAGAAGAAAAGGGATTGCAACCAAAATGATATCGTTGGCTTTGGACGAATGCAGGAAATTGGGAATACAGAAGGTTTTAATGGTTTGTGATAAAGATAACGTTGGTTCAGCCAAGAGCATTAGAAATAATGGCGGTGTACTAGAAAACGAGATTATTGTTGATGGTGTTGTGGAACAAAGATATTGGATTGAACTGGCTGGATAAATTGAAATTTGGAAGGAGAAGATTTGTGACTGATTTTAGTTTAAATGAAATGTTAGATATGCAAAAAAGGCTTCAGGATAAATACAAAGATAAATGGGAAGAGCTTTCTCCTGAAACAGGTAAAAACAATCTGCTTTGGATGATCGGTGAAATTGGGGAAGTAATTGATATTATCAAAAAACATGGAGATATAAAAGCAACGAATGATGTTGAATTAAGAAAAGACCTTGTTGAGGAAATGGCAGATGTTCTTATGCATTACAATGATGTTATGCTATGTTATGGAATTTCCACTGATGAATTAAAACAAGCATATACTGCAAAGTTTGAAAAAAATATGACACGTTGGTAAATTCCGGTTTGTAAGCTTTTTCCATATCTTTCCCCTATTTTCAAGGCTTTGCGCCATGCCAGCCTTAAAATATGTATCCTTTTCCCTTGTTTTTGCCCTTATGGGCAGGTTACAAGGGAAAGTTTTTCTTATCCAGTTTTAATTCATTCCCACAACCTTATCCAAGAGTTTTGCAGATTCCCGCTTAGCCTCTCTTGTAGCGTGTGCATAGACATTCATGGTTGTGCTTACGTCCGAGTGTCCTAAAAGTTCCTGCACATCTTTTGGCTGTGCCCCGTTTGATAACAGGTTCGTTGTGTAGGTGTGCCGTAATGTGTGGAAATGGAAACCCTCTAACTCCGGTACTTTCCTTGCCGCTGTCCGGCAGGCTGTTTCTACGGTGGCAGGAAGTTCAAGACAGCCATCTTCCCTCAAACATACAAAGGAGATTTCCGTATAATCTTCCGGCGCATCTTCTGTCATTGACAGGTTGTAATACTCATAATGCACCCTGTTTTTCTCTGTAACTTCCCTGTAGAAATTCCTGTGATAGAGTTCGCCATACTGCATACGGTTTTTAAGCTGCTGTTTCCTTGCCTTTTTCAAGATGTCAGCGAGGGCGTTGCCAAAATCAACAATCCGCACTTTCTTCCGCTTTGTAGGACCTATCTCATGTTTGTGGGTAGCACCGTTGTAACGGACGCTCCTGCGGACTGTCAGATGTTGTTCCTCAAGGTTGATGTCCTGCCAAGTCAGCCCTGCAACTTCCCCAAGCCTGAGTCCGGTGAAATAAGCTATCTGTACGGGCAGAATTGCGTCTTTGCTCCGTTTGCCAAGCTGTGTAATCAGCTTTTGGTACTGCTCAAATGACAGTGGCTTGACCTTGCCGTTATCGGTGTCCGTTTCTTCCGCAAACAAGTCCATATCGTCTTTTTTATGCCTCATGACCACATACTGCATGGGATTGAATGTAATGTACTGTTTCGGGAACACCGCAAAACGGAATGACTGCTGTAATACTGCGGAAAATGACTTTACATAGTCTTTGGAATACCCTTTGGAAACAAAATCTTCAATCATGCCCCCAAAAGACATGATATCCATGAACTGCTGTAAATGCCCCGAAGTAACTGTTTTTAGCTTTCGTCTGCTTACGGGGTGCTGTTTAATGCGGTTGATTGCCTGTAAATAAGTACCGACAGTGCCATTGCTCAAGGTTCCTGTCTTTAATTCTTCCTCCGCCCATGTGTCAAGCAACTGCCCAAGCGTGATATTGTCTGCCTTTGCAATGAATTTCTTGCTTTCATAGTCCTCCATTGCCTGCCTTAACAGCTTTTCCGTTTCGCTTTTGCTTTCTGTTCCTGCGCATTCTTTCTGCACCAAGTTACCGCTTGCGTCCTCCACATAGAAGCGGTAGTACCATTTTTTACCTTTTTTCCGTACTGATCCTTTTGCCATAATCGTTTCTCCTTTCAATGAACGCATTTCTGCGTATGTAATCATTGAACAGATATGGCAGTCGGAACTGATGGAATGCTTTCTGAAAATAAGGATAGCATAAAATCCGCTGTCCCGCTATACCGGATCGGAATCTTCTCCTGATAAAAGAACGGAAAGCCTTGCAGCGGCGGCATCAGGGTTTTTGGAGTAGAGCCTCACTATGTCGCCCATATCATTAAAGGCATTTACGGTGTGGGTAATCTCCCTAAGGAACATGATTTCATTATATTCCCTGTCCGATTCAAATCCCATTGTCTTTGCAAGCTGTGCGCTTTCCTTGTTGCCCTTAAACTTCCTGCACGCAAGGCGGAACGAATCCACAAACAGCTCATATTCCTGCAGCATCAGCAGCAACAGGTCTTTTGAAAAGTCTGATTCGGAAGTTTCCATGTCATAAGGCAGCTTTGAAAGGATGGAGGACATGGCATCACGAATTAGCAGTTCCCTTTTATCCGTAATGTCAGATTCGTATTCCTCCGTTTCGCCTTTTAACCACTCTACGGAAACATGGAGTGCGTCTGCCAGACCGTCAAGGACAAGTTTCTTGGTGTTGTCAATCGTTCCTGCCTCATATCTCTGAATGGTGGATGCGGTGACGCCCATTTTTTCAGCAACATAGGGCTGGTTGACGCCCAATTCCAATCTCCGCTGTTTTGCCCTGCCGCCGATTATCCGGCGCAGCTCTTTGTCTTTCATGCTGGGTTTCCTCCTTTATCGGTATGGTCAGAGTATATCATATCAAAAGCAATATTGCAATATGCAAGTTAAAAATAATTTTCAAAATCACATAACGCTTGACAATGAAATATAAATGATGTATAGTAAGCATACTATAAAAATTGCATAATGCAATTTAAGAGGAGGAGAATGAATGACAGAAATGAAGATTGCCCTTTCCATTGAGGAGGCGGCAGACTACACCGGAATAGGTCGGAACACACTAAGGAAACTGGTGGAGTGGAATAAACTCCCTGTATTGAAAGTGGGGAGAAAGGTACTTATCAAAAAGGACATTCTGGAACTGTTTATGACGGTCAATGAAGGAAGGGATTTGCGGGACAAGGGAAATGTCAAGGCTGTCACAAGAAAGGCGGTTGTATAAAGGGCAGACGAGCAGTTACAGTGAACTTAAAAAATACAATCATTTTTGAAAAATGAACTCAAAAAATGCAGTCACTTTTGAAGAATGAACTTAAAAAGTAAGTTCACTGAAAAAGCTATGGGATATGTTCCGCAAAAAAATGAACTTAAAAAGTGCAATCACTTTGAATAAAGTCAGTTGACCGCCGGAAACAGCAGAAATGCAATTCAGCATAATCCGTATATTGGATACAGATAAGGATAACAAGGACGGGCAGAAATAAAAGGATTGCCAATAGAATAAGCATAAAACAGCCGGAAAACTGTTTCCAATATGCTGAAAGCACATTTCACTGGATACCCTCGGAGAGCCCCCGCAGTATTGGCTTGCCAATACTGCTAGGGGGTTATCATCTATGGCAGAGCCAAGATGATAACCGCACTGCTTCAACGTGAAATCAAGGAGGAAACATGGGAGAGATTTCTTTCAGCAACCACATCAGCAATAAGAAAAGCGCAATCAACAGCAAGGCAAAACTCGCCGGAGTTGCAAAACACAATCTGAGGAAATACCATTCGCAGGATTACAGCAGGGATAACATCACACTTCTTTATGGGACAACCAATCTCATGCAGGACGTGAAAAATGTATACCGTAAAGAATTTGATGCTGCACTGCATGAATACAATGCAAAGCAGACAAGACCGGAAAGACGGATTGGCGATTATTTTGAACATGTATCTGAAACGGAACAGGACATGGCGGTGGAAGTCATCATACAATGCGGGGATAAAAAATTTTGGGAGCAGAACAGTAGTGACAAAATATTTATGAAACAGGTCTATAAGCAGCTCCTTTTGAAATTGCAGGAGTATCTGCCGGATTTTAAGATTGCAAATGCGGTAATCCATTTTGATGAGGCAAGCCCGCATATGCACATTGTAGGTGTTCCGGTGGGGAGAGGGTTTAAGCGTGGCTTGTCAACAAAAGTGTCAAAGCGATCCGTATTCACGCCCCAAGTCCTGTCGGAAGTTTTGCAGGATAAAATGCGGGCAGATGCCAACCACTACATGAAAGCCATATTCCAGCAGGAAGTACGTGAAAAGAAAAAGGGGAAAAACCATGACCTGTCGGTTGCGGAATACAAAGTGGCAAAAGAGGAAGAAAAGATTGAAAAACTATCAACGGATAAAATAGGATTGGAGGCTGACATTCTCGTCCTGAACCATAGAAAGTCCACTACGCAGAAGAAATTGGACGAACTGGACGGGGAGATTGAAAGTTCCAATATCTTTTTGAAAGCCCTCCAAAAGATAAAGCAGTTTATACAGGCGTATCTTCCTTTTGCACCATTGATTGAGGAATTTGCGAACCACGTGGAACGTGGGGAGGATATAGAGGCTGGAAACAGCTTTCGGGGGCTGTTTACCTCACTTGGAGAACTGCTAAATTCATTCAAAGAGATTATAAAAGACGGGTTATGCTGGTTCCCACGTCTTATGCGGTGGCAGACCTCAAAGGGCGAGGTTTCCCCTGTGTTTGAAGATAACAGGAATGAAGGCTATTACTACCGGCTGAAATCCTATATGGATATCCATACAAGGCAGGAATACCCAAAAGAACTGATACAGCCGGAAATCAAGCCGGAAAACCGCACTGGCACAATAGAGCAGTTAGCGCAGAATGTGGAGGCTGTCGAAAAGCAGGTGCAGCTTATGGGTGTAAAAATGAGCCGGAATCAGATGTATTAAACTGGACGGTTGTAACGCAGCAGATAAAAACTTAAAATCTCTTGTAATACACAAAAGGACACTTTCATTCTGTGAAAATGTCCTTTTATGCATATAATTATCCATATACTTTACTAATGGAATGTTCTAATAAATGCTTATACTGGTGCTTGATAAAATACAAATCAGGAACTTCCATTCTTAAAAGCTCCTTTAACAACAAGACTTAAATGATTAAAATTCATCAAGCATTTTTTGGCAACTTTCTATTGTTTCTATTGTTATTCGTTCTATTTCTTCTTTCGTATGAGTGTAGTAAAAAGATGGGGGAAACAATCCCCAACAGCTACCACCCATATACTCCCACAACCTGTCCATTTCCCGTAGTTTTATTTTGTACATTACTCTGTACTTTATTTTTTTAATGTACCAATACATTTTCTTGCAACTGCCATTATCCGCATTAGCTTTTGTCCCTTTCTGTTCTACCATGCTCCAATCCCCGCTTTTTCTGCAAAGTATTCCCTTTTTGCCAAAAGTTCCTCCTGTATATCTTTAGACAGGCATTTGAATATATCCTCATAATCCAGTTCTGCCATTGGTGTGTTTCTTGTGAGTGCTAACAACTGCGCCTCAAACCATTCGTCCCATAAATCAAGGAAAAGTTCAAGGCTGTCTGTATAGGCTATGGCATCATCAAATCCATATGGAAATTTATAATATATCAGTTTCACAAATCCGAACCTTCCTGCATCTACAACCGTAACTTCAAGGTCGTCTAGTTCCTTTTCGTAAGCACTAACAACTCTTTTGCATTTTTCATGTTCTTCATCGCTGATATACTTTCTTTTTTCTTTGGGGTTTTCTTCCTGCTCTTTCCAGTCCTTTTCAAGTTTGATTATTTCATTTTCTAGAAAATGGAGTTTTGATTCTATATCGTTTTTGGAAGTGGCGGTAACGGCAAACTGCAAGATTTCTTTTTCGTTCCACCCGTTAATTTTTTCATAACGCTCTGCCAATGCCAATAGCCGTTCCTGTTGCTCGTCCTCAACTATGTACGTGATGTCATAAAATTTCATTTGATGCTTTTCTCCTTTCAATATGCAGCATACACGTTCAATTTTTCCTATGCTTTATCGCCGATAGAAAAGCCTAGAGATTCCAGCCACTTTCCTTGCAGGATAATCTGTGAAATGCAAGAGTAATCTTTTCCGCTCCCAGCATATACAGTCAACTTTCTTTTGCTTATTCATCTTCCCTTTCCAATATACGTCTGCACTTTATTTCAAAAACACTCCCATCTGCCATTGAAATACCAAATGTGTTTTCTTTTTCATGGGTTTCAATATCGGAAATACCCAATTCTTCACTGTTGTCATTCAAGAAATCAAAGATTCTGTCTTTCAAATAATTTATTTTCATGGTATACCTCTCCTTTATGTATTATTTATCATTTTTATACTGATTTTCTGTTGTATTATTT
>CAMWQW010000045.1 GCA_947176505.1 uncultured Lachnospiraceae bacterium | reverse complement strand
ATGCGAAAAGCATGCATTCTCTGCGTGGAGTTATACTAAGACATCAAAGAACGATATCTAAGAGAATGCGAAAGGTGTGTGTTCTCCGTGATAGGACATGGAGTTACATGATTATTTACAGAGAGGAGTTACTATGATTAAATTATCAGAGGGCGGCGCATATCTGATTCACGGGACAAAGATGATTCCGGAGAGTGCGGAAGCTACGGCAGAGATTAAGAGCAAGACAGGAAGGGAAGTCTCCAAAGAAGAGGCAGCAAAGAACACGATAGCTTATGGGATTTTGAAGGAGCATAATACTTCCGACAATATGGATAAGCTGAAGATTAAATTCGACAAGCTTACTTCCCATGACATTACGTTTGTGGGTATTATACAGACGGCGAGAGCGTCGGGACTGACCAAATTCCCGATTCCGTATGTGCTGACCAACTGTCATAATTCTCTGTGCGCCGTGGGCGGTACGATTAACGAGGATGACCATATGTTCGGATTGACCTGTGCGAAGAAATATGGCGGTGTCTATGTACCTCCTCATCAGGCGGTTATACATCAATATGCAAGAGAAATGCTTGCAGGCGGCGGCAGGATGATCTTGGGTTCCGATTCCCACACACGCTACGGTGCGCTTGGAACAATGGCGATGGGCGAAGGTGGTCCGGAACTTGTAAAACAGTTGTTGTCCCAGACTTATGATATTAATATGCCGGGGGTAGTGGGCGTATATCTGACGGGGACTCCGGTTAAAGGTGTGGGTCCTCAGGACGTGGCGCTTGCCATTATCGGTGCGGTGTTTAGCAATGGTTATGTGAAAAATAAAGTGATGGAATTTGTAGGTCCCGGCGTGGCATCTTTAAGCGCTGATTTCCGTATCGGCATCGATGTTATGACGACTGAGACGACATGTTTATCTTCTATCTGGAAGACAGACGATCAGATTAAGGAGTTTTATGATATCCATGGCAGATCAGAGGAGTATAAAGAACTGAATCCGGGAGACGTGGCATACTATGACGGTATGATTACGGTGGATTTGTCTAAGGTAAGACCGATGATTGCGATGCCTTTCCATCCCAGCAATACTTACACAATCGACGAGGTGAACGCTAATTTAAAGGACGTGCTTCACGATGTGGAGGAACGGGCGAAAGTCAGCTTGGATGGTGCGGTTCCTTATTCTTTGCAGGATAAAGTAGTGGATGGCAAATTCATGGTAGATCAGGGTATCATTGCGGGCTGTGCCGGCGGCGGATTTGAGAATATCTGTGCGGCAGCGGATATTTTACGCGGCTCATATATCGGTGCAGACGGCTTTACATTAAGTGTATATCCTGCTTCCATGCCGGTATATATGGAGCTTATCAAAAACGGCTGTGCTGCTGCGATTTTAGAGACAGGTGCAGTGCTTAAGACAGCTTTCTGCGGACCATGCTTTGGCGCGGGTGATACGCCTGCTAACAATGCGTTCAGTATTCGTCATTCTACAAGAAATTTCCCGAACAGGGAAGGCTCCAAGCTGCAGAATGGACAGATTTCTTCCGTGGCTCTTATGGATGCCCGTTCTATTGCGGCAACGGCAGCCAACAAGGGTGTGCTGACACCGGCAACGGAATTTGATGCGGAGCTCAATAAATATAAATATCATTTTGACGCGAATATTTACAAGAATCGTGTATTTGACTCTAAAGGTGTGGCGGATGAGAGCGTGGAGATTCAGTTTGGTCCCAATATCAAGGACTGGCCTGCTATGGGCGCACTGCCGGATAATCTGGTATTGCGTGTGGTATCAGAGATTCATGATCCGGTGACAACTACGGATGAACTGATTCCTTCTGGAGAGACTTCTTCCTACCGTTCCAATCCTCTGGGGCTTGCTGAATTTACGTTATCCAGAAAAGATCCGGAATATGTGGGACGCGCAAAGGATATCCAGAGAGCAGAGAAAGCGAGAATGCAGGGCGAGCACCCTTGTCAGGCACATCCGGACGTGAAGCCGGTTATGAATGTGATTAAGAAGACTTTTGTAGATGCTTCGCATGAAAATACAGGATTCGGCTCCACGATTTTTGCAGTGAAACCGGGTGACGGTTCTGCCAGAGAGCAGGCGGCAAGCTGCCAGAAAGTACTCGGCGGCTGGGCGAACATTGCCAACGAATACGCAACGAAGCGTTACCGCTCTAATCTGATTAACTGGGGAATGCTGCCGTTCCTGATGAAAGAAGGCGAGCTTCCGTTCAAGAATCTGGACTATTTGTTCTTCCCGGATATCAGGAAAGCGGTGGAAGAGAAAGCAGATGTGATTAAGGCATATAAGGTGTCTATAGAGGAAGAGAAACTGACGGAGTTTGAGCTTCGTCTCGGCGAGTTAACGGATGAGGAGAGGCAGATTATTCTAAAGGGATGTCTGATTAATTATAACCGGGTAGAGTAAACATACTATATAAGAAATGTATATATAAAAGTCATAAAACCGTGCATCATATCGACTAAAGTAATCGGAGGAAGCGACCGATATATAAAACACGAGGGGTGGTTGCTCTTGGCCAGACGATTGCTTCTTGAATCTGAATGATGTACAGACCATGGACGGTGTTTTTAAGGGAAAAGGATTTTCTTTGAGGATGCCGTCTTTTCTATTGCAATGCATCAGGGACGGTGCAGTCGGTGGCACAGACAGGCGTAGAGCGGGGTCTTTGCAAAAGGAGGGAAAGGTGAGAATTGATTCCAGTGTAATCGGAATGGAATCGACCAGAAGATATTCTTCTGTGACATCCAAATCTGTGAGAGCTTCCAGTAGGCAATTTTCGGGCAGCTTAATGAATTTGAGCGGTGAACGGGATAATTTGGGCAGCCTGTTTGGAAATCTGGTGAGTGGCGGAGAAGAGAAGGAGCAGACTAAAAACACCGAGGAAAACGAAGAAAATAGCGCAAACTTGGAAGACATTACAACACATTTTAAGAATCTGTCCAATACGACTAAGGTAAAGAACAGAAACACGCCGGAAGATACGCTTATGACAATCAGACAGCGGTGTATACAGTTTCTGATGGAACTTTTTTTCGATTTTCGTAGGAGTAGAGACGATATGTGGAATGTGCTGTCAAACAGCGGTGGGAGAACACAGACCTATCAGGTCAATACACTTACGAACCAATATTATCACATGGAGGAAGAACATACTACATTTGCTACGACAGGTACGGTAAAGACTGCGGACGGAAGAGAGATATCATTTAATCTGGAAGTAGGTATGAGCCGCAGATTTGAAGAGTACTACGAAGAAACATACAGTACCGGAATGGTGACGTACTGCGATCCTCTTGTTATTAATCTGGATACCGATATTGCACAGGTGTCAGATCAGAAGTTTTTCTTTGATTTGGATCAGGACGGTACGGAAGAAGAAATCTCTTCATTAAAGTCCGGAAGCGGATTCTTGGCGTTGGATTTAAACGGTGACGGCGTCATTAATGATGGCGGAGAGCTTTTCGGTACGAAGTCCGGTAATGGTTTTGCCGATTTGGCGAAGTACGATTCGGACGGTAACGGCTGGATTGACGAGGCGGACGATATATGGAAGAAGCTTTTAATCTGGACGAAGGATGAAGACGGAAGCGATAAATTGTATCATCTGTCCGACTTAGGGGTAGGGGCAATCGGACTCGGTAATGTATCCACACAGTTTGCCCTAAATTCCGAAAAAGATAATCACAACAATGCTATGATTAGAAATACGGGTATTTTCCTGTATGAGAACGGTAATGTCTCCACGGTACAGCACTTGGATTTGGCAAGGTAACAAGACGAAAAGATTATCTAGGTTTGTCAAATAAACAACCCAAGAAAATCTAAGTTTTGTCTGAAAGAATTGCGGATTCATTCTTCTGGCTGTGATGAAGACATAAAATAAATGACACACACATAGGAATAGAGTATGTGAGGTGTCGCATGAATAAAAATAGAATCGTCTTAAAGGAAACAAACAAAAGAGATGCAGCAGGATTTCTTTTGTTTGTTTTTTTGCTGCCATATGTGTGCGCATGTCTTTGGGGACATGTGGGTGTGGATAAAAATGCGCTGCATCAGAACAAGGAGCAGGAAGAAACAGAGAATGTCATAAATTATGAGGTACAGGCTGATATGGGGTGGGGCGTATGGAAGATTCCGCTGGAAGAATATCTTGTGTACAAATTAGAATCGGTTATTCCGGAGGAGTATGAGAAGGAAGCGTTAAAAGCGCAGGCTGTTCTTCTCAGGACAGAAGTGGTTCAGACGCTTATGGAAGAGGGAAGCGAGCGTCTGTGTGTATCGGGGGACGGAATGGACAAGTGGTATGAAACTGACCAATCTGTGACGGAAGAGCTTGAAATATATCAAGAAGCAGTGGAGGAAACAGACGGACTCTATCTTTCTTATCAGGGAGAACCGATTCAGGCTTCTTATTTTAAGCTTAGCAACGGGCAGACAAGAGATGCAGGTGAAATGTGGGAGTCGGGAAAATATCCGTATCTGACAAGTGTTGATTGTATACAAGATAAAGCATCTAAGGACTATAGCAGTGTCGTTTCGGTCTCAAAAGTTAATTATTTGTATGCCTTAAAGCCATATGTCGAGCAAGGATATTCCATTGAGGACATATGGGAAGGGATGCAGCTCGACGTAGACGATGCAGGATATGTGACAAATGTGTCATTTGTTTCGGGAGAAAATATGATTGGTCAGATTGACGGGGAAGCGTTCCGACATTTATTTAGTCTGCCGTCAGCATCCTTTGAAGTCAATCAGGAAAAAGCACAGATAGTATTTCATGTGACGGGTATCGGACACGGTTTCGGGATGAGCCAGTACAGCGCGAATTGTATGGCATTAAACGGAGAAACTTATGATCAAATACTAAAGAAATTTTTTTTCGGGACAGAATTAGCAAAAATTGAATAACATGTCAAAAATGGGTAAGACTAACACCATGTAAACTTTTATGAAAAGCTTATAAAGCAAACATGAAAATAGGAGGCTGGGTTTCATGGCAAGAAGAAATAGAAATGGTGTTAGAAAAGAGAGAATTATTATGTTGGCGTCCTCGGTACTTGTTTTAACAGCACTGACGGTAACCGGTGTTTTTGTACAAAGAAGCAACAGGGCGGAAAAGGAGGATTATGTAGTAGATTTCGAAGCAATTGAGCAGGGAAGCAATACCGTTGCGGAAAATCTGATGTCTGGCGAGGAATTAGATACTTTGTTCGCGGAAGTCGGAACGGATGATTTGGATTACGATCCGAGCTTTCAGGAAGCAAATTCTCAGAAAGTAGAAAATACTGACGAGAAGTATGACACATCCAAGAAAAGCGGAAAAACGACAGATACGAGTGAAGAGACGGACGAAAAGACGGACGAGGATGAAGACTTAAAATCTGCTGAGAGCAAGAAAGAAACCGACAATCAAGAAAACAGTAAAAAGGAAGTATCTGATAAGACTAAGGAGAAGACTGACGAGGAAGAAGAAGGAATGTTTGATGAATCTGTAGATACTGCGTCAAGTGCTGAAGCAGCGGAGACTGCGGAAGCAATCTCAACGACGGTACAGCCGTCTCTTGATTTTAAGGAAGAGGACGGGCTGGTATGGCCGATTGTGGGTGATGTGTTGATTAATTACAGTATGGACAAGACTATTTATTTCCCGACATTACAGCAGTATAAATATAATCCGGCAATTGTGATTGCAGCTGCTCAGGGAGCCGGTATTTCGGCAGCAGCAGACGGACGCGTGACATCTGTCGGATATGACCCGATTACCGGTAATACGGTAGTAATGGATTTGGGTAACGGCTATGAACTGACATACGGGCAATTGGACAATATTACCGTATCAGAGGGGAGCTATGTGAATGTTGGCGACGGTATCGGTACAGTGGCATCTCCGACGAAATATTACAGTATGGAAGGGACAAATGTGTATTTTAAACTGACAAAGGATGGGGAGCCGATCAATCCTATGAGCCAATTACATTGACGGTTTTGGCACAACGGTTCTGGTATAAAATAACGGGAGTAGATAGGACATGCTGGTTATCATTCACGGAAATATAAAAACAATGGAAGAGCATGATTATGCCGACGGATATATTCAGATTGAACATGGGAAGATTGTGGCGCTCGGAGACATGAAGGAGTGCGAGCTCGGAGCGCTGCAAGGTGATGATAAGGTACAGCTGATTGATGCGAAGGGAAATCTGGTCATGCCCGGAATTATGGAGGCACATTGTCATATGGGCATTACAGAGGAGAAAAAGGGCATGGAGGGAGACGATTGTAATGAGAACGTGGACCCTGTGACACCTTATCTGCGTGCCATAGATGCAATTAATCCGATGGACGATGCGTTTCATGATGCAATAAAGGCAGGTGTTACATCGGCTATGATTGGACCGGGAAGCTCCAATGTGGTGGGCGGACAGTTTGCGGTCTTAAAAACACATGGAAGATGTATCGATCAAATGATTGTAAAAACACCTGCAGCGATGAAAGTGGCGTTTGGAGAAAATCCTAAAGTTAATTTTTCGGGTCAAGGGATTTCGCCGGTCACCCGCATGTCAATTGCGGCAAAGCTTAGGGAAGAGCTGGGCAGAGCAAGGGAATATGAAAGAAAGATTCATGAAAATCCGGAGACGCCGCCGGATTTTCATTACGAATGCTGGCTGCCCGTCTTAAATGGAGAAATACCATTGAAAGCTCATGCGCATAGGGCGGACGATATACTGACGGCAGTGCGCATTGCGAAGGAATTCGGACTGAAAATGACGCTTGATCATTGCAGCGAAGGACATTTGGTGATAGAGGAGCTTAAAGAAGCAGGCTTTCCTGCGATTGTTGGTCCGGATATGGCGAGCCGCAACAAGATAGAAGTTCGCAATATGGCGTTTAAGACGGCAGGACTTCTAAGCAAGAATGGCGTTTTGACGGCAATCACAACGGATCATCCTGTTTCTAAGATACAGTTTCTTCCGATTTGTGCAGGTTTGGCAGTAAAAGAAGGCATGTCAATTGAAGACGGATTTAAATCAATTACAATAAATGCTGCAAAAATATGCGGTGTAGATGACCGCGTCGGTAGTCTTGCAATAGGAAAAGACGGAGATATCGCTATATATAACGGAAATCCCATGGAAGTGTTCACAAAGACATTATGTACAATTATTGAAGGAAAAATAGTATATTATGATGAAGAATGCGGACTTTTGTGTTAAGATGTTCAAGTAGGCATTAAGCAGTGCAGCAGATTTATGGCTGGCACTGCCTGCCTTCGGTATTATGAATGAAAGAGCAGCCGCTAGAATGAGAAACAGATATTTTAAAAGACTAATCTGCATATTGCTTTCCATGCTTCTGCTGACGGGGTGTGCCTATGCATCGGAGTTTCCTTTCGACACGCGTCAAAGGGGCAGTGATGATGGAAGTTTTACCACACTTGGCTTGTCACCGGAGTTTGATTATGAAGTGCCGGAGAGTCTTCCGAGTATTTTGATAGATCAGGTCGGATACGCGCACAATAGCAGTAAAATAGCTCTTTTTCAGGGAGAAATGCTGCCGGATTCGTTTGCGATTATTGACGCGGACAGTGGTCAGGAGGTCTATAAGGGAGAAATCATACAGAAAGGATATGACGATAAGACAGGCGTGCTTATCAGCTATGGTGATTTTACTTCTTTCCGCAAGCCCGGCAGATATTACATAAAGTCGGCAGTCATCGGACAATCCTATACATTTGAAATAGCAGTAAATCCTTATGAAGAGTTGTATGACGTTGCGCTGAAACAATACTATTATAATCGGTGCGGATTGACCTTATCTTCGGATTTGGCGGGAGAGGCTGCACATAATGCGTGTCATTCCAAAGAAGCACAGATGAAGGAAGCGGCGGATGTCAAGCTGGATGTGTCAGGCGGATGGCATATAGATGAGGCGTCTACCCGTGACGTGACAACGGGCTGCCGCACTGTTAATTACCTATTGCTTGCATATGAGCTGTATCCCGAAATGTTTGACGATGATTTGGGAATTCCGGAGAGCGGTAATGAAATTCCCGATATTTTGGATGAAGTGAAATATGAGATTGACTGGCTTTTAAAAATGCAGGATTCGACCAGTGGGGCAGTATATTCTTCTGTTGACAGTGTAGATAATACAGCGCTTAGTTATTTGCTGTATATTGACGAGGTTACCATGGATGCAACGGTGCAATTTGCAGCAACATTAGCCAAATTCAGCTATTTGTATCAGAATTATGACAGGGAATTTGCGACCAGATGTCTGAAGGCGGCGGACAGGGCATACCGCTATGCAGGTCAATATTTGAATGATGTATCACCAGAGGAATATTTCTATGCGGCTACGGAGCTTTATCGTGCTACTGGAGGTTATGGGTATCACAATGTAATTTTAAATTATTTGATGCAGAACCCGGTGACGAGTATGGAGAATGATTTCATATTCTGGGGATGCGTAACTTATCTGGCAACGAAGCAGAGGGTGGATATAAATACATGCAAAGACATCATTAAAACTTTAATGCTGGAAGGTGAGAGGATTTCCTATGCTTCCAAAAATTCTAAATTTCTGGTGAACATGGATGAGCAGCAAAATGACAGTGCGGTATTATTGCGGGATATTACACGTCTGGCTGTGGTAGACCACATTATCACCAACCACGAGTATGCAACGGTATTAGAAAACCATCTTCACTATATGCTTGGGCGGAACCTACAATCAATCAGCTATCTGGATGGAGCAGGAACCCGCAATTACGAAAATATTGATGAGAAACAAGGAATTATGAATCAAGTTGAGCTCAACGCGGAGCTGGTGTTAATGATGAGTGCGATTATGGAAGAGCTTCAACCGTAAAAGGAAAACGAAGAACCGGTTATACCAGTTCTTCGTTTTTTAAATAGTTTGCTTTGATGACGTCCTGTACCATCGCACTGAGGCGGCGTTTGTCTTCTTTACTTAAATCTCTTGTATAGATTGGCTTGCCGTATTCGATGACGACATGCGCTTTTTTAATCCAAGGGATGTGATCTTCAAAAATGGCTCCTGCATTGTTGATACTGATTGGGACAATGGGACAGCCGGATTTCTCGGCAATTTTCAAACTTCCATCATGAAACTCTAGGAACATTTCGTCAGTTCTGTTGCGGGTTCCTTCCGGGAATATACAAATGGAAATTCCTGATTTGATTTTATCAATGGCACTCAGAATAGATTTCATCCCTGCCTTGATGTTGCTTCTGTCCAGAAAGATGCAGTGTAAGTATTTCATCCATGTGGACAACGACGGATAGCGTAGCATTTCGACTTTTGCCATGTAGCCTGTAGGTCTGGGTACACGCACATAAGTTATGATAATATCAAAATAGCTTCTGTGGTTGCCTACATACAAAACCGCTTCATCCTGTGGGACATTTTCCTCACCGAGCACGGTCACGGATGTGCCGGATAAGAAAAGCACTACATGGAATGCCCAGTTGACTATTGCCAGCGAACTGCGGTCTTTGACATCTTGATTGAACTTACCAATAATAAACTCTATCAGCTGAATCGGCAGACTTACAATAAGGAATATCACAACAAAAAGAAGAACTAAAACTAAACGAATCATATGATGACCATCCTGTTATTTTTATAGTATAGGAAAACCTTCGTTTATTCGAGCCCGCGAAGCAAATCTCGCAAGCGAACTTGTTTGCTTTTTTATTATATAGGCTGAGGCTTTAATAATCAATAGAAACAGATAATACAATTGCGTAGAAATGTTTATATGATAATCAATAGGAATAGACGATGCAGTCTGATAATAAATTAGGTAATAAGAGTATATTGTCGGAGTGGGAAACAGATGAACGGTTTATATGAGTATCAGAAGAGACTTCTTAGCGTCTGCTTGGTCTGTTTGATGTGCATGGGAGTATTTGCGTGCGGAAAGAAGCAGGATACGATGGAAAAAATTAAGGATTTGGAATGTACAGTGATTGCAGAAGATAATCTTCCGGAAGAATTATTTAATAAGATTGAACAAAAAAAGGCGGATGCTTTTAAAATTACTTTTGAGGATAAAGGTTTTCTCTATATTTGTGTGGGATATGGCACGCAGGAAACCGGTGGCTACAGCATTGCGGTGAATGATTTGTATGAAACTGCCAATGCAATTTATGTAGATACGAACCTGATCGGACCATCGCCGGAGGAGAAAAGCAAGACGGTGCCAAGTTATCCGTATATCGTAATTAAAACAGAGTTTATCGATAAACCGGTGGTGTTTGACTAGACACTGAAAACAATTGGCATAAGAAGATCATCTGTGATAAGATATATGCGAAGCTTGCGGTATGAACGCATAGAGTAAAATTCGGATATGCGGAACGCGCGTGCAAAGCAGGATAGAGAAGAACGCCAGACAGCGGCAGAATGGAAGGGACTATGATATATTTAAAAAACGGTTGTTTGATTGACCCGGCGTCGGGGGTAGAAGGGTATCGCGATCTTTTGATTAAGGATGGCAAAATCATTCGGATAGCGAGGCAGGGAGCCTTGGAGGAAGAGCTGATGCTTTTGCAGGGCAAGTCAGACAACACATGCGTTGAACAAGAGACGAAAGTCTGTAATGCGGAAAATGACCGGAGAAGAGAAGAAATTGAAGTTATTGACTTATATGGTCAATGTATTGCGCCGGGGTTCGTGGATGTTCATGTACATTTCAGAGACCCCGGTTTTACACATAAAGAAGACATTTATACGGGTGCGCGTGCGGCGGCACGAGGAGGATTTACCTCTGTGGTATTGATGGCTAACACAAAGCCGGCGGTGGATAATCCGGAAACGCTTGCGTATGTGTTGGAAAAAGGCAAAGAGACCAATATCCATATTTACACATGCGCCAATGTGACCAGAGGGCTTCAGGGAAAAGAGCTGACAGATATGGAAGAACTGAGCAATTTAGGTGCCGTGGGATTTACGGATGACGGGATACCGCTTATGAATGAGCAATTACTGCGCGGAGCGCTGCAAAAGGCGGCGAAGTGCAAAAGACCGGTTAGTCTTCATGAGGAAAATCCGGCGTTGATTACCAACAATGGTATTAATGCAGGTAAAGCCGCGAAACACTACGGCGTAGGCGGTTCTCCCAGAGAGGCTGAAATATCAATGGTGGAACGGGATTTGCGGATTGCAATAGAGGAAGACGCTGACTTATCAATCCAGCATATCAGCACGAAGGAAGCCGTGGAACTGGTGAGACAGGCGAAGAAAAAGAGCAGTCATATTTATGCGGAAGCCGCGCCGCATCATTTTACATTGACAGAAGAAGCGGTGATAAAGTACGGTACGCTGGCGAAAATGAACCCGCCGCTTAGAGAAGAGGCAGATCGGCGGGCAATCATAGAGGGACTAAAGGATGGCACGATTGACATGATTGCTACGGACCATGCACCACACAGCGCGGAAGAAAAGGCAAAACCGTTGACGGAAGCCCCCAGCGGTATTGTCGGACTGGAGACGGCATTTTCGTTGGGAATCAGAGAGCTGGTGAATAAAGGCTATCTGTCTATGTCGGAGCTGATTGCGAAAATGAGTTATGCTCCGGCGAAACTGTATCATCTTGATGCGGGATATCTTGCAGAGGGTGGACCAGCCGATCTTGTAGTGTTTGACCCTAATAAAGAGTGGGTGGTCGATTCCTTTGCCTCGAAGTCGGCAAATTCACCTTTTATCGGTGAGACGATGCCGGGTGTAATCAATTATACGATTTGCGATGGAAAGGTGGCTTATCAAGCGAGATGATTTATCTTAGAAACTGAGTTGACTCGAAACGATTGCCACCGTAATTAATCGTTGCATTATGAAAAAAGGACTTGCATGCCTGTACACATTCTGCTATATTAGTTCTATCAATTCAAAGTGAATCTCTTATTTCTTTACCAAGGCAGGAA
>CAMWQW010000044.1 GCA_947176505.1 uncultured Lachnospiraceae bacterium | reverse complement strand
AGGGCGACGCCGTGAGCGAGATGCAGCGCAGCGTAATCGAGCTTGCACTGCGGATGTCTGCCCTGAAAAACAATCGACTCCGAAGGAGATAGATGTAGAATGAATATTCTAATTATTGAAGATGATAAGGACTTATGCCACGCCGTATCATGGCAATTACAGCAAGACGGGCACAGTGTAGACTGCTGCCACAACGGCGGCGAGGCAAATCTGTATATCAGACAGGGAATCTACGACCTGATTCTGTTGGACCGTATGCTGCCGGAAGAAGACGGTCTGCATCTCCTGCATTCTCTGCGCGCTGACGGAAATCTTACTCCCGTCATCATTCTTTCTGCCCTTGGTGAAGTGAATGACAAGGTGACCGGACTAAATGAAGGAGCCGACGATTATCTTGTAAAACCATTTGCCTACTCAGAGCTTGCCGCAAGAATCGGTTCTTTGTTTCGCCGGAAAAATGACTTTGGTATGACTGCTCTTGCATACGGCGACTTATCCTTAGACAGCACTGAAAACATCCTGCACTGCCAAAATAAAAAATGTTCACTCTCACACACGGAAAGCGAACTGATGAGTCTGCTTTTGCAAGCCGGAAACAAAACTACCAGCCGCACCTTGCTTCTGCACAAAGTATGGGGCGTAGACGCCTCCGTGGAAGACAGTAATCTTGATAATTATATCTACTTCTTGCGCAAGCGCCTGAAAACATTGGAGAGTCACGTCGCAATCATCAACAGGCGCGGACACGGTTTCTACTTGGAATACCATGATGATAAAGCCTGATTTACCCGAATAGTATGACGATGAAACCAGATTAATTCAACTAGCACGACATAAAGCTCTGATTAGCTGCTATATCACAGAAAGGAAAGCCTATGTATCGGAAAGTAAGGATTCAACTGACTATACTTTTTACCCTTGTCACGTCGGTTCTCTTAGTCGCGCTGCTCAGTGTCAGTTTCTATCTCTCCGTCAGACAGCAGTTTTCCCTTCAATTATCCTCGTTTACCGGGCAGTCACAGACTGTTGTGGATTCCATCAACGAACAGAATATTCTCACGTCCGCTTGGCTGACCTCCAAGGAAGAAGCTGCCGGGTTCCGCATCTATCTGTGGGACAATGATGTGGAGCTCTTTCATAACCGCGAGCATTCCAATCTCATCCGGTCCGTATATTCCTGCTATCTGCCCACTCTGACCGACGGGCGTACATTAAAACCTTCTGCCGGAACACCGGACATTTCTATCGGATACCGCGGTATTTTCCCTGAACTGCTCTATTATCATAAACAACTGGTCAAAAATAACAGCATTCTTAAAATTTATTTCCTACAGCCTCTCGACCCCTTGTATGACCATGTAAAAGCCGGTCTTATTCTCTATACTGTGCTGCTCATCAGTTCCGAATGTCTGTTGACGCTCTTCTGTTGGCACTTTACCGGACGACTCTTAAAGCCGCTTCTCGATTCCCAGATTAGTCAGAATCGTTTTATTTCCGGCGTTTCACACGAACTGCGCACGCCGCTTGCCGTCATCCTCTCCAACGCTTCCGCCTGCGAAAAGGCTCCCGCTGCGGAGCAAAAAAACTTTTTTCAGGTAATCGCAAGAGAAGGCGCACAGATGTCAACCATGTTAGAGCAATTATTGACACTGTCCAGAGCAGACAGCCACGGACTTACCCTTCAGATAGAAGAAACCGACTTACAGACGCTTCTTCTGGAAACCTATGAAAATTTTCTGCCCCTTGCCGGGGAAAGCGGACACCATCTTACAATCCGTCTTCCGGAGACAGAAATCCCCCTCTGTGAATGCGACTCATTTAGGATACGACAAGTATGTCATATTCTATTGCATAATGCTCTTTCCTATACTCCTGCCGGAAGCAGTATCGCGCTTTTTCTTGCCGACGGCTCTTACGAAAAAGCAATTTCCATCTGTGTTCAGGACAATGGTTTCGGTATTCCTGTTGAAGAACAGGATAAGATTTTTGAACGTTTTTACCGGGGACGCAGCGAAGAAAAGGGACATCACGGACTCGGTCTTGCAGTGGCAAAAGAAATTACCGCAGCGCATAAAGGCACTCTTCGCGTGACAAACGCAGTAGACGGCGGTGCCCTCTTTATCCTTACGCTGCCGCTTAAACACAATCTTTCGTAGCAGTTTCATACCATTCTTTTGCTGTGGGAAAATTTTATGAAAATTTCATAGAAACACAATATTCCGTTCATTGACATTATTTTTCAAACTATATATGATGGTAGAAATCGGTTGTATACTTAACAGCGCTTCATAAGCGCCGCATCTATGACAATTCAAAGCAGGCACACTTGCATTTGTACCGGAAAAATAACAAAGACAGGGGCGTATATCATGTCAGTTGTAGAAGAAATCAGAGAACAGCAGAAACAGGCACTCAGCACAATGAGCTTCAAGGAAAAGCTTGCGTACTTCTGGGATTACTATAAGATTCATACGCTGGCAGCTGTCGCTGTGCTCATCATTGCTGTTACCGTAATCTATCAGCTTGCCACCAATAAGGATTATGCTTTCTATGCCACGGTTCTTAATGCCGGAACGGTTCAATATGAAGACACGACAGCCGCGAAATGGGCGCAGGAGTTTCTGGAATATGCGCAGATTGATCCTGATGAGTATCAAGTATACATCGATGCTACTATCTCTCTTTCCGCCAGCACCGATCCCCAGTACCTAGCGGCAAACCAACAAAAACTGGTTGCCATGATGCAGAGCGGCGCAATCAGTGCCCAAATTGCTGAGACGGAAACTTTTGAAGAATACGCGCAGTTTGAGTGCTACTATGCTCTCGAAGACATCATGAACGCAGAACAAATTGAAAAGTACAGCCCATATTTTTACTATACCGATGCTGCCACTTTTGAACAGGACGACGATACTGCTGCCGGACAGGATGCCGCCGCATCTTCCGATGCTGCACAGACTGACCCCGCCGCTCTTATCATCGACCATCGCGACCCCTCCACCATGGAGAAACCGGTGGCTGTAGGCGTTATTATCACTGACAGTAAGATGCTGCAGGACTCCGATTACTACAAATATCTTGACAATCCGGAATACAACTATCAGGGCTATCCTTCCGAAGCCATTTTGGGTATTCCCCTCTCATGCAAAGAACCGGAAATGGCTATCCGGTTCCTAGAATATTTGAATCTTGAAGAAAATTGACCGTACAGTCAAACTTACAACATTTCTCTTAATACTTGATTTACCATGGCAGGGTCAGCCTTCCCTTTCATGGCTTTCATAGTCTGACCTACCAAGAAACCGATTGCTTTCTCCTTGCCGTTACGATAATCCTCCACTGACTGCGGATTTCCCGCAATGACTTCTTCGATGGTTTTACGCAGCGCGCCCTCGTCGTTTACGGTTTTTAACCCTTTTTCTTCCACATACCGCTCCGGGTCAACATTTTCCTCAAACATCACCTCAAAAACTTCCTTCGCCACAGAACCGTTAATTGCCTTGGAATCCGTAAGCGCAATGAGCTTTGCAAGATTCTCCGGTGAAAAACGCAGATCAGAAGCATCCGTTTCCTTTTCTTTCATCAGACGAAGCGTCTCACCCATCAGCCAGTTAGACACCTTCTTCGGTTGTCCGCAGATTGCGCAAGCCGCCTCGAAAATATCCGCCATATGCTTGTCGCCGGTGATAATCTCGATATCATAGTCGGGAATATCAAACTCTTCCTTGTAACGCTTCATCTTTTCCGTGCGAAATTCCGGTTGTTTTTCCCTAATCTGTTCTAACATCTCGTCGCTCACAGCAATCGGCACCAGATCCGGATCAGGAAAATAACGGTAATCCTGCGCGTCCTCTTTGCTTCGCATAGCGTAGGACTCACCTTTTGTATCGTCCCACCTTCTTGTCTCCTGAATCACCTTTTCACCGGACTCAATTAAATCAATCTGCCTCTCAGTCTCGCCTGCAATGGCTCTGGAAATCGCTTTGAAGGAGTTTAGATTTTTCATCTCAGTTCTCGTTCCGAACTCTTCTGCCCCCACTTCCCTCACAGACAGATTGACGTCGGCACGCATAGAGCCTTCCTGTAATTTGCAGTCAGATGCGCCCAGATATTGAATAATCAAACGCAGCTTCTCAAGATAGGCGATAACCTCCTCGGCACTGCGCATATCCGGCTCCGACACAATCTCAATCAGCGGTACGCCGGATCGATTGTAATCCACGAGTGAACAGTCCTCCCACTCATCGTGAATCAGCTTACCGGCATCCTCTTCCATATGAATCTCATGAATGCCTACCGTCTTTCTTCCGCCTTCCTTTGTCTCAATCTCCACACCACCGTTTCGGCAGATTGGCAGATAAAGCTGAGAAATCTGATAGTTCTGCGGATTATCGGGATAGAAATAATTCTTTCTGTCAAATTTGGCATAGCGTGTAATCTCGCAGTTTGTTGCCAATCCTACCGCAATGGCATACTCCAGCACTTGTTTGTTAAGCACCGGAAGCGAACCCGGCATACCGGTACACACCGGACATGTCTGTGTATTCGGTTCAGCGCCGAAAGCCGTAGAGCACCCGCAAAAAATCTTCGTCTTCGTGGCAAGTTCCACATGTACTTCCAAACCGATTACTGTCTCATAAATTTTGCTCATGGCACTGTCCCTCCTGTTCTGTATGGATGCTTTCCGTACACTCTTTTGTCAGGCGGAACATCCCACGACTCCTCTCATAGGTATAGGCTGTCTGAATCAGTTTTTTCTCTTGGAAGCAGTCACCGATCAACTGTAATCCGATTGGCAGCCGGTTCTTATCCTTGCCGCAAGGAATACTGATTCCCGGTAATCCCGCCAGATTTACGGCAATGGTATAAATATCACCCAAGTACATTTTAATCGGGTCTGATAGGCTTTCCCCCAGCTTCGGGGCTGTTGTAGGCGCTACCGGTCCCAAAATCACATCATACTTCGCAAACGCCTCGTCAAACACCTTTTTAATCAATGCTTTCACACGCAGCGCCTTGAGATAATAGGCATCATAGTAACCTGAACTCAACACAAAAGAGCCAAGCATGATACGCCTTTTAACCTCCTCTCCGAATCCTTCGGAGCGTGACTTCTTGTACATATTGTGAAGTCCGGCATAATCTTCTGTGCGGTAACCGTATTTGATGCCGTCAAACCTTTCCAAGTTAGAGCTTGCCTCCGCCGCCGCTATTGTGTAATAAGCAGGAATTGCATACTCCACAAGACTTAAGTCAAAGTGCTCCACCACAGCGCCCTTTTCTTCCAATTCTCTTGCTGCCTTTAACACGGCTTCCTTGACTTCCTCATCGAGTCCGGCTCCGAAATAATCCTTCGGAATACCGATTCGCATTCCTTTCACGTCCTCCACCAGCGCAGAAGTAAAGTCTGTGTCCCGCCTTTCTACCGACGTGGAATCCTTCGCATCATGAGAGGCAATTGCCGTAAGCACTGTAGCGCAATCCGCCACATCTTTACTCAAAGGACCAATCTGGTCCAGCGAAGAACCATAGGCTATCAACCCATAACGTGATACCGTACCGTAGGTAGGCTTCATACCCACCGTACCGCAGTAGGAAGCCGGCTGTCTGATGGAACCGCCCGTATCAGACCCAAGCGCATAGAAACACTCTCCTGCCGCCACCGCTGCCGCAGAACCGCCGGAAGAACCTCCCGGAACATGGTCTGTATTCCAAGGATTTCGCGTGACACCATAGGCTGAAGTCTCAGTTGTAGAACCCATGGCAAACTCATCCATATTTGTCTTACCGAGAATCACTGCTCCTGCCTTTTTAAGCTGCAGCACTGCCTCCGCCGTGTAGGTAGGAACAAAATTGCCGAGTATCTTGGAAGAACATGTGGTGAGCACCCCTTCCGTGCACATATTGTCCTTTACTGCCATCGGCACACCGGCTAATGGTCCGGTTAATTCTCCTGCCTCAATCTTTGCCTGAACCTCTTTCGCCTGTTTCAGCGCACCTTCGCTATCTACCGTCACATAGCAGTTAAGAATTTTATCCTGCTGTTCTATACGGGTAAGCATCGCTTCCGCCGCTTCCACTGCGGTCGCTTTTCCCGCCCTAATTGCGGCAGAAAGTTCTGTCGCTGTCATTTCTATGATATTCATGGGAGTCTGTCTCCTTCCTCTACTAATTATCTTTAGATTTTCTTAGGCAGCGTTTTCCGGATGCCCTAGAAAATCTCTTCATGCTTCGAATGTCTTCGGCACCATAAACATACCGTCCTTTTGTTCCGGTGCATTGGTCAATAACTCTTCCCTTGTGTCACTGTTAGTCACTACATCTTCACGGAACACATTCTGTACCGGAAACACATGGGACATCGGTTCTACTCCCGTTGTATCCAATTCACCCAGCTTGTCAATATAGTCCAACATTCTGCCCATATCTGACTTTGCCTGTTCTTTCTCTTCGTCGGATAGTTCCAGTTTTGCCAAAATCCCGACATATTCGATTGTCTCATCACTGATGATATTTGCCATTGTCTCAATCCCTTCTGTTATATTCTTGCCTCGGAAAAATGCATGCTCTATGATGTCTTACGCCCTAATCTTAATATGCACTTCCCTAAGCTGCTGTTCTGTCACATCATTCGGCGCACCGCACATCAAATCCTGCGCCGAACCACTCATAGGAAAAGCAATAACCTCCCTGATATTCTCCTCATTCCTTAAGAGCATGATCATTCGGTCTACCCCCGGTGCCATACCTGCGTGCGGCGGAGCGCCAAACTGGAATGCATTGTAAAGCGCACCGAACTTACTTTTTAATGTCTCTTCGTCATACCCTGCAATTTCAAATGCCTTAACCATAATATCCATGTCGTGATTGCGGACTGCGCCCGAAGACAGCTCTACACCGTTACATACGATATCGTACTGATACGCCAGAATCTCAAGCGGGTTCATCGTACTTAGCGCTTCCAAGCCACCCTGCGGCATGGAAAACGGATTGTGTGTAAAACCAATCTTCTTCGTATCCGGGTCGAGTTCAAACATCGGAAAATCATTGACATAGCAGAATCGGTAAGCATTCTTCTCAAGCAAATCCAACTTCTGCCCAAGCTCATTGCGAATCTGTCCGGCATAATATGCAGCTCGTTCCTCCTTGTCTGCAATAAAGAAAATCGTATCTCCCGCAGCAAGGTGTGCAAGATCTGCCAGTTCGTTCTTCTTTTCCTCCGGAATAAACTTGTCAATCGGTCCCTTATAGCTCATATCCTCCGCCACTTCCAAATAACCGAGTCCACCCATTCCCATATCAGTAGCAAACTTCAAAAGCTTTTCATGGAATCCCTTGGACATATCAGCATGTACTTTAATGGCACGGACTATCCTGCCATGGAAGGGTTTGAATAAACATGCTTGGAAAAACTCTGTCAAATCTATAATACGAAGCGGATTCCGAAGATCTGGTTTGTCCGTGCCAAACTCCAGCATTGCCTGCTTATAACTAATGACCGGATAAGGGGCTTTTGTCACTTCATATCCTTCCGGCGCAAATTTTTCAAAAGTCGCCGAAAGCACTTCCTCTCCTACACGGAATACATCTTCCTGCGTGGCAAAACTCATCTCAAAATCCAACTGGTAGAATTCGCCCGGCGAGCGGTCCGCTCTGGCATCCTCATCTCTGAAACATGGTGCAATCTGGAAATAATTATCGAAACCGGATACCATCAAAAGCTGTTTATACTGCTGTGGTGCCTGCGGCAGCGCATAGAATTTACCTTTATATTTTCTGGATGGCACAATATAATCTCTTGCTCCCTCCGGCGAAGACGCGCATAGAATCGGAGTCTGTATCTCCAGAAATCCCATTTCTGTCATTTTCTCCCGCAGGTAAGCAATCACTTTAGAGCGGAAAATAATGTTGTCTTTCACCTTCTGATTACGCAAGTCCAGATAGCGGTATTTCAAACGAACATCCTCTCTCGTCTCTTTGGATGTCATAATTTCAAAGGGGAGCTGTTTGTACACTCTGCCCAGCACATCAACCTTATGCGCCTCCATCTCAATCGTCCCGGTAGGGATTCTAAGGTTATATGTCTCCTCGTCTCTGTGCTCTATCAGACCCTCAATGGATACGCTCATTTCTCTGGACAGACCATCAAGAAGTGTAGTATCGCGCATAACAACCTGTAATACACCATACATATCCCGAAGATCTACAAAAGAAACGCCGCCGTGATCCCTAATATTTTCAATCCAACCGGCTACCCGAATTTCCTTACCGATATCACCCTCGCTAATCTGTTGTAAAGTTACATCTCTGTAGATGTTTTTAATCGTCATTGTTTTCTCCATTTCCGCGCTGCTCCCTTCGCATATTGTTTTTGACTGTGCTTCCGAGACTCTGCTTAACGATTAAGCAGACTCGGAAGATTTCATCTTCCTCGTTCGCGTTGCTCGTCATAAGTCTTTCGCATCATGCGCTCATACATGGCGCCTGCTCCGTAAGCCTTCTGACTCTGCTTAATCGCGCAAAAAAGTCCCGGAACACATTTCTGCATTCCGGGACGGATAGTTATGATTATCCGCGGTACCACCCGCATTGATAAGCCGACACCTCTAGCAAGATGCTTCCTCGCCTTACCCACTCTTGACACTTAACGCGTGCAACGTATTGTCCTAGCCTGACGGTTCAGACAATCTGCTCCGGAGTGTTCCCATTCCCTACCTTTCACAAACAGCGCTCTCAGTCGGTGACGCCGTATTCCTGTCGCTTCCCGTAAGGTGAGTCTCCTTCATAGCATTTTAAAGATATGTTTTGTATATAACACAAAAAGACCAAGATTGCAAGCTTTGTACAAAAAAAAGTACAATATTGACTATATTGACTATTGAATGCACTGCCGCTTTGCCTCTTCGTACTCTGCCACGGACACTCCAAGACCGTCGCAGGCTTTCTGCAAATCAACGTCAAAGTTCTTCATTGCCGACTCTATATTTCTGACAAGCATTTCTCTTCCTTCTTTTATTCCTTCTTTTATTCCTTCTTCTATTCCTATCTTTCTCCCTTCCCTTATTCCCAGTTCTTTACCCTGCTCAAATCCAATCTCAAGAATATTCATCTTTACAGCCTCCCATTCCTCGGATTGTTTTACTTCTTCCACAATCCGATCCAAATCCACAATTCTCTCGTCCTTCACCGTAATATTCTCATTGTTTAGTGTTGTGCATTTCATATACTGTAGTAAACTGACTAATTCCGGACGTCCATTCCGACTCGACATATTTAAAAATATCTTACTCGTACCGTCATCTAATGGCAAGTCCGGTATTTCTTCACACCGCTCGCTAAACGTATACATCGCTAAATCTTTACCGAAAATATCGTCTTTAGTAATAAAAATAATCGTTGTTGAAGGCAAGTGTTTATATCTGGTTTCTTTCCCGGATTTTAAAATCGGCGTATCCAGCATTCCTTGATAAAATCTGGAACGCTTGCGAACATCATCTCCCTTAGTATCATTCTGCATCTCCATATCAAACTGCCGCTTTGCCGTATCAGACGCACATGCATCTAAACGTATGGCACGTTTGCCGGATTTATTCAATATAACCTGCTCTGCTTTGACTTCCTTAAGTCGTAAATCCGATTCATCAAGTATGATACTCAGTACATCTTCATAAGCTTCTTTCACTTTCATAACCGATAAAAACAATGCAAAATCGCTTAAGTTCATCTGACAATTGTCCACCGGCTTGTCCTGCACAAGGTCATCGGTGTCTATTCCGTTGAATGATGTTTCCTGTACTCGTTCCTTTGTTTCCTTTTCCATAGCATATCCTCCGTTTCCTAGTAAATAGGGAGGATATCACCGTTATCTCTGCCCTCGTTTCCTCCCTGCGACTATTAAGTTGTAAGCAAGGAGTTCCCGCAGAGATTGCTCTGCATAGATACGGATTTTAGAATAAATCCGTTAAGATATCATAAGAATCTTAGATTAGTTCTTTGCTTGAAAAGAGTATAGCACATTCTGTTTTTCATTACAAGTATAAACTAAATTATATTTACACAAGAAACAGTTTATTCGATTCACCTATGCACACTTTTAGCATATCATATTAATTTTCTTCTGCTTTACAATTTTTCCTATGCGCCTTCAATTTCTTAATCGCCCAGTTATAGTGGCTTGACATATTGGAAACAAAATAAGAACCGAGCGCACTGGTGCCGACCCATTTATAAACTCCTTTTGAGAACAATTCCTCATTCGTAAAACTTTCCGCCAAATCCATCACCTTCTCATGAGATTCCGTCAACATTTCTTTCGCTTCCTCCAAGGTGGTATTCTGATGTTTTTTCCAGAAAAACTCATTCATCGTACCATACGTTCTCCATGTATACGGTTTCGGAAGAAAGGGCTGCTCCTCTCCGTTTTGGTTTGCCGTAATCCAGTTGAGCAGCAGCTGGTGCCATTCGTATAGATGTATCAACACATCCCGCAGATTCTTATCCCGCTTCCAGTGCGCCTCCTTCTTCTTGTCGTCAAATGTAAAAGGTGTTGCCAACTCCTGTTCTGTCATAGATGCAATAAACTGATTCATCTCCTCGTAACTAGCTGCTGCCGCGCTTAATAAATCTGTCTTGGATGTAGGTCTTCCCATATTCGTTCTCTCCTTTTTTCACTTTGTGACATTATCCGCCGTCTTTGTTTTCGGTGAATAGTAACTTTTTTCAATAGTAACACACATAAACTGACATCAGTCTGTCAAGTTTTCTCATAAAGCATCCGTTCCTAATTGAACTTCGAATTTCTCCGACTCTGTAATATTTCCGTTTGTAAGTTTCATATAGTTCTCCTATCTACAACACGCGCAAAAGGAGCTGTCGCACTAAGCAGTGATCAGTGCGCAGCTCCTTTTCTTTCTAAAATGCATCAAAACACCAGCTGCACCAGCAGCATATAGCAGACCGTTCCGCCCGCAATGGAAAGAAGCATCTGTCTCTTCCACAAATGCAGTCCAACCACTACCGCAATACTAATCAGTTCAGGTATGCCGTGACTTCCCGCAAACAGACTGACATTTTTCAGGCAGTAAACCACCAGCAGTCCGAACACCGCCGCCGGAAGAACTTTGCCTAGATATTGTATATACTGAGGTGTCGGTTTTCCTGCCGGAAACACCAGAAACGGAACAAATCGCGTCAGTATTGTTCCCAGTGTCACCATTCCGATTGTAATCATTTGCTGCGTAAATGTCATTTTTATAGCCTCCCCCTTTTCTCCGCCTGCAGCGGTTTTCGAAAAAAGGTCAGCACGCCAAGAATGCCTATCATCGCCGGAATAATAAAATTATCCGAACCAAATGCAATCAGGCACAACAGTGAAATGCCGATTCCCACAAACGCGCTCGTATGGTTTTTCTCTTTCATCCACTGTTCCATGAAAATTACGACAAACATCGCCGTCATGACAAAATCCAGTCCCTCCGTATTGAAGTGAATCAAGGAACCGAATATGCCGCCCAGTGTCGCACCGAAAAACCAGTAAAAATGATTTAGCAAAGTGACAAAAAACATAAACCAGCCGCGGTCTACTCCCTCCGGAATATCCGCCGTATAATTGATGGAAAAGCTTTCGTCACACATACCAAAAATCAGATAGATATCTTTCAGACCATTCCCGCGGTATTTGTCCAACATGGAAATCCCGTAAAACAAATGCCTCGCATTGATCATCAGCGTCATCGCAAGCGCCTGTAGAGGATTAAATGCACCCAAAAGCAGATTGACCGCCACAAATTCCACGGAACCCGCAAAAATCGTCAGACTCATAAGCATCGGATACCAGAAACTAAATCCCGACACATTCATATAAATCCCATAAGTCATTCCCAAAAACCAGAATCCCGCAAAAATCGGAATCGTATGAGGGAACGCCGCTTTCAAAGCACTTTTCATTTCTACTCTGGTTGACATGGCAATTTTCTCCTATAGTAAACTCATCGCCTTATCATACCACCCCAAGCGTACAGATTCAAATACTATCTATCAATTCGCCTCCACAGCCTTAGAACTTCTCTTCACACTAATCCAGCATAATCTCTTTCACGGATAACTTCTCCATCTTTTTCCCATAAACCCGCATAATCCCCTCATAAAGCAGGATAAATACCACTAACGCACAGACAAACGCCGGAACATCAAACCCATACTCAGGAACACCTTCCATATCGGCAAACACCACCTCAACAGCTATTTTTAAAAGTCCGAATTGATAAACTGTTCCTACCGCAAACCCGATATAAGCCCATGGCCTGTATCCTCCCAGAACTGCCGCCGCGCATTCCTTTGCCTCATAGCCGAACACCTTCATCATTGTAATCGTCTTGGCGTTTGCCTTCATCACAGACGTGGTGGCAATCAAAAGCGTAACGCACGCCAGAACAATACCGATAGACATAATCATAACCGACATCATGACACTCGCAAGCTCATCCATAGAAAACGACATCTGTGTCATTGACGAAAAGCAGAAAACAGCAAAGGTAATAAAAAATACAAGCGACTTTTTCTGTCTGACACTACTTTTTCTAAGTTCTTCCAGAAACGGCAAATCTGTCTCCCTTTTTGCCTTGACTACCTTAACCGCCACTGTCTCCCGCATAAGCGACAGCGCGCTGGTCCGCAGTCTGTGATAACTATAGAACACAGAAAGCAGTGCAAAAAAGACAGTTGGCAGCCCGACAAGCGCCGCAAAAAGCGCCGGATGGAACGACGCGTCAAACGCCGGAAAATATCCTTCCGCATTCTGCATCTCATAAAACTTCGGCATCAGCAAATGTGCCCCCAAATATCCCGCAGCCGCACCCGCTAACACACAGAGTCCGAACACCGCAAACCCTTTTGCAACGGCAAATCTCGAATAGCCTAATGCCTTCAATATCCCTAACTGTTTCTTATGGGTGTCCACATAATGTCCGATATAGAAGCACAACAGCACCACACTGGTTAAAAGCAGACATCCCCCGCTAAGTGCGCTAACCATCTTCGCCGTACTGCGCATCGCTTCATACATAATCTTAGCCATCTGCCCCGTAATCGCCATTTCTATCGCTGTGATATCCATGTAGTAGTTCAGAAAAAGCGTACACACGAAAACAGCACAGAAACTCACGATTAAAATTCCTATCATCTTAAATATATCTTTAAAACTGATTATCATCTCAAATCCCTCTCTGCATCACACATCATTTCACATACAACCCGTTCAAATCTCTTTTCTTTTCATCCTTACCATGCAATCTCGTAA
>CAMWQW010000043.1 GCA_947176505.1 uncultured Lachnospiraceae bacterium | reverse complement strand
CAGGTAAACCAGTCAGACGCAGATGCAGACGGGCAGAAGACGGAAGAACAGGTAAACCAATCAGACGAAGAAGCAGATTCGGACACGGACATCGATGCAAGCCCTGACTCAAGTGAACCTCTTGTTCAGCAGCCTATTACTCAAAATGATGATTGGAATGCAAAGCAGGCTTCTGTCAGCATGATGGGAGGCATTGAGGTAACGTTGATGAACGCGCTTCCGATTCATCAGGGCAGCCGTATCTATTTGACTGTGACATTGGAAGGTGTAGACAGTAGGGAAGTGGTCCTCGAAAGCAATTCCGAGAAGCATTCCGTATTGTTTGAAGATTTACAGACAGGCACTTATCATTTAATGATATCAGAAAAAGAAGATTCTTATACCGGATTTGGTTTCCTTACATATGAGCAGGATATTCAGGTTGAAGGGGATGTTAAGACAGCGGAAATTTATACCGGTTTTATAGAACTGGACGGAATTGCCTATACAATGGGGTCGCCTCACCCGGGCGCACTGCTGATTGGAGATGTTAACAGAGACGGAAAGCTTGATGATCTGGATAAGGATGCCATAATGAAGGCAATCAGCAGAGGAACAGATGGGGTTCTGACAGGCAATCCTGATTCAAACCCTACGGATATAAACAAAGATGGTCAGACAGATCTGGTAGATTTGCAGTATTATGCCAATAGTATGGCAAGAATCAATGAAAATGCAGACACGAAAGCTTCTTTATACAGCAGACTTTCTCCTGATTCGGTACAGGTAAACATCAATCCGGCAAGTACGCAGGTTTCGGGAGATGTCGGGGAGCTTTTAAAAGACAACGGAGGCATAGTAAGACTGCAGAACATAGGTGGAACAGAGATTTCCGAGACTGCTCCGGTAGAAATAGGATTTAACCTGACAAGCAGCAGTCTGGAAGCGCAAAAGGTGGAACAAATCGCGATTTCCATGGAGGAAAATACGATTCAAAACGGAACACTCACCGTAGTCACAAATGACGGTAATGAAATTCCGTTTGTCATTGAAAACGGTCAGGCAGTGACAAGGAGCCGCACAGCGCCCAAACAGGAGCAAAGCGGCGTGCTGACTATTGATTTGGGTGGGCAGATTGCAGTTAAAAAGGTAACTTTGATTATTACCGGAATGGGTAACAGAGGAAGCTTGGCGGAAATTTCCAGAGTGGAATTTTTAAATGATACTCAGAACAGGATTCCGGCGCCTACTATGTATGTACCTAAGGGACTTATACTGACCGGAGCAAACAAATCTTTCCGGGTGAACTGGGATAATCAAGTCAACGTAACCGGTTATGAGGTAAGAATCAGCTATGGAGGGCAGACGGAAACCAGACGCGTAACTGCCAATCAGTTGGAAGTAAAGTCTTTTCAGGGAAAACGGTTGAAAAACGGTGAGCTTTACGAGGTGAGTGTCCAGTCCGTGAACGGAACATGGACCAGCGGTTACTGCAGTCCCCAAACAGTGAGTCCTGTTATTTCCGGCAGACCCGACGCACCGGATAATTTGAAGGCAGTGGGCGGATACTGCCGAATTGTTCTTAGCTGGAAAAATATGGAAGATACAGATTCCTATAATGTATATTATAGGGCGGATGGGGAAAGTTCTTTCAATAAAATTACAGGTATTACCCAGAATCGATACGTGATTTCAAATCTTAAAGATGAGACCAGATATGAGATATATGTAACAGGGGTAAATGAACTGGGAGAAAGTAATCCGTCTATCCATTCGGAGGCAAAGACGATTACGATTAAGCCGGCACAGATGCCGGAGTATAAGCTGATTAATGAATCCAATGGAAAGGGAGCAGTAAGTGCTCATATTGTAAGTGCGACACATGGAAGAGGCTCTATGGTGTCAAGTACATTGGATATGAATACGAGCAGCGCGCTTGGAACAGTGGATAAGGACGCCGCATCTTACTATCAGGTGCTTGACTGGGACGATGGGGCAAGCTATCCGGCAGCAACGAAAGGGCTTCTATTTACGCTGGATGATTATTATGAAATGAACTATATTACTTTTGCAGAAGTGGAGGACATCGGCTACTACAGCGGCGCCTATGTTTACTATTATGATGCGGAACACCCGGAGGGGACGGCGGTTCAGAATTTGTCTCTGCTGCAGAGAACGGATGTGAACGGAAGGAAATATTATCTGATTAAGCTGGCACAGCCTATTAAGGCAAATAAGATCAGGCTCGGCTTTACCAGAGGAAATAACCAGCGGGATATTATTATTTCAGAAGTAAACTTTTATTACTATGACAGTCTGGAAAACGATATTCTTGCTCTGTATGCAGATGATCTGCACACTACTTTGAAAGATAATGTAACAGAAGCGACAATTGATGCATTGCAGAAACGACTGGACACCAAGGATGCTAAAAGCGGTGAATATCACCCGGAAAGAAGTATGCTTCAAAGAGAGCTTGACAACGCCAGAGGTTTGCTGACTTCTGACTTCCAAGGTATCGTTGAAATCAAGGCAAAAATTACTGCGGCGAAGGACGGACATCTGGGCTTTGGAGGACTGAATGCATGGCAGCCTCTTGGGGTTACAGCCTATGAAGGGGAGCAGATTGTTGTTTATGTAGGACATGAGCAGTTAAAGACCGGCTCTGATTCAGCATTAAAGCTGATTGCTACCCAGTATCATGCGGAATCGGGCGCCTTTGCGTCAGAGGTGGCAAGTCTTAAGGTAGGACGCAACGAGATTACCATACCGGCAATCCAGAGTCTTGCCTGTGAGGGCGGCGGTGCACTTTATATTCAATACACCGGAAATAACGACAATGACAGATATGCGGTCAGAGTAAGCGGAGGCGCCAAAGAACCGATTCTGGACCTTTATGGCATCACCGATCCTCTGGAAAGAAAGGAACGCATTACGAATTATGTAAGGGAACTGGAAGAACATGTGTCAATGCTGGAGGAAATGCACAGGCAGATACATGAGACAGCGCCGGAGGGCAGTAAGGTCCATCGCAGCTATGAGAGGCAAAACTGTATTCTTGGAGCAACGGATATTGTTCTGGATCAGATGATGCTGTCCGTATCGGCGGAACAGATTCTTGCGGGACTGGGAAAAGGAACTACGGAAGAACGCGCAGACCGGCTGGAGCAGTCGCTTATGGCAATGGATAACATGATGGCGCTATTCTATCAGCATAAGGGTCTTGGAGACGGAGCGGATGTTCCGGCAACGGACCGGCTGCCTGCCCAGCATTTAAATATTCGTTATATGAGAATGTTTGCCGGAGCATTTATGTATGCAGCCGGAAATCATGTAGGAATCGAATGGGGATCTATACCGGGGCTGTCTTCAGCAGTACCGGTACAGGCGGATGCAGATGGAAGATATGTGAGCGGCAGATATTTTGGCTGGGGAATCAGTCATGAAATCGGGCATAATATCAATCAGGGCAGCTACGCCATAGCAGAGGTGACAAACAATTATTTTGCGCAGCTTACAAAGTCGGAAGACAGTAATAGTACAGTGCGTTTTGACTATGAAAAAGTATATGAAAAGGTGACTTCGGGTACAGTAGGAAAACCGTCTAATGTGTTTACTCACCTTGCCATGTACTGGCAGCTTCATCTTGCATATGACAGGGGATATAATTATAAGACTTATGACAATTATCAGGAGCAGCAGGCAAATCTATTCTTCGCACGAGTGGATTCCTACAGCCGGAATACTTCTTTGGCAAAGGGAAATCTAAGGCTTGGAAGTAATCCGGATCAGAATATCATGCGTCTTGCATGTGCGGCTGCCGAGAAAGACCTGACGGAATTCTTTATACGATGGGGACTGGTTCCGGATACAGATACCATTAATTATGCCGGGCAGTTTGAAAAAGAGGAAAGGGCATTGTACTACCTGACCGATGACGCAAGGGTGTATGAGATAGAACATGGCGTAACCGGATCTATCAAAGGAAGAGACGTGATAGACAGCACGAGTACCGTAAGTGTAAGCAGCAAGGTGTCCAATGAAGTGACTGTTTCTATTCAAGGCACGGCAGATAAGGATGTGATTCTTGGATATGAAATTGCCAGATATCATTATGAAGACGGTGTGCCCGTAAGACAGGTGGTAGGGTTTACCACAGAGGATACTTATGTAGATCATGTGTCAACGGTCAATAATAGAGTTATGACATATGAGGTTATCGCGGTGGATCAATTCGGTTACCGTTCCAATAGCAGAGTAATCGGAGATGTGAGGATATCCCATGACGGCAGTCATGATAAATCAATGTGGACGATAACAACCAACATGGTTTCCGCAAAAGACAGTGCAGGGGAAGCAGTTGAGGAGGATCCATGCGAACCTGAAACGGTTTCAGCGATTTATAATGCGATTGATAATGATTACAAAAACAACTATGAAGGGCAGACTACCGGAGCGAATGCGGAAATTTTGATTCAGATGAATCAGGCGCTTGAAGTATGTGGCTTGAAATATACGGTTAAATCCGGGACACCTATCGGCAATTATGAAATCGAGACCAGTATAGACGGAAGCACATGGACAACAGTAAAGGCGGGAAGCTTTGACAATAAGACAGGAAGCCAGACCGTTTATTTTGAAAATGCAGATAAGGATCCGTGGGTAGCTACTTATGATGCTGCTTATGTGAGATTGAGGGCAGTGGGACAATCAAAGATGTGCGTATCGGAAATTGATCTCTTAGGACCATCAGGCGACAGTATTTCCTTTGGTGTGAAGGAAGACAGCACTCAGGGGGCAGTGGGAATTTTAAATGCCGATTACATGTATGAGGCAGGAAAGACGATTCCGAAAGGTTCCTTGGTATTTACCGGAAGTTACAAAGGCAATCCGGCATATAATGTTGTGGTTCTTTATGATAAAAACGGAAATATTGTAGGCGGTGTGGATGAGAATGATGTATTAAAAGCAGAGCAGATTATTTTAGCACATGTGCCTGAAAACGGAATGCTGGGTGAGGTGAGTGACGGAATATGGATTTACTGGATTGAACCGGATGCAATTCCGGATAATCTGAAGGGGCAGACAGTGCGGGCACAGCTGTATCGTGTAGACAATGCGTTGACTAATGAAGGACAAAGAATCGTAAGTGATACGCTGCCTCTCAGAATACCGGGTGTATTGGAGCAGATTACTTTAAAAAGCAGTATAGACGAGGGAGATAATACAAGCGTACAATGGCAGGTGATAGGAAGTGAAACAAGTTCGGAATAAATTATATTTACGGCTGGCTATGCTTGGATTACTTGTTCCGCTGCAGGCACATGCGGCGGGACAGGATTCGGTGGAATTAAGTCAGGATGGGGCGAAAGTAGCTGTATCACTGGAAATGAGCAATGCGCCGCAGGAAAAGATCACTACAGTGGCAGTGTCGCTGGAGGTAAAAGCTGACGGGCAGGAGAAAGTAACGGTTGACTTTCAGTTTTCAGCAGAATTAAGCGGAACAGAGCATGGTTATGTTTATAATGAAGATACCGGCAGGCTCGATATTTATGTAGCTTCTGCATCAAGTCTTTTTTCTGAGGAAAAACTGAATTTGGGAAGTGTGCGGGTTTTGCCGGTGGATGCAACAAAAACAGTTTCGGCAAACATCAGCTATTGCCAGAATTCCTTCCAAACAGCGAACAGTTCCTATGGAGATAAAACGCCGATGGTGGAGGGAGAGACCGCGTCTGTGGATATTAAGGTTGGGAACGGCGTGAATGATTCGACGTCTTCCGATGGAAATACAAATGGCACGGGAAATAATAATGGGGGAAATGCAGGCAGCGGTCCGGCAAGCAATACAGGAGCATCGTCGGGCAGCGGTAACAATCAGGCAAGTGATAACCGGAATCAGGGGCTGTATGATGATACTACCAGATTTGTAAATGATCCGGCAAGTGCACAGTTACTTGCTTCTTCCGTCATTAAGAGAACAAAACCGGACACGGTACTCACCGATATGAGTGCAATGACTTCAAACGGAGTCGGAGCAGGATGGCGAGGAAGAGGAAGCGCTTTAGTCAAGCCGGGCGGCATAAGCCAGACGAAGGAAACAGGAAAAGTTTCGGTGGTTTCTCCGGAAAATGGACCTGCAAGCATTTTGGTAGCGGGGGAGAACAACAAAACCGACACAGGAAGCAGCCAAGGAGGTCTATTTGCAGGAATATCCGGAGGGGATTCCACACAAGATGGGGAAGACGGTTATGCGGAAATCATGCTAGATCAGGAAAAGGGCGGCGCGGTAGATAGCGGAAAGGATGCGAAAAGGAATATAATCATTGCAGCAGGCATAGCTTTGGCAGTTATCCTGCTTGCAGTGGGAATTATCTTTTTAATTAGGCTCTTGAGAGTACCGGCAGCCGGAGGCAGAAAGAAACGCAGGAAAAGGAAACGAAAGAAAAAGAAACATAAAGTAAAACGAAGTTCGGGAGGAAGGAGGAGAAGTAGACAGTAACTTATTAGCTTCAAGCATATAAATGAAAGGAAGGTATACATTATGTTAACTAAAATATCTACAGACAAAGCACCGGCGGCAATCGGACCCTATTCACAGGGCATTATTGCAGGAGATTTTCTCTTTGCTTCAGGTCAGATTCCGATTAATCCGGCAACCGGCGATATTACAGGAAGTAATATTACAGAACAGGCAGAGCAGGTTATGAAAAATGTGGGAGCAATTTTGGCAGAGGCAGGCACCGATTATACGAAAGTGGTTAAAACTACGTGCTTTCTTGCCGAGATGGCTGATTTTGCCGCATTTAATTCCGTGTATGAGAAGTATTTTACAGAGAAACCAGCCAGAAGCTGCGTGGCGGTAAAGCAGCTTCCCAAGGATGTGTTGTGCGAAGTTGAGGTAGTTGTGTATTTGAAATAGCGTTATGTAAACTAAAATCTAATTGACAATACATTTTTAAAATAGTTTACATAAAATTATAATTCTTACATGGAAAATGCATAGTGCGGAAAATACCGACAGAAAGGTTTACATAAGTATGAACAAAGACAATATCATTCTCATCGGTATGCCCGGTGCAGGTAAGAGTACGGTAGGAGTCGTTCTCGCCAAGAAACTGGGCTATGCCTTTGTGGATTCAGACTTGGTGATTCAGAGTAAAGAGGGCAAACTGCTGCATGAAATTATATCGGAGCGTGGCGTAGAAGGTTTCTGGCAGCTTGAGGAAGCTGTGAATGTTTCCATTGAAGCGCATAGATGTGTGATTGCCACCGGTGGCAGTGCGGTATATGGCAGTGAGGCGATGGAGCATTTTAAACAGATAGGCAGTATTGTGTATCTCAAATTGTCCTGCGATGCAATTGCCGACCGATTAGGTGATTTGAATGAGCGCGGTGTGACATTGAAGGATGGGCAAGGACTGCCGGAGCTATATGCAGAGCGGGTTCCTTTATATGAGAAATATGCTGATCTTACGATAGATTGTGAAGCACTGGCGATTCGTGAAATCGTAGGGCAAATATATGATAAAGTTATGTAAACTAAATACGCATGATACCGGAAAGAAAAAGAAAAACTTTCTGTCATCCGAATAATATCTCCGAATTTGCAGAAAATAGCAATAAAAAGAACGGATGGTGATTTTTAGTGGATTATTTCAATGCTTTCTGGGTAGGCGGTCTCATTTGTGCATTGGTACAGATTTTATTGGAAAAAACAAAACTGATGCCGGGACGTATCATGGTACTTCTTGTATGTGTGGGAGCTGTCATTAGCTTTTTCGGATGGTATGAGCCATTCATGGAGTATGCCGGTGCCGGTGCGAGCGTGCCGCTCCTCGGATACGGCAATATCCTTATGAAAGGTGTCAAGGAAGCGGTGTCGGAGAGTGGGTTCATCGGTCTTTTTCAGGGTGGATTCAAGACAGGTGCGGTGGGATGCTGTGCAGCGCTGGTGTTCGGATATTTGGCGAGTCTTATTTTCAAGCCAAAAATGAAAGGGTAGAAACATTTTCTACCCTTTTTCTGTAAGAAAGTCATACTGTGACATGAATAAATTATAGTATTCTCCTTTCAAGGCAAGCAGTTCTTCGTGAGTGCCTTTTTCAAGGATATTTCCCTTATCAACATACATGATACATCCGGCATTCTTAATCGTTGACAGCCTGTGGGCGATAATAAAGGAAGTGCGTCCTTTAAGCAGGCGGTCGAGACCTTTTTGCAATAGAATTTCGGTTTCCGTGTCAATGCTTGAGGTTGCCTCGTCAAGAATCAGGATAGCAGGGTTTTCCAGCAATGCTCTGGCGAAGCTGATGAGCTGGCGCTGTCCTGCCGATAATCGGCTTCCGCGCTCATTGACTTGTGTCTGGTAACCGTTTTCCATTTCCATAATAAAATCGTGTGCACAGACTGTCTTGGCAGCATTGATTACTTCTTCGTCCGAGGCGTCAAGATTTCCGTAACGTATGTTATCCATTATGGTGCCTGAGAAGATGAAACTATCCTGCATCATAATACCCATCTGTTTGCGCAGAGACTTTAAAGTCACTTTGGAGATATCCGTACCGTCAATCAGGATTTCTCCGGAATCCACGTTGTAAAAGCGGCTGATTAGATTGACGATAGTCGATTTGCCGGCTCCGGTAGGTCCTACAATTGCAAAAGTATCACCGGGATGAGCAGTAAAGTTTACCTTATTTAATATCTGTATGTCGTCTTCGTAGCTAAAGCATACGTCTTTGAATACCACTTCACCGCGAATCGGCGGTATATCAACTGCATCAGGGAGATCCTTTACATTGACCGGCTCGTCAATCGTTTCAAAAATACGCTCCAGATAAGCAATCGCCGTCAGCAGCGAATTATAGAAGGAGGCAAGCGTATTGATCGGTTCCCAGAACCTTGATATGTAAGATGTAAAAGCAATCAGGATACCGATTGTTACGCCGTAGAGCTCACCGGAAATCCAACCGATACCAATAACATAGATAAAAGCGGTAGTCACGGTGGAGATGGAGTCGATGCAGGGCCACATAATAAAGTTATATTTTACGGCATGCATCCATGCGCCGCGGTAACTGTCGCTGAGTCGGTTGAAAATAGAGGTATTTTCTTTTTCGCGGACGAACGACTGTGTGACTCTGATGCCGTTAATACTTTCTGCAATGTACGCGGTCAGATTCGATTGCTTGTTACTCTGTATCTGCCAAGCGCGGCGTTGTCTTCTTTTGACAAAAATGATGACTGCCATCAGTACGGGGAGTCCACACAGACAGATCAGCGTGAGCCTTACATGCAGTGCAAACATAAAAAGAAGGATAAAAATCAAATTGCACATATCCGTAATCGTATTGATGATACCGTTGGATAACAAGTCGCTTAGGCTGTTGACATAGTTGACAACACGTACCTGAATCTTGCCATGTGGGCGTTCATCATAGTAAGAGAATGGCAGCTCTTGAAGATGGCAGAATATATCCGAGCGGAGCGCATGCACAATGGATTGACCGACACGGCTCGTAATGCGGATTTTCAGCCGGATGCAAATACAGGCATACAATACAATAACGAGTGATATTATCGTGATGATAACAATAGCTTTTACATTTCTTGCCGGAATATAGGTATCCATAATCTCACTGATAAAGATTGGAAAGAGCATGGTAAGCGCCGAGGAGGATAGCATCAGGAATAGAGCCAGTGCAAGCTGCCCTCGGTATGGTTTGACATATTTAAGCATACGCCCCAACTGCTTGATGTCGTAGCTTTCTTCAATCATTTCGTCGATGTCATATTTATTACGCGCCATATTGTCCACCTCCTTTTCCTGCCGACTTTTTCAGTTCGTCCACATATTTCTCAAATTCGCCGTACTGATGGTGAAATACGGTAGCATAGTACCCGTTATTTTTCATGAGCTCTTCGTGAGTGCCTTGTTCTACAATGCGTCCATCGTTTACGACCAGTATCAGGTCGGAATCTTTAATTGATGAAATGCGGTAGGCGACAACAAAGATGGTACATTTGTGCTCCAGTGTGCCAAGCTGCTTTTGTATGTAGCTTTCCGTCTCCATGTCGACGGCGGAAGTCGTATCGTCGAGAATCAGTATCGAAGGATCTTTTAACAGCGCGCGGGCAAGAGAAATTCTCTGTTTTTGTCCGCCGGAAAGTCCGACGCCCCGTTCACCGACAATCGTGTCATATCCTTCCGGCATCTGGCGGATGAAACTGTCAGCGTCTGCCATAACAGCAGCTCTTTCTACATCTTCAAAAGGACAGTCCGGCTTGCTGTAAGCGATATTTCCCTCGATCGTATCGGAAAAGAGGAATACATCCTGCATTGCCATACCGATATTTTGTCGTAGATTATATAAATCTAAATCTTTTACATTTTTGCCGTCAACGAGCACTTCACCGTCCGTCACATCGTAGAAACGGCATAGCAGGTTCATAATGGTGGATTTGCCGGAGCCGGTGGAGCCCAAGATTCCCACGGTTTGACCACTTTGTACACGGAAGCTTACATTATGTATGATATCCTCGTCGTCTGCGCTGTATGATACGTTCTTAAATTCAATGTCGCCATTTAAGCGTGTGCACGGAATTGCTTTTGCCGGATGCTTTACTTTAGGTTCCTCGCTGTAAGTGGCGTAAATCTTTTCCACAGAAGTGGTAAAACGCTGGATATCATTGATTCGCCAGCCAATCTGGCGCAGCGGGTTCATGAGCATCCACAGATAGCCGTTGACCGTTACATAGTTACCTAATGTCATATAGCCTTGAATAACCATGATGCTGCCCAAAAGCATCAGTATGATGGTGAGCATGTTGGAGAGAAATTCAAATTGCGGAACGTATTTCGTCCAGATTTCTGCGGCGGCAAGTTCTGCGTCGCGGTACCCGTCATTCTCTTTGTTAAATTTACCGATTTCATAGTCTTCTTTGGAAAAAGCTTTGACAACACGGTTTCCGCTGATGTTTTCCTGCACGAAGGTATTCAGGGATGAAAATTGTTCTCTGATGTGCTGAAAGCAGGGACGTCCGTTTTTCGTCTGGCTTAATGTCACGAGCAGGGAAAAAGGCAGCACGAGACACATACACAGTGCGAGTTTTACATTTACGGTAAACACCATAATCAGTGCAAATAAGAAGAGAAATACATTTTCATATACCTGATAAATAACAAATGCTATGAAATGACGTATAGCGTCCATGTCACCGGTCTGCCGGCTGAGGAGGTCACCGGTTCTCTTCTTATTATAAAAGTTAAAGTCTTCCTGTAAGAGTTTGCGGTACACCGTGTCACGCATGGAGTAGAGAACGTCCTGTGAACAGGTCTCGAAAATAACCTGTGACAGATAACGTAGAGCGCCTCTTAGTATAGTGATGACAATCAGCAATGTAATAAGCAGGGGTAACAGTTCGTACTGTCCGGCTATGATGACATCGTCTACAATAGAGCCGGATACGATGGGTTTGGCAATTGCGAGAATAGAAATAACAGTGACGAGCACCAGCCCGAAGAACATGCTTCGATTGTGCTTTTTAAGAAAAGAATAAAACCACTTCATGGGAGTCATTTGTATGTACCTCGTCATTCATTCTTTTTATGCGCTTAGATATGAATATAGTCCTAAAAGATAAATAAGTAAAGGGGGTTTTTTATTTTTACCAAATTTTTCTGAAAAATGTTGAAGACAATCGAAGATACGCTTCGTTATAATAGATAGAAGTTCATGAGAAACATGAGAAAGGGGGCAGATTCGTATTAACCGGGAAGAACAATTGTCAGCGCTGATTGATTCCTACCAACATCTTGTTTTTTCCATATGTTATAAGATGACATCGGATTATTTTGCCTCCGAAGATTTAACGCAGGATACATTTTTGTCGGCGTACGATCATCTGAAGAACTTTGACGGGAGGCATGAAAAAGCATGGCTGTGCAGGATTGCAACGAATAAGTGTCTGGACTATCTTCAGAGCGCCGGGCGCAGGAGCATCCCGACGGAAGACGTTGGGATGGACGAAGTCCATACATCGGGGGAAACACCGGAAAGCATCTGCTTGGAGGAAGAAGTAAGGGAGACGTTACTTGCAAGATGCAGGGAACTAAAACCTCCGTATGATGAGATTGCCAAGGCATATTATTACGACGAGATGGATGCCGCAGAGATTGCAAAATTAAGAGGCATGAAACTAAAAACGGTGCAGACGCAGGTTTATCGGGCAAGAGCGATGCTGCGCAAGCTGTATGGAAAGGAGAAGGGCGCATGATACACAATATAGAAGATGAAAAGAAGAAAATGAATCGGCAGCGAAATGACGGCTTCTCCGGCGGCTTGACCGATGAAGCGCTCATGGAACTGATCAGACAGGTAGAATCGGAAGAAATGATTCACGCACCAAGGCATCTTAAGGAAAATATTTTTGACATGCTGCGGCGGGAAAGGCGTACTGCAAAAAAGATGCAGGTTTTTACCTATCGCGTTAAGGTATTGGCAGCCATGGCAGCGGCATTGACAGTATTAATTTTTATGCCGGACGACCGGGCGGAGAGCGTAGAGAAAATACCTGTGCAACAGGAAGAGAGCGGATTCCTAGAAGAAATAGCGATGCAGCGGCAGAAAGACAGAGATGAAGATTGGGAAAGATATCTTGTGCAGCAGGAACGCGGCGGAGTAAGAGGATTTTTTGATGGTGTGAATGAAAAAGTGACACAGTTCGGAACAGAGTTGTATCACAGTATCAATAAGCAATAGAAAGTGGAGGGCAATAAAATGCAGAGAAAGAAGAGTAGATTTTGGTCATTTATATGGTCGCTCGTGCCGGGAGCGGGTGAAATGTATTTAGGATTTATGAAGATGGGAGTCAGTCTGATGCTTGGCTTTATGCTGCTGATTGCAATAGCAGCCATTACCAACATAGGTGCGCTGTCAGTTTTCCCGATTGCGATGTGGTTTTACAGCTTTTTCCATGCAAATAATCTGGCTGGATTAGATGATCAGGCTTTCTTTGAGGTGAAAGACAGATTTCTTTTCGGATTGGAGGAGTGGAACAGTATAGAGAAACTGGGTTCCAAAATGAATGAGAAAAAGAAGAAAGGTGTTGCGGCAGTGTTTATTGTAATCGGAGTACTTATGCTGTGGCAGGCGGCATTTAGCCTTCTGTGTGATATTTTCGGATGGGATAATGTCATTTTGAGAGAGATTTATTTCTTCATGAGAGACGATTTGCCGCGGTTTGTGGTCGGTTTTGCCATTATCTGGGCTGGAATGGTAATGATTCGCGGTAAGAAAGAGGATATTACATTAAGTCAGCAGTCAGAAAGTTATATTGAGCAGGATAACCAGCCGAGCCATTTTGAGTCGGATATCCAATCGAACAATTATGACGGACAGAATTGAAAGTAAATCATTCGGAAGACGAGGAGGGAACTTAGATGGAACAAAATACAGCATTGAACCAAGGAACGGTCGTCCGGCAGGAGACGGTCATAAATCAAGAATCAGTCATGGAACAGGAAAAAGAGATTAAAAATGTACAGACCCGCAGAGTCGGTTCCTTGACGTTTGGAGTCACACTGGTGTGTTACGGTATTCTCTTCTTAGTACACACTTTTGTGCCAATGATAAGATATAGTTATATATTCAGATGCTGGCCGATAGTTTTTATTCTGCTGGGTAGTGAGATACTGGTGGAAAACCACAAGTGCAAGACGAAGGAGTGGAAGATGGTGTATGATTTTCCGGCAGTAATCATGTTGGGTGTTATGCTGCTCTTTGCGATGATTATGGCAGTGCTTGATTTTGAGATGGCTTATCAGATGGGTTACGGGGCGATACGGTTCTTCTGATAGCGTTTACATGTCACAGTTCTTCGTATGCGATACCTTTTTGGGAAAGGAACTGTTTGACAGTCTGATCCCACAGGGCATCAGGTGTTTTATCTATAAGAAATGTATGAAAGGCGGTGCCGGTCACGAGGGTGAGACCGGTACCGTCATATTTTATGTTCAGGACAAAAGCCTTTAACTGCTGCAAAGTCACGTTGGTATCGCCTTTTGACAAGACAGCCTGTGCATGTCCGGGAATCAGATGAAGTACGAAACGGAATGCAGAAGGCGTGTGGGTGCCTTTGATTAAGTCAAAGCAGATGGGACGCATAGTTTTCCACATGGAAAAGTCATAGGGACGAATCGCTTCATCCTCCCATTCTTCTGTCGAATAGAACTCTCTGTTTAAATGTCCGTCTATATGGAACGTATTATATGTGCTGATGGAAGCCTCCTCCAGCAGAAAAGAATCAAAGTCTTCGCTGCCTAATAGTCTGCCCATAAAATGTTTGATATTGGTTATTTTCAGTGCAATCATAATATACTCCGTGTAAAATGCGGTGTCTTTTCAAATACTAAATATGCGTCTAGTGCATCACAACAATGAATGCTACAGCATAAATCATTGAAGCAAGAATTATGTAATAATTCTTGTGACGCAAGCTGCCGAGCTTGCGTCTAGTGCATCACAACAATGAATGCTACAGCATAAATCATTGAAGCAAGAA
>CAMWQW010000042.1 GCA_947176505.1 uncultured Lachnospiraceae bacterium | reverse complement strand
GCTCCATTACTATATCTTGTGTTTGTGGTGGCTCTAAAGTGTTAAAATCCGAGGTGGCGCTCAAGCGATAAAACGGTGGCTCCGAAGCGTTAGAATATTCAGTGATAGATGTCATGACCGGAAAATCCGGCCACAGGAAAGGAGGAAATGCCAGAATGAGAAAACCATCGCTTGCACAGAAAGATGTGCTAAACCCGGAAGAGGCAGTAGAATATTTCGGGTTCAGCAGGAGAAAATTTTTCAGGTTCTTAAGGGACGGGAAATGTAAAAAGTATACTGCTTTGTATGGAAAACGCAGACTGATTCTGCGGAGCGAGTTTGAAAAATATCTGGAGGAAAATCCGGAAGTAAGGGAGGGACTGTTAAATGGCGGGAAGACCAAAGACACGGCGTGATTCCAAGCACCGCGTCCTGCGCAGGGGCGAATCCATCCGCGCGGATGGGAAATACCAGTTCAAGTACCATGTGAACGGAAAGCCGCATTTTGTGTACAGCTGGCGGCTGGAGCCCACAGACACCCTCCCGGTTGGGAAGAAGCCCTGCTTATCGCTGCGGGAGCTGGAGAAGCAGATAGGCTATGACCTTGATTCCCTTTCGGACCCGTTGGGGAAGAACATCACGGTTGGGGAGCTGGTGGAGCGGTACCTTGCAACGAAAACGGCGGCCAAGCCAAACACGCTAATGAATTACAAATTTGTACAGAACATCCTGAAAAGCGAAACTTTTAATGACAGGAAGATTTCACAGGTCAAGACATCGGACGCAAAACTGTTCCTTATAAAGCTGCAACAGGACGGGAGGCGGTACAGCACCGTCAAGACAGTGCGGGGCGTCCTGCGCCCGGCTTTCCAGATGGCGGTTGACGATGACGTGCTGCTGAAAAACCCCTTCGGCTTTGAACTTGCCGGAGTGGTGGTCAATGACAGCGTGACGAGGGAAGCCATCACAAAAGACCAGATGCGGAAGTTCCTGAAATTCGTCCATGACGACAATGTTTATTGCAAGTATTACGAAGTGGTCTATATCCTTTTCCACACAGGGATGCGTATTTCGGAATTCTGTGGGCTGACCCTGCGGGATATCGATTTAGAGAACAAGGTCATCAATATCGACCACCAGCTTCAGCGGACTTCCGATATGCGGCTGGTGATCGAATCCACCAAGACCAATGCTGGGACAAGGAAGCTGCCCGTGACGGATGATGTGGCGCAGTGCTTCCGGGCGATCATCGAGGACAGGGAAGAACCGAAATGCGAGAGGGTGGTGGACGGCTATGCGGGATTCCTTTTCACGGATAAGAACGGCTACCCGGAAGTGGCGATGCATTGGGAACACCGATTCAACCACATGGTCAAGCGGTACAATGATATTTACCGGGTGCAGATGACGAATATCACGCCCCATATTTGCCGCCATACCTATTGCAGCAACATGGCGAAATCCGGCATGAATCCCAAGACACTCCAATACCTGATGGGGCATAGTGATATCGGTGTGACGCTGAACACCTACACCCACCTTGGCTTGGAGGATGCAACGGATGAACTGAAACGGATGGAAGAACTGGAGAATGCCAGAAGGGAGCTGGAAAAGAACAAGGAAGAGAAGCACGTATCACAGAAAATGTTTCGGGCAATTTGAATAAAGAGAGTTTATGCACCCTGCTTTGGTGGGGTGCTATTTTTTTATATCATTTTATTGATGTTTGTGGTATGATAGTCCAATACTGGCACAAGTAAAATTGGGTATTTGAAATATTGTAGTAAACCATATTTGTTTAGTATATATGTAGAGCGGAGTCGAAAAGTGGAACAAAAATACAAAACTAAATCAGCAGTAGTAGCATTTATTGATGTATTAGGTTCTTCAGAGGCTATAAGAAACAATGTGAATGAATCCTTAAATGCAGTACATATAGCATATGATGAGACCATAATACAATTTAAAAAATATCATTCCAAGCATATGAATGAGCCAAAAGTAGATATATTTTCTGATAATATTATCTTATCAAATGAGATTGTAGAAGATATGGAAGAAAGAGCATTTGTCTCAATTATATTTTTTAGTGCATTGCTACAATTGAATATGTGGATAAATAATTTACTGGTTAGAGGTGGTATATCATACGGGGATTTTTTCTCCGATGAGAAAATGATATGGGGGAATGCTTTAATAGGAGCATATAAGTTGGAAGGTCAGATTGCAATTTATCCACGGATCATTGTTGAGCCAGAAATAGCAGAGATTATTAAGGCTATAATGAAACCGGAAAAAGGAAGGCTGTTATGTGAGGATTTTGATGGTATCTATTTTGTAGATCCTTTTGGAATAAAACGAAAAGAAATAGGTTTATATTTGATTGACCAATTTATTAATGATAATGCAATCAGATTAAAAAATAGCCAAGGAAATTTGAAGATATATCAAAAAATTAATTGGCTACAACAGTATTTTTGTGAAAAGCGTAGGGAAATGATAGATACTTAAAAGTTCATGTGTATAAATGTCGAGTCTAATTACTAAAACCCCACTATAGTCCCCCAAAAAAATTTCTTCTGTGTTTTACTGCTTTTGACGGAGGAGAAGCATGTTTCACAGAAGATGTTCCGAGCAATATGAATATAGATAGGTTGGAGAACGATAAGGATCATGAAAGTCAATATATTTTACTCTTGGCAATCCGATTTGCCTAATGCTAAAAATAGAAATTTAATTGAGACTTGCTTGAAAAAGGCAATAAAACTTTTAGAAAATGAAATTGATGAAGTGTCGGAGATTTCTATTGAAAGCGACAGTCGTAATGATACTGGTACCCCTAATTTGGTAGAGAGTATTTTTGAAAAGATTGAAACGTGTGATATATTGGTTGCTGATCTTAGCATAATAAATGCAGAAAGTAATTGTAGACCCACACCAAATCCTAATGTATTACTCGAAGTTGGGTTCGCAGCAAAAGCAATTAGCTGGTCAAATATCTTGTGCATATATAATTGTGAATATGGTAAAGTAGAACTTCTGCCGTTTGATATACGGACTAGAAAACCTATAATTTACAATACTCTAGAAGGAGTTTCTGAATCAAAAGTAGCGTTAACAAAAGTGTTTAAAGCTCAAATTAAAGATATTATATTTAGTCGAATTGTTGATAAGAAAGAATACCTTTCAACAAAGCGTAATATTGATTTAGCAATGCAAAGTATATTGATTGATTTGTGTGATATTGTATTTGATAGAAATTCAAAGGATAAGTATAATTATGATAAGCTATTACATATGTCAACAGAGTCACTGATAAAAATTTTATTACATAAACAATTTCTGGGATTTTTTCTATACAGAAATATAGAGATTAATATAGATGATTTTGTTAATTTTTTTAAAGATGAATTAGAAACTTATTTTTTAAATGAAAAAGAAAAGAGGATTCTTGCTAAATTAGTGTTTTCATTGAGAAATTATAAAGAAATAATTCATTCAGACAAACTTTTTAATTGTATAGATGCAAATGCAGAATATGTGGTTAAACAAGGAAAGGCAATCAATCCACAGAATTCAGAAAATTCGTATTTGCTTTTAAAACCTATAGAAGATAATAAAGCAGTTGTAATAGCAGGAGGAGTATTTAACAATGTTTCGCCTGAAACGATGATAAATGTATTTGAGCTTATAGATGAAGCTGTACCAGTTTTTGCACACCATATAAACAATCTTATTGTGTTAGTCAATGATTGGATAGCAATAACTGGCAAATATTTTATAATTAATCCCAAAGAGCTCCGTGGGCATAATTAACAGTAAAATTGTATGGGCAATAATGTTGGAACAAATAAATATAGATTAAATTTAAAAAGAACAAGCAAAATTTTTTCTAAAATACCACAGTAGTAAACCCCTCAATTCTTACTACGTTTTTACTACTTTTGACGGCATCAACTTGCCCCGTTTTGCCTCGATTTGCTTATTTCGTTACATTTTTCACAATCTCCACGAAAAACGCAAACCTTGCAAATCGCGCCAAAACACGGCAAATCAGAGCATTTAAGGAGGGAAAATTAACATGATTAAGATACTTTTCGTCTGCCACGGCAACATCTGCCGCAGCACCATGGCTGAGAGCGTCATGACTTACTTAGTAAATAAGCGGCACCTCTCAGACAAATTCCAAATTGCTTCCGCGGCAACCAGCCGCGAGGAAATCGGCAACAGCCCCCACTACGGCACAGTTAATCAACTGCGTGCTGTGGGTATTCCTGTCGTCCCGCATCGAGCGGTACAGATGACGAAACAGGATTATGACAAGTACGACTACCTCATTGGCATGGATGATGCCAATATTCGCAATATGACCCGAATTGCGGGCGGTGATCCGGAGAACAAAATACACAAGCTGTTAGAGTATGCGGGAAGCAGCAGAGCAATCGCTGACCCGTGGTATACAGGTGAATTTGGTGTGACTTATGATGATGTCTTAGAAGGCTGTGAGGCATTCTTAGACTTTTTGGTATCGCAACACGGGAGAAATCAATGAAAATAAATCGTTCGACGATTCGGAATATATATTTCATGTTTGGTGATTATGTTATGCGCCTGCGGCGGACGTGTGATTCTGATCTTTCATGACGGCAGTGTAGACGAATTACAGACAATGCGGTTGAATTTTTCTTATATAGAACGAGGAAACCTGTCTGTAATTCGGACGATAAGATGGGATGCTTCTTTTAATTTCCACGAGCTGCCGCTCCAATTTCTACATCAGGCTTAATTTCCTTTGCTCTCTCGTGCCATTTACTAAGATGGCGACCATCCATGACCAATAGTCATAATCAATGCAGGTTCGTACCACTGCTGTAGTCTTGAGATTTTCATGTAATCGTCCTGCAGGAATTTTACCTTTTCAGTAAGCGCAATCAGCCTATTGAGACGATCCTTAGGGTTAGGTTTTCTAACAATCAGTCCCAAATTTTCCATACGGTCAAATATAAATATCCGAGTCACAATTTCCGTATGCTTTGTGATATACTGCTTTATATAATTTTGTTTCCCATAAAATCATCAAATCACAATCGGGATTTGTCTGGGAGTTACATACAAAAACAAGAATTATGGAAGGGTACTATGAAAAAACAATTGGAATTAATTGCAAAATCTTACGATAGAGGTATTGACTTGGGACGAAGGGGTATTGATTCATATGACAATTTCCCTTCTTATATTACGAATCACCCCAATTATCCTTTGTTTCAACAAATGCGGATGAGTGAAACACTTTCCGATAGCGCTCGAAAAGAGATTGTCGAGTATCTTGCCCCAAAGATTGGAATGAAATTTATTGATTTAGGGTGTTGCCTGAATTTGATGTTTAGTGGATATAAAGACTGGTCGTCTACATATTATGGAGTTGATATCAGTAGCAAAACGATTGAGTTACTACATGAATATACGGAAAAGAATCATATAACTGTTGGTGATTTGCATTGTTGTAGTATGCATGAAACACCATATGATACAAGTTTTTTTGACATTGGTGAGTGCGTAGGTTCTTTAGAATATTTTGAAAAAGACTTTGTGCAGCAGGCAGTTGTAGAGTTTTCACGTATAATGAAATCTAACGGAAGATTTGTCCTCGATATTCCGAATATTGGAAGTCCTGAATTCGAAATTACAAAGCTGATAGAAGAGTATTTGGGTAGGAAAGATCGATTTAATTTAACGGTAGAAGAATTTGAAACCATGCTTAGCGCTTACTTCGTAACCGAGAAAAAGGAAATAGTGGGTCCGATGATACAGTATTTTTTAGTTTCTATAAAGTAATGGTTTTCTGGTACGGATTCCAGTTTGAAGAATTGTCAGGTGAGCGCAGGCAGTGGGAACACTTTTCCTAGTAGGGAGTAAAATAAAAAAGACAGTCATCGAGGAAAAGAAGATGGCTGTCTTTTTTATAATACATTATATAGTTATGGTGGTAACTAATAAGAGGAAACTATACAACGACAAGCATTTAAAAAGTAAATACTTAATCGTTTTAGTTATAATACCATACTACTGAGGGAAAATACAATGTTTTTTTACAAAATATTTAATTTTTGACAAATTAAACAAAAAAATGACTTAAAAACAGATAAAATTACCAAAAAAATAATTATTTTTACCTAATAAATAACTTTTGAAAAAAATCGCTTAAACGTTATCTGAGATTCTATAGATATTTTAGATATGAGACAACTATAGAAACGCATAAAGTGTAAAAAAGAAATGGTTTCTGCCATGAAAAAAGGTAAAGCGATTAAGATAATAGCTATATTTGGCATGATGGTATATATAATGGCACATCATGCGGAACGCGGCGGAGAGGGAGATTTTCGGTACGGGGATAGTTTAGATAGGGAGACTATTACCATGGCAGGGTCTACTTCCATGGAGAAGTTAGCCAATGCTTTGGCGGAATCATTTATGGAGAAATACCCGGATGTGACGGTGAATGCAGAGTTTACCGGTTCTTCGGCGGGGATAGAATCCATGCTGGCAGGAACTGTTCATATCGGTAATACTTCCAGAACTTTAAGCGAGCAGGAAAAGACAGCGGGAGCTGTGGAAAATATTGTTGCGCTGGAAGGCATTGCGGTGATTACAGATACATCTAATATTGTCACGTCACTGACTAGGGAGCAGTTAACTGACATCTACGCCGGCAGGATTAGGAACTGGAGGGAGATTGGCGGTGAGAATAAGCCCATTGTGGTAATTGGCAGAGAAGCAGGCAGCGGAACAAGGGAAACTTTTGAAAGACTGCTTGGATTGGAATATAAGTGTGCCTATGCCAATGAATTGGATTCTACCGGGGCAGTAATGGCGAGAGCAGCGTCCATTCCGGGAGCAATCGGATATGTTTCAAGAGACGTGTTAGACGATACGGTGCAGGTGTTGGCGATAGACGGCTTTAAGCCCACGGATAACAATATCCTAGAGGGTAGTTATCCGCTTAGCCGACCGCTTATTATGGCGACGAAAGGGCAAATCTCAACGCAGGAAACGGCAGTGAAGAAATTATTTGATTATTTACGTTCAGAGGAGGGAAGGCGGCTGATAGAGTCGGTGGGACTTATTGCACCGGAATCGGGGGTAATGCAGTGAAAATGAATACGGAAATGATAAAAGTAAGAGCACATGCACGTGCGATAGAGATAATTGCGCAGACGCTTTTTACGGTATGTGCGTTGTTTGCAATATTTGCTGTGGCAGCTATTACATTGTATATGCTTGCGAATGGCATACCGGCGATTTGCGAGATAGGAATCAAGGACATTTTGTTTTCGACGATATGGCAGCCTACAGCACAGAATGCGGAATTTGGCATTTTATATATCGTGTTGACTTCGATTGTCGGAACGATGATGGCTGTTATAATCGGAGTTCCAATTGCACTTCTGACAGCGGTTTTTATGGCGGAAATTGCGCCTAGGAAGGTGGCGGCGTTGATGAAGCCGGCAGTGGAATTATTGGCAGGGATACCTTCGGTGGTTTACGGAATGTTAGGATTGATGATTTTGAATCCGGTTGTTTACAGATGGGAACAGAAGTTATACCGGGGTTCGGAAACACATCAGTTTACCGGTGGGTCGAATCTGTTATCGGCGGTACTGGTGCTTGCTGTCATGATTTTGCCGACAGTACTAAGCGTCAGTGAATCGGCGATTCGAGAGGTGCCGCAGGAGTTGAGAGCATCCTCGCTTGCGCTTGGCGCATCCCGCGTGCAGACGATTTTTAAGGTAGTCATACCGGCGGCAAAACCGGGTATTCTCACGGCAATCGTGCTGGGAGTAGGGCGAGCGGTCGGCGAGGCGATGGCGATCAGCCTGGTGTCTGGCGGCTGTGTGAATGTTCCGCTGCCGTTTGACTCCGTCAGATTTCTGACTACGGCAATCGTCAGCGAGATGGGGTATGCGAACGGTCGGCACAGGCAGGTCCTATTCACGATAGGATTGGTGCTGTTTATTTTTATCATGTTGGTTAATTTGACGCTTAATCATATTTTAAGAAGAGGGAAGGAATAGGATGACCAGTAAAATAAAAGATGGTCTGATTCTCGGACTGATTTATCTGGCAGCATTTTTCACTGCAATGCTTTTGACTGGAATAGTGGTGTTTGTTTTTATAAAAGGGAGCGGTTTTCTCCGTTGGTCTTTTCTGACGACTGTGCCGAGTATCCTCAAAGGTACCGAAGGAATTGCCGGCAATATTGTCAACACATTGTATATTGTGAGTTTGACGCTTCTCATCGCCATACCTGTCGGAGTCGGTGCGGCAGTATGGTTGAATGAATATGCCGACAGGAGCCGTTTTGTCCGTCTGGTAGAGTTTACGACGCAGACACTTGCGGGGATTCCTTCCGTGATTTTCGGGCTATTTGGCATGATGTTTTTCGGCAGGACTCTTGGGCTTGGATATTCGATTTTGACCGGTTCACTGACATTGACATTGATGGTACTGCCGCTTATTACGCGGAATGCGCAGGAAGCGCTTAAGGCTGTTCCGGACAGCTACCGTTTTGGCGCGGTCAGCATGGGTGCCACGAAATGGTATATGATACATACGATTCTTCTCCCTTGTGCCATGCCGGGAATCGTGACGGGAGTATTGCTTGCGGTAGGACGGATTGTAGGTGAGTCGGCGGCGCTGCTTCTTACGGCTGGCAGCGGTTATTCATTACCTAAGACGGGCGATGGAATCTTTCATAAAATCATGGAGTCCGGCGGCACACTCGCGGTTCAGCTTTATTTGAACATGTCTAAGGCACAGTACGATGCGGCATTCGGTATAGCGGCAGTGCTGATCTGCATTGTGCTTGTTATCAATTTTTTGACCGAAGTATTTGCGGGGAAAATAGATACGGTAAAAAAATAAAATGAAAATATGGTTCTGATATGGGCGGATATATGCGGACGAAGATAAGTGACATCAAAATAAGGACTGAGCGGCTTAATATCTATTACGGAACTGTACATGCGCTCAAAGATATCACAGTGAGGATATATGCCAATAAAGTAACTGCACTGATCGGACCATCAGGCTGCGGGAAATCTACGTTTTTAAAGTCGCTTAATAGGATGAACGAACTTACCGGCGGGGTAAGAACCGAAGGAGGTGTTTATCTGGATGAAAAAGATATTTATTCCCCACAGGTCGATATGGCTAAGCTGCGAGGGAGAGTGGGCATGGTATTTCAACAGCCCAATCCTTTTCCGATGAGTGTTTATGACAATATTGCTTATGGTCCGAGAATTCATGGAATAAGAAAGAAATCTGAACTGGATGCAATTGTTGAGGACAGTCTTCGTAGTGCGGCTATCTGGGAAGAAGTAAAGAATCGGTTAGGGCAGTCGGCGCTTAGTTTATCGGGAGGACAGCAGCAGAGACTGTGTATCGCACGGGCGCTGGCTATACAGCCGGAGGTGATATTGATGGATGAGCCTACCTCGGCGCTTGACCCTGCTTCGACACTCAAAACAGAGGAATTAATGAAGATACTCAGAACAAAATATACGGTGGTTGTAGTGACGCATAACATGCAGCAGGCGGCACGCGTGTCAGATGATACTGTTTTTTTTCTAAACGGAGAGCTGGTGGAGGCAGGAAAGACCAAGGAACTGTTTGCATATCCTCGGGACAGCAGGACGAGGGATTATATCAACGGGAGATTCGGATGAGAATAGGCGGCGGAGAGAGCAGGTTTGAACAGTGCGGATAAGAATAACGGAATAAATGATTTTACCTGAATTTTACATTTCTTTTACATAATTGTGATAGTGTGACGGATAAATTCATGATAATTTCAAACCATATAAATGACATGTAGTGTATCGACAAAGTCCGGATGAAGCGGCTGTGTTGATCCGGGTGATATGGATGGAGGTTAGCATGGATTTTTTTGATGTACTGACGATGATAGGCGGGCTTGCATTATTCTTGTATGGTATGCACATTTTAGGAGAAGGACTTTCTAAGGCAAGCGGCGGCAGAATGGAGCGGATTTTAGAGAAGCTGACTGACAGTAAACTGCGAGCTGTGCTGCTTGGTGCAGGTGTCACGGCGGTAATCCAGTCTTCATCGGCAACGACTGTCATGGTGGTGGGCTTTGTCAACTCTGGTATCATGAAGCTGACGCAGGCTATAGGCGTTATCATGGGTGCCAATGTGGGAACGACCATTACTTCTTGGATTCTTAGTCTGACAGGAATTGAGAGTGGTAATTTTTTCGTGCAGATGCTCAAGCCCACATCCTTTTCCCAGATATTTGCACTGGTTGGCGTGATCCTGTTGCTCTTTTCCAAGAAGGATAAGCACAAAAATGCGGCAACAATCCTGATTGGATTCGCGATATTGATGTTTGGTATGGATACGATGTCGGCAGCCGTTAAACCATTGGCTGACGTGCCGGAATTTACGAACATTTTACTGTTGTTTTCGAGTCCCATTCCGGGGTTGATTGCGGGAATCGTGTTGACGGCAGTCATACAAAGTTCTTCGGCGTCCGTAGGTATTTTACAGGCGCTGTGCGCCACGGGAGCAGTATCGTACGGTACGGCGGTGCCGATTATCATGGGACAGAATATCGGCACTTGTGTCACGGCACTTTTATCCTCTGTAGGCACTTCTAAGAATGCAAGAAGAGCAGCGATGGTCCACTTGTATTTCAACCTGATAGGAACCATTGCTTTCATGGCAGTATTTTATGTATTGAATGCGGCTGTAGACTTTCCATTTATGAGTCAGACGGCGCGGCCTTACGGAATAGCGGTAGTTCATACGGTGTTTAATGTATTTGCGACAGGATTGCTTTTGCCGTTCTCTGCGGTGCTGGAGAAACTGGCGTACGCTACGATACGGGAGGATGAGTCGGAGAATATCCATATACGGTATATAGATGAGGATATTAAAGCGTTGGACAGCCGGTTTATAAACAACCCGGGGATTGCCATGGAACAGTGTCGCAAAGTGATTTGCCATATGGCGGAAACAGCGCAGGCGTCCTGTGCGGGTGCAGCGGATTTATTACATGGGTATGCACAGGACAAGGCGGAAGAAATCTGTCAGATGGAAAAGGATGTAGACCGCTATGAAGACGTGCTCGGCACATATTTGTTGAAACTGTCCGGCAAGGATTTGTCAGAGAAGGACAGCAGGGCGCTTACGTTGTATCTGCATACAATCGGAGACTTTGAGAGAATATCAGACCATGCGGCGGGTATTGCCAAGGCATATGAGAAAATGGAACGTAAAAAGCAGGAGTTTTCAGGGAAGGCCAAGGAAGAGCTGGCAGTATTCTCACGGGTAATTACCAGAATCACGGAAATTTCATGTACAATCTTTAAAGACGAAGACACGGTATTGATTTATGAAGTGGAGGCGCTTCGGACCGTGGCGGATGAACTTGGCAAAGCGGTGCGTAAACGCCACATCAAGCGGCTCACAAAAGGTAAATGTACGATAGAAATGGGATTTTTATTGTCTGATATCGTTACAGCCTATGAGCGGATTGCGGCACACTGTTCCAATATAGCGATTGGTATCGTGCAGGTGGAGGATGACTCTTTGGAAATGCATAATTACAATGAGGAAATCCGTGCGGGAAACTCAGAGGCATTCCAACATATATATGAACAATTTTTGCAGGAATATGCTCTTCCGTGAACCAGATATGATATACTAAGCGCAGCGATATAATCAGTGGGTGGACATATGAGTATGATTTATATAGTGGAAGATGATAAGAACATAAGTGAGATAGAAAGCTTTTCTTTAAAGAACAGCGGTTATGACGTAGCGGTATATGAGACGGCGAAAGAGTTTCAACAGGCTCTAAAAGAAAGGCTGCCGAGTCTTGTACTGCTCGATATTATGCTTCCTGACGCAAGTGGACTTGATGTCGTCGCCGGACTTAGAACTAATCCGGTGACTAAGAATATGCCGGTTATTTTGGTGACCGCGAAGACGACGGAAATAGATAAGGTCAGGGGACTTGATGTTGGCGCTGACGACTACATTACGAAGCCTTTCGGTGTGATGGAACTGATTTCCAGAGTAAAAGCACTGCTTCGCCGCAGCGGTGAAGCACGGGATGAAAAATATATTAGCATCGGAAGAATCACACTTGATATGGGGCGTCATGCCGTGTATGCGGACAACTGTCTTTGTGAGTTGACGCACAAAGAATATGAACTGTTGAAGATGTTGATGCAGAGGGCAGGCATTGTGACCAGCCGTGAGGATATTCTGAATCATGTATGGGGAACGGACTTTCAGGGAGAATCCAGAACGCTTGACATGCATATTAAGACGCTGCGCCAGAAACTCGGCAGGGCAGGCGCGATGATTAAGACGGTGCGTAACGTAGGCTACTTTCTGGACAATATGACAGAGTAAGAAGGAGATAACGCAGGGCAGCACATGAAGAAAAGAATTAACCGACAATTGATGGTCATATCTTCGATGGCAGTAGCGATTATGCTGCTCCTGATGACCGCTGTTTTCTATCATATATTTCGTGGACAGGTTATGGACGACCTAAGACTGTATGCGTATGCCGTAGCGGAGAGTATCGAGGCGGAGGAGAAGTTGGGGAGCGGTTATTTTTACAGCCGGAGAGACAAAGAGAATGAAAGAAGTGTACGGGCGACCATTATCAGTCCGGAGGGTGCAGTTCTCTATGACAGCAATGCCGATACGGGAGATATGGACAATCATGCCGGGCGGCCTGAGGTGCGGGATGCATTGCAGAATGGAGAGGGGAGTTCTATCAGACAATCTTCTACAATGAAAATGAATACATATTATTACACACTGCTTTTGGAAGATGGAAATGTGCTGCGCGTAGCAAGAGAATCTCACAGCATATGGAATATTCTATACAGTAGTGTTCCGGCAATTGTAGCAGCAGTCTGCGCGCTTCTTGTGCTGTGTATGATGTTGTCACGCCGTTTTACAAAAAGTCTGCTACAGCCGGTTGAACAGCTGGCGGCGGATATGGATTGTATGGAAAATCATACCGTGTATGAAGAATTGATACCTTTTGCAGAGACGATCAGAAAGCAGCATGATGCAATTTTGGACAGTGCGAATATGCGTCAGGAATTCAGCGCCAATGTTTCTCATGAATTGAAGACACCCCTGACGGCGATATCCGGATATTCGGAATTGATTGAAAACGGGATGGCATCGGGAAAGGACGCAGTCCGGTTTGCAGCAGAGATCCATAAGAACGCCAAAAGACTGCTGACTCTGATTGACGATACGATTCGGCTGTCGGAGCTTGACGCCCCGGATTTAGAGATACCTATGGAAGACTTGAATCTATACGATATCGTCAGCGACAGCGTGGAGATGATGCAGATGCGTGCGGAAGAGCGGAAAGTGCATTTGACGGTCGAGGGAAGTGACTGTATCATACGGGGCGACAAGCAGATGATTGAAGAACTGGTTTATAATTTGTGTGATAATGCAATCTGCTATAATAATGTGAACGGAACAGTTCATGTCAGTGTGGAATGCGAGGACGACAATGTTGTACTGAGGGTCAAAGATACGGGTATCGGTATTCCGGAGACATGTCAGGAAAGAGTTTTTGAAAGATTTTACAGAGTAGATAAGAGTCGTTCTAAGTCAACCGGAGGTACGGGACTGGGGCTTGCGATAGTCAAGCATATCGTTACGGCACATCACGCCGAATTGACGCTTGAGAGCATTCCCGGAGAAGGGACAGATATTAGGGTCATATTTTCTCGGATATAAGTAGCAAAAGGCTTGAAATATACGTCAAAATCAACTTGCATCTTGCATTTTAACGTGTAATATATTAAAGTGTATACTACAGTGATTCTTTATATTATATAAGTGTATGAGATGTGAGAGGAGAAACAGTTTATGTGGACAAGGGCGGAACTCAAGGAGAACGCGAAAAAGTATTTCAAATTTAATTATTGGAAAATGGTGTTAGTTGCTTTCATTATGGCTTTGGTAGGCGGTGGCGGATATAGTGTGAATACCGGCGTGACGCGGCAGGTTAGTACCCGTAACTATAATTATATGACTTATTCTGAAGCGATGGCAGTGTTGATTAGTATTTGGATGATTGTTTTAGTAGTGATGGTGATTGCATCATTACTGTCAATTTTTCTGTTTTATCCGCTGCAGGTCGGAGCACAGCGGTTTTTTGTAGTCAGTCATTACCAGCAGGCGGAGCTTGGGGAGCTGGGGTATGCTTTTTCCAATTCCTATATGAACGTTGTCAAAACAATATTTTTAAGACAGCTATACATTTTCTTATGGTCACTGTTATTTATTATCCCGGGCATTATCAAGGCATATGAATATCATATGGTATCGTACATATTAGCTGAAAATCCCGGTATTGATTCCAAGGAAGCCTTTGCCATGAGCAAGCAAATGATGGACGGTAATAAGTGGAACACGTTTGTGTTAGCATTATCATTCTACGGATGGATGATCTTGAGTGCGTTCACGTGCGGTATTTTGGGAATCTTCTATGTGAATCCGTATATGCAGATGACATTTGCAGAGCTTTATGTGGCATTGAAGGAGATTACTTTCGGTAATCAGAATTCCGGCTACCAGAATTATCAGAATTATCAAGGAAACCAGAATTACCAGAATTATCAGGGAAACCAGAACTATCAGAATTATCAGGGAAACCAGAA
>CAMWQW010000041.1 GCA_947176505.1 uncultured Lachnospiraceae bacterium | reverse complement strand
GATCTGGTAGAAGGTATGCAGTTTGACAGAGGATATATTTCCGCATATATGGCAACGGATATGGATAAGATGGAGGCAGTTTTAGACAATCCGTATATCCTCATCACAGATAAGAAGATTTCCAATATTCAGGAGATTCTTCCGATTCTTGAGCAGATTGTACAGTCTGGTGCAAAGCTGCTTATCATTGCTGAGGATGTAGAGGGCGAGGCTCTTACAACACTTATTGTTAATAAGCTGCGCGGCACGTTCAATGTAGTAGCAGTTAAGGCTCCCGGATACGGTGACAGAAGAAAAGCAATGCTTGAGGATATTGCGATTTTGACAGGCGGTCAGGTGATCAGCTCTGAGCTTGGTCTGGAATTAAAGGACGCTACAATGGAGCAGCTTGGTCATGCAAAATCCGTGAAGGTACAGAAAGAGAATACGGTTATCGTGGATGGTGAAGGCGATAAAGAAGCTATTCAGGCAAGAATCGGTCAGATTAAGAAACAGATTGAGGAGACGACATCTGATTTTGACAGAGAGAAATTACAGGAGCGTCTTGCTAAACTTGCAGGCGGCGTTGCAGTGATTCGTGTAGGTGCGGCGACAGAGACAGAGATGAAAGAGGCGAAGCTTCGTCTGGAAGATGCGTTGGCAGCAACCAGAGCAGCCGTAGAAGAAGGTATTATCTCCGGCGGTGGTTCCGCATACATTCACGCATCCAAGGAAGTGACAAAGCTTGCAGATACATTGGAAGGCGACGAGAAGACAGGTGCTCAGATTGTATTGAAAGCGCTTGAAGCTCCGTTATACCATATTGCGGCGAATGCAGGTCTGGAAGGCTCCGTCATCATTAATAAAGTGAGAGAATCCGAGGTGGGTATCGGCTTCGACGCTTTGAAAGAAGAGTATGTAAACATGGTAGATGCGGGAATCCTTGACCCTGCCAAAGTTACAAGAAGTGCATTGCAGAATGCTACAAGTGTGGCATCTACACTGCTCACGACAGAGTCCGTAGTAGCTAACATCAAAGAGGCTGAACCTGCTATGCCTGCAGGCGGCGCCGGAATGGGCATGATGTAAAAATATCCGTGGAATGCCAATCAAATAATCAAATATATTGTATAAAGTATCTAAGATATCCAAACGGGCTGCTGCACTATGAATGAGCGTATCATAATAGGGCGCAGCCCGTTTTTTGTGAAAAATTATCCTTATCTCGTAAAAATCCGGAGCTTGGGCTTACGATTGTTAAACGCTTTGCGGAGAAAATGGGCGGCAGGGCATATGCGGAGCTGGCAGACGGAATTTATACCGTGAGAATTGTATTTCCGAGAGAGCGCGAAGGAATATAATGTTATAAATAGAGGAATAAATAGTGTATACTGCAAGAATATTTTGACTTGCTTATGATTTGCGATTATAATAAGGAATAACGGTATTATATTCATAATCATAAAATGCGGCTGGTGAGGCTATGACGACAGAAGAAAAACGCGAAGTTATTATTGATGACGGACGAATTGAATCCATTGAAGAATTTCAGACTCCTGAGACATTATACGAGGAGCTTATTAGCCGTGTGCGCAAATATCACCCTTCTGACGATATTTCCCTGATAGAGAAGGCATATCAGACAGCTTATGAGGCGCATAAGGATCAGGTGCGCAAATCCGGTGAACCGTATATTATCCATCCGCTTTATGTGGCGATTATTTTGGCGGATTTGGAGCTCGATAAGGAAACGATTGTTGCAGGACTCTTGCATGATGTAGTCGAAGACACTATTATGACCGACGAGCAGATTGAAGAGCAGTTTGGTGCGGATGTTGCGCTTCTGGTAGACGGTGTCACGAAATTAGAGAAATTAAATTTCCACGGAGAGAATCATAATGATAGAGATAAGGATGCGGAGAAATTGGAACGTCAGGCGGAGAACCTGCGTAAGATGTTCCTTGCCATGGCGAAAGACATCCGCGTCATACTAATTAAACTGGCGGACAGACTGCATAACATGCGAACACTCCAACATATGAGACCGGAGAAGCAGCAGGAAATCGCCAGAGAGACATTGGATATCTATTCACCGATTGCCCAGCGGCTTGGTATATCCAAGATTAAAGTGGAGCTGGATGATTTGTCTTTAAAATATCTTGAGCCGGATGCGTACTATGATCTGGTGGATAAGATTGCGATTCGCAAGAGCGTGCGCGAGCAGTATATTCAAACGATTGTGGATGAAGTAAGCGAGCACATAGAACGTGCCGGCATTAAGGCGCAGATTGACGGTCGTATCAAACATTTTTTCAGCATTTATAAGAAAATGAAGAATCAGAACAAAACCATAGATCAGATTTACGATTTGTTTGCGGTGCGTATTATTGTAGATACGGTGAAAGACTGCTATGCAGCGCTTGGCGTAATTCATGAAATGTATAAGCCGATTCCGGGGCGTTTCAAGGATTATATTGCCATGCCAAAGGCGAATATGTACCAGTCTCTGCATACGACGTTAATCGGCAGTACGGGACAGCCTTTTGAGATTCAGATTCGGACTTATGAGATGCACAAGGCGGCGGAGTACGGTATTGCCGCACACTGGAAATATAAAGAGGCTTCTGACGGCAAGAAAGTGGAGACGCAGGAAGAAGAGAAATTAGTATGGCTGCGTCAGATTTTGGAGTGGCAGAGAGATTTATCAGATAACAAGGAATTTATGAATCTTCTGAAAAGTGATTTGAATCTCTTTTCGGACAGTGTATATTGTTTTACGCCTACGGGTGATGTGAAGAACCTGCCGGCAGGATCCACGACGATAGATTTTGCTTACAGCATTCACAGCGCTGTGGGTAACAGGATGATCGGTGCCAGAGTGAATGGTAAACTCGTAACGATTGATTATGAGATTAAGAATGGTGACCGTGTTGAGATTATGACGTCTCAGAACTCGAAAGGTCCCAGCCGTGACTGGCTGAATGTAGTGAAGAGCACGCAGGCAAAGAATAAGATCAATCAGTGGTTTAAGCATGAGCTGAAGGACGATAATATTGTTAAGGGCAAGGAACTTATTGCCAATTACTGTAAAGCAAAATCCATTAATTCTGTTGAAGTGCTGGTACCGAAATATCAGGAAGCCATTATGAAGAAGTATGGTTTTCAGGATTGGGAATCCGTGCTTGCGGCAATCGGACACGGCGGACTTAAGGAAGGTCAGATTCTGAATCGTATGCAGGAGATGTACGATAATGACCATCGCAGAGAGATGACTGATGCGGAAGTGATGGCGGAAGTAGAAGGAAATGCTTTGCTTAGCAGAGGCAGGATGCAGAAGGGAACAAGCGGCATTCTTGTGAAGGGTATCCATGATGTGGCGGTACGGTTTTCTAAATGCTGCAGTCCGGTGCCCGGTGATGAGATTGTCGGTTTTGTAACGAGAGGAAGAGGGATATCCATACACCGAACGGACTGTCTGAATATCATGAACCTGCCGGAGATAGACCGCAACAGGTTGATTGACGCTGAGTGGCAGCAGACGGAGGAAGTGTCGGGCAAATATTTTGCGGAAATCAGTATTTTTGCCAATAACAGAAACGGGCTGCTGGCGGATATTTCACGGGCGCTTACTGAGAAGGAGATTGATATCTTGTCGCTCAATACCAGAGTGAGTAAGCAGGGAACGGCAACCATTATGGTCAGCTTCGAGATTGGGGGCAGGGAGGAACTGCAGCGCATTATCGATAAGATCAGGACGATAGAGAGCGTGATAGACATAGAGAGAACGACGGGGTAAAAAGACATGAAGTTATATTAAGACGATTAGAGGAGAAAATCATGGCTGGTTTGAAGATAGGGAGATTGATGCTTGGCATCTGTCAGACGAATTGTTATTTTGTATACAGAGATGGGTCGGACGATGTAATCTTTTTTGATCCTGCGGATAAGGGAGATTATATTTACGAGACGCTTAAGGAAAAGAACCTGAACGTTAAGGGAATCCTGCTGACTCACGCACATTTTGACCATATATGGGGAACCAATAAACTGCGCGAGCTTTCGGGAGCGCCGATATATGCATATGAAGAGGAGAAGCCGCTCTGCGAAGACGCGGTCACGAATGTATCGGATCAGGTGGGAAGACCCTATACGGTGATACCGGATCGCTATCTGAAGGATGGAGAGGAAATTACCATAGCCGGTATGACATGTAAACTGATAGCTACGCCGGGGCATACGGTTGGAAGCTGCTGCTATTATTTCGAGGAAGCAGGCATTCTGATTGCAGGCGATACGCTTTTTATGGAATCAGTCGGAAGGACGGATTTGGCTACGGGCAGCATGAGTGCGCTGACCAGATCGGTCAAAGATAAACTTTTTAAGCTGCCGGATGAGACGAAGGTATATCCGGGACATGGTGATAGTACTACAATAGGACATGAGAAGAAATATAATCCGTTTGTGCAATGACCTGATTATGTATGTGATAAGCATATGCATGTGAATGCGGGACAGAGACGGCGGACAGAAATGGATGGGCGATTAAAGTGTTAATCGCCTATCTCAATGTGGAGGCGTATGACAGTTTATGGAGAAGAAATATATTTCCGATACGAACTTCAAAGTTCTTAACCGTGATACCATTAAATATGTAGCGATGGTTACAATGCTGCTCAACCATATAGCCCATGTATTTCTCATATCTGGTACGATGCTATATGAGGTGTTTGAAGATATCGGGTATTTTACGGCGCCGGTCATGTGCTTCTTCTTGGTGGAAGGGTATGAGCATACACGGTCTAGGACGAAATACGGATTACGGCTGCTGATATTTGCAGCCATCTCACAGATACCGTATACACTGGCTTTTCGGTTCGGCAATCTAAATATGATTTTCACGCTGTTGTGCTGCTTCCTGATTTTGATGAGCATGGACAGAATTGAGAATCAGCTTCTTAGAATGATCGTATGTATGATTTTGACACTTGCTACGGCTGTGAGTGATTGGGGACTCATTGCGCCAATTTGTACGATACTTGTGCATAACGGCAAAGATAATCCGAAAAAAATGGCATTCGGATACGGTATTGTATATGTCATGTTTGTAGTTTTTAATGTGCAGAATTATATGTACGGTGTGCAGGGGAATTGGACGATGTATGCGGTTGTACACGCGCTTATCTCCGGAGCGGGGATTATTGCTGCTGCCGTGACAGTGCTTGTATTATATAACGGAAAACGTGCAGAGAGAGGCAGGAGTTTCTCGAAATGGTTCTTTTATATATTTTATCCGGGACATCTTTTGATATTGTATTTGATTAAGATGGGACAGAATATACTAAGTGATATTGGAGTATGATCATGGGCGAAGACCGTAAGACGGACAGACAACTTCAAATACGAAATATAGCAACAGAAGTGATGTGCCTTGCTCATGATGCTATTCTGATTAACATGCGGTTTCTGGATGTGGCATTGTCTAAGCTGAAGCTGGTGTGCAGGGAGCAGACGGGTGCACATCTTTTTGATGGGGAGAGACTGTATTACGATCCGGTGCTGCTGCTTAGACAGTATAAGTCAGCGCCCAATTATGCGGCGAGGCTTTACCTGCACACGCTGTTACACTGCATTTTTTATCATGGCTTTACGACAGATAAGTTGAGCAGACAGTATTGGAATATGGCAACGGATATCGCGGTGGAACATACGATTTTGGATATGGATCTGCATTTTGCTTATCTTGCGACGGATGATATTTTACAAAGCAGGCTGGAACTATTGGAGAAACAGGCAGGAGGCTTGACGGCAGAGAAGATTTACAGGCATTTTAGGATTGAGGAACCGTCAGACAAAGCGGTAGAGGAATGGCATAAACTGTGCCACTATGATGAGCACATTTATTGGGACAGAAGAGGGGAACTTGAATTGTCTCAGGCACAGTGGCGCAAGATAAGCGAGCGTATTAAAGCTGATTTAAAGAGTTTCAGCAAAGATAGAAATAACGCTGAGAGTATAGAACAGAATTTGAAGGAAGCGACAAGAGAACGCTATGATTATACTGATTTTTTAAGAAAATTTATGGTCATGGGTGAGTCGATACAGATGAATGATGACGAATTTGACTATATTTACTATACTTACGGACTCAACACTTACGGCAACATGCCGCTTGTGGAACCATTGGAGTATAAAGACAGTAACAAAATCAAAGATTTTGTGATTGCATTGGATACCTCGGCATCATGCAGAGGACAAATTGTGCAGGCTTTTTTGCAAAAGACTTATAATATCATGCATGAACAGGAGAATTTTTTCCATAAAATCAACGTTCATATCATACAGTGTGACAGTGAAGTCAGACAGGATACAAAGATTACGGGGCGGGAAGACTTCGATGCTTTCATGGAACAGGGGAAACTGACCGGGTTCGGGTCCACAGATTTTCGACCGGTGTTTGATTATGTAGAGAAACTGCGGGAAGAACAGGAATTTGATAATCTAAAGGGTATGATTTATTTTACGGACGGCTATGGCATTTATCCAGAGCAGATGCCGGATTATGACGTGGCGTTTGTATTTTTGCACGACGATGATAGTGCGCCGAAAGTACCGCCGTGGGCAATCAGGCTTGTGCTGGAGGAAGAAGACTTAGAAGAAACAGGGTGACGGTATATGAATATCAAAGAAGCGAAGAATTATATCAAAGATACGGTAAAAATTTATTTGAAGAAAGATGAAGAGGGAGAGTATCGTATTCCTATTGTCAGACAGCGTCCTATCTTCCTGCTTGGCGCGCCGGGTATTGGCAAGACTGCGATTATGGAGCAGATTGCACAGGAGCTCGGAATAGCGCTTGTGTCCTATTCCATGACCCATCACACGAGGCAGTCTGCGCTTGGACTTCCTTTTATCGTACACAAAGAGTATGAAGGTAAGTCTTATGATGTGTCAGAGTATACCATGAGTGAGATTATAGCGTCTGTTTATGATGTGATGGCACAGAGCGGTATCAGGGAAGGGATTCTATTCTTAGATGAAATCAACTGTGTTTCGGAGACTCTTGCTCCGTCCATGCTTCAATTTTTACAATATAAAATGTTTGGCAGGCATCAGGTGCCGGAGGGGTGGGTGATTGTCACGGCAGGTAACCCGCCGGAATACAATAAATCTGTCCGTGAATTTGATGTGGTGACGATGGACCGCTTGAAGATTCTGGAGGTGGAAGCCGATTATGCGGCATGGAAAGAATATGCCAGAGAACGTGGTATACACACTGCTGTTCTTAACTATCTTGATATGAAAAAGGAAGATTTTTATCAAGTGGAAACAACGGTAAGAGGCAGAAGTTACATTACGGCAAGAGGATGGGAAGATTTGTCGCAGATGCTCATACTCTATGAGGAAGAAGGCATTGCGGCGGAGGAATCCTTTATGGGACAATATATACGCAATGAACGCGTTGTCAAAGAGTTTACGGCTTACTATGATTTGTATCAGAAATACAAGAACGATTACAAAACAGAGGAGATTCTTTCAGGAACAGTCAGCGAGCAGGCGAAGGATAAGGCGCGCAAAGCCGATTTTGACGAGAGGCTGTCGTTGATGGGTATGCTGATTGACAGGATGCAGCAGGATATCAAAGATAATATGAGAAATTCGGAAATATTAAGCGAGTTGATGAACCCGCTTAAAGCATTGAAAGCCAAGGCACAGTCAGACGTCAGTGCGAATGAATTATCAGCGTTTCTTAGAAAACAGATTGAGGGCAGACAGACGTCGATGGACTCTCTGCAAAAAGCAGGGGCATTGTCGGTACATGATAAGCGCAAGAGCAAATCTATTATCCGTTTTCTTGCTGAGTGCGAGAAACAAATAAGAGCCGGAAACGGTGAAGATTCAGAAACTGCTTTTGCAGAAATCAAGAAGCGGTTTGATGAAAAGGTGGCGGAATATAAACAGGATACGGCAAAGGTGCAGGAAGAGCTGCATTATTTGTTCCGGTTTGTGGAAGATACTTTCGGCAGCGGTAATGAGATGTTAATACTCGTTACGGAATGTACTGTTCAGGCAGATTGTGCCAGATTTATCAGTATGTACGGATGTGAAGATTATAAACGGCACAATGAAGAATTAATGCTGACGGAACGCAGCGGCGGATTGATGCAGCAGATAGAAGAATTGGAAATAGGGACTGAGCTATGAAAATGCATCTAAAAGAATGGGATACACCGCATGGTGTTTTGCAATATTGCGTTAATGGTGGTATGATAATAGTATCAGGTTATCGCGGTAAAGATACGGAACTGATGATTCCGGCAGTGATTGAGGAGCGTGCGGTGACTTGTATCGGCAAGAAGGCTTTCTTAAGCAATAAAATGCTCAAAGAGATTTCATTACCGGAATCTGTTGTCAGGATAGATGACTGGGCATTTGCCTATTGTACGAAATTGTCCAAGATTGTACTGCCGTATCATCGCATGGAAATCGGACAGGGGATTTTTAAAGACTGTTTTCATCTGGAACAGATTGTGGATGAACGTGCGGATGAACGGGAGAGTAAGACTGTGGACATTGCCTATTTGTTGGCGGCTGTCATGAGCAGGCTGGATGCATTTTACCTATTTGATTTCGAGAATGCGGGAACGGCTGACTGGATTGCACAATGGGACAGCAAAATGCAGTCGATTATGAATACAGAGGATACAGAAGGTTTTTCCAAAATGCTTCTCTGCGGTGAAGAAGATTACGGAAGCAAAGACAATAATCTTGATTATTATATGGAACAACGAAGGCGGGAGAAGGTCAGACTGTCCATGCTGCGCATGATGCATGACTATGGGCTGGAAGAATGTGTGCGTGTGAAGTTAAAAGAATATTTGCTTTCGCATGTCAAAGGACAGGAGACAGAGGAAACATGGAAGGTAGTCTTAGAAGAGTATGGGGATGACTTGCGGTATTACCGTTTCCTCACTGAGATTGGCGCAGTCGGTGAGAATAATTTTCAGGCGATGATGGAGGATATGGGAGAGCAGCATACGGAGATGAAAGCCTATCTGATGAAATATTATAGTGAACATTATGCCAAGGAGGATGCATTTGCTATGTTTGAATTGTAACATGTTACAATGTTGTGGGGCATGCGCGTGAGCGCAGAGAGGGGATTACAGCTACATATGAAAAAGGGGATTGCGACTACATATGAAAAAGGGGATTCAAAGTAAGATACACAGTAGTTTACAAGTCGTTCTACAGGAAATTGTACTATTTGTGAAGTGGATTGTATTTGCGGTTTTATCCGGAATCGTGGTAGGGTTGTTGGGAACTTTGTTCTATTTCTGTCTAACGGGGGTGACGAGATTACGTGCGGATTATCCTTGGCTTGTCTGGTTTCTGCCGGTTGGAGGGATTTTGATTGTCGGAGGTTATCGGCTTTTACATAACGAAAAGGATGCCGGAACGAATCTTGTTATTTCGTCGATTCATTCAGGGGATGAGCTTCCCCTGCGGATGGCGCCGAGTATTTTCTTTTCTACACTGGTCACGCACCTGTTCGGCGGTTCGGCAGGACGGGAGGGCGCTGCGCTTCAGCTTGGCGGAAGCATCGGCAACGCAATCGGTAAAGTTTTTCATTTGGATGAAAAAGACAGGCATATTATGACCATGTGCGGCATGAGCGCAGCATTCTCTGCTTTATTCGGGACGCCTATGGCTGCAGCAATCTTTTCTATGGAGGTAGTCAGCGTTGGTGTCATGTATTACGCTGCACTGGTACCCTGCGTCGTTGCAGCCTTGATTGCACATGCTATCGCCGGTTATTTCGGCGCTGAGGCGGAAAATTTTCCGCTGCATTCACTGCCGCATTTTACAGTCGGTTCTGCCGTCAAAATATCTGTGCTTGCGGTTCTGTGCGCTCTGGTCAGCGTTTTTTTCTGTATGCTGCTTCATCTTGCATCACGATTATACCAAAAATATTTTGTAAATGCATATATGAGGATTTTTGCAGGCGGGTGTATCGTTGTTGCATTGACTCTCATTGTAGGAAGCCAGACGTATAATGGTTCAGGGATTGATTTGATCGGTGCTTGCATGAATGGGGAAGTCAGACCACAGATGTTTCTTTTGAAAATGTTGTTTACGGCTGCGACACTCGGGGCAGGCTATAAAGGAGGAGAGATTGTTCCTTCTTTTTGCATCGGAGGAACCTTCGGCTGCCTGTTTGGTACACTTTTAGGATTCTCTCCGGCATTATGTACCGCTGTTGGGATGACAGCAGTATTCTGCGGGGTAACGAACAGCCCGATTACCTCACTATTAATCAGTTTTGAAATGTTTGGTTATGAAGGAATGCCGTATTTTCTGCTGGCAGTGGCACTTAGTTATATGATGTCAGGCTATCATGGTCTGTATCATACACAGAAGATTATGTATTCCAAATTCAAGACGGATTATATCAACAGAAAAGTATCATAGTATTTTGAGGTTATGTTCAGAGTTACGTTACATGGAAACATTATTTTTGCTATTGCATATCCTTGATTTCTGTGGTAATATATAATCTGCTTGATATTAGGAGGTGTAGGAATGGGAGCACTCAGAATCATATTGACAGTTATTTTTATTATAATATGTATTGCGCTTGTTGTATTGGTATTGATGCAGGAAGGTAAGGCTGCCGGTTTGGGAGCAGTCAGCGGAGCTGCTGAGACGTATTGGGGCAAGAACAAAGGTCGTTCCATGGAAAGCAAACTGGTGAAGATTACGACTGGTCTTGCAGTAGGTTTTATGCTACTGGCAATCGTTTTAAACCTGAATGTATTTTAACGGACAATATCAATTTGTAATGGCAAATTTACAAGGCAAGCCGAGGGGCTTGCCTTGTGTGCGTATGAACGGTTGGAATGACGGAGTATAGTAATGACGATGAATTATGAAGAGAACGAGCGATTTGAACGGCGTAAAAATTTAATATGTGAGTTGATTGAAGATGATATGTATGTACCCATGAAAGAAAGAGAGCTTGCAGCGTTCATGCAGGTTGCGAAAGAAGAACGGGAAGTTTTCAGAAATGTTTTGCAGGCGCTCTTGTCCGAAGGAAGGATACAAGTCACAAAGCAAGGCAAATATGTGAAGCCGGATGTAAATCAACCGGTAGGTATTTTTATCAGTCACGCCAAAGGGTTCGGATTCGTGGAAATCGAAGGCAGAGAAGAAGATTTATATATTCCCGAGGACAAGACCGGAGGCGCTTTTCATCTGGACAGAGTGCAGGTGACTCTCTTGCCGGGTGTGAGAGGTAAGAGACAGGAAGCGGCGGTCATCAAAGTATTGGAGCGGGGGACGAAACAAATTGTAGGCACTTATGAACAGTCCCAGAACTTTGGTTTCGTGATTCCGGATAATCATAAAATCGGTACGGATATCTTTGTGTCCAAAGAGCGTTCTAAAGGAGCGGTCACAGGGCATAAGGTAGTGGTGGAATTGACGTCGTACGGAGATGAACGACATAAGCCGGAGGGCAGGGTGACCGAAATATTAGGACACAGGAACGATCCCGGTGTAGATATTATGTCTATTGTGCGCGCCTATGACCTGCCTGTGGAGTTTGGTGAAAAAGTGATGAACCAGACACAGCGTATTCCGGAGGAAGTATTGGAGTCTGATAAAGCAGGACGGATAGATTTAAGAGATTTGCAGATGGTGACGATAGACGGCGAGGATGCCAAGGATTTGGACGATGCGGTCAGCTTGTATCAAGATGAGAAAGGGTGGTATCACCTCGGAGTGCATATTGCGGATGTTACCAATTACGTGCAGGAGAACTCAGCGCTGGATTGGGAAGCGCTTGAGCGGGGAACAAGTGTATATCTGGTGGATCGTGTGATTCCCATGCTGCCTCATAAATTGTCCAACGGTATCTGTTCCCTGAATCAAGGAGTGGACAGACTGGCGCTTAGCTGTCTTATGACCATTAATGAGAAAGGCGATGTGACCGATTATCAGATTGCGGAAACAGTAATCTGTGTGAATCGAAGAATGTCATACACTTGTGTCAAAAAAATTCTGGAAGATAAGGACGAGGCGGAACGGAAGGAATACGAAGAACTTGTCCCCATGTTCGAGCTGATGGAACAATTGGCGGGGATTTTGCGCCATAAACGGCACAAACGTGGTTCCATAGACTTTGACTTTGCGGAGAGCAAGATTATTCTGAACGAGAATGGTCATCCTACGGATATTAAACCGTATGAGCGTAATGTGGCAACAAAGATTATCGAGGACTTTATGCTGATTGCCAACGAGACGGTGGCGCAGCATTTCTTTTGGCTGGAACTGCCATTTGTGTATCGTACCCACGAGAAACCCGACCCAGAGAAAATCATGAAGCTCTCGGCGTTCATCCGCAATTTCGGTCATTATATCAAATTGACGGGAGAAGAAGTTCATCCCAAAGAATTGCAGAAGCTTTTAGATAAGATTGCGGACACGGACGAAGAAACGCTGATCAGCCGCCTGACTCTTCGAAGCATGAAGCAGGCGAAATATACGGTAGAGTGTACGGGACATTTCGGGCTGGCGTGTCAGTATTATTGTCACTTCACATCACCTATCAGGCGTTATCCCGACCTGCAGATACACCGCATCATCAAGGAACAGCTGCGGGGAAGACTAAAAGAGAACCGCATCGAGCACTATGAGAAAAAGCTGCCGGAAGTGGCAAAACATGCTTCCAAGATGGAGCGGCGTGCCGAGGAAGCAGAGAGGGAAACCGATAAACTTAAAAAAGCAGAGTATATGGAAGAACGAATCGGCGAAGTCTACGAAGGAGTCATTTCCGGTATTACGCAGTGGGGAATTTATGTGGAGCTGCCGAATACGGTGGAAGGGTTGATTCATGTGGCATCACTGCCGGGAGATTATTTCTGCTATGATGAGAAATCTTATGAGATGGTAGGACAGGAAACCGGCATGACATATAAGCTTGGAGAGCGCATTACCGTACAAGTCAAAAGTGTGGATTGTTTTGCACGGACGGTTGACTTTATGATTCCGGAGGAAGAGGATTACTACGGGGAAAGAAGGTGAGGATATGGCGAAGGAAGCCATGAAACTGGTGGCAAACAATAAGAAAGCGTATCACGATTATTTTATTGAAGAAAAATATGAGGCTGGGCTGGAACTGCATGGCACGGAAGTGAAGTCTCTGCGCATGGGAAAGTGCAGTATCAAGGAGGCTTTCGTGCGTATTGAGAACGGCGAAGCTTTTGTATACGGAATGAATATCAGCCCCTATGAAAAGGGAAATATTTTTAACAAAGATCCGCTGCGGGTGCGCAAGCTGCTGCTGCATAAGTTTGAAATCAATAAACTGGCTGGCAAGATGGCAGAACAGGGATATACAATCGTGCCCTTACAGGTGTATTTTAAGGACGGCAGAGCCAAGATAGAGATTGGACTTGCCAAAGGTAAGAAACTCTACGATAAGCGGCAGGATATTGCAAAGAAGGATATGCGCAGAGAACATGAGCGGGAATTTAAAATCAGGAATTTATGATGATTGTAACATTGTATGGAAAAGATTAATTTTCATATAATTTGTTCCGATAAATATTTTATCAGGATAGATATTGTGTTATACTATCTATATGGGCCAGTCAAGGTTTCGACAGGGGTCTTGCAGCTGGAGAAGCTATCCGCAGGCTGATGCGTTAAATCGCGAATCTAAATATAAACGCTGAAGATAATTTAGCATACGCTGCCTAATGGCAGCTGTCCGCCTTAGTGCACCTACACATTAAGATCCGGGCATCGACTATGTAGGAAACGACGCAGGTGACGCCTCTAACCTGCGGGCGTATCAGAGGCTACTAAGCACATCGGGGTGTCTGTCTCCTGATGTGTGAGGGAATGTGGAGTAATCCGCAATGACAGACTATGATAGTAGAAGGACAGGGAATGGGCTTTTGGACACGGGTTCGACTCCCGTCTGGTCCACTTACAAGAACTTTTTGTTGCCAGATTATGCAACGGTTATCGGTGACTTATAATCGTAAGCATAAGACCGGATAAGCTAGCGAACATACAGTTTATCAGAAGGGGTACTTTTGCATATGAAAGTGCCGGATGAAGGGACTGTTCTTGTTCGTTTTTTCTTATCCGCATCTATGTGTTCGCGGCTTTAGGTGATGCATTCCGGATTGTTGATGGGCATGGTTAACAAACTTTAGGAGGATAAAATTGTAATGGGAGCATTGATATATGAAGGGATTCCGGATTGTGCCAAAGAAATCAGGAAGCAGGTATTTGTGGATGAACAGGGATTTCAAAATGAATTTGACAAGATAGATGATACAGCGGCACATATAGTATTATTGGATAAAGATAAGACGCCTGTTGCGACATGCCGCGTGTTTTGGGATGCAGAGATGGATTCCTATATACTTGGAAGACTTGCAGTGATGAAAGAATATCGCGGCAAAAACATAGGCTCTGACATGGTCAGGGAAGCAGAGCAGTATGTGCAAAAAAAGGCGGAAAATGTATAGCATTACATGCTCAGTGTAGGGCAGCTGATTTTTATAAGAAATCAGGATATATACAATTTGGCGGAATAGAGGAAGTCGAGGGATGCCCTCATGTCTGGATGCGAAAATATATTGGAGACAGTTTTATTGCAAAGGACTATGATTTCTCATAACTACACGTAAAAAATAGAGAACAAAGAGTGGATATTTTCACTCTTCGTTCCCCAAAATTTAGCAATTAGTTTCGGATTGTATCTACTTACGGTACCGCCAACGTGAAGACTTGCAATTTTAACAAGAAAAATTTGTAGAGGTGTAAAAGTTATGTTTAAATTAAAATATGAAAATTTTATCAAAGCGAGAGATTATGTATTTACAAACGGTGACGACATAAACCGAGCGTGGTTCAAATATCTTTTTGAAGATAATAACGCAGATGCATTTTTAAATGTATTAGCAAAATATCAGCACGAAAGCGGCGGATTCGGTGGTATTTATTACGAGTTTGATTATCAGGGACCATGTTTGAAAACCACTGAGACAGCTGTTAAATATATTTTAAATCTGGAAGAAAAGCCGTCTGCAAATCACCCGCTTATTCAAAATATGATGAAATATATTTTGGGACTCTATATACCTGAAATAGGGAACTGGGGAGAAGTCATAGTACCCGAAGTCAACGATGGAGTTCATTGCTATTGGGTCAGTTATAGAGGAGAAGAAACGAAACCGATAGAAAATGAGGATGAACGCATAAAAAAATACAAAGCCAATGAAAAAGTGTGTTTTGCGGCATTTGTTGCGTATTATTCTGAACTTGTACCAAAAGAATTGTACAGCGATGTAATAAAATATCCAACAGAGCATATCCTACGGTATTGGGACAAAAATTCGCCTAATTATAATAAAGAAATTTTTGATGAGGGCGAACCGTATGATATTGAGTATTTTCAATGGTTTGTACCTTGCTTGAAAGACAAGGAAACAGCGGACAAGTTGACATCGATTTTATGTCAGAATCCTACGGCTTTTATGGAGCTTGATTTTGCGAAATCGGACACGGAATATGTACATTTGCCCTGCGACGTGGTAGACCGTCCGAACAGTATAGTGTACCCTGCTGTAGTAAACTTAGTTCTTGATTCGTTGAAATACAGAATGGCTCAACAAAACGATGATGGGCGGTGGCCGTTAGGTTGGTCGTTTGGTGATGATAAGGGCTTGAAGAGATTACAGACTAAGTACGAAACATACCGCACGCTTGCTATGTTAGAGAAATTAGATAGATTTGATATGATTGAAAAATAAATATGGTGGTGTATTATGTTGGTACGACGGACGAGCGGAAGGCTGTAATGATACCGAACTACAATAAATGTGGGATAATACTGATTGGAGTATGCGATGTGTGTGGGGGACAGCAAGGACTGCTCTTGTACGGACTGCAACGCCAAAAAGTGCTATTCGCAAAAGGGTATTTCAGAATGTAAGGAATTCGTCCGACTTCCGGATAATCGCCTGATATTCACCGTCATTGTTTGTGATGCCGTTCATGCGGACGCTCATGAGCTGGTACAATGCAGAATCCTTTTCCATCCAAATCCTCCTTCCGTGGTGTCGTATCTTAACTCTGAATCGGAGGATTGGCAAGCGGTAAAAGAAAAAAGCCGGAATATCCCTTGTAGCGTCCGACATTGTCTGATAAAATGTTCATAAGGGTGCTGCCATAACGGTAGGCGGCTAGTTCTTCTACGGAGGGACTGTGAACCTCCGATTACATAGAAACCTGCGTGCAGGAATCTGGGAAAGGAGGGCTGAGTGG
>CAMWQW010000040.1 GCA_947176505.1 uncultured Lachnospiraceae bacterium | reverse complement strand
CATCTTGCAGCAGGCTGGTACATCTATGTTGTCACAGGCAAATCAGTCCAACCAGTTGGCACTGTCCTTACTTGGCTAATCAGACTGAAGATTGCAGATATTGCGTGATGAACTATCAAAGGCACCCTCAAACGAGGGTGTCTTTTTTAAGGAATAAAATCAAGAAAAATTTCCTAAAATCCCTAAAGTAAATCAGGAATCACCCGATATATATAACAAGTAAAGTAAAATAATTTACTTACGCAACAAGTGATGAGACCAAAGGCAGCGTACGAGCCGGAGGGACCATCACAAGCAAAAAGTGGCAGGGAAGCCACAACAAATTCAAGGAGGAATATGGTATGATAGTACAACACAACATTACAGCAATGAACTCTAACAGAATGCTTGGTCTGACAACAAGTGCACAGGCTAAGTCCACAGAGAAGTTATCATCCGGTTACAAGATCAACCGTGCAGCAGACGATGCAGCAGGTCTTGCGATTTCCGAGAAGATGAGACGTCAGGTGAGAGGTCTTACACAGGCATCCGCTAACGCACAGGACGGTATCAGTGCAGTGCAGACAGCAGAAGGCGCTCTGACAGAAGTACATGACATGTTACAGAGAATCAATGAGCTGTCCGTAAAGGGTGAGAACGGCACGATGACAACAACAGACCGTGCATACATCCAGAGAGAAGTAGCACAGCTGATGAGCGAGATCGACCGTGTACAGAGCACGACAACTTTCAACGAGATGAACCTGTTAGACGGAACCTTCACAGGCAAGGGACTTCAGGTAGGTGCAGAAGCAGGACAGCACATCGATATCGATATCGAAGACATGTCAATGGCAGGTTTAGCGGCTGGAATCGATGACAAGCTTTATACATCAGTTTCTTTCCGTCCGTTGGATGAAAAAGGTGTAGTTCAGGATGAAGCAACAATCACAACTGCTATGGCTGAGGATTTGATTGACACCTTCACAGGCTTGACAGCAGGTGATTCCACAACAGTTGCAACTCAGAAGGATTTCAACTCCTTAAATGCATTTGCAAAGGCTGCACTGGCATTAGTATCCCAGCAGAGATCTGACCTCGGTGCTGTACAGAACAGACTTGAGCACACGATCAACAACTTGGATAACGTAGTAGAGAACACCACATCTGCAGAAGCAGCGATCCGTGATACAGATATCGCTACAGAGATGGTTAAGTACGCAAACAACAACATCTTGCAGCAGGCTGGTACATCTATGTTGTCACAGGCAAATCAGTCCAACCAGTTGGCACTGTCCTTACTTGGCTAATCAGACTGAAGATTGCAGATATTGCGTGATGAACTATCAAAGGCACCCTCATTTGAGGGTGCCTTTTTTGTACGAATTAGCGCTTCAAAGCTTCAAGCCGTTTGAGTGCAGGCGGATAATCACCGCATCTTAAGTAATGTGATTTGGCGATATCTATTTCACCGAATAATTCATAAATATAGCCCATATAATAGGCAGGAGTCCGCGTTGCGGAATCCAAGGAATCTTTTTTCGGAGCAGCCTGAGCCTTGATAAACTCCGGAAGAGCTCTTAAGGGCTGGTTGAGATGCAGGTAGATGCAGCCGACAAGACAGAGATAGTCGGCATTGTCTTCATAATGAGGATAATAGGAGAGCAGTTCGGCAGCCTTCTGCGTAAGATTAAGCGATAGCAAACACTCGCCGTAATTTTTGATTAGGATACGGGTATAATCTTCCTTGGGATCAGGGTGATGCTCCAATGCCAAGGCAAAATATTCGCAGGCATGTTTGTTGTCACGCATCATCAGATAGCTCTGTCCGATTTGAAAATGCAGATAAGGGCTGTCAGGTTTCGAAGCCAATTCCTTGATAAGAAGATTGATATCACGCATGGACTTATCACGAAGCTTCTCTTCACTGCCAAGATATCCTACATGATCTGCAGTCAAGGGGGCGTCGTATGTGGAGTAGGAAATATTACCTAGAGTATGGAGATATTCGTGGACTCTGTTTCGAAAGGTATGGTGTTTACGGTTGAATAACCGGTCTACACGGCTGATTTGTGCACGTCTGCTGTCGTCAGCGTCGAAATAGTTCAGAAGTTCTATGCGCCCGACGGCTGTCGGATGTTGTTCGATAAGCTTTTCTAATGATTCTAAATCAATTTTCGTTACAAATTCGTCTGTGTCCAGCGAGAGAATCATATCGTGGGATGCTTTGCTGATACAGAAATTTCTGGCGGCGCTGAAGTCGTCACACCATGTAAAATCCAATACTTTGTCTGCGTATTTGTCTGCGACCTCTTTGGAGGAATCGTCAGAGCCGGTGTCTGCAACCACAATCTCGAAGGGATAGGGTTTTAGAGCGGATAGACATTTTTCAAGATTTTCCGCTTCGTTTTTGGTAATAATACATACAGAAATCGGAATCATAATCGGTCCTTTCTTTCGCGCATAGTCGTTATTCTTGTTTGGGTTGTAGGGCGGCCAGACGCTCCATAGCGGGAGCAAGATTGCCGCAATGCTGATAGCAGGCAATCGCGTCGGGAATATGCCCGGTTATCTCGAAGATTGTACCGCTTTGATACAAGGGCAGGAAACTGTTGGCTCCGTGTAGTCTGCACTGAGGCATACCGATTGCCTTTTTATACTGGATGAGGGCTTGGTCGTACATTTTGTTTGCCTTGTAGATGTTGCCCATCAGATAAACGAAATCCGCACCACCGGCAAATTCTTCATAAATCCCTTCAAATCCTAAAGCGGTATCCGCCTGACCTGTATATAGCAGGGCATTGCCATAAGAGACAACCATTGCCTGTACATAGGCAAGTTCGGGGTCGAGGTCATATTCGAGTCCTTTACCGTAGTATTTACATGCGTTGACGTAATCGGAAGTGATTTCACATGCTTTGCCAAGCTGATAGTAGAGATACGGGTTGTCAGAATCCTGTAGAAGCTGTTTCTCCAATAATGTCTGATTTCGTATCTGTTTGGCGCGTCGCTGTTCGGGCGTCATGTCGTAACCTGTATGTGTAATCGTTGTCTTAAGCAGGTAATTAGGGAAATCATTGCCGCGGATTGGGGTTAACTGTTCGTGTATGATACCTGTGTACCGATAGAGGCGTCTGTCAAAGAATCGCTCCGTGTAATCGGTATTGTTTAGCGTCAGTACTCCTTGTTCCGTTACAAAGTTTTCACGGGTGATTGATCCGACACTATCCTGTAGGTGTTTGCGGAAATAATTGAGCTCATCGACATCGATAGATTTGACTGCTTCGTCACAGTCTATCATAAAAATCCAGTTGTTGCTTGCAGCGCGCAGTGAATAATTGCGTGCCGCGCTGAAATCGTCGCACCATGTGAAATCGAGTATCTGGTCAGCGTATCTGCCGGCAATCTCTTTAGTGCGGTCGCAAGAACCGGTATCAACAACAACAATCTCAAAGCCGTAGGGCTTGATGGAAGCTAAGCATTTTTCAATTTGTTTTTCTTCATTTTTAGCGATAATCGCTACTGATATGGGGTGCATAATCTTCTCCTTTATGCTGCTATCTAAGCATCTCCCGCACACGATGACGGAAAGTATGCTTATTGGTCACTTTGTCATGCCCATTTCTAGCGATAGCGATACGTTCTTCGTCATGGGTCAGGTAGTAGGTTATTTTATCAATTAAGTCTTCGCGGCTTTCGTAGTAGTCGAAATCTTCTCCCGGTATAAAATCATCCAAATAATCAGCCTGAAAGTTGCTAAGCAGGAAACCGCCGCTTCCGAGGATGTCGAAGGCACGAAGCGGAACGCCGCTCTTAATGCTGCGAAGAGAAATGTTTAAATTGATTTTACTCTGCTTGAACACAAGAGGAGCCTGCTCATAATAGTCAACTGTCCCGTGATTGGTAAGACCCGGCATCGTAAAGCTTGCGTTGGGAGTAAAAAGGTCAAAGCGAAAACGCTCTGCAATCGTGTGAATTAAATCCATACGTTCCAACCCGGTAATTTTACGGTTGATTACATACTGGGCGTAGAGATATTCTTTCGATTCGACGCCGTCGGGGTTGGGATCCATGGGGAGCGCCTGATACAAATCATCCATAATGGGGGAGAGTGATTCCTGAATAAAGTTATAACCCTGCACTCTCATCTGAGCCGACATGATGGCATCCAAATAGCCCTTAGTGTAATCTGACAAGGTTGTCATGCGGTCAAAGAAGTTGTGAGATTCATTGTAGAGAGAGCCTATGAAAGAGATGTCATACAGGTATGGGAAAGATGAGACATCACTCGCGGCGATATCTATCGTATCGTTAGACGCTCCATTTGCACAGACAGCCGGAAGAATCTTATCCAGCCGTTCTGTATTGGCAGCTAACGGCATATAGTACACGGTGTGTATCCCTGCGTTGTGAAATTCCATATAGAGCTCTTTGTCGAAGACATAGATTTCATTGCACGGATTGATAACAGTATAGGAATAGAGCATGACATAAGGACTGTCGTATATCCAAGAAATATAGCGTATGTCTTCTTTCTTACAGACGTTGGAAATCACAGGAAAATAGTTGAAGGAAAAGACAAGGTCGGGTGTCTCTTGATGAAGAAAGGAAACAAGTTCTGCCTCAACTTCCGCATCTTTCCGGGAATCTTTATTAGAGAACGGAAAACAAGCCACGGTGTGTCCTTCCGCGGCGAATGCGTTCTTCATATCTTGATTGCCGAAACTTTTCCACTCGATAAATAATATTTTCATAGATGTCCTCAATAGTCCATATGCTTCATAGCGTGTTCCTTGATTTTCGTGAAAGTTTCTTCACTTAAATCGTGTTCAATCTTACAGGCATCTTCAGCCGCAGTTTCTTGATTTACGCCCAGAGAAACGAAGAAAGCAGTCAGGACTTTGTGCCTGTTATAAATGCTGGAAGCAATCTGATAACCGGAATCAGTCAAAGTGATAAAGCCGTCCTTATCCATCTCGATATATCCGTTTTCGCGTAACTTCTTCATAGCGACACTGATACTTGGCTTCGAATAGTTCATTTCAGTGGCAATATCAATAGAGCGAACCAGACCGGAACGCTCCCTTAAAATAAGAATAGTCTCTAAATAATCTTCTGCTGATTCATGTATTTCCATGGAATCCTCCTAAATTTGCCGTAGTCGTGTTTGGGCAGGTTCGTAACTGCCGCATTTGAGGTAAGCCGCACGTGCCTCATCAAGATATCCTGCGCATTCGTAGATTACGCCGATGTTGTAATTGGCTTTATAGCTATTGACACCATCCACGGCAAACTCTTCCATGGTGGTAGCCTTCTGAAACTCTCCGATGGCTTCATCAAGCAATCCGTTGTTCATATAAATCAGTCCCATCAGGAACACAAAATCAGCACGCTTGGCAAAGTCGTCATACACGCCGAGCAGATTCAAGGCATCTTGACTGCGCTTTAAATCTAAAAGAGTGTAACCGTAAGATTCTACCATGGTCTGCACATAATCCAATTCCGGATTGACATCCATGGCAAGTCCCAGATCAAAATAGTGAAAAGCATGTTCGTAATCATGAAGCTTGCGATAACTTTGACCTAACTGGCAGTAGATGTATGGGTCAGGTCCGGTTGATTCCAGTTCTTTCTCTAACAAAGTAATATTTCGTTCGGACTTCGCACGCATCTCTTCTTCAGAGCCGTCATAACCCACATGGAGCACAGTGATTGGCGCGGGATAAACGTATTTGACAGGGATGGAATCTGCGGAAACGAACGGATTATGTGTATCGGGCTGTACCGTTAAATCCTGAATCGACCTTGGCACCAATTGCTCGTGGACGACTCCCTCAAAGTGATAATAACGCCGATTGACAAATCTGCTTACGCGTACCTGCTCATAGCTTGTCTGACCGTTTTCGGTAAAGCGGTTACGGATGAGAATGCGTCCGGCGGCAGTGGGCTGCGCCTTCATACAGGCAGCCAGTGAAGTTGTGTCAATTGATTGAATATATTCGTCACAGTCGATAGAAAGTATCCAGTCATGGGAGGCTTTATCCATCGCATAATTCTTAGCAGCGCTGAAATCACCGCACCAATCAAAATGATAAATCTTGTCGGTATACTTCTGCGCTAACTCTACCGTACGGTCTGTCGAACCGGTGTCTGCCAGTACAATCTCGAATCCGTAAGGAACAAGATGTTTACAGCATTCTTCTATATGCTTTTCTTCGTTTTTTGCGATAATACAGACTGATATGGGCAGCAATAGTAGCACCTTCCGTCTTTTTATTAGTTTATAGCCTTATGATGCGGCAAGTTCTTTTAGCTTCCGCACAGCGGGTTCGTAGTCCCCGCATTTCTTATAGTATGTCCGGGCTTCACTCAGTTCGCCCATATTCTCGTAAATGGAACCAATATTGTAGTTGGCGCGATAGCTGTTGACGCCTTTGCGAGAATGGGAAGTGAGAGCTGTCGCCTTCTTAAATTCTTCGAGTGCCTTGTCATAGAGTCCTTTTTTCATATAAATCACGCCCATCAGGTATACGAAATCGGCATGATGGGAGAATAACTCATATTTGTCTCGCAGCTTCATGGCAAGGTCATACTTAGCCAGCTCTACCAGACAGTAACCGTAAGTTTCAGCCATGCTCTGTACGAATGCGGAATGTGGGTCGGCGTTTAGTTCCAAGCCTTTCTGGTAATAATGGGCAGCTTTTTCCAAGTCGTTTAGCGAGATGTAGTTCTGTCCCAGCTGAAAATAGATATAGGGACTCGGTCCCTTCAACGTCAGGTCATGAAGCAGCATTTCGAGATTACGGGTAGCACGCATACGTTTGTCGGATTCGGATACATAGCCCTCGTGGTAGAAAGTCAGGGGAATGTGGAAGGAATCAGGTTCATTCCCCTCCAACGAACGTACCTGCTCATGAATGTTGCCTTCGTAATGACAGAATCTGCGGTTAAAGAGTCTGCCGATACGCTCCGCCATAATGGAACGTACACCCTGAATAATATAGGGATTGTTACGGACAATCATTCCGACGGAACGAACATTGTTATCTAACGCTTCTTCCAGCTCGGCGAGATTGACATTTTCCAGATATTCGTCACAGTCAATGGTCAACACCCAGTCGTTGCTTGCCTGCTGAATAGCGAAATTTCTGGCGGCGCTGAAATCATCGCACCATGCAAAATGAAAGACTTTATCCGCATATCTTTGTGCGATTTCAACCGTGCGGTCCACTGAACCTGTATCTACCACGATGACCTCAAATTTACACGGGCGAAGCCTTTTTAAGCATTCTTCTATATGGTTATCTTCGTTCTTTGCAATCATGCATACCGAAATGAGAGACATGATATCACCTCTTTAGTCGCCCATATTAAGGGCGCTTCTTTCTTACCATATATATTAGCATTTTCTTCATGTTACGACAATAATATTTTTTTCCGCGAGAAGGATAAAATAGGAAAAAAGTACTAGGCTTTTTCTACAAAAAAAGAGTAAAAAAAGGATGCAAAATGACGATGTTCACGGTATAACGTTTAAGTAGCTATTTGGGTGGTTCCTTTTCTGAATGAAATATGGTATACTACCGACGAGGATAAATCAGAATCATACACTGTAGGAGGGCTAATATGACAAAGGCAGAAATTCTAAAGGCAGAAATCTTAAAGCAGTATAAGAGTGTCAGACAGTTCGCGATTGAGATGGAAATACCGTATTCAACTCTAGTTACCGCGTTGGATAGAGGAATCGAGGGTATGGCGTATGGAACTGTGATCAGAATGTGTGACAAGTTAAACCTGAATCCGGTTGATTTCACGCCACTTAATCAGAAGAGCGTACTGGGAAGTAAGATTATGGAGAATCGCGTAATGCAGTATTATGTGAAGCTCAATAAGACCGGACGGAAGAAAGCACTTGAGCTTATGGAAGATTATGCGCAATTAGACAAATACAAGGCAGCTGAGGAGAATTAATGCAATACGATTATTTGATAGTGGGAGCGGGGCTGTTTGGAGCGGTTTTTGCTCATGAAATGAAGAAACGGGGCAGGAGCGTGCTCGTAATTGATAAGAGACAGCATGTAGCCGGCAATATTTACACAGAGTCTGTGATGGACATTCAGGTGCACCGATACGGAGCACATATTTTCCACACATCCGACCGGAAGATATGGGACTATGTAAATCAGTTTGCAAAGTTCAACCACTACATAAATTCACCCATCGCATATTACAAGGGAGAGTTGTATAACCTCCCTTTTAATATGAATACTTTTAACAAAATGTGGGGTGTTGTGACACCGTCTGAGGCAAAAGAGAAAATTGCAGAGCAGATTGGGCGATTGAATATCACAGACCCTAAGAATCTGGAGGAGCAGGCGCTTTCACTGGTAGGGACGGATGTTTATGAGAAGCTGGTGAAAGGCTATACCGAGAAACAGTGGGGAAGAGACTGTAAGGAGTTGCCGGCTTTTATTATCAAAAGACTGCCGCTTCGTTTTACCTATGACAACAACTATTTTAACGACCGATATCAGGGCATTCCTATCGGAGGGTATACCGCAATGGTAGAGAATATGCTCCAAGGAATAGAAGTCAAAACAGGCATTTCTTATCGGGAGTTTGCGACGGAGTTTGATGCGGGGCAGGAAGTTGCGGCGTCAGATAAGGATGGAAACACATATCGTAAGATAGTCTATACCGGTATGCTGGATGAATATTTTGACTATAAGCTTGGACATCTGGAATACCGCTCTCTGCGTTTTGAGACAGAGGAACTTACAGAATGTGACAATTATCAAGGTAATGCGGTGGTCAACTATACGGAGCGGGATGTACCTTATACGAGAGTCATTGAGCATAAACATTTTGAGTTCGGAACACAGCCCGGTACGGTGGTGACAAGAGAGTATCCGGCGAAATGGGAGGAAGGTGACGAGCCTTACTACCCAATCAATGACGAGCGCAATAACGCGCTGTTTGCGAGATATCAGAGGCTGGCGCAGACGGTAAAGCATGTAATCTTCGGCGGTCGTCTGGGACAGTACAAATATTACGATATGGATAAGGTAATCGAAGCGGCACTGGAAGCGGTAGAGGCGGAACAGTGATGTTCTATCTTCTTTTTGAGTTTGTGAAGCAAATCATATAGGCTGACGTGTTCATTTTTTGTAGGCAGAGTATTGACAAGAATCAGCACTCTGCCTATAATATGGAATTATAGTTTGAATATCAAAGTATTAGAGAATCAAAGAAATGAAAAGCAGAAAACAAGAATTGATAGATTCGCAGCAGGAGGGAGTAAAAGGTCATGAACTGGAACGAAGCTATTAAGGAATTGGATAACAGAAGACAGAAGGCTCTTATGGGCGGCGGACCAAGCAAGATAGATAAACAGCATGCTATCGGAAAGCTGACAGCACGTGAGCGCATCGAGATTCTACTAGACCCGGGTACATTTGTGGAAGTGGACGGATTTCTGGAATCCCGTATCGATGATTTTGATCTGGATAAAAGAAGAGTGCCGGGCGACGGAGTCGTGACCGGATACGGGGAGATAGACGGACGTCAGGTATTTGTGGCGAGTGAGGATTTTACGGTAATCGGCGGTACGTTGGGAGAGTATCATTCTTTCAAAATCTGCCGTATTCAGGATATGGCGATGGAGATGAAAGCGCCGCTTATCTGCATCAATGACAGCGGCGGAGCCAGAATCGAGGAGGGAATATCATCCTTAAGCGGATACAGCGGGATGTTTCTTAGACATACGAAAGCATCGGGCGTGATTCCGCAGATTGCAGTGATTTTGGGACCATGTTCCGGCGGAGCGTGTTATGCGCCGGCAATCTGTGACTATATATTTATGGTCAAAGATATATCCAAGATGTTTATTACGGGTCCGAATGTCGTGAAGACAGTCATCAATGAAGAAGTGTCGGTAGAGGAGCTGGGAGGCGCGGACGTACATGCCAAGAAGAGCGGTGTGGCGCACTTTACTTATGACAGTGAGAATGAATGTCTGATGGGAGTGCGGAAGCTTTTGTCTTATCTTCCAAGCAACTGGACGGAGAAGCCGCCGATTATCAACAATAAAGAAAGACAGAGTATCCTTCCTCGCGTCGGTAAAGTATTCGGCAAGGTAGATAATGGTAAGGTAGCCTCTTCCATGAAAGCAAAAGCGGCTAAAATCATGGACATTGTACCGGATAATTCGCGCCACGCATATGATGTCAAGGAAGTGATTGACTGCATCGTAGATGAAGGGAGCTTTTTTGAAGTACAGAAAGAGTTTGCAATGAATGCGGTAGTGGGCTTTTGCAGAATGGAAGGCAGGGTAGTTGGTATTGTCGCTAACCAGCCAAATGCTATGGGAGGTTCGCTGGACTATCATGCTTCCGATAAGATTGCCAGATTTATCAGATTCTGCGATTGCTTTAATATTCCGCTTATTACATTGATTGATGTGCCGGCGTTTCTTCCCGGTACGGCACAGGAACATAACGGTATTATCCGCCATGGCGCGAAGATACTGTATGCGTATTCCGAGGCGACGGTTCCGAAGATTTCGCTGATCATGCGCAAAGCGTATGGAGGAGCATATATTGCCATGAATTCCAAGGAGATGGGCGCAGATATCGTGTATGCATGGCCGATTGCAGAGATAGCAGTCATGGGCGCAGACGGTGCGGTCAATATCGCCTTTAAGCGTAAGATTAAGGCGGCGGCTGATCCGGAAGCAATGCGTGCGCAGTGCAAAGCCGAGTATGAGGAGCGTTTCTTAAATCCTTACGTCGCAGCAGCGAGGGGATATGTGAATGAGGTCATCAAGCCTGAAGAGACGAGAGCAGCGCTGGTGAGAGCTTTAAGAGGTCTGAAAAATAAGCAGGTAGAGTCTCCTAAGAAAAAACACGGAAATATACCCCTTTAACCGTTTAGCCGAAAAGTTAGTGCGCAGCATGGGCTTGCGAAGCGACTCTCGCAAACCAATGCTGCGGGGAAATGTAATAGAGACAGGTCATTAGACCTGTCTCTTATATTGAGCAAAACTTGATTTACTTAGCAGTAACTGTTAAACATCATGCCGCTGTATGCGCTTGTGATATATGGACTTGCAAAGTTCTTACCCGGATTCTTGTATGCGACAATTATGTTATTCACATAATTCATCGGGTCAAGAGAAACCTGATTGGACTTGCGAAGTACCGAGTTGGTGAAGCTTTTTATCGGTGTAAAGGCTTCCTTGGCGTTATCACTCATAGCAGTCTGGCGTAGTGCGTCATTGTCAACTTCCAATGTGCCGTCCAGATTCAGATTCAATCCGATTGAAGTAAGGTCACGCGCGTGTACTCTGGCAACGCTGCTCATCTCATTAAACAGTCTGTTACTCTTAGGCTGGTTATCGCTGTATTCTGCAACTGCTTTTAAGAAAGAGTTGAATCCGCCCACGAGAGTATGGACATTTTCCGTAAGAGATTCCACATCCGTTTTCAGACCGATGGAAGCAGTTTCTCCCTCCTCACTGCTGACACCCGTAAGTTCTATGTCGTAGGTATGCGCCAGATGAATACGGTTGGAGGTAGAAATACGTTCCTCACCGTTTACAACGTAAGATGCATTGGAAGGCTGGGTTGATACATGGTCAAGCCCGAAATAGTCTACCGTGCCGGATGTTTTGCTTGTTCGGTGATCGGATATCCTGTATATATATGGTCTGTTGTCCTTAAGACCGGTAGCATTAGATTCCAGTCTAAGATAGGAAGTTTCGTCTTCACCGGAGATGACCTGTGCCGACATACCGATGTTGGCGTTGGTTATCAGGCGTGCGAGACGTTCCTGCACATCGCGGTTTGTATCGGCAGGCTTGATGCTGAACTGGAACTCATAATTCAGATCGTCTATGCCGATATCAAAAGAATAGGTATCGGGCGCTAACGCCACAAGCTCATCATTGGGAAGGAACTTACCGGTATTGACCTGCGAGGAGGCAAGACGGTTCACTTCGATGTCATAAGTGGGCAGTGCTTCATCCTGTTTGGCAGAACCGATAAAAGAAGCCTTTGCGATATTCGGGTTGCTGGAATAAGCAACCTTTTTGTTCAGCAGTTCGTCTTCATTTAATCCCCCGAGCGAAGCAATCGTATTGCGCAGTTCACGCGCATTTTCTTTCATACTCACAGCAAACTGCTGGGATTCCTTATTGGTGTCCAGAATAAACAGGGGGGATTCTCTATTCATTTTGACGATGGAATTATAAATACCGCGGAGCTCACTCTTCTTATGAGAATCATAAGGCGTGCTGGACTTCGGCGCATAAGACGTCATATAGAAATTATAGACGTTGGACAAATTACTAATAGTGTTATAAGACATTGTACCCCTCCTTTCATCCGTGAAATATTCTCAGAACCAGTCTGAGCGCTGATGTCTCTTGTCAGCCGTCCGTAGCATACAAGACATCAGTCGTGGGTATATTAATTTACAGTGTCAAATATACTTGCTTCTATATTATTATATGATAAAAATCATACACATAATAAAGTATTCTATAGAGACATATTATCATTTTTCCTAGTTGAAATGCAAGTATATATTGTGTATATATCATATAAAGAAAAAGGATATTGCAAAATTATCTCAGTCTCTATAACAGTTTTATATTCTATATATCGTAAGAACTATGTGAAAAATGAAGAGCTTTCCGAAATAAAACTGAAAAGAAATAGGAAAATATTTGGAAAACAAAATAGGAAAACAGGTTGACTTCATGTTTTCTGTATGTTATATTAATTGAGCAAAGATAAGATTTAGGTCTTTTTTTTATGCTCAAAAATAGTGAATCAGATGATTGATGAATACATGTGGAGGTAGCGAAATGCGTACAAAAATCACTTTAGCATGCACAGAGTGCAAACAGCGTAACTACAATACAACTAAAGACAAGAAGACTCATCCGGACAGAATGGAAACTAAGAAGTATTGTAGATTCTGCAAGACACATACTTTGCATAAAGAGACAAAATAATCGCCTGTTGTTTTGACGAAAGGAGTATAACATGGGAGATTCTGCTAAATCAGACGGAACATCAAAGATTACAAAATTTTGGAATGGTGTGAAAGCTGAATTTAAGAAAATCACTTGGCCTGATAAAGATGCTCTTTTAAAACAATCTATTGCGGTTGTTGTTATTTCCGTTGTAATCGGAGCGATTATCACGATACTGGACTTTGGTCTGCAGTATGGTGTGGATTTCCTTACGACATTTTCATTATAGGAAGCTCTGAATAGGAATGAAAGAAAGGCATGGTATTAGTATGGCAGAAGCAAATTGGTATGTTGTTCATACTTATTCCGGATATGAGAATAAGGTAAAAGCCAACATTGAGAAGACAATCGAGAACAGACATCTTGAAGAAGAAATACTGGAAGTCAGAGTACCTATGCAGGATGTTGTGGAGATGAAGAACGGCGCCCGCAAGACTGTCCAGAAGAAGATGTTTCCCGGCTATGTTTTGATTAATATGATCATGAACGATGACACGTGGTACGTCGTAAGAAATACCAGAGGCGTTACGGGATTTGTCGGACCGGGAAGTAAAGCCGTACCCCTTACGGAGGCGGAGATGAAACCGCTTGGTATCAAGATGGAGAATGTCACTGTCGATTTCGCGGAAGGGGATACGATTGCTGTGGTTGCCGGTGTATGGAAAGATACAATCGGTGTTGTTCAGCGTATTGACTATAGTAAGCAGGTGGCAACCATCAATGTAGAATTATTCGGAAGAGAGACGCCCGTGGAGATTGGTTTCGCGGAAGTCAGAAAAATGTAATTGATATTTATTCCGTTTCGGCGGTTTAGATATACTGTGGGAGTATGATTTCGACTTCGACAAAAATGATTTCGACTTTGTCGAAATCGTAAGAATTTGCTTCGCTAAATTCTTACTAAGACTGAGTAAAGTTGAAATGCTACGCCCGTACCACATTATATTAGGAGGTGCCATTATGGCAAAGAAAGTAGAAGGATACATTAAGTTACAGATCCCTGCTGGTAAAGCTACACCAGCACCGCCGGTTGGTCCTGCACTTGGACAGCACGGCGTAAACATCGTTGAATTTACCAAACAGTTCAACGCAAGAACAGCCGACAAAGGTGATGTGATCATCCCGGTTGTTATTACGGTTTATGCAGACAGAAGTTTTAGTTTCGTTACAAAGACTCCCCCTGCAGCAGTTCTTTTGAAGAAAGCATGCAATATCAAATCCGGCTCCGCTGTTCCGAACAAGAACAAGGTTGCTACGATTTCCAAAGCAAAGTTACAGGAAATCGCAGAGACGAAGATGCCTGATTTGAATGCCGCAAGTGTTGAGGCAGCTATGAGCATGATAGCCGGAACTGCAAGAAGCATGGGCATCACAGTAGAAGAGTAATGGAGGATTTGACATGAAACATGGTAAAAAGTATGCAGAAGCGGCTAAGCTCGTAGATCGTGCTACTCTGTACGATACGGCTGATGCAATCGCTTTAGTGAAAAAGACAGCAACAGCTAAATTCGATGAGACTGTAGAAGTTCATATCAGAACAGGTTGTGACGGACGTCACGCTGAACAGCAGGTTCGTGGCGCTGTAGTATTGCCTAACGGAACCGGTAAAGCAGTGAAGGTATTAGTATTTGCCAAAGGTGACAAAGTGGCTGAGGCTGAGGCAGCAGGCGCAGATCATGTAGGCGGAGAGGAACTGATTCCCAGAATTCAGAATGACGGATGGCTTGATTTCGACGTAGTCGTAGCTACACCGGATATGATGGGCGTCGTAGGTCGTCTCGGTAAGGTTTTAGGTCCGAAAGGTTTAATGCCTAACCCGAAGGCAGGTACGGTAACTATGGACGTTACCAAGGCTGTCAATGATATCAAAGCTGGTAAGATTGAGTACAGGTTGGATAAAGCAAACATCATTCATGTTCCGGTAGGAAAAGTTTCTTTTGAGGAAGCAAAATTGCAGGAGAACTTTGACGCGTTGATGGAAGCAATCGTAAAGGCAAAACCGTCAGCACTGAAAGGTCAGTATTTGAGGAGTATCACGCTTGCAACTACAATGGGACCGGGTGTGAAGATTAATACAGCGAAGTACTAATCGGGCTTGCAGTATAAAAGCATATTGTAAATGTATGGATAAGGGCAGAACGCATTCGGCGTTCTGCCTTTCTTGCTAAGCGTTTTTTTTGTGCTATAATAGATACATGGGTAAAAGAAGGAAAAAATATCGAAAACAAAGAAAACAGAATAGAATCAATATTCGTCGGAATTTCCTAAAGCCTTTCGCCATTACGTTCTGCATCGTGATAGCAGCAGGGATTGCATCGTTTGCGACATTCCGATGGATTGTAGAACCGGCTGTACCGAGAAATAATCACTTCCAGTTGACCTCTGAGCGTGTAGTGAATGGAAACGCTGTGACGGAGGAAGCGCAGATTGATGAGATTATAAGCGCCAACGATAAATATGCGGATGTGCTGAACGACCCGGAGTATATGGTGGAAAACAATATCTATGCAAAAGACGCGGTCAGTCCGGAACAAGTTACGATTACATTTGCAGGGGATATTTTATTTGACGAGAATTATGCCATCATGGGAAAAGTGAGCGGTAATGGTGAGATTGCGAACGGCATTGTTCCGAGCCTGCTTGCCGAGATGAAAAGTGCGGACATTATGATGCTCAATAATGAGTTTCCGTATTCTGACAGGGGGACGCCGCTAGAAGACAAGAAATTTACATTTCGTGCGAAACCGACAACTGTGTCGTTTTTAAATGACATGGGTGTAGATATTGTATCACTTGCCAATAACCATGCTTATGATTATGGAGAGTCGGCATTCTTAGATACAATGGATGTATTGGAAGGCGCAGGGATTACCTATGTCGGAGCAGGACGTAACTTGCAGGAGGCACGCAGACCGGTTTACTATATTATCAATAATATGAAGATTGCCATTGTGGCGGCAACACAGATTGAGAAACTGGACAATCCGGATACGAAGGGCGCCACGGATTCTTCTGCTGGGGTGTTCCGCTGCTGGAATGGGGATCATCTGTTGGAGACGATTCGGGAAGCAAAAGAAAACAGTGATTTCGTCATTGTTTATCTGCATTGGGGTACTGAAAACGAGACAACGATTGACTGGGCGCAGGAGAAGCAGGCGCCGGAAGTGGTAGAAGCGGGAGCGGACCTTGTCATTGGGGCGCATCCGCATTGCTTGCAGAAAATCAGTGTGATTCAGGGCGTGCCGGTGATGTACAGTCTCGGCAATTTCTGGTTTAACTCAAAGACGATTGACACCGGTATGATTAAAGTTACTTTGAATGAGAACGGACTACAGAGTTATCAGTTTATTCCCTGCGAACAAACGGGCAGCCAGACGATGCTTTTGCAGGGAGAAGAGAAAAAAAGAGTAATTGATTATATGCAAAGCATATCGGACGGAGTGCGTATTGATGAGGAAGGATATGTGACTTGGCAGTAGCGCATAAAAATTGCAATGCGGTGAAACTTTTTCGGGTGGTGAATCGTATTCATTACAGATAGGGCTATAATTGCCGTGACGAGACAATACCGGAGAGGGAGGAGAACGATATGGGAATCCGTACTAATATGATGGGAAGCGGTTATGTAACGGAGAATTATTATAAGGATTACACGCGTAAGAGAGGAAATGTGAACGCGTTGCTAAAGGGAGAGGATGCGTTAGCACAGGAAACGGACAAAAGTGCAAAAGATGCAGGCGAGATGGTAAAGGGCACTGATACATCGACAAAGGAGTCGGATACGTCGAAGAAAACGGAAGAGACGGAGGAGTCGAAGTCCTACAGGGAACAGATTCTTGAGAAAATGGAAGAGATGGCGAAGAATATCAAGAATGGGACGATTCAGCCGAAATTCAAGATAGGCGCGCAGGAGTATACGATTAAAGAGTGGGAGAAGCTTCTGGAGAAGTTTGATGCTGCGGCGGAAACGATGCGGGAAGAAGCGGAAGCCCATGTTGAAGAGATTAAGAGACTGGCGGAAGAGGAAGCGGCAAAGCGGGCGGCTATGTTTGGTATGCCGGAGCCGGCAAAAATGATTGAGACAGACAAAATGACAGAGGCGTCGGAAACTGCCGCGGCACAGATTGCCGGAGGCGTGGCAGAAACGAAAGAAGTGACAAGTGTGTCGGAAACTGCCGCGGAAGAATCCGATGTGAAGGACGCAGCGGCGCTGCTCACCGATGAGGTCACGAAATGCAGCTATCCGACCGATGATCCGAAGCAGAAGCATTGGTATATTACTGCCTACGGGCAGGACGGCATTTCCTGTAAAGAAGCTTACTTTGACGGTACGAGATGGATCAATAAGGACTTGTGGAGCTTTTCTTATACGGAGAAAGGACAGTACGAGAAAGTCATGGCGTTTTTGCAGCGTTTTCCGCAAGATGCGAATCTGCGGTTTGCGGCGCATGAGAATTTCTGGAAGGATTTTCTTGCAGGAGAGATCGATGAGGATGATTTTGTCGCCTTTTTTGAGACCACAAAGGATGGTGTTCCGGATTACACTTACGAGAAGGACGGCTCGACTTACATAGACAGGGATAAGGCAAAGTACGCAAAGTATATGAACGATTTTGGAGCACGATTCTACACTGCGGAAGAAATGGAGCAGATGCAAAGCGAGATCATACGTGAAAACAGTAAAGGTCTGAAGAAGTTGTCTGATTACGGCGGCGCCATGTCGCTTCCGTATGGTTACAGGAAATAGAATAATAGAAAGAATAAAAGAGAGGGTGTCTCGTTGATATGAGGCATCCTTTTTTTGATTGAATGGATTTTTTGAAATTTGTATTCGAAATAGCAAGATTTGTTTTGAAAAAGAGAAACATGAGAAAAGAAATATACAAAAACAAATATACAAAAACAAATATACAAAAACAAATATATAAAAAC
>CAMWQW010000039.1 GCA_947176505.1 uncultured Lachnospiraceae bacterium | reverse complement strand
ACTTATATGAATTTCCGACTTTTGTATATCGTATTAAAACACTAATCAAAGAGGCGCGCAATAATGATATAGAAGTTATTTATGTTAGACATGATGATGGTGTTGGACAGAAACTAACTAAAGGCGCATTAGGCTATGAAATATACGAAGAATTTCAGCCAATGCCAAATGAGCGTGTTTTTGATAAAAATGTAAACAGTGCTTTTAGAGATACAGGGTTGTTGGATTACCTGCATGAAAAAGACGAAGATACAATTATTATTGTAGGGCTACAAACAGATTACTGCATAGATGCAACAGTGAAATGTGGTTTTGAGCATGGGCTTAAAATGATTGTTCCAGCAAATACAAACAGTACGTTTGATAATGCGTATATGACAGCGGAAAATTCTTATAGATATTATAATGAGTTCATATGGAATGGAAGATACGCAGAATGTATTTCATTTGAAAAAACTCTTGAATTGATGAATAGATAAATTCCGGTTTGCAGATGAATTTCTTGAACTTTCCTTATTTTTCAAGGATTTTCTAGCCTCATACAGTGAATTGCTATGTATTTTCCCTTGTTTTTGCCCTTATGGGCAATTTACAAGGGCAGATTTCAATGATACAACAGTCAAAAATGTAAAATAGGTTGTTTTCTAGCTAGAATTTGCATATAATATAGGTGGAAGTGAGGTGCATATAAAATGACAATAGATACAAACACAATGATTTCAATTACAGAGGCAAATCAAAATTTTTCAAAAGTAGCCAAAATAGTTGACGAACATGGAACGGCGGTTATTCTGAAAAATAATGTACCCAGATATTTGGTCATTGATTTCAGTAAAGCGGAAAAAGAAAAAGTTGCCAGTAATGAAGATGTATTTGCAATATCTGAACGGTTAATAAAACAGAATATGGAAGCATATGAGGTTCTTGCAAAATGATTATTTTAAGCAAAGAGCAGGTGCTAAAACTTCATGCAAGTTTAATAAAAGCCACTGGAGGAAGTGACGGTATTCGTGATGAAGGAATGCTGGATTTGGCGTTAAATAATCCGTTTCAGTCATTTGACGGAAAAGAGCTTTATCCAAGCATTCAGGCAAAGGCGGCACGGCTTTGTTTTGGATTGGTAAAAAATCATGCAATGCTAGACGGAAACAAAAGACTTGGTACGCATGTTATGTTAGTTTTTCTCGCATTAAATGGATATGAATTGTATTACAGTCAAAAGGAGTTAAGTGATGTAATTTTGGCACTGGCATTTGGTAATATTGGTGAAGAGGAACTCTTACAATGGATTATTGAACATCAACAATAAGCCTTTGGCGTTTGAGAGCGAAATACACCAATTGCACAAACTGTATTTATGTAACTGGGATTTCGTCCCTGCTGGGAAAACAAGTATATAGCATGGAACATAGACGGGTACAGCATAAAAGAATGGGGAACAAATTTACCAAAAGAAATTTGGAAATGGGAGATGTGATATCATTTTGAAAGTTGTAGTTTTTGATTTGGGCGGAACATTAATGCAGTATGCAGGAATGCCTCACTCATGGGAGGATTTGTATTCGGCGGAATATATTTTTACAAAAATATTAGAACCTTGGCATATGGATATTCCTGTTCAAAGCTGTATAGAAACTTTTTGGAGTGGATTACAGTTAAAAGCGGAAATATATCCAGAAACAATTAATGTGTTGCAAAAACTTAAGGAAAAAGATTATAAAATAGCGACATTGACAGATTTACCCAATGCAATGCCTGATGATATTTTTAGGCGAGACATCTCAAAACTGCTGGGCTATTTTGATTATTATGTTTCATCTTCTGTTGCGGGATATAGGAAGCCGAACTGCAAAGGATTGCAAATGATCTCTGAAAAATTTGCCTTTCCCATCACAAAGCTGATTTTTATTGGAGATGAAGAAAAAGACAGAAGAACGGCAATGAATGCTAATTGCAAATTTATTTGGATACAACGTACAGAGAAGAATAAAGAAAGTATTGATAATTTAAATCAATTATTACAAGTGTTGGAATGAAAAATGTTTCCCTCATTTTTTCCCTTATCAGGGTTCGTAATACCCTATGGAAAGATATAACACAAGAAAAATCTTAAGGAAAATTCGACTACGATAAACTTGCTGTTTTCAAGGGTTAGCGGGAATTTTAATAATAAAATATAACAGCTAATATTTGCCTTAAAAATTATCAAATTCCAATTCCGGTTTGTCGAAACAACCATTACCACAATCACAACTGAATAAGTAATACAACACAGCGTCAGAGCGTATAGAACCAGTCTATGCGCGCTGTTTTTATGTAAAGGAGCAGAAAATATGGCAGAAACCAAAAACGAGCAACAGCCCCACAGTTTCAAACGGAAGTTGGGGAACACCACTTACACCGTCAAAGTACATTTCAGTAAAAACACTGATAAAACCTTTAAAGACAGAACGCAAAGGCTTAAGCACTCCTGCCACCCGTGCGGCGATACTGGAAAAACTTGTGCAGGCGGGATTTGTAGAACGGAAGAAAAAGCTGTTTGCCCCGGAAAAAAAAGTATGGCAATTACAAAATCGAGTTGAAACAGACTAAGAAGCCAAAACCCAAGAAGTAACCAACAGAAGAATAGCAAGACAGCCACAGAATTAGCCTATGCAGAGGTAATCAGCTATAACAAGAAGAACCTTGAGAGGGAGTTTCAGAACGAAAGCTGGCAGCATAACAGGAAACAAAACGAAACGGAGGGAGAAAGAAATTTGATAGAAATATGAGGGTGATTGTGGTAGTATCTTGTTAGAAATACAAATCGAAATTTAGGAGGACAGTAAATTGCAACTTATCATATCAAGCATAACAACAACAATTATAAATTTGATAGTGTTTTCACTATTGCCGATCATTTGGTGGTTTTTCAGACACCGAAAAGAGGAAGGCTTTTTTAGATGGATAGGCTTTTTTAAACCTCAATTGAACAGCAAATTGTGGGTATTGCTTCTTTTTGCAATTTTGTATTACTTTTTTTATAATTTCGACTTTACACAATTTGTTGATTCTAAAACGTTAGCATATATAGAAAATAGTTCTTCTGTATCCGCTAATGCTTTCGCAGGAATTGGAGCAGTGGCTATTTTACCAGCTTTAATTGAAAATTTTATTGCTAATGGAGTAGCGGAAGAAATTTTGTACAGGGGCTTTCTCTGCAAAAGGCTTTGTAAGAAAGCGGGAGTAGTTAAGGGAATTATTTTACAGGCAGTTTTATTTGGGCTAATGCACAATATTCTTTATGTTTTAGCGGGACTTGACGTGGGATTATGGTATCATACATTGACCTTTATATTTACTGGAATAGGGGCGTTATTACTGGGATGGTTAAACGAAAAAATTTATAATGGTTCGATTATCCCAAGTATATTGTTACATGGTGCGGGTAATTTTATTGCTTCAATGTTAGTTGCTTTTGCGTAAATTTCAGTTTGTTGAAACAATCATTACCACAATCAAAACTGAATAAGTAACACAGCGTCAGAGCGTATAGTACCAGTCTATACGCGCTGTTTTTATGTAAAGGAGCAGAAAATATGGCAGAAACCAAAAAACGAGCAACAGCCCCACAGTTTCAAACGGAAGTTGGGGAACACCACTTACACCGTCAAAGTACACTTCAGTAAAAGCACTGATAAAACCTTTAAGGACAGAGTGCAAAATCTGATTATCAATGAGTGCCCTGAAAAAAATCAGAAATAATCTACATCAACACTTTACACCCTTTATCAGATATGAAGCTGCTGAGTCAGAAAAGGACTGAGGCATTATGGGGCAATCTATGAAGGTTCTCCCAATTTTATAGAAGCAACAATTCGAATACAAGAAAAAGTGAAAAAGTATTATGAAGACCATCAAACGGAGATTACCAAATATGGTAATTGCGACTACATATTAGACTTTATCGACTTAAAAGACTTTGTTGACAAATTTTTATAAAGCGGTAATGTAAATACCAGTTGTAGAAGGATAAGATTATGGCAATTTTAACAGGATCATGATGAAATTGCTCGGTGAGGACGGCGTGGCAGCCATCACGATCATTATTTACACGCAGTTTCTGCTGACTACCCTTTACATAGGGTTTTCTATGGGAGTAGCGCCTGTTATCAGTTATAACTATGGGAAACGTCTTTGGCTCCCCTCTGGTCAGCTTTTTGTTCTGCAGGCTGAACATTTTTACTTCCGCCACATTTACCGCATTATCAAACGGGAAGCTGTCGGCGGTATTGTCCTTCCTGCGGACGTTCGGGCTGATCTTTGTGCTTCTGCTCATCCTGCCAGAATTTGTGGGAGTGACGGGTGTGTGGCTGGCAGTACCGATAGCAGAGCTGCTTACAATGGTGGTGGCGCTAATCTTTCTTTATCGTAACAAAGACAGGTATCATTACGCATAATTACAGGATTGAGAAAAAGAGGCTGTGAAAGCTCTCATTCTTTAGTGCTTAATTTGATATATCGTGTGCTTATTATGTACACCACGCCAAAATAACATAAATACAGAACAAAAAAACAGACCATAAAACCACCGATAGCTTTAAACAGATGATTGCGTACGTGTAATATAGAGTTCATCTTATAATTGACAAATGGTGCAGCTGTCCAAAGTATAATAAAAGACATTAGTATTGGCATGAACAGCTTTATAAGCACCTGCGTACAAATCAGATATTTTAGATCGGATTGATTTTTTCCCATGTGAAATAATAGCCGCATATTTCTGTTCTCCTTCTTTAAATCAATGATCTGCAATAAGGAGAGGACAGAGAAATATATGATCATAAAAATAATGCAGATACTGATCTGTAAGAATCCCATCCATTGCTGCTGCGTTTTTTCAAAAATGAAAATATTTGGGTTCAGCAGAAATGTTCCAAACACAAAGGCGGCTGCTGAAAAAATAAAACAGATGCAGAAAATGGTATTTACATTTGCGCTGGTCTTGGAGCCGCTTGTCATTTCCGCAATTTGATACAGCCGATTGCCCTGATATAAAGCGTCTGCCTGTGACAGACGTAAGGATGCGATAAAAGCATACAGCCATCTATAGAATGAAAAAACGCAGATTAACATTGGCAGTGAAATTAGGGAGATGGAGACGGACATTATCTCGCCGGGCATAAAGGAAATGCCAGACAGCAGTGCCAAGTATCCAGAAAAGCTGATTATAAGCATCCATCCCCAAAAAGACTTCTTACCTGTACCCAGCGGCTGATTGCGTTGTTTTTCCCGCATAAGCTGCACAACCTGTAATTTATATATTTTATGCTTCATAAAAAATGTTGACAAAACTTCTACACAGCAAAAATAGACAAATGTCTGCAGAACACTTTTCAATATAATTCGGAGTATGGAGCGACTTCCGGTTTCCAGCAGTAATGTATGGCAGCAAATAGAAAATATTCCCGTACCTAAAGTCACACCCAGAAGAAAGCATACCAACCCTATCACAGATAATTCACACAGGAATACCAATGACAGTTTATCTTTTTCCATCCCAAGCAACATATAAATGGCAAACTCTTTCGCTCGCTGCCTGATGATAAAATGGTTGATGTAGTTTACCAGCACTGCCATGATTATTACGATCAGTAAAGGTAAAGCCACTGTCTGAAAGCCAGCCTCCATATCCCCCCAATCCGCAATACAGTTTGAAAGGAAAATAATGGAAGTGAGCATAACCATTGATGAAATGTACAGGAGATAGTCAAGCATGGAACGCTTTGCGTTGCGGAGCGTTAATTTAAGATACATAGTGAGCACCTCCTGTTATTTTTGCAATGGTATCCAAAATTTTGGTGAAAAACTCCTGTTTATTTTCATGCTCCCGTTTCAGGGAGGATTTGATCTCGCCATCCTGCATAAACAGAATTTTATCACAGTAACTTGCAGATAGAGCATCATGTGTTACCATTAAAATTGTAGCAGTGTATTTTTGGCTTAGCATGACGAATGTTTCCAGTAATTGTGTGGCGGAGTGACTGTCCAATGCTCCGGTCGGCTCGTCTGCAAGAATAAGGCTGGGATTTGCAGCAATCGCTCTTACACAGGCACATCTTTGCCGTTGACCGCCTGAAATTTCATAGGGAAATTTATTTAGGATTTCAGATATCCCAAATTTGTCAGCTAAATCAATAATCGTCTGTTTTACGCGCTCTTTTGGTATCTGCTTAATTGTCAATGCCAGTGCGATATTCTCATAGACCGTCAAAGTATCTAATAAATTGTATTCCTGAAATACAAAACCTAAATGCTCCCGGCGAAAGGATGCCAGATCATTTTCAGACAGCTTTGCAATGTCATACCCATCAATTTCTATCTGTCCGCTGGTAGCCTTATCTATTGTAGCAATCATATTTAATAAGGTGGTTTTTCCGGATCCTGATGCACCCATGATGCCTACAAAGCTTCCTTTGGTGATTTCAAAACTGATATCCTTAACGGCTTCGGTTGCAGTACTGTCAGTTTCATATACTTTTCTGATATTTTTTATCTTTAGGACGGTCGGAACATGCGCATCTGTCTTATTTTCCCACTGATCCTTGCCGAGCCAGCTTGTGACGACGTCAAGCAGTATTTGTTCAGATTTCTCCTTCAGATTTTCGTCGGATATGAATTCACCTGAAAGCAATTCATTCAAAGTTATGTGGAGTAGATCACACAGTGGACAAAACAGGGACAGATCAGGCATTGATTTCCCTGTTTCCCATTTTGATACGGCTTTGTCTGTTATTCCTAACGTTTCGGCCAGCTGGCTTTGGGTCAGACCGATGTCTTTTCTTCGTGCAGCAATAAAACTGCCTATTTTCTTTTGATCCATATTTCAAAAATCCTCGCTTTCTAAGGTTATTATACAGCGGATGGATAAAATGAACATCTACCAACAGTAGAGTTTTGAAAATCTCATGTATTTCTTGCGTTTCGACCATATTATAATGCTGTTCAGTTCGTGTAGCCTGAAACGAAAATCACTTGGAAAGAGGGAAATTAGCAATATGGAAGTTGCGTGCGATGAAGATAGCAATCTGTGATGACCGCGGTGCGCTTAAGGCATTGCTGGAAGTCCACGGGCAGGATTTTGAAATAAAAGAATACGGCTCTGGAAAAACCTGTGCGGGATATGGATTACATACGGGAATGCGGCATCGGTTTCCTCGACATCAACATGGACGGAATGGATAGTATGGATGCGGCAAGGGAACTGGAAGAAGCGGGAGCGAAAATGAAGGCAAGGGTGCTGACACATTATTGCATAATCAGCAGCGTATGTGAGAACAGATATTTATGAGGGAATACACAAAAATAAAGCGACAGCCTAAGCTGAGAATGTGGTGCAGTTGTCAGACTATCAGTGCGCCTTCCGTCATTTTGATGTAAAAACGGCAATGTTAATTTGCGTTGCTTGTGGCAACGGGCGGCTTTTCCTATAATAGTGGTAGCAACTGAAAGAAAGGAGGATCCCCTAATGCTCAATGAAAATATTAAAGCATTTAGAAAATCAAAAGGACTTTCACAACAGGAGCTTGCTGTCAAACTGAACGTGGTGCGGCAAACAGTATCCAAATGGGAGCAAGGGTTGTCAGTTCCCGATTCTGATATGTTAATCTCCTTATCGGAAGTGCTTGAAACACCTGTAAGCACGCTGTTGGGAGAAACTGTTGTCGAAACGGAAGTTGATACTTTAAAAGCCATTTCAGAAAAATTGGAGGTGATAAACTTGCAACTGGCACAAAGGAAAACCACAAGAAGAAAAATTATTCATTGGACGCTTACTTCGCTATGTGCAATCATAGTAATCGTTTTTGCAATCTTACTGGCATTAGAAAGTTCTTACTTGGGGTGGAATTATAGTGACCCCGAAACCGCTGTCCTTGGAGTGGCAATTCACTCATTAGAATGGCTGTTCGTCAGAGTAGCACCAATTATCTTTATTGGTGCAATCATTGGAATATTTCTGACACGGAAGAAAGAATAAAACTATGCAAGCCGCCAGCGGCAATGTTATCCAGTAAGTATTGCACCAAACGACTGCAGAATTTGAAAAAGCGCACCGCCGCTATGGTTCACCGCCATATGCGGCGGTCTGTCGTTTCCGCAGGCAGGTCTTAATATCAGAAAACCAATTGGAAAGCGGGGAATCAGAGGTAAAATACTGCCAACTGCCTTTCCGGTTTTTTTATCTGGCTTTTGCAAAAACTGTATATCGGTAATAAAAATGCGTAAAAAGATAATTGATGTATAATAAATCAAGAAGCAGATGAACTATCAAGATTAAAAGCCATAATTGATAAGAGATATTACAAGAAAAATTTTTATATAAGTAAGTGTTTTTGAATTTATATTCGTATCATATATGACTGGTCAGTTAAATGTACTGTTTGAGAAAGGGGTATCTGTATTGAATGATAAAAGAATGATCTCAGCGATCGAAGCACGGGACGAGCGGATGCTGGCATTTGTAATACAGAAATATTCTAAACTTCTCTGGAAGATTGCTGCCTCCGTTTTGATCAATGCGGCTTCCGTTCAGGATGTGGAGGAATGTGTAGCAGATGTGTTTATTTATCTGTGGCACTATCCTGAAAAGTATGATCCTGATAAGGCGGTATTATTATGAGCAGAAACCGGCGGAGATTGCGGTTGCACTGGATATGCCAAAGAAACAGGTGGAAAACAGATTATATTATGTGAGACAGAAGCTGAGGAAAATGATGGAGAAGCAGGAAGGAGAGCGGCCATAATGAAAAAAAGCATTTCATGAAAAAATGCAGCAAGGAAAATCTCAGGGCTATACAGGCTATTGTGCAGGAGAAAACAGGGGCAGCTATTGTTCCGGAAAGAAAGACAGCCGGAGATAAAATCAGGAAGATTCCGGAATGGAGCTGGCCTACAGTCAGCAGGAAAGTGTCAGGGCTTTATGGTATACGGGAAAATGGAACTCATTCGGAACATGTGAATATTGCCGGAACAGCCGGGGATGAAATCTATGCAGTTGCGGATGGAGTGGTGCTGGAAGCAGCATTTGAAAGCTACACCGGAAATTTCATCGTAGTTGACTTAGGAGATGGCGTTACAGTTAAATATGGTCATTTGAAGGAAATAAAGGTGTCCGAAGGTGAGGAAATAAAGCAGTGACAGGTTATCGCAACACTGGGACAGACCGGAATGGCTACAGGTCCTAACCTGATGTTTACAGTAAGCATCAATGGAGAGGAAGTCAACCCATTTGTAGAATAGAGAGACAACTTCCTATCAAAAAAACAGCTTCTATCAATTAATATCGGTTGGAGGCAAAAAGGAGGCGGATTGACATTAAGGGTGTCGTGGAAGACAATGAGTATCAGGAGAGCTTGACGGAGGAAGACGGAGTCGGGAGCCTGTCTGATGATGCAAAGGATGATTCGGATAACAAGTCTGCCATGGACAGCAGTTCCCCTGAAAATGATCCTGCAGGATCCCCCGACCATTCTTTCGACAGGGAGGTTTCAGAAATCCTTGCTGCCTGCGCAGGCACAAGGATTGAACAGATTATTGAGGTGGCGGACGGTACATCGCTCCTTATCAGTGCTGATGTCAATGTGGAGGGGATAACGAGAGTCAGCCAGTATGAATATGTTCTGACAGACATTACCGAGGAAAGACGTGCGGATCTTTTTAAATCGGTATTTCCGGAAACAGCGGATCAGGCTGAATATGATGAAATGAATGATGTCTGGACGCTGGATATTGATCCTGACATAAGGAATTATTTTCTGTATCAGATCAGCTATTCTAACGGAGGCGCTACCATTCCCGGTGAACAAATCATCGTATTTGAGAACAGGTATTATGATCTGTATCCTTTTGAGGATAACCGGTTGGATTCTGTTTCAGACAGCAGGGTAAATACCTCTTTGGACGAGGCAGAGCGTGTATGCAGACGGGTAGTGGATTCCATAACAGATACAGGGGATATTTTTGGATTTTGAGGGGAAAGCCGTATAACAGCTACCGAGATTACATTAGAGTATATGGTGGTCATTTCTCCTGATGGTCAGATACTGGTCACACCTCTCTGGAGGTTTCTGCTTGGAGAGAATGAGGATGAGAGGAGTTTCCTGTGCCAGAAGATACTTGGAATTGATGCGGTTACTGGGGAATTGATATGGGAAAATCGGGGAAATACACTGTGAGCAAACTATATGTAAAGGATAAAAATTAGGGCAGCATACATCAGAGCTGGCGTATGCCGCCCTAATCTTATGTGTTTTGTGTGCAACTGACAATAATAAGGGGTAGCTGGAATTATTTGGTTATGTATGATAAAATAGCAGAAAATGATACGGAAAGCGGGAAATGTCATGCGGTTAGTAATATGCGATGATATACCAAAAGAGTTGGAAATGATCCGGGAAGCATTGGATGCCTATACAGAGAAATGTCCTGAATACCATTTTGTTATTGACGAATACAGTACAGCGGCAGATGTCTTAAGTGCAGTGGAAAAAGGAAAGACCTATGATATTGCCCTTCTGGATATTTGTATGCCGAGTGTCTCCGGGACGGATGCGGCAGAAGAAATGCTTGCCAAAAGTCCGGAAATGAGTGTTATTTTCCTGACAACCAGCAATGAATATGCAGTAACGGCATTTGCACTGAACGCCACCCATTATCTGCTCAAGCCGTTTTCACAGGAACAGTTTAATGCGGCGCTTGACCGTGCGGTAAAGAAAACAGAAGATCAGGATTTCCTTTCCCTTGCCTGTGTGGACGGTATGTATCGTGTCCGTATCAGTGAGATCGTATTCATAGAATCGCAGAGCCATTATCAGCAGTGCAGGCTTTTTTTCGGTGAAATGATCCGGCTGCGCATGAAGCTGTCGCAGATGTTTGAGGAAATACAAAAATATCCTGAGTTTATCAGAGTGGGCGCTTCGTATATTGTGAATCTTGCTTTTGTGCGGAGAATTTCCGGAAATTCCATGGAAATGCAGGGCGGCGTCCCGATACCCATTCCAAGAAGGAGCAGTGAAAAAGTGAAGAAAACATATATGGAATTCTGCCGGAAGGAGGTGCTGAAATGAGCGGATTATACCAGATCCCGGCTTTGTTCCTTACGGCATTCTGCCATGCGGTCGTTGCATACCATATGGCAGAGCATAAGTATTCCGAAAAGAAGTTCAAAATATATGGCTGTATCTATATCGCCTGCTTTGTCAGTATAAGCGGTTACGGGTATGTAGCAGGGGGAACAGCGGGCATTTTATCCTATGCGGGGATAGTCTTATGCACATTTCTTTTTTCTTGTATTGTTTCGCAGGACTGTTTCCTGAAAAAGTGTTTTTTATTTATCACTTACTTCTGTCTGTTTTCTGTTCTGGACAATGTGCTGAAATTGATGATCCATTTACTCCTGCCGCAGCTTTCCGGGGCGGCGGGGTATTATGCGGCAATCGTGCTGCGCAGTGCGGCTCTGCTGTTTCTGCTGGTTTTGTATAAGAGGTATGCGGCAGAGTTTCTGTGTTTTCTGACGGACAGGAGCAGAAGATGGTGGAATCTGGCACTGACCGCCCTGCTGTTCTATCTGTTGCAGGCTGCGGTGAGTGTTTTGAATGCACGGAATGTCATGCCGGATGTGTATCTGCTTTTGACGTTTGCCACTATCAGCTTTATTATGTGTGTGGTATATGGCGTTGTATTCAGCAATATCAGCTACATGAAAAGGGATGCAGAGGCGGCATTAGTCCGGCAGAACGCAGAATATCTTTCTAACCGGCTGTCTGTTTTGCAAAATGCAGAGGAAGCAAACCGTAGACTCCGGCATGATATGCGACACCACATTGATGTGATTGCGGAATATGCAAAAATAGGCGACACTGCTGCAATCCTTGCATATATCGGAGAATACAGTACGGAAATATCAGAGGCGGCAGTAAAGAGGTACTCTGAAAACCGCACTATAAACAGTATTCTTTCTGCCTATGCGGATAAGGCAAGGGAAAGTGGCATTGATTTTCTGATCCGATGTAATGTCCCAAAAGAACTAAAGGTGCGGGAGATCGACCTGATTGCCCTTTTGGGAAACCTGCTGGAGAATGCCCTGCATGGATGTCAGGAATCCGGGAAAGAAAACAAAAGTATTGAAATCCATATCCGATTACAGAACAAAAGACTGATTATCCTGTGTAACAATACCTGCTTGGATGATCTGGAGCTTGCAGACGGTCTGCCCGCAAAGAAAAGCATCGGCATATCCAGTATTCTATCTGTCTGCCGGAAGTATGATGGAAATCTGGACTATAAGATAGAAAATGAAACCTGTTCTGCCTGCGCGGTCTTGAATTTATAGAACTGTCAATATATTTCTTGAAAATCTTCAACCAAATTTGCCTAAAAACCGACCAAATCTGCCAAAACCACTTTTTTAAGTGGTTTTTTGTTATAGTAATAAAAATGAATACGGTAAACTGTATTAAATAAAATGAAAATTTTCTCCAGTATTATAACTTTTAGGAAATGCGTTGTCTGTATCTGTGGCTTCTGCACCTGTGACGTGTGCGTGTGATCGATGATCTTCAATAGTAATCCGAGATTCCCGTCCGAGAGGGAAAGACAGATACAAACTGAATAAAACAGAAGAGTGAAAGTGACGCCCGGTTTTTGTGCGCAATTTTACCCTGTCATAAGAGGATTATAGCACAAAACCAGATGAAGAAACGGGAATCCTGCTACAAAAGTGGAATTTCGGGTACAAAATTTGAAGGACGCTTACAAAATGTGAAACTCAATTACAAAACGGGAAGGTCGGATTGCAATCGACCTGTGATCGATGATTTTGCGACTAATCGTGCAAAATATACCTCAAAAAATGCGATCTATACCATTTCCATAAAAAAAGACCAATTATTCGATATAATTGCGTTTTGTCTGGCGGTTTATTACTTTATTACAAGGAGGTTATATGATGGATGAACAAAGAGAATGGTTAAGAGCAATAAGAAAAAGGCATCTGCGCATACTGGCAGTGATGCTCTGTTTTTGTGTGCTGTTTACGACCTGCCCTGATATTCTGGCAGCGCTTTCCGTTTTTGCGTCGGAGCAATCGGAGCAGTCAGAAATACGGTATATCTCTGGATTTACTGCGCTTTCTAAAGAGACCAGGGAACAGACTGTTCCGGTGGGAACAGCGCTGGAAGAAATTTCTCTTCCCGATACACTGGAGGCAGTTATAACTGAGGAAAAAAAGCCTTCCGAAGATATGGAAGATAAATGGGAGGACAGCAGAAAAGAAGATACCGGGGAAAATGGCGGCAATACGGAGGAAACGGAAGATGACGGGCCGTCCGATACCGGGGAGGAAAATACGGAAACAGGCGACGAACAGGATACGCAGCAGGATGAAACTGAAAAATCCGAGGAAACAGGCGAATCAACTGAAACGGAAAACGAGGACGAAGCCGATACGGACAGCGAGGAAGACAGCGAAGGGGAAAGTGCGTCTTTTGAAGAACCGGAAGAAGGCGAAACAGCACAGGAAACCCATACCGTCACTATGCCGGAATATCAAGCGGAAAGTGTAATTTCGGTGCAGACATTGGAAAATACACAGGCGGAAAAGCAGGAAGAAACGGTTACGATTAGCGGTATAAGATGGCAGTCTAATCCGAAATATGACGGAAGTACAGGGGGAACTTATATCTTTACTGCGGTTCTGCCGGGCGGCTATACACTGGCGGAGGGGGTCAGCCTGCCGGAAATCACGGTAACGGTAGAAAGCAGCACAGACGCCATGATACAGACTTTGCTGAATCGGATAGCGGCATTGCCGGACGCGGAGGAATACCTTGCAGCAGAACCGGATATGGACGATGAGGAAGCTTATGTGGCATGGGAAGAAAAGCTGTATGAGTATGCCAGGGAAGCCCTCGCCATCTGGGAGGAATACGGGGCGCTGGCGGAAGAACAGCAGACATGGTTCTCCGAAGAAAATTTGGAGAAGTTGACAGCCTGGGCGGAGATTGCAAAAACAGTCAGGGAAAGTGCACAGGTGATGGCAGCGGATATAGTGGACCGTGGCGAGTGCGGCGCTGAGGGTGGTAACGTGACATGGGAGCTTGATGCAGAGGGCGTGCTGACGATCCGAGGAAGTGGGGCGATGTGTGATTATTGGTTTAGGGATAGTCCATTTAGGAATAGCAGTGATATCAAAGAGATTATCATTGCGGATGGCGTGACGAGTATAGGGGTATGTGCATTTGATGAATGTCAAGTGTTGACGGCTGTGGAGATACCGTCCAGTGTGACAAGTATAGGGCAGGAGGCATTTTACTCTTGCGTAGAACTGCAAAGCATTAAAATACCGTTCGGTGTGACAAGTATAGGATTGTGTGCATTTTGGGACTGCACAAGTTTGAAAAGCGTGGAGATACCGTCCAGTGTGACAAGCATAGAGTATGCGGCATTTGAAGGTTGTGACTCGTTAAGGGATGTGGAGATACCGTCCAGTGTGACAAGCATAGGGGATAGCGCATTTGCTTATTGCGGTGAGCTGCAAAGCATTAAAATACCGTCCGGTGTAACAAATACGGGGGAAAAGATATTTTTCTATTGTAGTGGTTTGAAAAGTGTGGAGATATCGTCCGGTGTGAAAAGTATAGGGACCGATGCATTTTCAGGGACAGCTTTGACGGAGGTGACAATACCGGACAGCGTGGAAAGTATAGATCAATGGGCATTCGATGGGTGTAGTAATCTGGCTACGGTGAGCTTCCAAGGGAAGGTTCCTCCAACATTGGGAGAGCGGGTTTTTTCCGGGTGTGATAAGTTAACAACCATCTATATCCCCTCATGCCAGTATCTGGAAGCATATCGGGCAGCCGAAGGGTGGAGTACCTATGAGAAAAAAATAACGGCGTCCGAGCATGACGGGTTTACCTATACCGCCAACGACGCAGTGCTTACACAGACATGTGCATGCCAAGATGTGTCCGCCACCGCAACGCTTTCCATAAGAGAGGGGCAGACCTGAATTATACGGGAAGCGCGATTACGCCGGTGCAGGTCATTTACAGCGGTAACTGGGCAGAGCAGGATGGCAATAAGCCGGATGATACTTTGATTAGCTATGAGAATAACATCAATCCCGGAACGGCAACAGCAAAGCTGGCGATTGGAGGGGCAACAGCGTAGATTTCCTTTACGATTGCGCTGCAGTCCTATCGTGTAACCCTGCATACCAACGGAGGAGAGGGCGGCACAGACCTTGATTCCTACGCATATGGAATCGGTGCCATTCTGCCAATAGACTGGACGAAAACCGGCTATACCTTTGCAGGCTGGTATGATAACGAGGGCTGTACCGGGACAGCAGTAACAGAAATTACAGCCACAGAAAAAGGAGATAAGACATTCTGGGCGAAGTGGACAGCCAACACCTGTCAGGTAACCTTTGATTATCACGGCGCGGACGGCGGAGATACCACCCAGAGCAAAGAGGTGACTTATGACAGTACATACGGCGTTCTTCCCGTACCGTCCAGAACCGGCTACACGTTCAAGGGCTGGTATACCGGAGCAGACGGACAGGGCAGTAAAGTCGGGAACACTACATTAGTAACAGCGACATCCGACCATACCCTCCATGCCTGTTGGAAGGATGAAACAGCGCCCGGCCAGCCCGTGCTGCAGGATGGCGAAACCCTGCCTGCAGGCTGGACGAATACCCAGAACACGATCCCGCTGAAACTGTATGACGGCGTGGGCGTGACTGGCTTGCTGGTAAGCGTTGACGGAAACCCTTACACAGAAGTAAGTGGTTTTTCTGGCGGCACAGGCAGCGTAAATTATAATTACGCCGTTCTGGACAGTGAGCATACCTATCAGTTCAAGGCTGTAGATGCGACAGACAATGTTTCCGAAGAAAGCGCCGTGTTTACGGTCAAACTGGATCAGACAAAGCCTGTGATCGGCACGATTACTTATGAAAATAAAGCGGCAAACCTCTGGCAGTGGCTCATCGGCAAAACGAGCATGATCGTCCATGTGCCTGTTACGGAGACAGGCAGCGGCGTGACAAAGATCACCTACACCTTAACGCCCAGAGACGCAGCCGGAAATCTTGACAGCAGTAATGCGGTGACAAAGATAGCGGCAGTAAAAGATGGTGAGGCAAAGCTCACTTTTGATGCGGATTTCCGGGGAACCATCACCATTAACTGCACGGATGCGGCGGGCAATGCGGCGGATGGTGTAACCATAGGGAAAGATGCGGGCGGCGTGATCGTGGAAGACCACGCGCCGGACATTACCACCGATGCAAAGACCGACTACTACGATACCGCTGCGGCTATCAACGTAACGGTAAAGGACGATACAGGCAATGCAATTACGTCGGGGATTGCTTCTGTCACCTATCAGGTCGGGGACGGCATGGCAAAGTCCGTCACCGTTGATACAAGCGCATTACAGACACAGGTCACCTTTACCATCCCGGCATCAGAGATACCAACGGGCATAACGGAGATAAAAATAACCGCGGAGGATAATGCAGGGAATGAAGCCGCAAAGAGTATAACCGTAAAGGTCAAAGGACCGGAAAAACAGCCGGCGGCAGAGATTGACTACCGGGAAGAAGAACTGACAGGACTTGCACCGAATGGTGTATACAGCATAGGCGGCACGGAATATACAGCAGACCGGCAGGGGCACATCCCGATCATAGAAGGCTGGTTCGGTAACACCGTCAGTATCATCAAGAAGGGCAACGGCAATGAGACCACCGACAGCCCGGCGCAGAGCCTGCCCGTTCCGGCAAGACCTGCGAAACCGACGCCAACAGGTGTAGACGTAAGCACAGCGGGAGGGACAGGCAGACTGACCGGGCTGACAGCAGACACTGCCTATGAGGTTTCCACTGATGGAGGAAAGACATGGGTGAGCCATACAGCGGACGGAAACGGCGAGATTACAGCGCTTGCGTCCGGCACCTATGTAGTACGTGTGAAGGCTGGTACTTCCAACTTTGTCAGTGAACCAAGCGACTCCGCAAAGATAGGCGCTTTCCAGATAAAAGTGACCTTTACGGTAGACGGGACAGTATATAAAGAGATTTCCGTAGATTATGGTACAACTTTAACAGATATACCTTCTGTACCGATCAAGAATGGTAAGGTAGGCGATTGGTGTGTAGATGCGCAGGGCAGCAGCCTTGCAGAATTTACAAATATCACGGCAGATATGACGGTATATGCGGTTTACACTACAGCCTACACAGTTACCTTGCAGGGTGGCACAGGATATACGCTGTCAGCAGTAAATGACAGTAAAAGTCCCGTAAAGGAGGGCGGCAGTTTTACCTTCCGCTTTGAATTGAAAGAGGGTTATCACCGCGTAAGTGGCAGCTTTGCAGTCACGGTAAATAGTGCGAAGGTGGAATTAACAAATGATACCTATACCATTACGGACATCAGGGAGGATCAGACAGTGGCAGTGGCGGGCGTTGAGAAGGATGCGGATAACCCGTCAAGTGGCGGTGGAGATAATGATGATGGTGGTTCAGAACCGACACCAACGCCAACACCGCAGCCGACACAACCGCCGACTGATACACCGACACCAACGCCACAGCCGCCAAGTCCGATTAATCCACCGGAACAGCCACAGCCGACCGAAAAGCCGGACGATAAGCCGGAATCAGTACCAAGCACACCGGATAACAGCCAGCCGGGGGATAAGCAGGAGTCAGAAAACACTGGAACTCCTGAGCCGACAGAGCAGACAGTTCCGGCAACCGTGGATAACAGAAAGATTGTTATATCCGGCGAGCCTGTTGCAACGGGCAATGTGAAAGGAATGACTGATACAAGGACAGTTCTGGAAGTAGGGAATGGTGCAGTGATTGTGACAATAGTCTGCACAGAACAGGAATATACCGCAGGCGTGGCAGATACCCTTGCCGTAGCAAATGCAGTTTTGGCACCAGAGCAGATAGAGCTTGTAAATAATGGCGAAACCATAGAAATAAGGATTGATGTCAAAGATATTTCCGAACAGGTGCCGGAACGGGACAAGGAAATCATAGAAAACAGTATCAGTGAATTTCAGAAAGAAGTGCCGGGGCTGACGCTTGGAATGTATGTTGACATCTCCATGTTTATTAGAATTGGAGAGGGCGACTGGAACGCTATCACCACAACGAAGGAACCGATAGAAGTGATAATTGGGATTCCTGAAAAGCTGCAGGAAAAAGGCAGGGCATATTATATCATTCGTGCGCATGAAGGCGTATCTACCTTTATGAATGATATGGATGATGAGCCAAGCACGATCACAGTCAGCACGGATCTGTTTTCAAGTTATGCGATTGCCTATGTGCAGGCGGAAGGGACGGGACATAAATGCGGACTCTGCCATATCTGCCCGACATTCTTAGGTATCTGCTACTTTATCTGGCTGGCGATTATCATAGCGCTTATTTTGATAAGTTGGATTGTTATTCGGAGAAATAGTAGGAAACAGGACGAACAGGAAAGCTGAAATAGGTATTAAATAAAGCAATAATGTATTTTCAACACTACATAGCAACAATAGGAACAATGAGACAGTGTGTAGTGATTTGCAAATACATTTTGTATGGGCTGTCTATATCGGACAGCCCATTTTCCAGTCAAGCGTTGCCAATGTAATTTGCAACTTGCGAAAAAAGATAGAGCCTGACAGCCGCAAGCCTACCTACATAAAGACCGTTATAGGCGTGGGCTATAAGTTTGCTTCCGGAAAATGACAGACAGATTGCTATTGCCGGATAAATATAATATAATACCCTCAGCGAATCCCCATAGAATGTAAAGGAGAAAACCGTATGGAAAAATTGATGTATATGATGATGATTGAGAAAAGCAAGGCCTATAATAAAATGACAAAACAGGTAGTTATGGAACACGTTGAGAACATAAGAAA
>CAMWQW010000038.1 GCA_947176505.1 uncultured Lachnospiraceae bacterium | reverse complement strand
TGCTGCTGTGGCTCAGTCGGTAGAGCGTCGCATTGGTAGTGCGGAGGTCACGGGTCCGATTCCCGTCAGCAGCTTTTGTAAGAAGTCCTGAATATTCAGGGCTTTTTCTATTTCTATGTGGTAGTTAATTGTGCTCTGATTTATGAATTTGTTGGAGTTTTGTTAGCATCATGCAAATGGGTTATAACCCCTCAAAAAGCCTATGAATCAGCCATTTATCTTTATATGCGGTTCTCCCCTCCGGAAAGCGGGTAAATTCCTTTTTTATATCCATTCTGCGAGATTTCCCCAGATTGAATTTATAAGCTCCTTAAAATCCATTCTACAAGGTCAGAACCGGGAATAAATTTTGAACAAAAGAAATAACAAAAAATAATTTTAGAAAAAATCAGAAAAAGTTGTTGCCAAATGCGAAAAAATAGGATACGATATTAGAAAGTAGAAAAAGAGCCGAGTTGTAAGGTTACAAAAAGTATATTAGAATATATTAGTGCTTAGTTGAGCGAGAATGTCAGTGACAGTATTAGTCACGATAGGACATCTGGCTCTTTTTTTGCGTTCATATCAATTCTAAGCAGAAAGGAAGTACAACAATATGAGTACGAAAGAATTATCTTATGAAGTTATTAAAAACATAGGCGTTATTTCCGAGAAAAATAGTTACACGAAAGAAGTTAACATTATCTCATGGAATGGCAGACCGCCAGTATGTGACATTAGAGGTTTTAGAGTTGACAAAGAGGGAGTAAAGCACCCGTTAAAGGGAGTATCCATGAGCAAGGCTGATTTGGTTGCTCTGAAAGAACTCCTCTCCCATGTTGAGTTGGAGGTATAGCCATGAGTGATAGTAGCAAGGTGAAACTGAACAAGAAGAACTGCGAATCTGGAATGGACACACTCGAATTCTCCATTACTTTAGAGGGTATGGAAAATCTGTCATTTGATGAAGAAACGCTTCCAAACAAAGCGAATAAATCAATTGTAACGGTGAAGTGCGTTAATGGTAAGATAAGTGGTTCTGTTAATGCAGTATACTGTATAAGAAATACGAATGCGGAGCCGTTTTCTTTAACCGATTGTATAAAAATGGAGATTGTGCGTAATAAGGTGTTTGATTTCATTCGTGACTATCTCAAAAAGAATTTGGGAAATACGTATGAGGACAAATATTTTGAGGATTCGAGAGTAACATCGCTTGAAGTGAATATAACAAAACCATGTATCGGGAAAGCGTTACCCTCGGATATGTGCCATTTCCTCAACGTAGTATTCGGGAAAGCTAAAGTTTTTACAGACCGCAAGCCGGGTTCAAGATGCGATATAGTAAAGGACGGTATTGTGTACGAGAAAAAGCACTTGTATCAGTTGAAAATCTATGACAAGGAAAAAGACCTTCATAGACAAGGTATTCCAATCGCAGAAAGAAAATCGTTCCGTCTGGAAGTGGTTTTCAAAGACAGAAAATTGAATAGTATGTTTGGCGAGAACAAAAGGACACTGGATAATGTTTTGTCTGCAAAATCAATCGATATAATGTGCAGAGCCTACAAAGAAGTATTTGAGGAAATCATAGAGCAACATATCAAACCTTGGCTAAATAACTGTGTCAAGGATTTATTTGAAAGCCTTACTGAAAGTGAGAGTGGTAATGAAATATCAGATACTATCATGCGCCACAAAAACATTATAGTTGACATAGAGTGCTTAAGACGGGCATTAAAGAGATGGTATAAGTTTCGAGGTGTTGAAGACCGTTCAAAGCAAATGATACATAAATACCGCAACAAGAATTTAGGACTTGCGGAAGACGTACTTAAAACACTTCGAGCCTTTCATCTGGCGGCAGGTTAAAATTTTATTTTGGTAACCAATTTGGTGACCTTTTCCGTGTTTTGGGAAAGTGTATATATTTCCACGAAAGGCTATATTGCATATGGTTCATAGGGGGTATATATGGTGGTTAGTGATAGGTTTATCAATGTTTGAGTAGTTTCACGATTGGTCCATAATAAGGACAAGAGAGGATAAGGATATCAATAAAATAACAATATAGGAGTGTGGTGTATATGGTTGAGCGATTGACAACAGATGTACCGTTGCAGAGAGAGCCGAGGACAGGACGAGAAGCATATGTTATGCTCATTGATTCCCTGTCTGCGGAGATAGAGGAAAAGAAAAAGATACTGGCAGAAATGAATAATGCTGATGTTAAGCGGAAGTTCATCAGTATGTGGCATAAGGGTGTGCGAAACATAAATATCTATGATTTGTAAAGGTGGTGATGAATAATGCCATTTGCAAAAGGGGTGAGTGGTAACAAATCTGGTCGTCCTAAGCAGACACCAGAGGAAAAAGAAGAAAAGGAACGCTTCAAGGAGTTATTGAAATCTGCTACTGTTACGGCTCTTACAAATATTATTCAAATTGCAAACGATAAGCATAGTCGTGATAGGTTCAAAGCGAATGCGTACTTGATTGATAAGGCATACGGCAACAACGCAGTGTTTCTGCCAGAGGGTATGGAAGATAATGAACCAGTACAGATAATCATTACACCATACCGTAAAGAAGTAGAAAACGAAGATGAAGACTGGGGCGAAGAAGACCCCGACGAAGAATGGGAGGAATAAAACAATGGCTGTAAATGTAATATCAAGATACAATAATCTGTTTAACAGAATCAAAAAGGCAACGGTTGAGGACGCAAGCGAACTGTTTTATGACGTTAGAAATTTCTATGCCGAGTGCAAGGAAATTGATAGCGTCAGCGCCAAGCGGATTGTAACTATATTTTCGGAGAAGTTTCAGCAGATGTTGGAAGATAATGCGTCGGCTTATGACAAGAAAAATGAAAAGCTGAATGCAACGAAAAATGAGCGTTATGACTTCTCTGGCGAAAAAGATGATACGGGAGCAGTCCAAACAATGATTTTGCAGTTAATGGGAAGTCTGCCAAAGGTAAGTAACAAAGCGAATGCCTATTCCGTCAACACTGCAATAGATAACGCTATCAAGTCTGGTGTTATTGGGTGCAAGGCAGTTCTTGCACTGGCTCAATATCCTGCCTATGCAGATATGGTAAATGAACGCCAGAAAGCAAAAGCTGTTGACGGTTCAAAATCTGCCGCCCAGAAAGCATTTGAACATGCTATGGAAATGACACAGGCGGAATATGGAAAACAGTGTGTAGCGTTGTATCATCAGGGAGCAAGGCTCCGTAGATTGGACAAGAGGGTAAACAGCTTTATGAAGTCGGTTCGTGAAGATGAAGTGAATGCCGCCAATGTTACCCGGCCTTCATTCTGGGGAAGTGATGATGTTGCAGAAGTAATGAGAATGCAGGCATAAAGTAATATGAGTGCCAGAGATAGGCAAAAATCAAATTGAGAAAATAATAAAAGTGGTTGCTAAGTTAGCCGAGTGTCCGAGTTGGAAATAACAGTAAACGGACAGCGGTACAATATTTCAGTAGAATTTGTATTGTGTCCCTATTCCATGAAAGGGAGCAATCAAAATGAAAAATACAAATACAGCAGTTAAGAATAATCTTAGAGTAATCGAGTGCGATAATAGCAGACAGTCAACAGACAACAGAGGGTTGCAGAAACTTCCAGTAATGAAGTCAATAAAGGAAATGGTGGAGCTGACGGGATTCTCCTATATGCACCTTAGAAATTTATGTTTGGAGAACAAAATTGTTCATATCAGAGCCGGAAAGAAGTACCTTATCAATTACGATAGGTTCTGTGACTATCTGAACGGTATCGGGCAGTAGGCGAGAACATGTGAATACACCATGCTAACAATGTACACTTTGTAAGCACGTCAAAATTGCTGTGAAATAATGCTTGAAATCTTTACGAAATAATTTTTAAGAATTCTTGAAATTGGCTGTGGACTTTTTAGGACTGATTGGAGATAATATAACCAAGAATAGAACAGATGTTCGATAATCCTTTAGGAAAAGGAGGTTGCCAAGCGTGTCAAGGGTTGAGTTGCTAGAACGCAAAATCGAAGACATGGAAAATAAGGGGTATGGTTGTATGTTCGCCGACTTCGGAACTGAAAAGCTGTGCCCCTACGAAATGTTTACAAGTGAGATGATGGAAACAGTTACGGCTCTGTACTTTGTGCAGATGACAGACGAAATCTTTGAAAATGAATTGGATAGTCTGGACGGTGTATCTTACATCAAATCAGAGTTCTAAGGTTGGAGGAAATGCGAATGAAAACAGTAGCTTATCATAGGACAAGTACAACAGATCAACACCTCGACAGAGGTATTGCGGAAATTACAAAGTATTGTGCAGAGCATGAAATTGAGTTGTATAAAGGCAAGGTGTATACAGACCAGCAGACAGGCAAGAATTTCAATCGCCCCCGCTATCAGATGTTAAAAGAAGAAATCCTCGAAAGTGGCGATACGTTGATTGTGACGGAGCTTGACAGACTGGGGAGGAATAAAAAGGCGACTCTGAATGAATTACGGTTCTATCAGGATAACAATATCCGTGTCATGGTTTTGGAATTGCCTACTACCCTACTGCCGATTGAGGATATGGAGAACTCAATGGCAAAGATGATGTTGGAAACAATAAACAATATGATGATTGAGTTATACGCGAGTATGGCACAGGCTGAATTGGAAAAAAAGGAAAAGCGACAGCGTGAGGGAATCGAAGCAAAGAAAGCAAGAGGGGAATGGAGCGATTACGGTCGTCCTCGTGTAATGCCCCTAAACGAATTTGCTAAAAGGTATCAAGCGGTGGAGCGTGGGGAAAAAAGACCCTTTGAATTGATGAGAGAATTGCAGATGAACAAGGCAACTTTCTATCGGTACAAGGGATTGTTAAAGAAAGAGGTTGATTAAATGGCATCCTTACAGAGAAAAGAGAAAAAGAATGGCGAGGTCGTCTATCGTATTCAAGTGTCATTATGGTATGACAAGGAGACGGGCAAACGTAAAGATAAGGTTATCACGTTCAAGCCTAATCAGAATGCTTCCATGAAACAGCAGGAAAAAGAAGCGAAAAAGTACGCTATCGAATGGGAAGACAGATTGAAGAATGGCGAAAGCTATGAGGGTGAGGAAATGTCCTTTGCAGACTTCGCCGAGAAGTGGTTAGAATCCCGAAAAGAAGAATTAGCATATTCTACATATATTGGTTATGTGCAGATTGTTAATAATAAGATTGTTCCGGCTCTCGGACAATATAAGGTGGCGAGGATAAAGCCGCCAGTGATTGAGGAATTTTATAAATCGTTGGTCGGCAACCTTGCAAATGGTTCAATCCAGAAAGTGAAGAATGTTTTAAGCGGTATGTTCCGTACTGCGGTGCGATGGCAGATGATACAAGTCAATCCTTGCAGAGACGCGAAACTGGCAAAAAACAAAGACGAAGAAACGACACTAAAATATTTCACACCTGAACAGTCGTTCATGTTCCTCCATTCGTTAGATATGGAATTTGAAACAATCATCAAGGGGCATGAGCGTATAGATGATACTGGCAAGCCATATTATGTTGCAGATTATGTGGAGTCAAGAAAGTTGCCGTTACAGTTGAAAGTTTTTTATACTATTTCGTTATGTTGTGGTTTAAGAAAAGGTGAAACACTTGCTCTCCACTGGAATGATATTGATTTTGAGAACCGCACAATCAGTATTTCAAAGTCGGTAGGTAAGAGTGAAGAAGGAACAGTTATCAAAAAACCGAAAACAAAAACTTCTGTTCGTACAGTTGGTATACCAGTAGATTTTCTACTTCCTTTGTTGAAGCAATATAAGCGTGAATATAACGAGTACCGTTTGCAATTGGGTACAGCATGGCAAGGGGACGGAAATCTGTTCATACAAGATGATGGCAAGCTGATGGGGCGCTCCACTCCGTATCAAGCGTATAAACGCCATATAAGGCGGTATAACGAATGGGTGAGGGAAAACCCCGAAGAAGCGAAGAAACAGCAGTTAGAAGCGTTACCAGAGATACCCTTGCATGGGTTACGGCATTCATGTGCTACTATGATGAATTTTCTGGAAATAAATATAATCGATATAAGCAAGATTTTAGGTCATGCGAAAAGTTCTACAACGATGGATATATATGCACACTCGTTTGAGGGGCAAAATACAAAAGCCGCCGACACAATGAATGATTTCTTGATGAAAAACAAACGCAAACAAGCATAGGACAAGTGAGAGCCAGAGGACAAAATCCAAAGGCTCTTATTTGGTGTTTCACTCCTTGCCCTTAATCTCCATGTTGTCGAGGGCATATTGCAGAGCCATTCCAATTAGTTCGTTTCGTGAACGGTTGGTTTTTGCAGAGAGTTCGTTATATGCTTCTTGCAGTGCTCGGTCTATACGGATAGTCATGGTTACGGCTTTGTCTTCCTTTGGTACTACAACAAATTTTTCCATAGTCTCAAAATACCTCCATACATTTTGAATACATTATAGTGTGAGTTGCTACTGGCAATCTATGACACAAAACGAAATGATATTCAATGTAAAGATGATGTGAAATTGCAATGGACTTTTGCGTTATGACAAGGTATAATGTATTTTGTCAAAATAATGCGAAAGCGGAGGTCAGTTGACTATGGGAAAAGAAAAGAAAGCAAAGGACACTGTAAAGAAGCCATTCTACAAGAAGTGGTGGTTCTGGGTTATCATCGTTGTAGTGTTGGCTGGAACTATTGGGAATGGCGAAGGTAAGGACAGGGAGAAAGACGCTGTTCAGACTGCAAACGTGAATGAATCTTCTGCTACAGACACATCAGAAGACAGCAATCAGACAGATTCAGAAAAAACGGATATAGATTTTGTGGTATCAGATGTCCGTAATGATGTAACAGGTAAATGGAGAAAATCCTTGATTGCAGAAAATATTGAACCAAAGGATTATGCTCTTGATTATTACAAGCAGTATTTTAAGAGCGATGATGAAATACATGCAATTGTTAATTTTAACTATAACACAACAACAAAACTGTCAGTTATGGGCAATCTTCTTGATGTAACAATATATGAATATGTAGACAAAGAAGAACATGACGCAAAGTTACTCTTTAGCGGCATGGTGTTGGACGAATATTTCATTGACATAAACAGTGGGGAAATACTTAATGCACCAGAAACTACCTCTACAAAGGAAGTGTCTCCCGATAACTTTGTTGCAGATGTAAAGGACGTAATACAAGGAGCAATTGGCAGTAACGAAGTAATTACAGATGTGGTACTGAAAGACGAAGATTTATGTGTGTATGTAGACTTCAGTAATGCAGACCCCTCTCCCCTTACTCTGGAAGATTTAGCCTTATCCAGAACCGGCTCCATTACAGACGCTATTCTGGAATTGAAAGATTATGACAGCTTGTGGGAAACGATAACGGTTGACTTCGGAGAGGTAGGACATATTACAAATAACAAAGCGGATATTCAGACAGGCATGGGCGGAAGATACTTCCCCGGAGAAAACTTCAAATTGCAATAATGAATCAAGACAGCCTTAGCCCTTGCGGTTGGGGCTGTTTTAGATTTCGATTGACAACATGTGGAGTTTGTGTTACCGTTGTGTTGTTAAAGTTACGGAGAATTGGACAATGACAAGTAAAGCTGTGAAAAGAACTCCGCATAATTACAGCGTTTCACGCAACATCAGGCAAAACCGAGATAACACAGATAAAGCGTTATTGCTTTTTGGTAGTGCGGAGGTCACGGGTCCGATTCCCGTCAGCAGCTTAGTTTTTGAGGAGAGCTTATGTTATGAATCGTAAGCTCTTTTTTGTTTTTTCGGGTAAGGGGGACTGGGATTGAACAGAAGGAAGAGAAAGTGGGCGATAGCATTTTTAACGATACTGATTGTGGCGGAATCAAGCCTGATTTCCATGCGGTTGTATCGGGAGAGAGTCGGGGATGCATCGACACAGCCGCCGGACATAATAAAAGAGGCGGATTACTCTGCGACGGAGGAGATTGAGGCGGCGAAGCAGAAATTAGAAGAAAATCCGGAAATGCCGACAGTTATTACGGATATCAATACCGTGGATAAAAAGGTGGCACTCTGCTTTGAGGGGTCCACGGATAGTCTGGTGCTTGAGCAGATTATGGAGTATCTGGATGCCCACGAAATGACGGCGACTTTCTTTATTTCTGCGGTAGATGCAGGGGAAGATCAGGAGATTATCGATGAGATTATAAAAGCCGGTCATGATATAGAGAGTTATACATTATACGGCACGCCGCATATGGAGAGAATGAGTCAGGAGGAGCTGATTACAGACTTATGCCGGGCGCAGGTAGTCTATGATGATAAGATATCAAAAAGACCGGATTTCTTAAAGTGCAATGCAACAGAGTATACGGATGAGCTGTTACAGACCGCGGAGGCCTGTGGGTATGAAAGCGTCGTATATCCGACACAGTATTTAAACTATCAGAGTTTTGCTACGGAGGAGACTGCCAGAAACTATGTTGCCGGATTGGACAAAGGAACAGTGATATCCATTAAACTACGGGGATATTTGGATGAGACCGAGTACGAGGAGAAACCGGAGGAAGAGAATCCGGCGGAGGACAAAAAGCCCGGTCTGGAACTTCATGAGCTTGACGAGGAAGAACTGACAGAATCCGAGAGGCTGCTGCAGGTAGTAGAGTGGCTTACGGAGTATCTGGATGAAGAAGAGTATGAGACGGTCAGCCTACGGGAGTTCCCGGCACAAGATATGGGAGATTTGATACTGCATTACAACGATATTGAGGATCAGTACAGAGAGCAGCTGGTAGAGCCCATTACATCAGTACACACGACGGACAGAGAGATGTCTTTTACTTTCAGGGGATTGGGAAACGAGACGGAATTGACGAATCTGCTTAGGACGCTTCAAGAGATTGACGCGAAGGCAACCTTTTTTGTTACGGGGCAGGAGATAGAGGCATATCCGGAACAGGTGCAGCAGATTATCGACGCGGGACATGAGATTGGCAGCGGCGGTTACGCAGGCAAATACATGGGTGAGATGAGTTTTGCTCAAATCTGTGAAGATCTCTATAAGAACGATATTATGCTGCAGAGAATGGGAATAGAAACGGATTTGTTTATGCCTCCTTCCGGGGCTGTTACGGAAGAAGTACAGATGGCGGCAGCGGCGCTTGATAAGAAGATTATTATCTATAATTCTTCGCCGACGAGGGCGGAGTATGCGGAGGAAGAGTACACGGCGCCTGAAGTGATACAGAAGTATTATAAGAACAGCAAGCCGGTCTTTTGCAGGGGAGATATTGTCTATTTCAACATGAATATATACGATGATGAGACGTCTGTTGCCGAACTGGTAGATGCGGCGTGGCAGTTGAAGGTTGCACCTACGGCATATGGTACAAGAGAAGATTATATTCTGCGGGTTACTACCATATCCGAGCTCCTTGACAATACATGGAATTATCCGGCGGTGACCAATGCGTCCTATCATCAGATTGAGTTGTCGGGCAAGATGCAGTCGTCATGGACAGGGATGCTGCAAACCGGTTATATTGGGAATCCGTATTTGGCGACGCCCGGACTGGAAGCGGAAAAAAATCTGCTTGATTGGACGGGCAGGGTGGATACTGGCGGAACGAACACGGTATTTCTGACTTTTGATGATTGGGGCAATGAACAGACCATTGGTAAAATTTTGTACGTACTTCGCAAGCACCATATCAAGGCAACTTTTTTCATCAAAACAAAGTATGTAATGGATGGCACCAGCGAGAATCTTTTGCGGGCAATTGCGGAGGAAGGACATGACGTGGCGTCCCATACCCATACGCATATGCCGATCGATATCACACCCGAACAGGTCGGTGAATTGCAGAAGGATCTGGTACAGTCAAACAGGACGCTTGCCAACGTGGTAGGGGATACGGGTCGTTTGACTGATTACTTCAGACCGCCGACACTTGCGGTCAATAAGACCGGACTGCAGACGATTTATGACTGCGGGTACGGCTACATTATCAGTGGGGATGTGAGTACGGCGGATTACCATGCTTCCAGTGTGGATGACATGTTTGATATTCTGCTAAACGGCTCCCGGCTTGACAGCGGAGAGAGGATGCCGATTCAGGACGGAAGTGTTGTGGTTATGCATATTAATACGAACGCAACGCTTACGGCGCAAGGGCTGGACAGGTATCTTAATTATATTGAGAGTCTTCCGGAAGGAGACCCCAATAAGTTTCATTTTGCGAAGCTGAGTGATTATCTGCATTAGTGTATTGGTGTAAATGGGGGATGGGAATGCTTGAGAGGAAAGCGAAGCAGAGGAAAAATAAGAATGTAGAAGATATTCTGCTACAACAAAAGCCGGATAGACGTATGCTTTCGTATGTGCCGGATAAGCAGCGCGTGCGCAACACTGTGGACAGACGCGGCGGTAAGACTCTGGAAACTTATGAGGGGAAAGCGGACGATTATATTAAGAGTATTCAGTCCGGTATACGGTATCAGGTTAATTACAGCGTTCGTCTAACTGTGAAGGTGAAAGGCAGCGGCAGGAAGAGAATCACATGTAAGTGTGTGGATATTTCGACAACCGGTCTTTTGCTGCAAATGGAGAATCAGACACAGCAGGAAATTCTGCAGAAAGCAACGAAAATACGTTTAAAATTTGATATTGACCCGGGATCCATGCCGGAAGGTTACGAGATGTTAGTCAAACAGCCGGCAAAGCTCGTGCGTGCAATTAAGACGCAGGATAATAAATACTTATGCGGAATGGAATTTGAGAAGACGCTGGCGCAGTATGCCACGAGGCGCAAAGACGGATATATGCTGACGATAGCAAGTCTGATGATTTTCTTTATCTCGGCGTTTATTATGATGATGAGGGCGGAGAGTATTATTTATTTTAAGTTTAATAAATGGTTGTATCTGTACAGTATCATAGCGGCGGCTTTTCTGCTCAGCCGATATCTGTTTGGTGCATTTTACCGACCGGTGCCGATAGATAAGGATTATACGCCCGGCGTTACGATTATCATTCCCTGCTTTAATGAGGAAGAGTGGATACAAAGAACGATTTTAAGTTGTGTAAATCAGGACTATCCGATTGATAAGCTGGAAGTGATTGTGGTAGACGACCATTCCAACGATCATTCCGTGGATAAAATCAAAGAAATGATTGAGACGCTGAAACATGAAGACGAGCATTATGAAATCGCGAAGAGAGTTTCCTATATCGTACAACCGCAGAACAAAGGGAAAAGAGATGCACTCTGTGAAGGCGTAAAAGTGGCGCAGCATGAGCTGGTGGTATTCGTAGATTCGGACAGTTTCTTGGACCCTTTTGCCATCCGCAATCTGGTGCAGCCTTTCAAGGATCCGAAGATGGGCGGCTGTGCAGGTCGCACTGATGTGGCAAATACTTATACCAATTCGTTGACGAAGATGCAGTCTGTGCGTTACTATATTGCTTTTCGTATCATGAAGGCGGCGGAGGCTTATTTTGACGGTGTGACCTGTCTGTCCGGACCGCTTTCCTGCTATCGTAAGCAGATTATCATCGATCATATGGATGACTGGCTGAATCAGAAATTCTTAGGACAGAAGGCTACCTTCGGTGATGACAGGGCGATGACGAATTTTGTTCTGCGCCATCACCGAACAAGCTATCAGGATACGGCAATTTGCTCTACCATTGTCCCTAACAGGCATAAGGTATTCTTAAAACAGCAGATGCGCTGGAAACGCTCATGGCTGCGCGAGTCTATCATGGCTGGTAAGTTTATGTGGCGCAAAGAACCGTTTATGGCAGTGTTTTTCTATATAGGATTGATTGTGCCGGTGGCAGCGCCGGTCGTGGTGGTCTACAATCTGATTTATGTGCCGATTACCCAGAGAATATTCCCCACGACTTTTATTGTGGGACTGCTTCTGATGTCACTTATTATGAGTGTGGTCCAGCTTCTTTTGCGACGGAGCACCACGTGGATATATGGTATGCTGTTTTGTATTTATTATGAGGCGGTGCTTCTATGGCAGATGCCGGTTGCGTGGGTGACATTCTGGAAATCTACATGGGGTACCAGAATGACGCCGGAAGATTTGAAAGAACAGGAGAAAAAGAAACATAGGGAAGAACAGCGGAAAGCAGAGAGGGGAGGCGCGTAGGATGAGTAAGCAAAAACGAAAGCCTAAAGACCCGGTGCGGCGCAAGAATATCCGTAAAGTCGTGCGGAGCATTGCCGAGGGCGTTATCCTGATTCTGCTGCTTATCACGGTGATTCGAGCCCTGTTTACCTTCGATACTTATGAGCCCTATGACGAGGCGGTAGTTGAGATGGCGGACGCTGAGAAGGATACCGGCTTCATTGCCCTGTCTTATTTCGGTGTGGACAGAAATGAGACAAAGACACTGATCAGTACGGAAAGGCTGCAGGAGCATATTGATGCGCTTGCGAAATCCGGTTATGTGACGATAACACAGCAGGATATCTTGGATTATTATCTGGAAGGAAAAGACTTGCCGAAGAAGTCATTGTTTTTAATGTTTGAGGACGGTCGTCGCGACACGGCGATTTTTGCGCAGAAGGTGACGGAGGAGTATAATTATCTTTCAACCATCATGACCTATGCCGATAAGTTTGAATCGAAGGACAGCAAGTTCCTGATGCCCGATGATTTGAAGGCTTTGGAGAAAGGAAGCTTCTGTGAACTTGGCACCAACGGGTATCGTCTGGAATATATCAATGTATTTGACAGATACGAGCGCTTCTTGGGCAGGATGAATACGCTTGAGTATGCGCATGTGCAACCGTACTTGAGCAGGGATTATAATCACTATCTGATGGACTATATCCGGGATGAATATGATATCCCACGGGAGTCCTATGAACAGATGAAGATGCGTATTGATTTTGATTACGATGAGATGCAGCGCATTTATACGGAAGAGATGGGTGAAATGCCCCGTATGTATGCACTGATGCATGCCAATACGGGGATGTTCGGTGAGAATGAGAGAGTCAGTGCAGTGAATCAGGCGCGGATATTCGAGCTGTTTGACATGAACTTTAACAGAGAGGGATATGTACTTAATACAAGAGAATCGTCTCTCTATGACCTGACCAGAATGCAGCCGCAGGCATACTGGCATACGAACCACCTGCTCATGCGTATATGGGATGATACCGAGCAGGATATGGCGTGGGTGGACGGCGACTTGTCCCGCAAATCCGACTGGGACGAACTAAACGGCAAGGCGGAGTTTCAGGATAATGAGATTTATCTGACATGTGAACCTAAGTCCGTCGGGACACTTCGCCTGCAAAACAGCGAGTCATATCGGGATGTGGTTGTCAATACCCGCCTTACGGGCAATAAACTTGGTGTGCAGAGTGTATATTTGCGAGCCGATGAGAACCATGAGAGCGGAATCTGCGTCAAGATAGAGAATAATGTACTTTATATTATGGATAACAACAAAGAAATCTTTCACGAAAATCTGGATAAGCTGACACAGACGGAACCGGTGTCTGTGGAGGAAGACGATTTGGCGGCACAGATTGCGGAGAAAGAATTGGAAGTGCAGTACGCCGCCACTGTGGATAAAAGCAAAGATGCGGCTGTGGAGCTTGCTGTGCTTAATACTGCCAAACCTGCTAGCGTGGAGGAAGGCGCCGAAGAATATTTGGAGGATATCAACATCAATGATCCGGCGGACAGACAGCTTCACATCGCGGTGAAGGAAGATAAGTTAAGTGTGTCTGTGGACGGTTACTATGCAATACAGGATGAGCAGATAGATTCTGTTGAAGCAGGATATATCTTTGTTGTGGCAGGATGGGGCGGAGAAGCTTACAGCCAGAGAAACCTTGCGGATGACGTGTATGACGGCGTGTTTGTAGACTTTGAAGTGACACAGAACACGGGTGCAGAAGAGGAAGCGGTTCTGTATGATAATAAACTGCATGGAATGGATCGGTTCTTATGGAAGGCGAAACATATATGGATGGTGGTGCTTAACTGGTTTATTAATACTTTCTAATTTAGGCGCGGATATTGTTTATTCTGTGCAGCATATTTAAATGTAAAAAGAGTTTCGTAATTGTTCATATTTGGGAAGAACGGGAGGAAGTTAATGAGGCTAGGAAACAGATTGGGATATGCGGCAGGCATTGTGGCAGCTTTTGTCCTGCTGGCAGGCTGCAGTGTACAAGCGGGGCAGGCGCAGACGGAGGAAAAACCGCAGAGTGAGGCAACTGCCAATACGCCAACGAAGATGGAGGAGCAATCGAAAGAGGTAAGTTATACTTTGTGGAATGCTTATTGGAATCTGGAAGGCGCGGAAGCACAGACTGAGCAGCTGGCGGAGCAGGTGAAAAATATCAGCTTCTTTGCAGCTTATTATGATAAGGATGATACTGCCTTCATTCCGCAAAACACTACGGATTTCTTTGCAGCCAACGGTGCGGTGTATAAAGAGCGGGGGTGGAACAGATATCTGACTGTGGTCAATGACCAGATTAAAGAGGACGGCTCCTCAGACCAGAAATCCACGGAACTCTTGTACCGGTTGTTAGAAAAAGAAGAAACTTATCGGGCACATGCAGACAGTCTCGTTGCTCTTGCTAAGGATGCGGGGTATGACGGACTGGAGATTGACTATGAAAATATCCGTAAAGATAATACGCTGTGGGGTCATTACATGAATTTCATCGGGTATCTGTATGAAAGGTGTTCTACCGAGGGGCTGTTATTGCGAGTGGTCATTGAGACAAACATCGAGTCCGATAAGATTCCGTGGGTAGAGGGACCGACCTACTGCGTGATGTGCTATAACCTTTACGGTAGTCACAGCGGACCGGGACCTAAGGCTGATCATGAATTTCTGCTGTCGGTGATGGAGAAGATGAAAAATGTGCCGTCGCCGGTGGATTATGCGCTTGCCAATGGAGGCTTTGATTGGAGTGAGGACGGCAGCATCACGTCTTTGACGACGAAACAGGCACAGATACTGGCGGCTGTATATGCGGCGGAGTGTAAGACAGATGTAAGCGGTGCCAAATATTACACTTATACGGATGAAAACGGGACATCCCATGAGGTGTGGTACGGTGATCAGGAGACATTGGAAACATGGATGGAGTGGCTGCAGGAGGGCGGTAATTGGGAGTATTCTATCTGGCGGCTGGGCGAGTAATCCGATATTCTTTTTCTTGCCACCAACCGATGACTGATGTAAAATAGTATATAACATTTGGGAAACGGAGGGTTACTATGGATTTTTTTGACAAGATTGGGGAGACAATCAGTACCAAAGGTAAGGAAGTGTCGGATAAAGCAAAGGATATGGCGGAGATAGCGAATCTGAAGGGGCAGATTCATACATGTGAGGAGCTGATCAAGAAACGCTATATCGAAATCGGCAAAATTTATTTCGACAAGCACGGGTCTACACCGGAAGAAGAATATGAAGATGCGTGCAGGGATATTGAGAATGCACAGAATACGATTGTAGATATCGATGCGAGGATTAGAGAGATTAAAGGGATTTAGATACGGGCAGGAGCAGACGTATGTAGTCTGCTCCTGTATTTGATTAAAAAGAAAGATGTATGTCGTTCATCATATAAAATACAACTAAAGTGAATATGAACCAAAAGTGAGACATACAGTGTAGAAAATGCCGAGATAATGGGGAAATGAGGTCAAAATGTATGAAGTTGCAATATGTGATGATGTGCCGATGAATATTGATTTGATAGAGGATCATATCAGGAAGGCGAGTGCAGATTTTCTTGATATGGTTGAAATGAGAGTTCATCGTTACACAGCGGGGGAAGAACTGTTGAGCGCTATGAAGGATATCTGTTTTTCCATTGTTTTTATGGATGTCTGTCTGGAGAAAGGCAGAATGGGAGGAGAGGAGGCAGCGGTACGAATCAGAGAAGCGGATCAAAATGTTGTGCTGGTCTTTGTGACAGGATATGCTGAACCGACACCTTCCTGTATTGAAGTGCAGCCGTACCGCTATATCAAAAAAAATATGCCACAGGCGGAATTTAGCGAAAACATTGCCGCAGCCATGAGAAAGATGGTAACGAATGCCAGCATACCGACTATTATGGGAAAAGTGAACGGAGAGAGTATACGTATTAATTCGGATGACATCATATATATTGAAAAAGGTGCAAAGCATGTTCGGGTATATCTGAGAAAAATATCCATGGACTATTATAAACTTACCGCATCTAATGATGAGCCGGTCGTTAAGTGTATGGACAAGATGAGCAACTTATACCGTCAGCTTAAACCGTATGGATTTGGTTATCCGCATGACAGTTATATGATTAATTTCAAATATCTGGTATCATTTAAGGAAGATTTATTCAGGCTGGAGGAATATCCGAATGAAGAGTTTAAGATTGCGAGAAGTAAAGCAGTTGAATTTAATAATTTGCGGAGAAGCTTTTTCCGCTCAATGTATGATTGACAGGATGTATATTTATGTACCAAAATAAACTAGATAAGACGTTTGTAGATAGTAATAATTATGCATATCAAAAATATATGCATGATATTCATCAGTATCTTTTCCAGATTAGGAGTTTGGCAATGAACGGAGATACTGAAAGAATTATTAGTATTATTGATGAAATCGAAGGCGCGATGCGCATGGAAGAAATTAAGAATTACACAAATGATTTGCTTTTCAATTCTATTCTTTCTGAATACTTATACAAGTCTATACAACATAATGTTGATTTTTTCACGAATATAGAGGATAATATTAACATATCGTTTATTTCTGATTCAGATAAAATATCCATGTTTGGTAATCTGTTAAAAAATGCCTTAGAAGCTGCCACACAGTGTACTGACAGAGGTCAGATAGAGCTCAGGATTTATAGGGGGAACAGACACTATATAGTAGTGGAGCTTAAGAATAACTATTCCGGGACTTTGATTCAGAAGAAGGGGAAACTGATTAGTACCAAAAAAGACCGTGGAAATCATGGTCTTGGTCTACAGATTGTAAGTGAATTGGCGGTCAAGTATGGAGGGGAACTTGTCGTAGAGGAAGAGGAGAAAGGAGTATTCCATATAGTATTATATCTGTCATCAGATGCAAATTTCGGCTGATTTAGTGCATAATATCGGAAATTTAGTTGTGCTTTGTACGGAAAAAGATAGAATGGAGTCAAATTGTGTCACGCTTCGATGCGAGATGTGTTGATAAGGAAGCGGGCAGTAAATTGCGGACATGAGTACAAAGGATAATAGGAGAAATATTTGGGTATGAAATTGTTTAAATCAGTGATGCATCTTCTGATATTGGCAGCGCTTGTAGGCGCAGCATATTTGAGTGGTATTTATTCCACAAAGTATCAGCATAACTTAGAGGAGAATAAAAGTACTATCACGACAATTGCGGTAGTTAATGCGGATATAGGAAGTTATGCATCAGAACTGATTTGCTATCCGGATACCAATTTCCAGACAACCAGTCTGACTGCAGCCAAGGAAGGGATATTGAATGACCGATATGCGGCATATATTTTGATTCCGGAAGATTTCTCCGCGAACGTGGAAAGCGTAAATAAGCAGCCGGTAAAATCACAGATTACATATACAATTGCTGACGGGCTACGTCAGGATGTTCAGTTCAAGGTGGTCAATGACATTCATAACTTTATTGTGAATCTAAGTGCAAATGTTTCCTATATGTATGTGGATGCCATCTTACAAGAATTGCATGGCGTGCAGGATGATTCAGGATCAATCATGCAGAATGATATTGCAGATATGGAAGCAATCGTAGGTGTGGAGAATGCGGAATTGATAGAAGCTCTTGCCTATGAGCCATTGGAAGCAGTAGAGACGGAAATACAATATCTGGATTTATCTGATGATTATGAGCAACTTTCAGATGCTGTCACGGCAATTGATACTACTTATGAGGAGAATGTAGCATCAGCGGAGAAGGAATTAGAGGCCATACGGGAGATGGAGCAGGGTGTTTATGATGAAGTATCAGCCATGTCAGAAGTTTTTGCAAAGGTAGATATCCTGACAGATGATGAAGGCAAACTAGTCTATGAAGAAGGTTTAGACCATGTATTAGAGTATCCGGATGTTTTTGTGGAAACAGTAAATCAAAAGAAGCTTGCTGCAAAAATAAGTCTTGGGTTCAAAGAAGGGGACAAAGACCCGGAGAAGCCGGAAGAGCCGGAAAAGCCGATAGAACCGGAGAAGCCGGAAGAGCCGGAAAAGCCGATAAAACCGGATAAGTCGGAAGAGCCGGAAAAGCCCATAGAACCAGAGAAACCGGTAGAGTCGAAGGAGTCAGATGAGTCGGTAGAATCAGATGAATCAAAGGAGACGGACGAAACGCAAGAGGAGAATCAATCGGTTAAAGGGGAAGAGGATGATTCTGAGCAGGACACTGAAGTGTGGAATAAACTGGTGGAAAAAGACCCGGACAAAGATAAAGACCCGGGCGAGGATGAAGACCCGGATGAAGAGAGACCGGGAGAGGAAGACCCCGCGGAAGATACGCCGACCAAGGAAGGGCTGCTTCTCAAGATTGGCAAACAGATCGAGGCATTAGAAGCGTTGAAGGAAGAGGACCTCGAGGATGAGTATATTGAACAAATCAATGATATGTTGGAAGATATGGGAGAATTTTATGGTTTGTTTGAAGAATACTATACGAATGCTATTGTAGCAATCAACGAAATACCTGATGCGGAAACGTTTGTACAGGGAATACGAGATATTTACAATGATGAAATCGTGGTGCCGGTAGAGGAAGAGACAGAGGCGGAGGCGGAGCGGGTAGAGAGCGCTGTAAGCAGCGCGAGCGAAGCGATAGAGACATATGTAACGGAATTGGAAGAATATGATTTCATGGAGTATCTTGAGGAGGAGAAAATACAGGAACAGCTTGATTTATTATATAAGACTATTGATGAGATGGAAGAAGAAATCATAGAGACGGATGAAGCTTATATAGCGTACATAGACGAAGTGATTACGACTGCTGACAGTAACGAGGAGATGCTGCAGGAGAGTCTGGATGTGGCATATGAGCAGACGGTGACAAATGTCGGAAACACTATGGACAGCTTCAAACAGAACCGTACCGATTTGAATGCGCAAAATGTCTTGTTATTGAATGATATTACGGAGAAACTTCCGTATACAAGATTAGGAAATCTTGAGTATGTGCAGGTATACGATTTTATTACCACACCGCTTGAAACCAATGACCAGTCCATGATTAAAGTAAATCTGTCACCTACGTCAATTAATATTGACTTACAGGACCTTGTCTGTTTGTTTATCGGAATTATTGCACTGATTATTATTTACATTGGCGTGCAATTAATTTATAGAAAAAATTCTGTTCAAAGAGAGGAGGGAGAAACATGGCAGATGGAATTAAGATGAGTTATTCGGAAATGGATGCCATCAGCGACGAGCTTCACACAATCGTGGATGAGATTATTACTAATAAAGAGCAGATGCTCTCTAAGGTCAATACTCTATGCGATTCATGGGATTCAGCGGCTAGTCAGAGACATCAGGACGAATTTACGAATGTAGCAGGTAACGTTGACAAATTAACGGATATGGTTAATGAGTTGATTACCAGTATCAAGAACTATCGTGCAGACATGGAAGAGCTGGATAACAGCTACTCATAGGACGTACCAGATAAGCAGCTTTTTTCGGGCGGTCTCTAAAGAGATACGCCTGAAAGGAGCCATGCACAAGTGCAGAAAAGAAATACGGAAACGGAAACAGGAATAGAGTATAGAAACGGAAGAGGAAATGGAAGAGAAAGACAGCGCAAATTTGAAATTGGATGCAGGGGCGGCAGCCTATAGGTTGAATGTGAGATCCTCTCTGACGGATTTAAACGGAATCCCCGTATTTACCGATGGATTTGAACGAATACGACAGTGTGTGGATGAAGGGCTAAAGCAGGCACAAGATATTCTAAAAAGCAAAACCTTTACGGAAAAAATGCAGGAGAACGAGACTGACAGCATTCTTGCACAGATGTTTATGGTTCAGGATACGCAAGCAATTGTCAGAGCAGAGAGACAGGAACAGACAGGTTATTCTGCCGCAGAAACAATTGGCAGCGCTCTGCTTGTCGGGATTGTTTTGTTAGTAGGAATGGGGATGCTTGTCAAAAAGAAAGGAACCACAAGAGATGACAATGACGATCAGCTTCCGGTCGAAGCATGAGAATAGAGAAGTGACGATTATGGTAGACAGTACACAGAATGTATCGGGCACATTACAAGTGCTTGCGGAAGCAGGGATATTTCCGAGACGGGAGTATACGATACGCTCTGTAAGAAGCGGTAGAAGGCTTATGCCGGAGTCAAATTACGAAGAGAGCCGTATCTACAACGGAGATATTATTACGTTAGAGTAGGAAGTACGAGGAATATATGAGCAGAGAAAAGAGAGAAATTACGATAACCGTCAAAAAGTCGGAACTAACTGCTAAGTCGCAGTACGACTATAGCAAGCTGACTTATCGCAGCGAAAGATTTATTGATTGCAGCATAACGGAAAAGGATGAAGAACTGGAGTGTGTCTATATACTGAATGGATATTATCCTTTTCGTGAGATACGCAGCTGCACGAAGCAGAAAAAGATGAATATATTGGAAGATGCAGCATGTCTGGTAGCCTATAGAGAAGAGTATATGTTCTCTATGGCACCGGATAATCTTTATTTTGACGACCACGACAGAGTGTATATCCTGCGAAGGGATATCAGAAATGCAGATACCGAAGATGATTTCTTAGCAGAATATCAGGCACTGACTGCTTATGCTTTGCAGAAAAGATACACATATGAGGATTATTTAGAAGGCGGTGCGGGGCTTTATCGTAAGAATAAATTCTTTAAGACAATGAGCACAGCGCAGACAGTGGATGAGCTGGCAGATATCCTGCATAGCGAGTATGACATGATTACAAAGGATATCAGGGATAATAAGCTTTTGGTTAATAAGGGCAGATATCGAAGCGTCAAAGTATGGGCGGTAATCAGTCTGCTCCTTCTTGTAGGGTGTGTGCCGATTATCGGTTACTATGTATTGTATCAAGAGCCTATGCAGGCAGCAAAGCTTCAGGCGGAGGTAGACTTCTTACACACGAACTATATCAAGGTTGTGGAAGATTTGGAACCGCTGACCATGGAACAGTTGGATTATGAACAGAAATATGTGCTGAGCGTGGCATATGTTCATCTGGAAAGCCTTACGGCGGAACAAAAAGGGAACATCTTAAGCAATCTGCCCATAAACGGTGAAGAGAAATTGATGGAATATTGGATTCACATCGGCAGACTGAATCCGGTGGAAGCAGAAAATATTGCCATGCAGAGATCGGATGATGAACTGCTTCTGTATGCGTATATGTTAGATAAAGATTTGACGCAGACAGACACAGTGATGACCGGAGAAGAAAAGGCAGCAAAATTAGCCGATTTGGAAGAGAAGATTACAAACTTAGCGAAGCAGTATGAAGTAGAAGAGTAAATAAACAGCCGGTTACAATAAGAAATTTTACATTCGGGGTTATCACCCAGCCAGATCAGCGATCACCCCACCCAAAAGAAAGCGAGGACCACCCCATGGCAGGCATCGGAAAAAAC
>CAMWQW010000037.1 GCA_947176505.1 uncultured Lachnospiraceae bacterium | reverse complement strand
CGGACACGCTGACAGGCTACGGGACAGCCTACGGTTATGACCAGAATGAGACGTTCTATGCCGGAGCAGGGAATGACAAGGTGAGGGGAGGCAACGGAGACGACACGATCTACGGAGAGGAAGGTGATGACCAGCTCTACGGAGAGAATGGCGACGATATCCTGATAGGCGGGACCGGGAACGACCGTCTGGAAGGAGGCTGTGGAAACGATACCTATATCTTCAACCTCGGAGACGGGAAGGATACCATCTATGACTATGAGTACAGCCAGACAGAGGGAAAGGAAGACCGTATCGTGTTCGGCGAGGGAATAAAGGCAGAGGACATCCGCTTGAGGCGGGAAGGCTATAACCTCGTGATAGAGTACAGTGAGAATGACAGTGTGACAGTGGCGAATGCGTACTACTACAATGACGACTGGTGCTTTGTGGAGAACATTGAGTTCGCGGATGGCGACAAAGGAACGATTGACTATGTGAATACACAGCTAGATATTACGCTTACATCTACGGATACGGAGAATATAACAGAATCCCAGATAACCGAAACACAGTCGATAGACAATTCTCCGATCCAAAGTGTGGAAACAATTGTAGATTCTGCGTCAGATGTTGATAACAACACAGATATTCCGGTGTCAGATGAATCCATAACAGGAATAGCTCCGGTGGTAGGTGAGAATTCTGACGAACCGACAATCGGGCAGGAAACCATTCAAGAAACGACGTTTACGGAAGAAAATGCTGCAATAGAGAAAGATACCACTGTGGATAATTGCGTTGAAATATTGGAAGATTTGTATGCGTCGAACCAGCCCTTGCAGGAAACGATTCAGGAAGAAATTTCTGTGGCGGAGCAGAGCAGTGCGATATATGACAATCCTACGGATGCGGCAGTTGATAATATCGTAAATCTGCTTGTGCAGGATATGGCGGAGAGTGGTACGGGTACTGTGGCAGATTCCAATCCTATGGCAGATACATCGGCAGTAAATGATAATGTGCAGTTGTGGGTTTCATAATTTTATAATTTAGTAGATGGCGCTCAGACAGTGAATTATCACTTTTTCGAACAAAAATCTGACACGGGAATGGAAATGGAATTTCTGCAGAAGTATTTGTAATATCAAAAGTTACGATTCAACGCGTGAATAAAATTATTATATTGTACTTGACAAAGCCACGAGGCGCTAATTATAGCGCCTCGTGGCTTTGTCGTGCAAGCCAGTAATGGATAATATACTACAAATATAAATATTGCTCCGCAAGGAATGGAAGAGAGGGACGTAATTGAAAGGACTATATTTTGAATCATCAGCCGGCAATCGATACTTTTATCATAACGGAAACGGATTTATTTTTCCGGCAGACTATATTCAGGAGGATATACCGGAACCGGTATATAATCCGCCGAAAGCGGATGAAACGACGGTCAGAGAACAGTTAGAGGAGAGAGGATTCAGGGAACTCATACTGGAAATGTCTATGGCATGTAATTTCCGGTGCAGATACTGCTGTTACGGTGAACATTATCAAAATACAAGAAACCATGGAAATGAACTGATGCGGTATGAGACGGCAAAAGAAGCGGTTGACTTTTATCTGTCGCATTTTGAGACATCCGGACGGGGAAATATCTGGAGAAATCCCATTGTCGCTTTTTATGGCGGCGAGCCACTGCTTAATTATGAGGTAATCAGGCAGGTTGTGGAGTATATAGAAGTAAATTATGCGGATAAAGATGTAGAGTATACGATTACGACAAACGGATATTTGCTGACGGAAGATAAGATGGATTTCTTCGTGAAACATCATTTTTCTCTGATTGTCAGTTTCGACGGAAATCGGGAAAATCATGACAGAAACAGGGTTGACTTAAGCGGCAGGGGAACTTATGAACGGGTTTACCGGGCGGTCAGGTCATTTAAGAACAGATATCCGGATTATCTGAAATTCGGCATTAGTCTCTGCTTCGACTATCGGACGGATCTGACGGCGTTAGACGCGTTTATACAACAGGAAAAACTGTTTATCGTGTCCATGTCGATGATTTCGAATACGGATACTGATTACTACGAGCAGTTTACAGAGGAAGAAAAAGAGCATTTCATGGAGCAATATAGGATGTTCAAGAAACGTTATTTGGAAAAGGCGTTTTCCGGTGATCCAACTCTTTTTACCAAAGGGATTCTGCCGGCATTATTTGCTTTTGAGTATCTGGAGTTCGGGACACATTCTGTGTATAAAGAGGGAAGACCTCAAGGGTTCCCGTATACCGGCTGCTGTATTCCGGGAGAAAAGCTGTATGTAACGGTGGACCGGAAGATACATATCTGCGAGAAAATGGCGCCCGAATTTTCAATCGGAGATTTAGAGAAAGGACTTGATTACAGGTATATGGCTAAACTGGAGCGTATCATGAACAGCAATTATGATAAGTGCAGCCAATGTGACTATTCAAGATTCTGTAATATTTGTTATGCAAGAAGTACAAACGGTGATGAGCTTAAGATACCGGAGAATTATTGTAATGAACGTAAGGAAGCGGTATTGGAGTTATTGAAGTGTTATACGGATATCATGGAACAAAAGCCTGAACTGTTTGAGAGCTTTGCGGCGGATTATTTTGAAAGACTTCATGAGGCAACCGGAAATATTGTGGATTAAGGGGAGGAAAAACAGTGTATTTTAGTTTGTTAAACCATTGCATTCTGGTATTTGGGGCGGAGAAGGGAGTTATTTACAATCTGAAAGAGCGCAAGGCGATAGAGCTGGAGAAAGAGGAGTGTGGACTTGTCGCGTATGCCGAGAAAGGAAACGCGTTAAGCGACGGGATGGAGAAATCGGACACACTTCTGAGGCTTGCGAAAATCGGATGGGGATTTTTTAGTGAACGCCGGTATTTTATAGATAAGATAAGACCATATAATCATTTTACGCTGACTAGACCGGACCTTGCGCCAGAAAATCCGCAGATAGCTTATTTACAACTCAATCATAGGTGCAGGCTTGGAGCCAAAGAGTGCGGAAAAAGATTCTGCACACCCTGCCGCTGCACGGATGTGGGAACAGATGTGCTGGCATTAGAGCAATGGATTGATATTGCGGAACGTTTATATCATGCGGGGGTGAGGGAATTCATTCTGACCGGCGGAGATGTATTGGAGTATGAGGGACTACCGCGGCTATGCGATTACATGCAAAGGCTTGGAGTAATGCCGGTTCTGATTGTCAATCACGCAGATGAAAGGCTGCGCGTTATTGACAAGGATATTCCGCTGATCATATATCTTTGTGCGGACAAGCAGTCTGCTGACGAAATCAAAGCGGCAACGGGAGAGTTTGAACATGTTACGGTTCTGTCAGACAGTGGATTTCCGTCAGGCAGCGCGTTATTGACAGGAGGAAAGATAAGGAGCGTACAGGTTAAGAACATGGCTGTAATTGATAAAAATGATTTTCTGATTCCCGGTGTGGCGGAATTTTATCAGCGTAAGGATCGGGATTTGTGCCTGCTTGGTAAAGTGTTTGTGAAGAGTAATGCTGATGTTGTCCCCTGCTTTCAGATGGGAGGGAACAAAGTGGGGAATCTGCTGGACGATTCCGTCAGGGCAATCATACACTCTTTGTCTGAAAAATATTGGAAAGGCAATACCCCAAAAGATGCCGGATGCATATCATGCGAGTGGTTTTATGCCTGTCCGGTCTGCAAGGGAATGTCCGCAGAAAAAGTGTGTCCCCTTTAACGACGTATCTGACATTGCGCAATGTATAGAGAAGAAGGTTATCTGCCGCCTAAGATGCCTTCTACAAATAAATGAAGGCGGAGAAAGAAGGGTAACATGAAAGAATACGATTTTTATGTAACAGAAAAAGCAAACGGCTGCAGCTGCATAGCCTGTACGGCTTGTACAGCCTGTGCGGTATGTGCGACATGTCTGATCTGCATTGCTTTTCCGCCGGTTCTTGCAGCAGGAGCAGCAGTTGCAACCGGGGCGTCCACAACGGCTGCGACAAGCGCGGCGACAGGAGCAAGCGTTGCGGCGACGAAACAATGATAATCATAAATATTCCGAAAGGAGAGGCAAATGGAAAGTTTAGATAACGTTTGGGAAATGCTGGATAAAAGCCCGGCGCTGTATTTTGAATTTCGGACAAAACTGCATAGCCCAGATCTTGAAAACAATACAAAAGGTTCCATTAACGGACAATATATGGTGGACTATGATAAGAAAAGAGCTGTGGTTTTTTCCCGGATTGAACAGAGTGGAGTAAGCAATATCGTTACTACGTTGTATGAGAACGGTAAAGTGCATCATTATTATCACGGACTGGCGCAAGACGATGAAACACAGTTGACGCGTGAAGAGTATTGTGCGCTTTTTGAAAAAGGAGGATTGCTGTTTCCGGTGAATACGAATGTTCTTATGCGGAAGGGGACGCCGGATGTCGAAGGAGCGTCCGGAAAATTTATAAAAGGCACTTGTCAGATGTCGGATGACAATGAACTTCATTTTACGGTGGAGGATGAGTATTGCAGCATAAATCTGGTTCTTAGAATTTTAAATGTTCAATAGAAGAAAAAAGGAAAATTAACAAAAAACTATTGACAAAATTGTAGAATTTGACTATTATTTTTCTAAGTTTCAAGGGTGGGACTTCTTATTATTATATAGGAGTCCCTTTTTTGAATCTTTCTAGTTATTAAAGGAGGAGAGAATTATGAAGAAAAAAATGTTAAGCCTTGTGCTTGCAGGTGCCATGACAGCCGCTTTACTGACAGGCTGTGGTTCTACAGGCGCAGATTCCGGCAGCACGACCGGAGAAACAACCAACGATGCAGCAACAGATGATGCATCAGCAGAAGATGCAGCGGCAACAGATGACGCAGCAGGTAGCGCGGAAGCAGAAGCTTCTACAGATAATGCAGGCGCTGCTGATGGTGCCGGCGGTACATTAAAGATTGGCGGTATCGGACCCCTGACCGGCGGTGCAGCAGTGTATGGTATCGCCGCAATGAACGGTTCTCAGATTGCGGTTGATGAAATCAACGCAGCAGGTGGCGTGAACGGTATGATGCTTGAACTTAACTTTCAGGATGACGAGTTGGATTCCGAGAAGTCTGTTAACGCATACAATACTTTGAAAGACTGGGGCGTACAGGTTATCGATGGCTGTGTAACAAGTGCATGTTCTATCGCAGTAGCAGCTAAGACGGCAGAGGACAATATCTTCCAGCTCACACCTTCAGGTTCAGCAGTAGAGTGTGTTGCAAACCCGAACTCTTTCCGTGTATGCTTCTCCGACCCGAATCAGGGTGCAGCATCCGCACTGTATATCGGCGAGCATTCCCTTGCAACAAAGGTAGCGGTTATCTATGACAGCTCCGATGTATATTCTTCCGGTATTTATGAGAAATTTGCAGGCGAAGCGGCAAACCAGCCTTTTGAAATCGTAACGGCAGGTGCTTTCACAGCAGATAACAAGACAGATTTTTCCGTGCAGTTACAGCAGGCGAAAGATGCGGGCGCAGATCTTGTATTCCTTCCCATTTATTATAATGAGGCAGCTTTGATCTTAAAGCAGGCTTCCGATATGGGATTCGATGTGAAGTTCTTTGGCTGTGACGGATTAGACGGTATCTTAGGCGTTGAGAACTTTGATGCATCTTTAGCAGAAGACGTTATGCTTTTAACACCTTTTGCAGCAGACGCTACGGATGATTTGACAGTGAAGTTTGTTACAACATACAATGAGAAATTCGGCGAGACTCCTAACCAGTTTGCAGCAGACGGTTACGATGCAATCTACATCATCAAGGCAGCGGCAGAGAAGGCTGGCATTACGGCGGATATGTCCAACGAGGAAATCTGCACAGCGTTGTCAACAGCAATGACAGAGATTGAAGTAGACGGACTTACAGGTCTTGGAATCACATGGGACGCTTCCGGCGAACCGACTAAGGATCCTAAGGCTGTAGTAATTAAGGATGGCGTTTATACAGCTATGTAATAAATCGAGCTTCGCTCGATTACGAGATTTGCTTCGCAAACTCGGGAAAAGATGACATGAAGTTACACTAAGGCAGCGAAGTACGCTGCTAAAGTGTAACTAAGTCATGTTTGAGAGAATGCAAAGAGCGTGCATTCCCCTAGTGGAATACTATACATATAACAACAACGCAACAGAGAACAGAGGTGTAACTATGAGTTTTGTAGCCCATTTGATAAACGGAATAAGCTTAGGAAGTGTATATGCGCTGATTGCACTTGGCTATACGATGGTATACGGAATTGCCAAGATGTTAAATTTTGCGCACGGCGATGTCATTATGATTGGCGGATATGTGGTGTTTGTGACCGTCAGCGGCATGGGACTAAATCCCCTCGCGGCAATTATTATCTCCATGGCGGCGTGCACTTTGCTTGGCGTGACTATTGAGAGGGTTGCATACAGACCACTCAGAGGTGCATCACCTCTTGCCGTGTTGATTACGGCAATCGGCGTCAGTTACCTATTACAGAATGTGGCGCTTCTTGTGTTTGGCTCAGATACGAAGGCATTTACCAACGTAGTGCCTTTTCCGAACTTGGAATTATTTGACGGTCAGCTCATTATCAAGAGTGTGACGATTGTGACTGTTATAGTCAATGTTATTATTATGGTCGGTCTTACCCTTTTCGTGAAAAAGACCAAAATCGGACGTGCCATGACGGCGGTGTCCGAGGATAAAGGTGCCGCGCAGCTTATGGGCATTAATGTGAACGGTACGATTGCAGTGACGTTTGCCATTGGTTCTTCTCTCGCTGCTATTGCGGGTGTGCTCTTGTGTTCCGCCTATCCGGCGCTCACGCCCTACACCGGTTCGATGCCGGGTATTAAGGCATTTGTGGCGGCGGTATTCGGAGGAATCGGTTCGATTCCCGGTGCGTTTATCGGCGGCATTCTGTTGGGTGTGATTGAGAACTTAAGCAAGGCTTATATTTCTTCCCAGCTTTCCGATGCAATCGTATTCAGTATTCTGATTATCGTGCTTCTTGTGAAACCTACGGGACTTCTCGGTAAGAAGATTCAAGAGAAGGTTTAGGAGGGGCTTTAGGATGAAGAAGATAAAGATAAATAAAACAATGAAGAATGATATGATCACCTATGGAATGGTGATCCTTGCATATATTGTGGTACAGCTTCTGATATCTTCGGGACATGTGTCAAGTTTGATACGGGGTCTGCTTGTACCTTTCTGTACTTATGTGATTGTGGCAATCGCGCTGAACTTAACGGTAGGAATTCTGGGTGAGCTGAGTCTCGGACATGCGGGATTTATGTGCGTAGGCGCTTTTTCCAGCGCGGTATTTTCTCTTGCATATAAGGATGCCATACCGGGAGGATTACGATTCTTTCTGGCGATTTTAATCGGAGCGGCTGCGGCTGCTTTAGTCGGTTTTCTGGTGGGTATTCCGGTACTGCGTCTTCGCGGCGACTATCTGGCGATTGTGACGCTTGCTTTCGGCGAGATTATCAAGAATATTATCAATGCACTGTATCTTGGCGTGGACAGTAACGGTATTCATTTCACTATGAAGGACGCCTTGTCTCTCAATATGGAAGAAGACGGGCTGATGCTGATTAAGGGTGCGCAGGGTGTTACGGGAACGCCCAATGACTCTAATTTTACAATCGGCGTAGTCTTAATACTGATTACGTTATTTATAGTACTGAACTTTATTCATTCCAGAACGGGGCGTGCGGTCATGTCTATCCGTGATAACAGAATTGCCGCCGAGTCGGTAGGAATTAATGTGACTAAGTATAAATTAATTGCATTCACAATTTCGGCATCTATAGCGGGTGTGGCGGGAGTGCTCTATGCGCATAACTTGTCTACGCTGAATGCGCTTCCGAAGAACTTCGGTTACAATATGTCCATTCTGATTCTGGTGTTTGTTGTACTGGGAGGTATCGGCAATATCCGCGGTTCCATTATTGCGGCGGTACTCCTTACACTGCTTCCGGAAGTGTTGAGAGGACTCAGCGATTATCGTATGCTGATTTATGCTATTGTATTGATAGCGATGATGATATTCAACTGGAGTCCCAATGCGATCTTTTTCAGAAAACGTCTGAAACAGCGTATTACGGCGGGCAGAAAACCCGAGAAGGAGGCGTAGGATATGGCACTTTTAGAGACAAAGAATTTAGGAATCTCCTTTGGCGGTCTGCGTGCGGTTAACGCATTTGACATTTCTGTGGAAAAGGGGCAGCTCTATGGTCTGATCGGACCAAACGGTGCTGGGAAAACGACGATTTTCAACCTGTTAACGGGTGTATATCAGCCTGACGAGGGCGCGATTCTGTTGGACGGCGTGAACCTGACGGGCAAGAAGACGATTGATATTTGTAAGGCTGGCATTGCCAGAACTTTTCAGAACATAAGATTGTTTGGCGATATGACGGTACTTGACAACGTCAAGGTTGGACTGCATAACCATTATACTTATTCTACATTAGAAGGAATCCTGCGCTTTCCCCGCTATCATAAAGTGGAGAAAGAAATGAATGAGAAGGCGATGGAACTGCTTAAGGTGTTTGGCTTGGAAGAGTACGCGGACTACAAGGCGGAGAATCTTCCGTACGGTCAGCAGAGAAAGTTAGAGATTGCACGTGCTATGGCGACGGCGCCGAAACTCCTTCTTTTAGACGAACCGGCGGCAGGTATGAATCCTAACGAGACGAAGGAATTAATGGATATGATCGGTTTCGTGAGAGATCATTTTGATATGACGATACTTTTGATTGAGCATGATATGAAACTGGTATCCGGAATCTGTGAGAAACTGACGGTACTCAATTTCGGTGAAGTGCTCGCACAGGGCGATACGCAGGATGTATTGAGTAATCCGGAAGTAATTACGGCATACTTAGGCAGCTGAGCAACGGGAAAGGAAAGTGGATATTATGGCAATGCTGGAAGTGAAGGATCTTCATGTCCATTACGGTGTGATAGAGGCAATCAAAGGAATCAGTTTTGAAGTGGAAAAGGGTGAGGTAATCGCATTGATCGGAGCCAACGGTGCGGGCAAGACGACGACACTGCACACGATTACGGGGCTGATTAAGCCGACGAGCGGCAGCATTATCTTCGAGGGTAAGGATATCACGAAGACGCCGGGCTATAAGATTGTGCCAATGGGTATGGCGCATGTGCCGGAGGGAAGACGTGTTTTTGCGCAGTTATCGGTCTATGACAATCTGATGATGGGCGCTTATACGAGAAAAGACAAAAATGAGATTAAAGAGACGCTGCATATGGTATATGAGCGTTTCCCGAGGCTGGAAGAGCGTAAGACGCAGATGGCGGGAACGTTAAGCGGCGGTGAACAGCAGATGCTTGCCATGGGGCGGGCGCTTATGAGTCAGCCGAATATTATCTTGATGGATGAGCCTTCGATGGGACTCTCACCGATTTTTGTCAATGAGATTTTCGATATCATCAGACGGGTCAGCGAGTCGGGTACTACCGTATTATTGGTGGAGCAGAATGCGAAGAAGGCACTTGCCATTGCCGACAGGGCATATGTGCTCGAGACGGGAACGATTTCATTATCCGGAGATGCAGAGGAATTAATGCACGATGAAGCGGTGAGAAAGGCGTACTTAGGCGAATAAGACATTCTTTTCATAGCACAAACGTAATGATAGATAAGTGTAAAATAATTAGCTGGCTAAATTTAACAAAATTTAGCTAGCTAATTTGTTTGTATTATGCATATATTAATTTGCTTTTTTTTAATATAATATAAAATGACTAATTATTTTGGAGGAGAGTATGGCGAAACAGGTAAGATTGGCTGACATTGCGCAAAGGGTTGGCGTGAGTACCGTGACAGTCTCTAAGGCGCTGGCTGGACAGAAGGGTGTCAGCGAGGAAATGAGAGAGAAGATTAAGCAGCTGGCTGACGAGATGGGTTATGTGCAGTCTTCTAAAGCAAAGAGAACGGGAATGCGCAAGAGTTATAATATCGGGTTGTTGATTGAGGAGAGTTATCTGGATAAATACGATTCCTTTTATTGGCAGATGTATCAACAGATTGCCACCAAAGCTATGGCATGGGGATGCTTTACGCTGATGGAAGTGGTGGGCGGTCAGAAAGAGGAAGCGCCTGAACTGCCGAAACTGATCAAAGAACAGAAGGTAGACGGAGTGATTGTTTTAGGTAAGATGCCGGAGTTTTTTCTGGCGATGATTAAGAAGAATTCTTCCCTACCTATTGTATATATGGATTTTACGGATGAAGGACAGGATGTTGACGCTGTTGTATCGGACAGCTTCTACGGCACTTATCAGTTGACGAATTATCTTTTCAGCATGGGACACGAGAAAATTGCCTATGTGGGAACTCTGCTTGCCACAACCTCTATTACAGACCGGTATTTGGGTTACGTGAAAGCAATGATGGAGCATGGCGCCGCGCTGCGCGACGATTGGCGGATAGATGACAGGGATATTCGCAGCGGATATATTGATGAAGTGAATCTGCTGACGCTCCCGAAGGACATGCCAACTGCGTTTGTATGTAACTGTGACTTATCGGCGGGGATGTTGATTAATAAGCTTAAGCAGAACGGATACCGCGTGCCGGAGGATGTGTCGGTAGTGGGATATGATAACTACATTTATCCGGGCATCTGCGACATCGGCATCACCACTTATGAGGTGGATCTTGGAGAGATGGCGAAGAGAACGGTCGGAGTGCTGCTCAATAAACTGCAGGATCAGGCAGGGGCGCCGAGTACTCATATTGTGGAGGGACATTTGGTGATCAAGGATAGCGTCCGACGCATATAAGTTATGTGTCGGATGTTTTTTTTTGTTTTGGTAATAATAAATAAAAAAGCAATAAATAAATAGTTATAATCTACCAAAACGTTAAGAAGTCATGTGAAAAGCTTGAAAACAAGATAAAATTAACTTATAATTTAAGTAACTTAAATGGTTAAATGAGAGGCTAATTTAATTAACAAAACTGTGATTAACCAAATTGTAACTAACAAAACGGTAGTTTACAGGGGTAATGTGCATGGGGAATAGAAAGAATATGATGGGTTTCGCAGCAGTCCTGATTACGTGTGGGTTAGCAGGATGCGGGGGAACGGCAGACACAGCAAATATTGCTGGTATGGCGGTTGAAGAAGCTGAAGAGGAAGTATTTGTTCCTCAGACAGTGGGTACATATGAAGCTGAGGAGGCTGAACTGATCGGAAACGTACATATGGAAAGCAATTCTTCCGGGTACAGCGGTGAAGGCTATGCCACCGGGTTTTCGGAGGATGCAGACAGGTGCGTTTTTCATGTCGAAATATCTGAAACAGGATTCTATGATTTAAATTTCTACAGTGCAAGCAGTGATTATAAAGAAAATTATGTGAGTGTAGACGGGGATTCCATGGGTACGGTGGCGACGGAAACGAAAGATTTTGATGTTTCCGCAGTGTCAAGAGTATATCTCGAAGCGGGAGAACATGAAATTTCGGTTGCTAAGTATTGGGGATGGATTGACTTGGATAAATTAGATATCGTGACAGCAGCACCTATTGATCCGGCAATCTATCAGGTTTCCGCTAAGTTATGCAATGAGAATGCCACGGAGGAGACGAAACGGTTGATGAGTTATCTGTGCGATAACTACGGTACGAAGATACTTTCCGGTCAATACTGTGATACCGGTGCATTCGGCAAGGAATTCCAAGTGGTAAAGAAGGCTACAGGGAAAACGCCGGCTGTGCTGGGACTTGATTTTATTGAATATTCGCCTTCCCGTGTGGAGAACGGCAGCAGCAGTAAGGCTACCGAATTTGCCATCCAGCATTGGGAAAACGGAGGAATCGTTACATTCTGCTGGCACTGGAATGCACCTTCCAAATATCTCACAGGACAATGGTACAGCGGATTTTATAAAGAGCATACGAATATTGACCTTGCTAAGATTATGAACGGTGAAGATGAAGAAGGCTATGAGCTTTTGATGAAGGACATCGACGCCATAGCCGAGCAGCTGCTTATTTTGCAGGATGCGGGCGTGCCTGTTTTATGGAGACCGCTCCACGAGGCTGCCGGCGGATGGTTCTGGTGGGGCGATGCGGGAGCGGACGCTTACAAGAAACTGTACATATGCATGTACGAGAAGCTGACAGACGAATATGGTCTTAATAATTTAATCTGGCTGTGGAACGGACAGGATAAAGACTGGTATCCGGGGGATGAATACGTGGATATCATCGGCGAAGACATCTATCCGGGGGAGCGGGTGTATACTTCTCAGATTAATAAATATATGGAAGCGGTAAATTATACCAATCCTCCCAAGATGGTAGTTCTTTCTGAGAACGGATGCGTATTTGATCCCGAATTGGCAGTGCGCGACGGCGCTATGTGGGGGTTCTGGTGTACATGGGGCTCCGAATTTGTGGCGAAGAATACGGCAATCTTCTCTTACAGCGACCAGTATACGGAAGAAGATGCACTTAAGCGGTTTTACGAGAACGAAGCGGTTATTACATTGGATGATATCCCGGATTTGGGCAGTTACCCGATACGGCAGGAGTAGCACATGGAGGGCAGGAGTGCTTCGGAGATTTTTCGACTATGACGGCAAGGTCATGGGTTTCTTAAATAAAACAGGGGAAATCATTTTCGTTAATATTGTATTTCTGCTGTGCTGCCTTCCGGTAGTCACCGTAGGACCGGCGCTTACTTCACTCTATTATGCGACGATGAAGAGTATCCGGAGGGAACGGGGCGGACCGGTGAAGGAGTTCTTTCACTCCATGAAAAGAACGCTGGGCAAGGGTGTAATACTGACGATCGGCATCATTGCGTGGGTGGCGCTTCTTTGGTATGGCAGGCAGATGGCACTGGCAGGTGCACAGGAAGCGGTCACATTTCCGGTAGTTTTGTATGATGTTGTGATTGCGGTGAGTGCGTGCATTTTGATTTATTTGTTTCCGGTCTTTTCCAGATTCGAAATGAAAATGACGAAAATGATTCAATTGTCTTTTGTCATGAGTATGCGGTTTTTCCCGATTACCGCAGCCGTGGCGGCAGGCAGCGTGTTGATCGGTTGGCTGCTTGCTTTTGTATTGCCGATGGCATGTATTCTGGTGGTGCCGGGAGTGTGGTGCTACCTCGTGACTTTTCTGATGGAAAAGGCGCTTCTGCACTATATGCCGGAGGCGAAGCCGGGCGAAGAGCAGTGGTATGACCGCGAGGAGCGGAAGAAAGATAAGAGTGAGTGACAGCAATAATCCGCGACGGAGTAGACGACGCGGAAGAAGAATAGAATTGTAAACAGCATACGAACGGGGTATGCGGAAAGAGGTAGAAGATGAGACACACTGACAGGGGAAAAAGAATGGCGGCGGTTGCCCTGACGGCAGCAATGACATTGACGACATTGTATTCTTCGGGAATCGCATCCCATGCACAGACGAGTCTGAGTATGGACGATTATGATGACATCATAAGTTCCTACTCTATTGATGATTCCATTCCGAATTATAGGGATTATGTGGCGCAGTTTGATGCGGTATATCCCGATGCGGAGATCAGAGTAGGCGCAGAGGCGAGTGTACGCTACAACGAGAGCGATATGTCTGTAGATCCAATCATTTATACGGACTATGAAGGAATGAGTGGCGACAGCCTCTACACCAGTGAGGATTCCCTGACGGAGTTTACGGTAAATGTGGAAGAAGAAGGCTTCTATAATCTGTCGTTGGAGTATTTCCCGGTGGCAGGTAAGAACTCCGATATTGAGCGAAGCATTTTCATAGACGGAGAGCTGCCTTACAGTGAGATGGCTCTCGTTGATTTCTACCGTATCTGGAAATTCGATGTACAGGCAGCCGAGCAGACAGTGAACGGTTCCGTACAGTATCTGTGGGAAAAAGACAATCAGGGCAACGACAACAAGCCGGGCATGGTGGAGGCTCCGGAATGGATTACGAGCTACACTTATGACAGCGAAGGACATATCACTTCTCCCCTGTCTGTGTATCTGACTAAAGGTGAGCATACGATCAGTCTGCTTTCCTTAAAAGAGCCTATGGTGATTCATCAGCTTATCTTGGGAAAAGCGGAACAGACTAAGACTTATGCGGAAGTTAAGGCTGAATGGGATGCGGCGGGAGCAAAGGCGACCACCGGTCAGAATATTTGCATCGAGGGTGAGAATGCGCTCAGGACATCTTCACAGATGCTCTATCCGATTCAGGATCAGTCTTCTCCGGCAGTGTCTCCTTCCAGTGCGAAGGAACTGTTAAATAATACAATCGGCGGTAATTCATGGAGATTGGTAGGACAGTGGATTGAGTGGGAGTTTGATGTAGCGGAGTCGGGATATTATAATATCTCTCTTTATGACTGCCAGAATTATGTGAGGGGTATCTATGTATCCAGAAGAATTTCCATAGACGGCGAGGTGCCCTTTAAGGAGATGGAAGACTACGGATTCCACTATGCGCAGAGCTGGCGTGAGGACGTATTATCCGACGATGCCGGAACGCCTTACTCCTTCTATCTGGAAAAGGGTCATCACACCCTGCGTATGGAGGCGGTGCTTGGTGATTTTGCAGATATTGTCAGCGAGGTTCAGGACAGTGTGCAGCAGCTTAATGCTATCTACCGTGAGGTCATCAAGATTACGGGTGTAGATCCTGATACATACAGAGATTATCAGCTTGCAAGTTCATTGCCGAACCTGCATGACGAGCTGGTGGCAGTGCGTGACCAGCTGAGCGGGGCAATAAGCGATATGGAAGCTTTGACGGGTAAGAACTCCGATAAGCTGACAGTGCTTTTGACCATGCGCGACCAGTTGAATGATTTGATTGACGATGAAGAATACTTCGTCAGAGTCATCGGTTCTTATAAGATTAACGTCCGCGCCTGCGGTAACTGGGTCAGCACCATCGTGTCGCAGCCTCTTGCAGTGGACCGTATCAACATCACTTCCGCCGACGTGGATGTGGAATATGCTAATGACTCTTTCTTCAGCAAAGTAGGATACGAGTGTAAGAGATTGTTCTATTCCTTTATTATAGACTACAACCAGATCGGTAACGTTATTGCCGAAGGAGATGAAAGCACGACGCTCACCCTCTGGATTGGCTCCGGACGTGATCAGGCGAATGTTATCAAATCAATGATTGATGAAGACTTTACGAACAACTACGGTGTCAACGTCAATGTGCAGTTGGTAGATATGAATACTCTGCTCAGAGCCGAGCTGGCAGGAGAAGGACCGGATGTGGCGATTCAGGTTGCCAACACTAACGGTATTGCAGGTCAGGTGCTCAACACGGGAAATGACACACCTGTCAATTATGGTATTCGTAATGCGGTACTTGATTTGAGCCGGTTTGAAGATTTGGAAGAAGTGACAGACAGGTTTGCCGATGCAGCGATGGTGCCTTTCCAGTTTGACGGGGCAACCTATGCGCTGCCGGAGACTACTACATTCCCGGTGATGTTCTACCGCAGGGATATTCTGGCGGAGCTTGGCATGGAGGTGCCGGAGACTTGGGATGATGTGAAGGTGGCAATGGCAGTACTTTCCAAGAATCAGATGGAGTTCGGTATGCTGCCGAGCGAGCAGGTATTTGCGATGTTCTTATACCAGAACGGCGGGTCCTACTACAATGAGGGCGGAGTAAGTTCGGCTTTGGATTCCGATATCGCAATCAATACATTCAAGGAATATTGTGAGTACTACACGGATTACAAGCTGGATAAGGAGACGAGCGTGGAAGAGCGTTTCCGTACAGGCGAGTGTCCGATTATCATAGCGGACTATACGATTTATAATAACTTAGTCGTATCTGCGCCGGATATTGCAGGATTGTGGAGTTTTGCACCCGTACCCGGCACAGTACAGGAAGACGGTACGGTAGACCACAGCACGGGCTGTACGGGTCTGGCAAGTATCATCATGGCGGATACGGAGTACCCCGATGAGTGCTGGGAATTCCTTAAATGGTGGAATTCAGCCGATGTGCAGACCAGATACGGTCGTGAGATGGAGAGTCTGATGGGTTCCGCAGCGCGTGTGCCTACAGCGAATTTAGAAGCGTTTGGTAATATGCCTTGGCCGGTGAACGACCATGAGGCGCTTAAGGAGGCGTTTGAGTGGGCTAGGGGCATTCCACAGGTTCCGGGCGGTTACTATTCATGGCGTAACATCAACAATGCTTTCTATACTGTAACGACCGAGACGGACACCGCTTCGCCGAGAGAAGAACTTACGGACAAAGTTATTTATATCAATGCGGAAATCAATTACAAACGGCAGGAGTTAGGTTTGCCGTTAGCCGAAGATTAGGAAAGGAGGAATAGGAATGAGTCACACAACTACGAACGCAACAGGGTCAGCGGAACTTCTGGAAATCAATATGAAACAGAAGAAGCTTGGCTATCAGATTAAGCGTAACAAAGAAATCTATCTGATGATGGCACCGTACTTCATTTTATTCTTCCTGTTTACGGTACTGCCGGTGGTCGTTTCCATCGGACTGAGCTTTACTTACTTTAATATGCTGGAAATGCCTACATTTATTGGCTGGAAGAACTATATCAAGTTATTTTTGGAGGATGATATCTTCCTGATTTCCTTAAAAAACACACTTATTTTTGCAGTCATCACGGGACCGATCAGTTATATTCTGTGTCTGTTGTTTGCGTGGATTATCAATGAGTTTCACGGTAAAGTCCGTTCTTTACTGACACTTATTTTCTACGCACCGAGTATCTGCGGTAACGCATATATGGTATGGAATCTGATTCTGACCGGTGACCGTTACGGTTACTTAAACGGTATTTTGATTAAACTCGGTATTCTGGATAATCCGATTCTGTGGATGAAGACCGAGAAGTGGATACTTCCGATATTGATTGTCGTACAGTTGTGGCTGTCCCTCGGTACCGGTTTCCTTTCATTCATCGCAGGTCTTCAGACGGTAGATAAGAGTCTGTATGAAGCGGCAGCCTTGGATGGCGTTAAGAACCGCTGGCAGGAATTATGGTATGTTACATTACCATCCATGAAGCCGCAGTTGATGTTCGGTGCCGTTATGCAGATTACACAGTCTTTCGCAGTGGCGGATATCTCAATCCAGCTGGCGGGTAATCCTTCCGTCAATTATGCCGGAGCAACGGTTGTAACGCACTTGTTAGACTACGGTTCTACCAGATTTGATATGGGTTATGCATCGGCGATCGCGACAGTCTTGTTCCTGCTCATGGTCGGCACGAATAAGCTGGTACAGAAAATATTAAGGAGGGTTGGCGACTAATGGCAAAGAATAAAGAAAAACAAACAACAGTCAGACGTAAACTCTTCAAACGGAAACCTAGGGAAAAGAAATTGAACCGTTCTATGGCGGGAAACGGTATTTTGTTTTTCATCATGTTTATCTGCGGTATCTTTATGGCTCTGCCGCTTGTCATGATTATCAACAATGCACTAAAACCGCTGGACGAGATTTTCCAGTTCCCACCGAAAATCTTCGTGCGCAACCCGACCCTTGAAAATTTTTCGGATTTGTTCGTGCTCATGAACAATTCATGGGTACCTTTTTCCAGATACATATTTAACACAATCATCATTACGGGCGGCGGTATGGTCGGTCACGTAATATGTGCCAGTCTGGCGGCATATCCGCTGGCAAAGCATAAATTTCCGGGCAAGGATATTCTGTTCAACATGGTAGTGCTGTCCATGATGTTCTCTTGGACGGTAACACAGATTCCGCAGTACCTGATTATCAGCTGGCTGCATATTAACAATACATATGCGGCGTTGATTCTTCCGGCTTTCTCTTTTGGTATGGGTCTGTATTTGATGAAACAGTTTATGGAGCAGCTTCCGGATTCCCTGATGGAGTCGGCAAGACTGGACGGTGCGTCGGAATGGAAAATTTTCTGGACGATTGTGATGCCGAATGTAAAACCGGCATGGCTGACGCTGGCAATCTTCCAGTTCCAGCAGATGTGGGGCAATACGGGAAGTCTTTTCCTAAGAAACGAAGAACTAAAGCCGTTACAGTATTCTTTACAACAGATTACGGCAGGCGGTACGGCGAGAGCCGGAGCAGCGGCAGCAGTAACATTTATCATTGCGGCGGTGCCGATTATCTTCTTCCTGATTTGTCAGAACAACGTCATTGAGACGATGACCACGTCGGGTATGAAGGATTAAAGAAGGAGGGGCAGGATGAAAAGAAGAAATCGAATGAAGAAATTGACAGCCTCTCTGTTTACGGCAGCGGTGCTGACAGTGACAGTGGGCGGGGCGGATGCATATGCCGAGGAACTTCCCTATGATACTTATAATTATACATATTGGGAAGATATCGCTCTTACGCCGGCGGCGTATGTGCCTACCGGCACGGTGACAGGACAAAGCGTAGGAACGACCGGTTTTGCCGAACCGCAGGATTTGTGCGTATCGCCGGACGGACTCGTCTATGTGGCGGACACGAAGAACAATCGTATTGTCGTGTTAAATGAAAACATGACCGAAACCATACGGGTGATAGAGAATTTTAACAGGGACGGTGCGGAGGACGGTTTTGATGCGCCCACCGGAGTATGTGTCTCAGAACACATGGAACTCTATATAGCAGACTCCAATCATAAGAGAATCGTTGTGCTGACACCCGAAGGCGAGTTTATCAAGATTGTAGATAATCCGCAGTCGGAGATTCTGGAAGACAATTTTGATTTTATTCCGTTAAAAGTTACGGTTGATTATGCGGATCGTGTGTATGTCATTGCCAAGAATGCTTTTGAAGGAATTCTTGTCTTTGAGAGCGACGGACAGTTTACCGGATATTTCGGAACCATTGACGTTAAGATTACGCTCTGGGAGAAGTTCTGGAAGAGACTTGCCAGCAAGGAAGAGCGTTCCAAGCAGCAGCTTTATATTCCGACGGAGTTTACGGGTATCGATATTGACAGCGACGGTTTTGTATATGCTTCTAATATTGACTCCGATGGCGTGCAGGGTGTAAGGCGCTTAAACCCCAAAGGAGAGGACGTTATCCAGAAAGGTGAGAATGAGAACCTCGGCGGAGATTTGATTGTCGGCATGTTCGGAACTTATGCAGGTCCGTCCGAGTTTACTGATGTGACTTACAGAGGGAAGGGAATCTACTCACTGCTTGACCGTAAGAGAGGCAGAATATTCACCTATGACAGAGAGGGGAATCTGCTCTATATCTTTGGAGGTCTTGGAAGTCAGGAGGGAACCTTCAATACGCCGGTAGCGATTGAGTCCATCGGTGACCAGATTATTGTGTTGGATGCCTACAACAGTTCCATCGTGAAGTTCGGTGAGACGGAGTACGGTTCTTTGATTAATGATGCGGTAGGACTTAGGTACGACGGCGATGAGACGCAGGCGATTTCGAAGTGGCAGCAAGTGCTCAAGCTGGATGAGAACAATGAACTTGCCAACACAGGTATCGGTAAGGCATATCTGACGGCAGGGGATAATGAGGCGGCAATGAAATATCTGGAACTGGGTATGAACCGCAAGTATTATTCCATCGCATGGAAGAGACATCGTAATGAGATATTAATTGAAAATATAAACGTCATTATGACGGTAGTGATTATTCTGATTATACTTAACATCGTCTACAAGAAGCTGCTTAAACAGAAAATTATGGAGAAGCGGCAGGAGAAGGGACAGAAAGGAGGGCTTGCCTGATGAAAGGATTATTTTCTAAGGACAAATGGAAATATGCATTCTACACGGTAAGTCATCCGATGGATGCCTATTATGAAATCAGGCACAGAGACCGGGGAAGCGTTCCGGTGGCGGTCGTCTTGGTGATGCTGTTCTCGTTCAGCTTCTCTATTAATCGTATGGCGGCAAGCTTTGTCGTGAACAATGTATATCCCTTGTCGGTCAATGCGCTTACAGAATTGATTGCGGTACTTCTGCTGTATCTTTTGTTTTGCGTAGGCAACTGGTCGATTACCTGCCTGATGGAGGGAGAGGGAAGACTGAAAGATATTGCGATTGCTGTCGGATACGCTTTGACGCCGATTATCGTATGTTATAACATCGCGACAATCGTCAGTCAGTTTGTGGCAGCGGACGAGGAGGCTTTTTACTGGGTTATTCTGATCGCAGGCATCGCTTACGGACTTCTGATGATGTTGATGGGAATCATGCAGGTGCATAACTATACATTGGGGAAGACTTTAGTGACGATTTTCTTAACGTTTATCGCGATGTTCATTATCATCTTTATTGTGTTATTGTTTGTTGACTTGATTACACAGGTGTACAGTTTCTTTTATAGTATTTATCAGGAACTGATTTACAGAATGTAGGGGAGGGCATAAGATGCGTACGAGTAAAAAGATTGTGATCGCAGCCGTAAGCCTTGTCCTTGCAATCGTAGTGGTGTACATGGCACACTGGCTGATCAGGTATTATTTCTATAATGATTATAAAGAGGATGTATTCTCATACGAATATGAGGAAGGGAAACCTTTCTCAGCAATCAATGAGTCAAATCCGGATGTGGAAGGTATGGAGTTAGCGGCGGAGAATGATACGTTGAAATTGTATGCGGATACTAAAATGGGCAACGTGGCTGTGGTAGATAAGCGAAACGGTCAGATTACCTATTCCAATCCGGTTGATTTGGAGGAAGACGGTATTGCCAACGAAGCTAATAAGAACTATATGAGATCGCAGTTGATTGTGGATTATTTTAACACCTCCAGAACAGTCGGCACATTCGATTCTTACAGTTATGCCGCCGAGAAAGAGCAGATTGAGGTGGAGGCGGTGGATAATGGAATCCGTTTTATCTACACGCTGGGCGACTTATCCAGTTCTACGGGTATCGTTCCGCAGTATATCAGTGTGGAAACGCTGGAGCAGGTAACTTCGGCGCTGTCGGAAAAAGACGCGAAGGAAGTCCTTAAAAAATACGTGGAGAGTGATGTGCAGGATGGGTATATGGAGCTGCTGGAATCAACCTTGAAGGGAGCATCCCAGCTCCGTAAGCTGAATCGGTATTTCGAGGAAGCAGGCTTCACAGAAGAGATGTACATCCGTGAGATGGAAAATTCCGGTGTAGAAGGGGCCGTACCGATTTCTTTTACCATTCCGTTAGAGTATCGTCTGCATGACGATGCAGTGGATGTATCCATTCCTATGAGCGGCGTGGAGGAGAACGGAGGCGGAGCAATCTTCCGTATCCAGATGCTTCGATATTTCGGTGCGGCAGGAACGGACGAGAACGGATATCTGTTAGTGCCAAACGGTTCCGGTTCCATTATCAATTTTAATAACGGTAAGGCGTCCGCAGATGTATATTCCGAGTATGTTTACGGTATCGACCCGCTAGCAGCAGAATATACGGTCCGTGAGAATACGGAGAACGTGAAGATGGCGTTATACGGTATTTTCCGTGAGAACAGTGCGGTCTTCGCGACGATAGAGAGCGGCGCTTCGCTTGCGAACATCGGTGCAAGCGTTTCCGGTAAAGTCAATGAGTACAACAACGTGTATGCTACCTTCGTCATGCGTGGAAATGACAGGTTGTCGATGTTCGGTACAACAGGTAACGAGGCAGATATTCCTATCGTGGAAAATCATTTCTATGATGCGCTGCTGACGGTGCGGTATACGATGCTGACGCAGGAGAATGCGACCTATGCCGGGGCGGCGAATTATTATAGAAACCGCCTTGTAGAAGAAGGGGTTTTAAACGCTAAGACAACAGAAACCGAAGATATCAAGTTCTATTATGACACGTTAGGCGGCGTCATGAAGACGAACTTTATTCTCGGAGTTCCGTATGACGGTTTGTATTCGATGACTACTTTCGAGCAGGCGGGAGCTATTTACAACGATTTAAAAGCAAATGGCGTGACAAATCAGGTTATGAACTATCAGGGATGGATGAACCGTGGATATTACCACGATGTGGTAGATAAGATCAGAGTACCGCGCAAGCTGGGAGGCAAGTCTGGTCTGGAGAGCCTGAGCGCCATGATGGCAGCGGACGGCAACGACTTCTACGGGGATGTGGCATTCCAGAAGGTTACCTATATCAGCAAGCGTTATTCTTATAACAATGAGACTTCCAGATACTACGGAGGAGGTTATATAGCCGAGTTCGGTCTGGTCAATCCGGCGACACTGCGTCAGACGTCAGGTCTGGGATATGGTGAGAATCATTTCTTCTTGGTTTCACCGAAGTTCCTCGTGCGGTATACGGATAAATTTGCGAATAAGATTGCTAAGTATGACATCAACGGTATTTCTTTGAGGGATTTGGGCGACGAGCTGCACTCTGATAAGAAGAGAACCAATGTCATCAACAGAGAAGCGTCTCTGGATGTAGTAGAAGCTTCACTTGCACAGATTGACGGTATCGGCAGGAAGATCATGTTAAATGATGCCAACGATTATGCGTTTACCTATGCGGACGATATTATTAACGTACCGTTAACTGATAATGACTACTATATCGTAGATGAAGCGGTTCCGTTCTATGAGATGCTGATTCACGGTTATATTGATTATGCAGGCGGAACCATTAACTTAAGCGATACATATGACAGAACGGATATCGTGTTAAGTCTTGTGGAAGCAGGTGCGTCACCGCACTTCATGTTCTCAGCCGAGAATTCCAGCGATATCAAGCAGACCGGTTTAAACAGGTTCTATGCGACAACCTATGAGAACTGGAAAGACGATGCAATCGCAATTTACACAGAAGTAAATAATGCGCTCAAATATGTTCAGAATGCCAGTATCACAGATCACCGTATTCTGGATCAGGGGCTTCGGGCAGTGACATACGACAATGGCATTACAATTTATATCAATACAGGTAACAGCGATAAGACGGCGGACGGCATCACGATTCCAGCCAGAAGTTATCAGATAGGAGGGATGTAAGTATGAGCAGTGATAAGAAGAAAAAGAAAAAAATGTCCCTCTCCAAGAAACACGGTCTGATGGGTTATCTGTTTATCATGCCGTGGCTGATTGGTTTCATCTGGTTCTATCTGCGAAGCTTGATTTTGTCGTTAGAATTTTCCTTCAGTAACCTGACCGTCAATCCGGGCGGCGGTTACTCGCTGGAATTTGTAGGATTACAGAATTATCTCTATGCATTCAGGGCACATGCCACTTACAAGCAGGTACTTACTACCTCCGTCGGCAATATGCTGATTGACGTACCTCTGATTACATTCTTCAGCTTGTTCATGGCGATGCTTTTAAACCGTAAATTCAAGGGAAGAACCTTGGTGAGAGCTATTTTCTTCCTGCCGGTTATCTTAAATTCCGGGGCAATTATGGATGCCATGGCACTCGCAAGAGCTATGATGAGCGGCGGTATCTCAAGCGCCAGCGCGGAGATGGCACAGGCAGCGTCGGGAAGCGGCATGGGTGTTATGTATTATGTACAGATGTTCGGATCGCTTGGTATTCCGGATGTTGTCATTGAATATCTGGCGGGTGCGGTTAGTCGAATCAGCGATATTATCAATGCTTCCGGTGTACAGATTATTATCTTCATCGCGGCATTACAGTCCATACCGGGTTCTATGTATGAGGTGGCGAAGATTGAAGGCGCAACGGCATATGAGACTTTCTGGAAAGTAACGTTTCCGATGATTATGCCGCATATTATCACCAATGTGGTCTATACCGTAGTGGATAGTTTTACACAGTCAGAGGTAGTAGAGCTTGCGTATGATACGGCATTTAGTGAGATGAATTACGGACTAAGCTCCGTGTTCAGTCTGGTATCTACGGTGATTACATGTTTGATTCTGGTGGTTGTCTGCGGACTGATACAGAAGCGGACGTTCTACTATAATTAGGAAAGGAGGAAGAAGATGGCTAAAGTTACAAAGATGAATCAAGGCAGGAAATTAGATATCAAAGCCGGATATGAAAGTCTGAAAGCAGACAAACAGTTTGCAAATGACAGAATCCGCTGGATGGGCAACTTAAAGAGTTTTATTCTGGCGTTGTTCCAGATTATCATTATAGTAGGTATCTGCTATGTAATCCTTGGACCGATTATCGGAATTATCAGCAGTTCTTTTTTCTCCGATGCGGATAACTATAATCCGATGGTTTACCTGATTCCGCAGGAACCTACGCTGGAACGTTATAAGATAGCAATGCAGTATTTGAATTACTGGAAGACGATGGCAGCGTCGCTTATCTATTCGCTTAGTCTGATGGTGATACAGGTCATCATTTGTTCCATGGTAGGATACGGATTTGCAAGATTTAATTTTCCTTTTAAAAAGGTATTGTTTGCCTGTGTAGTTGTTATGATTGTTGTTCCGACAAATACAATCATGCTGCCGCTGTATATGACATTTGCCAAGTTTGATGTGCTTGGAATCGTCTCGGCAGTGAAAGGCGCTCCGGTCAATCTTTTGTCTACGCCGATTCCGATGTATATTATGACATTGTTCGGCTGCGGACTCAGATCCGGTCTGTATATATACATATTTAACCAGTTTTTCCGTGGACTCCCTAAAGAAATTGAGGAAGCGGCATTTATGGACGGGGCTGGAACATGGTATACTTATTTTCGTATTATGCTAATCAATGCATTGCCATCGGTAGTGACTGTAGCAATTTTCTCTATGGTATGGCAGTACAACGACACATTCTATGCGAAGCTGTTTCTGATCAGTGACAACATTGTAATCAGTAAAAAGATATCCACAATTGAAGCGTCAATTTCCAATGTGGAGAAAATTCTCGATCCGAATATTCTGGAGTTGTTCTTGGATGCGGGTATTGTGCTTATTATGATTCCGATTGTCATTATCTACGTGGCACTCCAGAAGCAGTTCATCGAAGGTGTGGAACGAAGCGGTATTGTTGGATAGAGCAGTATGGAAATCCATTCAATATATAGTTCAAGAATCAAACAAAAGGAGGAAGAAAAAGTTGAAGGCAAAAAAAGTAATGGCATTATTCCTTGCGGCAGCAATGACATTCAGTCTGGTCGGCTGTGGCGGAGGAGATGCACCAACAAGCGGTGACGCGGTGGAGACACCGGCACAGGACACTGAAGCCGAAGCCCCGGCTGAACCGGCGGCGGAGGAAGAACCGGCAGCAGAAGCGGCAGGCACAGGAGAGGCAAGTATTGATTTTGAGGACGGCGTGTTCGGATTCTTGGGAGTTGACAAATCAGTCAATTCTGCAGGTGACGATTCAGTTTTATCCGTAGAGGATTATAACGGTTCTAAAGCGCTCAAAGTAGTTCCTCAGGGCAAGGCATCTTATGTAGGTATTCAGGCAGATGCGCTTCTTGGAAGCAATGCATCTTCCTTGAAGACAATCGAGATGACTATCGGTATAGAGAATCCGGACGGCGAATTCGGTGCATGTTCCGGTAAGATTTATACTTTTACAGGTGAAGACAACACGAGAAGCGATGGTCCTTGGTCCGTATATCTGGAGAATGACAATCCGAAGACGGCATCCTTTGAGATTCCGGAAGGGCAGACGTTCGGTGAAGGTAACTACATCGTAGTATCCATGGAGACGGATACAGCCAAAGATAAAGGCGCAACACCGGCAAACTTCTATATTGACAATATTGCATTTAAGGATGCTTCCGGCAATGTTCTTGATGTAGACACATCCGTTGAGTATGTCTCTGCATCGACAGGTGCAGATAGATCCAATCTGTGTGCACTCACAGGTGCGGTAGAGTTTGAAGGCTTCGCTGTTTCCGGCGACGGCTGGGCACAGAACGGTGTAGCTATGACACCTGAAATCATCGAAGCATTAGTACCCGGCTCCGTAGTAGAAATCACATATACAAGCGAGACCGGCGATATGTGGATCGTTATGAATGAGGCAGAAGCAGGCTGGATGAGAGTCGGACAGGGCGATGCGGACGGAAGCGGTTCTGATGCGGCATATATCAACAATTCCAAGAACACGGCGCAGATTACATTTGAGCAGATTGCGGCTCTTTGCGGCGATGACGTATCTAAGTGGGGAAGCACGATGCAGTGCGAGGCTTCCGGCGCATGGGAAGTACAGAGTGTGAAGGTTGGACAGAAAGCTCCCAGCTATGCACTTGCAAATGCAGTAGAGTTTGAAGGTTTCACAGCTTCCGGCGATGGCTGGGCACAGGCAGGTGCAGCTATGACTCCTGAAATTATTGAAGC
>CAMWQW010000036.1 GCA_947176505.1 uncultured Lachnospiraceae bacterium | reverse complement strand
TTCCTTACTGGCTGTAAGGGATATTAACCATAAATTTATTGTAGTAGAAAGGAGGTTCAAATGGAGGACTACGAGATAATTTGTCTGTTTTGGAAACGTGATGAAATGGCTATAAAACATACAGAAGTCAAGTATGGAGGAAAACTCTGTCATTTAGCCATGAAGATATTGAACAGCCGGGAAGATACGGCGGAGTGTGTTAATGATACACTTCTAAAAACATGGAATACTATTCCGCCACAGAAACCTACATACTTCTTTGCTTATATCGCAAAAATTTGTAGACATATTTGCTTTGGATTGTTAGATTGGAAAAATGCGCAAAAGCGCAATGCGGAAATTGTTGAATTAACCAGCGAAATGCAATCATGTATTCCAGACTCATTATCCAACATAGACCGCGAAGTAGAAAGTAAAGAAATTGGACGCTTGCTGAATATTTTTCTTTCTGGTTTAGCACAGGAAAAACGTTTGATATTTATGCGGCGATATTGGTACACGGACTCTATTCATAGCATTTCTCAAAGATATGGCATAAGCGAAAGCAAGGTAAAAACAACCCTTTTTCGTACAAGAAATGAATTAGAAATCTTTTTAAGAAAGGAGGGTATCACATTATGGACGGTAAAGACTTAATATATGGAATGGGCTTTGTTGATGAAAAGTTTGTGGAAGAAGCGGAATATGCCACACAGATAAGACGAACTTCTTTTCCGTGGAAATATTATTTTGTAGCAGCGTGTTTTGTTTGCGTTATTTCAGTGGCAATGCTAATTCCAAACATATTTGACACACCTGTTGCCCCACCCGATTATGAAATAACTTTACCATATCAAACAGACTCGGCACCATATTATCCGGAGATACACCAAGTTAATATGAGCCAAGTGCGTGTGAATGATGTGCAAAGTGTTTCAGAAGGAAGTTTTCTGTATGACCCGGAAGTACATGAAATTATTACATGGACTATGGACGAAATTACTGCATATTATGGGCGAAATCCCATCCCTGCATATATTCCGAACACATTGACAGCTTCCCCTTACAATGAAAGTGCAGCCGTCCTTGTTGATAAGTCCGGCGTTGCAGTGAATGACCTTATCTATTTTGATTTTTACCATGAATATGACAATAATGGAAATCCACTTTTAGATACGGAAAATGGAGCAAAAATTGGATTTTCAGTTGCTATTTCAAAAATTGGAATGACAGGTGATTGTGTCTATGTTGACACAAATAATCTTGAAACGACCTATATTGGTGATACCGCCGTTATTTTAGGCAGTATGAGTACTCCATATAAACGGTATACAGCCAAGTTCCAGTATGGGGGCACCCACTATTTGATAATCGCCGATCAAATGCAGTTGGAAGAAGTCGTAAAAGTGGTGGCATCTATCATTTATGAAAGTGACAATATATCAATTCTTAATTAACTTATGGAGGACGAAAAATGAAAAAATTGATTGTACTTTGTGGTGCAACTATAATGTTTATATCAGCGTTTATCGTTTGCACTGATTATATCAGAAAGAGTGATGATGATTCTCAAATACCTGTTTCCGTGCAAAGTTATGATATTGGCGAGCCGATTGAGAGTACATCAGAGCAGGATAATGTTGACATAAATCCCTCTGTTTCAAAACAGGATAACAATATGGATACGTCCTCTATTGAGAATGAACCAGAACAGAGGAATGACAATTACAGTATTCCCGTTTCCGAACAAAATGGTAATATGGGAGAGCCTATTACCGGCAGTAAACCGGAACAAAGCTATGACGACTCTAATAATCCTGTTTCTGAGCAAAATTATGATGTAGGAGAGCCAATTATCGAAAGCAAGACAGAACAAAGTTATGACAATCCTGATGACCCTGTTTCCGAGCAGAATTATAGTGTAGGAGAGCCGGTTATTGAAAAGTGTTATGATAATCCCAACAATCCTGTTGCAACACAGAGTTATAGTGTGGGTGAACCAAATAATGAGTAAATGTATCACCATTGATAAGCACATCTGGTTTTGCTGGTAAGTATAAGCAATCGCTTTCATTTTTGGGAAAACGGGTATATAATAAAGCAACGGCAAATCGGTATTTACGAGGAGGAACTAATGAAAGAAAGAAGAATGTTATCATTGCTCACAATTGCACTAAATGTCATTGGAGTTATTTGTCTAATTTATTTTGCTATTCCATACCTTACTCATAACGTTACGATACAATATCCTAATGCAATGTTACCTGCTGAGGCATGGGATAGAGCAGGCATGATATTGACGTTTGGATTTATTCCACTTTTGATTGCAAATATTTTTAGTTTTGTAATCATAAAAGCAAAACAAAAGTTTGTAAGATTTCTGCTTTTTATTCCGAGCGTGATATGTTTTATTATTGTGGTAAGCTATTGGACAACATCATTGGTATAGGAGTAAAATTCCAGTTTGTAGAATTGCAGCCAGTTAAAAACTGAATAACCGCCGCTACATAGAAACGGCACACCAAGACAGGAAAGCAAGAAAAGGTCTCCTGTTTTTTACGCCCATTTTTGGCATTTTTAAAAATCGCCAGTATTATGCCATGCAAAGGGGAAATTGAAAGAAATTTCCTCTCCCGTTTGGCAAATCACAGGCTGTCCGTGGAGGGCGGCGAGAAGAAATTTTCACAACTTCCCGCCTATTTTATATATGTCTGTGTTTGTTTAATTGGGAATAATAGAACATGAAAAATAAGCTTGCACCGTGGCAAGCAGAAAATTATTATTGACCATGAACAGGTTCAGGCTTAATATTTATTATTCATATAACATTTTCTGCGGGTATATTTCTTACGCCGTAGATATTGACGTCCGGGACGTATTAGCGAACGGTTCCTGACGGCTTCCTCTATGATCACATTTATAATACTGGATATAGTACTTCTGACCCGTCCCCGCCAGCATAGACACCTTAAACGAAAGGATTCTATCCGGTTCTTAGTTTTGCTCGTTTTTTCTGTTTTTTTCATCTTCACAGGATAGCGGAACGATTTTTCTATTGCCCGCTGTGCCTGTGTGACGACTTATTCAAAAGCTGCTATGCCGCTCTCAAATCTGTCTGGTGTCTACGGTAGTAGTCCTCCGGCGTCAGATAGCCGTTTGCCTCGTGGATACGCTTACGGTTATAAAATATCCATATATATTCGAATACTGCTGATCTGGCTTCTTCTCTGGTTCGGAAATGCTGTTCATTCAGCCATTCCTGTTTCAGCTTCCCCCAGAAACTTTCCATCGGGGCGTTATCCCAGCAGTTCCCTTTTCGGCTCATACTGCTGATGAAACCGTGTTCTTTTGCAAGTGCCTGATAATCCATGGAACAATACTGGCTTCCCCTGTCGGAGTGCAGGATACAGCCCTCAGTTGACCGCGTATGCCGCACAGCATCTTTCAGGGCAGCTGTCACAAGTTCTTTTGTCATACGCCCGTCCATGGATATACCGACGATCTTATTCCCGCACAGATCCATGACGCCCGCAAGGTAGAGCCAGCCTTCATCCGTCGGGATATAAGTGATGTCACTTACCATCTTCTGACCGGACCTGTCAGCCTTGAAATCCCTGTTCAGGATATTTTCTGCTACCGGAAGGCTGTGCTTTGAATTTGTTGTTGCTTTATATTTTTTACGGACTTTTGACCGGATGCCGTTTTCACGCATGATGCGCTCTATCCGTTTGTGGTTGAACTTCTTATCTGACTTCCGGTTTACTTCATGGGCTATCTTTTTACTGCCGTAAGTCCCGCGGGACGCTTCATGGATCCGTCGTATCTGTTCCAGAAGGGAGCTGTTCTCCAATTGGCGGGCGCTTGGTGTTCGTCTGCGCCACGCATAATAGCCGCTTTTGGAGACCTGAAGCCACTGCGCCATCTTTGCGATCCGGTATCTGGAACGGTTGTGTTCCATGTAAAGGTAACGGATCACTTCAGGTTCTTTGCAAAGAAGGCGCTTGCTTTTTTTAGGAATTCATTTTCCTCTTCCAGATCTTTAATACGCTTTTTGAGGGCGCGCAGTTCGGCTTCTTCCCGATGGAGGTTACCGCTGCCGACAAAGGGTTCTGTGGGATGCTGCTTAAAGCGGGACATCCATGTGTAGAGGGTATTTACATTAATGCCGAGTTCTCTTGCAACCTGTGCTGCAGGTATTCCCGACTGAACACGTTTACATGCTTCTTCCTTGAATTCGATACTGTACGTCTGTGCCATAACCTTTCCTCCTGACTCTATTGGATAGATTATACCATTCGCTCTACATGTCTATCAAATGGGGTATGAGGCAAAATAACATCCCCTTACATAACAATGTTATCGTACAAGACTAGGCAAGGAGTATTCCATCCATTCTGAGTACCCCTTGCCTTACACATCCTCTTCCAGTCTCCATTCCACTTTGATCTACGCTAATTTACAGTTCCTTCAAAAGCATAGCCTTATCTGCCTCTGATACCTTCATAGCCGTCATAGCCTGCTCTGCAGACCACTTCATGGAATCCATCAAATTCTTTATGGACTCCAACAGACTATTCAATCTTGCACTTTCCGCATACTTTTCAACCGCTTCACACATTCTCTTCCGACCTCCTTCTTCCTTAAAATGCCTTACCCCTTTAGCCAGTTCCGGATAATACATATCCTTCGCTTCCTTACAGCCAAAGTCATGTATCAATCTTCCAACCGTATCGTCTCCTTTATAGTTTCCATTCACATACACAATATGGGAACCATCGTCAAACGACTCGTCAATTTCCTCAAAATGACGGTTGATCGTATAGATCGGTATCCCATGTCCAAAGATATCCGTCTGGGTAATAAACACCATATACGAATCCTGTAACTCTGAAAACTCCTGCCCCGCTTTCAACATCCGGGAGTCCATCATGCTGCTGTTAAATCTGGCACGGCGTATATGCGCCCCTTCCGGTTTCTTCTGCACCTCTACATTATAATGCTTTCCTGTACTGTCTTTTGCCAAAATATCTAAGCGGATGTCCCGCCCGCCAACCACCGGGCTCTGCAATTCTCTCTGACCTACAACGCTTTCAACTTGGATATCGTCTAGTTTCAGTATAATCTTTAACAAAAGCTCTGTCGCCTCTATATTACCGTCAAACACCATAGACATCAGATCATCATCAAATAAACTCATACCGTCAACAATCTGCTCTACGGTTCTGATATCCTGCCGTATTTCTTCTCCAGCCATCTAATCACCGCCTTTTGACTGCATTTTTCTTTTGCCATCTCATCATTAAGTTACTATTATTATATCCTATCGTGCAAGGACTCACAATCTGATTTTTCTGAAACCTCAATATTAATAGCATGAATCAGAATCGAAAATCACTTACGCCCAAAACACCCTCCTGCCATTTATCCACTACACCATTTTCCCACAAAACAACGGCTTTTGATGAACCATGATAAATGATAGAATATGCCGCAAGCCCCGTAAAACAGGCACTTACGGCACACTATGAAACAAGTCGGAAACCTTCATCCACTGTCAAGAGGTGAGTGCTAATTATTTTATTAAAATTTTGCAAACTTAGTATTTATGTGGGTTTAATTATTTTTATCCAAATCAATATATTTATAAGAATATACTCTATCTGAAATCAATTTTAAAAACTGTGTTTTACCTGACCATGTTTCTCCCCAAACATGTATCTTATTTTGACTCTTTACTCTTATATAGACTTAACAAGGAGCATCCTGTCTATCCAGAATACTCCTTATTAACACACTCTTTATTATTACATATAGCCCTATATAAAAGTATCTCTGCTATCTACCTCGCAACTTACTCATAACTTCTCCAAAAGCATAACCTTATCCGCATCTGATACTTTCATAGCCGCCATAGCCTGCTCTGCAGACCACTTCATAGACTCCATCAAATTCTTTATGGACTCCAACAGACTGTTCAGCCTTGCATTTTCTGCCTTTTGCTTCGCATATTCTTCCGCATAGTCTTTCGCATACTTCTCAACCGCTTCACACATCCTCTCTCGACCTCCTTCTTCCTTAAAATGCCTTACCCCTTTAGCCAGTTCCGGATAATACATATCCTTCGCTTCCTTACAGCCAAAGTCATGCATCAATCTTCCAATCGTATCGTCTCCCTTATAGTTTCCATTCACATAGACAATATGAGAACCATCGTCAAACGCATCGTCAATTTCCTCAAAGTGCCGATTAATCGTATAAATCGGTATCCCATGCCCAAAGATATCCGTCTGAGTGATAAACACCATATACGAATCCTGAAGCTCCGAAAACTCCTGCCCTGCTTTCAGCATCCGGGAATCCATCATGCTACTGTTAAATCTGGCGCGGCGTATGTGCGCTCCCTCCGGTTTCTTCTGTACCTCGACATTATATTGCTTTCCCGTGCTGTCTTTTGCAAGAATGTCTAAACGGATATCTCGCCCGCCAACCACAGGACTCTGCAATTCTCTCTGACCTACAACGTTTATAACTTGAATATCGTCCTTTTTCAGTATAATCTTTAACAAAAGCTCCGTCGCTTCTATATTGCCATCAAATACCATAGACATCAGATCGTCATCAAATAAACTCATCCCGTCAACAATCTGTTCTACGGTTCTGATATCCTGCCGTATTTCTTCTCCAGCCACCTAACCACCGCCTTTTTGACTGTCTTTTCTTTTGCTATCCCATTATTAAGTTACTATTATTATATCCTATCGTGCAAGGACTCACAATCTGATTTTCCCAAAAACATAAAATGAAACACATCCAATCAGTTGTGCGCCAAACACCATCCCGCCATCAATCCACTACACCATTACTACACCATTTTTTTAGATTATTGGGGTACTAATTCCCTGCTGCTTTAGCGTACCGCTCTACCTCTTCTTTGATATCCTCAATACCACAATTCATATTATTTTTATCCAAATCAATATATTTATAAGAATATACTCTATCTGAAATCAATTTTAAAAACTGTGTTTTACCTGACCATGTTTCTCCCCAAATATGTATCTTATTTTGACTCTTTACTCTTAAATTCTCGTCCATAAGCCCCTCCGTTATGCCTTTTTCTTTGCTACGGGTATCCATACCTCATATTGTGCGTTCTGTGGGTCTGGATTTAAGTAAACCTCAATATCGGGAGCGTTGGCATATTCATATCCAGAGGTCGGAAGCCACTCTGTTATAATCCGCTGTTCCAATTCCTGTATTGTTCCATTTACAGACGCTTCCTGCCGCTTCCGTTGTCAGCATCTCTCATATCACTTGAAAAGCCTTCCATTTCCCGGACTTTTGTCTCCATAGGAAAATCACTGCCCGAATACTCCAGTCACAAACCATTGCAACAGCAATACCTATGACTCCCATATGCAGCGTAATACCTAAAAGGTACGATAAAAGCAGACGCCCTAAAATAGTAGACGCAATGGAAACATACATCGTGAACCTTACATCGCCTGCTGCCCGCAGTCCATTACTGAGTGCTCCTGAAAAGGGAAACGCCGCCGCATTAAATACATTGTGAATCAGTACCAGCCAGATCACGAGATTCTTTGTTTCCGGCGACAGGGAATAGAACTTCATAAAAAGCGGCGTCAGCAGGAAAATCAGGAAATTCCACGCTGTAGAAAGCAAAAGTGTTATCTTTGTAAGCTTTTTAAAATAATACGCCGCCGCGCAGATATCTTTATTCCCCATGCACTGCCCAATCACTGTGATAAATGCTGGTCCCATAGATACTCCTGCCAAAGCAGCCATAGACCAGATGCTCTGTGCCACACCGTTTGCGGCAATCTGATAGGTTCCGAAAAGTGCCACAATGCTGCTTAATGCCACCTTCACCAACTGAAAAATCCCATTCTCGATGCCATTTGGAACCGCAATGTTCAAAATCCGTTTCATCAAGATTCCATCCCACCTGAATATCCACTTGCCGCGGTAAAACACCTCGTTTGTCTTCCGAAAACAGAGAAGTGTAATTACTACTGCTGAGAATGTCCGGGCAATCAAGGACGGCCATGCAACGCCTGCAACACCAGCATGAAGAGCAAATACACCGATGATATTGCCAATCACATTAATCAAATTGGACGCAATGGACAAATACATCGTTACGCTTGTTTTTCCAAGGCTTCGATAAACCGCAGCTCCCGCATTATAAACTGCCAGTGCAGGATAAGAATAAGCGGAAATTCTCAGGTATGTAACACAAGCCTGCATGACCGAATCCTCTACTTTTCCAAACATCAACCGTAGTATTCCCCTGTTTCCAAGCAACACTAGAGCCGCAATAAGCATAGAAAACAGTGTGGAAAACAGGAGAAGCTGGCTTGCAGATTTCCCGGCACTGTCAGTTTCATTCCTGCCGATATACTGGCTGATTACGACAGCGCCTCCGGAAGCAAGCGCTGTAGAGAGATAAATGAAAATCGTATTAAATTGATTGACCAGCGAAACGCCCGATACTGCCGCTTCCCCTGCATAACTTACCACCAATGTATCTGCCATCCCTACCAGCATAACAAGCAGCTGCTCAAAAAATAATGGGACGATCATTGCTTTTAAATCTTTATTTGAAAACAGTTCCTTTGATTGCTCCATGTCAATACAGAACCGTTCGCTTGCTTCCCTCAGTGTCATTGATATCCTCTATTCCCAAACAACGGGCAGTGCAATCATTTTTTTATTATATATGACAAAAAATCATCGCTCGGCAGCGACGATTCAGAGAGTGTTCCACATTCTCCTTAAATGGTTTACACTGTCGCAATTTCCTATACAACAAAATATAAGTGCTGTCGGAAGAATTATTTCTCCTGACTGCACTTACATCATAAATTATAATTATTGATATATCAAATACTTGGTTTTTATGCCTAACTCATGCCTAAAAAGCATTTTATGTGATTAATAAATTTGGTAGCGCCCAAACTAAAAGGCTGACCACGTTTCCATGCCAGCACGCTGGTTGCTGTCAGCTCAGGGTAAAGCGGTCTGTAAGTTATTTTTGACTGATCCCAAAATGCAGCGCCCTCAATCGCCAGAGAATAAGCCAGACCATTGCTTACCATAACAGCCCCGTTTGTACTCAGATTGCTGGTAAACACTACGTTGAGCCTGTCATAATAATCTCCGAACCAGCTTGCCAGTTCACTCCGTACCCCCATACGCCGGGGAAGGATCAGTGGTAAGGCTGACAATTCCTCTGCAGTTATATATTCCTTCCTCGCCAGAGCATCATCCGGACGCATCATGACCACCCATTTTTCTTTCACATTCAGACGGATAAAATCGTACTTTTCCATGTCGATGGGCTCAAGCAGTAAACCAATGTCAAGCAGCCCTTTATCCATCTGCTCTTTCACCAGATCCGCTGTAGCTGTGAAAATATCAAAGCTGACGCGGGGATATTTCTCCCGAAAGGTACGAAATAATTCCGCCAATAACTGTACCGAAGCAATTTCACCACAGCCAATAGAAATCTTCCCCTCCACCTGTTCATCCTGCTCTACCAGCTCTTTTTCCGTTTTATCCACAAGCTGCAAGATTTCTTCTGCCCGTCTGCGAAGTAATATCCCTTCGTTGGTCAAAGTAATTTTACGGGAACCTCTCTTAAATAATTTAACACCGATTTCTTCCTCCATCTGGGATAACTGTCGGCTCAAAGTCGGCTGGGTGATATGCAGAACCTCTGATGCCTTTGTAATACTTTCTTCCTGTACAACAGTCAGGAAATAGCGGAGAACTCTGATTTCCATCGAAAAACTCCTTTCATCCGCCCATGCTTGAGCGAATACACTTTAATATGGATATGCCTGACAGGCAATAAATAAGTCCTAATACACCGATATGTCCTTCGTCAATTCCTGAAACGGAATCTCTATTCTTGCACTTCCCAGTCCCTGTTCCTTCCGCCATTCCTCGTAAACGGTTTTACTGACAGGTACTGTGGCTGTCATATCATACGCTCCACCCTCCATCAAATAATACACGGTGCCGCTTTTTTCCGCATCTATTTCCTCCGGATACGGATTACCGTCATAGTCCTGCTCCCTGAATTCCTTTTCCCACGCGTCCACCATAAAAATACACTGATAACTGTCTGATTCTGCCTGATACCGATGGAGCGTGTAGGGCCAGAAATCCCCCAAAGGCGCCATTCCCTGATTGTGGGACCACTCTTCCTCTATCAGTCCATTATCGTAAAAATAGGCGCCGGGAAAACCCGAGTACTCTTCCCTCACAGTGTCCGTTTCTTCATCATAATCATAGACTACTTCCCTCATGCCTGCCGTAGATGTCGATGTAATGCGGAGGATCAGTTCTTCTTCTCCGTCTTTATCCACATCGTAAACCGCAAATTGATTGCCGGAAGCGGTCGAAGATCCGTCAAATCCGCAGTCTGTTCCGTCGGGATAAATCTGCTTCGTGGTAATATCTGTCAGCACCGATTGATATTTTTGCAGCCTTGCCGACTTAACGTCTTTCTCTTCCCCATCCGGTATTGCCTGCTGACTGCCATCCTGTCCTGTCCCATCCCCGGATTCTTCCGGAACGCTCTGTGTCACCTTATCTCCGGAGATATCCTGTGAAATAATTTGCTCAGGTTCTGCTCCCTGCTGTTCCCCCTCTTCTTCCGTCAGTTCTTGTACCGGAATCTCCTCATCTGTCGTTCCTGTCTCTTCCTTAGAAAATTCCTCTCTACTACATCCGGTCAGAAGAAGTAGTACCAATATATACATAACTATTGTTATTTTTTTCATTTTGTGTCCTATCATGTTTCCTCCATTTCCGCACATACCAAGTTTATGTCTTGCGGCACGCAAACATCTGTGCCTCTCTTTGTCATCATTTAATGTTGAGCGCTCTCAGGATATGGGCCGTAAATATTGTTTACCGACAAAATCTCCATATCTATGTCTATCTCATAAAAAGTACCGTCTTCCATCGTCAATTTCAGACGGTCCGGCTCGCTTTCAGATAACGGTTCAATTGTCGCAACCCTTCCCTCCGGGCAAAGCGGGCTGTGTTCCAGAAACCAGACCGTCAGCTCTTCTCTCTCCATCGACTCTGCATTTTCCGGAAGCGCCAGCTGCTGCACATCTGAGTATCGCACTCTTCTGGCACTTACGATATCAATCGATGAAATCATGTCATAGCCGTCTTTTTCTCCCATGCTGTAGCTGTAAAACACCCTGCTGTGCTCCATATCTTCTTCACTCCGGGCGAAAACCAGCATGCCAATCTCATTATAGCCATAGAAACATTCTTCCACCTGATATCCGGTTAAATCGTAAAGTTCCCTGAGCGCCCGCCTCGCCAAACTCTCTATCCTTTCCTGTTCTCCCCTCCTGTCGGTAAGATCTGTCAGCCAGCCCGCAGAAGCCGTATAACTCAAATCCGGTTCTCCATAACCTTCCCTGTGTGCCTGCGGATGAAGCCAAATGCCTGTTTCCATTTCTTCTGTCTGGTCTTCTTGCGCATTCTCAATCTCGGAAGGCTCTACCTGATTTACGACATCCGTGTCGGTTTCCTTCTCCACCGGGTCAGACTCTCCCACTGCTGCCTTTTCTATTTCACTACCGGCTTGTGCATTCGGTTCCCAAGCCGTCTCTTCTTCTGCCCTAACCCTCTGTGCCGGAAAACAAAGTCCGCATAAAAACAGAACTAGCAGCAGACAAACAGGTAACAGCCATAATCTTGTTCTTCTATTCTCCGACACAATATTTTCCAGCCGTCTCTTCATGTTTTTTCCTTTTCCGGAAATAGGAGTAATTCCCTTGACAAGCATACCGGAATGCTGTGCTCCCTGCACAATTTCCAGAAGTGCATAGCCATAAGCCTTTTTCTCCGATAACGAGGCACCCTTCAGCGCCCTTGCATCACAGGCAAATTCCGCATCCTCCCGGGCACAAACCGCTCCCAGCCACACAAGCGGATTCCACCAGTAAATGATACAGAGCAAAATCCGAAGTGCCGTCCAGATGTGATCTTTTTGCCTATAATGTGTCTCTTCGTGCAAGAGCGCCTGACAGCACAAATCCCTGTTCTCTGCCGTCTGCTCCGGAAGAAAAATGCATGGATGAAATAAACCGAACAGACAGGGGGATACCGTTTCCTTCCGAACATAAACCGGCACCAGTCTTTCCTCCGGCAGTCGTTTCATCTGTTTTATACTCCGTTTCAAACGCCGATTTATCAAAATAACATAACCGCCGCATAGAATGCTTCCTGACAACCAGAGATATGGCAGCCAGCTTAGTATTTCCGTTCGCAGGTGATTTGGCAGCCTCTCCGTTTTCCCTTCTCCCTGACCGTCTTCTCTACTTTCAGTCAGTAAAACTGCTTCTGTTGTCCCGCCTATTCCCACAAGCTCTGTACCTTGCGCAGTATCCGTATTATCCGCAGTATCCACATTATCTGCAATCTCTTCCTCATCACTTTCATCAAATACCAAAGCTGCCTCTGCCGCCTCAGGCAATACAGGAACCGGAATCAGCGTAAACGGAAACAGCAATCGGACTGCCGGAACCAGCCACAGCATATACAATAACCCCGCCGGTATCCTGCTGCGCAATACCGCCCGGATGAGAAGCATCATCCCGATCAGACTCCCTGAACCGACAAGAAAACCGATAAATCTCATCATTCATCCCTCTTTTCTCCCGCCTGATCCAAAATGCTCTTTAGTTCCGCAATATCCTCCTGCGACAATTCACGCTCTTTTACCGCATTGCTGACCATATAAAGCAGGTTTCCCTGATATACCCGGTTCAAAATGGATTCGGTTTCTTCCTTCACTGTCTCTTCCCTGTTCCATACCGCATAATATTGTTTTACTTTCCCGCTTTCATCTATACCGATAGCTCCCTTTTCCAACATCCGCTTCAGAAAAGATGACACTGCATGCTTTGTCCATCTCTTTTTTTCCTGCAGTGCATCACAAATCTCCCGCAGCCCCGCCGGACCGCTCTCCCAAAGCACCTGCATAATATACCATTCATTTTCTGACAAACCTTTTCTATAATTCACAAATATTTCACCTCCCGTTGTTAATCATTTGATTCACGAAAACTTTATCATATAATAAAAAAATAGTCAAGCCAGAGAAGACGAGCAGTTTATAATGAATAAGCTCATTGCAAACTGCTCGTCTTCTCTATCTCCACCACTTCATTTACAACTGTATAATCTTCTCCCTCACAGTATTTCAACATGACATGTTCCTCATCCGTCAGTTCAATACCATAGATTGACGACATTGGATCTGCTGTTACACTGAAATTTCTATATATTTCCTGATACAGAATTCCTTCTCCAAAAATATCCGTCAGTATCAACGGGGCATCCCACTGACCGCCGTCCCATGTACGGTATGCGATGTACTGTCCTCCAAACACCTTTGCATTCGAAAATCCATCCGTCAGCTTGCCATCTTCTTGGCGAAAATAGAAAGTATATCTTGCCGGGCTCCCCGTACTGAAACCTACTTCAAAAACACCCTCCCCTATTTCATAAACCCACGGTTCCTTTGGGTAAACCATTGAAAAAACCTCTTGTCTTTCTCCGTCATATAGAATTAATTCATATCCTTCCGTCGTTTCCTGCAGTGAATACGGCATGTTATATATGGTTTTCTCAATTTCGCGCAGAGCTTTTTCAAGATAACTGCATCGGTCACTCAAGTTCGTGATCAGCATTACTCCGCCGAGCATCCCGGCTATCATTACCCTTATCAATTTTCCGGCTCCCTTACTCTGATTTCGTTGTAGATATCGTGTTCCGTCTAAGGCAAGGATTATCTTTTCTGACAATGCTCGCAAAAATACACTGTTCCACCCATGTAATTTGCTTTACAAATTTCATATCCGCATTTCATACATGGTTCATATAATGAGTTTTTACTAAGTTGTGTAATATAGCCACCCTTATTTCCAAACAAATCCTTTTCTGTATCGCGTCCGCCGCATTCACACATTTCCTGCAGTATTTTCCTGACTGACATATATAATGCCTCAAAATCTGATTCTGTCGCTTCACGCATATCAAAACGAGGGTCTATGCCGGCATCCCACAAAATATCCTGCAGTACGCCATTCCCCAGTCCCGGTATACGCTGCTTCGTTGCAAGAAACTCCTTTGCAGAGATTTTCTTATTACCAGTCGGATAAAGGCTTTTAAAATAGTTAAATGTAAACGATTCCTCCAATGGGCTTGTCTTACTGCTGGAAGAAATATAATATTCTTCCGTACATTCTCCCTTTGGAAAAAAAGATATAAAACCATACATTTGAATTGATACAAAAACTGCTGTTTCATCATCGAAGTAGACAGCCATTTGATGTTTCTTAGGAAATTTCCTCTTATCCTCAAAATATTTAGGGCTGGCACCATCGGCAAACACAATCATGCTCTCCTCCGTATCTATCTCAATCATTCCACCATGATATGTCGCCCCGACAATCGTCTGCCCCTCCAAATAATCAGGATACATGTCCATATCTCCATGAAAAAAGGCAAACTTATGGGGTGTATGCATAATCTCAATATTCTGAATTGTTTTCCCTTTCAGTGCCTGCTCTACCTGCTTTGATATGGTATAACTTTCCGGTAACTCTAACATATTTATCCCTCCAAGTGTTTTTTATATCTTAACACTTTAAATATGACATCTGTATGGCAACATTAATCATATATCACAGACAGGCATAATCTCCCCGCATAGAACCGCCGCACTCATATCCGGTAACCAGCTCTACAATCTGGTTATCACAAATTATATAGAATCCACTGTACGACTCCGGGAAGTTATTCCTTTTCAGTCACCTTTTCAGTCACTTTTTCAGTCACCTTAGCACTTTGAAGTGCCTTAAACTTCACCATAATATCCTCTCCATAAACAATATATTCCGGTTCCTCTGCTCCAACAATTTTAAAGTAAGACAAAATAGGAAGTCTATATATGAACCATATGACTTCCCATCAATACGCTATAAAGTACTATCCAAACAATTAGTTTTTTATGAAGACCGCAAAAAATGTTTGTCGCAACAACTTTATAGTCCCCTACTCCTGCTCCAAAACCCCCGCAATCTTCTCTATCATTTCATCTTCCTTCAGACGGAACTTAATCTCCACCCTTCTGGAAGCCGGCATGTCCACTTCCTGCGTGGGATTGCCAAAAGCATCCTTTTGATAAACCGGATTGCTCCACGATTTTCCGTTAACGGTCAGAAGCTTTTGGAGCTGCTCAATCTCTGTCTCAGTAAGTCCGTTTCTCTTATTCAGACAGAAATCCGCCACGGCATTGGCACGCTCATAGGACAGTTCCATATTGCTCTGATAGCCGCCGTCCGTATCCGTATGTCCCTCAATGATAATTTCTGCGATATAATCACGGAACTGATCCTGAAGCAGCACATCCAGATACATCGGAATAATGTTTTTTAATGTCTCCTTACTGTCCGCTGTGAGCGAAGCACTGTTATAGCGGAACAGCACATCGGAAGAAAACGTAATGGAACCGGTCTGGGCGTCCACTTTCATAGTGGAATTGCTGAATGCAGATTGCAGCGCCCCGATGATATCCGTACGGATGCCGACGATATCCTGCAATTCCTGCTTTGTCGTTGTCAATTCCTGTCTGGCATTTTCTATCTCCAGATAAGCGTTGTTCAATTCTTCCTGCGTCAAGGCTGCCTGCTCATAAGCCTGCTGCAGTTGCGCTAATGAAGACGCAAGTTCCCCGTTAGACTTCTCTAGCTCCGCCTTGGAAAGTTCCAAATCTTCAATGGTCTTATCCAACTGGCTCTGTGCTGTGCTAAGCTCCAGTCTTGTCTTATCCAAATCGTTCGTTTTTTGTCTGTATATGGCAAGGGTGATTGCTATCATCAATATAAAGATCAACAGAAGCGCCGCCATCATATCCGAATAAGACTGCCAATAGCTGTGCTCCGCAAAAGCTTCTCTATTCCTTCGTCTATTTCTCATATAAATTCCTCATCTGTCCAAATGTGTATAGCTGGCTGCTGATTTCATTGCTCATATCACTGCACGTATCCTCCAGCATCTTTTTCTGCTCCTCAAGCTGTTTCGTAAACAGCTCCTGTCTTTCCATGATATTTACAAGAGCTTCCTGTACATTACGGTTTACCTCCACTAAGGCGGTAACCGCTTCCACCATCTCAGACGCATTTGCCGCGCTGGCAGCCTGCGACTCTCCCGCCTTCTTCAGGACATTCCCCAGTTTCTTAAAGTCCGCATCCAGAGCGGTCTGCATTTGTTCGGTAAATTTATCAACGATACGCTCCACACCCGCCGTCTGTTCCATCGCATTGCCTTTCATCATTTCAAGCATCTGCTTTAAGGAATTTGCCATCCCTGACTGATAAATAAGCATCGTAGCAGAACTGTCATCATCTTTTACAGCATGCGGCTGCGCAGTCTGACGAAACACAGACAAAAATTCATCTAACACCTCATAGGCATCCGACATAATGCTTCGGTATACAACGTTGAATACCAGAGAGAAAAGAATACCATATACCGAGGTGTGAAAAGCTACTTTCATACCGGAAAGCAGAGAACCCACATTATCGGAAATCGTAAAAATATCGTCCCCGCTGAATGCGCCCAATCCCATGGACAGACCGAGAAACGTTCCCAAAATCCCCAGACCTGTAAGCGTTCCCGAAATCCCGGAATTAAAAAAGTTCATTCCAACCCTGTCCAAAAGATCCTCATTAATATATTCCTCCAGATCACAGGAAGAACTGTTCCCTCGCTTCGTCTTTGAACTTTTTACCCGCAGACGGTACTTATCAAACGCCTCCTGCAATTTTTCTTCCTCAAAAACTTTGGAATTATCCTTGTAATTTGCCCAGAGATTCTTTCCGTTCGCCTCTTTGTATTCCTTCTGCAAGCGTAACGTAACATCTTCCAACTCATAAGTGACCATGTTAAGCCTTCCGAAGCTGATGGAAGATATCACAAAAAGAATCCCGATAATAATCAGGAACCCGATATTGATTGCCAGATTTACGACTGAAATCTCTTCTCCCGTAAATACTCCGTTCAAATAAAGAACAAACACCACAACAATGGCATATAAAAAATATAGTACATAATACAGCTTACTCTTCATCCGTACTCCCGTCCTTTTCCTCTGTTGATACAATTATTGTTACAGTCGCTCATAAATTTATTCTTATGGCTTAAAACTATCATATTTTTACCCAAGGCTCAATAGAATTAAGGATATCTTAAACTTTATCTGCATGTTGTACAGTCGAAACATTTCTCGCTCATAGTTCCTTCCGCCAATTTTATATCACTCAACACATTATTACTTTTGTAGTATAATTTCCTTATCAAATGCAAAAGAGAAATTTGATAGACTGGATACTAAAGTCATCAATTCCAGATTATTGAAGGAAGCTTTACGGTGTCTGGGATGGATAACTGAAAACTATAGCTATGTAGAAAGGAATCATATGCGTAAACCTAAGACAAAAGAAGAAATAAAAACCCACAAGGATCAGGTAATTTCTGACCTATCGTCATTCTTAGACACACTGATAGAATCGCCAGCAGACGCTAAACGTGCAGACCTAATTAGTTACTGGCTTAAGGACTTTCAGTCATATATCTCCCGTGAAAAAAGCTTTGATGCCTCTAAAATCAAATCGTATAAACGAGGTGATGTAATCAAAGTAAACTTAGGATTCAATGTCGGAAGCGAGCAAGGTGGTCTACGATATGCCATCGTACTAGATAAAAATAATAAACACAACTCTAAAACAATTACTGTAATCCCTCTGACCTCCCAAAAAGAGGAAAAACAAATATATGAACGGGACATCAATTTGGGACGTGAATTGTATAATCGTCTCAAAGCTAAATATGATTCGGCTCAAGACACCCTTATAAAAGAGCAAACTGCACATACTGATGCAATAAAAAAGGCTCAACAGCTTCACAATTCACTATCCAATATTTACTCTAAGGACACTACAAATGAAACCATAAGGCAAGCAATCCTCCAGACAGAAGAAATTATTGACGCACATGGGGAAGCCTTGAGTCTATTTCAAGAGGATGAAACAAACTTAGAAAAAATTCAGTCAGAGCTTTATAAAATGAAAGATGGAAGCATTGCCAAAATTGAGCAAATAACTACCATTAGCAAACAACGTATATTTGACCCCAAAGGTAGCCGAGATGTCCTATCAGGTATTCATTTTTCGGATGCTGCAATGGATAAAATCAACGAAAAGCTCAAAGAATTATACATATTTTGATTGACTGGGAGCATATTATACATTATAATAACACTGTCGGATGATTCATTCATCCAGAACTGTGCCTATAGGGCATTATAAAAGACTGTAGTTATTACTTAAGAAGCCTCGCCTTTGCGGGGCTTTTTTCGTTAACTAAACCTTCAAAATCAAAAACGCCCTTGGTCAACAGGAACAGCTATGGTTCCCTTTGCAATACTTAATTTTCCTCCTCCCCCTTCGGCGGCTTCCTGCCATATCCTGTAACCACCGCCATTACCAGTATCACCAGCATACACAGAGAGTAATAATTTACAAAAGGCACCGAGCCGGGTGCAACCGCATAACCCTCCCCAAATGGCGCGGATAACTGCGCCGGGATTACGCAATGCACTGTCCAAGGCGCCAGAAAGCAAAATACACAGCCTGTACAGTCCATCAGATTTGCCCTGCGATATCTGTTTACGCCCGCTTTTTCCCCGATTTCATTAATCAAATCGCCAAGGGCTACTATCGCCACTGAAATAACACCTGTTACCATGCTTAATATCCCCACAGACAACACAATGGTTGCCTCCGTGCTGCGTTCCTTTCTCGCCAGACGTGCTAAAATCGCTCCTACGTCTTCGAAGAAACCGCCACATTCCAACACACCCAAAAAGGAAAACACTCCAATCAGCATTGCCATCGTGCCTGCCGTACCCGTAATGGCTTCTATCATCGCTCCGGACACGGAAAATCCGCCGGGAAATGCAATGAGATCCTCCACTGTATAAATACCGGAAATGAGCCCCGCGGCGATTCCAGCAAGAATCCCCCATGACAGAGCGGTAATCAGATGCTTTCTCATCATACAAAGCGCAATAATCACTACCGGCACCACCAGCATAATCAAGCTGACCGGATTGACCGACCCATCCGCAGCTCCGATAGCCGAACCTTTGGATGTAGTCTTGGAAAACAGCAAAAACAAAATCAGTGCCCCCGCTGCCGCAGGCAGGCTGTAACGCGTTCTGGTCTTCACAACCGTTCCCAAATCTGCATGCTGTGTTGCTGAGGATGCAATAGTCGTATCCGAAATCGGTCCTAAGTTATCACCGAATGCGGCTCCTGACACGATAGCGCCTATCATAAATTCCGGTGCCGCACCCGCCATCACGCCCACCGGGAATAGAATCGGAATCACAACAAAATATGTACCTACCGAAGTACCCGTAGCGAATGCCAGCAGACATGTAATCAGAAAGGTCGCCGCCACAAACAGTTTCCCCGTAAAGCCTGCCGCCACCACATATGCCGCAATCGTCTGCACCGCTCCGCTTGCTGAAATCAGCTTACCCGAAACTGCCGCCAGTATCACCGCCAGCACAATCACGGCAAACATCGGCTTACTTAATCCGTATATCAACGCTTCCCCGTATGCCTTTTCATCTTTGGTAAAAATAACACCAGTTATAAGTGCGGCAAAAAACGCCAGCACATATCCGTTCACATTGGATTGGCTAAGCGCCGCCCACAGAATCATCGCCGCTGCGACTATCAGCGGTGCAAAACTTCCGACCTTCCCAAAATGATACTCTATTCTCTGCATTTTCTGATTCATCCTTTCCCTCTTTCCTATACGATACGCATCTTGTCTGCTTTATCGAAGCCGTCGGTCAAGCTCCTGTCTGCCCCTCTCATATGCTTCATCCGCCTCGCGATACACACAGTTATAAAACTCCGCCGCAATACTCTGCCTCTCTTTGGCAATTTCAGTCGCCCTAGCCGTATAAAAATTAGAGTACAAATTTTCCAGTTTATATTTATACTCCTGTAAAAATGACGGCTCACTGTCCATACTTCCGTCAGACACCCTTCCGTTTGGCAGCATGGAATACAACGGTTCGGAAACAATCCCCTTATAAATAAGCGTCCTTGCGATACCTATCGCGCCTGTGACATCCAGCTTGTCCGCATCAAACAGAATCTTAGCTTCTATGCTGTCCGGCGGATTGCTGCTTCTGAAACGGTGCGTCTCAATACAATTCTTTACCCGCTTTGCATAATCATCTTTAAACCCATGCTCTGTCAGAAAGCGGTATGCTTTATCGCTGCCCACCACTGCATGACACAAATCCGGATTTTCAAATTGTTCTTTTCTCCCGATATCATGCAGTAAGCACGCGCCAATCAACACATCGTAATCTACATCGTTTTCTGTTTTCGCAATCTCCAGCGCATTAAATAACACTCGATACACATGCTCTCTGTCGTGTGCGCTGTCTTCCATACATGAACTCATATAATCTTCTAACAAGCGATAATTTTCCCTATTCATCGTCTTACACATTGAGCAGCCCTCTCAGTTCCTCATGAACTTTCCCGTTCGTGGCGACAACGCTTCCTCTTTGTAACAGATTAAGGGGCTCGCCTGCATAATCCGTCACCTGTCCCCCTGCCTCCGTGACAAGCAGCATTCCAGCCGCGAAATCCCATGGAGAAAGAAGAGACTCAAAAAAGCCTCCCGTGCGCCCACAAGCCAGATATGCCAAGTCTAGCGCCGCTGAGCCGGTTCTTCGGATATCCTGACTTTTCTCAAAAACCCTCTGAAAACGCCGGAAGTTTGCCTCCGTCAGTTCTCTGTCATAGGGTGATGTACCGATTGTAACAATCGTCTCACCGAGAGTTTTCGCCTCTGACACATGAATCGGTGCTCCGTTTAAGAAACTTCCTTTACCTTTCTGCGCATAGTAGATATCTTCTCTGAAAGGGTCATAGATGACTCCCAGTGTAATCTCTCCTTTGTCATACAGTCCCAGCGATACGACACTGTGCTGATAGTCATGGATGAGATTCGTCGTGCCGTCTATCGGATCCAGAATCCAATAGGTCTCTCCGGACATCTCGTGAAGTCCTTCTTCCTCCCCCAGAAACTGAATCTCAGGAGCCAGTCTGCCCAGCTCCTGAAATAAGAAGTTCTGAATATCGGTATCCACCTGCGTCACATAATCCGCCGGTCCCTTCACCTTAATATGTCCCGCCATTTCCCGGTTTTGCACGAAGGACCTCGTTCTTTTTAACAGTTCAATAATATCTTGTATTACAAAAGTCTCTCTCACTGTAATATTATCCTTTCGTTTCATATGCTCTTTCATTATACGCTTTGTTACACTCCTAGCACAATCAAATTTTTAAATTATCTCCTCCATTTCGCGTCACCGTTCGCCGGATTGTCTAATAACCTCCCGTCTTCCGTAAAACGCGAGCCGTGACAGGGACAGTCCCAAGAATGTTCCGTGCGATTCCATTTTAGCGCGCAGCCCAAATGCGGGCAGCGGGGTACTGTAGGCGTAAGCAGATTGCAGATTGACTCTGCACTGTTACATAACAATTGTCCTGTAAAAACACTTCTTGCCGGGCGAAATACTTCGGCATACGGATTCTCAATTCCCTGTACCATATCCGCAAGCAGCGTCGCCGATACCATAGCAGATGTTATTCCCCACTTTCGAAATCCGGTGGCGACATAGCAATCCGGCAAAGCGGGGGAATATTCGCCGATATAGGGCGCATCATCCAAGGGCATACAGTCCTGTGCCGCCCAGTGATACCGTTCCACGGCATTCGGATAATATCTTTGTACAAACTCACGCAGTTCCTTCCAGTTACCGCCTTTTTTTCCTGTTCTGTGCCCGCCGCCTCCGACAAGCAGCAGATGGTCGAAACTGCGAAAGGACATGCCTTTCTTCGCTTCGTCTACATACATTCCGTCCATGTGTGCCGCCTGTTCCCATGCTGTCACATAGGAGCGGTGCTGATACAATTTTATAAAATAACACCCGTGTTTATTATCAACCGGATAGTGTGTCGCAAAAATGACTTTCTGATAATTAATCCTTCCCTTGTCGGTAAGCGCCCGCCCCGGCATCAGCTGTGTCACGAAAGTATGCTCACAGATATTTAGTCCTTCGGCAATCTTCGCGAGAAATTTAAGCGGATGAAACTGCGCCTGCTGCCGCATCCGTACTGCTCCTGCCGTAGAAAAAGGAAGCTCTGCCGGCTCCACGATCGCATCATCCAGACCGAGCAGCCGATAGGCTTCCGCTTCTTTCTCCAATTTCTTCCTATTGTCCATCGAATAGACATATGCCGTCTTTTCTTCAAAATCACAGGAGATATCAGCCGCAAGCTCCGCATACTTTTGCACCGCCTTCCGGTTCGCCTCCAAATACAGCTTTGTCTTCTCTAACCCGGCATGTTTAAGCAGCTTCCCATAGGTTAACCCGTGCTGCACCGTAATCTTTGCCGTTGTATTTCCGGTCACACCGCAGCAGATTTCATTTCCCTCCACAAGCAGATAATCGATTCCTCTCTCCTGTAAAAAATAAGCACACAATATTCCTGTAATACCGCCGCCTATAATCAGCACATCCGTGCTGACGTCTCCCTGCAGACTTTCAAATTTCGGTAATGATACTGTACTTCGCCAAACTGACTCCATAATTTCCTCCATTCTATAACCTATTGAATAGCTTATATAAATGTGCAGAAATTATACATATCTCAGATGCCGTAATCGTACATTATTTCAGCAAGCTGCTATTTTCTTCCATCCGTTCCCAAAAATGACGGCTCCTGCTGATAGCTTCTGAATTTCTCTTCAATCTGTTCCGCCGAAAGAACATAATGATGAATCTCAAGTCCCGCCAGCTTTCCTTCATAAGAGTTCTGATATTCATCCCCGCCAATCGTAATCTGTTCGACAATCTTGAGATTTGGCATGTTCTCTCTGCTTCCAACCATCAAACCGTTAAAATACATCTTTCCGATATGCGTGATCACATCATATGTGACACAGATAAACGCCCATTGTCCCGGCACTGCTTTTCTGCACATGATATCATGCCACTCGTTGGCTTCCCTGTCATCCTTAATGCGGAAAAAGAAATCCCCGTGACCACTTGTCGGCATCAGGCTCATAAATCCGTCTTTATATGTTATGTAAACTATACTCGTCCACGGCTGATCGTTATCCGGATAAATCCAGAAGCAAATAGAATAGCTGTCACTGTACATAACCTCTTTAGGTAAAACAAGTACATTTTCCTTCACGCCTCCGCCCGGAAATGCCAGTGCACCCTGTCCTTTAAAGACTCCTGTTGTATACTCTAAACCAGATCCTATAAATGTTCCTTCATATTTTTGGTTCTGATCCTCCAGATTCCCCTTAAAAGCAAAGACCTCCGGCTGTTTATTCCTCACATGGAACAGTCTGTCCTGATATTTTTCACGGAAAGTCTCCACATCACAGGCACCGCCGTAAAAGTCCCCCGTACCGAATTGCGCTCCATAGCCGGCAAGCATTTTAATCTGCCTCTCGTTCTCTACTCCCTGCGCAACAATGCCATAGTGCAAGTCTCTGCCGAGGCTGATTACATTGCGCAAAATACAGGCTACCTTTGAATTCTCTTCCGCCTCCTCAAGCAGTCTTGCGTCCAGCTTAAGGATTCTTGCTTGGATTCTTCTCAGAATGGTAAGTGAGGAAGCCGTCGCAAAATCATTGATCGCCACATAACAGCCCGCGTCAATCAGCGTCTGTACGACGCCGAACAGCTTCTCTTCATTGTCCCGAAATTCCTTCGCATCAATACACAATTTGACTTCCTCAAGAGGCAGCCGGTATCTTTCTATGCACTGTAAAATGGACGCAATACTGTTCTCCTGCAAAAGATATCTGGCGGACATCCTTACATAGAATTCAAGTTTATATAATTCCGTATCACGCCACCGGTCTTTCTGTTTACAGATTTCTTCTAATAAATATGCATTCATCTGCGCATCAATTCCGTATTGCCGGAATATAGGCATAAACTTTTCCTCCGGAATAATCCCTCTTCCCGGAAAGTTCCACTGTAATACCGCCTCTATCCCGATTACGTCGGAAGTCTGGACATATATAACCGGGCGGTACAAAATCTCTATCTCCGGCTGTGCCATATTCGACAGCGCGCGTTCCTTGATTGCCCGCTCTTCCTCTATCCGATTGCGTATCTCGTCATAGACAATGTATCTTCCTTTTCCATGCTTCTTCACATGATACATCGCTACATCGCTCTGTTCCAGAATTATTTGAAGTCCTGCCGCCACCTTCTGATAAAAGGTAACGCCAACACTGAACGAAAGCAGTTTCTCTACATTAGGGTCAAACTTTCCGCTTTTGATGGCTGCCTGAAGATATGTAAGCTTGTCCTCGATGTCCGCCGCATCCTGCGTCCCGTTGCATAAAACGGTAAACTCATCGCCGCCCATTCTCGTCACGAGCTGTCCTGTGAAAACATCTTTCAACAAATTACCGATATAGATTAGCAGCGCATCCCCCTTGGCATGTCCGTAGGTATCGTTTACTAATTTAAAATTATCCACATCAATGTAAATACAGTGAACAGTCGAATCTTCCGGCAGATATTCCCACACCTCTCTCTGCCCCCGTCTGTTGCATAATCCGGTCAGATAATCCACATTCGTTTCCAACATCTCGTATTTCCGAAAAATATTTTCCATTGTGTATATCGTTCCCCTTCTTATTTTATGGCAAGTTGTCGAGTTTTCCCTAATTCGCTTTTAACTTATCTAAAATAATTTACTATTGCATACATGATAACATATGAATCTTCTCTATACAAGAATTCTTCATAAACAAAATTGGTTATTTTGCACGAATTTCCTCCTATATTCGTAGAAAAACAGTTAAATTCTTCTCCTCTTCTTGAATTTTTCTTTTAGTAGGAGTAAAATATAGTGGGATTTTACCATCCCAAATTTGCGCTTAAGTATTTTTCTACAATATAAAGAAAGGACACTTTACACAATGAAAAAGAATCAAAACAAATGGATTTGTGCCGCAATCCCGGCGCTCTTACTCCACTGCAGTATCGGTACTGTTTACTGCTGGTCTATCTTCAGTCAGGAAATTGCTGATTATATCGGCTTCTCTAAGGGAGCTACGGAATGGGCGTTCAGCTTCGCAATCTTCTTCTTAGGCATGTCCGCAGCATTCTTGGGCAATGTCGTGGAAAAGGATATACATAAGTCCTCTTTGATTGCCGCAATTTGCTTTGCAGCCGGTATGGCTGGCACCGGATTTTTTATCTACTACGGCGGTCAGCATCAGCACAGCCCTCTGGCGCTTGTCGGTATCTATGTATGCTACGGCTTTATCATGGGTATCGGTCTCGGAACCGGATATCTTTCTCCTGTTAAGACCCTTATGCTCTGGTTTGAGGACAGAAAAGGTCTTGCGACCGGTCTTGCCGTTGCAGGTTTCGGCGCTGCCAAGGCAATCGCAAGCCCTATTATGCAGGCAATGCTGGACAACCTTGGCGAAGGCGGCATCTACAAGATGTTCTTAATCCTCGCTTGCGTATACTTTGTTATGATGTTTGCAGGACACATCCTGTTAAAGAAACCCGAAGGATGGCACGAGCCCCAGAAGAAAGAAAAAGGTCAGGGCATTCTCGCTGTCATCAAGACAAGACCTGTCGCCAACTATATTGGTATCTGGCTGATGTTCTACATCAACATCACTTGCGGTCTTGCACTGATTTCACAGGAAAAAATGATTGTGAAATGTATCGGTCTTGCTGGCGCTGTTGGCGTCATCTCCACGGTATCTGCAGTCTTTAATGCAGGCGGTCGTCTCGGCTTCTCTGCTTGGGCTGATAAGATGAAAGACCGTAACACGATTTACAAATTAATTTTCATACTTTCCATCGCATTCACGGCACTGGTAATGCTGACGGGCGGTATCAAGAACGGTCAGGGTAATATCTTGCTTACGGTTCTCGTACTCGGTTTAATCTTCGTTGTAAATGCCGGATACGGCGGCGGCTTCTCCAACGTGCCTACGCTCCTCTCCGACCACTACGGTATGGGAAGCATCAGCGCCCTGCACGGTATTACTTTATCCGCATGGGCTTTTGCCGGTCTTACCGGCAATCAGGTTGCCAACCTGATCGTAAACAGCACTGGAGAATTTATACAGGATTCCCACGGCAACAGCATCAACCCCGTAGGTTATCAGAACGTATTATATCTTACAATCGTGCTTTATATCGTTGCACTTTTGATGAGCATCTTCCTTGTTCGCCCGATGGACAAAGAAAAATAATCTCTTCGAGATTAAGAATAATTTCATAGCATACATAAGACCGGTTCCGTATTGAGCCGGTCTTTTTATTTTCTTTTGTGAATCATTTGTGATGTTGTTCACGTTATACTATATTGAACAAAGCAAAATGCTTTGTTCAATTACGAGATATTGCTTATGAGATGTGACACATCTCGCAAACTCGGCTGGAAATCCAATCCTAAAGGAGAACACTTTGGTGCGCGAAGATGAACTGATCAGACAAATTAAAGAGGGCAGGCGGGAATGTCTGGACGAGCTGGTAGAACTGTATTACCCTGTTATTTTACGCTACTGCATGTGGCATATGCCGGATAAGGAAAGTGCGCAGGACGCAACACAGGAAACCTTTTTAAAACTGGTCCGTTTTATTGACCGATATAGTCACAAAGGACAATTCAAGGCTTTTCTCTATAAAATTGCTGCCAATACCTGTATTGACATCAAGCGCAAAACCGCTTCGCCGGAGCTTTCCTTAGATGCATTCCCTGATTGGACATTGCCGATAGCGCCCCTCACAGAAAACGGCTTTCAGGCAGCAGAGGACAGACAGCAGCTCGCATCGGCGCTTGCCTGCCTTAATTCCGAGCAACGAGAACTCATACTGCTGCGATACGGGCAGGAACTGACTCTCAAAGAAATATCCGCCGTCACCGGACTGCCCCTGCGCACGGTGCAGACCAGACTGCGGCGTGCAGTACAGAAATTGAACAAATCCAATACTTAGCCTGCAAATAAAAAGTCAAGGCTAAATTGATGAACATTGAAAATTTATACA
>CAMWQW010000035.1 GCA_947176505.1 uncultured Lachnospiraceae bacterium | reverse complement strand
TGACACTAGGAGATTGGATAGACGGCATTGCGGAAGACATTAGGGAAGCGGTAAGAGATGAAGTAAAAGCAGAAGTAAAAGCAGAAGTACGAGAAGAAGTGGTAGACAAGGTGACAAGAGAGATACAGGAACAGGATATCAGAACTGTCATCGAGATGTTTCAGGAGTACCATGAAACGAAAGAGCGGGCAGTCGCAAAAATTCGGGTCAAATTTCCGAGATATGCCGATATGGCTGAGGAATTATTAGAGAAGTACTGGCAATAAAGCATAGTGTAATAAAATGTTTAGACAGGAACTTCCGAAGTGATAACTCAAGTTTTTTACCAGAAGTTTCTATTAAGCAGATTTGTGATGATATAAGTCAAATTTATAATATACATAATAAATATTGATTTTACTTATGGTATGCAATGCTGTATAATCATACAGTAAGAAACGGACGGGGTTTTTTACAACACGTCCGTTTTAATATGAAGTAAATGCGCAGTAAAACAGTATATTGGGTAAACTTAAATGTATGCGGGATAAGTCTGCGAGAGTGAACAAGGAGGAAGCAGGATGGTAAAAGCAGTTGTAGGCGCTAACTGGGGAGATGAAGGTAAAGGTAAAATTACGGATATGCTGGCTGAGAAGGCGGACATCATTGTGCGTTTTCAAGGGGGAGCCAACGCAGGACACACAATCGTCAACGGCTATGGTAAATTCGCGCTCCATACATTGCCGTCGGGCGTATTTTATAGCCATACGACAAGCATTATCGGCAATGGTGTGGCATTAAATATTCCGATTCTTTTTAATGAGATTAAGTCTATCACGGACAGAAATGTGCCAATGCCCAAGATTCTTGTGTCGGACAGGTGCCAGTTGGTTATGCCGTATCATATCCTGTTCGATCAGTATGAAGAGGAAAGACTTGGCGGAAAATCATTTGGTTCTACGAAATCAGGAATTGCTCCGTTTTATTCCGATAAGTATGCGAAGATTGGGTTTCAGGTGAGCGAACTTTTCGATGAAGAACTGCTAAGAGATAAAGTTGCGAGGATATGCGAGACGAAGAATGTGATTCTGGAGCATTTATATCATAAACCGTTGATTTTGCCGGAGGAACTGCTTGATACCTTGCATGAGTACAAAGAGATGATTGCGCCTTATGTGTGCGATGTATCGGCATATTTGAATCGTGCTTTAAAGGACGGAAAGACAATTCTTCTGGAAGGGCAGTTAGGAACATTGAAGGATCCGGATCATGGTATTTACCCGATGGTGACGTCTTCTTCCACTCTGGCAGCGTTCGGTGCAATCGGTGCGGGACTGCCGCCTTACGAGATTAAGGAGATTATTACGGTATGTAAGGCATATTCTTCTGCAGTGGGCGCAGGAGCTTTCGTGTCGGAAATCTTTGGTGACGAGGCGGATGAGCTTCGTCGCAGAGGCGGAGACGGCGGTGAATTCGGTGCCACGACAGGTCGTCCGCGTCGTATGGGCTGGTTTGACTGTGTGGCTTCCAAATACGGATGTCGACTGCAAGGCGCCACAGACGTGGCATTTACCGTGCTGGATGTGCTGGGATATCTGGAGGAGATTCCCGTCTGTGTGGGATATGAGGTAGACGGAGAAGTGACGACGGACTTCCCTGTTACTTGTAAGCTGGAAAAAGCAAAACCGGTTCTGAAGAACCTGCCGGGATGGAAATGTGACATCCGAGGTATCAAATCGTATGAGGAGCTGCCGGAGAACTGTCGTAAATATGTGGAATTTATTGAGGAGCAGATTGGATATCCGATTACGATGGTTTCTAATGGACCGGGCAGGGAAGATATCATTTACCGTAATAGCCCGTTGAAAAAATAGAACGCAAAAGAACTTCGGATATGATACAATGTATTCATAAGTAAAGGAGGGATTTTTATGCTGTTAGAAAATAAGGTTGCGATTGTAACAGGTGGGAGCAGAGGCATCGGTTACGCGACTGTTGAAGCCTTTGTAAAAGAGGGAGCAACGGTAGTACTATGTGCCAGCAGACAGGAGACGGCGGATAAGGCAGTGGCAATGTTGAAAGAGACGTATCCGGATGCGGCGGTGGAAGGAATCTATCCTGATTTATCCGACTATGCAGCGGTCAAGGCAGCTTTTGATGAGGTGGCTGAAAAATACAGTAAGATAGACATTCTTGTTAACAATGCAGGTGTGTCAGAGAGTACTCCTTTTACGCAATATACAGATGAGACTTTTACGAAGGTCATGGATTTAAATATTAAAGGCGTATTCAACTGTTCAAAGGCGGCGAGCGAGCACATGATTGCAGCGGGAAGCGGTGTGATTTTAAACACATCTTCTATGGTGAGTGTGTATGGACAGCCGTCAGGAATCGCCTATCCTACGTCGAAGTTTGCGGTTAATGGATTCACATTATCCCTTGCCAGAGAGCTGGGACCGAAAGGAATCCGTGTCAACGCAGTTGCCCCCGGAATTACTTATACCGATATGATGCGGTCTGTGCCGAAGGAAGTAATTGATCCGATGATTGCGCAGATACCTTTGCGGCGTATAGGGCAGCCGGAGGATATTGCTAATGCCTTTGTGTTCCTCGCCTCTGATAATGCGTCTTATATCAGCGGGGAAGTGCTGCATGTGGATGGATTGGCTAGAATTTGATATAAGAACAGGAATTTCCACAAGTCTACCACAAGGGAAGAGTTTGGAGTTATGTAAACTATGAATAACTTAGAATATTACAAAGTATTCTATCATGTTGCAAGAGCAGGGAGCCTGACTGTGGCTGCGAAGGAACTGAATATTTCGCAGCCTGCGGTCAGTCAGTCTATGAAGCAGTTAGAGGCAGCGCTGGGAGCAAAACTTTTTACCAGAGCATCGAAAGGCGTACGGCTGACAGGAGAAGGTGAACTGCTCTACAACTATGTATCCAAGGGGTATGAGCAGATTGCGTTAGGCGAGCAGAAGCTTCAGCAGATGCTTAATTTGGAGTTAGGAGAGATTCATATCGGTGCCAGTGATATGACGTTACAATTTTATCTGCTTCCCTATCTGGAACAGTTCCATGAGATGTATCCGCATATCAAGGTGGTGGTCAGCAATGCGCCTACGCCGGAAACGCTTGATAATTTACAGAACAATAAGATTGATTTCGGGGTAGTCAGCACACCGTTTGAAAATAAGGACGGACTGAAAGTAGTGAATGTTCGAGAGATTGAGGATGTCTTTGTAGCGGGGAGAAAATTTATTCAGTACAAAAACCGTATGCTGGACTTGCAAGAACTGGAAAAAATGCCTATTATTTATTTGGAAGGTGTAACCAGCACCAGAAGTTATATGGATGCTTTTTTACAAAAAAGCAACGTAAAGATTCAGCCGGAGTTTGAGCTTGCTACCAGCGATATGATTGTGCAATTTGCGCTTCGTAATTTGGGAGTAGGATGTGTTGTACGGGATTTTGCCAAGGAATATCTGGAAGACGGCAGACTGTTTGAACTGCGATTTAACATGATTATACCGAAAAGGCATTTCTGTGTGGTGACGAACCCGAAGAACCCATTGTCAGCGGCGGCAAGAAATATGCTGGATTTGTTGTATTAAGGCATTATGGAAGAACATATTATTTGCATCGGAAATGAATTTGCGCGATAAAATGGCGCAGAAATGAGGAAAAACATGATTACGACGATTATATTTGATATTGGAAATGTACTGGCGGATTTTGATTGGAGAGAGCATTTTGCGGGCTTTGGATATGACGATGAGATGGTGGATCGCATTGCCAGAGCGACTGTCAAGAACCCGCTTTGGAATGAGGTTGACAGGGGAGTCATGGAGGAAGAGGATATCATACGTAAATTCGTGGAGACGGATCCGGAGATTGAACAGAATATTCGTAACGTGCTTAAATATGTCGGAACAATGGTGGTCCGTAATGAATATGCGATTCCGTGGATACAGGACTTAAAAAGTAAGGGCTATCGTACATTATATTTGTCTAACTTCTCAAAAAAAGCGGAGTCGGACTGTGCCGAGGCGCTTGATTTTATCCCTTATATGGACGGAGGCATTCTTTCTTATCAGGAGAAAGTTATCAAGCCGATGCCGGAAATCTATCAATTACTGATTGACCGATATCATCTGATACCCGAAGAGTGTGTTTTCATGGATGATACGGTAGCGAATCTGACGGGCGCGGAGAAATTCGGGATTCATACGATTCATTTCTTAAGTCAGGCACAGGCAATCGAAGAATTGCGGAAGCTGGGCGTGGATGCGTAAGAAATAAACAAGGGAGATATTAGTCTATGAGTTTGCATTACACGAATAAGATGACAGGAAAAGAGTACAATGATATGCGCGTGAGCGTCGGATGGCGTCCGATTACGGACGAACAGGCTATGAGAGGGATTGCACACACTACTTTTCTGGTGGCGGCTAGAGATGATGATAGAATTGTTGCCATGGGCAGAATGTTGTTTGATTTCGGTTATACGGCTTATTTGGGAGACGTTATTGTACGTCCGGAATATCAGGGTATGGGAATCGGCAGGAAAATCGTGGAAATGTTAATTAATAAGACAATGGAGAGCGCCCACGAGGAAGAACGGATTATGTTTATTCTGGGAGCAGCCAAAGATAAAGAAGAGTTCTATGAGAAAATAGGTTTTAAGAGGCGCCCCAATGAAGACTCCGGAGCAGGAATGACAATGTGGCGGAAAAAGTAGAAAAAAGCGAGACAGTTTGAGATTGTCTCGCTTTCGTGGTATAGGACATTACATGCATAGGATACTATTTGCACAGTTCCTCGGCAAGCGCCTCAATCTGCGCTCTGTTATCATCATTCATGGCAGAGCGAATCTGCACGGTGTTATCTGCAAACGTGATATTTTTGCAGTTTTCTAATTTGGCTCTCATAGCCTTAGCAGCCATAGGCGCCCAAGAACCGTTTTCCATCAAAGCAATCGTGCGATTCTGATAGCTGCGTTCGACCAATTCATTGATAAATTCCCTCATAAAAGGAAACATATCCGTGTTATAAGTGGTGGTGGCGAGCACCAGCTTGCCGTAGCGGAAAGCATCTTCCACACATTCAGCCATATCCTCACGGGCAAGATCAGAGACAACAACTTTCGGGCAGCCTTTTTCCGTCAGCTTCTCGGCAAGAAGCTCGGCAGCCGCTTTTGTATTGCCGTAGACAGAAGTGTAGGCAATCATAACGCCTTCTGATTCCACGCCGTAGGAAGACCAAGTTTGATATAAGTTTACATAATATTCCAAGTTTTCTTTTAAAATCGGACCATGTAAGGGACAGATTATCTGAATATCGAGGGCAGAAGCTTTTTTCAGAAGATTCTGTACCTGCATACCGTATTTGCCTACGATGCCGAAATAGTAGCGGCGCGCTTCGCAAGCCCAATCCTCGTCAGCATCTAAAGCGCCAAATTTACCGAAACCGTCGGCAGAGAAAAGCACTTTATCGAGAGTGTCGTATGTAACCATGACTTCTGGCCAGTGAACCATCGGTGCGGCAATAAACTGCAGAGTATGCGTGCCGAGTGGAAGGGTGTCTCCTTCTTTGATGACTTGACGTCTATCGGCATAATCCGTACCGAAGAATTGATTCATCATTGTAAAAGCCGGAGCGGAAGCAACGATAGCTGCGTCGGGGTATTCTTTGACAAATACGTCGATATTGGCGGAGTGGTCAGGTTCCATATGCTGTACGATCAGGTAGTCCGGAGTGCGCGTTCCGAGGACATCCTTCAAATTCTGCATCCATTCATTGCCGAAATGAGTGTCTACTGTGTCCAGAACGGCAATCTTGTCATCTACGATGACATATGAATTGTATGCCATTCCGTTTTTTACGATGTATTGACCTTCAAAAAAATCAATGTCATGGTCATTGACACCTATGTAATGAATATCTTTCGTTATCTGCATGATGATTCTCCTTCTCTAACCATATATTTTTATTTATAAATATAGAACACCGTAACTACGATGCTCTATTAGTATAACCTCTTTTAATTTGCTTGACAATATTTTCATAGCAGCGCTGGAGTGAAATCCGAATCATATATTGACTCCATAGACGTGACATATTATTGTTTACATGAGAAAAGCACATTATGATGTAGGAAAATCATGTAGAGATTTTATGATGACTGAAATATAAAGAAAAGACAGAAACGGGGTAAACCATGACAGAACAATTTTGCAGAACAGAGTTAATATTAGGAAGCGAGGCGATGGACAGGCTTGCGCGTGCACGCGTGGCGGTATTCGGCGTAGGCGGTGTAGGCGGTTATGTTTGCGAGGCACTGGCGCGCAGCGGTGTAGGCGCGCTTGATCTGATTGATGACGATAAGGTATGCCTTTCGAACATAAACCGACAGATTATCGCAACTCATAGAACCGTAGGCAGATATAAGACGGAAGTGATGAAGGAGCGGATTCTGGACATTAATCCGGAGGCGCAGGTGCATGCTCATCAGTGTTTCTTTTTGCCGGACAATGCGGACAGGTTTCCCTTCGGAGAATACGATTATGTGGTGGATGCGGTAGACACGGTGACGGCGAAGATTGAGCTTGTCCTGCGTGCGCAGGCGCATCATGTACCCGTTATCAGCAGCATGGGTGCAGGGAATAAGCTTGACGCCTCGGCGTTCCGGGTGGCGGACGTCTATGAGACGAAGGTGTGTCCGCTTGCCAAGGTGATGCGCAGAGAACTGAAAAAAAGAAATGTGGACCATCTGAAAGTTGTGTATTCGGAGGAGGAGCCGATAAAGCCGACAAGGGAAATCGACGGACGCAGGGCGGCTCCGGGCAGCGTAGCATTCGTACCGTCCGTGGCAGGATTGATTATTGCCGGGGAAGTGGTGAAGGATTTAATAAAAGACGGAACTGTAGTGTAATATATATTATTTAATAAAAATGTAAAAACCTCTTGACATATTATCTAAATGATATTATCATTACGATAACAACAAAACAACAAGAGGAGGATTTGACATGGGAATTGCATATAAGAAATTTGAGCCGACAGAATATGTTATGAAGGTAAAGAAAGGAAAGGTGATACAGAAAGGTCTGGGATTATCCTTTTTCTTTAATACAATGACGGAGAGTATGACGGTCGTTCCGACAACTGCCTTTGACGCGAGTTTTGCATTTAACGATATCATGACATCAGACTTCCAGTGCATCAATGTGCAGGGAGATATCTCATATATTATTACGGACTATGAAAAAGCTTCCAAGATGGTTAACTTTTCATATAAAGATAAGAAGGAATATGCGGAAGTTTTGAAAGAAGCCAAACAGAAAATGGCAAAACGAATCATCAATCTTGCCAAAGTCTATGTGACTAAGTTTATCAGCAGCAAAAATGTCAGAGAGGCAATCATATCCGCGGACGAACTTGCAGGAATGCTGAAGGCAGCGATGAAAGATGACGAGACGATTCAAGAGTTTGGCTTAGAGCTGATTTCTATTTCCATTCTGGGTATCCTTGCACAGGCTGACACGAGGAAGGCATTGGAGGCAGCAACAAGAGAGGAGATTTTAAAACAGCAGGACGACGCAATCTACAAGCGCAGGAACGCGGCAATCGAGCAGGAGCGCATCGTCAAAGAAAATGAATTGAATACGGAAATTAAAGTAGCTGAGAAGCAGAAAGAGAAACGGGAAAAAGAGATGGAGATGAAGCGGCTCGTGCAGGAGAAACAGGCTGAGCTTGATGCACAGAAGCTAGCCAATGACATCAGATTAGAGGAAGAAAATTGTAAGCTCGTAGATTTGCAGACCGAAAACGAGAAGAAGAAATCCGATGCGAAGGCGTATGATTCGGAAGTGCTCCTTAAGACTTTTGCAGGCGTGGATAAAGATGTCATCAAGGCGCTCGTAACAAGCGGAATGGACAGCAAAGCATTGATTGCGAAGGCATTTGTGGAGATTGGTGACAAGGCGGATAAGATTGGTGTTTTAAATGTATCGCCTGATTTGCTTGAAACGCTGTCGAATACATAATGCAAGTTGACCTGCGACACCTAAATTCGCAGGTTGAACAAAAATGGAGGTTACACTTGGAAAGAGGAATGAACAAAGTCGTTCTTGTGACGAGGAAGACGAGACTTAACGAACTGGTCTATAAGTATAACACAATTGAACAGGCGAGATTTTATATTGAACATATGGGCGCAGATTTTACGGATTATGTGCGGGAAGATGAGAAATATCAGAAATCGGTAAAAGAAGTGATGGGTATTGCGGAGAAGTATGCCAGAGTACAGCAGATTGACCGTGACTTTCTGCCTAATATGATTTTCGGGGAAAAGGATATTGTGATTGCCGTCGGGCAGGACGGCTTGGTTGCAAATGCGATGAAATATTTGCAAGGACAGCCGCTCATCGGTGTCAATCCTGATCCGCTTCGGTGGGATGGGGTGTTGCTGCCTTTTGAACCCGGGCAAGTGGAGATGGTTCTGTTAAAAGCAATCGCCGGAAATTATGCAGCCAGACAGGTCACAATGGCACAGGCAACAACGCAGGACGGACAGACGATGCTTGCCGTCAACGATTTGTTCATAGGGCAGAGAACACATGTGTCGGCAAGGTACGATATTATGTGGAATCGGAAGACGGAGCATCAGTCTTCAAGCGGCATCATCGTCTCTACCGGACTTGGTTCCACCGGCTGGTATAAATCGATTATCACGCAGGCGGCAGGAATTGCCCGCGAGTTTGTAAGTCAGGACTTTCATGACGGGAGACGCAGATGGGATGATGATGAACTGACCTTTGTGGTAAGAGAGCCGTTCCCCAGCCGGTCCACGCAGGCGGAAATTGTCTATGGCAGACTCGGCAGCGGAGACAGTTTCCGGATTTTATCGAAGATGCCCGGAAACGGAGTCGTCTTTTCGGACGGGATTGAGAGCGATGCCATAGAGTTTAACTCGGGAACGGAAGTTACGATACGGACTGCGCCGCAAAAAGGAGTGCTGGTTGTATAAGGATAGTTTGTTACAGATACGGTTTACTCCGAAAGAAAGATTAGAGGGAAGAAATATGTACAACATGTCTCAGGAAGAAAAAGAATATTTAGCACAGTATGATATTGCAAAGTACGACCGTCCCTCCATTGCGGCGGATATGGCGGTTTTCTCCGTGATGGGTAATAGGGCGGAAGAGACGGTAAGAGATACGGAGAATTACCGGAAGCTGCCGGAGAAAAAACTCAAAATTCTTCTGATACAAAGGGAGTCCTATCCTTACAAGGAGCGGTGGGCGCTGCCGGGTGGATTTTGTCTGAAGGGAGAGGAAGTATGCGAAGCGGCAAGAAGGGAACTGTTTGAGGAGACGCAGGTTACCGATGCCTACTTACAGCTTGCGGGCGTTTTCGGAGAAGAGGGAAGAGATCCAAGGGGATGGATTATTTCACATACGTTTCTTGCATTGATTGATGGGGAAAAATATCGTGTCAGAGGCGGAAGCGACGCATGGGATGCAAGATGGTTCGAGGTGGATCTTGAGAAGGAGAAGTCTGTAGAGGAACAGGAGAAAGATTCTGTTATGAAAAAAACAACCTACCGGCTCCGCCTTACAAACAGAGACAAAGAGGAACCGATTGTACTTAATGCTGTCGTCAGGGAAGAAAGAAGCATACACAATTTTCAGGTAAAGACGGATTACTATATAGAGGATGAGCAGGGATTTGCATTTGACCATGCAAAACTAATCGTTTACGCGTTACTGAAGCTCAGGCAGCAGACTGAGACAGACGGAAGAATTGTCTTTGATTTGATGCCGGAATATTTTACATTGACAGAATTACAGAACGTATCAGAGATTATATTAGGAAAAGAGCTTTTGACTGCGAATTTCCGAAGAAAAATGTCGGATTATGTGCTGGAGACGAATCGGATGATAACGGGGGCAGGACATCGACCGGCGAAATTGTTCAAGAGGAGTCTACAGTCAATATTTCCGGAATGAAGTAAAAAACAGGCAGAAATGTAAACTGTCGTATTGCATTTTCTACGATAAATGCGTTTGCGGTATGGTAGAAATGGGAAACGGACGAGGTGATTCCCGAACTGAATAAGCTGATTGAATTGAGTGATTTTCTCATAAGACAGGATTCAAATACTAAAAGACATTTATGATAATTGGAGGCAGAGATGGAGTTAATCAAACAAAACAGTTTTACAACCTGCGGACAGGCGTGTATTGCCATGATTGCGGGTAAAACGATAGAGACAGTCATACACGATATGAAAACGGACGGACCGACCAGTATCGGTCAATTGATAGAGATTCTGGACCGCTACGGTATTTCCCACGCCGAAAGGAATACGAGGATATCCAAGAAAAATCCGCAGCCGTATCCGTTTTCCATACTTACGGTTCATACTAATGAAGGGTATACTCACTGGACGCTGTTGTATGAAGGGAAATACTATGATCCGGAGTTTGGCTTGATTGAAGGAGAGTATCCTTACGGGAAAATCACATCTTTTCTTGGGATTATGTCAAAATAAAAACTGGCATGCATAAAAATATCAAAACTGGATATTTCGCAAGAGCCAATATACTGTTATATTTCTAATAATCGTTGTGCAGCTTTTGAGCGGCAATGATAAAGGGGATTGGAATATATAAAGTAAAAACGGGAAGGAGACATGGTGGACCGGATGAGTGAAGAAAGGTATGCATTAAACAAGCAGCTGGCGCAGATGTTAAAAGGCGGCGTCATCATGGACGTGACCACACCCGAACAGGCTAAGATTGCAGAGCAGGCGGGAGCATGCGCTGTCATGGCGCTGGAGAGAATTCCGGCGGATATCCGGGCGGCGGGCGGCGTGTCCAGAATGAGTGATCCGAAGATGATCAAGGGCATTCAGGAGGCGGTGTCTATCCCTGTGATGGCAAAGTGCAGGATTGGTCATTTCGTGGAGGCACAGATTTTAGAGGCGATTGAGATTGATTATATCGATGAGAGCGAGGTGCTTTCTCCGGCGGACGACGTTTATCACATTGACAAGCGTAAATTCAAAGTGCCCTTTGTGTGCGGAGCGAAGGACTTGGGCGAAGCGCTGCGAAGGATTAATGAAGGCGCATCCATGATACGGACAAAAGGCGAACCGGGAACCGGGGACGTGGTACAGGCGGTGCGTCATATGCGTAAGATGAACAGCGAGATTGCCAAAATTACTACGATGCGCGAGGATGAGCTGTTCGAGGAGGCAAAACAACTTGCGGTGCCCTATGAGTTAGTAGAGTATGTGCATGATAATGGCAGGCTGCCGGTGGTGAATTTCGCGGCAGGCGGTGTGGCAACTCCGGCGGACGCGGCGCTGATGATGCAGCTTGGCGCAGAGGGTGTATTCGTGGGGTCCGGCATTTTTAAATCGGGCAATCCTGCTAAGAGAGCGGCGTCTATCGTAAAGGCAGTGACAAACTATCAAGACAGTAAATTGATTGCAGAATTATCAGAAGATTTAGGGGAAGCCATGGTCGGCATCAACGAGCAGGAGATTGAACTTTTGATGGCAGAACGGGGAAAATAGTGTGAGTAGAACTTCTGCTGAGAGAAACTTTTGCTGAGTAGATGAATGAGGAGTTATGTAAACTATGAAGATAGCAGTACTTGCTGTACAGGGAGCTTTTGCGGAGCATATAGACAAATTAAAGAAGCTGGGAGCAGACTTTGTTGAGTTAAGGCAGGCGGCGGATTTAGACCAAGATTTTGACGGACTCATTCTGCCCGGTGGTGAAAGCACAGTACAGGGCAAACTGCTGCGTGAACTTAGTATGTTTGCACCGATTCAGGAGAAAATCAAGCGAGGACTTCCGGTGCTTGCTACTTGTGCAGGGCTGATTTTGCTGGCGCAGGAAATCAGCAATGACAGTAACGTTTATTTCGGAACTTTGCCGGTGCGTGTGCAGCGCAATGCATACGGAAGACAGCTTGGAAGCTTTCATACGGAGCAGGAATTTGTGGGTATCGGTAGAGTGCCTATGACTTTTATTCGCGCGCCGTACATTGAGTCGGTGATTCCGGTACGATTCGACGAGCATCATGTTCTCGCCCGTGTGGACGGTCGGATTGTGGCGGTACGCTTCGGAAATCAGATTGGCGTTGCTTTTCATCCGGAATTGGATGAGGATGATCGGATACATGAGATGTTCCTTGGGATGTGTGGGTGAAATAGGAATAGCGGCTGTTGCAACAAAGCTTCTTTTTATAGTATACTGATAGCATAGCTATACAACTAAGGAGAAAAAGATTGAAGATTAAGACAGCCAAGATGAGTTACGAGGAGGTGCTTGCGCTTCCGGCGCCCATACATCAGAAACCTATGAAGCAGCGGTTGATTTTCAGGTTATTGCTCACGGCTCTTTCCGTGTGGGACTTGTGGGCGACGCATTTTACATACCGGATGATTAACATGGAGAAGCTTAATAAGGACGAACCGTGTCTGGTATTGATGAATCATTCCAGCTTTATTGACCTAAAGATAGCCATCAGGCTTATGTGTACCAGACCCTTTCATATTATCTGTACATCGGACGGTTTTGTAGGGAAGAGATGGCTGATGAGAAGCCTCGGCTGCATTCCGGCGAGGAAGTTTATGACGGACGTGACGCTTGTGCGTGATATGGTTTATGCGGTTAGGGAATTAAAAAGTTCTGTGCTCATGTATCCGGAGGCGAGTTACAGTTTCGACGGAACCCAGACGCCGTTGCCGGACAGTATCGGGAAATGCCTCAAGCTGCTGAAAGTTCCGGTAGTCATGATTCGCACCCACGGCGCATTTGCGAGAGACCCGCTATACAATAATCTGCAGCTTCGCAAAGTCAGAGTGTCCGCTGATGTGGAATATCTGCTTTCTGTCAAAGAGATTGAAGAGAAATCTGCGCAGGAGTTGAATGATATTTTGCAGGAGAAATTTACTTTTGATTATTTTCGCTGGCAGCAGGAAAACAAAGTCAGGATTAAGGAGTCTTTTCGTGCGGACGGTCTCAACAGAATGTTGTACAAATGTCCCAAGTGTAAGACGGAAGGACAGATGTCCGGGCAGGGAACAAAGATATTATGTAAACAATGTAGCAAGGAGTATGAGCTGACTGAGTACGGATATCTGAAGGCTTCAAAGACGGACGGGCAGGAAGCAGACGGGATGAACTTTACGCATATTCCCGACTGGTACAAGTGGGAACGGGAGTGTGTCAGACAGGAGTTACTGGACGGAACATATCTATTGGAAGTTCCGGTTACGATTTATATGATGGTTAACACGGAAAGAATCTATCAGGTAGGGGAAGGAATGTTAACACATTCACGTAAAGGATTTCACCTGACAGGCTGCGACGGGAAATTGGATTATGCGCAGGAGCCGCTTGCTTCCTACAGCTTGTATTCTGATTTCTACTGGTATGAAATCGGGGACATGATCAGTATCGGCAATGAAAAGGTGCAGTATTATTGCTTCCCGAAGGAAAGCGGCGACATCGTGGCAAAGGCGCGGCTTGCCACCGAGGAACTCTATAAACTGGTAAGGGCACAAGCGGCATTGAAAAGTAAATAGCATGTAAAAACGGCAGACAGCTAAGTCGAATGAGAACGGCTTTGCGTCTGCTTTTTTTGGCATCTTATGACCGGAATCGGGCAGGATAAGTAACGTGCCATTGTGGAATGAAGAGGCGTGTGGTATGTTTGGTGAGTAAGCAGAGCGGTGCGAAAGATTTGAAAGGAACATTGCAATGAAGATAGAAATCAATGTAGACGACAAGTTTGAAGAAACCTGTATCAGCATTTCGTGTAAGAGGTTGACGCCGGAACTGGAGAAAGTGCTTGCGATAATGCGGATTTTGGAAAAACAGCTTGTCGCTGTGCGGGACGGGGAGACTTTTCTTTTGGATGTTTCCGAGATTATCTATATAGAGGCAGTCGAGAGGAAAACATTTGTTTATACAAAGGATGGCGTATATGAATCCGGACTTCGATTGTATGAACTGGAAGAACAGTTGGAGGAATGCGGATTTTTCAGAGTGAGTAAATCCTGTCTGGTACAGCTTCGCTCCATCCGGTCGCTTAAGAGCGACATCAACCGCAGAATCAGGGTGACGCTGGACAACGGGGAAGTGATTATAGCATCGAGACAGTATGCAGAGGGGATTAAGAGAAGACTCGGCATCCAGACAAAATAAGACGAGTAAATATAGACAGAATGCCTAGGGCGAATAAAATGCCCGAAACAAATAGAATGAGTGCAACGAAGAGAATACGATGATTGCTATGGAGGAAATGATATGGAAGAGAGAAAAACAATATTTGATTATATGGGGCAGGTATTTATCACATTCGGCTTCAGCATTTTAGTGTTAAACATATTCTGTGTCTTAGTGGGCGAGGGCGCAGCGGAAGTCTCTACGATTTTCTCTATGGGTAAAGATGGGCTTGCCGTGTCTACAATGATGCAGTTCTTGGGGGTATCAATCTGCATCACGGGGCTGCGGGCACTTTTCTTTACGGATAGGATTATTACAAGAATGTCAGTTGTGGCTAGGAGCGCCTGTATGTTGACATCCATTGTAGTGCTGATAGTGCTGTGCGCGACCATCTTTGGATGGTTCCCGGTTACGATGTGGCAGTCTTGGGTGGGATTTTTCACTACGTTCGGGCTGTGTTTCGCGGGCAGCTTGTGTATTATGACACTCAAGGAAAAAACGGAAGACCGTAAGATGGAAGAAGCGCTGCAGAAATTAAAAGCGCAGGAGGCAAAGACCGAGAAATGAAAAAAGGAGAAGTGAGAGCAAGTAATAAAAAATGATAAAAGTGATAAGAGGAGGATTACATGAAAGCGATTGAGATAGAGGGAGTAAGACATCAGTTCGGAGAAAAAGAAGTGCTGAAGGGAATCACCTTGTCTGCGGAAAAAGGTGAAATTATCGGGCTTCTCGGTCCGTCGGGAGCGGGTAAGACGACACTTATCAAAATCATTACGGGGCAGCTTATACCGTCATCGGGAAATGTCCGACTGGAAGGACATGACATGGGCGGGGCATCGGGAGAAGTCTATCATGAGATTGGGATGATGATGGATGATTTCGGAGTTTATGAGAGACTGACATGTTATGATAATCTGAAATTGTATGCAGATATTTACCGGGTTCATACAGGCAGGATCAGGGAAGTTCTGGAATGGGTAGGACTGTATGAGGACAGAAAATGCCCGGCACAGAAGCTTTCCAAAGGCATGAAAGGAAGACTCATGCTGGCAAGAGCGGTGCTGCACCGACCTAGGTTATTATTCTTAGATGAGCCTACCAGCGGGCTTGACCCGGCTACGACCAGACGGATTCATGACTTGATACGTCAAATGCAGCAGGACGGGACAACGGTTTTCCTTACGACACATAATATGACAGAGGCGGAAAAGTTATGTAAACATATTGCGCTTCTTCATGAGGGCAGTATCGTGGAGTATGGGGAGCCGAAAGAAATCTGCAGAAGGTATAATCATCAGAATAAATTGAGACTGCTTTTAGACGATGGCACTTCCGTGAGACTGCCCAACACGAGGGAGTCGGCGGAACAGATTAAGGAGTATCTGCAAAACGAACGGATTGAGACGATGCATTCCACGGAACCCGATCTGGAATCGGTGTTTATGGAGCTGACAGGAAGAAGCTTACAGGATAGTTAAAAAATTGAGCGTGTGGGAGGGAAAATGTATGAAAAATGCTACAATCATTTACAGAAAACAGATAAAAGATGCTGGAAAAAATATAGCACTTCTGATACAGTTTGTGATGTTTCCGCTTATGGCAGTTATCATGGATAATGCTATACAGGTAGCTGATTTACCGGAGCATTTTTTCGTCGGGATGTTTGCGGTTATGCATATCGGTATGGCGCCGCTTAATGTCACCGCTGCAATTATTGCGGAGGAGAAAGAGAAAAATACACTGCGGGTGCTGTTATTTGGCGGGGTAAGACCATTTGAATATCTGATTGGCACCGGAGGTTATGTCTTTAGCTCCTGCATGATTGGCGCCGTTATATTTGCGTTGCTGGGCGGTTATCGAGGAAGAGAGTTTGTCCTGTTTCTACTGATCATGGCAGCAGGTATTTTAGTATCCATGTTTCTTGGAGCGGTAATCGGTATTTGCAGCAAAAGCCAGATCATCGCCGCATCCGTGATGACGCCGGTGATGATGATATTTGCCTTTCTTCCGATGATTGCCATGTTCAATGAGACGATAGCCAAAGTTGCAGATTTCGCATACTCACAGCAGATACAGATTCTCATAAACGGATTGTCGTCACGGACGACGCCGGAGCCGAAAAGCCTGATCGTTCTTGGGCTCAGTGCACTCATTGCTGCAGGAATGTTTGTCGGTGCATACCGCAAAAGCGCTCTTAATTAGGAATTGCGGATTGTCTTAATCGTTCATTCTTAGGTTAAGAGCCGCCAAGTAAATGAATGAAAATCCAGCATATGATTGGTACTGCGACAGTGGCGGCGAGACAGCCGGCAAAGAGCCGTCCGGTGCCGGTCATATCCAGACATGCCGCAATAAAAGTAATCACATACATGGCAACGAGCAGAACGGCGCAAACAAACGCAATAATCTGTTTCGGGGTCATTTTTTTCATCTGAAAACCTCATTTCTGCACGCGCTTTCGGTGCATATGAATCCTTTGCTTGGAATAATTCACAGAGTAAATCATTCTGATATCTCATACTTTATCACGGTTTCTTTAGGCGGACAATGGAATAAGTTGTTTTTGGTAAAATTCGTAGAGTTTTTAAAAGTTTTGTTAATATAAATAATTAGAGTGACAAAAGAAACAATTTCCTATATGATAAAAATTACGGTAGAACTATTGGGGAGAAATAGGTGAAAGGATTATCAAGATGAATAGAATGATATTGGACAAGAACTGGCAAATGCAGATTATCGGAGACAATGTCTACGGAATTGCAGAGGATTGGATGGACGTACGGGTGCCGGGGTCTGTGTATGGCAATTTGTTGGATAAAGGGATGATGCCGAATCCGTATGATAGAATGAATGAGCTGGATGCGCTTCGCTTGATGGAAAATGATTTTCGGTTTCAGACGACGTTTGAACTTGATGAAAAGCAAATAGACAGTGATTTTCTACTCTTGCGTTTCGATGGAATTGACACGCTTGCAGAAGTCTACCTTAATGGTACACTTTTGGGAAAGACAGACAATATGCATCGTATTTGGGAATTTGATATAGAGGAAGCAGCAAGAACCGGGGAAAATGAACTGCGCGTGGAACTGTCATCGCCCACCAAGTTTATAGCGCAGGAGAATGAGAAGATTTATACCGGCGGTTCTACAGATGCCATGAGAGGATTTCCTCATCTTCGCAAGGCGCATTGTATGTTCGGATGGGATTGGGGTCCGAGACTGCCTGACGCGGGTATCTTTAGGGAGGTATCCGTTTTATCAGGTGAGAGGGCAAGGATAGATGAAGTTTACATAACACAAGAATGGCTCCGTGGAAGTGCAGTTGACATAACACCATCAGGTGCCGACATACATGAAGGATTGGTTGACATAAAGTATAATGTCACGATTGAGAATTTTATACCGGAAATGACAGATGACTACTATGAAATCAAGACGGCGCTCTATGATGAGAAGGGCGTATTGATCGCGGAGAAATCTTCTAAGAGCGGCGCAGATACTTGGGATACGATTACTGTCTGCAACCCGCAGCGCTGGTGGCCAAACGGTTACGGCAAACAGCCGTTATATAGGGCGGAAGTTACTCTTTTAGACGAGAGTGGTAATGTGTTGGATGTATGGAGCCGCAGAATCGGTCTGCGCACAATGACGGTCAATACGCAGAAGGACGAATGGGGAGAATGTTTTGCCCATGAGGTGAATGGCGTTAAGATTTTTGCCATGGGTGCTGACTATATTCCGGAAGACAATATTTTGTCACGCGTGACAAAGGAGCGCACGACGAAACTGCTTCGAGATGCGGCAGCAGCAAATTATAACTGTGTCAGAGTATGGGGAGGCGGGTACTATCCCGATGACTGGTTCTTTGATCTGTGTGACGAACTGGGGCTGATTGTGTGGCAGGACTTTATGTTTGCATGTGCATCCTATGAACTGGACGCTGCATTTGAGCGTAATGTCAGCGCGGAGATTCGGGATAATGTGAGAAGGATACGCCATCATGCCAGTCTGGGACTGTGGTGCGGCAACAATGAAATGGAGACGCAGACGCTTGATAAGGCGTGGAAACCTTCCAATAAACAGAAATATGATTATATCAAATTATTTGAATATATTATCCCCAAGATTTTGGAGGAAGAAGATCCGGCAACATTTTACTGGCCTTCATCACCTTCTTCCGGCGGTAATTTTGATAATCCGTGGGATGAAAATAAGGGAGATACTCATTATTGGGACGTGTGGCATGGTAATAAGCCTTTTACGGAGTATCGGAAGTTTAAGTTCCGTTATGTATCGGAGTTTGGATTCCAGTCATTTCCGTGCCTGAAAACCGTGGAGACATTTACCAGACCGGAGGACCGCAATATCTTCTCCAGAGTCATGGAGATGCATCAGAGAAATGTGGCTGCAAACGGCAAGATTATGACCTACTTGTCAGCAACTTATCTCTATCCGACTGATTTTGATACATTGCTCTATGCGTCCCAATTATTGCAGGCTGATGCCATCCGCTATGGAATTGAGCATTTCAGAAGGTATCGCGGCAGATGCATGGGTACGGTAGTCTGGCAGCTCAATGATATCTGGCCGGTGGCGTCATGGGCGAGCATCGATTATTACGGGAGATGGAAGGCATTGCACTACGCAGAGAAAAGAGCGTTTGCACCGGTGATGATATCCTGTGAGGAGACGGGAGAACTGAGTGAGAGACCGTTTTGTGTTGCACAGCCGGCGCCAATCGAGAAGTCTGCGAGACTGCATGTGGCAAACGAGACTTTTGAGCCGGTAAGCGGTGAAGTGATTTGGCAGCTTTGCTCGGCAAAAGGAGAAGTTCTTCTTACGGGCAGAGAAAAAGTAACGGTGGAGCCGCTTGGCGGAACATGGCTTGCCAAACAGGATTTTACGGCATTTGACGAATTAGGAATCTATTTAAGCTTTGCCTTTGAGATAGATGGAAAGGTCGTATCAGAGAATACATGTCTGTTTACGGCACCGAAGCATTTTGCATTTGAAGATCCGCAGCTTTCTTATAGAAAAGAAGGAAAGAGCTTGATTATCAGTGCAAAGTCATACGCCAAGAGTATAGAGATTCAGGGAGTGGACAACGATGTGAAGCTGTCTGATAACTTCTTTGATATGAATCCCGGCGAGAAACGGGTAGAAATCGTAGAAGGTGATGCCACGGAGTTTAAGCTGCGGTCAGTGTATGATATCAGGTGATGTGAGATGTGGAAGGGCATTGATGTCGCTCAAGTATTTTTATGAGGAAGCGCCAGAGTATCATATTATCGTGGCGGGAAGTCTGCTTGACGTAGCGATGAACAGAACGCAGCTTTCTGCATATAAGTTTTCCTAGAATATTTTGAAAAGTATACGATGATGGGAGAGTTATATAAACACATGCAATGGGATGGCTTATCTGAAGCGCCATGTAATTTATGTCCAAGAGAGTGTAGGGTTGATAGAAGGAACGGTCAGAAAGGTTTCTGCATGGAAGATGACAGAATCCATGTGGCAAGAGCCGCGCTGCATATGTGGGAAGAACCATGTATCTCGGGTACGGACGGTTCCGGAGCGGTGTTTTTCTCAGGATGCAGTCTGCGATGTGCCTATTGTCAGAACCATGAGATTGCCGCAGGCAAAAGAGGGGCATATATCCCAACAAGAAGACTTTCGGAGATTATGCTGGAATTGCAGGAAAAAGGTGCGGCGAATATCAATCTGGTGACACCGGACCACTATGTCATTCAGGTGTCGGAAGCCGTTCTTAAGGCAAAAGATGATGGGCTTACGATTCCTGTCGTGTACAATTGCAGCGGTTACGCCAAGAAAGAAGTTATCAGAAATTTGTCCGGAATAGTGGATGTGTTCCTGACGGACTTTAAATATATGGATTCTGAACTTGCGGCAAATTATTCATCTGCGCCGGACTATCCGGAAGTCGCAAAATCGGCGCTGGAAGAGATGGTTTACATAACTGAAAAAGCGATTGCTGAAGATGTATATGACGGTTGCATGAAGAGAGCAGTTGACATAACTCCAACAACAATGTTTGATAAAAAAGGTATGATGCAGAAAGGCGTTATCGTCAGACATCTGCTATTGCCCGGGCATAAGCGGAATGCCAAAGATGTGATTCGATATGTATATGAGACGTACGGTGACAGAGTGTACTTAAGTCTGATGAATCAATATACACCAATGTTTGGAGCGGATTGCAGGACGGATTATCCGGAGCTTTGCAGGAAGGTTACGAAAAGAGAATATGATGATGTGGTTGATTACGCCATAGGATTGGGCGTTAAGAATGCTTTTATCCAAGAGGGAGATACGGCGAAGGAGAGTTTTGTGCCGGAATTTGACGGTGAAGGGGTATGAGGAGTGTAGATGATGAAAGATTTATTCAAGAAATTTTTGGAACCGGTGGATATGACGGTCGGTTCCCCTTGGCAGAAAATCGTTTTGTTTGCCGTTCCGATGCTTGTCGGAAATATCGCACAGCAGCTTTATAATACGGTTGACAGTGTGGTAGTAGGCAATTATGTGGGAGATAACGCGCTGGCTGCAGTGGGCAGCGCAGGACCGATTCTAAATCTTTTGATTGTGCTCTTTGTTGGAATCAGTGTGGGCGCGGGGATTATGGTGTCACAATATTTCGGGGCAAAAGAAAGGGAGAAACTGTCCGTTACAATCGGTAATTGTATTACGCTGACGGCAATCGCGACGCTGTTTGTTATGGTGGCGGCTTCCTTGGTGGCGAGACCGCTTCTGGAGCTCCTTGATACGCCGGAATCAATTATTGACTGGTGTCATTCCTATCTGCTCATTCTGTTTATCGGCTCGGCGGGGCTGGCGTATTACAATATATTAAGCGGTGTGCTGCGTGGACTGGGAGATTCTATGGCTGCTCTCGCCTATCTGCTTGTTTCTACGGTTATTAATATCGTATTGGATTTGCTGTTTGTTGCGAAACTCGGAATGGGAGTGAACGGGGTTGCGCTCGCTACGGTGATTGCACAGCTTATTTCCGCATTGCTGTGTCTGCTGCGGCTGATGAAAATGAAGGAATTCTTTGATATGAAACCGGAGTATTTAAAAATCAAGGGTGAATACAGCGGTAAGATTATTCGTCTGGGACTTCCTTCCGGTATTACGCAGGCAATTCTTTCCATGGCGATGATTGTGGTGCAGTCTCTTACGAACAGTTTCGGAGAGATGTTTATTGCAGCCAATGTAATAGTCATGCGTGTGGACGGGTTTGCCATGATGCCGAATTTCTCCTTCGGAACGGCGATGACCACCTATGCGGGACAGAATGTAGGTGCGAGACATGATGACAGAGTAGAAACAGGCGCGAAACAAGGAACTTTGATTGCGGTGGTGATTTCTACTGTGATTACTGCACTGATATTGATTTTCGGTAAGACACTTATGGGAATCTTTACGAAAACGCCGGAGCTGGTGGAGCTTAGCCGGGATATGATGGGGATTCTCGCCGTCGGGTATATCGCCATGGCAGTGACACAGTCGCTTTCAGGAGTTATGCGTGGCGCGGGTGATACGATGACGCCTATGTGGATATCTATTGCTACGACAATCTTTATCCGCGTACCGATTGCGTACGGCATTTCTTTTTTGACAAAGACACCGGAACTGCCAAACGGCAGGCAGGAGTGTATTTTTGTTTCGCTTCTGATTTCATGGCTTCTTGGAGCGCTCATTACGTTTGTTTTCTATAAACGTGGTAAGTGGAAAGAGAAAGCGGTGTAAATTAGTCAAAGTAAAATAGCTCTTCAAATTTTTTGTCGAGGGCAATGCACAGAATGAGTGCTAATTTTGCCGTCGGATTAAACTGACCTGTCTCGATAGAACTGATGGTGTTTCTTGAAACACCTACCAGTTCCGCGAGCTGTGTCTGCGACAGTTTCTTTTCTGCCCGTGCTTCTTTTAAATGATTTCTTAGTATAAGTTTATCGTCCATATTTCCATCCTTTTATGCTATAGGAGAATGCGAAGCGTTCTCTTGAGTGTTGCCGACTGCCAAGTTTACTTGGTATTAATATCATATCATTGACAAGTTTTGTTGTCAAGAAGATGTTTATTAAAGCAATTTTAATATGGGAATGTAGCGTTCCGATTCGGAATCAGTGATTTGCCCTATCGGGTGTGGCGCAAGGCTTACAGCCCCTCTGAAAAGAACAGGAGCAGCAAATGCCATTGAAATGCAATCCTATTGCCGGGTACAAAGTGATAGTTTTGCAAAATTGTGCTTTTCATGTATATAAGGTAAATGATAAAATATTGACAACATCAATAGAAAAATAAAATGGGTGACAATTTGTGGAGATATGATATATGAAAAACATACTTGTCGTACAGGGCGGCGGAAGACCAAAAGGAAACACAGAGCAGCTTGTGGAGCATTTTATAAGAGGTGCGGAGGAATCAGGGCATAAGACGGAACTACTCTCACTTTTGAAAAATGAAGTAAAAGGCTGCCTTGGCTGCAATGCCTGTCGATATGGAAAACCTTGCATTCAGAAAGATTCATTCAATGAAATGATTCCCAAGATAAAAAATGCCGATTGTATTGTCTTTGCATCACCGTTATATTTTTGGACTGTTTCATCAAAGATAAAGGCATTTATTGAGCGATTTTACTGCATCGCAGAGGAAGACTCGAATCCGCCACTTGGAAGGTATGAGAAATATCCGGTAAAAGATTGTGCCTTGCTGATGACTTCTGCCGACAATTTTTTCTGGACATTTGAACAAGCGGTATCATATTATCAGTTTACTTTGATAAACTACATTGGCTTCCATGACAGGGGAATGCTCCTTGCCGGAGGCTGTGGCGATACAAATGGTAAACCGCAGATTGATAAAACAGAATACTTAGGACAGGCGTATGAATTCGGAAGGAAAATTTATATAGAGTAACAGGTGAAGAATATGTATCTGGTGTGTCACACAATGGACATATATAAGGAGGATATCAGATGAAGTACTATGTAAATGTGAATGCAGCACAAGGCGGAGACGGAAGCAAGGAGAGCCCTTTTAAGCGGATTCAGGAAGCAGCAAAGAAGGTTGCGCCGGGAGATGAGGTAATCGTTGCGCCGGGAATTTACAGAGAGGCGGTAAGTCCTGTAAATGGCGGTAAAGAAGACGCCCGGATTGTTTACCGTTCGGAAGTTGAGCGGGCTGCTGTCATCACGGGAGCAGAACCGGTAAAAACTTGGGAAGCTTGTGAAGGCACTGTGTGGAAAGCGAGAATTTCCAACAAAGTGTTTGGAAATTATAATCCATATACGACACTTGTTTATGGCGACTGGTTTGTGGCTGCAATGACAGCGCATACAGGAGATGTATACCTAAACGGTAAGTCTATGTATGAGGTGACAGAATTTGATAAAGTCCTGCAGCCGGAGAAGAGCAGAACATCATGGGATCCGGAGTTTTCTGTCTATGTATGGTATACGGTTCAAGATGAACAGGAAGATGAGACGGTTCTGTATGCCAACTTTCAAGGCAAGAACCCTAATGAAGAAAATGTGGAGATCAGCGTAAGAAGGAATTGCTTCTATCCGGAAAAGGAAGGCGTGGGTTATATTACCCTGTCGGGCTTTACAGTGAGACAGGCGGCGACTCAGTGGGCTCCGCCAACGGCTTATCAGGAGGGGGTGATCGGACCTCACTGGTCAAAGGGATGGATTATAGAGGACTGTGAAATCTATGAAGCGAAATGCTCCGGTATTTCTCTGGGTAAGTATCTGCAGCCGGAAAACGATAATAAGTGGTCTAAGTGGAAATATAAGGATGGGACGCAGACGGAGCGGGATTGTATTTGTCAGGCGCAGCGGGAAGGGTGGAGTAAGGAGAGAATAGGCTCTCATATTGTCAGAAGATGTGACATTCATGACTGTGGTCAGACAGGAATCGTTGGACATTTGGGCGGCGTTTTTTCTGTAATAGAGGATAATAAAATCCACCATATCAATAATAAGCAGAATTTATGCGGCGCTGAAATCGGAGGAATTAAAATGCATGCGGCGATTGATGTCATCATACGCCGCAATCGGATTTATCACTGTACTCGTGGCTTATGGCTTGACTGGCAGGCACAGGGTACAAGAGTGACAAGAAACCTGTTCTTTGATAATTGTCTGCCGGAAGAATATAATCATACAGAGGGAAACGAACTTGGAGAAGATATTTTTGTAGAGGTATCTCATGGACCGACGTTAGTTGACCATAATGTGCTCCTTTCGGATTGTGCGCTGAAACTTGCCACGCAGGGAGTTGCGGTGGTACATAATCTGATTGCCGGTTCTTTTACAGCAGTAGGGCGTGGAGTCCTGAATGGAGCGCTTACCAAATCCGCGCCGCGTTATACTCCGTATCATGTGCCGCATCGCACGGAGATTGCGGGATTTATGACGATTCTGCATGGGGATATGAGATTTTACAATAATATTTTTATTCAGAAGGAAATTCGTCCTACATTGAAACGAATGACGGACGCAATGAAGGATAGTGAATGGACGGACGGCAACCTGATTGCAGGCACGATTCCCTATGAGGAATATCCGACGTTGGAAGAGTACCGAAAGCAGTTTGAGGGTTATTGCGGGATGGGATCAGCGCCCAGCGACAGGTATTATAATCCGCTTCCGGTATGGTCTGAAGGAAATCTTTATTTTAACGGCGCTAAGCCTATGTCGAAAGAAAAGGCGTTTGTGGATGAAACAAACAAAGTATCTATCTGCGTGGAAGAAACGGAGGAAGGATTTTTCTTAAGGACAAATTTGTATGATTATATGCCGGAAACGCAAAACAAACTTATAACTACCGAAGTACTGGGCATGGCATTTGAGCCGGAGCAGAAGTTTGAAAATCCGGATGGTTCCCCGATTGTGTTCAATGAAGACTTTTACGGAAAAGCACATGGGGAAATGCCGACTGCGGGACCGTTTGCAGACACGGGTATGCTGAAAGTCTGATGAATCCGATAAAATGTGCAATTTGCACAGGGCATTTGCACGTCCTTTAATGATGCAAAAGGTTCCTAAAGGTCCTGCTAAGAATTTGATACATGGCATAAGCATGAGATATTAATAAATAGGATGCCGATGAAAGCAGAGTGCGATGGATGGGTTAAGACAGGCGAGAGAAGGAAAGACGAAAGATTTTGACACGGTTTGTGACAGATTGGAGAAAAAGTATAAAATTGAAGTATATTGCATTTGATTTAAACTTCTTATGCGTCTGCTTTCAACTGGTGCAGAAATGCACTAGAAGCTCTTGAAAGAATCTGATATTTTTTCCAAATAATGCAAAGTTCAGCCTCTAATGTCGGAAAAAGCGGCTTAAAACATAAATTGCTGTCCCCTGTCGTGTTAATCAGCCTGTCCAATGCAATCACATATCCGAAGCCCTTTTTGACAAATTGTGCGGCGTTATAAATCAAATCATAGGTTGCAACAATATTGAGCTTGGAAATATCAGCCTTTAACCAGCGGAACATTTCTGTATTGATTGAGGTCTGATGGGATACAATCAGGGGCTTATCCCACAAATCCTCTGCACAGATCGTTTCCTTTTCTGCTAACGGACTATCTTTTCGCATCAACACGCCCCACAAGTCTTTTTGTGAAAGTTTGAGGTAATCATATCTGCTGATGTCCGCTTCTCCAACAAGCAATCCGAAGTCAATTAAGCCTTTATCCAGTTTTTCCATAACACGCTCCGCATCGCCGCTGTAAATGTGGTAATGAATGAGAGGGTGTTTTTTCTGTAAGTCCTGTGCTGCTTGTGCCAATAAGGAAATGCTTTCGGTTTCCCCACAGCCGATATAAATATCGCCACCTATGTTCTCATTGGAAGATGTCAGCTCCGCCTTTGTTTTTTCCATTAAATCAACTAATTCTTCTGCACGTTTGCGCAATAACATTCCATCCTCGGTTAGTGTGACTTTTTTACTTCCGCGAATAAATAGCTGTTTCCCTAATTCTTCTTCCAAATCTTTTAACTGTCTGGAAAGCGGCGGTTGAGTCATGCACAGAGATTCCGCCGCTTTTGTTATGCTTTCCTCTCTTGCAACCGCAAGGAAATACTGTAATACCCGAATATCCAAGTGAAAACCCTCCTACTTAAGAATGCCATTATGTTAAGAATAACAAAAAGAACCATACTTTTCAAGTATGGAGTGCCATTCTATATATGTATTTGATATTCTACTTGCAACAATTTACAATAGGGCAAGAAGGAGGAGATTAGGTATTTGGAAACCATTTATTTGAAGAAGAATTGAAACCAGTGTTTGAGAAAGCAATGGAGTGTGGACTGAATCTGTGGGATACGGCAGCGGTTTATGGAGAAGGGAGCTCTGAACGTATTCTTGGCAGCTTTGTAAAAGATGTGCGCCGGGACAGCGTTATCCTTTCCACAAAATTCACGCCGCAGATAGCCGGCGGTTCGCCGGATGCTATGCAGGAAATGATTGACGGCAGCAAAGAACGTCTGCATACCGATGTGATTGATGTTTACTGGATACACAACCCGATGGATGTTGAAAAATGGACGCCGGATTTAATCCCGCTGGCAAAAAGTGGACAGATTAAGACAATCGGCGTTTCCAACCACAACCTCGCAGAGATAAAAAGGGCAAATGAAATTCTTGCTGCAGAGGGTTTGAAAGTTTCTGCGGTACAGAATCATTACAGTTTGTTACATCGTTCCTCAGAGCGTGCAGGTATCCTTGATTATTGTAAGGAGAATGGAATTACATTCTATTCCTACATGGTGTTGGAACAGGGGGCGCTTACCGGACGGTACAGTGAGGAAAATCCATTCCCGGAGGGAACTGGGAGGGGAGAGGCTTATAACCCGCATCTGAAAGAGCTGACGGCATTGATTGATGAACTGAAAATTATAGGGACACGTTTTGATGCCAGTCCTGCGCAGGTTGCGACGGCATGGGCGATTGCAAAAGGCACGCTTCCGATTATCGGGGTGACAAAGATGGGGCAGGTTGAGGAGGCTGCAAAGGCGGCACGGATTGAACTGACTGCTGACGAAATCAGCCGCTTGGAGAGGCTTGGCGATGAAACAGGCGTCCATACACTTCGGGAGTGGGAAAAGGAGATGTAGACCGTGACAGTAAAGGAAGTGATAGACGGATTTCGGGAAGGGGCAGAAGAAAATGCCGAACGCAATTCTTATGCAAATGCACTTTTTCAGGAAGCTGTCCGAATTGGCATGGAATTGAATAATCAGTATCATACTCCGGAGGAGCTTCGGGAAATCATGGGGCGGTTGACGGGGAAAAAGATTGATGATACCTTTCGTATGTTTCCTCCGTTTTATACAGACTTTGGAAAAAATATCACAATTGGGAAAGATGTCTTTATCAATTCAGGATGTCACTTTCAGGATCAGGGTGGAATTGAAATTGGTGACGGTACATTGATTGGTCATAATGTTGTGCTGGCAACAATCAATCATGACCTGAATCCGAAGGAAAACAGGAAAAATCATTATGCACAGATTAAGATTGGTGCTCATGTATGGATTGGTTCTAACGCAACCATATTATCGGGAGTGACGATTGGCGATTGGGCGGTGGTCGCAGCGGGAGCAGTAGTGACACAGGATGTTCCAGCCATGACGGTAGTGGGAGGTGTTCCGGCGAAAGTACTGAAAGTGATTCAGGAAGAAAAGGAGGAGCGGTATGAAACAGATGTATAATCTTATACTGGCTTGTCTGCTTGTCGTTTTGTTATCAGCCTGCGGAAAGCAGGTGGGTTCAGATTCCTCTGCGGATAAAGTGTCGGAGCAGTATGAGCAGACAGAAAGTGCAGAAACAACAGAGCAGGCAGAACAGGAGCCACAGGGAGGTGACCATACAGTGACGGGAGATATTTCTTTCAATTTTGAAACAAAGACAGTTTTATTAAACAGCGGGTATGAAATGCCTATACACGGGATTGGCACATACAGTCTGACCGGGGATACCTGTACAGCATCCGTCACAGCAGCATTAAACAGTGGAGTCCGTCTGATTGATACTGCCTATATGTACCATAATGAGGAAAGCGTGGGGGAGGCGGTCAGGAACTCCGGTATACCGAGAGAGGAAATCTTTGTCATTACAAAGCTGTACCCGAATCAGTTTGACCATGCGGAAGCTGCGATTGAGGAGGCGCTTACCAAATTAGATATAGAATACATTGACATGATGCTGCTCCACCACCCCGGAACAGGCGACGTGGAGGCTTATCTTGCAATGGAAAAGGCGGTTGCAGACGGCAAAATCCGCTCGCTTGGTTTATCAAACTGGTATGTGGAAGAACTGGAGGAATTTTTACCGCAGATAAACATTACGCCTGCTCTGGTTCAGAATGAAATACATCCATATTATCAGGAAAACGATGTAATCCCGTACATTCACAGCCTTGGGATTGTGGTACAGGGCTGGTACCCGCTTGGCGGCAGGGGGTATACGGCGGAGCTGCTTGGGAATGAAGTGATTTCGGAAATTGCAGCGGCACATGGGAAGTCATCGGCACAGGTTATTCTCAGGTGGAATCTGCAAAAGGGTGTCGTAGTCATTCCCGGCTCCAGCAATCCCGATCATATTCAGGAAAACACGGAATTGTTTGACTTTGAGCTGACGGAGGAGGAAATGGAGCGGATAGATGCCCTTGACCGTGGCGAGAAGCATGATTGGTATTAAGAAATTTAGTAAAGTGGAGGTACTATTATGAAAGTTTTGGCAATAAACGGCAGCGCAAGAAAAGACGGGAACACAGCAATTCTTATCAATACTGTGTTTGAGGAATTGCATCAGGCGGGAATTGAAACGGAGATGGTGCAGCTTTCCGGCAAAATTATCGAACCATGCAAGGCTTGCTGGGCTTGCGGCGGAAGAAAAAACTGTGTACATGAAAAGGATATGTTTCAGGAAATCTTTGAAAAGATGACGCAGGCAGACGGGATAATACTTGGTTCGCCGGTTTATACGGCAAACATTTCGGCGAATATGCAGGCATTTTTAGAGCGGGCATCGGTAGTGACAGATATGAACCGGAGTGAAAATCTGTTCCGGCACAAAGTCGGTGCAGCTGTCACAGCGGCACGCAGAGGCGGCGCACTTACCACACTTGATGCAATGTACCATTTCTTTATGCTGCAAAATATGTTCGTGGTTGGATCTTCTTATTGGGCGTTTGGCTATGGGCAGATGCCGGGGGATGTTCAGAAAGATGAGGAAGGTCTTGAAACAATGAGAAATCTTGGTCGGAATATGGCATATTTGCTGAAGGCGCTAGAAGAAAGGCGGAATGGATAATGAGAAGAATCGTTAGGCTATTACTTTCTTTTGTGATGATTTTTGCTTTAGCAGCCTGCGGTCAGTCTGCTGCATCTGAAAAGCAGGAGGAAATACAGCCTGCTGTGCAGAAAACAGATGAACCGCCGGAAGCCGTTTCGACAGAGGAACAGGAGGCAGATGTGATTGCAAAAACATTGGTTGTATATTTTTCGTGTACAGGGACTACGGAACTTGTAGCGGAGTATATTACGGAGATTCTAGGAGCTGATATTTACGAGATTGTACCTGAAAATCCATACACAGAGGAAGACTTGGCATATTATACAAATGGCAGGGCGGATCAGGAACAAAATGACCCGAATGCGCGTCCGGTAATTTCCGGCGGCGTGGAGAATATGGACGAATATGATACCATAATTCTCGGTTATCCAATCTGGCACGGTCAGGCTCCCCGTATTATCAGTACATTTTTAGAGAGCTATGATTTTTCCGGGAAAACAATTATTCCGTTCTGTACTTCTCATAGCAGTGGAATTGGT
>CAMWQW010000034.1 GCA_947176505.1 uncultured Lachnospiraceae bacterium | reverse complement strand
GACAGTTTTGATTCCTGCCTTGGTAAAGAAATAAGAGATTCACTTTGAATTGATAAATATAGTATATCAAAGCATGTGCTAACACACAAACTTTTTCAAATTATAAAAATAAAACTAATTATGAAATGACAGTTTGTAGCTGTCATTCTCATAACGAAAACAATTGTCAAAATATCATATCACTATTCGACACAATATTCCTTAATTGCTGTCTCATATAAGTTGTTCCCCTCGGAATCAATTACAACAATCACCGGGAAATTTTTCACTTCGAGTCTGCGAATCGCCTCGGTTCCGAGATCATCATAAGCGACCACTTCAGATTTAACAATTGACTTAGATAATAGCGCTCCGGCTCCGCCGACAGCGGCAAAATAGACTGCACCATTTCTGACAATCGCATCTTTTACAGCGTCCGAACGTTTTCCTTTGCCTATCATGCCAATCAGCCCCATATCAAGTAAGGTCGGCGCATATTTATCCATACGGCTGGCTGTCGTAGGACCAGCCGAACCGATCGGTCGCCCTTCCCTTGCCGGAGACGGTCCCATATAATATATCATATTTCCATACATTTCAATCGGAAGCTCTTCGCCATGCTCTAATGCCTCATACATTCTCTTATGCGCTGCATCCCGGGCTGTATAAATTGTTCCAGTGATATACACATAATCGCCTGCACGCAGATCCTTTGCATCTTCCTTGTTCAGGGGTGTCTGTATATGTTGTTCCATGATACTCCTCCATGTCAGAGCAATCCTTCACGATTATCTCATCTGCATTTAAAACAATCTCGACTCTGACTTCGTCTACTCTTTTTCTAACTCCCGATTTCTTCTACGCGTTACAATGTCTGTACCACATGTCTGTTTACATGACAGCAGATATTAACCGCTACCGGTAAACCGGCAATATGCGTCGGATATGTATTAATGTTGACAGCCAATGCTGTAGTCGTACCGCCGAGCCCTCCGGGACCAATTCCTGTCTTATTGATTTTCTGAAGCATTTCCTCTTCCAGCTCTTTTACATAAGGAATTGCAGAATGTTCATCAACTGGTCTTGTCAATGCCTTCTTGGCTAATAATGCACACTTTTCAAAGGTACCTCCAATACCTACGCCTACCACCATCGGCGGACACGCATTCGGTCCGGCGTCTTTGACTGCATTTATGATTGCATTCTTAACACCCTCTATCCCGTCTGCAGGCTTCAACATAAATACGCGGCTCATATTCTCGCTGCCAAAACCTTTCGGCGCTACAGTAATCTTAACCTGATCGCCTTCAACAATTTCGTAATGGATAACTGCCGGCGTGTTATCTTTCGTGTTCTCCCGAAATATCGGATCTTTTACTACTGATTTTCTTAAGTACCCTTCGGTATACCCCTGTCTGACTCCTTCATTAATTGCATCTGTCAAAGAGCCTCCTGCAAAATACACCTCCTGACCGATTTCCATAAAGATTACCGCCATTCCAGTATCCTGACAAATCGGTATCATATCTTCCCCTGCAATCTTAAGATTATCCTGAAGCTGACACAGAATCTGTCTGCCAAGCGGTGCTTTCTCAGCCTGTACAGCGCACTTCATTGCTTTATCCATATCTTTCGAGAGATAATGGTTCGCTTCAATGCACATCTGTTTAATAGTCTGTGTGATATCTGCTACATCTATCGTTCGCATCTATTCGCTATATCCTTTCAAGTCCATTAACCTACAATTTCGTTCCTAGTCTCTTCTAACTCCTCTTGAGTCACTTCCATCGGCTTCCACCCAATCTTCTGTCCGTCCGCCTGATATCGGGGAATCATATGCATGTGAAAATGAAATACAGTCTGCCCCGCCATATCACCGTTATTTTGTATCAGATTGAAACCTTCACACTTTAACCGCTCTGTCATCTTAACTACCATTTTCTTAGCTAATTTCATCGTTTCCCCAGCCAATTCTTCCGGCAGCTCATACAGATTCGCATAATGCTCTTTCGGCAGAATCAAAGCATGTCCCTTAGTCGCTGGTCCAAGATCCAGAATCACGCGGAACTGTTCATCTTCATATAAAGTTTTGGAGGGAATCTCTCCGTTTGCAATTTTACAGAAAATACAATTTACATCCTTCATTTCAATTTCTCCTTTACATCAATTTATATCTGCCGGTACCGCTCTATTATATAGCATAATGATATAGTCTTATTCTATTCCCGTCGGTCTTGTCCCGAATATCAAAACTTGATCCAGCACTCTCAACACTTTAAAATCCCCTCTCATCTTCATGTCTCCTGCCATAAAAGATGTTTGAAACGTGTTTTTGCCGGCAATGATATTATCAAAAACTTCTCTGGTCACCTGCATCTCAACATCCGCATGACTTCCCTCGCCATAGAAGCATTGCAGATTTCCACCGTTTACTTCTATGATAAGCGGCGTCTTTTTGCCCTCCACCATAATCTTATAAGTGCCTGCTAATCCGGGCTGCGGTTTGAAGTGTTCCTGAATATCTTTAAGATATTCTGTGGTGTCTTCCTTCTCATTACTGCCCATCATGTCACGGAACATACTCGCCAATTCCTGAATATCCGCCTTCTGTCTTTGCACGTAAGTATCATCAGACACATATTGAGACAACTGTTCCGATTCCTGCGGTGTAAAATTAATATTTTTGGTGATTGCAACCTTCTGTTTCACCGCCTGATTACTGGTAGGCAGGCATGCCATTTTCTGATTAATGGTACGGTATAAATTTTCTGCCCGTTTCTCTATAATACGAATATATTCCTCGTTATCCTCCAGAATAGACGTATCTGCAATATATCCGCAAATACCGTCGCAAGGCAGTCCGCCTAAAATCTCCCATGCAGTTGTCAGATTTAACTTACCGTCTCTCTCGCCATATGTGGTTGACATTACAATCGGGCACATATAAATCTGGCTGATTTTCTCTTTATCTCCATACAGCCAGCAGGAATCCAGAAACTGTTGCATATAACCGCCTATTCCGTACCATTCAACTGTAGTTGCCAGAATGACTCCATCGGCATTTTTTAGACTCTGCGGCAATGTCGTGATGTTGTTTTTCAGCTCGTAGAGGTGAAAACATTCCACAGTCACGCGAAGCTCCTCCAGTACTTCCTTCATCTTATCAATGACAAAAAGTGTCGGATCATCCATCAATCCTCTTCCGCCGTAATAAATGTTAATTTTCATTAATATCTCTATCCTTTCCCATTCTGACACGGGCGCACAGCATTACAATAACTGCTGTCGCCGCAAACCCCATAAGAACGCCTCCTATATGTGCCGCATTGTTTACATAGCTTCCGGTAAATCCGCAATAGAGAGAAAACGCAATCGCAAAAGCAAGTCTGCTCACTGTCACGTGTTCCATTTTACCGTGATGCAGTATTATCAAAAGGAGCAAAGCTCCCTCCGCACCAAAGACCGCACCGCTGGCACCTATGGAGCTATAATAGTCTCCTGACCAGAGTTCATACCCCATTGAAAAAATATTCCCCGCAGTTCCCGAAAGAAAATAAATGATTACATAAGGAATATGCCCTACTTTTCTCTCTACGATCTCGCCAACATAATATAAAACAATCATATTGCTAACGAGATGATCTACATCCGAATGCAGAAACATGGAAGTAATCATTCGATAATACGACCGATCTACCATAATCTCCTGCACGCCGAAAGCACCTTTATTATATAACAACTCTCCAGTAAATGTACATATCAGAAATACAAACACATTGACCGCTACCAGACAAATATTAACCCACGGCAGTCCTGCAATCCTCTCCCTGCTCCACTTCTCCGCACTCCGTACATCCCTGCCAGATAGTCTTTCTTCTTTCGAACTTAATCCTTCATCGTCTGTGGCAAATGACATTTGTGTCATCAAATTCTCTAATATTTTTCTGAACCCATAAAAATCGTCCACCTGATTTTCGAAAATGAGCAGTCGTCCCACATTCATATCAACCATCCAGCAAAAACTGTCGTTGACACACAATTTCTTTGCTTTCTCCGTATCTGAACTTAGTATGAGAGATAACATATGAATCTCTCTTTCGCCTTTAGCATGAAAAAACTCAATAATTTTCTCTTTCATATGTGCATACTGGTCTACCGAGATATATATTTCCTGTCGGTAATCGATGACAAATATTACCGTAATTCCTTGATTTTCTTTACGCCAGTAAAACGTAAATTCCGGAAGATTTGATGGCGTTTTCATATACCCGTTTTCATAAAACAGGCGCTCAACTTGCTCTGATGTCATGACACACTCCAAATATTTTCAAGCAACACAACTACTATTTGAGGTTATCATTTTCCGTATGCCATGTCAAATAAATTACCCATATACCGTTCTTTTTCCTTATCAAACTTTCTCTTACCGATAACAATAATTCAGATTGCCGAAACGGATTTCATCCCCCGGTTCTATAGGCACAGTTTCTTGTGGCTGCATACGAAGTCCGTTTTTATATGTCCCATTGGTAGAATTCATATCTGTCAATAAAATTTTTTCTCCCTGCTTATCAAATCGCGCATGTATTCTGCTTACGGAATGATCCGGAAGTACATAATCTACACAGCCTGCCATTTTTCCAACGGTACAGGGGAATTGCTTCAATTCTATATGCTTCTTATTTTTCTGATCTATGGCATATAATTTGCGTTCTTCCACTTTACTCTCATCAAAGAAAACCGTATTGCCATAATTATCATCCTCCTGCGCCGAATTTGAGTCCGCATTGCAAGATACAGTATTGCTATACTTCCTTGCTTCATAGCCTAACGGCCTGTTTTCCGCCATCTCCAGATTCATATCCCGGCTGATTACATGTTCCAACGATAATATTGTTTCGTCGGCGATATACTCCGCATTTGCTTTTCTTTTCACCTCTCCCCTTAATCCTCTGTCATATTCCTGCTGTAATTCCGTTTTCCCCATTGATGGTATTGTTTTCTTTCTACCAGTAATTATTCCCACCAGACAAATTAGCAGGCAGACTCCCATAGCTGCCACGGAACCATAGAGAGTCAACTGTTCCTCCTGCGTCAATTCATATATGTTACAGACCGCCACCGCCCCTGCTATGCCAATTACTGACAATATCATAAAAACCGGATAAAAAATACTTTTTTTCCCGGTGGTTCCGTGACGCTGTTTTTCTATCGGCATTTGATTCATCTCATCATATATTACCGGTTTTTCTGTGTTTTGTTCCGGTACCGGCTCCCAATATGAGGTTAATCCTAGTTCCTGTGCTTCCCCATCTACATTGCCACATGCATTTTCATCCTTGTTCTCCAATACCTTGAGCGCATCTTCTATACGGAAATGTTTCTCTTCTGACATTTCATATAAACGATACATATCTTCTGTTAACTGTACATCTTCTGTATCAATATGCTCTAGCAGGAAATCCATAAGCGGTCTGTAGATATTTGCTTCCTCCGTCCGATAATCCGGATAGTATAACCCGATATACTTATTGCCAGTAAAATCATAATAGATATGCTCCGGCTGCAATACCAACTTATCCTCTTCCATGAAATATCCTGCCAGTTTCTCACAAATTCCGCAAAGTTGATATAAAACCTCTTTGACTTGAGCATAAGACATTTTTTTACCCCGATATAATCCCTCCAGTGTCGTTCTCGAACTAATATCAAAATAATAATATGTAATACCGTTGATGTGCCGCACAGAACATTTAAGAAGTTCTCCGATTTTATCCGAAGTAAGAATTTTGTGCTGATAGCTGTTCATACTCTCTTTCCGCTCACATCGTAATATCATATAATTATGTCGATAATCTTTATAGTATTTTGCCTCTAACATAACATCCTCCATTCCTGTTTTTATTGCAGCATATTTCCCAGCCATCTGCTTTTACGTATTATATGCGTCGGATTGATAATTTGCGCCCTCGCACGCGTGCGAATCTTCCAGCCGGATTCACTATGCATCGTAAATACATCCCGAATCGGCACCTTCACCTGACATTCCCCTATTACATCCGTGACATTACCTATACGGTCTACACTTCCATGTACTTTTCCTGTCCCAAAATACTTTTTTCCAAATTGCTCCTGCATATGTGAATTGATATACGGCACGACATTATCTTCCTGCTTCTGTATACTGCCGCGAAAGCAAACGGCATATGCATCTTGAAAGAGCACACATTTATCATACGAATAAAATGACAGATAGATTAGAAAAACGAATAAAAAAAATGTCCATGTGATAATAAAAGACGCTTCCACTGTCATATATCCTCCCATCTTTTTCTTCAGAAACATAGCGCAACCCCCATTCCAAACAGCAAAAACGGTGCAAAAGGAATCTTGCGGTCACTTGATATCCTTTGAAGTGCCAGTAAGACCAACACAATAACTGATTCCGATATGAGACCGATTAACAAGATTAAAAAGCATTTCCATATTCCGACAAATAGCCCGATCATAACGAGCATCCATCCGTCCCCATATCCGACTTTCTCACGAGTAACAAGACTGATAAACCAGAACACCGCTCCCGGAATCACAGACAAAGCTACTGCCAATAAATCTTCTCCGCCTATCCCTTTCTGCAAACGCAATATGACCGCCACTGCAATACCGATCCATACAAGCACAATGGGAATCTCTCTCTTGATTCCATCAATCACTGCACAAATTCCAATCAAAACAAACAGTAATATCTCTATCCACATTTAGAACACCTTCCCCTTCCACCGACCTGCGATAACGGCACCGTATAAATAGTTCTTTTGAGTTTCGAACAATTGATCTGACTATGGTAGCTGCCTCCGTACCTCGTGATATAAACTTGTCCTACTCCTCTATATCCGCTGCATACCTCACAAGAATAAAACTTAGCACCTGACTGATTTCTCATATCTCCTACCGCTTCCGCGGCGACCGATTCCACAGAGGGATTTAAATATGTACAGTTTCTATTCGAGTGATATACTGTTCCAGTCTCTGTAATATATACCATAGGATCTTCCTGATTCGAATCACTGACATATTGCGTGACATCATACCCCGTCCACGCCCTGCCATAATATCGCTGAGTCATGGCAAATCCTTTGAATCCCATAATTCCCGCAAAAGGTTTAACCCGGTAGGAAACGACAATGTCTATCATATCTCCTTTTTCCATAACAGATGACCCGGCAAAAGAAATTCCTCCCAATCCACCCACAATACAGGACTGATTCAGATAGTCTGTCCCAACGTATTCAAGTACCTGCCCTCTGGCATATATACTTGTCATCGCAACACTTGCCAGACTATCCGGCAGCACATTTCCCGCTGTCCGTTCATATACATATCCGGCAAATGCCATCTTATTCCCTGTCTGATGTAATGCAGCATTAATTCTGCTCTGTGTCCCGATGATATTGACCGCAAACAGAATATTGATTACCGCAAACAGAAAGAACGGAAGGACAAACGCCGCCTCCAATGTCATAGATCCTTTTCTGCTCTGACCGATTAGTTGACGAAAGCTGATAAAAGATGCCCTCTTTATCGATTTGCAGATGGATAGAATCATTTGACTACCTTGAACGGTATCAAGATATGCCCGGAGAGAATGTGCTGTCGATTTGTTAGATTTATACTGCTTTAACCGTAAAAAGGACATCTTTTATCACCTCCCGTTTCTAATAAAATCCATAGCCTTTAGTCATTTCATAGGAATAACCAAAACGGCTTGACACAGACAGATCCGCTCGATATGTATCAAAGCATGCGTCCAGACGAAATGCGGTATTGCCGGGTGTCCTGCGTATATCCATTTCCATAATGTCCATTGCACGAAATGTGCGTGTATCTTTATTTTGCAAGAACAGCATTATTTGCAAATAGTCTTGATAGCTGAGCCCTCTGCCGCCTTCATCGTCCGTCAAGCTGCCACGCACATTCTTAATACTGTTGAGTCCGGTCTTCCAGTCCGATGCCGTCTTGAAAATTGGCACTCTGCCGCCTGCAAGAAGTGTCTTTACATCTTGTAAGCTTTCCACATACGCCCAAGCAAATAATATGGTATACTTTACCGGCTCCGCCAGTTCCGGGCACAGGCATACTGCCGTTAGTGCCAGCGCCATTGCTTCAGCCTCCGCAATTTTAGTGCTGTCTGTCAATATATAAAGTACATTTGCCGCCTCACGCCATTTGAGCAGCCTCTTTGCCACATATTCCAGATTCTGCCAGTCGGTGTCTTTTCCTGCCAGTATGTACTCTAGCTGATATTTGAGAAGCGACTTGTCCAATTCATGTCCGTAATAACCGTATTTTTCAAACAAATATGCCTGAAATACCAACTCATTCGGTTCTCCCGATATTGCTGCTGCCTCTTCGCACATACCGGTTCCCTGCATTAGAGTGCGACGAGAGATATAATCATTTAATGAAACCTTTACTGACGATATCTTCGAGCTGTCTTCCACCACCAGATTTAATACCCCGCTGCTTCTCGTAGCATTGGCTATGTCTGCCGGATTATCCAAAGGTACTTCTTCATACACACCTTCCTCTACCTCCTGCGTCGGCAGCCCGATTTCTTGAATACGCGCTTCATGAGCTCTCCGCTCGGCTTCAGTATTTTTTGTCTCCAACCCGTAACGTTCAAGTTCTGATACTCCAAACTCAATCTTTTCAAGAATAGCTCCGACCGGATAATCCGACATATAGTCTGTAATTTGTCTCTTAAGGACTTGTCCTCTTACGTCAGATGCCACCGAATACTGTCCGATATGTACATTATTTACATCCATGGCAAGGAAATCCCTAGCTCCTCCATATCCGCCTCTGTGCACCTCCTGATACTGCAGATTCTTCTGCATATAACTTTGCAGATGCGCCTCCGTATTCCCGATATTCGCATTACTTCCTCCATAAGACATATCCACAAATAACAAATCATACTGCTCCAACAACTCTCTATGATACTCCGCAAGAATCGAATTCATACCAATATCCGCCACACACTCAAATTTCATGCGGATGGCACTGATTCGTGCCCCTTCTATTACTGTGAATACAAGGGACAGAATCAATGTGAGTGATAATGTGAGGAATACGGTTATGTATCCTTTCCTCATGACATTACCGTGTTACTGTCACTGGTAATCTTCTCAAATACTTTTTCTACCAGTGCACGCAGTTGAGTCTTGAAGATAATTACCAAGCCGATTAACACCACGATAATCAGTATAATTTCTACCGTTCCCATGCCCTCCTCTTCATGCCAAAAATCATACAGTCCTTTTAATTTCCCTCTTTTTCTTTTTTCTTTTCTTGCATTCATTCTTTCTCTTTCCATCTTACTTGTCTTTTTCATGGTTTTGTCCTCCCTTTTCTTTTCATACAACCATTTTTCATTGTTATCATTCGGACATTGTCCGCAGTCGGCATTTTTGCTACATCTTCCAAAATATTACAGCTTGTTCCTCAGAAAACATTAGTTCCTTATACTATAAAAGAAAAATATGCCGGTATCATGATGATTACCATAACAATGCAGAGCATCATCATCATCGGAAGAAGCAGTTTTGTGCCTGCTTCCTCACCTAACTTCTTTGCCATGTTCTTTCTTTCTGCAAAAGCGTTATCCGCTTCCTGACGCAGTGTACACAACAAATCGTTGCTTCCTTTTCTTATATTTTGCGACAGCAGCGTACTTAATTTCATATATGGCTGTACTTGGCAACGTCTGCCGAAATGATCGTAAGCTTCTTTCTCGGATCTTCCACTTTGCAGTTCATAACATGTAATCAATATTTCTTCATAGATATACCGCCTCCTTTCCGTCTGTTGTTTCTTATAATCCTCCCCCATTTTGGCAAAAGCATTACGTATCGTCATTCCTGCACCCATATAAAGCAGCAGTTTATTGACGATTTCCGGATAATCTAACAGAAGCTCCTTTTTTCGCTGCTCCAGCCGTCTGTCAATCTCTCTGCCACGTCCCCAATACAGTAACCCTGCTGCCAACAAAACCAGAAGCATTAAGTAACCGCTACTGTCCTCTATGATTTCCCTCCATATAATCGGCTGAGATTCCATACTGTCCGGCAGTACCATAACTTGTTTGTTCCCGGTACGTTCTTCCTCCATATGTAGCAACTCTTCAATCCTGCTGCGCACCAGTTCTCTATGCGTATATACAATAGGGTTTACCTGTACATGCAATTGAAGCTCCCACGTCCACTCTTCATATCGAAAATGTGCTGTCAACATAACGACTACGCTTTCACTCAAGTCCTCATTGTCTACCGTGCCGTCTGTATTAATGAGTGAATAATTACTACTCTCCCATGATATTTCAAAAGGATATCCATCTACCCGCGTTACCAGTTCCAAATTACTACGCACGTCTTCCAACCTGTCATTATGACCACGGATTACTTCCGGCAGACATGCAGATGCCTTTTCATATAATTTTTCCACCTCCTCTTGCGTAAATCTACGTTCTTCCACAACATACCGGAAAATCTCTTCCTCCTCCCCCTCTATCTGTGCTGCGAGTCCAATTGGTATGTCACCTTCTCCGTAGGAATTTCTCTGTATATAGCTACTTTCTTTTAATAGAGAACTACTATGCGCACTGATCCACGTCCCAAGACAAACCAGTACGCCCACAAACACTACCGTGAGTACAGTACTGTACTGTGACAGATAGTATTCTTTCAACTGTACTGTCGCCGCCATCGAAGGCTGCAAAGTTTTCAGCTTCTTTCCCAGTTGTCTCTCCTGTAAATCCTTTTTCCAATCTTTTCTTCCTCTAAAATCATGACGTGCTAGGCTCTGTCGCTTAAGCAGAATATAAGCTGCCAGCCTGCGGAACGGATTTCCACCCTCTTCCCCTCGTGATAAAATAAAAAGAATTGCATAGATTCCTAACACTGCCACATACACATAAACCATTAATTACATCCCTCTTTTCTATACTTCAATATCTACAATTCGTTTCGACATCAAATATGCCGCCGCATAGAATACGAGGCAAACGGTCATGATAATGACACCAATCATGTTATGATACAATACATCAAAGAAACCTCTCGACGTACTGCTCACATAAAAAATAATCAAAAAAGGAACCATATTCATAATTTTCTGCTCCATCTTCTTAGCGCTGATTATCAACTGTATTTCTTTATCCGTTTCCGTCTTCTGTTCTATTACTGCCACCGTCTTTTGCAAAATCTCCGTTATATTGCCGCTGCTTCTTTTAGCAATCGAGAAGACATCGGCAAATTGTATGATGTCCGGCTGGCTGCTCCGCATACCAAGACTGTAAATAAGCTTTTCGAGCGTCACATTGTTATCCAATCCCGTAATGATATATCTTATTTCAATACAGATTATTCCGTCTGCGCCGTATAACATTTCCATGTCCTTATAGGACTCCCGAAACGCATTTTCGATGGAATATCCCGCCTTCTGATTTGCAGCCACTGCAAGAATCAAATCCTTAAACTGTATGCTCAGCTCCTGCTTTTTTCTTTTGGAAAGCTCTTTTCTCTTCTCTCTAATAAAAAGTAAGAACACAGGCATAAGAAACAAACATGCAATCCATGATTGATAAAAAAAGTATCCAATTGCCAAAACGAGTACTATTCCTTCCATGGCATACAGCGCTTTCTCCTTTGCTTGAAAATGATACTCACTGTAATCCGGCTGACCGCAGTTTTTCGACATAAGTTAGTTCTCCTTCCTTCCGCAGCGTTCCGAGTATTCTACCCTCTGTATCTTCACCCGTCTCCATGAAACGGTATAGCGGCTTCAGCATAATATGACCCTCCTCATACCCTAATACCTCCACGATTTCCAACGCTTTTCTTGATCCGTCCCTTAACCGCCCCAGATGAATGATAATATCTATTCCTGAAGCAATCTGCTGCTTGATTGCCGGAAGCGGAATTTCCATTCCCATTAATATCATATTTTCCAAACGGTTTAGCATGTCCTTAGAGCTGTTGGCATGTCCCGTTGACATAGACCCGTCGTGCCCGGTGTTTAAACACTGCATCATGTCAAATGCTTCTCCGCCTCTGACCTCACCTACGATAATACGATCGGGACGCATGCGAAGCGATGTCCTGATTAAATCCCTGATTGTAATTTCCCGGCATTCCTCTACGTTGGCATTGCGCGTCTCCATGCGTACCAAATTGGGGATTCCCAGAATCTGTAATTCCGCGCTGTCCTCTATCGTGATAATCCGCTCCTTTTTCGGAATGTAGTACGATAACGCATTTAAGAAGGTTGTCTTCCCGGATCCTGTTCCTCCGCTGATAAAAATATTATATTTAGCCCGTACGAGTCTGCTTAGCCAGTCACATACTTCTGCGGTAACGGAACCGTAGGCAATTAAATCATCCATCATAATCGGCTTATCCGGAAATCGTCGTATCGTTACAATCGGACCGTTTAATGCCACTGGATTAAGCACTACATTGACACGCGCACCGTTTTTTAGTCTGGCATCCACAATCGGAGATGCCTCATTGACCACCCTGTTGCAATCCGCCACAATCTGCTGAATAACATTATGCAGTTTGTCCTGACTTTCAAAACAAAGCTCACTCCGACTCAGTTTACCGTCCTTTTCTATGAAAATAGAATCCGGTCCATTAATCATAATTTCCGTAATATGTGTATCATCAATTAGTTCCTGCAATACATCCAGTTTGCGGACTGCGTGAAATAATTCTCTTCGCAGTTTGTTACGCTCCGCGATTGTCAACGGTATCTCCTTACTCTCCCTGATCAGCATTTCATCAATCAGTTCCTGTATCTCTTCATCTGTACTTTCCGTGGAATAATCAATGGTTTCTGCGAGTTTCTCTTTCAGCCGCTTCTTGTATTCCTCCTTATTGTCCATACAAATCCTCTCTTACAATCGCCTTTACATATCCGGCAAGTTCTCCATGCGTCATCAAATCCATATTGGCAGGCAGTTCTTTAAAGACGGGAAATTTGCATTTTACGGTTTTGTCCGCAATTTCTTCTAATTCATTAAATTTCAAAATCTGCTCATACTGATTAATTTTTGCTACGGCAAAACTGTCGTCTTTCGTAATCGTATAGATTCTCGTACAGTTTTGCAGGAGATCAAAAAGACCCTCCATGCTATCGTCCAAATCCAATATGATATACTCATACTGTCCTATTCCGGCAATATTCCTGCACAGTTCCAGCCATTGCGAACCCGTAATCTCTCTCGGCTCCGCACGATACTGCATCGGCGGTACATAATCCAGTCCGTTGATGCTTTGTATGATAGATGGGAGCCGCATAAACAACTTATCTTTTGCACACCGAAAATAGTACATCAGGTCTGCCATATCCATAGAAAACTCCTTCTGGAGCATTTGCCCAAATCCTGAGTAGTTCTCGAAATTAAAGTAAAGTGTCCTGTGTTCTTTTGCTAATATCTGTCCCATGGTAATCGCAAAAGAAGTTTGCAGACATCTTTTAATTGGAGAATAAATCCCGATTAATTTGGCTTTTGCGTCCTGCACTGTCTCTGCGCGCTTCCAATCCGATAAATCCGTAACCGATTCATACAGTAATTCCACTATTTTCTCCGGACTTTGAAACTTGCTGATACAGTTTGACTTATCCTGCCAATCCGTACTATTCGGCTGCTCTGCCCCTCCTTCCTGCAAGATAAACAACTGCATAACCTGCTGCCTAATGTATTCCTCCCGCAGCATTTTGAGCGCACTCTCGGCAATGAGCAGAATCTCTACCTCTTCCTGCTGCATGAACTTCTGTAGCTCTTCTGTTTTTGTAAATAAGTGCAATGCATACGGCAATCTGATTTTATCCAGCATATACTCCGTCAACCTGAGCGCATATGCTTCTTCTGTATCACAAATTGCGAAAACTTTCTGTTTCAAATAATTCCTCCTATTCGTAGTGCCGCGCCAAACAAGATCGGTACCGTGAAGTGTATCTTATTCCTGCGGTATAATTGATAATCCTGTACCATATTTTCTCCGTATATTTTCCATCGCCGTACCCGCATTACCTCCGCAGTATAAGACAAAAAATAACATATTCTTTCTCTGCCGTTATGCTCAATCATCAACTTTGCCAAAGAAAATGCCGCGCCGATTACAAACGCCGAGACTAAAATCACGATTAAATCTTCTACTCTGACAAAACTACCGATCATGATAAATACCTTGATATCTCCGGCGCCCAACGTGCCAATCTTAAACAAGGGATATAAAAGCGCGAATGCAAGAAGCATAGATGCAGCAGGCTGCAAAAGATTCAAACGATACCACAGGCTACCCGACATTCCGGCTATGATGCCGAACATAATCAGTCCGTTTGGAATACGATCTGTCCTTAAATCCGTAAACACTGCCAGACACAGCAACGAAAGTAACAGAGATTGATAATAACTTAATCCTATAGAATCACCTCCACAAATAAATTTAATCTGACTCAATGAAATACAAGGGATGAATCTCCCGATGCCATAACGGCAATAGAGTAAAGCGTCGTATCAGAATATACTTGCTCTGCACAGAATTTCTTGAGTTGTGTTTTGAATTATAAACATATTATTGAATCTTGTCTAGACATATTTTACATAAATAGTAATTTTGTGAAAAATCTACAATATTTTGAAAAAATGGATTCCGTAAAGTACCGCAATCCCCGGAAATCCAAGGATTCCTGATGTCAAAATCGTCAACGGATTAATGCCCACAGCAATCGAAATCTGCCGCGCCGCCAGTAAATAATTCAGACAATAAATTCCTATCGTTCCCATAACCGCCCGCAATATAAAATTAACCAGCCACTCTACTTTTCTCCCTAGCGCCCCGATGACGAGCACAATGAAACATACTCCTAATATTGCCAGCATTCCGTTTGCGTTTACCATTTTATTCCTCTCCCGCGGTCTTGTCTGCTAATAACATATGTCCCATATACTTAAAATATTCCATGAATATTTATCCATATTTTACCTATACTTAAATTAAGAGTAGGAAAGGCAGGACATATTATGAAAATATTTTTTCATCAAAGTTCAAACAATCCCACGCAGGCAGATATTATTGTTGACTGCCATAAAATGACAATACGTGAGGAATTAGCGCAGACCCGATATGCTTTAGAAATTGCATATTCAAATTTTGACAATGTGACCGATCCCGATTTGATTGACTGTTATATCTATGAAGTAAATGCTGTCTTAAAGCGCTACAGATATTTATTAGAACAGGCAGCAGAAATGAATCTGCTGCCCGAAGAAAAACCTACTGTATAATCCTGTAAACAGTAATTTATACGCAGAATCCTCTGTTGGAAGAAGGATTGCTGATATTTTCCGTAAGTGTATTTCTGCCGTAAGTAAGCCCGGCATATACGGTCTGTGTATTGCCCATGACCGGACCTGACGTATCTTGTGTTTCAATCTCTTTATATGCCCTATGCAGCTCGTCAATCACTTTACGGACATGCTCCAGATTCTCCTTGTCATAATGGGAAGATGCTTTGACAAGCTCTCTGTTCACGTAGAGATAAAGCTGTAGCAAATTCTGCGCCAGTTCATACTCGAAATTTAAAGATGCCGTTAACTCATTCATACATCCACGGATTTTGCGGATAACGCTCTTATACTCCATTCTGTTATCGGCATCAAGCGCTTCTTCTGCCTCATCTATATAGAGCAAGACCATCTCATACAAAATTGTAATTAACTGTGTCTTATTTGCCTGTGAAATCCGCAGAGTAAACTCCTGCTTCAATTCCTTCGTCATATTCTACTCCTATTTCTACTAAATACTCCTTAACCCACGGAGAATGCATGTTCATGTCTTATTACTGAAGAAGCTGTAATACCTGTGAGGGTCTCTCATTCGCCTGCGCCAACATGGAAGTAGCTGCCTGAGAAATTACCTGCTCTGTCGTGTAGGTGGTCATCTCCTCCGCAATATCCGCATCCATGATACGCGAGTAAGATGCCGTCATATTTTCATTCGTGACATCCAGATTGCTTACCGTATGCTCCAGTCGGTTCTGATATGCACCCAATCTGCTTCGCGCATCCGACACATACATAATAGCTCCTTTAATCTCAGTAATCGCATCGTCACTGCTTTGCTGTGTAGTCACCTCGGTCTTCTCAATGCCAAGTCTGTCCAAAGAGATTGTCGGAATCCTGATTTCCAACTGCTGTCCCTCGTTCGCACCAGTCTGCATATCCATCGAGCCAATACCGATAACATCAATGACCAATTCCTGCCCTGCCGCTGCACAGACTACGCTGGTATTTACATTCGGTGTAGGAGGCGTCACTGCAATCGTCATCTTAAAGTCCTGATTACCTGTAATCGTTATTTTATCCTGCCCTACCTCGGTAATCTTAACGCCTGCCGGGAAATTCTCGCCCGGTTGAAAACTGTTCTGCGTCTGGTCTAAATCAATCTTGCCGTCCGCATCATAAAATACTTCCAATCCGTCTATTGTATACTTATCTGCCGACACCTCATCGCTATAGTAATCTACCTTTGCCACTTGACTGTTTGTATAGCCTCTTAAATCAAAAGTGCCGTCGAGAAGGGGCTGCCCGTTAAATTCCGTATCTCTGGCAATTCTCGCCACTTCTTCCTTTAATTGCTTCATTTCCTGATTCAATGTCCGGCGATCCATCGTAGTGAGTGTTCCTGTCGCACCCTTTACTGCCAGCTCATTCATTCTCTGCAGCATATCATGTACTTCTGTCAAAGCACCGTCTGCTGTCTCGATAATGGAAATACCTCTGTTTGAGTTCTGTGTCGCAACCGCTATTCCGGCGATCTGTGCATTCATTCTCCGCCCGATTGCATAGCCTGACGGATTATCTTTCGATGCCGTGACCTTCAAACCGGAAGACAACCTCTTAAGTGACTGGGATAATCTCTTATCTGACATGTTAAGTGCATTATTAGCGTGCATTGCCGCTGAATTGTAACTAATTTTCATATAGCTTCCTCCTGTGATATATACCGTTTTCTATTCTGTAATAACTGTAATAAATGCCTTTGCAATTCTGTACAAGTCAGCCGTCTGCGCCGTTGACGAAGCATCCTGCACATCTTCTGCCTCAAAAGAGTTTAAATCAAGTTCACTGCTGTGAACTACTCCTACTTTATCAATCTCCATGCCGTTTTGCGTCAATCCTTCGACCGCACTCCTAAGCCTCTCCTGCAGACTGCCGCTTTGTTCCTGAAGCACCGCGGTTCCTTCAGATGTAGAGCAGGCAATGTAACCGGAAACCTTATGATTCCTTATCGTAAACTGCGCTGCCACATCACCATATTTCTCCGTACTGAGGGTTGCCTTCACTTTGCCGCCGTCTTCTTTGCCATGTAATATTTTCAGGTGAATAGCTGTGGTCTCACCATGAATCTCAACAGGTATCTGATAGTTTTCCTCTTTGGCGAGATTTCCGGCAAGCGTAAGCTGCTTATGACAGCTCTGAATGGCTTTCAAGTCAACATAGGTGATATCCGTATCGTATTGTGCCTCTTCCAGAACCTCTTCGTATACTTGCTGCATTTCTTCATATGCCGCCTGCGCGGTATCCTTATCCGTCAGAGATTCCTGCAAATGCGCAACAGCATTCTTAACTTTATCTTCATTGTCGGATGTGGTATATTCATTCAGCTTTTTGTATAATGTTCCTCGGCTGTTCATCAACATGTTTGCCGCCGCCAGATTATTCGCTGTCACCGGCTGTTTATTATGCAGCAGCTCTTCAATTACCGTGTCATCTACCTCGCAGGAATGTCGATACTCTTGCAATTGTTCTTCCTGATAGTCTTTCTCCACGGAAGCATCCTGCTTCGCCATGCGGTCTGCTATATCACCCACAATATCACGATAATACTTACGGAATCCGGTCTCAATCTGTGCTGTGATCGACATTCCCTTTTTCACCGCATCTATACCGGCAAAAGCATCGTCCACCATGAAATCCATTCCGCCTCTCTTCTGGCTGCGCACCGCACCAAGCAGATTCTTAAAGGAAAGATCTGCACCCATGTTCATAAGCGCCCCGACCGCAGCATCATCCGTCTTCTCAAATTGCCTGAACATACGGTATATGCCGATATAAGCTGTTCTCTCCTCCTCGGTAATGGCTTTATTCTTATCCAGTTTATATAAGAATTTACTGTACTTTTCCGCTTCCTGCTCTTTTCCGTATGGCATGGAATCTAAGTATTCATTCAACTCCGGTACCGTCATCTCCAATGGATTCTTTCCGTCACGAATCGTCTGCAGGACAGCTGCCGGTGTCATTTTATCGATTACACGGTGAAGCTCCATCGCCGAAGCCCGCACTGACAGGATATTCTCACGGGATAATTTCATTTGATTATATCCAAGAATCCTGACTGCACGACGATTTTCTTCATTAAGTTCCATATCCAAATCTTCCAGAATACTATCCACATTGCGGAAAGCTTTCTTAATGGAATCACCAAGATCGGCTCTCGTCGATGTCATCCATGTTTCATATCTTTCTCCGGCTTCCTCGTACTTACTTCTTAATGCACTGCCTTCTATATGTACCTGATTTAAAGTAAAGTCTTCATCCGTTACTTTAAATCTTCCGGCAACATCAATCGGCATATAAGGTATCTCTGCCACCTTATCACGAGTTTGTGCATAAACGGAAGCTTTCTCCGATGCCTTGTCAATATCCGCTTCTCCAAACAGAAGCTCCTTCTGCTGCGCTTCTATCTGCTTTAACGCATCTACAAGCTGTTCTAATTCGGTGGTATCAATCGAGTAACCGCTCTCCAATAACTTCCGGTTGACCTCTATCGTCATCATCAGCCGGATTTCCTCCAGCTGTCGTCTTGCCGTAATATTTTCCGGATTTTCAGAACTTCCCGTATAATCTGCAGCATTTTCCTTCGCCGTTTCCAGATTCGCCAAGGTAAGTTCTTTCCCCTCGTCTACAACCTGATCAACCGCCTCATCCGGTATCTGTGCAAAACGTTCAACATACTCAGCCGCTTTCTCCATGCTGTCTCTGTTGTCCGCAAGATTGGCTTCGCCCGCACTCTTTCCGTCTGCTATGGCAGCAGCGATGGCAGTGAGAACTTTACTCTCATCCTGAGGAAATCTCAACTGTCCGAGTTGATTAATAGTCTGTACCGCTTCCTGTGTCAGGGGTACTCCTTTTTCTATCAGCCACCTTGCATTTCCCAGAGTCTCTTCATTTATTTCCAGCCCGGCTTCTTCCAAGACTTTCTCCATCTGGGGTTGTAATTGCTGCCAATTATAGTCCTCCGCCTTTTTGGCATAGTACCCGGGACCGTCTGCATAATAGCCTCTGCCCTGTCTGTCTCCGTCCACTGTAGAACTATGGTCTGCCAGATACAGATTATCAATGGTAGGCTCCATATGGTTTTCTACCATATATTTCATGGCGCCTTCCGTCATATCCTGAAGTTCTGCCGCCTTATCATAAGCTTTCTTAACTTCCTGCACATTCTCTTTTGTCAAAGGAATATCATGTTTCGCAAACTGGTCAGCCAATTCTTTTGCAAATACTTCACTGCCTGTAATTTCCTTTAAAGTATCCATGTCCAGCTGATCAGTATAGCCGATTACCTGCGTGCCGCCTTTCATAAGCTCCGCTTTAATCGTATCGACAATGGTAACAACTTCTTCTACGTCCATATCACCGACCTGATATCCGTCCTTAACCATCCGGCTAAAGTCTTCCTCAGACATAGTATTAGACATAACTGTCATATAGTCCCTCTGCGTGGCAACGTCAATCTGCCCCGCATCCAGCATAACCTCTTCTGTGGTCCTTCCCTGACCTTTATAAGCTGAGTTATCCATAACTGTTCCAGAAATGTCTAATGCGAATGCACCCGCCCGATTTGCTTTCTCCGTGTGGGTGTCTCTATATGTAGTTGTCGTCACCTTGTCTACATTTTGATTTGTGCTGTTATTATCAAATGTTATCTTCATACAAACACTCCATGTAGTAGGTTTCTGCTCCCCTGAAAAAATAGAAGGGGAATGGATTTACATTCACCCTTTATTTCGGCATGGTTTATCGAATTCTTAACCCCTTCGCCCAAATCCACAAAGCCCTGCTTCATTTGTGATAATATCAACAGGGACAAAGAATTATCGTAATAGTTCTAATATTAACCTGTTACTTTGATTTGCCTGCGTCAGCATACTGGTTCCCGCCTGCATCAAAATATGATTAACGGAATGCTCCATCATCAAGTCCGCTATATCCGCATCCCGGATTGCAGACTCACTCACCTGCGTATTCTCGATGATATTATTGTTATTATTAATTGTATGCTCTAAGCGATTTTGTATTGCGCCATAAATACTTCTCTTTGAGCTTAACAAATCAATCGCTTCTTTAATACGCCGGACTGCTTTCTCGGCATACTTAGGTCGGCTAATCGTAATAGAATTAATTTTAATCGCGCAGGAACCGACACTTACGCGAGGTATTTCTATGTGATCCCCTGCTTCGCCACTGACCAAAACGGTGAGGAGCTTCCGGGAATCTCTCCCGCTTTCATTGTAAAATATTGTATTTCTTGCACTCCCGCCGATATCCGTTATAGTATGCGACCCCATAACCTTATGTGTAATTCTCAAAACACCATTTTCTATTGATGCTTTCAAAGGCGCTGCATTCCCGTTATCATCCCCGTTTTCAAACATATCATTCAAAAGCTCTGCAAATCCCCCTGCCGTATAAGTAACCCCTTCAGGAAAGGTATACTGATAAGGTTTCGAATCCGCCGAAAGAGTAAGTACATTTTGTCCGGGTTGAAATGAAATGCCTCCCAATAAGTCTTTCGTTCCGGTGATATATGTCGTCCGGGGTTCGGTGGTCGTCTTATAAAAAATAAAGCTTGCGGCACTTCCCCGCACACCATCAAGAATATATTCTCCGGCGGCGGGTTCCGTTCCGGCTTTCCTATTTACGGCAATCTGCAAAGCCGTATCATCATTAGAATTGGCAACATGCGTGTTCTCTCCGCCAATTGTAACTTTTATTACAAAATCAGTAAGACCATTTTCCGTAAACTTTTCCTGTATCTTCTCTTGTAAAATCTTAGCAAGTTCATCTCCTTTATAGACGCCCGCCGGAATTTTTACATCCATTGGAATTTCATAACTGCTCGCAAATGATGATGTACTCTTAAAGGTAAAGTCAAAACTGAACTCATCGTTTGCATCGGAAACAATTTCAACGGCTTCGCCCGTCAAGTCCTTGCGACCTATAATAAAGGCTTTTGTATAATCAGTGTCTGAATAACTTCCATCCTTCACATAATTGGATACATTTCTGGTTACCTTTGATATCAACACCTCATCATGAAAGCTTCCTTTAGCCTCCACAGCAGAACCTGCAGCAAAGGAAAGCTGCAGCTTATTATCGTTTGTAATACTGACATCAACTTTATCTTTTAAATCGGAATTTCCGTTAATCGCACTCTGCACAGCGTTTTTGAGTGCGTCTCTGGAAGCATAGCTGCCGGGCGCAATATTGATTGTAACATCTCCTTTTCCAATATCTAAAGTTAATGTATTATTGGTACTATCGATTGTCGTACTCTCGGCAACGGCAGAATAAGTTGTCAGTGTAGCTTTTCCTGCCTTATAGGAGGATGGACCGTTAACATTATACCTCACTCCAAAAATATTTTTCCATGCGGAAGACGTGCTGGTATAATTTTCGAGATAAAGCCGATAGGAATCAGCTCTCGGTGGAGATGTAAAAATTAGCTTTCCTCCGCTATATGAAGCCTGCATAGCTTTTAAAGCATTATTGCTGTTTGACTTAAGCTTGTTGTTTATTTCATTCACTAATTCCTGAATATTACCATATGTTTTAGCTGTCAGGGTAATTGTACCTGTACTGCTTGTATTCGATGAAAAAGACATTGTGCAGCTGTCCTTATCAATTGTTATGGGACCCGACTGCTTATCTGTAGGAATCCCTACCGTAATCGTAGCATTTTGTTCTTCCGTTACGGACGATCCCTGCTGGTACTTTATGCTTCCCATCGTATATGTATAGCTCATATCCACGTACAAATTTTCAAAGAGCTGCTTATAGGTATTATTTTTCTGTGTAAAATTAATTTGATTAATATCGTTGTTTTGCGCCTCTATCATGAGTCTGTTTGACGAGGAACCAAATATAACTTTATCTTTCAGATCCGGATAGTTTGTTGTTAATTTATTATTTAATGTTGTAATCAAACTATTAATATTATCATAGGTTCCTCCCATGCCGTCAACCGTATATGACTTACCATCAACATCAAAAGTTAAGGAAGCATCACCGGATAGATTTATTTTGCCGGTATGGTACGCTGAACCGACAAAGGAGGCTTTGCGCCCTGTGCTCCGTTGAAGATTGTAGTTTGTAATCCGAAACAGCGAATTATAGGTGTTCGCATGAACTGCCTGCGTAGTATTAAATTCCAGCAGACTCTTACTTCCCTTCATCGTACTTGACACTATCAAACGATAACCATAGGGAGAGAGAGAAGTATAAGAAGCTTCGGCTGTAATTTCCTTACTTATCCCCATCTCACTAAACCGGTTCTTCAAAAATGTCGCAATCTCTGAAATTGTATATTTCCCCGCCGGAATCTTGACTTCTATATCCCCGGCTCTATCATTTAATTTGAATGAAAGCGTGTCATTTACACCGGTCTTGATATCAATATCCGTCGTCGTAGAACCATAAGAAAAAGCTGCGCCTGTAATCGTAGCGTTTTTACCGCCGGAAACACCGTATTGCACATTATCGTAAAACACTGAGGAATATTTAGAGGTCGCTGATTCATATTTAAACATATTCCCTTTTAATCCGTTGATACTGACGCCTTTACCGCCGGTAACCTGAATATAGGAATCCCCGTATTCTTTAGCAGTCACACCTGCCGTATTCGGATACTTAGCCAATTCCTTATTGATTCTGTCAATCATTTCGGAACGCGTATACTCTCCGGGAGGAATCGTCATTGCTACACGCTCCGAACCGTTTACACTCTCAATGTAAAAAATCAGTTCGTCATTTTGTCCCTTATAAATAGTAAACGGATGGCTCGTCTCAAACACACTTGTTCCCAACAAATCTCCAGAAGAACTGCCTCCGTAAAGGTCATAAAGCAAATACGCAAGCGAACCTTCCACTGATGCAATTTTCGTAGGCATTCCATCTGCTCTTTCAAAATTCAGGTTACAATAGCCCTTATCTGTATATTCAAATACAAATCCCGGATTTGGTGGAGCCATAGCAGCCAAAGCATCATCGATTTCATCTATCAGTTCTTGTGTAGTGTATACGCCTGCCGGTACCGTAAGGATATACTCATTGGGAACATAACTATCCGGCAAGTTTATTTTCAATTCATTTGCCGCTGCAGGAACTGTATGAAGCTGATTATCATTCCATCTTCTACACCCTTCAATCTGATAGTAAGAAGACTCATGCTCTTCAAATACTTTCTGTTCATTAAATTCAGTATCGCTATTGATACGGTCGATTTCTGTACGAAGCTGGTCAAACTCTGCATTCAATGCGGCGCGGTCGCTCTCTGTATGAGTACCGTTAAGCGACTTGAGTGCCAATTCATTCATGCGATGTAAAATAGCATGTCCTTCATCCATTGCGCCATCTGCAACCTGCACATAAGACACTCCGTCTCTTGCGTTGGCTGTCCCCTGTGTAAGTCCGCGAATCTGTCTGCGCATTTTTTCCGAAATAGCCAAACCCGCAGCATCATCTGCCGCTCTGTTGATTCGATATCCGGAAGATAGCTTTTCCGTCGTCTTTATATTCTTCCCAGTTGTTACATTTAACTGACGATTCGCGTTCTGCGCAATTAAATTATGTTGTATAAACAGCATTTTAACCTCCTATCCTAATTCGTTATTTCTGGGAACTACATAATTAATTGCATCTATTATATACGATATAATATAATGAAAGCAATACAAAAAAGGATAATATCCACATTTATATGGATTTATCCTTTTTGTAACATTTTTATATTCAATTGCTATCAATACATCTTCCTGTCAAAGATTAGAACACAAACACCGCTGCCGTATACGGGGGCAAGTCAAATGAGATATTGTAATTCTTGTAATTGCACGTTCCCTTGACTGCGTTTATTTCTGCAGGAATCTCATGTCCGTTACCGCCAAAACGTTTATCGTCGCTGTTTAAAAGCAGTTTGTATTTCTTTTTCTTCGGCACCCCTACCATGTAGTTTTCCCACATCATAGGAGTCATATTGATTACGAACATGATATTGTTCTTGCCCGTCTCATCCTTTCTGTAGAAGCTGTATACGCTACGGTCAGAATCATCTGCATTCAACCATTCAAAACCATTCCAATCATTATCTATCGAATAAAGTGCGGGATATTTGCGATAAAGGTTCAAAAGCTCCTTCACATACTCATGCATACCCTTGTTCTGCTCCTCGCCAAGCAAAAACCAGTCAAGCTCTCTCTCTTCGCTCCACTCTCTTTCCTGTCCGAAATCCTGTCCCATGAACAGCAATTTCTTTCCCGAATGCCCGAACATATATGTGTAGCCTAAGCGCAGATTCGCATACTTATCCACCGGATATCCCGGCATTTTATTGACCATCGAGCATTTCAAATGAACCACTTCATCATGTGACAAAGGAAGAATATAGTTCTCGCTGTGGTTATATGTCATCGCAAATGTCATGGCGTAATGGTTATTCTTACGGAAATAAGGATCAAGTTTCATATATTCACAGAAATCATGCATCCATCCCATATTCCATTTAAAGCTGAACCCAAGTCCGTCGTCCTCTACCTTACCGGTTACTTTCGGCCATGCGGTAGACTCCTCTGCAATAGTCAGGAATCCGGGATATGTACCAAGCACTACCGAATTGAGATGCTTAAAGAACTCTATCGCCTCAAGATTCTGATTGCCGCCATATTTATTAGCCACCCACTGCCCGTCCTGCTTACCGTAATCCAAATACAACATGGATGCAACGGCGTCCACACGGATACCATCAATATGGTACTCCTTAATCCAGAACAGAGCGTTTGCAATCAGGAAATTCTTGACCTCATTCTTACCGTAATTAAAAATCTTCGTACCCCAGTCAGGATGTTCACCGATTCTCGGATCGGGATGCTCGAAAACACATTGCCCGTCAAATCGCCCGAGCCCATGGGCATCCGTGGCAAAATGTGCCGGAACCCAATCAAGGATAACGCCTATCTTATTGCGGTGCAGTGTATTGATAAGATACATAAAGTCGTCCGGCGTGCCGTGTCTTGACGTCGGTGCATAATAACCGGTCACCTGATATCCCCATGAACCGTCAAACGGATACTCCGCTACGCCCATCAGCTCGACATGTGTGTACTTCATTTCCTTCAGATATTCCACAATCCTGTCCGCAAACTCTCTATAATTGTAGAAACCGTCCGGTGTCCCATTGGGATGCTTCATCCAAGAACCTATGTGACATTCATAAATCGCCATCGGTTCCTTATTGTAATCCTTACCGTTCCTACTTGTCATCCAAGCGCTGTCAGTCCATTCAAATTTGCCGATATCATAAGTCTTAGAAGCATTACCCGGGCGCATTTCCGCGTAATTTGCAAAAGGATCCGCCTTATACAGCTTCTCCCCATAAGGAGTCTGAATCAAGAATTTGTACAACTCATTCTCGCCCACACCGGGAACAAAAAGCTGATAGATTCCGGAAGGTCCGATTTTCTTCATCTGATGCGTTTCTTCATTCCAATCATTGAAAGTACCAATCAAATGTACACTTGCCGCATTCGGCGCCCATACGGCAAAAAACATGCCTTTTACACCGTCTTCTACGGAAGGGTGTGCCCCCAGTTTCTTGTAGATATCATAGTGTGTTCCCTGTCCGAACACATATTGATCCGCCTCCGAGATAAAAACTCGGTTTTCCTCTACTTTTTCCACTACCTTTTTTTGTTTTTTTGCTGCCATAAGCATCCGCCCCCATTACTTTTTATTTTAATAATGCATAAAATCCTTTTCCCGAAGTATAATCATGTCCTCCTCATCATACCTCTTCGCCAGTAATATATCCATGAAGTGTCTCGGTGTCTTCTTATTGGCATAATTGATTGCCTCATCCACCAACTCCCTGACTTCCGCCATGCTCACCTCATGGTCGCTCGTCTGCCTGTCCGCGATTCTCGTATGAAGCGCCAAAATTCCAAACTCATCGATGGAATACTCCATCTCTTCCGCATACTGCCTCGCATAAGCAACCAGCGCCTCATCATCCAACGGCTCTATATCTACCCTCAGATTAATATTATGGCTTAGAGAGGTGTTATCCGCAAGAAGCTGGTTAATATTCTGTTTCCTGTCAATCATAATGAGCAGGAGACCCATATTGTCTTTTTCCAGCACTCTAGAGATCTTAGCCGCCGTATCCGACTTTAACCGTGATGCCTTCTCAATGATGAGCGCACCGTTATCCAGTCTTCCAAAAGTCTCCGCGACGTCTTTTTTGTTCAAAACAGTTGCCGATATCTTGGCTACCTTACCGGAAAAATTATCATCACCAAGCTGCATCTCCTTAATCAGTGCCTTCGCCAGCGTCAAGGTCGTAATCTCTTCCTCCCCGGTAATAATTACATTACCGGTACAAGATGCAAGACTCATATTATCCAGAACATGTACAAGCTGTTTCTTAGACTTGCGATGATGGACAAATTGCCCGAATAGCTCCATCTCTTCTGGTGTCAGCTCGCGATCATATATATTATCTTCCTGCGCTTCACTGTTCTGTTTTACCGGCTCCGCTGCAGGTTCTACTACATTCTCAATCGTTTCTTCAGCTTCTGCTGTCGTTTCCGGAGTTTCTGCGATTTCCTCGTCCGCTTCTTCCGATACAAGCTCTTGGATTTCTTCCGGCTCCTCAGTTTCGTCCTCTGCCTCGCTCTCAGCCAGTTCTCTTTCAAACTCTTTGACAGCAGCCGCTACATATTCTTCAACCTCCGGCTCCCGTCTCTTCGGGTTCTCTTCCTCCGGCAGAATAATCTTCTTGATTGCCGATTTCTTACCGGAGTCTTTCATGATTGCGGCAATAAATGCTTTCTCTAATTCCTCCAGAAGACCGTTCTTGGTCGCTTCGTCAAAATCGGCAAAAAGATTCCCCGTGTGGTTAAGAATGCGCTGTTTCACTTCCTCCATGCGCTTCTGCTTATTAGTCTTCTTCATCTCTTCCCACTCAGCCATGATATCTTCAATGCTGAGCTGTCCGGTAATCTGTTTTTCCACACGTTCCGTCTCCGGAACAACAAGACTAATCTGTCCGTCATACTCCTGCGACAAAATATTATCAAATTTAGAAGGTTTCGTATTAAGCGGTGTAAGGACACCTGTTCTTGCCCCCGGAATTCTGTCCGGCTCAACGACCGCCGCCTGTTGCGGTTGTTTTGCTTCCTGCTTCATCTGTTCCAATATCTGCTGCGCGTCGAAGGATGCCGTATCCTCCTTTGCAATCTGCGTACTGATTTCCTGCAGGTCATCCGTGTCCATGCTTAATTTTTTGTGAGACTGCACGCGGTTTTCATTTGAAGATGCACCACTGTCATCCGTTTCCTGAACTGTTTTACCCGGAAAAGCAATGACCGGAGTCTCTTTTAACTGTTCTTCCACTTCCGCAGGCTTAGGCAGTTCAATCGTCTCTTCTAAAAGCGGAGCAATCAGTGTCTCAGCAACAGATCTTTGCCCGTTGTCTTCCTCTTCGTCCTGAGAAATTTCCTCCTGAGAAATTTCCTCCTCCGACATCTCTTCCGCTATAAATGCATCCTCATCTTCCTCAGACACCTCTTCATCCTCATAAAGCGTCTCTTCCTCGGTAATCCGCTCTTCGAGCACTTCTCCTTCCTCTTCGGAAAATACTTCTCCCGTATCGGATAATTCTTCATCGACTTCAGAATCGTCTTCCTCATCGCTTAAAATTTCTCTCATGCTCTCCGCAAGAGCCATCTGCAAATTAATCGTATTATATTGACCTAAATCGACGGTCTTTACTTCTGGAAGCTCCACCGTCGGCACCGTGGATATTTCCTGTTCCTGCTCCGTCTCCTCTTCCTCCGCATGGCTGATTTTACCCGCTGCCCGCGTGTTCTCCGGCTCACTGTCTGTGTCATCCTCTTCATCCGGATATGTGTCTTCCGTCGGATCTTCTCCTGCCTTACGCATTCTGACCCATTCGTCATATTTCACTTGCTGCTCCGCATTAAGAGGTGTATGCAGCGCTTTTAATTCCAGTGCCTTAATGATATACTTACCTTCGCCAAACATGATGAACATTTCATCGCATTCTTCTACACACTGTGTTGCCAATCCGATTCTGTGATACAGATATGCCAGTTCATATGCCCATTTTTCACGGTAATCATGCTTTTTAAATTCTTTTAAAACTTCTATTCGTTCTTCCAGACTGACATCCTGCGCCTCATATAGACGATATTGCAGAATATATCTTCCGGTATCCTTCGGTGCAATCTGCACAAATTCCTTATAATACTCTATTGCCTGTACATACTCTTCCATTTTAATGGAAAGCTCACACAGGGAATATACAATCGACCTTCCTGTCGGATGTTTCTCATAAGCCAGTAATAAGATATCTTTGCTCTCCCGATATCTCCGGTTAATCTTATATAAATCGCTGATTGTACAAAGCATCATGACGCTTCTGACTCTGCGCCAATCAATTGAATCCGCTATTTTAACGGCTTCCGTAAATTCTCCCTCTGCAATTAATGCCTTGATTTCATCCGCCCGTATCTGATATTCATACTTATCCAAGGTGCTCACCTCATTGCTGTATTCCCGTAACTATTCGGGACCTCGTACCGTATTGCTACACATTTTTCTACATAGTAACCCAATTATCACGGTCTTAGTTTACCATAGCCGCCTGTCAATGTAAACAAAATATGTAGAAAAAAAGCACCCCCATTCTGGTATCTTACTATTGAATATATACCAATATATGGAGATGCCTCAATATACAATCACTTTATATTGTATTTATTATACAAAAACAAATTACATCCTTTTCCTCAACAGCCGATTCGACAATTCGGAAAACTGTTCTAATGTCAACGCTTCTCCGCGTACCGTTATGGGCAGCCCCATCTTAGCAAGCGTCTCCTCAACCTGCTGTCTGCTGACAGCCAGATTCCCTGCATTTGCCAGTCCGTTCGCCAATGTCTTGCGCCTCTGGTTAAAAGATGCTCTGACAACAGCAAAAAGCCACTCTTCATCATCCGCCATTACCGGCGGTTCCTCATAACGTATCAGTCGAATCACCGCACTGTCCACATTCGGTCTGGGCATAAAGCATTCCGCCGGCACTCTTGCAACAATTTCCGGTTTTGCATAATATTGTACCGCCAATGACAATGCCCCGTAATCCTTCGTTCCCGGTCCCACCTTCATCCTGTCTGCCACTTCCTTTTGTACCATGATGGTCACACTATGCAGAGGCACATGCTTTTCAAAAAGCGACATAATAATTGGCGTCGTAATATAATATGGAAGATTTGCTACTACCTTAATCGGCTTTCCTCCATGTTCATCTACAATCCTGTTGATATCCACTTTCAAAATATCTTCGTTGATAATTGTCACATTATCATAATCAGCCAGCGTCTCATCAAGAATCGGAATAAGATTTTTGTCAATCTCCACTGCCACTACTTCGCCCGCTTCCTCCGCCAAGCGCTGCGTCATTGTACCGATTCCCGGTCCGATTTCCAATATACAATCATCCGGTGTAATATTCGCCGATTCAATAATTTTCTCCAATATACCTTTATCAATCAAAAAATTCTGTCCGAATTTCTTCCGAAAATCAAACTGATGTTTCTGTATAATATCCGTTGTATTTCTCTTATTTCCCAGAGTTGCCATGTTATCCTCCATTCCTACTCCGTAATCCGAAATAATCTGCAGGCATTTTGGTACGTTGTCTCTTCTACCTCTTGACAGGTAATCCCTTTGAGCTCTGCAATTGCCTCTGCAACAGCCGGAAGATTTAACGAGGAATTACGCTTACCGCGGTTAGGTTCCGGCGTCAGATACGGACTATCCGTTTCTAACAATATATTTTCCAACGGAATATATTCCACTGCCTCTTTCAATTTCTTGGAATTCTTGAAGGTAATCACACCGCCGATGCCAAAATAATAATCCATGTTGAGATATTCCCGCGCCAGCTCCTTCGTATACGAATAACAATGTATCACACCACCAATCTCGCCGGCATGCAGCGCTTTCAACATATCAAGCGTATCCTTCGCCGCATCTCTGGAATGGATAATTACCGGCAGTCCAGCCTCTTTCGCCAGCCCCATTTGTCTTTCAAACCACATCTTTTGAACCGATGTCTCCGGTTCCTTCCAGTAATAATCAAGTCCGATTTCTCCTACCGCCACTACTTTATCGCATGTACATTGCGCACGCAGCCACGCAAAATTATCCTCATTCAATTCCGCTGTCTCACTCGGATGTACGCCCATCGCCCCGTAGATAAAAGGATATTCTCTCATCAAACGCAGTGTAATCTCACAACTCTTGAGGCTTGCACCCACATTAACCACCTTGTCAATCCCGTGGTTTTTTAATGAGCCAAGCAGCTCTTGTCTATCTTCGTCAAATGCTTCATCATCATAATGCGCGTGACTTTCAAAAATCATTTTTTCTCTCCCTATATAGCCTTCACAAACATATTTTTTTATATCTGTTAAAATTCCTTAAAAATTTATTAAAAAAACACTTGCAATGCAAGAAACATTATACTATAATAACTCTTGCGTGTTAGAGCATATACATTTTATACGATATGCACCGCTAGCTCAGTTGGTAGAGCACCTGACTCTTAATCAGGGTGTCCAGGGTT
>CAMWQW010000033.1 GCA_947176505.1 uncultured Lachnospiraceae bacterium | reverse complement strand
TTGATAATCCTAAATTATCCATGGTTCAAATCAATGGATAACTTTTAATTATCCATTATTCGATTTTAATTAAGACATTCAGAGACTCGAACAAATATTTGTAACATTATTGACCTGATATGTAAAATAAAATATACTATTAATAAATAAAGAACGTAATTACGGATAGTAAATGTTGGGCGTGACATATGAAAGACAGTAAATTGACAATGGGGATTGGTGTTAGAATGAAAACCGAATGGGAAATGGTTTTAGAGTGTAAAGAATGCTTGGAACAAAAGAAGGAGTACAAAAAAATTGAATGTGAAATTCCCTTTTTATCCCGATGTATTGACATGGTGTTAATTAGTCAGTCTGACAAAGTGATTACAATAGAGTTCAAGCTGACCAAATGGCGGGATGCAATTGCACAGGCATATGACCATTTGCGAGGAGCAGATTACGCATATGTGTGTATGCCTAAAAGAAATCCAAGTGGTAAACTGATTGATGCGTTAAAACAAAACGGTATAGGGCTATTATTATACGATGAACAGGCATCCGTTGACCAAAGAATAGATGTCTACTTAGAAGCGGAGAAAAGTAATCGCCGGATTGATGTGCTATCGGGCGATATTATAAGAAATGTTGAATTATGCGGTTCGATACAGGCTCTTTGAAAAAAGAGTCTTTTATAATGCTTTCTAATACTTATTGTGTTATACTAATTCATAATTGGGTGTAACGGTAGAGTACATTCACATAAGGGAGATACAATATGCAGGTAGTGATCTTAGCAGGCGGACAGAGGAGTACAATCAGCAATGAGCAGGAAGGCATTCCGAAGCCGATGGCAGAAATCGGCGGAAAGCCGATGCTTTGGCATATTATGAAGAGCTTTTCCGCTTACGGTCTGAATGAGTTTATCATTTGCGGCGGATATAAGGTCAATATGATTAAAGAGTACTTCATGGATTACTATATCTACCAGTCTGATATTACAGTGGACCTTAAGACGAATACGGTCCAGATACACAGGAACCGCACTGAAGATTGGAAGGTTACGGTGGTGGATACCGGGCTGTATTCATCTACAGGACAGCGCGTTGCGCGGATTCAGGAGTATATTGACGGGGATACGTTCATTGTTGCGTCCGGCGACTGCCTTTTTGATATTGATGTGAACAAGATGATTGCATACCACAGTGAACAGGGAAAGACTGCGACCATGGCAGTAGCCAGACCGACGGGGCGCAATGAGGCTCTGGATATTGATGAAGCGGGGCTGATTAAGAAGATACAGCAGAATAAGCCTATAAACGAGGCGTGGACTAATGCATGGCTCTATGTATTGGATAAAAAGGTTTTTGACAGTCTGCAGGGAGATTACGCCTTGGAAAATCTGCTGACAGATAACCTAGCGGGAAAAGGGCAGTTGATTACGTATAAGCATAACGGTTTCTGGACGCCGGTAGAGACATACCGCGACAGGGTAAACATGGAAAATCTTTGGAATGCAGGAATTGCGCCGTGGGCGAAATCGAAGTAATAGAATTATGTGCCGGAAATGCCGTAGGGAATTCTGGTATAAGAGTATGTCAGAGAAGGACAATTGTGAATGATATGAAAGTAGTGATTTTAGCAGGTGGCAAGGGCAGCCGAATCAGTGAAGAATCGGTGTTGAAACCGAAGCCGATGGTCGAGATAGGTGATAAGCCGATTTTATGGCATATCATGAAAATCTATTCTTCGTTTGGGTATCATGATTTTATTATATGTTGCGGCTACAAAGGGCATATGATTAAGGAGTACTTTGTTCATTATTACATGTACCAGTCGGATGCCACATTTCAGTTGAAAGACAAACAAAAAGAGTATCACAACCCGGCTGCGGAGCCGTGGAAGATTACGCTTGCTAATACAGGACTTGAGACATTGACGGCGGGACGTATTTTAGGGATTAAGGATTACATCGGCGAAGACGAGGCGTTTATGCTGACATACGGAGACGGCGTAGCAGACGTGGATATCCCGGCACTGCTTGCTTTTCACAAAGAGCACGGCAGGATTGCGACGATTACAACGACGCAGCCGGCAGGACGATTCGGAGCTATTAAGATTGATGAAGGCGGACTGATTGAGAGTTTTAAAGAGAAGGCAAGAAAAGACCAGTCATGGGTGAATGCCGGATTTATGGTGCTGAACCGGGAAATATTTGATTACTTAGGAGACGGGTCGCAGATGCTGGAGGCGGAGCCGTTCGAGAGGCTGGCAGCGGATCATCAGATGGCGGCATATAGGCATCCGGGCTTCTGGTCTCCGATGGATACGGTGCATGACAGGGCGTATCTGGAAGGATTATGGAGCAGAGGACAGGCTCCGTGGAAAATCTGGGAATGATAGAAACAATAAATAATAAAAGTCAGAAATACGGGAGAAACATATGAGTCAAAAGAACGAGCAGCAGGCAAAAAAAGAAATCTTAGATTTAGTCAGAGATTATTGTGAAACATATCACAATGTGAAGAAGCCGTTTGAGGAGGGGCAGCGCATACCGTATGCGTCCAGAGTGTATGACAGTGCGGAGATGGTCAATCTGGTGGACAGTGCACTGGAATTCTGGTTGACTTCCGGAAGATATACCGATCAGTTTGAGAAACAGTTGGCGGAATATCTGGGTGTGAAATACTGTTCCCTCGTCAATTCCGGTTCCTCTGCGAACTTGCTTGCATTCATGGCATTGACATCGCCTCTGTTGGGCGAGCGCGCTGTAAGAAGGGGTGACGAGGTCATTACGGTGGCAGCGGGCTTTCCGACGACTGTCGCACCCATGATTCAATATGGTGCCGTACCGGTGTTTGTGGATGTGACAATCCCACAATACAATATTGACGTGGATATGCTGGAACAGGCGTTGTCGGATAAGACGAAGGCAGTCATGATTGCGCATACGCTCGGCAATCCTTTTGATTTGAAGGCTGTCAGCGAATTTTGCAGGAAAAATAATTTGTGGCTGGTAGAGGATAACTGTGACGCACTTGGCTCAGAGTATGTGATTGATGGCGTAACGAAGCTGACGGGAACAATTGGTGATATCGGAACTTCCAGTTTCTATCCGCCGCACCATATGACGATGGGTGAGGGAGGCGCTGTTTATACCGACAATCCTCTGCTCAATAAATGTATTCGTTCTTTCCGTGATTGGGGAAGAGACTGCGTATGTCCGTCCGGTTGTGATAACTTATGCGGGCACCGTTTTGACAGACAGTACGGAGAGTTACCGCTGGGGTATGACCACAAGTATGTCTATTCGCATTTCGGATATAATTTGAAGGCAACTGATATGCAGGCAGCAATCGGCTGTGCGCAGCTTGCAAAATTCCCCTCTTTTGTGGAGAGGAGAAGACATAATTTCGACCGAATGAAAGCAAATCTTCTGGCAGCGGATGCTGACAAACATATACTGGACAAATTAATTATGCCTGAGGCGTGCGAGGATTCCAATCCGAGCTGGTTTGGTTTTATGGTCACCTGCAAAGAGGGCGTAGACCGTAATCAGGTAGTACAGTACATGGAAGAGCATGGTATTCAGACGAGAATGCTTTTTGCAGGCAATCTGACGAAGCATCCATGTTTTGACGAGATGCGTGCTACGGGAGAGGGATATCGTGTTGTCGGTGAACTTTCCAACACGGACCGCATTATGAAAGATACATTCTGGATTGGCGTCTATCCGGGTATGACGGACGAGATGATTGATTATATGTCGAAGACACTGATTGAAGCGGCAGGGGAGTAGCTATGTTTGATTTCGGATTAGACTTTTATCAGGGCAAAAAGGTTTTGGTGACCGGGCACACCGGGTTTAAGGGCACATGGATGTGTGCGATGCTGTTACAGGCAGAGGCGCAGGTGACCGGTTATGCGCTGGAAGCGCCAACGAAACCGAGTATCTATGAGCTGAGTGGTATAGATGCCAGAATCAACTCGGTCATAGGTGATATCAGAGATTTGGAACATTTGCAGAAGGTGTTTGACGAAGTCCAGCCGGAGATAGTTATCCATATGGCGGCGCAGCCCATTGTGCGCGAATCATATCGCAATCCGGTCTACACTTATGAAGTAAATGTGATGGGAACGGTCAATGTGCTGGAGTGTGTCCGTACGCATTCCTGTGTGCGTTCTTTTGTCAATGTGACCACAGATAAAGTATATCTCAACAAAGAGTGGGAGTGGGGATACCGGGAGGACGAAGAACTAAACGGGTACGATCCGTACTCAAATTCTAAATCATGTTCGGAGTTAGTGACGAGCAGCTACAGAAATTCCTTTTTCAGTGGACCGGAAGGCAAGGATGAAGACCAAGCGTACACGACTGCAATTTCGACTGTAAGGGCGGGAAATGTAATCGGCGGCGGAGACTTCGCGGCGGACAGAATTGTTCCCGACTGTATCAGGGCAGCATTGGAAGGCAGGGAAATCATCGTAAGAAATCCGTATTCCACGCGTCCTTACCAGCATGTATTAGAGCCGGTAGCAGTTTATCTGATGATTGCTGCGAGACAGTACGGCAATCGCGATTACGAAGGCAGTTACAATGTGGGACCGGACGAGACGGACTGCTATACGACAGGCGAGCTTGTAACGTTATTCTGCGAGAAGTGGAATCAGGCAACGGGCGGGAATGTGACATGGAAGGAAGAGTATGACGGCGGACCTCATGAGGCGAATTTCCTGAAACTGGACTGCTCGAGATTAAAGAGGGCTTACGGATGGAAACCAGTCTGGAATGTGGAGAAGACGATGGAAATGATTGTCGAATGGACCGTAGCGTATCGTGATGGGAAATCTGTTGAGCAGATGATGGAGAAACAGCTTAGAGAGTTTCTTGGGTGAATGAAGATGAAAAACATAGTAATATCCGGACCTACCGGTGCGATCGGCATGGCGTTAATTGAGAAATGCATAGAGGAAAAGACATATGTACTGGCAATTTGCCACAGAGGTTCCGGAAGAATCAAATATATTCCCGATTCACCTTATGTTGAGGTGATTGAGGCGGATTTATCTGAATATCGAAAACTATTTGCTGAAGATATGCCGGCAAAAACCTATGAGGTTTTCTATCATTTTGCGTGGAGCGGAACCGTAGGAGACGCCAGAAATGACATGCATTTGCAGACGGATAACATTGCGTATACATTGGACGCAGTGGAGCTTGCCGGGCGTTTGGGATGCCATACTTTTATCGGGGCAGGCTCACAGGCGGAATACGGAAGAAAAGAAGGAAAGCTTGCGCCGGATACCCCTGCGGATCCGGAGAACGGATATGGCATGGCGAAACTGTGCGCGGGGCAGATGAGCCGCGTAGCGTGCCATCAGAAAAAGATGAAGCACATTTGGACAAGAATTTTGAGTGTGTACGGTCCCTACGACGGTGCCGGAAGCATGGTTATGAGTGCGGTCCGGAAGATTTGGAATGGGGAATCTACTGCGTTTACACCCGGACAACAGATGTGGGATTACTTGTACAGCAAGGATGCCGCGGCGATATTCTATGCGCTCGGAACGAAGGGGGCGGACGGAGAGGTCTACTGTGTGGGAAGCGGACAGGCGCGGGAACTGCGAAGTTATATCAGAGATATTTACCGTGTGGTAAGGGAATATCAAGGAGAGAAGATTGCGGAAGACGATCCGGAATTGGAACGAAAGCTGGGTATCGGTCTGATTCCTTACAATGATAAACAGGTGATGTATCTGTGTGCCGATACCACGCTTTTGGAACAGCATATAGGCAGTATTGAACACACGGATTTTTGCGTCGGTATACGCAGCATTTTGGCATAGAGGAGTGTTATGCAGAAGGTATCTTTACTAATAACAACATACAATGTAAAAGAGCATCTGACAGTCACTTTGGAAAGCATTCGGGCGCAAGATTATAGTTCCATAGAGGTAGTCATTGTGGACGGAGGCTCTACGGACGGGACAGTTGATACGATTCGTGAGTTTGCGGCGAGCGCTCCGATAGAACTCGGTATTCGATGGATATCTGAGCCGGACAGAGGGCTCTATGATGCCATGAACAAGGCGTGGTCCATGTGCACCGGAGATATTGTGGCAGTGTGCAATGATAAGCTATGCACACCGGATGCGGTGACGAAACTGGTGCGGGCGATAGAACAGGGAGGAGACGGCTGCATCGGTGCACACTCCGACTTGATTTATACGGATGGCGAGCGTATTGTCAGAAGCTGGCACATGGGAGAGGGAAGACTCAAGGACGGCTGGATGCCGGGACATCCGACATTGTTTATAAAGAGACAGATTTACGAGAAATATGGCGTTTATGACATCAGCTACCGATGTGCCGCGGATTATGAATTTATGGTTCGCTTTTTGAAAGACGAGAAGAACCGGCTGGCGTATGTGCCCGAAGTGCTGGTCGCCATGTTCTACGGCGGGACGAGCAATGCGGGACTTGGCAATTATCTGGTATCTTTTAAGGAAGGTTATATGGCACTTAAAAAGAATGGAGTGCCGCACCCGCTTTTTATTACGATAAAGAGAACGTTTCGGGTGCTGAGGCAGTTTTAGGTGTCGCAATCGAAGAAGGAATTTGATATAATATTCGCGTAGGCAATGAGCAGTGCCACGAAATAAGATGACAAAGCGACTGCTTGCAGGCGCCTTTGTCAGGTTATGGAGTGATAGGGCGAAGCCCGTGAGCTCGGAAAACCAACGGTTTTACGAGCTAGCACTGCGGCTTGCGTTGCAAGAATTACAAAGTAATTCTTGCGGGAGTTTGGCTTGCGCTGCCAAGGTTCAGCAGGATGATTCAGGAGGATAAAACAGTGAAAATAACAGTAGCCGGAACAGGATACGTCGGATTGGTAGCGGGAGTGTGCTTCGCGGAGAAGGGGCATGACGTTACATGCGTGGACGTGGATGAGAATAAAGTCAAAATGATGGAGAGCGGGAAGTCTCCTATCTATGAAGAGGGATTGGAAGAGTTAATGCAGAAGAATAATGCTACGGGCAGGCTGCATTATACGACTGACTATAAGAGCGCTTACAAGGATGCCGATGCAATCTTTATCGGAGTGGGGACACCGGAACAGCCGGATGGTTCCGCCAATCTAAGCTATATTGCTACGGTGTCGAGGCAGATTGCGGAATCTGTGGAGCAGGATTGTCTGGTAGTCGTTAAATCTACGGTTCCGGTGGGAACGAACGACAAGGTGGAGCAGTTCATCAGAGATTTCCTGACAAGGGATGTGAAGATTGAAGTAGCGTCCAATCCGGAATTTCTTGCCCAAGGTTCTGCCGTGCATGATACGCTTCATGCGGCAAGAATTATTATCGGTACAGAAAGCAAAGAGGCGGAGGCGAAGCTAAAGAAGATTTATGAGCCCTTCGGACTTCCGATTGTGTCCGTCAACAGGCGCTCCGCGGAGATGATCAAATATGCCTGCAATGATTTCTTGGCTTTAAAGATTTCCTATATGAACGATATTGCCAATTTGTGCGAGCTGGTCGGCGCGGATATCGACGCTGTGGCGGAGGGCATGAGTTATGACGCGAGAATCGGCGCCAAATTCTTAAATGCCGGTGTGGGTTACGGCGGAAGCTGTTTTCCGAAGGATACCAAAGCGCTTAAATATCTGGCGACACAGAACGGTTACAGACTGCGTACCGTGGAAGCTGCGGTGGATGTGAATGCGGAGCAGAAGACGAAGCTGTTCCATAAGGCAAGCAATCGTATGATTACATTCCAGAATCTGAAAGTGGCAGTATTGGGACTTGCTTTTAAGGCGGGAACGGACGATTTGAGGGAAGCCCCTTCTTTGGATAATGTACAGCTTCTGTTAGAGAGCGGCGCGGATATCTATGCTTATGATCCTGTTGCGGCAGATAACTTTAAGAAGAAATATCCGGAAGGACAGATTGAAAAGGGCGCCATACACTATGTCCAAACACCCGAGGAAGCGCTTGACGGTGCCAATATCTGTTTTATTTTTACGGAGTGGGGAGAGATTAAGGCGATTGCCCCCGAAATGTTTAAAGAGAAAATGCAGATACCGCTCGTGTATGACGGACGTAATATTTTCAGCATAGAAGCAATGAAAAACGCAGGCGTGGAATACTATAGTATCGGACGATAGGAGAAATTATGAATCCATTAGATACAAGCAAAATTTATCTGATTACCGGCGGAGCCGGATTTATCGGGTTTCATTTATCAAAGAGTCTTCTGGAAAAAGGTGCAAGAGTTGTTGGTTTCGACAATCTCAATGACTATTATGATGTGAAACTTAAGAAAGACAGACTGCAAATATTAAAGCAGTATGAAAACTATACATTTATCAAAGGCGACTTGAGCGATAAGTCAGACGTGTTCCGGATTTTTCAGGAATATGCGCCGCAGGTGGTAGTGAATCTGGGCGCACAGGCGGGGGTACGTTACAGCATTGATAATCCGGATGCCTATATGCAGTCGAATATGATGGGATTTTTTCATATATTGGAAGGCTGCCGGTTCTTTCCGGTGGAGCATCTTGTCTATGCATCGTCAAGCTCTGTGTACGGCGGTAACGAAAAGGTTCCTTTTTCCACGCAGGATCAGGTGGACGGACCGGTGAGTCTGTATGCAGCGACGAAGAAGTCCAATGAACTGATGGCGCATGCATACAGCAAATTATATCATATTCCGGTGACAGGACTTCGGTTTTTCACGGTGTACGGTCCTTTCGGCAGACCGGATATGGCATATTATAAGTTTACGCAGAAAATTCTGTCAGGCGAGCCGATTCAGATTTATAATAACGGTGATATGTATAGGGATTTCACTTATATCGACGATATTGTGAAAGGTGTTGAGAATATTCTTTGTAATCCGCCCGTACAGAGTGATAAGGGAGTGAGATATAAGCTTTATAATATCGGTAATAACAAACCCGTAAAGCTGATGGACTATATAGAGACATTGGAGAAGTGCCTTGGCATGACAGCGGTAAAAGAATATCTTCCGATGCAGCCGGGAGACGTGTATCAGACGTATGCCGATGTCACGGATTTGATGAAAGACTATGATTTTAAGCCGGATACTACGATTGAAGAGGGACTTGGCAGATTTGTGGAGTGGTATCGGGAATACTATAGAGAGGCATGATAGAAGTATGATGGACAAGGAAAGAGTCATACCGGTATTGTATCTGGTAGTACCTTGCTATAACGAAGAAGAAGTGATTGAGAAGTCTGCGCAAGTGTTAAGTGATAAAATTCGGCGCCTGATGCAGGCGGGGCAGATTGCCGCGGGCAGCAAGGTGATGTTTGTCAATGACGGCAGCAAGGACCGTACACTGGAACTTCTGCACCATATAGCGGCACAGGATGCGATTTTTTCCGTGGTCAGTCTTGCAGGCAACTACGGGCACCAGAGCGCAATCCTTGCGGGCATGATGGTGGCGCGGCAGTATGCGGATGCAGTGGTGACGATTGATGCGGACTTACAGCAGGATATTGAAGCATTGGATAAGTTTTTAAATAGCTATATGGCTGGCAGTGAAGTAGTATATGGAGTGCGCAATGACAGGCATTCTGACGGTGTGTTCAAAAAAGGCAGCGCTACGTTGTACTATAATCTGATGCACCTTCTCGGCAGCAAGGTGATTACCAATCACGCGGATTATCGACTGATGTCCAAGAAAGCACTGGACGCGCTGGCGGAGTATAAGGAGACGAATTTGTTTCTGCGTGGCTTGATTCCGACGATGGGATTTCCTTCCGATGTCGTGTATTTTGACGTCAAGGCAAGAGAGGCAGGACATTCCAAGTATACATTGAGCAAAATGATGACTCTGGCGATGGACGGAATTACTTCCATGAGCACCAGACCGCTGCGGATGATCAGTGCGCTCGGTTTTATTGTATTTGTTTTCAGTTTTATTATGACGATCATCAGTCTGGTAGACTGGGTGCAGGGAAAAAATGTGCCCGGTTATACGACAACGATGATTGTGACGTTGTTGATTGGCGGAATTACGCTGTTATCCCTTGGAATTATCGGCGAGTATATCGGTAAGATTTATATGGAGACGAAGCATCGACCGCGTTACATCATTGATACGGTTGTGTGGAAGGCGGATAAATGTGCAGGGAATGACCGTGCCGCACAGCGCAGTGGTGAAGGAGGACTTGGGGTTTTGCAGAGTGACGAAGATAAAAATGCGGGAGAGGGGAGACGGTAAGATGGCTGGAATAGATATTCATGCTGACGATTATGCACTCACTGTCAATACATCCGAAGATATGCTTTCCTGCATGAAAAGGGGACAACTGGACAGTATCAGTATTGTCCCTAATATGTCTTGTTTTGATGAGTGCATGGAATTATTGTATGCATCGATACCTTCGCTGCCGTTTCTGCCGAAGATGTCGGTGCATTTGGACTTTGTGGAGGGACGCAGTCTGTCCGGAACAGAGCAGGTGCCTCTGCTTACTGCAGACGAAAGCGGTCTGATGGGACTGTCTTGGGGCGGTGTATTTCTATTATCCTATTTGCCGTGGAAACGACACGCCGCGAAAGAACAGTTAAAGATAGAGATAAAAGCACAAATTGACAGAGTGCAGGCGTCTGTCATTCATGCTATGAACTTAGCGAAGGAACACGGGATTGGCTGTACGCAGCATGGCATTCGTATTGACTCTCATCAGCATGCGCACATGATTCCGGTTGTGTGGGAGGCTCTGACGGAAGTAATAGCTAAGGAGCGGTATGAAGTGGAGTATATTCGCAACTCCAAAGAAATGATGGGTGCTTTTCTTTCGGAGGTTTCACTGTGGAAGACCTATCGTCCCATTAATTTTGTTAAAAACAGATTGCTGTCTTTCTATTCATATAGGGCGGATCGATACGCGAAAGCGCACCACATGGAGCAGATGTATCTGTGGGGGCTTGTGATGAGCGGGCATATGGATTATGACAGGATTGTCAGATTGTATCCGAAGATAGTTAAGAAAGCGGAACAGGACGGCAGAGTGCTGGAGATACTTTTTCATCCCGGCTTGACGCTTCCGGAGGAAGTGACGCAGGAGATTGGCGAAGAGGCAGCCAAAGATTTCTACCTGCGGGACGACCGCCATGTAGAGATGGAAGCCGTCGGCAGGATACGAATGTTGGCATGAATTAATTAAATGAAGTATAAATTTTAGAACGGATAATATGGCTTTAGCTCCGCTACTTCTTTCCATACGATATCCGTGAAATATAGCGCGCCGGTTTCATTCAGATGGTCAGAGTCTGAGAAATATTCCAGATTCCCGTTAAATCGTTCATCATGGGAATAGTCATAGTAACTGACACCGGTGTCACTTGCAATTTTTGTGACGGTATCATTGAATTGCTGCAGGAATTCCTGCGAAACCTGCTCGGTGTAGTACTTCGAGAAGGGCGTGGTAATCAGGACGGGAGTAATCTGATGTTCCTGACAATAGTTGATGATGGCATACAATTCCTCGATTCGCTCCGGCATGAAATATTCTTCTTTGTTATCGAAATGCCTGCTGTAACGCTCTTTTGCCCTTCTGGCAAACTCCTCAACGTCAATTCCCTCGTTAGCCGCATGTGCAGTCAGCGCGGTATTTAAGTTAGGAAACAGCTTCAGGATATCCTGACCGGCGGACAGAATCGGCAGTCTGTTGGTGATCACATCTACATATGGATCGTAATTCGGAATATTTTCCGGCGACAGGCAGCGATAGTAGCGGACGCTTAATGCTTCTGCCTCGGTTTCGTTCACCACCTCATTGTTAAAAGAAAAATAAGAGACGGGAATCAGAAGTACGCTATTCTCATCCATATATTGTCCGTATTCTTTTAAAAGCGCGTAGTCATAATCATAACTCTGGCTTGTGTTGGCAAAATTAAAGCATATATATCCGTAGTAGGTCATATTTGTATAGTTGAAATCGTAGGCGCCGTGTGAGCTTCCCATATTACCGATATTGATTTCCCAATATTCCCGTCCCAGCGTATCAAATTTGGTGATGTCCATATATTTTTGATCGTTGATTTCCTTGTAGGGCTTGTTCATCATACAGATAATGAGCACAGCCGCCGCAGGAATCAGGATACATTTTAATACGAAACGCACAGTGTCATATATTTTTCTCATAACTTGGGCAATTCCTTTCTGATTGTCTGTACAGCCGCGTGTCAGAATTGAAAGTAAATAAATTCAGTCGCCACTCCTTTGGGGGCAAAGAGTGCGATAATAACTAGGAACAATACATATACGGGCCAGCGGATAAAAAATTTCTGCTTCGAAAAATCAGCGATGACATCATGCTTTAAGGAAGCGAGGTCGTAGGCAGCAAGCACTATGACCGACAACGCCATGCCCATTGCCGCAATGGGCGAGACGCCGAGACAGATAACGGCGGTCTGCAAATAGCTGCCGGGATTGGATGCATACCAGAAAAGTCTGGAGATAACCCAGAGGGCATCCTGCATACTGTTTGCGCGGAAGAAAATCCATGTAAAACACAGGAGGACAAAAGTAAGAGGGAGCTGCCACCAGTGCTTCCGGTGTCTGGCCTCCTCGCCGTTTCTTTTTTTAGGATAAATAAATGTCTCTATAATCTGTAACACGCCATGGACACCGCCCCAGAATATATAGGTGAGGCTGCTTCCGTGCCAGAATCCGCTTACCAGAAAAGTGATAAGAAGATTCAGACAGTGGCGCCATCTTGACACCCGGTTGCCGCCCAGCGGTATATAAACATAGTCCCGAAACCAAGTGGAGAGTGATATATGCCAACGACTCCAAAATTCCTTGATAGAAAAAGAAAAATAGGGACTTTTAAAATTCGTCATCAAGTCGATGCCAAACAGTCTTGCACAGCCAATCGCGATATCGGAATAACCAGAGAAATCGCAATAGATTTCGATGGCAAACATGATTGTGACAATGATGAAGACCAGACCGACATAGGCGTGGACATCGTTATATATTTTATTGATGATACCGGCAAAGACATCGGCAATTACCAGTTTCTTAAAGTATCCCCATGTCATGAGCTTTAAGCCGTAAGTCACTCTCTGATAATCAAAAGGACGTTTCTTCTTGTACTGAGGCAGCAGGCTATCCGCTCTGCCGATTGGTCCCGCCAATAACTGCGGAAAGAAGGACACAAACAGCGCATAGTATCCGAAATGCCGTTCTGCATGGATTTTACCCCGGTAGACATCGATCAGATAACCTATGGACTGGAAGAAATAGAAGGAAACACCGGCGGGTAGAAGAATCCTGACGGTGAGAGGCTGCATGGTAAGGCGCCCCGCATCGATCAGCAGATTCAACCGTTCGATGACAGGATTGGCTGTCTTATAAAAGAGCAGGATCAGTACGAGAGGAAGAATACCGCCCAGAAGACAGCGCTTCTTTGCAGAGTCAGTCTGCACCTGTTCTAGTCTGCGTGCAAGCAGATATGTCAGAAGTGTCGTTGCCAACAGTAAAATGCCATAGCCGATATGAAGATTCATATAGAAAACGTAGCTGGCGGCGAGCATAAAAATCCATCTGTATTTATGCGGTACAAGATAGTAGAGTATAAATACAATTATAATAAATATTCCGAAAGATACAGAATTAAATAACATAACCTCGCGCTCCTCATGCGTCACATATCCGTCAGCCGCATGATAGGCGGCAGGATATTAATTAAAGCAATTCTACTCTATTTATATGAAATATGCAAATTGAAAATCTTGCGGGGAATTGAAAATCTTGCGCGTAAAAGTGGTTTCTTTTGAGCCGTTTATGTGATAGAATTTGAGTCATGGGAATTACATCATTTTATTTTTTGTGCTTTTTTGCAGCTTTATTAATCTTGTATTATGTGCTCCCCGGTAAAATGCAGTGGGGGCTTTTGTTGGTATGCAGCATTTCGTATTATCTCTTTAGCGGAAACGGTATGCTGATTGTCTATCCGATTGTCTCCGTAACAGCCTGTTATATAGGAATTCGTCTGTTGACTGTTTCTTCCAAAAAGGAAGAAGGACCGGGAAATGTACAGGGAAGCGGGGAGGATGTAAGACGCCGGCGAATGATACTGGCAATGACTATATTGGTCAATATTGGTATTCTGGTGGTACTAAAGTATGTTAATTTCGGTATCTATACGATTGATGGTATTGCGAGACTGTTTGGCAGTTCTGATGAATTGATTAAGAGTGTGGATTTCTTAATTCCGCTGGGCGTGTCATTCTACACTTTTTCCCTGCTTGGATATGTGGTTGATGTATACTACGGGATTGCTAAGCCGCAGAAGAATTATTTCAAGCTGATGCTGTACGGCATGTATTTCCCGGTGATTATCTCAGGACCGATTCTCAAGTACAGGGAGCATGGAGAACAGTTTTTTGTGCCGCATAAGTTTGATTACCGGAGAGTGACAAGAGGTCTGCAGCGTATGCTGTGGGGTTTTTTTAAGAAGCTGGTGATTGCCGAGAGGCTGGGAATACTGGTGGACACGGTATACGGCGGATACACCGATTATCCGGGCGCGTTTATCTGGATAGCTACGGCGTGCTATGCATTCCAGCTCTATACGGATTTCTCCGGCTGTATGGATATTGTGCTGGGTATGTCGGAGAGTTTCGGCATTCTGCTGCCTGAGAATTTTCAGACGCCTTTCTTTGCGGGAAGTATTGCGGAGTATTGGCGGAGATGGCATATTACGCTTGGTGTATGGATGAAAGAGTATGTGTTCTACCCTGTACTGCGCACGAAGTTTTTCACGAATCTGAATAAGTCATGGAAAGAAAAGTTCGGCAAGAAAAAAGGCAAACAATATACCACATTTGTCGCGATGTTTGTGCTTTGGCTGACAGTCGGAATATGGCATGGAGGCGATTGGAAGTTTGTGATCGGTTCGGGTCTGCTCCACTGGTTTTATATTGTGACGGAGGAACTGCTTGCACCACCTTGTGCGCGTCTGATGGAGAAATGGCATATTGATGCCGGAGGAAAAGCGGTCGGAAAGCTTCGCATCGCCAGAACATTTTTCCTCGTATGTATAGGCGACTTGTTTTTTCGGGCAGCATCGGTGGGAGACGCTTTTGCAATGCTCAGAGGCGCCATAACCGTTTGGAATCCCTCCGTGTTGTGGAACGGTTCTCTGTTTCGTTTGGGGCTCGATCCGATTGAGACGGTCATTGCCATAGCATCGCTGCTTCTCTTGTATGCCGTGTCAACAGCGCAGAAGAACGGTTCTGTCAGAGACAGAATAGCAGACAAGGCGATTGGAATTCGCTGGATTATCTGGTATGCACTTTTGTTTGCGGTGATTTTGCTCGGATGTTATGGTCCGGGATACAGCGCCGGTGAATTTATCTATCAGGGATTTTAATAAAACGGATAGTAAAGAACAAAATAATATGATAAAATAAACGCAAGTCGCGGCATTTGTCTGTATGATAGAAAGATATATGCCGTATACTGGTATTACGACCGGAAAGTTGGATGATGAGATGGATAAGATAGCTGTTTTGGTACCATGCTATAATGAAGAGAAAACGATTGCCAAGGTGGTAGGAGATGCAAGAAAGGCACTGCCTGATGCCGTGGTTTATGTCTATGATAATAATTCCACCGACCGGACCGTGGAGCTTGCCAGAGAAGCGGGCGCCATTGTCAGGTACGAACATATGCAGGGCAAGGGTAATGTTATACGGCGAATGTTTAGAGAAATTGAAGCAGAATGCTATATCATGGTGGACGGCGATGATACTTATCCTATGGAATATGCCGGAGAAATGGCGGACAAGGTTCTCCATAACAATGCGGATATGGTAGTGGGCGACAGACTTTCTTCCACATACTTTACGGAGAATAAAAGACCGTTCCACAATTTTGGCAACACGATTGTGCGGAGCAGCATTAATCGTCTGTTTCATTGTGAGATTAAGGATATTATGACCGGATTTCGGGCGTTCAGCTATGGATTTGTCAAGACGTTCCCGGTATTGTCCACGGGGTTTGAGATTGAGACGGAGATGACGATTCACGCCGTCTACAATAATATGCAGATTGAAAATGTGATTGTGGATTATCGTGACAGACCGGAAGGAAGCGAGTCGAAGCTCAACACGTTCTCCGATGGGTTCAAGGTACTGCACACAATCATGAAATTATACAGAGATTATAAACCGATGGAGTTTTTCGGGCTGTGTTCGATGCTTCTTGCGATTATTGCCGTAATCCTGTTTATTCCGATATTGATATCATATATTGAGACCGGGCTTGTACTGCGGTTTCCGACGCTTTTTGTGTGCGGATTTATCGGACTTGCAGCGATTCAGTCATTATTTGCAGGGCTCATTCTTTCCAATATGGCGCTCAAGAACAGAAGAGATTTCGAGTACCGTCTGATGTTGGTGACACGCAGGGTAAACAGAATAGAGTAAATCGGGCGAAGACTTTATTATTCGAGTTTGCGAAGCAAATCCCGCAAAGTTATTTGCCCCACAAATAATTTTGCTTAATGTAACTGATATACCGCATAAACCGTATCCCCGGCAGTGAACGTATCTACGACTTCGCATTCCACATCGTAGGTGTGCCTGAAATACATGAGGACGGGATGTTCGTTGTTATGGGGAGCTTCCCGCAGGATGAAGTAAGTGTTTGTGCTGTCTGCCAAATCCTGTCCGAAGTCTTCAACACCATACTGTGCCAGTTTGGTTTTCGTGTTGGGGTTGCAGACAACGCCCCAGTTTGTGTAGATGAAATTATTATACGTATCTAAGGTCATATCGAAGGGCGATTCGCAATAATTCTCCAACGTACCGGAATTGTAAGTCCATATGTAGAGGTTTTCCGGGTGGGCGTGGCAGTATGCCTTAAGTTCATTCCATGTATCTTGATGAGCATGATAATTCGTGTCGATATTATTTTTGGTGATGAGCAGGGAAGCTGAACTCAATGCCAAAATAATGGGCACAATGATGACGTAGCGTTTGGCATGTTCAGCCCGCAGCAGATTAAAGCTTAACAAAATACCGAGGAGGACAATATAGTCCATAGTGATTAGGGGCTGTATGATTCGTTTCGGGAAACGTCCCTCATACAGGACATAACCCCAGCTGACCGTACGACCGATGAAATACAAGATCCATACAAAAAGTGCGCTGAAGTTGCGGCGTACGAAGATTAGGAGTAACGTCATAATCATCAGCAGCAGCGCGAACAGATTGGCGGGCTGCATTCCGTCCTGATAGAAGAAGACAAAGATGCCACCCTTGACGATACTCTTCAAACGCGAGGCTGTATCGGTGCGTGCATAATAACATTTCTTAGCGATATCATGCATCTGTCTCCAATCTTCCACGGACATTCCGTAGCCGATATGAGGAGCTCCGTTTTTGCGGTAATTGTACTCGGTCTCGGTGATGCCAAGCACCGCCAGATCGTTTGAGCATTCTTCGTATTCCGGCCATGTATAGAAATCGCCGACTCGTTCCCGATAATGGTTAATCTGACGAAAATCGGACCATTTCTGCTCGGAGTATGCTACGGTGTTTAACCCGTATAGGATTCCCATGCCGGTAAGCAGAATCAGAGCGAATCCAAGAAGCTTGCGGGCAGTCTGTTCGTAACCGTTCCGATATGCGTTAATCCATTTGGCAATCCAAAGCATTCCAGCCATAGGGAGCATCAGATAAAAGATATTCTGGCGTATACTGTAAGAAATCCATGCAAAAATGAACGTCGGAATGCAGCTTGTCAGAAAAGAAGCGGTGGAAGCGCCGGTTTTAGTTGTGATGAAACAAAATACAGCCGCAGCCGCAGCGAGTCCGGCAGTGGTTGTATACTGTGCTTCGGATATCACGTTGAAATTGACGATGAAAAACAGGAAGCAGGCTAGTGTCAATGCGGATTTCCATACTTTGTCCGGACTGTTGTGACGATACCATATCTGCATGCTGCGCCGGTAAACCGCATAGAGACAAATAACCTGAACGCCATGCTGAAAAATACCGAACCAAGGAATAAAGCTACAGAAGGTATACAACTTGGACAGCAGCCAAGACAAAGGATATAAGAAAAATAGTACGTGTGCTTCGGGATAGCCAAGATATGCGCCGGATAAAGTGCTGTACATGCCCCAATCGTCATTGATGCCGTCAACCGGTTTTACCCATAACAATTCGATCATATAGAACAGAATTACAAATAAAAGAAAAAAAAGCCGCCACTGCCAAGCGGATGAAGGAGAAGACGTATGCTGAAATCTTCTGTGCGTCCGGACATCAGGAAGAATCGGTGACGAGGACGTGGGCTGTGAACCTTGAGTAACAAGTGACATAGGGATTCCTTTCTTTCGTATCTGTGTGCAGTGCATATTTCCGCTTTTTTTATTATATACTATAACATATTATATACTATAATAAGGATTGGTTACAAATAGAAATAACCTCCAATTCTTAAGAATTTTGAAAGGTTTCTTAATTATTGAGAAGAAATTCCCCAAAGCCGTAAAAAAGTGATATGCTGACCATAGAAGTTTATGATGGGTTGTTTATTAAGAAAGGCAGGATTAAAATATGGACAATAGAAGCAATGCGAGAAGAAACAGGCATAACAGCAGCGTTTTACTGCTTACCGTGTTGATTGGATTCTGCATTCTGGCAATGATAGAGATTATCTATGGGCAGGCGCAGATGAGGGTTGAAAAGGAAAGACTGGCGTTAGAAGAACAGAACCATCAGACGGTGCAGGAACTGAAAGCAGAGTGGAATGAGCTGAAGGGTGAACCGGATGTGGGTACGGAGACGCTTCCTACGGCAGGTGTGGAACAGACGACGGAGCCGGAACCGGATAAGACATTGACGAATGCGGAAGAGTCTCCGGAATCCGAGCCGGCATCTAATCTAAGTTCTTCGGTCTCAGACAATACGGTGGACGGCACTCATGAAATGCAGATTGTATTCTTGGGAGACAGTATCATGGAACACGAGGACGGCAAGGTCGGAGTGGCTGACCTTGTATCGGCGACATGCAATGCCAAGGTTTATAATATGGCGATGGGTGGCACTACTGCAGCGCTGCTTCCAAATGAACCGGCAGGCTTTGACATGTGGGAGTCGCGTTCTCTGCTGGGGGTTGTCAATGCGATTTTGGGAAACATTAATCCGGCAATCTTTGACGGTTACGAGGCGGAAACAGCGTTAAAGGAATGTGATTTTACCAAAACCGATTATTTTGTGATAGAATATGGTATCAATGATTTTCTTGCGCAGGTTCCGATCAGCAAATATATGGAAGGCGGCGGCATCAGAGACGTGGATGCGAGCCGCACATATGCAGGAGCGCTCGATTCCGCGGTGATACAGTTACACAGGGCGTTTCCCGATGCTAAGATTATTCTGATTGCGCCGCATTTCTGCCAGATATTTGATGCAGGAAAATTCATAGGCGACAGTTATTCTATAGACTACGGCTACGGTTCTATGGTATCCTATGCAAGAGTATGCGGATATGTGGCGGAGCAGCACAAGGAAGACGGCGTTATCTTCTACAATGCGATGGAGGAAAGCGGGATTGATGCATATAATTCCGACAAATATATGGTAGACGGGGTTCATCTGTCGGAAGAAGGTGCAAAAATGTACGCAGATCTTCTGGTCAGACTGATTAAGGCTGATTTCTATCCGCAGGAGTAAGTATAACAAAATATACAATAGAGTCAGAATGAGGTAAGCCGTTCTGACATGGAGGAATTGCATGAAAGAACTGGAATATCCTTTTGACAGTGAATATGTATTAAAGAAATCTAAGAAAATCAAGCGGCAGTTATTGGAAGAGGGAGGAAACTTTTTATCCAAGAAGATTGCTGTACTGGGTGGCAGCACGACCCATGACATTATCAGGACATTGGAAGTGTTTTTGCTGAATCAGGGAATACAGCCGGTATTTTATGAATCTGAATACGCACAGTACTGGCAGGATGCGATGTTTGATAATCCGGAGCTTGTAAATTTTGCTCCGGATATGATTTATATTCATACATCGAACAGAAATATTACGGGATATCCAAGTGTTACGGACAAGGCGGAGCAGATTGACGCTTTACTGGAAGAGCAGTATGAGCATTTTCGTGTTATGTGGGACAAGCTGGCGGAACAATATCACTGTCCGGTTATCCAGAATAATTTTGAATATCCTTTTTACCGTATACTGGGCAATCAGGAGGCGGTCTATTTACAGGGGCGCATCAGTTTTATCAACAGACTGAACGAGAAGCTCTATCAGTATGCAAGAGAGCATGACAATTTCTATATCCATGATATCAATTACATAGCGGCAGTCTATGGATTGGACAAGTGGTCAGATCCTTTTTACTGGCATATGTATAAGTATGCTATGTGTATGCAGGCGATTCCGGAATTTGCATACAATCTGTCCAACATTATCAAGTCCGTGTTTGGTAAGAATAAGAAATCTCTCGTGCTGGATTTGGACAATACGCTTTGGGGCGGCATCGTAGGCGATGACGGAGTGGAAAGTTTGGAAATCGGACAGGAAACTTCAATGGGACAGGTCTATTCGGAGTTTCAGGGATACGTCAAGGCACAGAAAGACATTGGTGTCATGCTGAATATCGCCTCAAAGAACGAATATGACAATGCTGTCGCCGGACTCAATCATCCGGATGGCATATTGAAGCCGGAAGACTTTATTCTCATCAAGGCGAACTGGGAGCCGAAGAGCAGGAATATCGTCGAGATTGCAAGCGAGATGGATATCTTACCGGACAGTCTTGTATTTGTGGACGACAATCCGGCGGAGCGTGAGATTGTAAGCACACAGGTTCAGGGAGTTTCGGTGCCGGCAATCGGTATGCCGGAGCAGTATATCCGCGTGTTAGATCATTCCGGTTTCTTTGAAGTGACGAAGCTGTCTGAAGATGACACGAAGCGCAATGAAATGTATCAGGCAAATGTGAAGCGAAAACAGCAGCAGCAGAGCTTCGGTGATTACAGAGAGTATCTGCTGTCCCTTGATATGAAAGGGACAATCAAACCGTTTGAGGCGATTTATATGGCGAGAATTGCGCAGCTGACCAATAAAAGTAATCAGTTTAATCTGACCACCCGCAGATATACGCAGAGCGATGTAGAACAGTTTGCGGACAGCACGGATTATATCACGCGGTACGGTAAACTGGAAGATAAGTTTGGTGACAATGGTGTTGTTTCTGTGGTAATCGGACGCAAGGGAAGTATGACAGACGTGTCAGTTTATCAGACGGGAGAGAGGGTGACATCTTCTTCAGAGAGCAATGTGCTGCATTTGGAATTGTGGCTTATGAGCTGCCGTGTGTTAAAGCGAGATATGGAATATGCCATGATGGACAGTGTGGTGGAGGCTTGTAAGGAGTGCGGAATCGGGACGATTATGGGATATTATTATCCTACAGCCAAGAATGCCATGGTCAAGGAATTCTATGCGGCGATGGGTTTTAAGAAGGTCCGTGAAGTGGAAGACATAAGCACAGTCTGGCAGTTTGACATTCCGGCGGAATATGCGAAGAAAAACACGGTGATTTCGGTGAACGGATAAAGAGCGTACAAAGGCAGGAAGAACGCGCTGTATTTGGGTTGCATAATGGCACAAAACCCTATATACTTTAGGGTACTATTATGTATTATGTAAAATGAAAAGCATTTAATGAATTGATGGAATTGTATGGAGGCAGTAATATGAGCAGAGAAGAAGTGTTTGAGAAGTTAAATGAAGTGTTTCGGGATGTCTTTGACGATGAGGAGATTATCGTGACCGATGCAACGACGGCAGATGATATTGAAGACTGGGATTCTTTAGAGCATATCAATCTGTTGGCAGCCGTGGAACAGGAATTCGGAATGAAATTTAACATGGGACAAGTAGTTTCCATGAAGAATGTTGGTGAGATGGCGGACATCATTATCAGTCAGATCGGATAATAGGGAACGGATCGAAAGACATGAGTGGAAGAAAAGAAGCTCTTTGCGTATGGGGATTTTTTACCGTCTTAGTATTTGGTGTGATAATCTGCATGGGCACTCTGACATCAGGGTTTCATCTGGTGGACGATTGGGAACTCGCCAAGTATACGGATCGGATGACATTAGAGAATATAAGTTTGTGGGAATGCATGAAGGACGCTGTAGGATTTGATCTTCTTTTGCGATTCCGACCGCTTTATTATATCAATCGTGTCAGCATGGCGGCTGTTTTTGGCATAAATCTGAAACTAATGTCAGTTATTAAGGCGGCAGAGATTGTGATAGCGCATGTTGCGCTGTATTATTGTGCAAGACAGATGAAGTGCGGCATGGCATGTGCGGCACTTTTTGCTTTGACGGTGATGGTCGGGTATCAGTCGGCAGTCTGGTGGAAGTTAGGTCCGCAGGAATCCTATGCAATGATGATGTTTGCGATAGGATTCTGCCTGCTGCTGAAATGGCTTCATGGCGGTGCTAAATGGTATGCATATGCCAGTGTGGCGGCGTTTTTTCTGATGTCGATTTATAAAGAACCGTTTATCTTGCTGCTGCCCTTTGTAGGATTGTATATATTATATGAGGATCTGCATGACAGAGGACTTACCGTGACGGCTGTGCGGGAAGCGGTCAAGCGCAGAATGCCTTACTTGCTGGCAATCGCTATTATTTTTATAGTGGAGATATTTCTGATTGTCTTTGTAATCGGCACAAATAATTATTCCTATGTGGGATTAGATAAAAATATCACGCTACGGCAGTATGTGGAGATATGGCATCAGGCAGGACACGCGGATTTGAAATGGTACAGGCGGTTCGGCTTTGTGATGTTTATGATTCTGTTGACCTACTGGGAGCAGAGTAAGAAACTTCTGTGGGAAATTGCACTCAGCTTGGCAATTGTTGTGCCGCAGTGTGTTGCATACAGTAAGACTTCTTTAGAGGAGAGATATATTCTGCCCTGTGTGCTTGGATTTGCTTACTTCTTTGTTGTCGTTGGAGCTAATTTTCGCCCGCTTAGCGGTAGACGCAGGAAAGTATATATATTGTGTCTGCTTTTAATGCTGGCGGCTCACGGCAGGGTTATGCTCAGGGAAGCGCATTATTTCACTTATAGAGGCGAGAGTATTCAGACGATGCTTGAATCGACGCTTGAGCTGGTGCAGGGGACGGATAAGAAAGTGTTGTCATGTTTCGCTCCAAATCCGGAAGGTAATAAGACAATACATTATTGGTTTAGGCTTCATGGTTATGAGGAAGTGTTCTACTGGGAAGAAGAAACCGGAATCATCGAGCGTTCGTTTGGTCCGAGATGGGATGAACGGGCAACGCTCGACGAAATAGATGTGGTCGTGATGTATAACAGAGAAGACAGGCATTGGTGTTATGAACCAAGTCTTGACCTGTCGGATTTCACCGAACAAAAATGCGGTACAATTACCATGTATGTCAGGAATACTGATGAATGAGCAGCTCAATCATTCCCATGGAAGGACTCGTTAAAAATACGACTTCCCGGTTCTGCAGTGCAGGAGCGGGGGTCGGTTCGTCAATGGCAATAAAACCGTTTGACACAAGAGCCTGATAGTCTTTATCAAAGTCCTCTGTCTCATAGCAAATGTGATAGGGGCTGTTTTTATATTTTTTTAACAGACCATATACGACGGATTCTTCGGAAACCGGAGAAACCAGTTCGATACAATATCCGTCTTTTTCCATAAAACAGATATCCACTTTACGGATATCATCGTATACGGTCTCCTGTACGATGCGGTAGCCCAGATTTTCAAAGGATCTGATGGCGCCGTTTATTTTTTTGACCAGATAACCGATATGATGTATTTTAAGTGCCAGCATAAGAAATCTCCCTTGTTGATTAATGTGTCAAGATTGTGTATAGTTAGATAGAATTGTAAAATAATTGTCTCTATTATATAGGAGCCGCTTGGCTTTGGCAAGCCGCCGAGCGGAAGGATTAGGAGAATGAGATGAAAAAAATAAAAGAACTGTATGAGCGGTATAAAGATTTTATCATGGAAGTGATTCATTTCGGAATGGTCGGCGTAATCAATACACTGATGGGGTGGGTCATTATGGCGGTGCTGTATAATTTGATTCACATGAATTACTGGCTTTCCAGCGGGATATCATATTTTATCGGCAGCGTATTTTCTTATCATGCTAACGGAAAGCTGACTTTCAAGGTAGAGAATAAGGATAAATGGCTGCCGTGGCGGTTTGCGGTAAACATTATTGTCTGTTATCTGATCGCTTTCAGTGTGGCGCAGCCGTCCGTGACATATCTCATGTCATTAGGGGAGAAAGCTTACTCGCAGGCGCTTATTGATAATGTTGCAATGCTGCTTGGTATGTGTATCTTTATCGTGATGAATTTCTTCGGGCAGAAGCTGTTCGTGTTCCGTAAGGTTGGACATAAAGACAAAAGTGAAGATAGAGAATAATACAAACGGAGGGATGGAGAAGAGACGAATGAGAGGGCAAATCAAGAGACAAATGAGTAAAAGGATGTGTATCGTGCTGTGTGTGTGCTTGTTATGCGCAGGACTTGCCGGGTGCGGTGCGGGCGAAAACGGCGCTGAGGCGAATGAAGAGGCGGCGGGCGAAAGCAGCAGAACGGATACGGCAACAGTAGTGGAAACAGATGATGAGACGGATCAGGAGACTGTAACCGCAGAACAGGGCGGAGAAAGTCAAGCGGGAGAAACAGAAACGGAAGAGGTGACAAATGTGTCAGAAACGGCGGAAACATCGGACGGGGAGAACACGTCACTGCAAGGTCTCAGCCTGTCGATTCTGGGAGATAGCTTGTCCACTTACGAAGGATGGATACCGAGTGAATGCACCAATTTTTTTCCTATGAACGGAGAACTGACAGATGTGTCAGAAACATGGTGGATGCAGCTGCTTGCCCATACGGAAATGGAACTGTGCTCCAATAATTCCAGCGCCGGCTGTACCTGTGCGGGAGATTCTCTATATATGGGCGAGGTAAAATACGGATGCAGTACGGACAGAATATCATTGCTTACGGGCAGTCAGGGCAAAATGCCGGATATTATCATTGTCTTTATGGGGACGAATGACCTGTTAAAAGGCGTGCCGCTTGGTGACAACGACGGAACCAGATTGGTGGAAGAAGGCGAGATTGATAACTTCAGCGATGCCTACACGTTGATTTTAGATAAGCTGGCAAGTGAATATCCCATGGCGCAGGTATATTGCTGCGGACTGCACCCGGTAGGAGATTGGGGGACGAAACAGCCCTTTGAGCTTCTCATCAATTACGACGGGCTGACGGCGGAGGATTACTCGAAACAGATTGAACTGATTGCGGGTAATAAAGGGATTCCTTATATTGATTTGTATCATTGCGGCATCGAGGTAGACAATCTGCAGCAAATGACGTCGGACGGCGTGCACTATACGCCGCTTGGAATGAGTTATGTGAAGGAGGCAGTGTTACAGTGTATGACCTCTGAGGGCGAAGGAACCAATAATAAGTGATGCGGTTAAGGGCGGATGCCGGAAATATGTAATCATACCGGACATATAGTCGTATGTATAAAATAAAACTTCAAGACATCTTGGGAAGATACTTTTATAAGAGTAATCTTTTTAGGATGTCTTGGAGTTTTTTGTTATATAGGAACTTGTGATTGAGCCGAACGGTATACATTGCTGTTTCTTACAAAACTGTAATCCCGCTGTAACCTGATAGTAAGATTTGGATGTTACACTTTTTATAAGTTTATTTTAAGAAAGACTTAATACTTTGTTGAAGAAAATCCAAGGTTTGATTCGTTATGATAAATAGAAAGAAAAACAAAGAGAAAAAAGTTATCCGGTCTGGCGCGCGGAGCGGATGGCAGAATAAACAAAGATTATGATGGAGGTTGAACTATGCAGCAAGCACAACGACAGACAAAATATATCACATTTACAATTCCCTGCTACAATTCGCAGGACTATATGAAACGTTGCATTGAATCGCTTCTTCCCGGCGGCGAGGATGTGGAGATTATTATCATTAATGACGGTTCTACAGATGCGACGGCACAGATTGCAGACGATTACGAGAAGCGTTATCCGGGTATTGTCAGAGCCGTACATAAGCCAAACGGCGGACATGGTTCCGGCGTGAATAAGGGGCTGGAGTTGGCACAGGGAATTTATTTCAAGGTAGTGGATTCGGACGATTGGTTTGACGAGAGTGCCTATGCGAAGCTGCTTGGCAGGATAAAAAGATTTTGTAATATGAAAGCGACAGGGCTGACGGGTGAGATGCCGGATCTGTTCGTCTTTAATTATCTGTACGATCATCTGGATGAGGGTACATCACATATGATGCACTACAGAAATGTTTTCCCGCTGGAAGAGATGTGTGACTGGAATGATATCGGAAGATTTCGGACATCTCAGTATCTGATTATGCATGCGTTGATGTTTAGGACTGATGTGCTTAGGCGGGCAGGGGTGATTTTGCCCGAACACACTTTTTATGTGGATAATATCTTTGCCTATAAACCGCTGCCGTATGTGAGACATATATACTATATGGATATCGATTTGTATCACTACTACATCGGAAGGGAAGACCAGTCGGTGAATGAAAAGGTTTTGATGAGCCGTATAGACCAGCAGATCAAGGTGACGGAAATTGTGTCAAAGTGCGTTGATTTAAATGAAGTAAAGGAAGTGTATCCGAAGCTGGCGGAATATATGTGCCGCAATATCTCCATTATGATGGCGATTTCCTCGATTCACTTATTATTGATTAATTCGCAGGAGGCTTATGGAAAAAGAAAGAGGTTGTGGGATCAGGTGAAGGAGGACAATGCACGCCTGTATTTCCGGTTAAAATATACGACTTTAAGCGGGTTGACATATCTTCCGGGTAAACTGGGCGGGATGTTGACCAGAAGCGGTTACCGTGCGGCACGGAAAATTTATCAATTTCAGTAACAAGGCGTGAAGTTACACTAGGACTGCATAATAAAGACTGCAAAATGCGCAGTCTGAGTGTAACTAAATCATGTCTGAGAGAATGAAAAAACGTGCATTCTCCGCACGATGAGATATATTTATGTATCTTAGGAAGGGGAACATATGGAGCATATTTATATTGCACTGGTGGATACGCCGGGAATATTCGCAGCTTTGATCCGCCGATTTTTGCGACAAAAATATATACATGTGGTGATTTCCATGGATGAGAGGCTTGAGGAGGCATACAGCTTCGGCAGAAGAAATCCGCGGATTCCGTTCTTTGCCGGATTTGAGCGGGAGGATAAGCGCAAGATATTACAGGCTTTTCCTACAGCGGATTATATGGTCTGTGAGCTGACGTGCAGCGGGCAGCAGAAGGAGCAGATTCGTGAAAGGCTCAGAAGAGATTATGCACGCCGATGGCACTATCATTACGCGGTGCCGGGACTGCCTTTTATTGTATGCGGAATCCCTTTTTATTATAAAAATCACTATACATGCTCGTCCTACATAGCAAGATTGTTAGAAGAGTATCATGTCTGTATCCAGAAGAAACATTTTTCGCTTGTGACGCCGAAGGACTTCTACCTTTATCCGGATAAAAAGATTATCTATGAGGGCAGTCTGGCGGAGTTTGTGCAGCGGACAGAGGACTATGCTGTAAAGACAGCGGGCTTGGCTGCGCAAAGCAGGGCGGAGTCCGGGGAAAAGAGTCAAAGCAGACGGCAAAGGATGGTAGCGGCATATGGACGTTAGCGTGAATCAGAGGAGCAAAATAAAAATGCATGAGGGAAGAAAGAGAGTTTTAGAAGGAGCTTTTTTTCTGGCGGTCATGGGACTTTCGTTCTATACCATTTTTCACGGTCAGGATATGGGGCAGGTCAGAAGCGCCCTTGGAAGACTGTCTCCGGCGGCGTTGTGTCTTGCGGTTGTCACGGCGTTATTTTTCGTCAGCGCGGAAGGGATTATGATCTGGTATCTGTTGCGTTCCATGAACGGAAAGAGCGGACTGCTTAAGTGTATTTCCTATTCCTTCATCGGATTCTTTTATTCCGGTATCACGCCTTCTGCAACGGGCGGACAACCGATGCAGCTGTACTACATGTGCAAAGATAAGAACGGTTTGTCGGAGTCGTCGGTGGTACTGATGACGGTAGCGTTGATTTATAAGTTTGTCCTTGTCTTGATTGGCATAGCGATGCTTGTTTTCTGGCACGAACCGCTCAAGCTTTATCTGCGGGAATATTTTCTGCTGTTTCTGCTCGGATTGGCGTTAAACTTAACGTTGGTGCTTATTTTGCTGGCAGTGATGTTCGCGCCCGGATGGATTAAGGGAGTGATTGTAAAGGCAGAGAAGCTGCTTGTAAGAATGCATATTTTAAAAGGTTCGGCATTAAGACAGGAGCGGATTGAGAAATTTGTAGGCGGTTATCAGGAATCCGTACATTTTCTGGCAACGCATAAAGGCAAAGTAGTCAACGTATGTCTTTTTACTTTATTGCAAAGGTGCAGCGTATTTGTGCTGACATGGATTATTTACAGTGGATTTTCACTGGAAGGGTCGGATGTGATGACGGTAACGCTCTTACAGGCGTCGGTTTATATTGCCGTCGATATGCTTCCGGTGCCGGGAGCACAGGGTATCACGGAGCTCATGTACCGAAGCGTTTTTGGAGTGATTTTTGCGGGTGGATATTTGATGCCGTCTTTGTATGTGACACGCGGAATCAGTTTCTATTTTCTTTTGATTGTCGGAATCGTAGTGATATTCGGCAATTATCTGTACAGACGGTGTACAGGGTGAAGATTTGCGATTACAGTACGGATGTGATAAAATAGGCGCAGGCTTGATGGTCTGCGCCGTAATAATTACTGCATAATTCTTGCTGAAGTGGTGCAGGATTACAGCATGATAATAAGATTAAGAGGAGAGAGTTTACTTAGATGGTACAGTTATTTGGTTTGTTATTATGGCTTGTAATCATTCCGATCGGTATCGGTCTGATACCGGTGCATTTTGTGTCAGCGGATAAGAGAAAGCCGGGTATTGTGCTTCTGGCAGGATATTTCGGCATGTGGGCAGTGTTTGAGCTAGTCACAATCCCGGCGGTGATTTTTGTAAAATACGATAACTTTAAAGTAGCGTCTAATTGCTTCATGGTACTTGCTATCCTGTGTGCGGCGGCAGGAATATGGCTTGCATATCGTGACAGGAAAGAATGGAAACTGATTTCCCCCGTCGTGTGTGTGAGGGAAATGTCGTGGGCGGAGCGGATAGAATGGCTACTGTTTTTTGCGTTGCTTGGATTCCAGCTCTATAAGGCGGCAGCCTATGCTTCTTTTGACGGGGATGACGCCTACTATGTGGTAGAATCCCTGATTGCACAGCAGGCGGACGTGATGTACCGGATTCTGCCCTACACGGGACGTCCTACAGATCTGGATGTCCGGCATGTACTGGCTGTATTTCCGATGTGGGTTGCTTATGTGGCGGTCAAGAGTGATATTCATGCGACAATTGTGTCACATTTGATTATGCCGATGGTATTGATCCCACTTAGTTATCTCGTTTACTATGAAGTGGGAAAATTACTTTTTTGCAGAAGTACGGAGAAGAATCATCCGGAGAATCTTCCGATTTTTATGATTGTGATGGCGATGTTCCAGATATTCGGTAATGTGTCGATTTATACGAACGAGACTTTTTTTCTGACCAGAACATGGCAGGGCAAGGCGGTAGCTGGCAGTCTGGTGATTCCGGCACTGTTTTGGCTCTTTTTGTTAATCCACGACGGTACGGCGAAGAAACGTGCGGACATGGGACTGTGGATTCTGTTTGTATGTATCAACATGACGGCGGGTGTGTGCAGCTCCATAGCGGTATTTCTTGTGTGCATTCTGATGGCTGTCACGGCGTTTTGCCTTGCAATTGTAGAGAGAGATTATAAGATTATCCTGAAAATGGCGGCGGTGTGCATACCGAACGTGCTGTATATGATGATTTATGTGATTATGGGATACAGCTATTTGTTGAAATGACGTAAAAAGGATCGGATAGAAGATGAAGATTGTATTTGTGATTCCGGACATGCCCGGCGGCGGAACAGAGCGGGTTGTTGCGCTTTTGGCGAACGAATACTGCCGCAGGGGAATAGAGGTGGCAATACTGTTGTTTGCCGGACATGAGACGGCATATTCGTTAGATGACAGAATTGAAGTTGTAAGCGTGGGCAATCCTTCCGGCGGTCGGATTGCGGCAAGAATAGAGAGACTGCGCCGGATGAGACGGTATTACGCCGAGAATAAGGACTGCCAGATTTGGGCATTCAGCGTGATGGGTGCAGTATTTTCCGTGATTGCCGCATGGCGTCAGAAACATTTTTTCCTAGTCTCGGAACGTAATGATCCCAACCAATACGAGCATAAAAGGATTAGAAATCTGGCGTACCGCTTTGCGAATGTCATCGTGTGTCAAACGCCGGACGCGGTGGGTCAATTTCCACGTAGAATCGGCAGGAAAGCAGTGGTAATTCCGAACCCGGTGGATATCGGACAACTGCAGCCTTATGAAGGAGAGCGCGACAAAAGAATCGTGGCGGTAGGGCGTTTGGAGCCGCAGAAGAATCACAAACTTCTGCTGCACGCGTTTGCCGAATTTGTCAAGAATCATGAGGAGTATACGTTGGAGATATATGGCAAGGGCGAACTGGAAGAGGAGTTAAAAGAGCTTACCCGTACACTTGCTATAGAGCGGTATGTACGGCTGCGCGGGTTTTCCGGCAAGGTGAAGGAAGAAATCAACAATGCGGCAATGTATGTCTTATCTTCCGACTACGAAGGGATATCTAATTCCATGCTGGAGGCGATTGCGATGGGAATCCCGGTTATTGCCACGGACTGCCCGATAGGCGGTTCGAGTATGTATATTAAGGACGGTGTCAACGGGCTTCTGGTGCCGGTGGGAGAAGCAGAACCTATGACGGCTGCCATGAAACGGATTGCCGATGACAGACGGCTCGGTGAATCCCTCGGCAGGGAAGGGCGTAAACTGAGAGAACAGAACCGAGTGGAACAGATAGCGGATCGTTTTTTAGATTTGGCGGGCGGAGGTTCCCGCGGCTAAGAAGGCAGGTAAAATAAAACATGTATCAGGTAGAGAATCAATTATGAGTCAGGTGCTTGTGATTAATCCAATTCTATATACGTCGGAGACAAATGCGATTCCGCGGGTGAACTCCATCAAGGACACGATGATTTATGCACTCTGTCTCGGTTTTGTGAAAGAGGGACATCAGGTGACGCTGATTGCCGCCGAGGATTATCGACCTACTGCGGAGGAGAAATATGATTTTCCGGTGGTGTGGATGAAAACCGTGTGGCATAGTATTTTTCAGCCGAGATGTCTTCCGTATATGCCGAAGCTGCGTAGATTTCTAAAAAGGCACGGGGAATATGAATGTATCATCTCCAGCGAGATGTTCGCAACGTGGTCTTATACGGCGGCAAGAGTGTGCCCGAATAAGACGATTGTGTGGCATGAGCTGGCGAAGCATAACAATATGATGCATAAGATTCCTTCCCGTGTGTGGTATGGTGTGGTGGCGTCATTTCTGATGAGAAGGGTAACCGTCGTACCCCGCTCTAAGGCAGCCGCGGATTTTATCAGCCGTTTTTCGGACAAAGTATCGGATACGACGATAGATCACGGCGTGAACGTGGAGGAGATGACACTGCAAAGGGCGGAAGATAAGCGGAATCAGTTCGTGGTGGTATCGCAGTTGATTGAACGGAAGCGGATTGACAAAACGATTGACAGCTTTGCGGCTTTTTGGGAAAAAGGGCATCAGGATTACAGGTTGTATATCATCGGCAACGGTGATAAAGAAAAACAGCTTCGGGAGCAGGTTAGGCGTCTGGGGATAGATCAGGCAGTGATTTTCAGCGGAAGGCTTACCCATGAGGAACTTTTACCGATCGTGGCGCAGTCAAAAGCATTGCTCGTATCCACCGAAAAAGATAACAATATGGTGTCTATCTCAGAGAGTATTGCGGTGGGGACGCCGGTGGTGACGACGCCGGTACCGTACAATGCCTACGATATTGCAAGGGAAAATCTCGGCATTGTGCAGGAGAACTGGAATCAGGATACATTGGAACAGATATGTGAGAAAAATGATATATATTGTAGTAATTGCGCTGCATATCGTGACAAATTGTCGAATGTTTATTGCACGAAACAGTTTATGAAGGTCATGAAGAGCCTCGTCTAAAATCATAAGAGCAGGAGCAGTCTATGTGGGGTATTTTTTTAGAGAGTGTTGTGATATTTAAAAATTATATGGGATTTCATGAGAACGGCTATCTGGCGGGTATTTATCTTTTTGTGCTGCTGTATCTGTGGCTGACAGAGAAGGATAAGCGTAGACGGGCGATTTTTGTCTATGCGCCGACACTTCTTTTGCTCATGTTTTTCTGCCCTCTGTTTCGTAAAATATTTGTGAGGCTTTTAGAGGATTCGGAAACGTACTATCGTCTGTTGTGGCTTCTACAGATGAGTATCGTGAGCGCCTACGGCATGATGAAACTGTGCGGCAGGCATCGCAGAATCGGACTTGCGGTCGTGTGTGTGGCAATCGCGGCATGTGGCAACTATGTGTATGACAGCGAACACATCACGAGGGCTGAAAACGTTTATCATCTTCCGCAGGAGGCGATTGACATCGTGGATTTGATCGAGCCGGAGGAAGGACGGATTACGGCGCTTGTACCGGCGGATCTGATTTACTATATACGACAGTACAGCACGAATATCGAACTGCCCTATGGCAGGGAGATGCTGATTGCCAGATGGGACTATCATCATGCGATGTATGAGGCGATGGAGAAGGCGGATGTGATTGAGACGGAGACTTTTGCCGAGCTGGCAAGGCAGTATCCGTGCGCTTACGTGATACTCAAAGAAGACAGGAAGACGGATAAACCATTGACGGAATGCGGTTATACCTTATACGATCAGGTAGGGGACTATCTGATTTACAAGGATATGGAGACGGACGATGCTATTTAACTCATATATTTTTGTATTTCTATTTTTTCCCATATGTCTGTTTGGCTATTATGGGCTGGTACGTCTGCAAAAAGAGACGGCTGCCAAAATTTTTCTGACAGCCATGTCATTTTGGTTTTACGGTTACTTTAACGTATCGTATCTGCTGATTATGGTGTGCAGTATCGGTGGTAATTACCTTTTTCACCGGATGCTGTCGGACAGACCGGACAAAAAGATTATGATAACGGCGGTGGCGCTTAATCTGGGCGTGCTGTTCTATTTTAAATACTATGATTTTTTTATTTCTACGGTAAATTCGGTGTTTGGCACCAGCGCTGCGCTCAAGCATATTTTGCTGCCGCTCGGGATCAGTTTCTTTACGTTCCAGCAGATTTCTTTTGTTATAGACACATATAAAGGAGAAATCAAGGATTGTTCTCTCGTTGATTATGCGTTGTTTGTATCTTTTTTTCCACAGTTGATTGCCGGACCGATTGTCAATCACAGCGAGATGCTTCCGCAGTTTGAGCGGGTAGGCAAAAGCAATGTGCAGTGGGAAAAGATTGCAGAAGGATTCGGGCTTTTCATCTTGGGAATGTGCAAGAAGGTTCTTCTTGCGGATACGTTCGGAGCCGGCGTCGATTACGGATACGCGAATCTTGGACTGCTAGGACGCGCAGATGCGATCATGGTCATTTTCTTCTATACATTACAGTTGTACTTTGATTTTAGCGGTTACTGTGATATGGCGCGTGGAATCGCGAAGATGCTCGGCATGGAGATTCCGGTCAATTTTGATTCTCCGTATAAGGCGTCTAACATCGTTGATTTCTGGAAGAGATGGCATATCACGCTGAACCGGTTCTTCATGAAATATGTCTATATACCGCTAGGAGGCAATCGGAAAGGGGCGGGAAGAATGTATCTGAACCTGATGATTGTTTTCCTGCTAAGCGGACTGTGGCATGGCGCGGGCTGGAATTATATCGTGTGGGGCGCCATGCACGGCGTACTGTATGTGCTGACAAGACTGTTTCAGAGGAATATACAGCCTCGGTTAGCATGTAAAGAGATCGGAGCGATACCTCATAAGATTATGACGATAGTGTCACAAATATTGTTGGTGCTGTATGTTGGCACAGCATGGGTGTACTTCAGGGCAGAGAGCGTTGCACAGGCGAACAAGATGATTATGACTGCGTTTACCGGATCCGTGCAGAAGATGTCCATGGAATTTGCCGAATGCTTTCAGACGGATGAACTGTGGTATGTCATCAAAGTGCTTCATCTGGACAATATGGCGTACAGCAGATATATTCTGATGTGGGTATTTTTTGTTGTAGGAATTTATCTGTCCATGATAGGTCCGAATGCGGCGCAGAGAATGGAACGTGTGAAATACAGGGTGTGGACGACGGCAGTATTTGCGGTGCTCACAGTATGGTGTGTGCTTACCTTTTCTGAAGTCAGTACTTTCTTGTATTTTAATTTTTGATACGGCATGTGCACGGCGGCTGCGGACACGGAAACCGAGAGTTGCAGCGGCGCCCTGACCGGAATTCGTTTGCCCGGCATTAGCTTGAAATGAGGAAGTTATATGAACAGATTTAAAAAGTGGGTAATATCCACAGCAGCGGCAGTTTTTATATTGTTTGCTCTCGTGGCGGCGCTTGTGATTTATGTCGATCCGTTTTTCCAGTATCACGCGCCCCTTGAGAAATTCCCGTATCTTGTGGATAACCAATTATCCCAGAATCCGGGGATGGCAAAACATATGGAATATGACAGTGTGATTCTCGGTTCCTCCATGACAGTGAATTTCAATACGGATTGGTTTGAGGAACTGATGGGACTTGATACGATTAAATTAAATTACAGCGGCGCTTATCCGAAGGATCAGGCGAATATCATGGACATCATCTTTGACAGCGGACATCAGGTAGATGCCGTATTCTTAGGGATCGATGTGATGACGTACACCGGCGGTGTCGATGAGACGAAATATCCGCTTCCGGAATATCTTTATGATGACAATTATTTCAATGATATACAGTATCTTTTTAATAAGGACGTGGTTTTGAATTATATTTTAAGACCGCTTGCGGATCCTGATAAGACCGATTTGTCCACAGTTTATCAGAGCTGGTGGACGGACGAGTATTATAATATTCAGTGGGTGATGCATAATTACGAACAGCCGCCGGTAGTGGAAGAGGTGACGGAGGCGGATGCTTATATTGAGGGAGTGGATTTGAATCTTGAGAGCAATCTCTGCCCGTATATCGAGCAGAATCCGGATACGATGTTCTATATTTTCTTTCCGCCATACAGCATTTTGTATTGGAATGATGTCATGCGGGAGAACCATTTGGAAGCGACGATGGCGGAGTACTATTATATCGCTGACAGGATGTTTGACTATGACAATGTGCGAGTCTTTTTCTTTCCGAATCAGGAACAGATTGTGACGGACCTCAATAATTATGCGGATTACAGCCACTATCACAGGGATATCAACCGCTATATGACAGAGTGCTTTGCAGACGGAACATGTGAAGTGGCAGGAGAAGAGGAGATGAAGGCGGCGCTGACAGAGATGAAGGATATCATTGACAGATTTGATTTTGAGGAATTGTTTTCCGTGGAATATTAGACATGAAAAGAACCGGTGATGAGCCGGTTCTTTACTTATTCCGTCAACTGCGGGAAAATACACTGTACAAATCTGTCCGCTAATAGTGCGCGTCCCGCGTCATTGAAGTGGATATAGTCTGTCATGTAATCCAAATAGTTATCTTCGTTGATGGAGCCGTAGAAATTATCGATGAAAGAAACACCGCAGTCGCTTGTGGCGTCCAGCTCTTTTTGCAGATAATGACTCAATGTTCCGTGCCCTAGGTCTGTGCGGTCACCGTTTTCAAAATTGCCTTCCTCATTGACGTGATGGCAGAAAGTATGGGACATCACTACAATACGGATGTGTGGATATGCTTCCTGTATCGCCTCAATACCCGCTCTTAAAGCGCCGGTGTAGGTAATGATAGAGTAAGGGGCATTGGGGTCGTCACAAGGACGTCTGTTGATATAGTCGCTGGCGTCATACATAACGCATATCATATCGACGCTGTTCATATCCAGTGATTCCAGCATGGCGGTTGTCTTGGAGAATGCTTCGTCATAACTGTAGGTTGCCGCTGTTTTCATTAAGTCGAAATTACCGGATGCAAGACTTTGAGCCACATAGGAAAAAGAGAAAGCATCCAGAATATATCCGTCATTATAAGATGCGAATTGTGCCGCCGCAGTGGTGCCGGTGAATGCGCCATTGTATACGGAAGCTCCGGTCTTGGCGGCAATCTGCTCCGCCAGTCCGCCCTCGCCCTGATTTAAGGAAAAAGGGTCGTCCCCTAAACAAAGAATCGTAGTGACGCCGTCATCTTCATGCCCTTCCAGCTTGTCCGGGGCAAGAGGGATGATATTGTCCATTGCCTCTACATCAAATTCGCCGGTTTCGGCATTCGGATCATATTCTTCTACTTGTACGCCCTTGTTCCATTTGTACAATCTGTATGCAGAAAAACCTACAATCAGTACAATGGCAGCCAAGAAAATGAAATGTATATTGATATGAAAGTGCTTGTCTTGTTTTTCGGTATCAATCGTTTGGTTATCTGTTTCGTTATTTTGGTTCATGGTGCCCTCCCTGTAACATTTATAAGGATTAAATATACTTATAGTATTGTACTATGAAATATACCAAAAATCCATGATTTCCATTTTATTTAATAAAATATTATGTTTTTGTGATACGAAAAAGAGCGCTGTCGAAAATCTAAAGATTTTCAGGAGCGCTCTTTTACGGAGTGTATCATATGGTGTTTAGACCAATGATACTGCGTCTTCCATCGGGGTTCTGTCTATCGGCTGATAAGTGATAATCGTGGTCTGCGGAAACTGAGTCTGGAGTTCTTTGTACCATTTGCTGTATTTGTACATACGGTATGTAGTGCTCAGCTTCCGAAGCTGGTCATCGTCTGCGCAGCAATGGCACAACTGTGCTCTTGATTCCATATCCATGGTGACATAGTCCATGTATGAAATTTTTAATTCCGTAATATTCTCACGGCACTTGGGACAACTCTGCTTGTGTCCGTTCAGCATATAGACCCGATGGCAACGCTTACAATAGTGCATGTACATCATAGTAAAATCCCCTTATTTGTTTAAAATGAATGTTGAAATTGTAAGGTTGCACTTGTATTGTGTCAGTTATAGTTGATAAAGTCAAGCGTATTTTAACGGAATATGGCAGATTGAGCGGTGTAAAATATCGCGCACACATTAACATTATGTAAATCTTGGCAAAATATTAAGAATGGCAAATCCCCTTGATAGTATTGGTTGTTTATGCTATAATGTTACAAAAATGTTAACAAAGAAGGGTTTACATAATATGCAAAGCAAGAAGAACAGTAAGAAGAGAGAGACACGCAAAGAGATTCTGTTAGATGAATTCCTCCGGGATGATGACGGAGTATTTGACGATGAGGATGAAGATAGTGTGACTGACGACACACTGGAATTCCTCTGTCTTGACGATGAAATGATAGAATCTTATTGTCGTGGGCATAGGAGCTCTCAGACAGACAAAAGAAGCTCATCCAAGAGATACGAAGAAGTGTATGAGGATGATGAAGACGAAGACGACGAGTACGAAGACGAAGACTACGAAGATGAGGACGACGAGTACGAGGACGAAGACTACGAAGATG
>CAMWQW010000032.1 GCA_947176505.1 uncultured Lachnospiraceae bacterium | reverse complement strand
GCGTAGAAAGCAACTTAAACGGTAAGATCGATGGTGTAGAAAGCAAGCTAAGTGGTAGAATCGGCGGCGTAGAAACCGGGCTGAATAACCTGAATGATAGAATCGATGTATTGGAAAGCAATATTAATATGGAAATTCAGGCGGTGAGAACAGAGATGGAAGTAGTCAATAAATCATTGAAACAGGACATAGGGTTCCTTAATGACAAAATAGATCGCATCATAATCCTAAAAGATGTGGAAGGAGTCGAGAAAATGAAAATTCGAATCGATGTACTTGAACAAGGCTATCAGACACTGAGGGCGAAGATGGGATGAATAAAGATAGAAGAAAGCCTAAAAAATATACATTTTATCTTAGCATGACGATAATCTTACTGATTGTCTCAACAATTATGGGTGTTTTTGCTTTCACGATGTACTTGGAGCGTTATACACAAAAGTCCGATCCGAATCGGTATGACAAGTATTATATTATGATTGCGGAGAATAACAGTGCCTCATTCTGGAAATCTGTTTATACAGGCGCTTATGAAGAGGGACTTTTGCAGAACAGTTATGTGGATCTTTTGAATGATACGTTCGGGAGCAACTATTCTAAAGAGGATATGATGAGGATTGCCATTGCATCAGAGGTGAACGGGATTATTGTTGCTGCGGATGAAAGTGATGAGATGACTGAGCTGATTAATGAGGCGGCAGCAAAAGATATTCCGGTGGTTACGCTGTATGGGGACAACACACAGAGCAACAGATGCACGTTTGTCGGAATCGGTAGTTATGATCTCGGTAGGGAATATGGAAGACAGGTGCTGGAAATCATGCGAAAGAAGCAGCTTCCAAGGGCACAGATTCAGGTAACTCCGCTATATGACGAAAACGGGGTGAGATTGATGTGGACTGAGGAGGTAATACACCACCCTGTCAAGGTAATGGTTCTTTTGAGCGCTCATACACAGGATTCAGGACAGAATATACTCTGTTCAGGTATTCAGGAGACGCTTGAAAACGAAAAGCAGGAAGATGTTGAGATAGAATTATCCCTTGTTACGATTGACGATACCAACGCCTTTTCCGTAGAGGAGTCCATTCGGGATATTTTTATGGAGAAGGATTTGCCTGATATTATTGTGTGTCTGAACGAACTGAATACCACATGTGTTTATCAGGCGGTGGTGGACTACAATAAAGTGGGACAGGTCCATATTCTCGGGTATTATGATTCTGACACGATTTTGAGAGCCATTGACAGAAATGTAATCTATGCAACTGCTACGATTGATGCTGCGCAGATGGGTAAATATTGTGTGGAAGCTCTGACGGAATATCATACATTCGGTAATACAAGCCAGTATTTTATTGCGGATATTGAACTGATTAATAAGGATAATATTGTGGAATATCTGGATGGAGGTGCGAAGAGTGAATAGAAAGTTAGCAGCGCTTTCCGATATGTCACTACAGGGTAAGATAAGCAGTATTTATATTTTGACGAATCTGTTTGTCTGTCTGGTTAATATTCTTTTGGTCCTTGGGATTAATCGTATGTCCGGTGAGATGGAGATGGTCTATCGGGATAATCTGAATCTGAATGAGCTGTCCGAGTCGTTAGATGCTGTGCAGAACAGTATGACTGATTATCTGAATGCCAAGACAAGCGATTCATTGGAGGAATATTACAGAAGTTCGCAGAATTACATACAATTGGTAGAAGGACTGGAAGATGAAGTAAGCGGAGTGTCTTTCGATCGTATGAAAAGAAATATCAAGCATATGTCCGGTCAGTATTTGGAGATAGCCGATCAGACAATAGATGCCAAAAGAGGGCGCAATGTCGAGAAATATCGGGCAAGATATGAGAGTGCATCACAGATGTATGATTATATCAGCACCTATATTTACAGCCTGAACAACCAGCAGTTTAAGAACAATTCAGAGAATTATACCGAGTTGTCACAAGCGTTTCGCCTTTTCGAGACGGTAGGTATCGCCGTGATTATTGTGGTCATCATTGCTAATGTATGCATTATAACGAAATTGGTCGGCACGATTATTAGTCCGCTGAAAACGTTAGCGAAGTCTGCAGACGAGGTGGCAAACGGCAATTTCGAGGTGGAGATTCCGGAAGTGCAGACGCGGGATGAAATCGGCGTTTTGGGAAGAGCGTTTAACCAGATGGTGGTCAGTATCAGAGAATACATAGAACGTATCCGCCACAGCATGGAAGTAGAGCGTGTCATGAAGGAGAAAGAACTGCTAATGGAGGCACATTTGAAGGATGCCCAGTTGAAATATCTTCAGGCGCAGATTAATCCGCATTTTCTGTTTAATACTTTGAATGCGGGAGCGCAGCTTGCCATGTTGGAAGGGGCAGAAAGAACATATCGCTATGTACAGAATATGGCGGAGTTTTTCCGTTATAACGTAAAGAAAGGCGATGAGACTGTCACGGTTCGGGAAGAAATTGAGCTGGTGGACAACTATATTTATATTTTGAATGTCCGTTTTTCGGGAGATATTCATTATGAGAAAAAAGTAGATAAGTCTCTTCTGCAAGTAGAGATGCCGAGTATGATTTTGCAGCCGATTGTAGAGAATTGTGTCAATCACGGTATTCGTGAGATGGCTGGTGAAGGCAGAATATGGCTTAAGGTTTATAGAATTGATGATATGGTTTGTATCAGTGTTCGCGATAATGGGATTGGTATGAGTGAGGACACAATAGATAAGGTTCTTGCGGGAACTTACAGAGAAGAAGAACTTGCGGCAGGCTCCAACGGCATCGGTATGGACAATGTGATAGCGCGTTTAAAGCTTTTTACGGAATGTGAGGATGTTATGTCCATCGTCAGTGAAGGCGAGAATCACGGTACAGAATTTATCATATATCTGCAAATGAAGGAGCGGGAGGAAGAAGATGTATAAAATTATGCTGGCGGACGATGAGGGGATAGTCATTGATTCGTTGGAGTACATTATCAAGAAAGAGTTTGGCGATGAGTGCATCGTAGAGCATGCCAAGACAGGCAGAAGTGTGATTGAACTTGCGGAGAAATTCCGACCGGATATCGCTATTATGGATATTCAGATGCCGGGAATCAACGGAATTGAAGCGATGAAAGAAATACGTAAGAGCAATGGCAGTGTTCTGTTTATCGTTATGTCCGCCTATGACAAGTTTGACTATGCCAAGGAAGCGATTAAGTTAGGCGTTATTGAATATATTACTAAGCCGATGGAACGAACGAAAATCATTTCAGTTCTGCATAAAGGGATGGAGATGGTTGACAGAGAGCGCGAAAAGCGAAGCAACGATTTGATGGTCAAGGAGAAATTGGAGACGGTTGTTCCGATTATTGAGAGTGGTCTGATTTATGATATTCTATTGCAAGAGAATTTTGCGGAGGATATTGACAACTACAAGACGATGCTCGGATTAAGCGCGAGTTTTGCTTATATGGTTTCAATTGTGTGCGGTGACGGACAGGTTGGCAGTCGTATGACCAATGCCGTCGGCAGCAGTGTCAGGATGCAGCAGCATTATCAGGAGGTCAGGGAATGTCTGAAAGAGTATTTTGACTGCATCGTGGGAACGGTCATGGCAAATAAACTTGCAGTTCTGGTGCCCTATGAGAAGGAGCGGATGGATTATAATGAAAGAATAGATTTGATAGACAAGACAAGAGAACTTGTCAGACATATGCGCAGAAAGACGAATATCAGTTTTCGTATCGGTATCGGCAGGGTAGGAGAACTGCGAGAGATGGCGGAATCCTATAACGAAGCGTTGAATGCACTGTCGATTACAACGGGGAGTGTCGCTCATGCAGACGATCTTCCGATAGGCTGTGATTATGCGGGAGACTATCCGATTCATCTTGAGAAACGCTTGTTTGAGGAGGTGGAAAAGGGTGAAGTAAATCACGCGCGAGCCACCGCCGGAAGCTTTTTTGACTGGATGGTTGAGAATAATCCGGACAGTCTTATGGAAATACGTCTTAAGATATTGGAATTTGTTCTATGGGCGGAGCACATTGCCTATGAGAAGGGCGGCATGACATATCGGTTTGGTTCCAGACAGGATTACCTTCCGACGCTCATAAAGGCTGATGCACTGGATTTATTAAAGGACTGGTTTCAAACGAAAATCGCGGATGCAAGCCGGAATAGTCTGGGGAAAAGGGAAGAGAAGTCTAACAGCATTATCGAGATGTCCAAGGAATATATCAAGAATAATTTTAACAAAGATATCTCCTTGGATGAAGTGTCCAGAGTGGCGAATATCAGTCCGTATTATTTCAGCAAGATTTTTAAGGAAGGGACGGGACAGAATTTTATCGAATATCTGACGGGTATCCGTATGGAAAAGGCGAAGGAACTACTCAGTACGACAGAATATTCCATGAAGGAAATCTGCTCTATGTGCGGTTATTCCGACCCTAATTACTTTAGTCGTTCTTTTAAGAAAAATGTGGGCGTTACGCCGACGGAATATAAAAGTGTATAGAAAGATGCATAAAAAGATGTATAAAAAGATGAAACATATTAAAAAAAACTGTAGGAAAGCGATGGCACTGTTTTTATGTCTTCCGTTGTTTTTGACAGCCTGCGCAGGCATCGAGCAGAAGGCAGATACGGCGCAACAGGAGGAAGAAGAGAAAATACAGATTGGCATAAGCTTTGATTCTTTTGTGATAGAGAGATGGCAGAGAGACAGGGATGTATTCGTATCGACAGCCAAGGAACTGGGAGCGGAGGTCAATGTTCAGAATGCAAACGGAGATCTGACGGAACAGAAGAAGCAGATTGATTACTTTATAGAGAAAGGGATGGACGTCATTGTCATCATATGTGTCGATTCGGATGGACTGTCCGGCTATGTGAATAAGGCGAAAGAAAAGGGAATCAAAGTGATTGCCTATGACCGTCTGATTAAGGACTGTGACATAGACCTCTACATATCCTTTGATAACGCGAAAGTGGGAGAACTGATGGCTGATGCGCTGGTTGATAACGGGATTGCCGAAGGATCGGTTTTAATGTTGGGAGGTTCTCCGACCGATAACAATGTGTCGCTTGTCGAAGGTAAGTTCAGGCGGACTATGCAGGATAATAAAGTTGCGATTCTCGATTCCTTTCATGCGGATGGCTGGCTTGCGGAACTGGCGGCAGAGTATGTTTATGATCATAGGGATTTGGTGTTCAAAGCGGATGCAATCATGTGCGGGAATGACGATATTGCCAGCAGAGTCGTACCCGCGCTTGCAGAGAAGCAACTGGCAGGCAAAGTCATGGTAGTCGGACAGGATGCTGATCTGGAAGCGTGCCAGAGGATTGTGGAGGGAACGCAGCTTATGACGGTTTACAAGCCGGTAGAACGGTTGGCACAGAGAGCGGCGGAGTGTGCAGTCGCGTTAGCGCGAGACGGAGAAATAAAGGATGAAGATGTCACTATGCTGGATAACGGAAGTTTCTTGGTGCCGTATGTCGGGTTGGAACCGATTAGTGTGACCAAAGAAAATATCAACGATGTCATAATTAACAGCGGTTTTCATTTGAAGGAAGACGTCTATCTGAATGTGCCCAACGAAATGCCTTAATGTACGCATACGGAAAATAGAATAGGATTTTTTTGTGCAGGACAAAATTGCAATCGCAATTTTGTCCTATTTTATATGTCGAAGAGGACAAGTGTGAACTAAAAAATATACAGAATAAAGCAAAAATATCCAGTCAGTCTTGTGATATATTGACAATATCAGTTATTGGGAAACCAAAAAGGTGGGACTGATAGAAACTCATATTATGAAAGGGAGGAATTGATAAGATGAAAAGAAAATTACTTGGCGCTTTATTAAGTGTCGCAATGGTTGCATCTCTGCTGGTGGGCTGTGGTTCTGACGGCGGCGCTGCGACAACAACGGCGGACAGTGCAGCAGATGCACAGGCTGAGGCACCTGCACAGACTGATGACGCTGCAGCACCCGCAGAAGATGCAGGAACAGAGGCGCCTGCAGAGACAGCTTCGGTAGGCGGAAAGATTGGTATCTCCATGCCTACACAGTCCTTGGAGCGTTGGAATCGTGACGGTGCATATTTGGATGAACAGTTCAAGGCAGCAGGCTTTGAGACGATTCTTACTTTTTCCGATAATGATTCCGGAAGACAGGTAAATGACATCCAGAATATGCTTGCTGACGGAGTTGACTTATTGATTGTTGCCGCAATCGATGGCGAGGCTTTGAATACTGCCATGAATGAGGCTGCAGATGCGAATGTACCTGTTATCGCTTATGACCGTTTGATTTTGAACGATGCAGTTTCCTATTATGTATCTTTCGATAATTATACGGTCGGTAAATTACAAGGCGAATTTATCGTGGAGAATCTGGATTTGGCGAATGCGGGAGATAAGGTATACAATCTGGAAATCACTGCAGGCGATCCTGCCGACAACAATGCAGGTTACTTCTATAACGGCGCTGTGGATGTTCTGAAACCTTACATTGATGCAGGCACATTGAATATCGTATCCGGTCAGATGGATTTTGATACAGTTGCTACTGCACAGTGGAATACAGACACAGCTCTTGAAAGAGCACAGAACGTTCTTTCTTCCTACTATGCAGATGGTACACAGCTTGACGTATGGCTTTGCTCTAATGACTCTACAGCTTTAGGCGTTGCGCAGGCAATCACATCCGATTATGCGGGTTCCAATTCCGTAGTAATCACAGGGCAGGACGGTGACGAGGCTAACTTAAAGAACATTGTTGACGGTGTTCAGACTATGACTGTATACAAGAATGTAAGTAATGAGTCTGTTGTTACATTAGGACTTGCAAAAGCAATCTTGGCAGGCGATACAATCGACGAGTCACTGATTCCGTCATTTGGCATTGAGTGCGCATTTGATACAGAGTCTTATGAGACTTCTGCGGGAAACAAGTGTCCTTCGTTCCTGCTTGTACCGAACGTAATCACCAAAGACAATCTGCAGGATCTGGTTGATACCGGTCTGTATACAATGGGTGATGACGGTTATCTGTCTGCGAACTAGTAAAAAGAAAACATTATGTCATGAACCTGAGAGGGGCGGGCGTCTGTCCCGCCTTTCTTTTTCAGGTTAAGGATGAGGGATTAAGAAGGAGAGGAGGAAATCTTTTGGGTGATACGATATTGGAAATGAAGTCCATTACCAAGGAATTTCCGGGAGTAAAAGCACTGGATAACGTTAATTTGGTTGTTGAACGCGGGGAAATCCATGCGCTGATCGGAGAGAACGGCGCAGGGAAATCTACGCTGATGAATGTTTTGTCTGGAACTTATCCCGCAGGGAGTTACTCGGGCGAAATATATTATAACGGAGAGCTTTGCCAGTTCAAGACATTAAAGGACAGTGAGGCAAAAGGAATCGTTATTATTCATCAGGAACTGGCGTTGATTCCGCTTCTTACCATTGGTGAGAATATGTTTCTGGGGAATGAGAAGAAGAACAAATTAGGGCATATTGACTGGGACCTTACATACAATGAGGCTGAAAAGCATATGAGACAGGTAGGGCTCAATGAATCCGCCCAGACTCTGATTAAGGATATCGGAACAGGTAAGCAGCAGCTTGTAGAAATTGCAAAAGCATTTTCTAAGAATGTCAAGCTACTCATATTAGATGAGCCGACATCCTCACTGAATGATGAGGATGCAAAGATGCTTCTGGATCTATTGATAGAATTTAAGAAAAACGGATTGACATCAATCATTATTACACATAAATTAAACGAAATTATTTACTGTGCGGATAAGGCAACAATCATCCGTGACGGGTCTACGATTGAAACTTTGGTAAAAGGAGTAGATGAATTCAGCGAAGACCGCATTATCAAGGGCATGGTCGGGCGTCCTATGAATGACCGTTATCCTACCCGTGAACATAAGGTGTGCGATGAAGTCGGTCTGGAGGTAAAGAACTGGACGGTTCATCATCCGCTCTATCATGAGAAGATTGTAGACAATAATATCTCCTTTAAGGTACATAAAGGTGAAGTCATAGGATTTTCCGGATTACAGGGGGCAGGACGTACGGAACTTGCAATGTCTATTTTCGGTAAAAGCTATGGTACAAATATCAGCGGAGAGTTGTATTTGAATGGAGAGAAAGTTGATTTGAAGAATCCGGAGCAGGCAATTCACCATAAGCTTGCTTATGTGACCGAGGATAGAAAGGTTAACGGATTGATTCTTGGCGAATCTATTCGCTTTAACACAACGCTTGCGCGTCTGGATAAGGTATGTTCCAAGGGAATCATCGATACTACCAATGAGAAAAAAGTAGCGGAAGAAATGACGGAAGCTATGGGTACGAAAACACCGTCAATTGAACAGCAGGTAGGAAATCTGTCGGGTGGTAACCAGCAGAAAGCGCTGCTGGGTAAATGGATGTTTACGGAGCCGGATGTTCTGATTCTGGATGAGCCGACACGCGGAATTGATGTAGGAGCCAAGTACGATATATACTGTCTGATCAATCAGATGGTAGAGGATGGCAAGTCGGTCATTATGATTTCTTCGGAGATGCCGGAATTGATTGGTATGTGCGACCGCATTTACGTTATGAACGAAGGAGAACTTCGCGGGGAACTGAATGCTAAAGAAGCAACTCAGGAGAAAATCATGAGCTACATTATCAGCGCCAAAGCATAAAGCGAAAGGAGAGTTGTAATCATGTCAACGAAAAAAGAAAATGCGGGCAGCCAGTTTAACTTAGGCGCTTTTTTGACTAAGAATAGTATGGTAATTGCCCTTGTGGTTGTTTTTGTTTTATTTTACTTCTTAACGGACGGACGTCTGCTGTATGCGCAGAACATGTCGAATCTGCTTCTTCAGAACGGATATGTGCTTGTTATGGCGTGCGGTATGCTGCTGTGTATCTTGACTGGCGGTAACATTGACCTCTCAGTAGGTTCTGTAATCTGTATGGTAGGAGGTATGGCGGCAGTTTTGCTCACCAATCACGGTGTCAGCGTTTATGTGACAATTCCGGTTTGTATTTTGGTCGGTCTGGCAGCAGGCATCTGGCAGGGCTATTGGATTGGGTATGTAAGGATTCCGCCTTTTATTACTACGCTGGGCGGTATGTTCATCTTCCGCGGCTTCGGGCGTCTGATATTGGACAGCAAAACAGTAGCCGTTCAGGATGCGACATTCTTAAATATCTTTACGGCATATATTAAGATTCCGGGACTCGATACGGAGGCGCATATCTGGTCACCGCTTTTGATTGGCGCTCTGGCAGTTGCTTTTATTATTTACAGTACGATTTCCTCCCGCTCCAATAAGGCGAAGAAGGGATATCGTCAGAACAGCGCTGCTGCGGATTATGGACGTGCAATTGTAATTTCTGCGGTATTGCTGTTTTACTGTTACCTGCTTACACAGTATAAGGGCATCTCGGTTATGCTCGTATGGGTGGTTGTGATTTGTCTGATCTATCACTTTATTACATCAAAGACGGCGTTTGGACGTTATTTCTATGCGGTAGGAGGAAATGAGAAAGCAACGCAGCTTTCCGGTATCAATACGAATAAAGTATATTTTATCGCATATGCAAATATGGGATTGCTCGCAGGTCTGTGCGGTCTGCTGTGTCTGGCTCGTGTAGGTTCCGTTAACGGTTCCACCGGTACATCGTTCGAGATGGATGCTATCGGTTCCTGCTTCATCGGCGGCGCTTCGGCTTACGGCGGAAGCGGTACCATTCCGGGTGTTATCATAGGTGCGCTCCTTCTCGGTGTCATCAACATGGGTATGTCCATTATGGGTATCGGTGATTCATGGCAGTACGTTGTAAAAGGCGGCGTGCTTCTTCTAGCAGTTATCTTTGATGTTGTTTCTAGTCGGAAGAGCGGAAAGTAAAAAGTAAAAAGGTTTGTTGGGCGTGGGGAGAAATGAATAATTTCGTTCCACGCCTAATTAGGATAACAGCCATTCGCATAGACGCATATGAATAATGCCGTATCGTGACAAGGGAACCCTGTCGGTGGAGATGACGTATTTCGGATAGTTGTCTTCAATTGCTTTGTAGGCATCGAACTCTCTCTCGATGGTATTTTCATTGTTCAAGAGATACGCAGCTTGTAAATAAAATTTTTCACTGCCTTTCTGTGCGATGAAATCGACCTCGCCTTTATAGGTTTTACCGATGTATACCTGATAGCCTCGGGCAATTAATTCATTATAGCAGATAGTTTCTACGATATGACTGTATTCTTCTTTGACTCTGTTTTTTTTCAGATGGAAAAAGCCTAGATCGCATACATATGTTTTCTCTTCAAAAGCCAATACCTTTTTACCACGAATATCATATCTTGGCACTTTATCGCAGATACATGCATCGGAAATGTATTTTAAGTACTCATAAACCGTGGGAACGGATATGTTCACGTCGTCGGCTTTTAAGGCAGCGGCAATGGCGTTGCCTGATACTGTCAGGGAAGAATCCCACAACATGTAGTCGTCCAACAGTTGTTCCGGAGATCTCGGACAGCCTGTATCATGGCAGAATTCGACATATTCTTTGAAGGAAAAGGGCATAATACGAAAAGATAAGGTTCTACCGCTCAAATATAATATTGCATTGTGTGAACAATTGGAAAAGCAGACAAAAATATAATATTTTCATTGGAAAAACGGACAGAGCATGGCATACTATGATTTAAGAGATGACAGCGGCGCATAGAATGATTGGAGATAGCTGTTGCAGTGATAAAGAATAGGAAAATAAAAACGGGAAAATCATGGAGGAGGATTGTAGTATATGGGAAACAAATACGCGATAGACTGGGATGCATATGCAAAGAATGCAAGGCAGGCAGCGGCGGAGGGTGCCGTGCTTCTGAAGAATGATAACAATGTGCTTCCGCTTAAAGAAGGGGATAAACTGTCTGTGTTCGGGCGGATTCAGTTCGATTACTATAAGAGCGGGACAGGCTCCGGCGGGATGATCAATACCCGGTATGTGGTGGGGATTTGGGATGCTTTAAAAGAAGAGAAGCTTATATTGAACGATGAATTGGAACAGATTTACAGGGAATGGTTGAAAGATAATCCTTTTGATATGGGAAAAGGATGGGCACAGGAACCGTGGAGTCAGCAGGAAATGCCTTTAAGCCGTGAAATCGTAGAGAAAGCGGCGGCGAACAGCGATGCAGCATTAGTTGTCATCGGGCGTACGGCGGGAGAAGACCGTGATGCCACAGACGAAAGGGGCAGTTACTATCTTTCAGAAGGAGAGGAGCAGATGCTCGAAAGCGTATGCAGGGCTTTTGCGAAAGTGATTGTCGTGCTCAATGTGGGAAATATTATTGACATGAAATGGGTGGAGACCTATAATCCACAGGCAGTGTTCTATGCATGGCAGGGTGGAATGGAGGGCGGACATGCGGTTGCGGACATTCTTATGGGCAGGGAAAATCCCAGCGGCAGACTGGCGGATACGATAGCTTATTCGGTGGAGAACTACCCTTCAGCAGCCAATTTCGGCGGCTCGGACGGAAATCAGTACGCAGAAGATATTTATGTGGGATACCGTTATTTTGAGACTTTTGACCACGCGAAAGACAAAGTATTATATCCGTTCGGATTCGGGCTATCTTACACTACATTTGATATACAAAGCGATATGGAGCAGGGAGTTGAAGGGTGCATTTTTCGTGTAAAAGTCAAAAATACGGGTTCTTTTGCCGGAAAAGAGGTCGTGCAGGTGTACGTTGATGCACCGCAGGGACAGCTTGGAAAACCTTCGCGCTCTCTGGCAGCATTTGCCAAGACGAAATGTCTGGATGCGGGACAAGAGCAGGAACTTATGGTTGAAGTGAAGAAAAATGCGCTTGCCTCCTATGATGACAGTGGCGTGACAGGGAACAAATCTTGTTATGTATTGGAAGCAGGAAGCTATCGGTTCTATGTGGGGAAGGATGTCAGAAGTGCACAACCGGCAGGCTGCATGGAAGTAAAGGAAACGGAAGTGATCAGTCGGTGTACGGAGGCGCTTGCTCCGGTGGAAGCATTTGAGCGGATGAAGCCGAGGCAGGAGCAGGACGGGAGATTATGTATTTCATGGGAGAAAACGCCCCTTCGTACCTATAATATGACGCAGAGAAGCAGGGGAGAGAAGAAAACCGAAATTTCTTATACCGGGGATAAAGGATACAGGCTGGCGGATGTATACGATAAGAAGGTGCCCATGGAAGATTTCATAGGACAGCTTAGTGACGAAGATTTATGCTGTATTGTCCGCGGAGAAGGAATGTGTTCACCGAAAGTAACACCGGGAACGGCAGCGGCTTTCGGCGGTGTGACAGAACCCTTGGAGAAATATGGTATTCCGTGCGGATGCTGTGCGGACGGTCCGTCCGGCATCCGTATGGACTGTGGGACTTACGCTTTCTGTCTGCCTAACGGAACCTGTCTGGCATGCAGTTTTAACGAAGAGTTAGTCGAACAGTTATATAAGATGGAAGGTGCAGAGCTGCGCAAGAACCGCATTGATATTTTATTGGGACCGGGCATGAACATTCACAGGCATCCGTTAAACGGGCGCAATTTTGAGTATTTCTCGGAAGACCCTTTACTTACCGGTAAGATGGCGGCAGCACAGATCAGAGGAATGGGAACCTATCAGGTGACCGGAGCACTTAAGCATTTTGCTTGTAATAATCAGGAATATCACCGCAGACAATATAATTCTGTCGTCTCAGAGCGCGCTTTACGGGAAATCTACCTGAAGGGGTATGAGATTGCGGTCAAAGAAGGCGGCGCTTACGCTATTATGAGTACTTACGGTGGTGTTAATGGTCTTTGGACGGCTGGAAACTACGACCTTTTGACGACAATATTAAGGAACGAATGGCATTATGACGGACTTGTGATGACGGACTGGTGGGCGGAAATCAACGATGAAGGCGGAACTGCCACGAGACAAAATGTCGCCGCTATGGTCAGGGGGCAGAATGATGTCTATATGGTGGTGCAGGATGCTGCCCGGAATTCCAATGACGATAATTTGGAGGAATGCCTTAAGAACGGGACATTGCAGCGTGCCGATTTGCAAAGATGTGCCGTGAACATATTGAATGTCCTGATGCGTTCCGCAGTTATGGACAGGAGTCTCGGAAGAATCAGTAAAGAGGAACAGGAAGCGGCAGAAACGATGGCGGAAGATGATAAGGTTGACTTTGACATCAAGTGGTATCCGCTGAATGATAATCTGGAGCTGGATGGTAAAGAAATTGATACGGGAAAGGGCAAAGCTTTTGTGTGTGGACTGCAGACGGAGGGAAGGCGTACATACAGGATTCGTTTTAAGGCAAAGGTGGATGCCTCTGAGCTGGCACAGGTGTCTGTGTCTGCGTTTGTGAACGGTACATTAAAGAAAACGTTTACATTAAACGGAACAGGCGGAGAATATGTGGAGAGAGAACAGGTATTAGATACTTTCTTTAATCCGAACAATTATCTGAAGCTTTATTTTGCGGAGAGCGGAATGCAGATAGATAAGATTTGGATTGAGCACGTGGATTAGAGAATGTGTGGACAGTAGCCGGCGGATAGAGCTCATAGAAAAGGATAGAAAAATGGAAAAAGAATAGAATGAAATAGAAAGGATGCGGACAGAGATGACAAACAAAGCGCGCAGAGATGCACAATTAGCATATATTGCGGATGACAATGTCGCTGAAGAAATGGCGGAATGCAGGAAAATTTTGCAAAAGCTGAATTTTATGGACCGTGCCGATCGTGCGGGAATCAGAGAGGTAGTAAAAGAGCTTTTTGGGAAATCAGAGGATGCTTTTGTGAATCCGCCGTTTTACTGCGATTACGGGAAACATATTGAAGTGGGTAAGAACTTTTTTGCCAACTATAACTGCACACTTTTAGACGTGGCGAAGATTAAGATTGGCGACAACTGTCAGATGGCTCCCAACGTGGCAGTCTATACTGCAGGACATCCGGTGCATCCGGTGAGCCGAAACTCTGGTTATGAGTACGGCAAAGAGGTAACCATTGGCGACAATGTATGGCTTGGCGGCAATACGGTAGTCTGCCCCGGCGTACATATCGGTGACAATGTGGTCATCGGTGCAGGCAGCGTGGTGACAAAGGATATCCCCGATTGGAGCATTGCAGCAGGTAATCCGTGCAGAGTCATCCGCAAGATTACCGATGAGGATAAGAAGAAACTGTTTCGTGATGAGGAGATTGACGAAGAAGCGTGGGCGGATATTGTAGAGTGGATGGGACATGCATAAGCGCTGTTCATAGAGCGCCTGCAATAGTAGTGCACAGGGAGATGATATCTTCATTGCCATGCAGTACAAACATGAGGGATAAACATGAGATGATAAAGAGATAGATAATTATCCTCTCTTGTGGTATCATAGTAACAGTACCACAAGAGAGGACAAGTAAGTGTCACTTCAATTTTATTTCGGAGCTTCCGGCTCCGGCAAAAGTCAGAAACTTCATGAAGACATCATACGGTCATCACAGTTAAATCCACATACGGATTATCTGCTGATTGTACCCGATCAGTTCACCATGCAGACACAGATGGATCTGGTGGTGGAACATCCCCGTCACATTATCATGAATATAGACGTCCTAAGCTTCGGAAGGCTCACTCACCGTATCTTGGAGGAAGTGGGTTATGAAGATGTACTGGTTCTTGACGATACCGGTAAGAGCCTTGTGCTTCGTAATGTGGCGGGACAGTGTATGGACAGGCTTCAGGTTATGGGTACACATCTCCATAAGATTGGCTATATCCATGAGGTAAAGTCCGCGATTTCGGAATTTATGCAGTACGGTATCGGATTGCCGGAGATGGAGAAGCTGACCGAGTATGCCCGCTCCCGAGGTGCGCTTTATTATAAATTGCAGGATATCGGGGTGCTGTATCAGGCGTTTTTGGACTATATCCATGATAAGTTTATCACCACCGAAGAGACGCTGGACAGACTTAGAGCAGCACTGCCGAAGTCCGGGATTATCAGAAACAGTGTGGTGATTTTCGATGGATTTACCGGATTTACACCGATTCAGAACCGTGTGATTCAGGAACTGATTAGATTGACCAAGAGAGTCATTGTGACCGTGACCATTGATGACAGGGAGAATCCGTATCGGCTTGACGGAGAGCACAGACTTTTTCATCTGAGTAAGAAGACAGTGGCGGACTTGCGAAAGCTGGCGGGAGAAATAGATGTTCCGGAGGAAAAGCCGGTGTGGTGCAGGGACAGAATATCAGGCAGACTGCCGCGGTTTGCACAGAACGCGGAACTGTCTCATCTGGAGCGCAATTTGTTTCGCTATTCGTCGCAGGTTTATGAGGAGCCGGTGGAGAATGTGCATATATATGAAGCGTCGACTCCGAAAGAAGAAATCAGGCAGACGTGTATTGCGATTCGGAAGCTGATGATGAGACAACATGGAACGGTTGGTTTGGTGGATGGCACGAAACCGGAGGGCGGCTTACACAATTCCGAAAAGCTGTATTATCGTGATTTTGCGGTAGTAACCGGTGATATGGAAGTCTACGGCAGTCTGGCGGAGGAAGAGTTTGCCAAGTTCGGTATTCCTATTTATTTGGACCATACACGAGGGATTCTGCGCAATCCCTTTGCAGAATATATTAGAAGCGCGTTACAGATTGTGCTTCAGGATTTTAGTTTCGAGTCGGTTTTTCATTATCTGCGTACCGGATTAACCGGATTTGATGTAGAAGAGGTGGACCGGCTGGAGAATTATGTGCGCAGATTCGGTATCCGCGGACAGAAGCGCTGGAACAGTATTTTTATATACAAAGAAGAAGATAAAGAGGGTGAAGAAGCAGCTCTGCAGCGGTTGGAATGTTACAATGCTATGAGGGAGAGGCTTATGGAGCTTCTTGCGCCGCTTCTCGCGCCTGTCCGCACTGCGGGAGAGATGGTGCGCGCCCTTTATGACTTTATTGTGCAGAATGATTTGCAGCAAAAGTTGTCACATTATGAGCGGAAATTTAAAGAGCAGGGAGACTTGGCGCGAGCCAAGGAATACGGGCAGATTTATGCGATGGTGGTCGACCTGCTTGACCAGATATATGACCTGCTTGCGGAGGAAGAAATGGAGCGCAGGGAGTTTGCGGATATTTTGGATTCCGGTCTGACGGAAATCAGTGTGGGGACAATTCCGCAAAATGTGGACCGCGTTTTAGTCGGTGATATCGAGAGAACGCGCTTAAAGCAGGTCAAAGTACTCTTTTTCTTGGGAGTCAACGATGGCAATATTCCGAAAGGGGCGGGAAACGGCGGAATTATCTCGGATATCGACAGGGAATTCTTAAGGGAATCTGAGTTAGAGCTTGCGCCGTCTCCCAGACAGCAGATGTATATCCAGCGGCTGTATCTGTACTTGAATATGACGAAGCCTTCGGAAAAACTGTATTTGTCCTATGCCAAAATCGGGAATGACGGGAGGAGTCTTCGTCCTGCCTACTTGATAGATTTGCTGAAGAAAATGTACCCGTTTCTGACGGTGGAAGCGCCGGAGAATGCTTCTATAGAAGAACAACTTGTGTGCGGTGCCGACGGTATCGGAATGATGGCGGATATGCTGCGGGAGTATGCGGGCGGCAGGCTTCCGGAAGAATTAAGATGCAGAATGTATACTTTATATCATAGTTACCATAGCAGGATGGAGCATCAGGATACGGTGGATCGTCTGACCCGGACGGCTTTCTACCGATACAGCGATACACCTCTGTCTAAAGTGGTAACCCGTGCCCTATACGGCAGGATGTTGTTAAATAGTGTCAGCCGGCTGGAGAAATATGCCGCCTGCGCTTACGGTCATTTCCTGCAATACGGTCTGGAGCTTCGAGAGCGTGGTGATTACAGCTTTGAGGATGTGGACATGGGAAATGTTTTTCACGGTGTGCTGGAGATATTTGCACAGCGATTGTCTGCAGAAGGTTATACATGGTTTGATTTTCCGGAAGGGGAGGCGCGGCGGATGGTCGAAGCGTCAATCGAGGCGTACGCGGCAGCTTATGAGGAGACGATTCTGTACAGCAGCGCACGCAACCGACATTTGCTTAGACGGATGACAAGAATATTGACCCGCACCGTATTGACTTTACAGACGCAGCTTAAGAAAGGGGATTTCGTGCCGGAACAGTTTGAGATGTCCTTTTCTATGATTGAGGATTTGGACGCATTAAACATTGCCTTGAATGAGCAGGACAAGATGCGTCTTCGCGGACGAATCGACAGAGTAGATACATGTGAAGCAGAGGACAAGGTTTATGTAAAAGTTATAGATTATAAGTCCGGTACGCGTAAGTTTGATTTGGCTGCGCTTTACTATGGGCTGCAATTGCAGTTGGTGGTCTATATGAACGCGGCGGTGGAGATGGAGCAGAAGAAGCACCCGGACAAAAAAGTGGTTCCGGCGGCTATGCTGTACTATCATATTGCTGACCCTATGGTGGAAGACGGTGATACTCTGACACCGGAGCAGATTAATGATAAATTATTACAGGAACTTAGGATGACCGGGTTAGTCAATGAAAGTGACGAGGCTGTCAGATTGCTCGACAAAGAGTTTACGGATAAGTCTAAAATCCTGCCGCTTGAGCGGAAAAAGGATGGTTCTTTCTCCGCATACTCGAGTGTCATAAATGAGGAAGATATGCAGTTGGTTTCGGATTATGTAAATCGCAAAATCAGGCAAATCGGAAGCGGCATCTTAGAGGGGACCATATCGGTCAATCCGTATGAGCAGGGCACAAATCAGGCATGTACTTACTGTGCATATAGAAACGTGTGCGGATACGACAGCAGAATTGAGGGATACGGAATGCGCAGGCTGCCGAAGATGAGCGCAGACGACGCGCTAGCTAAGATGCGGGAAGAGTTGGGCAGTGAATGAGGTGTAACATGGGTATTACGTTTACCGAAAAACAGCAGAGAGTAATTGACGCAAGGGGACGGAATCTGTTAGTGTCTGCAGCCGCAGGATCGGGTAAGACGGCGGTGTTAGTGGAGCGGATTGTAGGGATGGTCAGCGACAGCGAGCAGCCGGTAGATATCGACAGGCTGCTTGTGGTGACATTCACGAATGCGGCGGCGGCAGAGATGCGGGAGAGAATCAGCCGGGCTTTGGCTGACAGACTGGCGGCGGACCCGGAGAATGAGCATTTGCAGAGGCAGACGACCCTTTTGCATAATGCGCGCATCACGACGATTGACAGCTTCTGCCTTTTTGTACTCCGGAACCAATTTCACACAATCGGTTTAGACCCCGGATTCCGCATTGCAGAGGAAGGGGAAGGAAAGCTGATGCGGCAGGAGGCGCTGGCGGAGACGTTGGAAGCGTGCTATGCCGAAGAAGAACCGGGGTTCTTGAATTGCATGGAATATTTCAGTATGGGCAGCAGGGATACGGCGGTGGAGGAGATTGTACTAAAGCTTTATGATTTTGCTATGAGCACTCCTTTTCCGGAGAAGTGGCTGGAACAGCGGAAACAGGACTATAATGTTGCGGCGGATTTCGAGAATATCCCGTGGGTGGCGGATTTGATGCGGCAGACCAAGCTGATTTTGCAGGGATGTATTGACAAATTATCAGAGGCGGTTCGTCTGTGCAGTGAGCCGGACGGCCCGTATATGTATGGAGAACTGCTGGAACGCGAACAGGAGATGGCAGAGGGACTCTTGCGCAGATGTGAGGAAAGAGATGATTATGATATTCTCTATACATCCTTTGGCGCATTGCATTTCGACAGACTTTCTTCCAAAAAGGACGAGACGGTTTCGTCAATTAAGCGTGAGATGGCAAAAAGTCTTCGCACGCAGGTCAAGGAACAGCTTGGAGATTTGCAGAAGAAATACTTTTTTCGTTCAAAAGAGCAGATTCTTAAACAGATGGAAGTATGCGGCGCGGCAGTAGAAGCGCTGGTGGATTTGACACTGACATTTAAGAAAGTCTTCGATGCGAAGAAGCGGGATAAGAATATTCTGGATTTCGATGACATCGAGCATTTTGCATTAGAGATTTTGGTGAAAGAGGAGGATGGTGATGGCGGCTGTGTGCCGACGGAAACGGCGCTTGAATACCGCAGTTACTTTCATGAGATACTCATAGACGAATATCAGGACAGCAATCTGGTGCAGGAATATATCCTGTCATGTATTTCAGGTGAGGACGAGGGCAGATACAACCGCTTTATGGTAGGCGATGTAAAGCAGAGTATCTATAAATTCCGTCTGGCAAGACCGGAATTATTTTTGGAAAAATATGCGGCGTATGCAGGGCAGCAGGCGGATGAAGGAGGAGTATGTGCCGAAAAAATCGATCTTCATCAGAACTTTCGCAGCCGTGAGGAAGTGCTCAACAGTGTAAACAAGGTATTTGAACAGATTATGGGTGAGGATGTGGGAGGTATCGTCTATGATGATTTAGCGGCGCTTCATGCGGGAGCGGTTTATCCGGTGCAAGATGTGTGCAGTGCAGACGGGGAAGCCGATGTGCAGACAGAAAATCCGAATGATACGGAGATTTTACTCTATCAGACAGGTGAAAAGCCGGAGGACATCTCGACGAAGGAGCAGGAGGCTTATGGCATCGCACTTAAGATTAAAGAGTTAATGCGTACTTTTCAGGTGACTGACAGAGAAAGCGGTGGGCTTCGCAAGCTTGCTTACAAGGATGTCGTAATTTTGCTCCGCACTGTTTCCGGCTGGGATGAAGTGTTCAAGCGGATATTGGAAGAGGAAGGAATTCCGGTGCACATGACTTCGCGGACAGGGTATTTCGCGGCAAGCGAGGTACAGGAGCTTCTGCATTTTCTGAGGACTCTGGATAATCCTTTGCAGGATATTCCCTTATATGGCGTGATGCATTCTTATTTGGGCGGATTCGACGAGGAGGAGATTGCCATAATCCGCTCTTCTGCTCCAAACAAAAAATATTTGTATGATGCGGTGAAGGAGTTTGGGGTATCGGAAGACGAACCGGAGCGTTCAAATAAACTGGCTGAAAAGATACAGAAATTCATTGGGGATATCAACCGTTACCGTGAGTTATCGGCATATCTTTCCGTGCAGGAACTTCTGCAGGTGATTCTGCAGGAGACGGGTTATTTAGATTATGTGTCAGTTAAGCCGGAGGGTAATAAACGCCGCGCCAATGTGGAGATGCTGCTTGTCAAGGCGGCGGATTATGAGAATACAAGTTATTTCGGGCTGAACCATTTCCTGCGGTATATGGAACAGTTAGAGAAGTATGAAGTGGATTATGGAGAGGCAGGACTGCAGGATGAAAATGCTGATGTCGTGCGTATCATGAGCATTCACAAGAGTAAAGGACTGGAGTTTCCGGTTTGCTTCGTGTCGGGGATTGCCAAAGGCTTTCAGACCAGAGACGTAAGCGGGTCGCTCGTGCTTGACATTGACGCTGGAATCGGTGTAGATTATGTGAATCCGGCAATGCGCGTCAGGGGAAGAGATTTACGCAGAAATGTTATTGCCGAGAAGATGAAGGCGGATAATCTGGCGGAAGAAATGCGTATTTTATATGTGGCGATGACCAGAGCTAAGGAAAAGCTGATTTTGACCGGCACTGTGAAGGATGTGAGTAAGACGATGACGTCGCTGCTGCCGTTACGACAGAAGAAGGAGACACTCCTTCCTTATGATGTACTGATTGACAGTGGCAGTTTCTTGGATTTGCTGCTGTATGCGCTTGCCAGAAATCAATGTATGGATGAATTATATAAAGAGTGCGGACTGGAACCGGGGCACAAAGTTAATTCCGAAGAGATTTACTTATGGAGTATGAGCGTCCGTGTTTCACTTTCCGGCTGGGAAGATACCGTAGAGGAGAAGCTGGAAGAAACCGTACGGATGGAAGAGGCAAAACGCAGCCTTCTGTTATCCGATGCGGTCAAAGATGTAGACGATGCACTTATGACATATATGTCAGATAGTTTCACTTATCAGTACCCACATGAGAATCTGAGAAATCTTTATACGAAGACGACAGTGTCAGAATTGAAGATGGCTGGAATGCAGGAAGAAACCGACTTCTCTTTCAAAATGTACGAGGAGGAGACGGTGGTGCCTTATCTGCCCGGATTTCTGGAAAAAGACGAGCGAGTCAGCGGCTCCATGCGAGGAAGCGCATTTCATAAAGTAATGGAATTGTTTGATTTCACTAAATTGACTAAAGAGGTCAATAAGGACGAGACGGCTGTCACGAAGCTGCTGGAGAGTCAGCTTGAAGAGATGCGAAGTGACGGAAGGCTGACGGAAGAATATTATACAGTGGTGTCAAACTTTAAGATTATAAAATTCTTGATGACCGATACGGCATTACGAATGGGGGAGGCAGCCAGAGCAGGCAGACTGTACAAGGAGCAACCTTTTGTGATGGGACTTCCCGCGAGTCGGTTAAGCGGTGATTTCCCGAAGGAAGAGACTGTTTTGATACAGGGAATCATCGACGTTTTCTTTGAGGAAAATGGGAAATATGTTCTTCTGGACTATAAGACGGATGCGGTGGAGACAGCGGAGGAATTGGTGAGACGTTATCATGTACAGCTTGATTATTATGCGGAGGCGCTGGAACAGGCTTCGGGATATCGGGATACGGAACGGCTGCTGTATTCCTTTAAGCTGGGGGAAGAAATTCGATTATAGCACAGAGTATTATAATATGAGACAGGCAGGGATAACAGGATGACGATCAGAAGAAACAAAAAATTATCTTCATCACAAATTATAATGTTAGGTTTTATGGGTGTGATTGCCGTGGGAACGTTTTTCTTAATGCTTCCTTGGTCTAGGGCGGGCGCAGGGGGCGCACCGTTTCTGGATGCACTGTTTACGGCGACTTCGGCTGTCTGTGTGACGGGACTTGTCACGAATGATACTGCAACATACTGGTCCGCATTCGGACAGACGGTGATTTTATGTTTGATTCAGATTGGCGGACTTGGAGTGATTACGATAGCGATTTTTATCACCAGATTGTCCGGACGGAAAATCGGACTGATGCAGAGAAGCACGATGCAGGAAGCAATTGCGGCGCCACAGATGGGAGGTATCGTGCGGATGACCGGGTTTATTTTGAAAACGGTGGTCATCATAGAATTATTGGGAGCTGTGGCGTTTTTACCGGTTATGATTCCGGAGTTTGGTATCGGAAAGGGAGTCTGGTATGCCGTGTTCCATTCGATTTCTTCTTTTTGCAATGCGGGATTTGACCTTATGGGTATTAAAGGGCAGTATTCGTCTTTGACTTCTTACACGGGAAATGTGCTCGTGAATGTGGTAGTGATGCTGTTGATTGTGGTGGGAGGTATCGGTTTTCTGACATGGGACGATATCAAACGCAACGGCATACACCTGCGCCGCTATCGTATGCAGAGCAAAGTGGTTCTGTCCGTTACATGTGTTCTGCTTCTGCTTCCGGCGGTTTACTTTTACTTTAATGAATTTCGTTCGCCTGCATGGGAAGGTATGAATACGGTTGAGAAGATATTAGCGGCGCTATTCCAATCGGTTACGACCCGTACTGCGGGATATAATACCGTTGATTTAACCCAGCTTACGGAGTCGGGGCAGATGATTATGGTCATATTGATGCTGATTGGCGGAGCCCCCGGTTCCACGGCAGGCGGTATGAAGGTGACGACTTTTGCGGTGCTGTTTGCGACGGCAATCGCGGTATTTAAGCGAAGACCGAACGCTCATATTTTCGGAAGAAGGATTCCGAATGATACGGCACATTATGCGGCTACGGTCTTAATCTTGTATTTAAGTCTGTTTCTTGCAGGAGGAATTTTTATTGGCAGTGTGGAGCATATACCTATTATACAGGCGCTTTTTGAGGCGGCGTCAGCCATCGGAACGGTGGGAGTCACGCTGGGGATTACACCGAATCTTAGCACGGCGTCCAAGATTGTCCTTATCATACTGATGTTTCTTGGGCGTGTGGGAGGTATGACGATTGTGTATGCGGCGCTGGCAAGGAAGCATTCTTATGTTTCCGAGTTCCCGCAGGAGAAGATTATGGTCGGGTAGTAGTTATGAACAGAAGTTCTAAGGCAACTTCTGTCCACACAAGAGAATGCCTGAAATGCAGGCATTCTCAGCATAAATTGGAGCGGTTCTGATAGGAAGGTAAGAGGAGGAAAGAGAGTTATGAAATCAGTTTTGTTAGTAGGGTTAGGACGTTTCGGCAGACGTGTTGCGGAGAAATTATATGAAATGAATCATCAGGTGATGGCGGTGGATTGGAAAGAAGAGAGAGTAGATGCGATTCTGCCTTTTGTCACCAACGCACAGATTGGTGACAGTACGAATCCGGATTTCCTGATGGCACTGGGAATACGCAATTTTGATTTCTGCATTGTGGCTATCGGAGACAATTTCCAGAGTTCTTTAGAGACGACTTCTTTGTTAAAAGAATTGGGAGCATCTTTGGTCGTATCCAGAGCGGCAAGTGACGTCCATGCCAAGTTCTTACTGAAAAACGGCGCGGATGAGATTGTCTTTCCGGAGAAGCAGTTTGCGGAATGGACGGCGATACGTTACAGCGCCGACCATATTTTGGACTATATTGAGTTAGATGACGAACATGCGATTTTTGAAGTTCATGTGCCGGCAGAGTGGGTTGGCAAGACGGTCGGAGAACTGGATGTCCGCAAGAAATACAGCCTTAATATTCTTGCAGTAAAAGAGGACGGAGTCTTAAATCTGGCAATCACACCGGAAACGGCAATCACAACCGAACAGACCATGCTTGTACTCGGAACAATGAGGCAGCTGCAGAAAGTGTTTCATATTTAATAGTAATTAAGATATTCCACATTTTTTCGAGTACGCATAAAGATGTATGTGATAATCGAATAAAACATGCATACCGTATCAGTGATAACCGATACGGTATGCATGTTGATAAGACGACTACTTATTCTATATTATCTTCATTGATTACCAGCAAATCCGAACGAATATAGCATTCCCGCGTATCAGCATCCTGCGATAAATTCGTCAGAGATTTCGCATCAATCTTATACCATGTCCTATGATTTTCGTCCTCAGCCATTCCCAATACGATAACTTTTTCATGTTGGCTTACCATAGCGACAACATCGAATTCGTGTCCGGGACCGGAACGGACCTTGCATGCCATTGCGGCTACGAACATCGTCTGAGGATATTCTCCCGAATTTCGGAGGTTGAAAATCAAAAATATAGCAAATATGAGAAGAAATGCTGCTGTAGCAATATAGCGTGGTCTTCTTGCCATGTGTGCGGCCTCCGTTTCTACCTTGCTCCTTTATCGTAGATTTCTCCCAATGCTTTAGGAGAATGATTTTTCTTGCTGAAGAAGATGAGCATGAGCAGCGTAAGTACATAGGGCAGCACCATAACCAAATCCTGATAACTGCTGGGCATCTCTAAAATTTTCACGAGTTCATACCCGCCGGAGCGGGCAAAGCCGAACAACAGGCACGCGCCAAGAGTCGGCATAATCTTCCAGTTGCCGAAAATCAGTGCGGCGATAGCGAGATAGCCGTAGCCGGAATAGATATTTGACGAAAAGTTAGCCGAAATCGAGTAGGCGAAACAGATACCGCCCAGACCGGACAGAGCACCGGAGGCCATAACGGCGATCAGACGAACACGACTTACTTCGATACCTGCAGCGTCCACTGCATGGGGATTATCGCCGCATGCGCGCAGGTGCAGACCGAATCTTGTCTTGTACAGCACATACCATGCGATGACGGCAATCACTGCAATGACAATTTCAAAAGGATAAAGGTTCGTAAATACAGCCCCAAGCACCGGAATCTGTGACAATACCGGAACAGTGATGCGGGCAGACACACCCAGTACGAATTTATTAGAGGCAGCGCCGAAGATGCTGGCGTTAATCTGCTTGGTCATAAATTCCGTGAGCGCCATTGCAAGGATATTGATGACAACGCCGCTGATTACCTGATTGGCTTTAAACTTGATACATAACATGGCGTGCAGCAGGGAAAAGAGCATACCGCCAAGGAAGGCGAACAACATTGCCAGATAGAAGGGAATCGGCGAATTGCCCGCAAAGTATTGTGCGATACAGACTGCAAAAAGCGCACCGCAGAAAGCTCCGAAGCCTTGTAATCCTTCGATGGCAAGATTGGTGATGCCGCTGCGTTCGCAGTAAATACCGCCAATTGCCATGATAAACAGCGGAAGTGCAAAGGATAAACCGTCGATGATGATTGTATTCATTTAGTTGTCCTCCTTCCATCTGTTGACTTTGTATTTGACATAAGCGCCGCATGCGCTGAATAACAGTATAATACCCGTTATGGCGGAGGCTATCTCTGCCTGAACGCCGGAGGCGGAATTCATATAGGTGCTTCCCTTCGAGATGACTGTAATCAGAAAGGATGAGAAAATGATGCCGATAGGGGAACTGTTACCAAGGAGCGCTACCGCAATGGCATCGTAGCCTGTGCTGACGAGTACTTTGGGCTGAATGGAAGCAAAATATCCCATGTAGTATGTGACGCCTGCAAGTCCGGCAAATCCGCCGGAGAGCATCATGGCGAGCACTCTTGTGCGTCCTACCTGAATCCCGGCATATTCTGCAGCGCGCATACTGCTTCCCACGGCTTTAATTTCAAAACCTAGGATAGTTTTGTTCATGATAAAAGCGGTCACTGCGATTCCCACAGCCGCCAGAAGGATTCCCAGAGGAATATCCATTTTATAATCTCCGATGACCACATCCACGAGCGTCAGCCTTCCGGATGCTCCTACATTCTTGGACTGTCTGGATACGGGGTCTACATAGAATGTGTTGATAAGGAAGCTGACTACATATTGGAATATGTAATTAAACATGATCGTTGAAACGACTTCGTTAATGTTGAAACGGTGTTTCAGAAAACCTACAACAGCGCCTGCCAGTGCGCCGATGACAAAACCAATCAGCACGACAAGCGGTTTGGCAACGATTGCCGGAAGAGTGGAATAGCCGATTAAGACGGTAGCAGTAAAGCCGGCGGCTAACATCTGTCCGGACACGCCGATATTAAAAAGCCCGGCTTTTAAGGCAATCAGGACGGCTAGTGCGGCAAAAAGCATCGGGGTCAGTGCATTTAAGAAGCTGGTAAAATCAGTAATGATGCCTTTATGTCCTGCGTAGGAAGCTTTGGGGGCAAGTCCCGAACCTTGCAGCAGATTATAATATGCCTTAAACGGGTTGCTGCCAAGAAGCGCAATAACGATAGCGCCGAAAATCAGACTGAGAAGAATCGTGAAAACCGGAATCATGTAATGCTGCCGCTTCTCATGTCCGATTGTCTGTAAAATCACTTTATGAATGATACCGTTTTTATTCTTTTTCATGTCGTCCTCCTACTCCCATCATAAATTCGCCGACTTGGGTTGGGGTAAGTTCTCTGGCGTCAGCGATTTTCTGGATTTCACCGTTGTAGATGACGCCTATCGTATCTGCCAGATTCATGACTTCGTCCAGTTCCAGTGAAATTAAGAGGATTGCTTTACCTTTGCTCCGTTCGCCTATGATCTGCTTATGAATGTTTTCGATGGCGCCGATGTCCAGACCGCGGGTGGGCTGCACGAAGATAGTCAGGGAGGAGCCAAGCTCAATTTCTCTGGCGATAATAGCTTTCTGCTGATTGCCGCCGCTCATGGAACGGACAATCGTGTCGTTACCCTGACTGCTCCGGATATCGAACTTGTCAATCAGTTTGTCGCCGTAGGATGTGAATTCCTCATTGTGAATTACGCCTTTGCGGGAAAAAGGTTCTTCGAAATAATTCTTGAGCGCAAGATTGTCCGCAAGGGTGAAATCCATCACCAGACCGACATTGTGGCGGTCTTCCGGGATATAGGATATCCCTGCCAGATTACGCTTCCTGATAGAGTAGGAAGTGATATCCGCTCCGTTTAGCGTGACGGTTCCGCCTGACGGTTTGATGAGTCCGGCGATAGCATCCGCAAGTTCAATCTGCCCGTTGCCGGAAACGCCTGCGACGACGAAGATTTCTCCCTCTCTGACAGAAAAAGAGACGTCTTTGACGACTTCGTATTTATCCTCGTTGCGCACGGTCAGATGCTCTACACGCAGAACTTCTTTGCCATATTTCGGTGCAGGCTTGTCCACGGTGAAGCTGACTTCACGACCTACCATCAGATTAGCCATAGTCTTGGTATCCGTTGAGGCAACATCCAATACGTCAATCAGCCTGCCGCGGCAGAGGATAGCGCATCGGTCAGCAATTTTCTTGATTTCTTCTAATTTATGTGTAATCAGAATGATTGTCTTGCCATCATCCCGCAGACTGCGGATAATTTCTAACAGGAATTCGATTTCCTGCGGAGTAAGTACGGCGGTCGGTTCATCGAAAATCAGAATTTCCGCCTCGCGGTAGAGCATTTTGAGAATCTCAACGCGCTGCTGCATAGAGACGTTTACCTGCTCAATCACTTTAGTCGGATCCACTTCAAGACCGAATTTGCGGGATAATGCAAGGATATCTTCATTTGCTTTCTTTAAATCTACGGATTTGAACAGTCCCAATGTCTTCTTAACGGGTTCCATGCCCATAATAATATTCTCGGCAATCGTATAGTTGCTTACCAGCTTAAAGTGCTGGTGCACCATGCCGATATTTAATTTTGTTGCATGGTTGGGGGACTGAATCTTGACTTTATCGCCACGGATGATGATTTCACCCTCGTCCGGTTCGTACATACCGAAGAGCATACTCATCAGAGTGGATTTACCGGCGCCATTTTCACCGAGAAGTGCGTATATCTCGCCCTTTTTTACTTGAATGGATACGTCGTCATTTGCCACGATGCCGGGGAAACGCTTCGTGATATGATTCATTTCGATGATGTAATCTGACATGCGTTGACCTCGCTTTACTGGAAGAGTGTTCTGTGAATATAGAGTTACCGTTGATACAATATTGAATACGTCCGCTTAGAGGAAAGATAATACCTAAGCCGCTGCTTGAACCATTGATGAACAGCTGTGTAACTCTCTATTTATAGAATACGGCAAAATAAAAAAGGCTGCAAGGGAAATTTCCCTCACAGCCTGATATATAACCGGATTCATATAAACGAGCGAGCTCGTTTTTTATTCTATAGGAAATTGCGACAGTGTAAACCATTCAAGGAGAATGCGGAGCATTCACTGAATCGTAGCTGCCGAGCGACGATTTTACCAAGAGAAATCGTCCGGTGTCACGCCGTTGAAGTTGGCGGCGGGAACGATGGAACCGGATTTAACCAATGCGTAAGCAGCGTCAATCTTAGAGATGGTGTCTGCGGACAACTGGCATCTGCCGTCTGCGCTTACATAGCCGGTAGAGTCTGTGTCAGCCTGCAAAGTTACGTTGGCGCCCTCGAAGGTACCGTCTACGATTGCGTTTAACGCACGCTCTACATTCAGGTGCATTACCTTCAATGCGGAAGTGAGCACTACGTTAGAATCACCGTTAGCGCCGTCATCATACTGGTCTACGTCACAGCCGATGAACTGTACGCCTTCGGCTTCTTTCACTGCCGTCAGTACGCCGTTACCGGAAGCGCCTGCCGCTACGAAGACAATGTCAACGTCTTCAGCAATCAGTGCGTTACCTACAACTTTACCTGTTGCCTCGTCAGCAAAAGAACCGATGTAGTTACCGCCTACGTTTGCGCCTGTTACATCTGTGCCTGCGTAGGAAGCGAGTTCAACCAGTTCAACATTCTTGCCTTCGGTCTCATTGACATATTTAACGCCGCACTCGAAACCGTACTGGTAGTTTACGTTAGAAGGATATGCGATACCGTTGACAACGGCTACTTTGTTAGTAGTTGTCTCAAGAGCGGCAGCCATACCTGCGAAGAAACCGGACTCCTGTTCAGCGAAGCACATAGCGTAGATATTATCAACTTCCACCTCGTTGCCCTCTGCATCGGAAGGGAAAGAATCTACAAGGATAAATTTCACGTCAGGGTTTTCCTCTGCGATTGTGGAGATACCTGCGAACTGGAAACCGCAGCATACGATGACGTCATAGTCAGCAACGACGTCAGCGACTGCCTGTACGGCTGCAGTTACATCACCTGTCGTCTCCTGTACCGGAGTTACGGTACAATCAGGGTGATCTTCAATAAATGACAGGATGCCGTTGTAGTTGTCTTCGTTAAAGGAACCGTCGTCTACACCGGAAGGACTGCTGACAATAGCAATCTTAAGCGCTGCACCGTCTGTCGTTTCTGCTGTATCCGCAGATTCCTCGGCAGCGGGCTCTGTCTCAGCAGGCGCCGCGTCCTCTGTTCCTGTGGCTGTATCTTCTGTCGCAGCTGTGTCTGTGGAAGGCTGTGCGTTGTCAGAACCGCAGCCAATCAAAGAAAGAGCCATAACAGAAGAAAGAATCAGTGCTAATACTTTCTTTTTCATATAATTCTCCTCTCTAATGTGTATGAGGCATGTCCCTGTCTGCCAGAAACATGCAGTAATATTCTAATATATTAGCATTGCCGCGGTATAAAAGCAATTCCTAATTTTCATAAAAGTATTATAGAAAAAATATAAAACTCTTGTGAAATTTTTGAGTTCTTTATTGACATAAAAATTTATTTGAATAATGATATATAGGTGAGTAAATTGAGTATATAGGGAAAGGAGCATTATGAATCAATATGATCAAAACACTAGCGGCACAGATTAAAGAGTTTAAGAAAGAATCTGTTTTGACACCGATTTTTATGGTCTTAGAAGTTATATTCGAGACGCTGATTCCGCTTATGATGGCATCCATCATTGATGATGGCGTGGAGGCAGGAGATATGCGCCATATTTATATGGTAGGAGGGTTTATGATTGCGGCGGCGCTTGGCGGGTTATTCTGCGGCGTTATGGGAGGTAAATTCGGGGCGAGGGCATCTACCGGTTTTGCACGTAATCTGCGGCAGGCAATGTTTGAGAATATCCAGACCTTCTCCTTTTCTAATCTGGACAAATTCAGCACGGCGGGACTGGTTACGAGACTGACTACAGATGTGACGAATGTACAGCAGGCGTACCAGATGCTTTTGCGTATCTGCTTCCGGGCGCCGATCAGCATGATCTGCGCGATGTCAATGGCATTTATTATTAATGCACGTCTTGCCACGGTGTATATGGTGGCGCTTGTTCTGCTGGCGATAGTACTCTTCTTTATTATCAGAGGAGCGATGAAATACTTTCAGATGGCTTTTCCGAAATACGATGAGCTGAACGCTTCCGTGCAGGAGAATGTCAGTGCAATCCGTGTGGTTAAGGCATATGTCAGGGAAGATTACGAGACATCTAAGTTGAAAAAAGCCAGTCAGGCTATTTACGATATTTTCTCTAAGGCGGAGAAAATGGTAGTTTTAAATATGCCGGTTATGCAGTTTACCGTTTATACATGTATTCTGCTAATCAGTTGGATGGGCGCGAAGATGATTGTGCAAAGCGCACTGACGACCGGCGAACTGATGAGTCTGATGACTTATTGCATGAATATTCTGATGAGTCTGATGATGGTCGCTATGATTTTCGTTATGATGAGTATGAGTATTGCCAGTGCGAGACGTATCAGTGAAGTTTTGAATGAAAAGAGTGACTTGACTAATCCAGTCAATCCTATTTATGATGTGTCAAGCGGTGATATTGAGTTCCGAAATGTAGATTTTTCTTATTATAAAGATGAAAGTAAAACTGTACTGCACGACATTAACTTAAAGATTAAGGCAGGAGAAACCGTGGGTATCTTAGGCGGTACCGGCAGTTCCAAGACGAGTCTGGTCAATTTAATCAGCCGTCTGTACGATGTGTCGAAGGGTTCCGTTATGGTTGGCGGACATGATGTGCGGGAATATGATATGGACAGTCTGCGCAATCAAGTGTCAGTAGTATTACAGAAGAATGTGCTTTTCTCAGGCACTATTTTGGATAACTTACGATGGGGTGATGAGAACGCCACAGAGGAAGAGTGCATGAGGGTATGCCGGCTTGCGTGTGCTGATGAATTTATCGAGAAGATGCCGGAAGGTTACAACACATACATAGAGCAGGGAGGCACCAATGTGTCCGGCGGACAGAAGCAGCGTCTGTGTATCGCAAGGGCACTTCTCAAGAAACCGAAGGTACTTATTTTGGACGACAGTACCAGCGCCGTGGATACGGCTACGGATGCTAGGATACGGAAGGCGTTTGCACAGGAGATTCCAGAGACGACCAAATTGATTATTGCACAGCGTGTATCCAGTATTCAGCATGCCGACCACATCATTGTGATGGAGGAAGGCAGAATTAATGGGTACGGAACACATGAAGAATTGATGGCGGCGAATGAAATCTATCGTGAAGTATATGAGTCCCAGACAAGCGGCGGCGGGGACTTTGATGAGAAAGTTGAGGTGGTATAATGCCGGGACCGATGCATGGCAGAATGCCGAAAGGAAAGAAAATAGAAAATCCGGGGTTGGTTTTTAAGAGATTGATGAAGTATGTAGCAAAGAGCTATGCGCCCCATTTAGTTATTGTTGCGATACTGATTCTGGTCAGCGTGCTTGCCAATGTGCAGGGAACAATGTTTATCCAGCGTTTAATTGACGATTATATTACGCCGATGTTATCAGTGGATGTGCCGGACTTTCATCCGCTTGCGATGGCGATTTTGAAGGTTGCAGGTTTCTATGCGATTGGCGTGGCGGCAGCATATGCGTACAACCGTATTATGATTAATGTGACACAGGGGGTTCTCAGAAATCTTCGAGACGATTTGTTTTCACATATGGAGACGCTTCCTATTAAATACTTTGATACGCACGCCCATGGCGATATCATGTCCGTCTATACGAACGATACGGACACGATAAGACAGATGGTCAGCCAGAGTATGCCGCAGGTGTTTAACAGTGCTATTACGATTGTCAGTGTACTGATCAGTATGATCATATTAAGTGTTCCTCTGACTGTAATAACACTTGTTATGATAGCGGTTATGCTGGTGATTACCAAGAAGACGGCAAGCTTAAGCGGACGCTATTTCTTACAGCAGCAGAAAGACTTGGGTAAAGTAAACGGATTTATCGAAGAGATGATGGAAGGGCAGAAAGTAGTCAAAGTTTTCTGTCACGAAGAGAAAAATGTCGAGCAGTTCAAGGAACTCAATGACAATCTCTATCACAGTGCGGACAGAGCAAATTATCTTGTCAACATCGTGGGACCGGTCAATATGCAGCTTGGAAATGTGAGCTATGTCGTCTGTGCGATTGTAGGCGGCGCTATGGCTCTCTCCGGTTTTTCCGGGCTGACGTTAGGAGAACTTGCAAGCTTCTTAACTTTTAATAAGAGCTTTAACGGACCTATTAACCAAGTGAGTCAACAGTTTAATTCCATTGTTATGGCAATGGCGGGTGCAGAGCGTATCTTTAAGATGATGGACGAAGTACCGGAGACGGATGAAGGATATGTAACACTTGTCAATGTGAAGGAAGAAGGCGGAAGACTGGTGGAGAGTGCGGAGCGTACAGGACGCTGGGCGTGGAGGCATGAACATCAGGCAAATCATGCCGTTGACTATGTGGAGTTAAAAGGTGACGTGGTGTTTGACGGTGTGGATTTCGGCTACAATGATGATAAGATTGTACTGCATGACGTGAAACTTTATGCACAGCCGGGGCAGAAAATTGCCTTCGTCGGTTCTACAGGTGCGGGTAAGACGACGATTACGAATCTGATTAATCGCTTTTATGATATACAGGACGGTAAGATTCGCTATGACGGTATTAATGTCAACAAGATTAAAAAGGCGGACTTAAGGCGTTCGCTGGGTATCGTATTGCAGGATACACATCTTTTTACAGGAACAGTTATAGATAACATTCGTTATGGAAAACTGGATGCCACGGATGAGGAAGTCATAGCAGCGGCAAAGCTTGCCAATGCAGACGGATTTATCAGACATCTTCCGGAGGGATATGATACGGTGCTGACAGGTGACGGTGCAAACTTAAGTCAGGGACAGAGGCAGCTTCTGGCTATTGCCCGTGCGGCGATTGCAGATCCGCCGGTACTCATTCTGGACGAGGCGACGAGTTCCATTGATACCCGTACGGAGCGTATTGTACAGGACGGTATGGATAAGCTGATGAAGGGCAGAACGACTTTTGTGATTGCGCACAGACTTTCTACTGTCAAGAATTCTGACTGCATTATGGTACTGGAGCAGGGACGGATTATTGAGCGGGGAACCCATGACCAGTTGATTGAGGAGAAAGGGAAATATTATCAGCTTTATACGGGTAATGCGATCGCGACATAAAACTGCGGCTGCATGATAGAAACATGTTTACATGTGAGGAGGGGGAAAACTTTGATTGCAAAGATGAAAGAACATTATATGACGATATGCATCTGGGGAATTGTCGTCTTTTTTACAGGATTATATGTATCGCTTTTATTCAATCATAATATTTGGACGGATGAGGCGTTTACCTTGCAATTACTGCGAGGCAATTTCAAAGATATTATTATGGGCACAGCGGCGGACGTACATCCTCCGCTGTACTATCTGTATGCCAAAATTTTTGCGATGGTGTTCGGTGACGCGCTGATTATACAGAAAATTGCGGCAGTCATCCCTATGGTGGCGACACTTATATTTTTGGCGACGGTTGTCCGCAGGCATTTTGGTGATATTGCAACATTTCTGACGCTCTTATTTCTTACATGTATTCCGTGTTCCATGGAATTTGCACTGCAGGTCAGAATGTATTCTTTGGCATTATTTTGTGTGACGGTATGCGGAGTGTACGCTTATCTGGCATTTCAAAACGGGAAGACAAGTGAGTTTGTGGTTCTGGCATTGAGCGGCGCGGCGGCAGCCTATACGCATTATTTTGCGTTTGTCTCGGTGATTGTCATTGCCGGATTATTGTTTCTGGCAATTGTGATTTGGAGGCGTGAACGGCTGGTAAAGTGGGTTTTATGTGTGGTCGGAATGGTTGTGCTGTATCTGCCGTGGATGCCCTTTTTCATCAAGCAGGTGACAAGCGTGGAGCAGGGCTATTGGATACCGGAGATTACGGCGGAAGTCATATGGTCGTATTTTACATGGACGTTTGATTTGGAGCTTGTTCCGGGTATGGTTTTTGTGTTTCTCATTATCTTAAAAGGGGCGAGCACATATAATACAATCCAAATATCGAAAAACAAGGAAGAGACGGAAATATTCGCGCTTACGTGTATGTTGGTTCCGACGCTGACGGTTATCTTAGGGGTGGTGATGTCGTGGTTGAAGACGCCCATCTACCGCGACCAGTATGTGTTCCCGGCGCTGGGATTCTTGGCGCTTTTCTTCGGGCTTTCCATACGGAACGCGAAAAAGCAGATTCTGGCAGTTGTTACGGTGTTTTTGTTATTTGTAGGGGCGGTGCAGTATAAGGAATGTTTCAGGCAGGAGTACAGAAGCACTTACGTGCCGCAGACGGAAGCCTTTTTCGAGGAGAATTTGCAGCCGAACGATTATGTGGTCTATAACTGGGAGACGTTTGGATTTATCTATGAATGCTATTTTCCTAAGGAACAGCTGGAATATGTAGAAAGATTTGATTTCTCCAAAGATTTCGGAAATGTGTGGTTTTTGCATACAGAGTGGCAGCCGGAAGTGGATGAAGCGGTTCTTGCAGCGAACGGATTACAGATGGATGTTATCGGACATTTCGGAATAGAGCATAACGAGTTTGATATTTACAGGATTTATAGGGAGTAGAAAAGCGGATTTAGATCAATACAAAAGCAGCCCGGCTCTATAGTTGGAGGGCTGCTTTTGGGGTTACTTATTTCATTGCAAGGTAAACTTAATACAAAATATTTATAAACTCCTCCGACAATACGACCTCACGGTCAACCACAGGAAAAGCGGTATCTCGAGTGCAGGGACAATCATGAGGAGCCATGGAGTCCACACGGTAAAAGGTCCGACTCTCAGGAATTCAAAATAGTATGTCAAAGCGTAGGAGAATGAGTTGCTTCCACCCAGAGCGCCGGAGGGCAGCAGCACTCTGAGATAGGCAGCGAAATTGCCGCCAGCCATCATATAAAAGGCAGAGGGCGCGATGCTAAAAGCAATCGTCAGTCCGGTGGCAATGGTTGTATTCTTGCAGGCGGAGGATATAAACAGCACGAAGCTGACGCAGGACAGAAGTGCAATGAAGCCCGCCACCATGACAAGATTCTGCAACTGTCCGATATTTAACCCAAGCAGCGTAGATGCCGAGAAGAGTATCTGCATGGAAGTTTGACGGCACTCCCAACCGAATAAGCCGTTGGAGATGACCATGAAAATCGTCATGCACAGGGCAAATAGCAGAATGCTCAGCGTTAAGGCTGACAATATTTTCACAAAAGCAAGTTTTCGTCTGCCGAGTTTGGTGCTTCTGAGAATATCGTCTGCCCCGGTTTGATATTCACAGCAAAAGAGTGGGGCTGTAATCATGACGCACAAAAGCATCAGCAGAAACAGACAGAGTCCCTCATATTCAAACATGTTGCGGTCATAGCCCGGATAATAATAAAAAGGCATCGATACTTTATCATACATGTTGGCGGCAATCTGCTGTGCCTGCGGGTTATTCTTTTGCTCCAGTTTCATCAAATCGGTCAGGTGAGTGCGGCAGCGCTCGTAGAAATTCAGAGCATCCGTCTCAGTAATTTCTGGGTAATCAGGAGCAAGTCCGGTTTCGGAGTCTGCCATGACTTCATGGAGTCTGCTCACAAGCGGCGACCAAGGAAAAATTTCCGCATTATGCACGTCGCGGGGAAAATCGCCATAGAAATCTCCGTAAATTTCCAGATTTTTCTGATACGACTTAAGTCCTTCCGCCATTTTTTCTGGTGTTACTTCTCCGGCATGGGGATTTTGAAGTTCCTTGCGCAGCGCAAGCGCATCTCTGCCTTTGATTGTCATTTCCTGACCATTTTCCTCATAAGTAAAGCGTACATAAGTAACAGGTATATATGCCATAAAGACAGACATTGCGACTGACGCGGCAAGAAAAAGCAGAGTGCTTTTGGTTCGTACAATACGTTTTAGTTCTTCTTTATAGAGTCTTATCATAGTGAAGCTTCCTTTCTGTCATTATTTCAAGTATAAGTATAAATCTTCAAGAGTCGGATTCTGCGGTACAGCATTTGGGATATCAGTCTGCCTGCCAAGATATCTGAGGCAGAGACGTCCGTCTTCTTCGTTGCGCAGATTGACAATCTGTATATTGGGATCAGATTCCCACATGCCAAGTTCCTGTTGGGGAATCATCGTCTGAAATACCTTGCCGTGTATTTGGGAGACCAGTTCCTGTGTGGTGCCGGTATGCAGGATTTCACCGCTTTTCATGATGGCATTTTGTGTTGCGATGTATTCCACATCGGAGACAATATGCGTAGAAATCAGTACAATTCTGTCCTTGGCAAACTCCGAGAGCAGATTGCGGAAGCGCACCCGCTCAGCAGGGTCAAGTCCGCTGGTGGGTTCGTCAAGAACCAGAAATTCCGGATTGTTTAAAAGCGCCTGTGCAATTCCGACTCTACGCTTCATGCCGCCGGACAGTTTAGTGATTTTTTTTCTGCGAACTTCCTCCAAAGATACTTTGGCAAGCAGCTCGTCGATTCTTTCTTTAGCCACCCGGTCCGGCATACCCTTGAGGGCGGAAATGTATTCCAGATACTGTTGTACGGTAAATTCCGGATAAAAGCCGAATTCCTGCGGCAGATATCCGATGATATCCCGGTAGGCATCATCGAGATGCTCAATGTTTATGCCGTCGTAGCAAATACGTCCGGAGGTGGGTTTCATGATGCCGCAGACCATACGCATCAGGGTGGTTTTGCCGGAGCCGTTTGCACCGAGCAGTCCCCATACGCCGGGAGTAAGATGAAGATTTACATCTTCTACTGCTTTTTTGACGGGATTGCTCTTATTGCTTTTGTCTTTAAAATGTTTTGTCACATGTTCCAATATGATTTCCATGAGTTCCTCCTTTTTCTTTAAACAGTCAATATGTTTTATGACAGCATTTTTTCAGCAGGTCCAAATAAGCTTAACCTGCGGTATTCACGATATAAAATGCCAGTACAGACAAGCAAATATGCTGTCCAGAGACAGAATTGAGCCGGCGGCTGTAAGACGCTGATGCCGTCAACGATTATATAGCCAAGCCCAGAACCTAAAATACAGCAAACTACGCCGATGGTCTGAAAACAGGCAGGCGTCACGCGCGACCATAGCATGAGGCAGGCTGTCGCTGCAGTCATAAAGGGAATCATAAGAGAAATCGCTGTGACTGATATGGTTAATCCGTAATTTGCAACAATTAGTATCAGCACTGCCAGCATAAACAAATCTCCTATGCCGATAAACAGTAATTGGGATAAAAGACTGCCGCCTATGGCAAAGTGAGTGGACTGCTCTAGCTCGAACATTTGATAGCGAGATGTCCTTTTTAAAATTGGAATGGAGCTTATCACGATGGCTGCACTGCATAGGCATAAGAATTTAGGCAGAGTGCCGGAGTGCCACCGTCTCAAATCAAATGTGTAGACCGAGAAAAAGAGTGAGCAGAGCAGGGCGAGTACCATACCCTGAAAAAGCCATATTTTCCATGCGAAGAATCTGAGCTGCTTCATGACCAGTCCGGCGAAAGACAGTGTAGATTTTTCGGCGATATTCAGTCGGTCGGCTTCTTTGCGGACGAGCATAATTGTGTCATGGAGATGCGTTTCGTAGTCAGTGCTTTTTTCGATTGTAAATAAATCGTTCCATTGATTAGAGTGCATGTGATTTCCTCCTTACTACTACAATAAATTTATGGTTAATATCCCTTACAGCCAGTAAGGAATTACCCAT
>CAMWQW010000031.1 GCA_947176505.1 uncultured Lachnospiraceae bacterium | reverse complement strand
TTCTTCTCTTGAATTTTCAGGGTTGCATTACTGTTTATTTGTCAAAGTTCGTTGTTGTGTATCTGTTGTTCTTCAAACACGCAACGTTGGTATATTATCACACCCACCGCCGACCGTCAATACCTTTTTTGGAAATTTTTTAACTTTTTATTCCAGACACTGTTTTTTTCAACGGTGGACTTTTATTTTATCACTGTTTTTTACCCTTTGTCAATATCCTAAAATTAAAATTTATATCGTTCACAATTCAAATAAAAATTTAAACATTACATCAACAAAAGTCATTCTAACATATTAACGGACCACCACATAACGATAATGAGGCATGTCCACACCACGATAGTGTTTCGTCCAGCTGTCCGCTACACTCATTCCGTTTCTAATCGCCACATTCTGAGATGCCGTGTTTGTATCTCTGATAATAGAACATACTTCGTTCACGTTTAATGCTTCAAAAGCATATCGCTTACACGCCTTGGCTGCCTCTGCCGCATAACCTTTATGCCAATATGACCGCATAAAAAGATAACCTATCTCAAGTACTTCTGCATCCTTCCACGGCTGCATGGAAAGTCCGCATTGCCCAATCATTTCATCTGTCTGTTTAAGAATTACCGCCCATAATCCAAAACCCCATTTCTGATATCGGGAAATTTGTCTGTCAAGCCACTCCTGCACTTCTATATCACTAAAAGCTCCTTCATAAGCATACATGGTTTCTTTATCCTGCATAATTTTGCATAAAGATTTAAAATCGTCCTGTTTCATTTCCCGCAGGTATAGTCTCTCTGTTTCAAGTATCATATTTTCTTTCATTTCAACCACCTTATTATTTCCGCGACATTATCATCAATTGTTCTCGTTCCGTCCACTTGTACCATAGGTATATGAACAGATCTTAAACAGTCCTCTTCTTTCCTTATAATGCAGCATACATTATCAAAATCGCAACACTCTGACAGCGCTGCTTTGCCGGCACATTTGACCGACTCAACGTTTATCGGAATAAGGATATGTTCGTAAATCCCGGCGCATAACTACACCAGTTTAAACATGCCCACGGCAAGTACGAATCTTCTTTATAGAGAAAAATATCCTCATGACCGCCATGCGTAATGTAATAATCATTACGAATCATTCTGCCCTTTTCATCGTATTCAATCGTTCCGGCGCTGTCAGTTGTTCCATGCGTCCATAGAGACAGGTTATACCCTGCTTCTGTCAAAATACCGTTCTCGTCATATTGAAATTCTACCTGTCCGGAGTTCTCCCGTTCGTATTCCTCGTCTTCCGGTAGTAAATCCTCCTCAATAGTCTTCAATCTGCCCTTTTCATCATAAAAACAAGTACACGGATGATCGAAATACCCATCATAAACCGTCATTCCGCCTTGAGGCAAATTACTATCGTCATTTTCGTCTGTTTCACAAATGCCGTGATATCGAACAAAGCGACCCGTTTCATCAAACTCAGCCTGTTTCTCATCAAACCAGAATTTCTGACTCCTGCATAATGCCCCGCACCCAACGTCATATCCGGTATCTATGTACCAATAATCCGTTATCATACAAATCGGTGTCTCTGTCATATTTTTATAAGAAACATCCGCTTTGCGCATTCCTTCCGTATCATACAGCCGCTCCCGCGTAATTCCGTTCTCTTCATCAATATTGTAAAGTAAAGTTCCGGTTTGATCCGACTCTTCCAGAATGTGCGTTGTGCAATATATCGCATCCCTATACTCACTGGTACCTGTTTCATAATCAATCCAATAGTCGCCCCACAGGTGTACGATAAAACAATATTTGTTCTCTGTTTCCTCTATATAATACTCCACAAAGGGCTCTCCTCGCCGATTATAGACCGTTCCGTCCGGCTCTGTTTTCCGGATTCCTTGCTTTTTCAAATATTCTTCAATAAATACGTCTACATAATCAGTGTCGTAATCATCATCGTACGGATGATAGGAAGCCTCCGTATCATTGGCGTCAGAACCGCAGGTTGCCTCCCATTGATAAATATTCTCAAGACAATCATAATTCCCCTGACTGTCCTTAGCGAAATCGGTTTGTTCCCATGGTATCTCCGCACCGTCGGCAACCCCATCCGCCGCCAGATATTCCACACTGCTTACGTACCCGTTTCTTATACCCACTTTCAGTGACGCCTTCTCAAAATACCACGTCGCTGCGTTCTCATATGCATCAACCTCGTCCGGTTCATCAAAAAGATCAACCAATCTCTCCAGCGTATCCTCTCTCTGATCAAGCCCAAGAAATCCAAGATTCATATTCGTTAGTTCAAAACCGCCAAACCCATGCCCTTTTCCTTGGAAAAAGAAATACGCACGGCTGCCTTCCCGCGCACCAATCTCACAGTACAGCGGACCGTATCTTCCCGATCCGCTGCACTCAAAACGAGTATAATCAATTCTGTCGCCAAAAGAAATTCCCAACAGCGTTTTCATATCTCCGCTTTGAAGACACAGAAGTTTTGCATTTTCCGGGTCTCTGCGTGCAGGATTCTCAAAGAGTTCTGCTGCCTGTTCTGCGTCTGCAGCATCATCTTCTCCCAGAACCGTTGCTATTTCATGGGTGGTTTCCGCATAATCATCTGTACCGCTCTCCATTTTCGTATCGTACGCACGGCATCCTGTGCAAGTATAAAATAATGTTAATATTACGATTATCTTCTGAATAAAAGCTTTGTTCAATTTGCCACCTCTTGTTTTAGCAAAAATCATCTGTCATGACCCCGCCGACTGATAATGACGCATTCCAAATCGCCACATCCCATAACATACCAGCAGAAAATATACCGCGCATAACGGATATACTCCATAATACCATTGATCGGTACGCCCCAGCAAGTACTGTAGAGGGTAATACTGTATCAGTGTATACGGAATAACATATGTACAAAATTTCATCATTTTCTTCCCATAAATATCAACCGGATATTTCCCGTGTTCCTGCGCACCATATGTTAAAATATTAACTAATTCCAGTCCTTCCAATGTAAAAAATGTAAACGCCGCCCGAAGCAAAAAGAAACTGATAAAAAGTGTCGTTCCGCCAAGCAGCATGGAAAAAACCGTCATAACTCTGCCAAATGTCCAGTCAACCGGACTAATAATAATACCGTATGCAAACATAAAAATCGCCTGAAAAATCAATCCGATCCTGTCTATCCGAAACTGACTTCCTAAGACCTGCAAAATTGTGCTGCGCGGTCTTAACAATACCCTGTCAAATTCTCCTTGCCTCACGATACTTGCAAACGTCGCAAACCCACTGCCGATGCATTCCGCCAGCGCAAAGTCCATTTGTATAATGGAAAAACAGAGCAGCACTTCCCCGAAAGTATATCCTTTCACATGCCCAAATCGTGAAAACATGAAATACACACCTAATATCCCGTTAAAAAACAATAGAAATCTCCCTATGACCATCAGGAAAAAAGAAGTCTTATACTGCATCGCGCTGCGCAGTGCAACAGATAAATAGTGAAAATACAATTTGCCACTGCTTTTTATTTTCTCTCCCATTTTTGTCACCTCTTCCTATCACCCGCCCTGCACAACAATTTTTCGTTCCGCAGCTTTGCACAATACTCTTCCTAAAATTACCAGCGTAACCAGCCAAAAACACTGCATCCCGATACTACGGTACATCGCCGCACCCGCCAGCTCACCGCTGTATATTAAAAGAGGTACATTGAACATCCCTGCAAAAGGAAGTAATTCCACGATGCCTCTGACTCCGTCCGGCATAAACGGCAACGGAATAATTGCTCCGGACAAAAAATCTATCATAGAAGTAAGAAGCATCCGCAGTCCCTGCGGTGATATCGTAAAGAACGCCAGAATATATGTAAACATACAAAACGCCACCGTCACGCCAAGTCCCAGAAACAACGTGATAATAAATAAAATGAAATGCGTAGGGCTCGCCGGCAGTGACAAGCGAAAAGGCTGCGGAAGAACACATGCAACTGCCAGCAAGGGAACACATCGCAATCCCGCGCCTGCAGCCCGGCTTGCAGTTGTTTTTGCAAACCACATATGATAAATAGAAACCGGACGGCAAAGTTCATAGGCAATCCCACCGTTCACAATGCTGTCAAAGATATCTTGGTCCGCATTCCATGTCGTAAATGCAGAGAAAAACGCCTCTCTAAGCCATACATAGGAAACCGTTGCCGAAACCGCCATCGGATAAGCCTCCGGCGCAGACTTTTGAAAAGCCATGAATACCAGACATTCCATCAATCCCCACAATAGCTGTGTCGCGGCACCGCTGACCGCCGCCACGCGATACTGTAATCCCATATTGAAGCGAATGCGAAAAAAAGAGAAATAAGTTTTATACTTTTTCATCCAATCAACTCCTCTCTCAAGTCTTGCTACAGAATATCCAGTTTCTGATAAAGACCAGCAACGATACGTTCAAGACTTTCACCATTCTGATCAGATGCTTCTGCTGCCTGTCCATGCTCTGCCGCCAATCGCCGCATGTCTTCCAGTGTACCGTCCATAAGTACACGCCCTCTTCCAATCAGAATAATACGTTTTGTCAGCGCTTCTATATCCTGCATGTCATGCGTTGTCAAGATAACGGTAGTCTTGTGTTCCTGATTGAGCCGCATAACAAATTCCCGCACTGCCAGTTTAGATACCGCATCCAAACCGATTGTCGGTTCATCGAGAAACAGTATTTTCGGAGAATGCAGTAAAGATGCCGCAATCTCACAGCGCATTCTTTGTCCGAGGGACAACTGCCTTGTAGGCATCTTAAGAAGCTCCTGCAAATGCAACAGCTCCGTCAACTCTTCCATATTATTCTGATATTCATATGAGGGAATCGCATAGATATCCTTTAAGAGTTCAAAGGAATCAATCACGGGGACATCCCACCACAACTGTGAACGCTGACCGAACACCACGCCAATCTGCCGCACATGTTCCGTTCGGTTTTTCCACGGTATGCGCCCGTCCACAAGACAGCTGCCGCTCTCTGGGGTCAGGATGCCGCTTAGAATTTTGATTGTAGAACTTTTACCGGCTCCATTGGGACCGATATACCCTACCATTTCTCCGTCCTGAATGGTAAAGCTGACGTCAGACAACGCCTGAATGACTTCCGTCTCACGCCGAAATAGCGCTTTACAGGCTTCTCTCATGCCTGCATTTCTTTTTGCTACTCTGTACGACTTACATACATGTTCCATCGTAATCATTTTGCTTCCTCCCGGTAGTAATATTTCCGCCTGCGCAGATGAAAATATCTTGCCAAGTAGGTCTTGTTTCCCCGGTGACAGCCGGAGAATACCTTATTCACTTTACAAGTATCCGCCCATCATTTCAAACGGGCGGATTTACATTATATCTCTCTGGGAATTAGGTGTCAAGGGGGGGGGGAAAGCATAGTTCCTGAATCCAGCATAGTTCCTGAATCACCTCAGGATATTGCTATCCATTATGAACCCTGCATCTTCCCGACAATCTCTCCAATTGCTTTCCGGTAATCCTCCACATTGTCGAGCATCGGTGCATGACCGGCATCGGGAATCAGATAAAGTTTCTTATCGGGTGCCTGCACTTCCTCAAAATATTTCGTGCTGATTTCTATCGGCGTCTGACCGTCCTTTTCCCCAAGCACATAGTAAACCGGAACCTGATAGCGGTTCCCCTTTTTTCTTAAGTCAAAGGACATTAGTTCTCGCATCAACTGCATGTTAACCATAATACCCGTCATGAAAGGTATAAGGTCCTTCGTGCCCATGACAGGTGAGCGGCGCCACAAATCAATAACCGTCTTACCGAAATCCTGCGCCAATCCGTACTTCCCCTGCAAACTCCTAATCTGTCCTATCTTTCGATAAGCCTTCATGTCAAAGTAATCCGTCGGATATTCGCCAATTTTGTCCAATTTCTTAATATCCTTTTTGTTCCCACCTTTTTCCACAGCATCCTTCAATATGGCATATCCGGTCCGCTCATTGTCCACGATATTAATGACTTGCCCACATCCGATGTAGCATAACGTATGCTCCGGATGTTCCAGTGCAAACATGCTTCCCAGAACACTTCCCCACGAATGCCCCAGAATTCCAATTTTTTCTTTGCCGTATTCTCTCTTCAAATACAGCACAATCTCCAGCAGGTCATTTTTTAATGTTTCTGTATCGGGCTTACTCTTTTTGTTTTTCAGCCATGTTTTCCCCGCACCGCGCTGATCGTAATAGACAATGTTATAATCACGCCCGGCATATTCCTCCACAACAAAAGCAAAGAAGCTCTCTGTCTGTCCCGGTCCGCCATGGATAAAAAGCAGAACGGGATCCTCCGGCTTCGACTTATAGTGCAGCAGATAGTGTTCGATTCCTGCAACAAGCGCGTATTCTTCCGTATATGTTTTTTCTGTTTTCATATCCTATCCTGCTCTCCTTTATCTTTTAGCTTTTTATTTCACCGTCGGTACACGTCTTTGCTCCAATCAGATAATTTACCGCCTGTGCCAATGTTTTTAATTGAATCTTTGGTTGATACAGGGCTGTCAACGGATTCCTTTCATGCTGATAACAATTGTTCACAATACATGTCATCTGAATACCTCCGTATGCAGATGAAATAAAAGCAAGCAATTCCTCCGAGCTCACTCTAGGTTGTATCCTGCCCCGGTCAACCTGCTCTTTAAAAGACTCCATGGTGCGCATCGTCAAATACTCCATATTTCCTATCTCGGGAAGGCTGCCCATTATTTTTTCAATTCTGTTCGGCATGTTCATGGCAAGTACAGAAAGTTCAAAGTCAATTTTTTCAATCCCCATCAATTCACTATCCATAAACTCTGCAAGCATCTCAAACAACCGGTTTGTAATCTCCTGCGGCGGTAAAGAATCCTTCTGTTCCAGAATCTCATCAATCTTCCCCTTAATGCTCACCCGCTCGCGCATCTGCCTGATCATATCCGCAAATATTTCGTCTATATCCTTGTAAAAGCGATAAATTCCGCCCTGACTAAATCCGGTCTTGTCAATGATATCCTGCATCGTGACCGTGCTGACTGTTTTTTGAAGGCACAACTCATATGCCGCGTCTGTTATCATTTTCTTTTTGTTGACAATATATTCCTCTGTGACTTTGGGCATGATTTCCTCCCGCCATGTTAAAATGAATCTAGTTTCATTTTAACACCATCTGTATTCTTGTCAATAATAAATTGAACTTATACACAGAGAAATTCCCTAATTACAAAAAAAGTTCCGGAAAACCCGAAACCTTTCACATTTACTATATAAGCTGTCTCCTTCTGCGTTAATATCCGAACACGTCCACAGCTTTCTTCATTCTCTCGATAACCTCCACACCAAACGGGCAGTTGCGCACACAGCTTCCGCAGGCAACGCATTCCGATGCATGATGCTCCAGCAGTTTATAATGATCCGCTACCGTCTCCGGCACTTCTCCCTGTGCCAATGCCAGATTCAAATACTTATTGATATCCGCTACATTGATTCCTACACTGCATGGTGCACAGTGACCGCAGTACATACAGTTGCCGTGGAATTTGAATTTCTCCATGCGGGACAATACCATAGAATAATCTTTCTCTTCTCTGGACGCTTCGAAATAAGACACCGCCTTTTCCACCTCGGCAATGCTCCGGCATCCAGCCATAACCGCCACTACGGCAGGTCTTGTCAGGCAATACTCAACGCATTGATATTCATTAAATGCAACTCCGAAAGGTGAAAGTTCCTCATTTAACATATCGCCGCCGCCAAACGCTTTCATGACATCAATTGCCACATTTTCCCTTTCGCACAGCTCATAAAGCGCCTTTCTTTCCGGATCCATGCCGATGCGCCCGTCCTGATAATTCTTAGGGTCCCATAAGTCATTACAATCTTCGCTGGCAGGCTGCATATCATACGCTGCATTTACGGAAAACATTAGCACATCCACGACTCCCGTCTCCACTGCCTTACGCGCTACTACAGGATTATGGGAGCTTAATCCGATTGCATGAATGATTCCTGCTTTCTTCAATTCTTTACAATATTCAATAATTGCTCCGTCAAACACTTCCTCGAAATCACTCTCACTGTCCACATAGTGAATCATACCGATATCCAGATAGTCAGTTCCGAGCCTATGCAACTGGTCTTCCATCGCCGCCTTTACTTTAGGCAAATCTCTCGTGCGCAAATACTGTCCGTTCTCCCATGCCGAACAAATATGTCCCTGCAAGACGATTTTATCACGCCTGCCTGCGATGGCAGCGCCCATGTTATCCCGAAACTCCGGATTCGGAGTATACATATCAATAAAATTAATCCCCAGCTCCATGGCACGGTCAAGCATCGCCCTAAATTCCTCTTGGGACTTTCCTATAAATCCTTCGCATCCGAGAGCTATCTCACTCACCTTCAAATCATTACATCGTTTCAATACTCTGTATTTCATTGTCAGCCTCCTTCTAAAGAAAGCACAAAGCCCACTATGTCGTAGGAAACATAGCAGGCTCGTACATATGTATGCGTCCTGAATTCATACCCGATTGTCCGAATATGCATTATCTATATGCAGCATAGTTCAATATAAATACATCAATTCGTATAATTATCAAAATATCCCTGAATCAAAATTACTGGCGTACCCTTATCTCCCGAACCGCTTGTCAGGTCACACAAAGAACCAATCAAATCGGTCAGTCTTCTGGGTGTTGTACCCTGAGATGCCATATCACCCACCAGATTATCTTTTTTCTCCCTGATGCGATTGGAAATCGCCTCTTTCAATGCTTCCCCGGACAAATCCTTAAAGTCGTTGTCCGCCAGATATTTCAATTTCACTTCATTGGGCGTGCCTTCCAACCCGGGTGTACTCGCCGGAGATACACAAGGATCTGCAAGCTCCCATATCTTTCCTACCGGATCTTTGAACGCGCCGTCGCCGTATACCATGACTTCCACATGCTTGCCGGTCTTGTCAAGAATCTGCTTCTGAATATCCAGCACCAGATCCGTACACTCTCTCGGGAATAACTTAATCGTATCCTCCGTAGATTTATTGGAACCTAAAAGACCGTATTTCTCATTGCATCCGCTTCCATTCACAGGCGCTGTGAGAATATCATCCATTCCCATCACAACTTCTGCGCCTGCTGCCTTCAACAGCCTCTTCGTGCGCGCTCTCGTATGAATATCACAATTTAATACGTTTTTGGCATAGGGAAGAATGCTGCGGCAGTCATTGGCAAATATAATTTCTACCTCTGCTCCGGCTTCCTTAATCAATTCTCCATAATAAGACACATAATCTACTCCCGTAAAAGGGTGCTTATTCTCACCGAACAGCTCGCGGTATTTTTCTAACGTCAGCACATCGCTATACGGATTGATTCCCGCTTCATCAAGTTTATCCAAAGAAACAAGTTCGTTACCGACTTCATCACTGGGATAGCTGAGCATAAGCACGACTTTCTTAGCTCCCATAGCGATTCCTCTCAGGCAGATTGCAAAACGGTTTCTGGACAGAATCGGGAAGATAACGCCGATTGTCTCACCGCCAAGCTTCTCTCTCACATCCTCTGCAATCGCTTCCACCGATGCATAATTGCCCTGAGATCTCGCCACAACAGATTCCGTTACCGCAATCACGTCCTTATCCCGAATCGCAAATCCTTCCGCCTCAGCTGCCTCTAACACACTGTCCACAACAATCTTGGACAGATTGTCTCCCTCTCTGATAATCGGGCAGCGTATACCCCTTGATACAGTTCCAACTTTTCTTTCCATGATTCATCCCTTCTCTCTTCATATATATTAAGTCTCTGTGAAGCTTTCTTACCGCGAAAATCAACTTCTTTTCCGTCCATCGCCTTACTTAAAACGCTTCCTCTCTCATTTTGCCAAAAAATATACAAAAAAGCAACAATATTTGTCATCTGCATAAAATCTTGTGGTTTTGCATAAAATTTCACCCTATCTGTCTATCCCGTGCTCTTATATTTACATCTCTACTACTCTTGTTGCTATCTTTTCACGAAACCTCACGTCATGCTCTACGATTAACATCGTGGGCTGGTAGGTGAGGAGCAGATTTTCAATCTGCATTCTGGAAAAAACATCAATATAATTCAGTGGTTCATCCCAAATATAAAGGTGCGCGGGCTTTAACAAACTGGCTGCAATTAACACTTTTTTCTTCTGTCCTTCAGAATACTCTTCCATATTCTTGACGAACTGTACCCGCTCCAAGTCAAGCTGTCTTAGAATCGCCAGAAAAAGGCTTTCGTCAAGGCTGTTCTGTCTGCTGTACTGCCTAAGGCTTCCTCGCAAATGTGAGGTGTCCTGATTGATATAGGAAACAATAAGCCCTGAAGCTATTGTCAACGCGCCGGACTCCCGCATGGAACTTATCTTATCCGCATCACTGTTTTCCGGTGCACATCGTGCCAGAATTGCTTTAATCAGACTGGATTTCCCACATCCGTTTTCTCCGTGAAAAAATACTCTTTCGCCTCGTTTCAGCTCGAAATCCAAGTTCCGAAAAACCTGCTTACAATTTCCGCGCCCCGTTTCAGCCGCGTCGTCACCTTTCTGCTCCACGCAATACGCAATCCCATAATCCTTCGCAGCAATAAGAACTTCTTTATGATGCTGCATAGGCATAACTTTTAAGTCCGCCGGGCGCTCAATATCCTGCAACAGCCCTTCCTTTTGTTCAATCTCATCGGCAATCCTTTTCTCTATCTGCATTCTTCTGCTCTGCATTTTCTTTGTTTTGGCACCGATATAAGTGCGTGTGCTTGCACTCCTGTCATGTTCCTTCACCGGGTCGTAACCTATCTTTGTCCGCTCATTCTTGTCCGCCCACTCTTGAGTTCTCTCCGCCGCCCTGTTCAACCGCCGAATTTCTCTCCTGTGCTTCTCGTTCTCCGCCTCATGAAACGAGTCCATGCGGTTTTTGTTCTCCCACCATGATGAAAAGTTCCCGCTCTGTACTTCAATGGTACATCTGTTTAATACAAGCACATGGTCAATACATGCGTCCAACAGGTCACGGTCATGCGACACAAGGATAAACCCCTTTTTCTGCTGCAAATATTTTTTGACGATATCTCTTGATTCCTGATCTAAATGATTCGTCGGCTCATCAATCAGCAGGAAATCATTTTCTCCTGAAAAAAGAATCGCCAACATCACCTTGGTACGCTCTCCGTGGCTAAGCGTCCGAAAAGGTCGATAAAGTGTTTCCGCCTCAAGATGCAGTTTTTCCAGTTCACAGATTACCCTCCAAAGTTCACACTCCGGTTTCAATCTGTCCATAAATTCTGCAAAACATTGTTCCATCTGTCCTTCCGTAATGTGATAAGGAAAATAATCAAATACCGTCGATGTACTAATATGCCCTTGATAATCACCCAGTTTTCCTGTCAAAAGATTTAAGAATGTAGTCTTGCCTTTGCCGTTTCTTCCAATAAATCCTAACTTCCAATCGGTATCTATCAAAAACGATACATTTTCAAATATATTGTCAAAACTCCCTTCATAACAAAAGGTGAGATTTGATACGCTGATTTGTGCCATAGTGTTTAACCCTCCTTTTCATATCTTCCTTACACGCAATAAGCAGATTCGCAAAGCTTCTGCTTATGCGCGCAAAAAAAGAATCATCTGTTGCCAAATGATTCCGGATGAGTTTCTATTCATAAACACTATTTACTGTCTGATTGACAACGGCTCAAAATGTTATTGAAACAACGATTGTTCAATCAAATGTATCTGTTATTCACAAACAAATAAGAGCGGTTATGAGAAGAAGAAACATAATCCACTTTTGGCAACATAAAAAAGCAAATTTGCAAAATCTGCTTCGCAAACCCAGAATGGGTGTTCCGATTCATGTTTCAAAAGTTGATTACTTCTCCATCCTTTCACCTCTCTCAATTGATGATAATTCATTATAGATGTATTGTTTGGAATTTGTCAACCGCATCTTTTGCACCGTGGACACAGAATGTTCTTATTTTGGACATATTTCTTCCTTAATTTCCTTGTATTATTTTTCATGCAAATACTGTGAAAGGAGCTCAAAACACATGACATTCCGTCACGAATGGAAGCACGAAATCAACCTATCTGATTTCATCTCGCTACGTCATCGACTATCGTCAGTTGCCAAAGCCGATCCACATGTCATTGGTAGAACTTACGAAATCCGCAGCCTGTACTTCGACAATCTGTCAGACAAAGCGCTCCGCGAAAAACTGGATGGCGTAAACAATCGCGAAAAATTCCGGCTTCGCTATTATAACAATAATCCCTCCCTGATTCATTTGGAAAAAAAGAGTAAACAAAACGGACTGGGAACAAAGGTCTCTGCCGCTATAACAAAAGAGGAGGCACAAGCCATTGTGGACGGTGATTACGCATGGATGTCTAAGAGTAATCAGCCTCTCATACAAGAATTGTATTTTAAAATGACAACGCAGCAGCTTCGTCCAAAAACAATCGTTGATTATACGAGGGAACCTTACATATTTCCTGCAGGTAATGTTCGAATTACTATAGATTACAATATCAGAACCGGTCTTAAATGCACTGATTTTATAAATCCGGAATCTATTACCGTTCCCGCCGGCAATGCGCCCATCATCCTTGAAGTAAAATGGGATGCCTTCCTGCCGGATGTTATTCGGGATATTGTGCAGCTTACCAATCGGCATTCCTGCGCTTTTTCCAAATATGCTGTCTGCCGCATATATGGTTAAAAAGTTAATCCCTTTGGAACCAAGCAGCTTCTATAAATAATCAATACGAAACGGAGAAAAACTATGACTTTTAATGACATTTTCAAATCCAGCTTTTTGGAAAACGTAACAAGCATCAGTCTACTTGATATGATGCTCGCACTGATTCTTGCCTTCGGTCTGGGCATGTTCATTTTCTTTGTCTATAAGAGAACCTTTTCCGGCGTAATGTATTCATCCGGCTTCGGCGTAACTTTAGTTGCACTTACAATGATTACCACGCTGGTGATTCTCGCAGTAACCTCGAATGTTGTGCTTTCCCTCGGTATGGTCGGCGCCTTATCCATCGTCCGATTCCGTACGGCAATCAAAGAGCCTTTGGATATTGCCTTTCTGTTCTGGTCCATTGCGGTAGGAATCGTACTCGCCGCCGGTTTAATTCCTTTGGCTGTAATTGGCAGTGTTGCAATCGGTGTTTTCCTTTTGATTTTTGTCAATCGCAAATCACATGTGAATCCGTATATTGTCGTGATTCATTGTACTGATCAGGACAGTGAGCAACAAGCAGTGGACTACTTGAAGCAACAGGTAAATCGTTTTGTAATCAAAAGCAAAACAGTCCGAAAAGGAGCCATCGAAATTAACGCAGAAATCCGTATGAAAAGTGATGATACAGAGTTTGTCAATACTCTTGCTGATATGGAGGGCATTACTGACGCTGTTCTAGTCAGCTACAACGGTGACTATATGGGATAAGGAGGAAATTCATGTCAACGAGCAAACACATTGACAAAATCTGCTGCATTGTAATTGCTGCCACCCTTCTTCTGACTATTCTTTTTATGAATGCCGGAAAATTCGGCATACAGGCTGTAAGTGCAACTGTAGGATATGCTTCGAGATTGTTCAATACCTCCACGGTACATACAATAGACATCGTAATGGACGATTGGGATTCTTTTATTGAAAACTGTACCGATGAGCAATACACGAACTGCACTGTCATCATAGACGGTGAGGCCTTTCGGAATGTGGCTCTGCGCGCAAAAGGAAATACGTCTCTCTCCGCGGTAGAGTCCTACGGAAATAACCGCTACAGTTTCAAAATCGAGTTTGATCATTACGATAATACCGTCACCTATCACGGGCTGGATAAGCTTTGTCTAAACAACATTATTCAGGATAATACCTACATGAAAGATTATCTCACTTATCGCTTAATGCATGAATTCGGCGCAGATGCGCCGTTATGCAGTTACACATATATTACCGTAAATGGTGATGATTGGGGATTGTATCTGGCAGTAGAAGGCGTTGAGGAATCCTTCCTGCAACGTAACTACGGCAACGATTACGGAGAACTCTACAAGCCGGACAGCATGAATATGGGCGGAGGACGTGGCAACGGACGCGAATTTGATATGGAAGGTTTTGAACCGCCCGAGCATCTAGGCAGAAATACTCCCGGGGAACCTCCCGACCATACTATGGGTAGCAGCGATGTCTCGCTAATTTATACAGATGACGAATTTGACAGCTATCCGAACATATTTGACAATGCCAAAACAAACGTAACTGACAGCGATAAGGCACGGCTTATTGAATCAATACAAAGGCTAAATAATAATGAAGATATCACAGACGTTGTAAACATAGACGAAGTCATTCGCTACTTTGTTATCCACAACTTCGTACTGAATTTTGACAGTTATACCGGAAGCATGATTCACAATTATTATCTATATGAGGAAAACGGACAGCTTTCCATGATTCCGTGGGATTATAATCTTGCTTTTGGCGGTTTTGAATCACAGACCGATGCCACAGCACTTGTTAATTACCCTATTGATACACCGATATCCGGCGGAACAATCGATTCCCGACCGATGCTGGCATGGATATTTAGCAATGAAGAATATACCAATCTGTATCATCAATATTTTACGGAATTTATCAGTAGCTGTTTCGACAGTGGTGATTTTGTAAATATGATAAATTCCACAGAAGAGTTGATTGCCCCTTATGTGGAACAAGATCCGACGAAGTTTTGCACTTATGAAGAATTTGAGACCGGTGTCTCTACCCTGAAAAATTTCTGTCTGCTCCGCGCGCAGAGCATAAGCGGTCAGCTTGACGGCACTATTCCCTCCACCTCGGAGGGACAGGCGCAGGATTCTTCCTCTCTAATTGATGCGGGCGGAATCGAAATCTCGGATATGGGAGACATGGGAGACATGGGCGACATGAGAAACATGGACCACGACCATGCGCCGGCAGACATGCCTCAAGACAGACCCTCGGAAAAACCAAATCACTCATTCGGTCGATAGTAGAATCTTCCCGACAGTTCTTCTGTCCTAATGGCATTTACGAAGGCGGCTTCGTCCGCCTTCTTCACGGCGTTTATCACCTCTCTGCTCTCTTCCTTAGATACTACGGAATATACCACTTTCCTTTTTTCATGTTCATAAGAACCCTCGCCGCTTAAAATTGTCGCACCGTGCATACTGACCGTATTAATCGCCTGACAGACTTTGTCCGCCTTATTCGTCACAATAAACAATGTCTGCTTCTGATATCTTTTATACATCATATGCAGAACCTGTGTGGACACATACTGATAAATAATCGAGTACAATGCTTTGTCCAAACCAAACAGCATACCTGCTATCATAATAATCAGAATATTAAAAGCCAGAATAAAATTCCATGCGTCCACACCTTTTTTCTCTGACAGATAAATAGAAATAAAATCTGTTCCGCCTGTTGTCGCATTCATAGACAGACACAGACTGATTGCAAATCCACTGATAATTCCACCGAATATACTAATCAGCAAAATATCATATGTGACCGCAATATCCGGTATCATATCTGTCAATATACTCGTCACCAGAATGGAGAGGCAGGAATACAGCGTAAACTTCTTGCCGATAAAACGAAATCCGATATAAACGGGCAGCGCGTTGAGCAGCAGATTCACGGGAGTATATGGGATTGATATATGGAAAAACATATTACAGATACTCTGTATCAATATGGTCAATCCGGTAGCTCCACCCGGATATAGTCCCCCTGCGTGAACAAAAGTTTTGATATTAACCGCCATAATCGCCGATGCAAGGCAGATTACGATAATCCTTTTACTGTCTTTTTTTAATTCAAAAGTCATAGTGCCGTCTCCCGTTTGTATCATTACTTTCGCAGAAAATATTATATCAATCTGTTAACGGCGATATACCTCTCTTTCCGCGAAGTATACCGCCGTTGCACCGTCAGTACGGATTCAAAGCATATCATTCCGTAACCGACTCTTTTTCAATATCAATTTATTTATTCGCCATCTCACAGAGCTCATCAAGCATCTTCGGAAGATCCTCCGCCATATTTTCATCCGTAAATTGGCATGTTCCGACCTTCTTATGTCCGCCGCCGCCATATTTAAGCATCAAGCTGCCTACATTCACATCGCTCGTCTTATTTAAGATGCTGTAACCTACCGCTGCCGAGCAGCCCAAGCCACCCTTGCCGTTGACAATCCATGCAGAAATATTCTGTTCCGGATACATGCTGTAAATCATGAAACGATTGCCTGTGTAGATGACATCCACACCCCTTAAATCCGTAATAATTACGTTACCTCTTACCTCGGTATGAGCCGTAACCATCTCCTTAAACTTCTCGGTCTGCTCGTTATATACTTCGATACGCTCCTTCACATCCGGCAGATTAAGGATTTCATCTGTCGTCATCGTACGGCACGCATCAATCAGCTTCTCCATAAGCTGATAGTTGGAAATCGTAAAGTTGCGGAAACGTCCAAGCCCCGTTCTGGGATCCATCAGATAACCGACAAGTATCCAGCCTTTAGGATTCTGAATCTCATCAATTGTAAGATTACCTGAATCAACTTTATCAACCGCTTCCATCATATCGTCAAACTGAGGGAATCTTTCCCTACCGCCGTAATATTCATATATAATTCTGGCACAGGACGGTGTAATGCGGCTTTCTCCTTTATATTTTCCTTCAAGCTGCAGCCTTTCATGCTCACTGGAATGATGGTCAAACCACAGCCCGCACCCTTCTACATAAGGAACATTGGCAAGGCAGTCATCTTCCGTAATTTCAACCAATCCATCCTGTAAGTCCTTGGGATGCGCAAATTTCCAATGGTCAATAATCCCAGCCTCTTTCAATAACGCCCCACATGCAAGTCCATCAAAATCCGAACGTGTTACTAACCTCATAATAACCCTCCATCTCAAACAAATTAGATATCAGGACATATATGTATCTAATGCCTGTCCAAAATATAGCTAAATTATATTATAGACAATTTTTATTCTTTTTTCAATATGAGCAAAAAAATTCTGTCATTTCCTTGTCCGTTCTACGTCTCACGATTCGGTTTCTTCCCGCACATACCAACTTAACTCCTTCGCCGGAATGACCCGGTAATTCTCCGCGCCATCCCCAACCCGCAGTATGACATTATTTATTCCCGCCTGTATAATCAGCCTCGCGCACAACGGACAAGGCTTCGCTTCATGCACGGAACAATCCTGAGGATTTATTGAGGTTAGATATAAATCCGCTCCTAATGTCTGCTCGCGGGAACAATTTAAAAGCGCGTTGGCTTCTGCATGAATTGCCCTGCACATGGCGTAACCTTCTCCCTGATGCATGTTGCGTTTCATGCGCGGGCACTCTCCTATTTCACAGCAGTTCTCGAATCCTCTGGGCGATCCGTTATATCCCGTAGAAATAACCGTATCGTTTTTGACGATAACGGCGCCGTATTTTCTTTTAAGACATGTACTCCGATATGCAAAATTCTCCGCACAGTTTAAATAAGTGTCTGTTTTAGATATTCTGGTATTTCCGGTTGGTTTAACCATAATGCAGCCTACCTCCTATCGTGCATAGAATATCACAAACTTCTATAAAAATCTACCGCCTCATCCCTCGCGCCCACCTTCTTATCGTAAAAGGGACAAACGCACCGCCAAGCAGCACCGGTACCGTGACAAGCAGATACGGCGACCATATGATCTGCCCGAACAAGTGAAACACATTGGTCCTGAAAATATCCGACGGACTCCCGACAAGCGGTATTAAATCGAATACTCTCTGCACCCACATGGGCATATAACCCGCCAGCGCCATCGGCAGATATACGATTGCCAGACCGCTGATTAACGCAATAAAATTATTCCTAACCACTGCTGAGAAAAACATAACGAGCAACGCCAACCCTACCGCTCCAAGCAGAAAATATGCATACTCATAAATCTCTGCCTGCAGCATATTCATCGGTGCAACCGCACTCAGCTTAATATATTGTATCGGCATATCCCATCCCTCTGTTCCCAAATAGATTAGCTGTCCCGCAATTGCGCCCGCCGCAACCGTAAAGAAAAGTTCCAGCGTAAAAACAATGCCACTTAAAACCTTCGCATAGGCAACCTCTCTCCAACCATTCTTCGTCGTCAGCATAAGCATCCCCGTTCCATTATGCCATTCTCCTGCAAAAACAGTAGACAGCGCAATCACAATGAAAATTGCCATAACCATACCGAAATCATTCAGCATCTCTGTAAGATACATCCTCCAGCCTTCCAACCAGTGATATTCAAAAGGCTCCTCCACCTTGTCGTTCATCCGCAACAGATATTCTTTCTCCTCCTCAGTATGCCCGAATATATCAAGAAATTCTTCTACCTTCTGCTGCCGTCTTTCATAAAATCCCGTCAGTTTAGCCGGATTCACATATCTTTCCAAAAGTGACGGATAAGTCTGGGACGAATCCTCCAACTCCGTATACAGCATCGATATCCAACCGTGTATCATAGAATGATCTGTTCTTTGCGCCTGCACAGCATACTGTTTTTCCCTCTCTATGTCTCCTGCACTATGGGCTGCCTGTGCTTCGTGAAGAAGGCTCTGATAATCCCTTACCATCTCCTGTAAGGTTTCCTCAGTTAATTTCCCTTCCCACTGTTTCGCATACTCTTTCATCTTCATGATATTTTCATAGCCGTCAAAGTTATTGCCGAACCCCGAATAAACCCCTCCCGAACTTCCGAAAGTAAACCACTGATATGTCAGAAAACTCCCGAACACAACAATATACAGCACGCAAAGAAGAAAACTTATACGGACACTTTTCTTTTTCCACAGTTTCTTATGTTCCTGTAAAAATAATTCTCTTATCATACCGCTCTAGTTGCCCTCCTTTACCGGGAAATAATATAAATACAAATCTTCCAGCGCCGCATGACACGCGGCCGCCTGCGGCGATGGTTTATCGTCCGATACAATCCGTAGTATCACGTGCCCGTCTTCATGACGAAGGTTGGATATCGTCGCCCTCTTTTCCCACTTATGAACTTCCGCCGGGGAAACCTCCATCTCCCATACTTTTCCTTCTGCTTGTTCTATGAGATCCGTCACGGTGCCCTGTGTCGCAAAACTTCCCTTTTTCATAATAAAAACATAATCCGCTATGGCTTCGATATCCGAAACAATATGCGTAGAGAGAAGCACAATCTTGTCTCCCGCATAGTCTGCCAGCAGGTTCCGAAAGCGCACCCTTTCCTTTGGGTCAAGTCCTGCCGTCGGCTCATCCAGTATCAATACTTTCGGATGATTGAGCAGCACCTGCGCAATGCCGAGTCTCTGTTTCATTCCGCCCGAAAAAGTTTTAATCTTCTTGGAAGACACATCCGTTAAGCCTGTCACTTCCATTAATTCCTCGCTGCGCCTTAGCGCTTTCTTTCCCGGAATGCCTTTCAGCACGGACATATATCTTAGGAACTCCATAGCCGTATAGTCCGGATAATAACCGAAATCCTGTGGCAGATACCCCAACAGATTCCGATAGTCAGCTCCCATATCCGTCACATTTCGTCCGTCATAAAGAACTTCCCCCGAAGTTGCCTCCAGAATCGAACAAATCATGCGCATCAAAGTTGTCTTGCCTGCGCCGTTTTCCCCCAACAGACCATACACGCCCGGTTTTAAAACCGCGCTGACGCAATCCACGGCAATCTTACTCCCGTAGTGTTTCGTCAATCTGTCAACTGATAGCTCCATACATTTTTCCTTCCTTCCGCATTTGAATAATAAATCCAATCTCCCTAATAAAAAAAACTGCAAACACAACAAATCCTGCTATCCATAACCCCGTCGCCGATGTCTCGTACAGCCATGGAAAAACCTTAGCTGACACGCCCCATGCCGCACAGGAGACAAACGACAGCGATGTATATAGCGTCATACTCCTCGTTCTGCACATACGAATATTCCGCAATAGCCAGACCACACACACCAAAAATGGCACAAGCACATATAAAATCATTTGTACAATCTGATCCGAATTGCCCGACACAGATATCTTCAGCCAGAGCAAAACTGTCATGCACAATAGCTGCGACGCACCCGCTAATATTAATTTCGCCAATGCAATCTCCGCACCGGATGCTCTGGTCGCCGCTTCCATCTCACACATTCCGCACACCCTGCTGCGACACAAAATCGGGACAAGCGCCAGACCAAACAATGGCATAAACATCGGGAGCGCCTCCGGAACCTGTTTAAACAGAATGATTCCAAGACTGCTTGCAACCAGTGCCGCTGCCTGTAATCCCCAAATAGACAATCCTTCAAAGCGGAAAATATCTGAAAGATAAGTCCAAAATCCTATTCGTTCCTCACACTCGGATTCCTGCCTATGCATTTGTGCGATACACAGTCCGATTGTCTCCTGCATTTTCTCATAACGGATATTTACCGACGTGTGCATTGCATTACTCAAATAATCTTCTATCTTCATCGCCTCCACCCCTTTCTCATGATTTCAAGAGCACATCTTACCCTGCTCTGAGCCGTTCTCAAGCTGCAGTCCGTAACTTTGGCAATCTCTGTAAAGCTTAACTGTTCACTAAATCTGAGAATCACGGCTTCCCGCTGCTCCGGCGACAATCGCTGCATCAGCCTGTCTATTTCATCCCTGTCTTCCAATTCAATAAATGCCGGACATTCCCCAACCGGTTCTTCATCCAATTCCTTCCAAGTCATTTTCCTGCTTTCATCAACGCATATATGATTCGCAATCGTATACAGCCACGACTTAAACCTGTCTCTTTTGCGATATCCGGAAAGATTCTTAAAAACCCGCAAAAACGTCTCCTGCGTCAAATCCTCCGCCGCCGCGTCATTCGTGCAATGCAGACGACAATATCTTAAAATTGCAGAATAATAACGCGTAATCAATTCTTCTGCGCTATGTTCATCCCCGTCTCTGATTCGTTCAATCAGTTCGTCGTCTGTCATGGTTATTTCCTTTCCTCGCTGCGTCGTTTGCACGTGTTGTACTAAACATGATGCATCATTGTCCTTCTGTTTATTATAACGGTTTGAAAGTCTGGAATGATCAAAAAAATTTCCCATGCTTAACTTGTAAAGGTCAAACATGGGAAAATATGTTTTTATTTCGGGGTGTACTTGGAGTTCATTTCGGAGTTCATTCTTACCGCGTATCCACCGCCTTCTTAAACAGCGCCCTCTCCTCCAACATACTGTTTTCTTCATCCTCCAACGCGTACATCTTAATTTCATCCATATATTCATCATAATCGCAGATATAAACCGTCACCGTAGAAATATCATGTCCCGTGATTGCCAGTTCATATGCGTTGCTACTGCTTGAAGTCAGTTTTCTTCCGTCTTTATCTAATGCTACCGCAAACGTTAAACAATCAGGAGGTTCCACCGTATGCAGCGTCAGCTCTACCGGAGATATCTCTATCATCTCAAGTCCGATACCCTGCTCGTTAACCTCATCAATCTGTATTGTCTGCACATCCGCTCCGCTTTTTTCAATCGTAAAGGACTGAAATTCCCAATTGCCACGCACTCTGTATTGATTTCCGTTCTCCGCGTCTATCTCTTCCTTGCAATATCCCCGCAAAGATTCTATCGCAATCTGTGCATCAAACTCCTCCGGCACTTCTAAACGCTCATAGTATAAATCCCACGTTGCTTCCGTAACCGCCGGAAGTTCTTCTCCTTTTGCCTCAGCTTCCCGGCACGCCGCCTCATATTTACTGTCATCTATATTAATATCGTCATAGTCTACGCGCATAATCCCTGCAAATGTATGTGCGTCCTCCAATCTTCCTTCAATATTTCTGACGCCTCCTACTTCAGTATCCCTGAAAGAGTACCGTTCTCTCGTAAATGCCTGTATAAGCTGATAACCCGTATCACCCATAACGGCAAATGGCGGGAACTCCTCTTCACTCTCTATAACGACACCGAAGAAAACTGCCTGATTGGACGCATAGTACTCCGTAATCGTCACGGCGATTCCTGCATCCTGAGCTTTATAAAGGTAATTCGGGTCGCTGTCAACAATCACATATGGATTATCATTTACATTCTGATGCGTGTCTGTAACATTGTCATACAATCTCGTCATCTCATCCTCCGGTATCCTTCCAAATGAAAAGATATCCTGCACCTTTGCAAAAACATTCCCCAATATCGGGATATTTTCAGCCATGGAAGGGTTTGCCACGCAAATGCCTATCGACACCAAAAAAACTGCTGCCACGGTTCCTAAACCATATGCAATCTTTCTCCATACAGTCCGTTTATGTGTCCTCTTTTCCTGTCCGCTCTTTTTCGTCTTTTTCTTCTTTATATCATTTAACGTCTCTACAATTCTCGTATCTATCACTTCATTCCGTATTGATGCCGCACTCATAATAACTCTTAATCCATCATCCGAATAATTATTTTTCATTATCCTTTCCATCCTCCTTTCCTAATCGTTCCCGTAGCTGTATTTTCCCTCGGCGAATTTTACTTTTCACAGTATTTTCTTTCACATGCAGCATGCCTGCAATTTCCGCCGTCGTAAACTGTTCGCCGAAATACAACTGAAAAATCACTCTGCTGTCCTCAGGCAGTGCTCTGAGCAAATCGTAGAACTCCAATTCTCTATGTGCCAAATCCACATTATCGCTGCCGACAAAAAAATCTTCCGAATACATATCTGCGCTAGTCTCAAATTTACTGTGGTTTTTATTTTTCCGATATAACTTCGTACAATTATTAATAAGAATCCTCACAATCCATGTCTTAAAGTATTCCGCCTTCTTCAATTGTCCGATATGCTCATAAGCGTCCAGAATCGTATCCTGTATGACATCCGCTATATCGTTCTCATCTCTAAGCCATGCCACAGCAATACGCTTAAGAGTGTCCTGATTAATTTCTATTAACTTGACAAACGCATTTGCATCCCCTTTTTTTGCCGCTTTAACCAAATGTTCCATTCACCTAATCACACCTTTCCTCTGTCGGTACCACAGGTATTTTAACCCTTCTGCTTAATTAGATAAATATTGCCCCCAATATAGTTGCCATAAAACCGGACAATTTCTCCAAAGATAACTCTACGCTAAAAAGAGGCAAACCTTAAGTCTGCCCCTTAGTTGTTCACTATTCAATTATCTTTATGCCGGTTCTAGCCGCGATTGAGCATTTTTTTCTTAAACGTTCTGATTTTAGACATATGACGGCTTGTATACAGAACGGAAACCAGCAGTATTCCGAACGACAATCCAAGACAAAATGATGCGATGTCCTCAGTGATGCCGCTATCAGCCATTCCCCTGATATCCAAAATCATATAAATGATAAAACTGATTACGCCCATCCAGCAAATAATGTGCATTCTTTTCATCAATCTCTTTTTCTCGTCATTGCTGTAGTCCGCAACCTTTAATACGGTTTCTTCTAATTCTTTATTCATTCTCTCACTTTTCCTTTCTCCGTCTAACAGTTCTCTTAAGTCTACCTCATAGAAATCTGCCATCTCGATAAGAACATCCAGATCCGGCATATTGCTGCCTGTTTCCCATCGTGAAACCGTTCTGCCGGAAACACCGAAATGCTCTGCCAACTGTTCCTGTGTAAGTCCCTTTTCGCCTCGAAGCTCTTTAAAAAAACTTCCCGTCTTTTTTAGGTCCATTTCTCTGTTCCTCCTTCACCGATAGGATAACTTAACTCTGTCACAATGAACACGACACAAAGTGAGAAAATGTCGTATTTCTGCAACCCGACATACTATGTCTGGTAGAATTTCCTGTAATATAAAAATACCACACCTCTTATTCAAAATCTACTCCATCACCAGCACTGCATACCCTTTTTCTTTTATTTGGCGAAAACCTTCTGCCGCCTGTTCCGTCCCCGGCTCTCCCACTCCTTTCTGCAGCAGAATCCTGCCGCCTGCAAGATACTCCCCCACATCGACTGCTGCTGTTCCCATATAAATCAGCACACGTACACGATTCCTGCCTACTCTCTCAAACACCAGCAGATTTGTCTCCTTGTCTGCACACAGTATTCTATACTCATCATAAGCTTCAATCCATTCTTTACGAACTGCAATAACCTTTTGCACAAACTCTGCTTCCGCCGCACAGTTCTGTGTCCACAGCATCCCTCTTCGGTATTCCTCCTCACGGATACCACCGATTCTCTTTTCATCTCCATAGAAAACGCTGGGGACGCCGGGTGCCATACATAGATACAGAAACGCCGCCTGCCACTTATCATAATCCTCTCCACACAGACTGTAGAAGCGCGCCACATCATGACTGTCTAACAAATTAAGCTGTCCACAGCTTACTTGCGCCGGATAGCGTAGAAACATGTCCGTCATATTCCATCCGAACCCATCAGCCGTCGTCTGCTGTAAAGCAAAGAAATCGCGGCAATGCTTTCTGAAGTCATAATTCATAACAGAGTCAAACATATCTCCCTTAAGCCAGACCTCCGCGTCTTCCCAGACTTCACCAATCAGAACAGTCTCCGGATTTGCTTCCCGCACAGCGCTCCTGAATTTACGCCAGAAATTTTTATCCACCTCATTTGCAACGTCCAACCGCCAGCCGTCTACATGGAATTTTTCAATCCAATAACGTCCCACCTGCGCAAAATAATCCTGTACTTCCGGATTCGCCGTATTTAGTTTCGGCATTTTGCGTTCATAGGCAAAACAGGCATACCCCGGTTCTTCTTCCTCTGTCTTTGGTCGGATTACCGGGTAGGTAAGCTCATAAAACCAGTCTTTATAGGCAGAGGCTTCCCCTTTCTGTACCACATCCTCAAACTTTGGAAAATGCCAGCTGCAATGATTAAATACCCCATCTATGATGATGTGCATTCCTCTTTCATGCACCGCCTCTGTCAATTCCAGAAAATCTTCATCTGTTCCCATACATGGGTCAATATGATAATAGTCCACAATATCATATTTATGGTATTCACCCGCGCAGAAAACCGGATTTAAGTACAGACAATTAAATCCCAAATCACAAATATAATCCAGATTCTCCGTAATGCCGCGAATGGTGCCGCCCAAACGACTGCGGCTCACCATACCGTCTTCACTTGTGAACGTCTGCCCTCTTTCCGATAAACTTCTTCTGCCATCCGCGAAACTGTCCGGAAAAATATTATAGACTACCGCATCTGTATACCATTCCGGCAGCTTTACCACCTCCGAACGTAAAATATAAGGATATTGATAGTATTCGCTTCTGCCTTCTATCACGAAACCGTCTTCCGTAATGATATCAGGCATTCCTTGATGAAAAGAATCGGCATAATAATATATTTTTTCATTTTCTTTTTCTAGCAGAAAATAATAACAGATACGCCGCGGACAATCCGCTAACATTACTTCATAGAAATCATACAGCTCATCCTCATACCGCTTTTGCATTCCGACAGATTTGAATTGAACCGGAGACGATGTGCATGCCCTGTCTCCATAAAAAAGCGTACAACAATCTAAGTCTCCCTTGCCCGCTCGCAGCCGGATTATAAAACAACTCTCCGACCAAGCAAAGGCATACCGGGACATTGGTATATGTAAAACCGCACTTTTATTCATTTTATTTTCCCTCATAATTCCTTACTTTTTCTTTTTCTGACGCACATTCCCAGTACGCGGAAAATGCACCCTTTTCGCATGTCCTATCCTTTCACGCCGCCTGCCGTCAAACCGGACACCATATACTTCTGGAAGCAGAAGAAGATAATGAGAATCGGAATCGACACTAATATCGCTGCTGCAGAAAACAGCGGCCAGCTCCTGCTGTAATCGTTTGCTTGTAATTGGTATAGTCCGCCTGCCAGAGTATAGCTCTCTTCTTTTAGCATAAAAGTAGTGGCAAACAAATATTCATTCCAGACAAAAATCAATACCATAACTGCCGTTACAATGATTGCCGGGCGCGCCAGCGGCAGGATAATTCTTAAGATCAGTTGAAAGTTACTTGCACCGTCTATCTTAGACGCCTCTTCTATTTCAATCGGAATGGAATCGAAGTATCCTTTCATATTCCATATGCTGAAAATACACATACTTCCTGCATAAATGAAAATCAGTCCGACATGGGAATCCAAAAGATTCATCAATCTGAACAGACGAAAGATTGCAAACATCGACAGAATCTGCGGAAATGCATTCAGCAAAAGTAATATCTGCATAGACGCATTCTTTCCCACAAACCGAAATCTTGAAAAGGCATAGGATGCCAACACACTTGTCCCCATTGCAATCACCATAGTCCCCACGCTCAGCACTACCGAATTCAAGAGCCATCTCAAAAAAGGTTCTTCTACGATAATCCTACGGTAATTGTCTAAAGTAAACTTTTCCGGCAATATGGAAAGCCCCGTCTTCAATGCACCTCCCCCACCGCTGACCGATAACAAAAAAACATATATAATCGGCACTAATCCCAAAAAACAGACACCAATATAGAAGAGATTTAAGCATGTCAATCGTATTCTTTTCTTTACAGACAATGTCGCCGTCTTGTTTATCATCATAAACCCTCCTTATACTTCTTTCGCTGCCCGATTCGTCCACGCAGAAAATGCAATGATTATTACGAAAATTACAATAGATACTGCCGAGGATAGTCCGTAATTATTAGAAACAAATGCATTCTGATGCGCATATGTGATGATGGTCTGCATCGTTGAGCCTGACACGGCACCTTTCTGCATAGTCAGAAGGTATACAATATCAAACTGCTTAAAGGTTGTAAATGTAGTCATAATTACCACCGGCGCCATTACTTTACGCAAAGAAGGAATTGTAATATACCAATTCTTCTGCCATGCTCCCGCGCCGTCCAAAATGGCGCTCTCATACATACTGCGGTCTATGCTCTGCAGTGCGCCGTCAAACATAACGACCATATAGGGCAGAGACATCCACAAATTCAAGACCACGCAGGATAGAAATGCCGGAACATTTTTTGACAGAAAATCCATTTTTTCAAATCCTAACGCCACCAACACTTTGTTAAGCAGCCCAAACTCCGTATTATACATCCCCACACGCCATGCCAGAATCGACACATATGCAGGCATTGCCCACGGAAAAATGATAAGTGTCTTATATATTCTTCTGCCTCGAAGCCCCTCCACATTTAATCCGATTGCAAGAATATATGCAATGCCCACATCCAGCACCATATTTACAACCGTCCACAGAATAGTCGTGAAAAGCGCCGCTATGAAACCAGAATCCACTTTCCCCAGCGCCCGCACATAGTTATCCGCACCGACAAATGTATAGTCCTGCCAATGGTAAAGATTCATGTTTGTCAAAGAAATATAACCTGTATACAGAATGGGAAACAACACGATTATCCCAATCAGTATAAATGCCGGGAAATTATATAACCAAGGCGTAAGTTTTCTGTTAGATTTTTTCATGTTTGTTCCCATTCCTCTCATTTTTATCACATTGTATACGATATAAATTTAATTCCCTTCGGAGTCTGACTATATCACTGCATATCCGCAATTGCCTGCAATGCCTCTTTCTGATATTTATCCGCCGCCGTGTCAACGTCTTCTCCGGATTTATTTACTGCCGCCAGTAGAGATTCCGCCGGTCCCCACATAACGCTCATTTCCGGTATATTAGACATCGGCACTGCCTTCTTCGCACTCTTCTCCATTGCCAAAATCATTTCATTTGCCGCAACATCAGCATCCTCATATGCCTTACTGTTTGCAGGTGCACAGTTAAACTCTTTCGCTAATGTGATACCAACTTCCGGCTCTGCCAGAACTTCCAAAACTCTCGTGAGCGCTTCTTTCTTGCTTTCAGCCGCATATTTGAGCACGCCCAGACACTGTACTCCGGAATAAGGCGTCATCACGTCTCCATTCGGAAGCGTAAAATCACAGAGTGATTTGATTCCAAGATCGATGCCGGCTTCTTTAATTCCGGATATCAACCACGGTCCGCCTATAATTGCAGCAGCGTTTCCTTCATTAAATAATGCCGTTACCGTATTGTAATCTCCATCCGCCTGTAACTCGGCAAACTTCTTGTTATAACTGATTGCATCCTTTGTTTCCTGAACATTCAGCCCGGGATTCGCATCTTTATCAATAATATATCCCCCAAAACCATTGATAAAAGGCGCAACGTTATACGAATTGGAATGCTGATTTACCAGCGCATAAGTTCCCGCATTTGTATCTGTATTTTCAACCATATAATCATATAGTTCATCTGTAGTGGAAGGTACTTCTCCTTTCCACAACGATTTGTTGTACATGAACAAAAGTGTTTCATAGTACACCGGCATCAGGTACTGTTCCCCTTTATAACTTGCCGCCTCTATTGTCATCGGTAGTAAGTCCGCCTCTTTATCCTCACTGATTAAATTGCCTACCGGCTCCAAAATACCCATCTCGGCAAAGCCACCCAGAGAGTCATGTGCAAAAAGATACATATCCGGTCCGTTTGCCGCATCCGTTCCGTACAATCTGATCTGTCCGCTGACATCACTCTTCTTTTCAAAACGCAGGGTAATATTCTCTCCTGCAAGTTTCTCATTTACCACAGCAGCCAGTGCTTCCATCATTGCTTCATCATTATCGTGCCAAGCTGTGATCGTTACCGGCTCACCAGACGTTGATGCTTCTTCTGTCGCATTATCCGTCTCAGGCACTGCACCTTCCGTCGTGATCCCAGTGCTGCTTTCCGCATCCTGCCCACATCCCGTCAGCGTTCCTGCTGCCATCGCGCCCGCCAAAAGCAGGCTTAATTTCTTCTTTATACTCTTTCTCATATTATCCTCCATTCTGAATCCTCAATTCTTTTGGAATTCGTTCGTGAAATCGGTTTCCTAATTTTGGAATTTATTCCAAATGACGCGCATCGCTTTGTTATGATATTTATATCACTTTTGCTATATTTTTTCTATCTTATTCCCTTTTTTATATTGACTTTGTTAGGAAACCGCTATACTATTAACTTGAATTTAGACTATTTTCACAAGAAGACGAATAGGAGAAGTAACCATGTCCGTAACAATCCGCGACGTCGCAAAAGAAGCCGGCGTATCCACATCCACCGTTTCAAAAGTACTGAATAACTGGAGCTCTATCTCCCCGGAAACCTGTGCACGTGTCCATGCGGCAATCGATAAATTACATTACACGCCTAATGCGAGAGCTGTCAGCTTTGCAAGAGGCGCTACCAAAAACATTATCTTTTTATCCAGCCTGAAAAAAGACGAAGCATACCACAATCCACACATGTTCGATATTCTCTGCGGCATACAAAAAGAACTGTCCTCTCAGGGATATACCTTAATGCTTTCAGATATCCCTCAGGACAGTTCTCCCGAAACGTTTCTCTCAAATTTAATTACCAGCCGTATCGCCGACGGTATCCTGATTCACGGTTCCAGTAACATTCCCGGAATGGCTAAAATACTGATGGACACACAGTTTCCCCATATATATATCGGTAATCCGGGACGCAGAAGCCGTATCTGCTGGATTGATACCAACAACGGACTTGCCGGAGAATTCGCTGCCGGTCATATGTTACAGTGCCATTATGAAAAAATTGCCTTTCTCGCCGAAAGTCATGACGATCATATTTCCATGCAGCGCCTCAACGGTTTTCTGGGTGTCATGTATGAATATGGCTATAAAGTTCCCGACGAATATATCCTCTACACAGACTCCACCAGAGAGGACGCTTACCGCAAATCTATGGAATTGCTTGCTCTGCCGGAACCGCCTCAGGCAATTATTTGCGAGAACAATACTTTGGCTCTGGGTTTATCCAAAGCATTACAGGATAGCCATATACGGATTCCCGAAGAAATTGCTTTTCTTACCTTCGACAGTTATCCTTACTCCGCCTTGATTGAACCCGCACCTACGATTATAGATATTGACGTCTACGATTTAGGCGTACAAGCCGCTGTTATGCTGTTTAGAAAACTCGAAAACCCTTCCTTATTAGTGCAAACTTATACGACTCTGCCTGTTCTGCGTCAGGGACGTACCACGAATATCACTTCGGACGATACGCGACAAACGTGACCGTTCCGTCCTCGTTCAGTATGAATACATCAAATAACAAGCTTGACAAACCCTTCTCATTATAACTGTAGCTGCCAATATTTACTCCAGACTTACCGTCAGGAAACAACTGTTCCAGAACAATTGTTCCACTTGTTCCTGCACCGCTCTCCAGCTCATAAGAATATCTCAGAAGAGTTTCACCGTTGCTTGATTTTTCGGCTGTACAAGTCTGTCTCGTGGATTCAATGGGTTCTGCATACTCATCAAGATTCTCCGGAGTCAGCCTGTTCATAAACTCTTCTGCGTCTAAATCCGCCGCATCCATTTCCCTCGGTTCCTCAGGCATACTCCAAGACGCCTGCAATTCTTTTAGATATGCCTCCGCCGCCGCAGGATCAGCTTTTGATGTATCAACAGGAAGTTTGAATAACGCGTTTACTCCTGTATAATTCTCATTGCAGCTCATCTCACCGGTATTTGCATCATAATTGTAAGCTTCCGAATCATAAAAGCTGCCCGAGTTTACCCCCACATAGATGCCCCTATCCGCAAACATCTCAATATTATCCATTTCAAGCAAACGATACATTATACCGTCTTTAACAAATTCGGTATAATTTCCCCCCATACTCATAATGCTGTACTGATTCGGGTCAAGCCCATGAATGTAATGAGACACATAGAAAGGTGTATCTCCATAGGCATCTGTACTCGTATCAGGCATCTGGACACCGTCCGCGCGCTCAATCGCCACTATCGTGTAAATTTTGTCATTATCTTCCATTTCGCCCGTATCGGCATCTACCGGTATATAGTCGCTTACATTTCTACCCGCCACACTTCCAAGCAATGTAATCCGAAAACCGCCGCTCTCCTGCGTCTCATTGACCAAAATCGCATCATTACCCGAAAACGCTTCTTGCAGCGCACCGTCTTCTGTCTCTTCCGCCACTTGTGCAGGCGTCAAATACTTATACACCGCCAAAGCCGTCCCCGAACACAACATTAATATACATGCTGCCGCAATTGCCGCAGCCGGAATCCTTCTACGAACTCTTCTTTTTCTACCAGCCATATTTTCTCTCTCCTTCACTTCCAGAAGAATCCTGTTATTCAACTCTTCATACGGCTGATCCATTGGAGTCAACGCTGTTTTTAACAATCTATCTATATCCTTTTTCATAGCAAATCCTCCAAATTCTCCCTCAGAATCTTCTTCGCCCTGCGTAATCTGGTCTTTACCGTCCCCTCCGGAACCTGCATCACTGCTGCCACATCCTGAAGCGACAGATTTTCCATGTAATATAGCAAAATCGGTATTCTGTATTTATCCGGCAACTGTATGACCGCTGCCCTGACCAGTCTTCTCTCCTCTTTTGCCATCATCATCTCTTCTGTTTCCGCTCCTATACAGGCGATGCTGTCCGCCACCTCGTCAACAGATACATTGATGCCTATAATCTTCTGCCTTACTGATTGCTTCCGCTTATGGTTCCGATACAAATTCAGTGCGACACTCATCATAAAGCTTTTCGCATTAGACCGGATTACCACTTTCTCACCCAGCTCATACATTTTCAGAAACGTATCCTGATATAAGTCGTCCGCCTCCTGACGGCTGTGCGTCACACAGCAGCAGAACGAATATAAATCCTTACCGTATGCGTAAATATAATTTTCCAGTTCTTCCTGTTTCATCGTAACCTCCGGTATTTCCGACAGTCCTCATGAAGACGCCGGATGATGGATATCCATGGTACATATGTACCGGTTCCGGAATTTGCTTCCTTCATTGATATAGGGTAATAAAGTCCGCGCAAAGTTTCACTTAAACAGAACATTTTTAATTTATTCTACACTAAAAAAGTTCTTCCGATAACCACATCGAAAGAACTCTTCTACACTTATTCTAGCATCTTAGTTTGCCAATCCCATCACTTCGTCTACCGGAAGTGCAAGCACAATCCCATGCGCCTCCGTACCCAAACCGCACACGCTCGTGATTGCCGCCATTGTCTCGTTCTTCTTATCTCTCGGGACAACAATCATAACAAAATCCTGCTCCTCCTGCATGGAAATGCCGAAGTGATGACTTACCTGCTCAGAGCTACGACGGCGTCCTTTCATGACCGTACCACCCTTTGCCCCTGCATTTCTGGCTGCATCCACTACATCGTCGCTGTAACCGCTCGCCACGGAAACCCAGATTACCGTATACTCTGATTTTTCTTTCATCTCTTCCTCATCTCCTTTCAGCGCTTCCCTCATCTCGTCCCGCGCCGCATCATTTAATATTTGTAAAACATGGCTCTGGCATCCGCTCACAGGAACGGTAATTGCTATTCCACCACCCCTATGACGAAAAGAAAGTTGTCTATTCATCGTCTCAAATAAAGGCTGTACCTGAGACTTGGGAAGCAGTGCACCTGTCAAAAGCCTCGTTGTTCCCCGCAGTCCGAAAATATCCATCATCTCCGAGGGCGCCGTCCCTTTACCCCTGAACTGAAAGCACAGCGGCGCATTCATAGAATCAAGCACTTCCTCCAGCTTTTTCTGATCCTCCTCCCGCGTAATCGTAATGACCAGCCGCGGAATAATCTGCAGATTCGTTCGATCCGTCATATCTAATCTTCCTCCAAATCAACTACTGTATCTTCCAAATCAACAATGGTATCATCTAAATCGACAATCGTATCTTCCAAGTCAATAACCGCATCCCCCGAAAGTCCCTCTGAAGGCTGGTGAACCGCCTTCGTCCTGCGCTCATACACAAGCCCCATTACCTGTATGGCAATGAGCGGCGCCAGTGCAACTAATGCTACGATACCAAATGCATCTGTGACCACGTTACCGCCTAATGCGGTACACGCGCCCATCGCAAGCGGTAATAGAAACGTAGACGTCATAGGTCCGCTGGCTACACCACCGGAGTCAAACGCGATACCCACGAAAACCGGTGGCACCAGCCTGCTCAAAATAAGCGCCAGCGCATATCCGGGAATAATAATCCAATAAATACTGATACCTGTCAATACACGTGTCATTGAAAGCGCAACCGCACACGCAACGCCGATAGACATAGAAGCGTTCATCATCTTGTAAGATACCATTCCACCCGTAATTTCTTCTACTTGCTCGTTCAGCACCCTGACTGCAGGCTCCGCCTTTACAATATAATATCCTATTATAATCCCAACAGGAACCAAAAGCCATTTAAAAATGCTATCAGCAAGTCCGCCGCCGAGCAGACTTCCCACAGGAGCAAATCCGATATTCACACCGGTAAGAAACATAATCAGCCCGATAACAGTATACCCAAATCCTACAGCCATTCTCTGCACCTGACGTTTGCGGTAGCTTCGCGCAAAAATCTGGAAAATCAGGAATACTCCGACCACGGGCAGAATACTGCGCAGAACTTCTCCCGCATAATCCGGCATCGATTTCGCAAACTCTCTCACCACATCCTGCGTTGTCACAAGCCGCGGAATCTCTACCGCCGTATAGGCAGCCTCCGTCGGGTGATAAAAGATTCCCAGCAAAAGTACCATGAGAATCGGTCCCACACTGCACAGGGCAATCAAGCCGAAGCTATCGTTGCTTCCGTCTTTGTCACTCCGCGCTGCGGAAAGACCGACACCTAACGCCATGATAAAAGGAACCGTCATCGGACCGGTGGTCACACCGCCCGCGTCAAAGGCAACCGCAATAAATTCAGACGGAGTTAAGAAAGATAATATAAACATAAATATGTACAATCCGGCTAACAAAAGTGAAAGTCTTATTTTGAATAAAATACGGAGCAGGGCTATGACGGTAAAGATACCTACGCCTGCTGCGACTGTCCAAATCAGCACCATATTAGGGACTGCCGCAACCTGATTCGCCAACACCTGCAAATCAGGCTCTGAAATAGTAATAATCGCTCCCATCAGAAAACAAATAAGCGCCATCATCCAGACACTTTTAAATTTAACCAGCTTACCGCCTACACCTTGACCAAGCGGTGTCATCGCCATTTCCGCACCTAACTGAAAGAATCCCATTCCTACAATCAGCAAAACTGCACCTGTCAGAAACAACACCAGTGTGCTAATCTCCATGGGCACTAAAGTAATACTCAAAATCAGCACAATCATCGTAATCGGCAATACACTCGAAAGGGATTCCCGGATTTTCTCCTTCAATTTTTCATTCATCTGATCAATCATCCTCCCTTCCTCAAATATTGTATGTTAATATCTTACCGTATATTATTTGAGATTGGAATCAAATGCGTGCTAAGAATTTGCTAATTTGAGGATTTCAAAATAAATTTGCTTCGCAAACTCGAAGTATACCGAGGAATTTCCTATAACATAAAATAAAAGACAGGGAAATTTGCTTTTCTCTGTCCTTCATTCCGGTTCTTCCTAAACTAGTAACCCCAAAACAATCTGCTGCCTATTCATCTTCCCCGATATCCTGAGATGCTGCTATTGCAGAAACAACCGAAGATACCACCGCGATCACAACGGGAATGATCACAACTACCAAACCGCCTGCCAATAATAAAAACATACTCTACCTCCTGTGTACCGACATCTGTCATAATGTATTATTGTAGCGCAATCGCTATCTATGATTTTATAAAATATCTTTAACTTACCGACCAATATTTATTGTACACGCAATAAGCACGTATTGCAACTGATTTTCTTCCTACTCTATCGACTTAAGAGATTCAGCCATATTAATCCTCTCCAGTTTAAAGAACATAATGCCGTTCACAAACATTGCAAAGACAAATGTAAGTACTAAACTCAATCCGTAACTAAGCGGACTGATATAAGTCTTAAAGGATATCATATCAATATTAATGTTATACATAATAAACCAATGAAGTAATTTTCCGAGTAACAGTCCCACTATAGCGCCTAACCCTGTAAGCATCAGATTTTCCCGAAAGACATAATCCGCCGTTTCTTTCGCATAAAATCCTAACACCTTAATCGTAGCAATCTCTCGAATTCTCTCTGTAATATTAATATTAGTCAAATTATAAAGTACAATAAACGCAAGGCAGCCTGCACAGAGAATAATCAATGCAACAATATAATCCATACTCTGCATCATCGTAGAAATCCTGTCCCGCATATCCTGAACGACAGACGCCGAAAGCACGTTATCCATATCAGATACGAACGCTGCTGCTGCATGAAGATTCATACCTTCCGTAACAATGGCATATGCACTCTTATATTCCGGATCCGTGCCAATCTGTTCCCGATAAGTTTCCTTATTAAGATAAATATAGTTATAGACAAAATTCTCACACAGCGCAGAAATCTTCACTCGGATATCGTTCATGTCATTGTCTCTAAGCAAAATCTCGTCTCCGGCCTTAATACCCATGTTCTCAGCCACTTTCGCCGTAATGACCGCCTCGCCCTTATCCGGATACGATATGGCATCTCCCTGCTCGGTATGCAGGTCAATAAAATCTGTAATCTCTTCCACATTCTCCGGAATCACCATATACACAGATTTCGTTTTTCCCTTAAAGTCTATGTCAACGCTCTCCTCGTAGCGATACGCAGTCTGCGCAAAAACACTCGATGTCTGTTCTGTCAGATTCTTCATATCGGACTCCTCCACCGGCTCATCAAACGTCATGCCGATATCATAAATCTGAACTTCATCATACTGTTGTTCCGCGACATTTGCCACTGAATCCCTAATACCGAAACCAGCCACAAGAAGCGCTGCACAGCCACTGATACCAAGTATCATCATGAAAAACCTTTTCTTATATCTCACAAGATTCCTGACGGAAACCTTATGCAAAAATTTAAGCCTTTTCCAGATAAACGTAATCTTCTCCAAAAAAATGCGCTTTCCATTCTTCGGCGCCTTGGGACGAATCAAATTCGCAGGCACACTATACAACTCATAACGACAAGACAAAAAGGCCGCTCCCACAGAACAGAAAATCGCAGCAAGCACGGAGAATAAAGCAAGCCAACCGTTGAAGAAATACGTAATCTCTCCCATATTATACATAATACGGTATCCTTCCCATATCGTTTTCGGAAACAGCCATGTACCCCCTGCAAGTCCTGTCAGTGCACCGACAATTGCGGCACTTCCGGCATAGAACATAAATTTCGCCATAATAGTGGCATTGCTGTAACCGAGCGCTTTCAAAACGCCTATCTGCGTCCGCTGCTCTTCTACCATTCTGTTCATGGTAGTCATACAGATTAACGCCGCTACCAGAAAGAAAAATACCGGAAATACATTGGAAACAGCCTCCACAATATTTGCATCATTGTCAAAACATGCATATCCTATATTTGTCTCCCTCGTCAAAACATAATCGTCCGGCTTCTCAATATCCGCAAGTTCTTTACGTGCGTCATCTATCTTCTTCTGCGCATCTGCAATTTCTTCCTCAAACTCAGCCTTGGCATCTTCGTATTCCTTCTTACCATCCTCCAAGTCTGTCTTCGCCTGTTCCAGTTCTTCTTCACCTTCAAGCAGCTCGGCTTCCCGCGATGTCAGTTCGGCTTCCGCCGCGGCAATTCGTTCCCTGCCTGCCTGAATCTGTGCTCTGCCCGCTGCGATTTGCTCTATTCCTGCCTGCATTCTTCCGTCCGGTATCTGTACTCCGCCCGCCGAAAACTGTTCTGCTCCCGCCGGCATCTGTAGTCCACTCTCTGGCATCTGTGTCATGGCAGCGGATTGACTTGCAGACATCATTGCCTCCATCTCATTAAGCTGAGTTTCCTGCTCTTCCAATTCACGCTTTTGTGAACGCAAAGTATCCCATGCCTGTGCAATCTGCTCTTTACCGTCCGCTATCTCCTGTTCATGGTCCGTTATCTCCTCTTCTCCGTCCAGAATATCCTGCCAAGCCTTATCCAGCTCCTCTTTAGCTTCCGCACTCTTATCATTCAGCTCTATCTGCGCATCATCTATCTTCTCCTGCGCTTCGTCTATTAGACTTTGATATCTCTCAGTGACTACTTCTTCCGTTTTCTCTTCTACTTTATCCTGCACAGTATCTATATAATCTTCATATTCCTCTGTATAGACGTCATACTTTTCCTGAAGCGTAAGGAACACTTCCGTCAGATATTCACTGTCAAGAGACTCTTTCGGTACATAGACAAACGCTGCAATCCTACCATCGCCGATAGAAGTCGTTCCACGCTCAAAATTAATATAATACGGAGACTGTACAAGTCCCACGACAGTATATGTGCGATTGTGAAATATCTCCAGCGTATCTTCATCATTACTATCCGTAACCGTGAATACAGAGCCGATTACATCCTGTGTATACTGCGTTGAATCTAAGACACACTCACCTTCCGTCTGCGGCATCCGTCCTGCCACCAATACTATTTTATTAATCTTATCCGGCACAGCATGTATCTTGTATGCCGCCTCATTTCCCTCATCAATGCTGCACAGAGCATCCAATGAAATTGTCCCTTCTATGTCCGCCACATCGTCTATTTGTGACAATTTCTCCACGTCTTTATCCGTAAATCCTATGGTAGACAACAATCGGAAATCAAAGAAATTCTGCTCTTGTAAATACGCATTCTCCGTGGCAATCATTGCCGGCTTTGTTATCTTTAACCCTGCAAAAAGACCAACGCCTAACATAACAATTCCAAGGATTGCCAGATATCTTCCAATGCTTGCCTTTATTTCCCTGATTGTCGTTTTCACCATTCCGCTGCTCATCCGTCCGACTCCTTATATATTGACAAAATATATACCGATACTATATAAGTCTTTATAACACACATTCATTATTCGTTATCCCAATTACCACTCAATCTGCTCCACCGGAACAATATGATCATTCAACGCCATATTCTGAATCGTACCGCTTTTCACCGTAATAATTCTGTCCGCCATTGCAGTCAGCGCCTGATTGTGGGTAATAACCACCACCGTCATCCCCTCCTTACGGCATGTATCCTGTAAAAGCTTCAACACCGCCTTCCCCGTATTATAATCCAGCGCACCGGTCGGTTCGTCACACAACAACAGTTTCGGATTCTTCGCAAGCGCTCTTGCAATCGCCACCCTCTGCTGTTCTCCACCCGAAAGCTGCGCCGGGAAATTACCCGCTCTGTCTTTCAGTCCCACCATTTCCAAAACCGTCATCGCATCCATGGGGTCTTTGCAAATCTGCGCAGCCAGTTCTACATTCTCAAGTGCCGTCAGGTTCTGTACCAGATTGTAAAACTGAAAAACAAATCCGATATCATACCGCCTGTATGTTGTCAGTTTTTTGCTGTTGTATGCTGAAATCTCCGCTCCGTCCAACATAACCTGTCCGGAAGTAAGACTGTCCATTCCGCCCAAAATATTTAAGATGGTCGTTTTGCCTGCGCCGGACGCCCCTACTACGACACAAAACTCTCCTTTTTCAATCGTAAAATTGACATCCTTTAAGGCTTCGATATCTACCTCACCCATATGGTAAGTTTTGCTGACTCCTTTAAATTCAACGAACGCGCTCATGCTTCCTGACCCTTTCCGATTCCCTGTAATTATCCGAGTTTCATTGTCATAATCCTTTTTAGAATTTTATCATATGTATTTATCTGCTGAAATACCGAAAAAATAAAAAATTAATTAAATCCAAAAGCTCCATTACATCCTCTGTCGAAGCCGAATCCAGATTTCCTATTATAAAATTATAGAAACAAAAACTCAGAAATACTAAACCAGTATCTCTGAGTCTTAATTCATCGGTAGATAAAACGGAGAAAGAGGGATTTGAACCCTCGCGCCGCGCAAGCGACCTACACCCTTAGCAGGGGCGCCTCTTCAGCCTCTTGAGTATTTCTCCACAGTCTGAACTACCTCTACCAATATGAAGTTCTGCGTCCTATTGCAACGCAAGTGTTATTATACCTAAGCTGTTTGTGTTTGTCAACGCTTTATAGGGATTTTCCTCTCCAATTTTCCTTACCGCTACCTCTATACACCCAAAAAAATATTATAAAATATCGCGATAGAAGTAATACTTCCCTTTTTTTGCTAATAGTTGTATTTAAGAGAATCTCTCTTTCCTAATTTTCTTTCCAATATTTCTCCACAAACTCGCCAGCCTTATCGGAATATTCCGGAAATTTTGCTCGAAGTTTGGAAACAGCGCTTTCTTTCGTTTCATGATACTCCTGAAACATTTCAATAAATGCTATGATACCTCTCTCCGTTACCTCTTCTCTTACTTCTTCCCTTACCTCTTCTCTTATCGCTTCCCTTACTTCTTCTTTTACCTCATCCCTTACCGCTTCCTTTACTTCTTCTTTTACCTCATCCCTTACCGCTTCCTTTACTT
>CAMWQW010000030.1 GCA_947176505.1 uncultured Lachnospiraceae bacterium | reverse complement strand
GGTGAACGATAGTTGCTACCATCTCAAGATGTGCTAATTCTTCCGTACCTATATCCGTTACATACTTGCATATCAGAATTAGTTGAAAAATAGGGAATGATACATCATCAGATAAGGATCAAATATGTGTCCATTTAAGAATCATATCTTAAAAATAGGTATGGTTCTTTTTTTGTCCTCTTTTTGGTTGGACATGAATAGTATATCACAAATAAGGGAAGTTCTAAATGGAGGCTTCAAGGAGGTGATGAATTTGGAAACACTGGTGATGATAGGAATTGTTGTCGTATGTGTAATTGGATCTATTATGGCAATTGTCAATGCCATAAGGGCGGATCCGCCATTTACTATCATGGAGAAAAAGAAAGATACTAAAGATATTGTAAACGAAGATAAAGATTAATTTTTGGAGGAAATTAATATGAGTAAAATTATTGCGATTGCAAATCAAAAAGGCGGCGTGGGAAAGACCACTACCGCAATCAATCTGGGAATAGGGTTAGTAAATAAGGGAAATAAAGTATTGTTGGTCGATCTGGATCCGCAAGGCAATGCAACACAGGGGCTTGGATTTGAAGCAGATGATCTGGAAATCACGATATCAACTATACTGCGGAGGATAATCAACAAAGATTATTCATTTATGAAAGATTACGGCATTTTGAGTCATCCAGAGGGAATCAGCCTGATGCCGGCAAACATAGAATTGTCCATACTAGAAACAGAATTGATATCGTTGTTTTTTGGAAGGGAAAAAGTGCTGCAGACATATCTGGATATGGTCAGAAATGAATATGATTACATACTTATTGATTGTATGCCGTCACTCAATCTTATAGCAATCAATGCACTTGTAGCAGCAGATGAAATCATCATTCCGCTCCATGCTCAATACTACAGTGTAAGAGGATTGGAGCAGTTGTTACAGACAATCGGTTCAATCAAATCCAATGGATTAAATGATTCTCTGAAAATATCAGGCATATTATATACATGCGTTAATGATAGGACAACCTCTTTCCGTGATGTGAAGAATATACTAATGACTGCGTATGGCGAGAATATCAGGATATATGATAATTACATACCCCGTAGCGTAAAAGCGGAAGAAGCACCATCATATGGGAAAAGCATATATACATATGACACAATGGGTAAAGTTTCCGGTGCATACGGGAAATTTACAGATGAATTTTTGGCATCTATGACTTCAGGGAGGTGATATGTATGGCAGTAAATTTTAATGTCATGGACCTTGGAAAAGCTGGATTGATTTCACCGGAGCGTATAGGATATAAAGATTCGCTTGAAATTATCCAAGATGAATCACTGAAGATACAAAAATCTTTTGTAAAGATTGGATGGCACCTGAAGCATATACGGGATAATGAGCTATATAAAGAAGATGGTTATACAAGTATAAATGAGTGTGCAGCCAATCAGCTGGGATATTCTCAATCAACAACTTCAAGACTGATCAAGATATGTGAGAGGTTTTCCAAGAATGGCAATTCTCCGGAACTTGATGAGAAATATGAAGGATTTGATAAATCACAGATGATAGAGATGCTACCGATGGAGCCGGAGGAGATTGAACGTGTTACATCTGATATGACTGTCACTGAAATACGTGCCGTGAAAAATGAAAGAATTGTCAACAAACCGGATGATGGAGAAATAAGACTATTTTGCAGGTATTTCTTATATGACATATCAGAAAAAGACAGAGCAGCCTTAAAAGAGTATATGGTTGAGCAATATGGGAAAAGCCATGCAAGTGGCAGTGCCGGTAATATGGATTCTGATAAAGTTATTTATCAATGCAGTCCAAGAGGAATCTCGATCAATAGTTCTGATGAAATCACATGGGCGCATTTTGTAAAGCGTGTAAGAGAATTAGAACAACTGATGCCGGAATCATGTTTTGGCGCTGTAAAAGAAGAAACAATAGAAGATGAACTGCCCGGGCAGACAAGCATTGAAAAAGATTTTCCAGAATACTTACCAGAGCCAGAGACAGAGATTCAATGTGCACCAAATCTTGATCTTGAGGCAGAAAAATATGCGACGTCGCATAAAAATAGTGAGGTCAGTATACAGGGAGCTGTGCGGGAAGAGTTAAATGACGATAGTAGAGAAGAAAGTGTAATAGACGCTGCAGAGCCATCGCAATATTTAGAATGGTCAAAGCTTGATGAAAAACAAAGAGATCAGAAAGAAGCATGTGACGAACTTGCAATATCAGAGTCCGACAGGGAAGAAGATGAAGGTTTTGAACAGCCGGAATTTCCTATATTAAAAAATAATGAACAGCGTGCGGAATGGCTAAGAAATTATAAAAATTGGGGGATGTGGTATAGAGATGAACATATAGATGTAAATTATTATAAGTTTGATTTTCCTGATGGCAGTCGTCTGATTGTGGCAGAATATCCGCAGCGTTATTCATATATTAATAATCAACGTCAGGATCAGCGCTTTTACCATCTCGTCGGAAAGAATGAATCATATCGGCATACTTCCGACTCTTCATCATATTTGATTGATTTTCTTAAAAGCGATTTTCTTAAAAGCATACATAAAACACATAAATAATTTTATAAGCTATATATTGCAATCGCATGAATATATAGAAACTCCTGTCAAATTTCCTCCAAAATTTTGGCAGGGTAGAGAGAGGCAGTCTTTGTGCTGCCTTTTTCTATTGGAGGAAAAGGAGAATAATGATATGGACAATATATTACAAAAGCAGCTACAAGAAATAACCGAAAAGCTTGAGCAAGGAGTAAATGATATTTTTACAAGTGAAAATTATACAAGATATCTTGAAACAATATCAAAATTTCATAAGTACTCGTTAAATAATATCATCTTGATAAACATGCAGAAACCAGATGCAAGCCTAATTGCCGGTTACAATGCATGGAAGAAGCTGCACGGGCGTCAGGTCATGAAGGGCGAAAAAGGAATAAAGATACTTGCCCCATCTCCGTATAAAGTCAAGCGAATGGTGGAGAAGGTGGATCCTAAGACCAAAGAATATATTATCGGAAAAGATGGAAAACCAGTTATGGAGGAAAAAGAAATCACGATTCCGGCATATAAGGTTGTATCAGTTTTCGATGTAAGTCAGACAGAGGGAAGGGAGCTTCCGTCACTTGGTGTTAATGAACTCACCGGAGAAGTAGACGGTTATAAAGATTTTTTTGAAGCACTGAATAAAAGCTGTCCGGTGCCAATCAGATTCGAGGACATCCCAAATAACGCAAAAGGTTATTTTTCCCATGCGTTTGATTATATCGCAATCAAGAACGGGATGAGCCAACAGCAGACGATCAAGACCGCACTCCATGAAATGGCACACCAAAAGCTGCATTCAGGGGACAAGCGGAAGGAGAAAAGCAGGACATCTAAAGAGATAGAGGCAGAAAGTACAGCATATACCGTGTGTCAGCATTATGGAATTGATACGTCAGATTATAGCTTCTCTTATGTAGCGGGCTGGTCAAAAGAAAAAGATGTATCAGAATTGAAAGAATCTTTAGATACAATACGTAAAGCATCTTCCGAATTAATCACAGATATAGATAAGGCACTGGAAGAAGTTACACGGGAAAAAGGAAAGACAGAGTTACAGCAGGTTGAAGAGTCAAGAGATGATTCTGTAACGCTGGCTCCGGATGCAGAACCGAAAGTCACTATCATTTGGAGTGATCACGATGGTTTTCGTGATGGTGAAGTATTAACTCTTTCTGAGACTAACAAACGGATGCAAAACCTAGATGAAATAGCTGCTCAAGAGGACGGTTACTACTACTATAAGACAAAATTCCGTATTGATTTTGTGTTGAACGGTGTACCAGACCATTACGAGGGACGGCAGGATATAGGCGATGGGGAAGGTGCGATGATAGAACATATCGAAAAATACCATACATACTATGCCAATAATCCGGACTGGGATAACTACCTTTTACAACATGAGGGCAGGGGAGCACTGGAAGCCGACAAGGAACAGCGGGCAATGCTGCTGAATGAGTTTGTCCCTTATCTGAAACTGCACTGTAATTTATCTGAAATGGAGCGTATCGCAGGGGAAGCCCTGCGATACGGGGAGCGCCTTACTTCAACGGAAACTTCCTACCATACTGCCGTACAAGCTTATGTTGCTGAATGCCGAGGGCTTGTCAATCAAGGCGAATATAATTTACCGCCGATTCCGCAGCTTAAAGATTTTGATGTGGAGCTTCAAGCTTATAAGGCGCATGTTGAGGAGGAAATCGCACAAGAAGCAGCCGCCGCAGGAATGACTGTAGAGGAATATGCAGCAAATGGTTATGAACCTTACACTAATACGGCAGAACAGACCATTCAGAGATCCTCAGTCCTAAATAACCTTCATAAGAAACAAGAGCAGATAAAGAAAGCAGAAGCAACCAGCAAAGAAAAATCTGTAGACAGCCGTAGTCATGAGAAATTTGAACGAGGAGGAGAAAGATAATGGATATTGTAAATGATTTTACCATAGAAGAAATCATGCTCATCAAGAGCTGCAACACAAGGGACAAAAAGTCAGCAATAAAAATGTTAAAATTATATACAGATAGTGAAGATTCCGGAATGAATGAAACATTACACAACACAATCAGCAAATTGCATGGAGTGACAGAACAGGAATTTATTGAACTTTTAGAATATCCTGATGATCCAACTAATCAACCTAAATAATAAGAAAGGGCAAAGGTGCCTATGTCAAACGTGATAAGAGTGGTCAAAAACTGCAATTACACAACTTTGAGTAATTATCATTTTCGGGATAAACGCCTATCGTGGAAAGCAAAAGGGCTGCTGTCAACGATGCTATCTCTCCCGGATGACTGGAATTATACAATCGAAGGACTGGCAAGTCTGTCTGATGATGGAATCAAGGCAACGAATAGCGGGTTAGCAGAACTGGAAAAATGCGGATATCTGACCCGTAAGCAGTTAAGAGATGATAATGGACATTTTATCGCAATGGAATATATCATATATGAAAAGGCGGTCGAAGAAAAAGAAGATCCTGTGCAAGAGATAACAGAACCCAAAAGGGAAGATGAACCACCGTTATGCCAAAACGGACAAACGGCTGAAAATACGGCATTTTTGCCGTCATGCCAAAAACGGCAAACGGGAAAACGGCAAACCGAAAAAGGCGTGCTATTAAATACTAATATATTAAATACTAAAGAATCAAATACTTATTCTTCTTCCTCAAGTACTGTCTCTGTTGAAAATCAAAATGAGGACCAAAATAAATCAAGAAGGCAGTATCTTCTTGATGAAGAAGAGGAGCAAAGACTGCGTGAACGTCTCAGAGTAGATGCTATAGCAGCTACTTGTTCAGTCAGTCTTACAGAAGCTGTGTTCCGTGAACTGTGCAGACGTGATGAAGATGATTTCCGGCAGCTCATGACAGCGCAGGCATTGGAACAAGTATGCCTTGCCATAAAGGATAAACAGCGGCGGGAGCCAATACGAATGCTTCCCAACCTGATCAATACATATTTAGACAATATCATGCACGGGATAAGAGCCGCCGGTGGTGGAACTAGTCCGCCGTATCAAGCAGCGCAGGGGAATCCTTTTAACAGATTTGAACAGAACCAGTATGATTTTGATGCTCTGGAAAAGGAGTTATTGAAGAATTAGATGAGAAGATGATATGCCAATGTGTGTGGAATTTAAGATATTGTAATGTAATCAAATGATGGAGGTGTAACTATGGTTTGTAATGGTGATTTGGGTGTCGGTTTTGATTATGAGCAGACTCGACATTTTGCTGGTGGTTTGGGTGCTGCTTTTAGTTATGAGCAGATTCGACGTTTTGAAGAATTAGACAGACGCTGGTTTAATGAACAGAAATTGCGGTTGTTGACAGAGAAACAGCTAAAAGAAGGATTAAAAAGAGAAAGATTATTGCGGGAAGAAAATGAACTTCTCTGTAATCTTCTCCGTGAAAAACGGATAAAAGATGCTCAGATAAATTCTGGAGTTTATCTTTGTGGGGAACATCCAGAAGAATGGTAGAATGAATGTAAGAGCGACAGTTATTAATTTATTTGAATAAAATATGTATGAGAGGATAAACAAATATGGAATTTAATTATATTGCAGGTCGATACTATGAAAGCACACGTAATTTTAAGGTATTAGGCGGCTTTCCATACTTAGAGGATGCAAAATATTTTGTTGAAATGAGAGAATGTGATTTCCTGTCATCCGGATTTATGTTTGTCAGTGCACCGGAAGGCATATACATTCATGGCGAAGAAAACTGGATGGGTAATCATTTAAAGTGGTTTACTCCGGAAGAAATAAGACAAGACAAAGCTTACCTATATAGTCCTAGAAAGGATGAAAATGTAAAAATTGATAATCTGCTGCCCTATGATACGTACAGGAAGCTACAGTCCGGTGACGTTTTCGAAACACAAGCGCAAGAGCATACGAAGACTTCTGTGATAGAGAGGCTGGTAGAAAACAAAGATAAAATGAAGCAGAAAGATAGTGAAAAAAATGAAGACATGAGTTTTGCACAGCTTTTACACGATGAACGGAGCGACAGATAGCTTACAAATCGCAAACATATAAGAGGATATCTAAATATGCGACATCGCATATTTGATTTTGCAGACAGCCTAAAGGGCTGCTTTTTTATTGCAGGAAAGGAGCTGATGCAGTATGGAAAAAACTTAATTATTCCACAGAGAATATCATATGCGATATCGCATAAATTGTTTGCAAAACGGAAGGAGAAAAAATGACACCACAGGTTATAGTCGAAAACAGAAGCAACGCGAATGACGTAAACATTGAAAAGGTCGTGGAATTGCTGAAAATTTTAACAGTAGCAAATATGGTCCGCGAGCAGCAGCAGGTAAATATCCTGCTGGAACAGATGCAAAGAATGGAGGAAAACCAGCTTTCCATGATGCGGGAACTTGCAGATGTAAAACAGCAACTGAACATCGTCATGGAGAAGATGGAAGAAAGTTCTGCCAGAAAAGGGGTGCTGTCTAAGGTCAGTGAGCAGGTGGACCGGGGACTGGCAGCACAGCATCAGCATTTGCAGGATATGAAGCAGGATCTTAACACGAAAGCAGGAGAAGTAACGCAGAAATTCAGAGACATGGGAACCAAAGCGCTGAATAATGTGTGTGGATTTTTAGGAGTTAAGGAGAAAATGATAGCGATGCGTGATAAGGCAAGGAGCGCTGAGGTTGACATGCAGATTGCAGTTGAAAAAATAACGGCAGTTGAAAATGAGTTTAGTGCAGCAAAAGCACATCTGAAGACAGCAGGAAGGATTACTGTAGGGAAGGAACCGGATTTAGGGATAAAGACGGATGAGAAGGCAGACCGCAGGCGACTGTCGCCGCTTAATATGATGAAAAAGATTTACCTGAAACATCAAAAGAAATATGTAGACAGAGTGGCAAAACTGGATAGAGCCATCAAAAAAGTGGATCTGCTTGAGAAGAGAGCTTCCGTACTTGATAAACTGTCAGATAACAAGGAGAATCTTGATTCTGTGAAAGAGGAGAAAGACAGAACTGCACCGGAAAGAAGTATAGAGCACAAAAGAGATGAAATTGCACTGTATTAATTAATCCCGGGAATCACAGTTATGCGATATCGCATAAAACGTCGGATAACGAAAGGGGGTGTAAAAAGTGCCAAACCTGACAGATGAACTGATGGGTAAGACATCAGAAGGAGCAAAAAAAGCAGTGGAAGCCTCAGCTAAAGTTTTGAAAGAAGCGAAAGGCGAGTTGAAAGAGGCAGAAGAGAGCATCAAGGGGATATGTCTATTGCTCATTAAAGGGACGTCCTTTACTGCCGATACAGTCATGAGTGCGGTCAAAAACGTTGCATTTAAGACGACCGGAGATATCAGATTTTCCAAGAATAACATTGATATCAGTGAACTTAGAAAAACAGGACATGTTTATGCTGTTGAAGAAAATATCCTGCAGGATGCCATGAAGTATTTTGATAAACACTGTAAGGAATGCGGTGTAAAATATTCCGCAATGAAAGATACCAGAGGAGAAGGCAATCCGAACTATAAACCTACTTATATGGTATTTTTCGAGGGAAAAGATACAGATCTGATCCTGCATGTCTTACAGGAAGCATATAAGGATTATGCGAAAGAACAGCAAAAAGATAAAGAAGCTGAAAAATCTGGCAGGGACACCGATATGCCGGAGAAGAACCAAAAGCGTGGAAAGCGGCAGAAGGGAAACCAAGAACAGCCGGAAAAACGCGAGAGCGTTAAGGCAAAATTAGCATTTTTTCGGGATAGGGTTGCAGCTAGGGATAAAGAGCAAGATGCAGTAGAAAAGCATCATCAGCATGACGATATCCAGAGATAAGTAACCCGTCCAAAGATAAAAATATGCGATATCGCATATTTAGAGAGGAGTTGATACTATCGAAAAGCAGATAAAAGAATGGTTTGCTGACTTTAAAGAAAAAACTTTTAAAGATAAGATGATCATCATGCTGCCTTATAGTCTGTGCATGATATTCATAGCAAGGATAGCGGAGCTGTACCGATTATGCAGAGGAAACCTGTATATGTTCCTGAAAAATATCTCATATATCTATAAAGTATTTCCACCGCATTTTGCTCCAAGAGACTTATTGATAGGTATATCAATAGGTTTTTTTAGTGTCTATGCAGCCAGATGGTCAAGTAAGATGCATACGAAGAATACCAGATTTGGAGAAGAGTATGGTTCATCCAGATGGGGAACGTATAAGGATATCAAACCATTTATTGATCCGGATCCATTTTATAATATCATCCTGTCGCAGACAGAAAGACTGTCCATGTCAGCAAGGATGCCTAAGTTTAATCTGAACAGGAATAAGCATGTGATCGTGTATGGAGGTTCTGGCTCCGGAAAGACATACGGATTTGTAAAACCGAATCTGTACCAGTTACATAGTAGCTATGTATTGACAGACCCGAAGGGTACGCTGCTTCCGGAGACTGGCAACTTGTTTGAGAAAAAGGGATATAACATCTATGTACTTGATACGATTGATATGAAAAACTCAATGCATTATAATCCATTCGCTTATATCAAGCAGTCAAAAGATATTCTCACGCTTGCAAATGTTTTGTATACAAATCTGAAACCGCCGGATGCAGGAACACCGCCGGATCCGTTTTTTGATCAGGCGGCATTGTTGTGGCTGCAGGCTACCATAGGATATCTTTGGTATGAGGCGCCACCGGAAGAGCAAAATATACCAACTCTGCTTGAGATATTAGAGGCGGATGATGTACGTGAAGATGATGAGACATATCAGAATGCCGTGGATATGTTGTTTGAGGAGCTGGAAAAAAAGAATCCAAAACACTTTGCAGTGAAACAAAGAAAGAAATATAAGAAGGCTGCGGGCAAGACGGCTAAAAGTATTTTGATATCAGTTGGATCATACTTGTCACCGTTTGATATCCCGGAAGTAGCAGAACTTGTATCTTATGATGAATTGCGCTTCGATACATACGGAAATGCCGGACAGAAATCAATCTTATACGTTATCATTTCCGATACAGATACGACGTATAATTTTATTCCGGCAATACTGTTTACACAGATGTTTAATGTGTTGTGTTATATAGCGGATAAAGAGCTGGGCGGTAAATTGAAAACGCCAGTACAGTTCATTCTTGATGAGTTTGCCAATATTGGAAAAATACCGGGATTTAAGATATTGATCGCAACGATCCGAAGCCGTTTAATAAGCGTTGTCATGATGTTACAGACACAGAGCCAGCTTAAGGATAATTATAAAGATGCTGCTGAGACGATTACCGGTAATTGTGATACGTCAATCTTTCTTGGCGGCCAGGAGAAGTCAACGCTCAAAGATCTGGAGGAGATGCTAGGTAAAGAAACAATCGACCTGTGGAATAACTCAGAAACATATAGCCAGAGCAGGAGTACCGGTGTAAACTATAATAAGACTGGAAGGGAACTGAAAAACATGTCCGAACTCGGCATGATGGATAGGGATAAATGTATTGTCCGTATTTCGGGATTGCCACCGTTTTATAGCGATAAATATGATACGACAAAGCATCCGAATTATAAGTATACGGCTGACTATGATGAGCGGAATACATTTGACTTTGCGAAATATTTACGGAAAAAGAAAGTTAAAGAAAGCGTGAATATCCAGTTCCATAAAAATGATCAGTATAAGGTTGTCATATAATGTTTGACCTGAGGCTAACCAGCTTACAAGTACAATTTTATAAAAGAATAACCAACTGTAGAACTTCCTGAACAAAATTCAGGGAGTTTTTTATTGCCATATGCGATGTCGCATATGAGAGAAAAGAGGGAGGATAAATAATCATTGAATGTTGAGAAATAGATAAATAAATGATATTCTGACATTACGCAGATACCATGCGTAGGAGAGTACCCATGACAGGGTGGCAGCCTCCCGAGCCGATTCCCTAGCTTGCTAGGAATACATAGGAAGGGAGGTGCGTGATATGACAGCATTTGAGATCATCTCGATTTTCATTGGAATACTAACATTGTTAGCGACCTTTGGCAGCTTGATTGTTGCGTTTCTTGCCTTTCTCGATAAGAGGAACAAGAAGAAATAAAAATGCCTCACCTGTCTGCAAACAGATGAGGCGTTGTCCGTAAGGACAAATTGACCTTCTCGGGAGCATCCACTTTGGAGTGGGTGCTTTTCCTATGTCTAATATAACATTATATTTCTAATAATTCAATAAGAAATAATCAAGCAATCAAATAACCAACCGTAGAACTTCCTGAACAAAATTCAGGGAGTTTTTTTATTGCCATATGCGACGTCGCATATGAGAAAAAAGGAGTGTGAAAAAGAAATGGGGATTTTTGAATCAATTATTAATTTTGCATCCATGGGAGTCATGGCTTGGGGAGCAGTGTACGCGATTACCGGGCTCATAACATTTTCAGAAGGACATAAGCAGCAGAGTGCACCGAAAAAAGAGGAAGGAATGGGAAGTATTGTCGGAGGCGGTGTCATTTTTGCAGTCGGAATGTTCCTTGTACCACAGATTTTAGGTCTGCTGCAGGTGTCGTAGGATGAGAAGGAGAAAAAATGAGAAGTATCTATATACAAAGCCTGACGGCTGGGATTTCTAATGCAGATGGGACATCGGAATTTTGGGATAAGATATGGCAAAATATTTTAAAAACATTGTATAAACCACTATATGAAAGCGTGAGCACAGATTATAGTGATATGTTCAGTTTATTGAACACACAGGTAAACAATGCCGCCAGAAGCATTTATAGCGGTCCAAGGTATTGGGGTGGGGGAACACCTTTCGGAACAATTCAAAAAGTTGCGGAAAATGTCTGCATCCCAATCGCGGCAGCATTTATCACTGTGATCTTTTGCTGGGAACTGATCCATATGATACAAGAGAGCAATAACATGAGCAATGACAATGCCAAACCAAAGAAGCTTATGCTGGTGTTACTAAAATTTGGTCTCTGCCTGCTTGTCTGTGCCAAGTCTTTTGATATTATCATGGCATTTTATGACGTGGGTGTTTGGGCGTCCACAGAACTAGGGAAGCTTTCGAGTACGAGCATCCGTGGATTTGGTACAGACTTAAACACCGCATTGCCGGAAAACCCAGATATATATACCTTTGGCATGCTGATGCAACTATGCGGCTATAAGCTCATGCTGTTTTTCGGCAAGTTGGGCGTGTCTATCTGCGGTGCCATTGTCTATGTACGTATCATGCTCTGGTTTTTAGAGATACTGCTTTATGCGAGCACCGCACCAATACCATATTCAACATGGATCAATAAGGAATGGTCGCAGGTAGGCATGAACTATACGCGGAAGATGCTGGCGCTGTCGTTTGAAGGGTTTTTCATGCTGCTCCTGTTTGCCATTTATGGCAGCGTCCTAGCAGGACTCACACAGGGAGACTTCATGCAGAACATGGTCATGATCATAGGCTGTGGATTTGCGCTGGCAGTCATGATGTTTAAGACGGGGAATATCTCCGCGAGCATCTTCAATGCGCACTAGATTTAGACGGATTATTCGATATATTTTTTGGAAGAATACGTATATGTATTGCTTTTTATATGTTAAAGGAAGGAAATAATTATGGCATATGTAAACATGACGAAAGATTTCTCGGAAGTAAGAAAGACGATACCGGGAATCAATCTGACGAAAAGGCAGCTCGCTGCACTTTTAGTCGGGATCCTGATCGGGACACCTGTGTTTCTGGTGATGCGGTTCCTGCTCCACATGGAGGTGACGGCATCGGTCATGGGACTCGGCATCGCAGCCGCGCCGGCTGCCTTCTGCATCATGTACCAGAGCAACGGTATGGGGATAGAGAAGTATTTCAAGTTTTTTTACGAGACACATTTTATCAGGAATACAGACCGTCCTTATCAGACCAATAACCTGTATGTATTAATGGAACAAGAAGAAAAACTGCAAAGGGAGGTGGAAAGAATCGTGTTCCAAGGTAAATCGAAGGAGGAGATAGCACAGATCCGGGCATCCGGAGAAACAAGCGAGGTAAAAATCGGTAAGAAGCGCATCACCATACCAATGAAGGGGACTATCGACCCTAAAGTAAAGAAAGAACTTGAGAAAGCAGTCAAGAAAGCAAAGATAAAAGGCGAGATACCGGAAACGGCACAGGACACCATCCCCTATAAGCTACCTTATGAGGATGGTATCTTTGAGTCGGCGGACGGATATTTTACGCAGACCATAGCATTTGAGGATATCACCTATCAGCTCCTTGACAATGACCCTAAGAATCTCCTGTTTGAACGCTGGTGTACGCTGCTCAACTACTTTAACCCAGAGATCCATTTCCAGTTTTGTTATGGAAATATGGAGATGGATCAGGAGGAGTACGCGAAGGATTTTATCATCCCGCACCAAGAAGATCCTCATAATGTGGTCCGGAAGGAATATTCCGACATGCTGGTGAATCAGTTCGCAAAGGGAACAAATAATCTGAAGAAAGAACGGTATCTGACATATGGCATCTATGCCAAAGATTACAAGAATGCGAAGCTGAAGCTATCTAAAATCAGTAAGCAGATTGAAAAATATCTCCATAAATTCAACAGCAGATCCAAAGTACTGAATGGATATGAACGGCTTGAACTCTTATTCCGGATATTCCATCCGGCAACAAAAGAAAAACTCATGTGGAACTGGGACATGCCCGTCAAAACAGGGCTTTGTAGTAAAGATTTTATCGCACCGTCCAGTTTTTCTTTTAAATCCGGACCGGATCTGAATGCTACAAAGTATTTCCGGGTAGGCGATAGGGTAGGAGCGGTCAGCTACCTGCAGGTGTATGCGTCGGATATGGAGGACCGCATCATTGCGGATATGCTAGGTATAGGCAGTAATATATGGATCTCCATACATGCAGACGCCATGAGCAGGAAGGAAGCGCTAGATTACGCCAAAGGAAATCTGACAGATATACAGGCTATGGTCATCACTAACCAGAAGAATGCTGTGCGCAGCGGGTTTGACATGGATATCTTACCGCCGGAACTGGAAACTTATAAAGAAGCCGGGGATAAATTGTATCGGGACATCCAGCGTAAGAATGAACAGATGTACCATGCAACGATCACAGTGGTACAGACAGCAGCTACACGTAAGGAACTGGAAGATAACATATTTGAATTAAACGGTATCTTGTCAGCATACCAATGTACGCTGCTCCGGCTGGACAACAGACAGGAACAGGGATATGTGTCAGCACTGCCTCTGGGAAATAACAGCATCGAATCGAAGCGGACATTTACGACGACAGACATGGCGATCTTTATCCCGTTCACCACAAAAGAACTTTATACCAATAAGGGGCAGTATTACGGAATGAACAGCTTAAGTAATAATGTCATTATCGTAGACCGTAAAAGTCTGGTCAATCCAAACGGGCTGGTCTTTGGCATGCCGGGCTTCGGCAAAACGTTTTTCGTAAAGAGGGAGATCCTTGACATGTTCTTAAAAACGAAGGATGACAGACTCATCATCGATCCGGAGGGAGAGTATAAGTGGCTGGTAAGGGTATTCAGAGGACAGGTCATTAAAATCGCATTAAATTCCCCGGTGCATATCAATCCGATGGAGATCAACCTCACGGCACATAATGACGTGGATAAAGATTATGATCCGGTCGCTGCCAAATGTAACTTTGTCGTGTCAATGTGCGAACTGATCTTAGGGAACAATGCAGCACTCGGGAAAAAAGAGACGGCAGTCATTGATGCAGCATGTAAAAATATCTATTACCGCTATGCAGAGAATCCGGCGCCGGAGAATATGCCAGTTTTGGAAGATTTATACAATGAACTGCGAACCATGCCCAGCGAAATGCATGATATCGGCATGAATTTATCCATCGCATTGTCAAGATATGTATCAGGATCCTTGTCGTATTTTAATAACCGATCTAACGTTGACATCAATGCAAGGCTCGTGTGTTTCGATTTGAAAGACATGGATGCGAACCAGAGAGACCTGACCATGCTGATCATACAAGACGCCATATGGAACCGTGTCACGGTCAATAGGAGCAAGGGCAAATGGACATGGGTAGACATCGACGAGTTCCATCTGCTCCTACGCAGCCCTATCACGGCAGCTTATTCAGTGGAGATATGGAAGCGCTTCAGAAAGTGGGGAGGAATCCCTACGGGAATCACGCAGAACATCAAAGACCTGTTCCGATCTCCGGAAATACAGAATATCCTTGATACGACTAACTTTATCGCAATGTTAAATCAGGCAGGCGATGATGCGCGCCTCTTAGCAGACCATCTGGAATTATCAGATGAGGAAGAAAACTATATCAAATCCGGAGAGCCGGGAAAAGGACTTTTGTGGATCGAGCAGGCGAAAGTACCGTTTGAAGATGACTTCCCTAAAAACACGATCTGTTATAAAGTCATGACGACCAAGCCGGGTGAAGCGATACGCAGCAGAAAAAAGAAACAGAGGATTTCATAAATGACAGGTAAGGAGCGAAGTATATGAGCCAGTCACAAGAATTTCGGGCAAATCCTGACGAAGCAGTCGTCAAGAAAGCGGTGAAAGTAACAGATGAAAACCTAGAACTTACCCACAGCAACAGTAACCAGCAGATGCGCAGCAGTACAGTGTCAGACGCTGTATATACTGCCTACGATGCATTAAACATGCATAAGTCCTATCAAAGAAGCTTTAAGTCGTTCAATGAAGAACAGCATCGATACGAAGAGCAGGCTTATACATCGGAGCAGCCGCAACAGCCAGTCAACACAGCACAGACAACCCCAGTATTGCCGGCACCGGTACAGGAACCAGCAGAAAACAGCGCGGATCCAACGCAGGCGGAACCAGCATTGGGAGGGATTCCGCCAGACTGGAAATCACCGGCATTAAGGGAAATGGAAGGAAAGCGCGATCCATTTCGTAATACACTTTCCCTCGGGCAGGCTGAGACACCAGCGATGTGGACGAATACACATGAACTGCAAAAGAACCAGAAGCTGCAGGAGAAGCTCGAGAGCAGAAGGAAAGACGTACAACGCGGGTATACGAGATTCTCGCTGAAATACGGTGAGGACGAACTGTCAACAAACCCTAAGGTGAAATTCAATTATTACGGAAGACTTAACATATCCGGCGCCGAACAAGAACTTACCCATATCGGAAGGCTGAAATATAACGGACAGATACGCCGGGAGAAGATGACGCGGAAGGACTATGAAAGGCTGCAGAAAAAGAAAGAGAAAAAAGGATTCAAGCGGAGAGTCAAAGGCAGACTGCTGTTCCGGGAAACCAAGGCACTGGTTGAAGATGAAGACCTTGCTGAAGATGACACAGTGGGACGTATGAAGCGCATTACGCGGAACACCGGGCGTATGGCAGCTGCCAGTACAAGAAGAAACATCCGTACAGTGCGCCTGCAGAATAATACCTATTATCGTCTGGAACTTGCACACCAGCATGAGCAGGTCCTGAAGGACAAGCGGACGAAGCTGCTGACGGATGCGAAGCGTAAAGAACAAAAGAAAGCACTGAGGGAAGCGAAGACCCGTGAACAGAAGCGGAAACTAAAGAAACAGATGGTGCAGCAGCGTGCGAAAGTGGAAGGCAATTTCATCAGGAGGGCAAGACAGAACCGTCTTGTCAAGCGCAGGGCAAAGGATTACCGCAGGAAAGTAAGGAAACGGACACTGACGACCATATTTTCATTAGCCGGAATCATTTTGTTCTTCCTGCTCCTCCTTATGGTACTGTTTTTAGTACTCGTTGCCATGTTTGCAGGCGGTTCAGATTTTTATGCTGCGACGGTGACACAGAATGATTATTCCACCATCACAGAGGCAACGGAATATTTCCGGAAGCTGGAAACAGACATGGATGAATACCTGAACGGAGACAGAGATGAACTGGAAGCGGAGATTGAAGCGGAATATGGGGATGAAATCTATGAATACATATACGAACTGGCAGATTTTGGGTTTAGTGCAAATACGCTGATCGCATATCTGTCTGCTACATATGGTTCTTTTACACTGGATGACATCAAGGATGAGCTGGAATCCTTATTTGAAGAGATGTATACCCTGACCATAGATGTGAAGGTAGAAGACCGCGAAATCAGCACATATGATCCGGCAAGCGGAGAATGGGAAAATGTGACCGTGCCAAAGAATATCTGCTATATCATTCTCGAAAAGAAGGAACTGGAAGAAATCGTAGATGAAAGATTGCCGGAGGATGCAAGATTCCAATATGACGGATATAAACTAGCGACAGGTGGACAGCAGGTATATGCACCGGTGATGCGTGAAGACTGGACAAATCTGATTTCTTCTAATTTCGGTGACAGGATCCATCCGATCACAAAAGAGCGCAAGACTCATAATGGAGTTGATATTGCGGTCCCAACCGAGACAAAAATTTATTCCCCGATAAAAGGAACGGTCATACTTGCAGCATATTCTAACAGTGCCGGAAACTGGGTCAAAGTGCAGACAGATACCGGATGGACAGTAGTCATGATGCATATGGACAGCCTTGCAGTATCAGCAGGACAGTCAGTAGAGCAGGGTGATTTCTTGGGGTTTAGCGGAAATACGGGTAATTCAACCGGACCGCATCTGCATCTCGAAGTGCGTGATCCGGATTATAGAGCAATCAACCCAATCTTCATCATCCCGCAAACTTGTGCGGGCATTGGAAAGGAAGCAGAAGAGTAGAAATGAAAACTATGGAACAGCTTGAAAAAGCATACATGAAAGAACTGGAATTATCAGAAAAACACAAAAAAGCCGCAATGGATATCAAAAAGCAGATGGAGCTACAGCAAGGCAAAGCGATCACTCAGAGAATCAACGCCATGAACATGAACGGCGCTGAATATGACAGATTTATGAGATTACTTGCAGGTGGAAAAAAATCTGTGATGGAAGCGGCGGAACTCGTTTTAAAGGAATCAGAGAAGGGTGGTGAAAAACTTGAAACGAAACCTAGACCTCAGGAAATTGAATAAGGCATTTTTCATCTTTTTACGATGCCGTATCAAGAGGTATCGGACTAAGCAGTATAAAGCAGGGATTACCGTATTGCTTGCATTGCTGATAAGTACATGTGCGCTAACTTATTATATCGGCATAGGGCAGAGTGGCATAGACACGATAGCTGTAGCAACGAGCCCGGTAATCGTAAATGCAGCAGAACCCGAATCAGAGATAGCGGCAATGCCTATAGAAAGCGAAAAAGCAGAACGGAAAAAATATGCGACGTCGCATAAAGAAATCCTAGGGGAATATGCGATATCGCATAAAGATGACGAAGACAATCAGGAACCGCTGACAGAATCGCCGCTGACACTATCAGATATTTATGCAGAACCGGATTCCATTGCAGTATTTAAATGTTATTATCCGGATGTAGTAAATTATGTCTGGGAAACATATGACCAGCAGACAGATGAGTGGAGAGCAGCAGATGAAGCGGATGTTGTGGAAATAACAGACGAGCTTTATAGACAGGTATCTACATTCTTTGTACCGGCGGATGATGAGGGTCAAACAATACGCTGCAGAGCTGAGAGAACAACAGGTGATGATATATCTGGTACAGCAACATTACATATCCTGTCGGATATCAAGGATATTTCTGCGGAGGAGTATATATCCGATGCCGGAAAATATATAAGCACAAAAGAAATCCCATTGCAGGTCAGTTTTCGAGATGGGAGTAAAGAAACTGTCACAGGACTCAATAATCTGTATTTTTTGCAGAGAGAAGAGACATCAGAGCAAGGTACTACGGTTACTGGAAGCATGACAGAAACAATAACGACAGTATTTACAGCTTGTGACTATGCTTATCTGGACGGTGATACGGAAGGAATCTTAAGATACCAAGGAAAGACAGGAAATATTGATGTGCCAATCAGGCTGGTCGGTGAAGACAGAACCCCACCGGAGATCAAGGAACTGTCTTTTAGTGATTTTGAAATCAGTACGGTTGATCAGCCTGTACCAGTAACGGTAACGATTATCGCAAAAGATAACGTTACGGCATATCCAAACTTGAAATATGCATTTCTACCTGATGGGGAAGAGCTACAAGATGAGGTATGGACAGAACAATCTACTTTTAACGTAGACATCACGCAAAACGGCAAATGGATAGCATATTGCCGTGATGAAAGCGGAAATACGGCACAAGAAGAGAAAGATATCGTCGTAGTGGACAATAAAGCACCAGTGGTAAGTTTATCATTAGAAAATGAAACGTGGTGCACTGAGAATAAAATCCTCGTGGATGCCAAAGACGGATTATCCGTAGAGTATTGCTATAGCTGTCTACAGACAGGAGAAGACAGTGGGTGGAGCACAAAAAACGAATTTGCAATCAGCAAAAACGGTACATGGATAGTCAAGGTGAGAGACGCCGTTGGAAATATGACAGAGGAAGAAATCACCATTGACAACATAGATAACCATGCACCTGTAATCAGGAAAATTACAGAAAAAAAGGGAATAGAAGAGGAGAAAGTTGACTGATGACTAATAAAATAACAAATACCATCGCAGCACTGGTCTGCATTGTTGCCTGTTTTACATTCCAGATGCCGGTATATGCATCTGACGGACAGGAATACATCACTATCTCCGTAGATGCTGTAGATGAAAACGGTAATCTGAAGTATGCACTTGATACGGATGATCCATCGGCGTTCACGGATTCAAATGAATTTGTTGTGCCGGCAGGGACATCCCACACGATCTATGTCAAGGATGGTGCCGGTAATATATCTTCACAAGTTTATCCGACAGAAGACATGGCTGAACGCCAATATGTATCGAATGATGCCACAGAAGAGGATGGACAGAGAATCAATATCAATCTTGAACTCGGAGACGATACGTCAGAACCGGAGGATTATGAAATCACAGGCAGCCCGGCAGAACCCGGGAGCGCATCTGTCTCATCCAAAATCAAAACAGATGGTTCTGACAGTGCAGAAAAAGTCTTTTATACATTTACGACGAAGGAAGGAGAGACGCTCTACCTTGTCATCGACCAAGCACAGAGCTCAGACAACGTCTATCTGTTAGATACCGTCTCATTGGGAGACCTGAAGGTACTGGCGGATGGACAGACAACGTCTTATGGAGCGACAGATGAAGGCGGAGAAGACAACCTCTTATCCGCATTGGCGGCATCATCTTTGAGTGATGAAACAGATGATAACATCAATGAGCAGACAACAAAGCAATCCGGACGTTCTCCCTTTAATAGCAACGCAATAGTCATATTGATATTTGCTGTAGTCGGTGGCGGCGCCTATTACTACATAAAAGTATATAAAAATAAAAAAGACGAAGCTATGGATGCCATGGACGCTATGGACATGGATGAATTTGAACCGGAGGAAGAAGAGGAAGAACTGGAATTTGATTATGATGATGCAGAAAAAGAGAGATATCTTGATGAATTGCTCGATGAAGATGAAGCTCTTTACGATGCAGACCCGGAAGAATATGCGACGTCGCATATTGATGATGAGGATTATGACAATGGAATAGAACTGGACGAGGACGAAATAGACATCAGTGGAGACGATGGAGAAATGGAGGAATAGCATGAACATATTGTCAAGAATAAAAATACCAAAAGGCGTATTGGTCGGGATAGTGTTTATCATAATGATCGTGGTTTTTGCCGTGGCAACAAAGTTACTGGCAAAAGATAAGCAGGAAGTTACAGAGTATGACTATACTGCGGCAGAACAGCAGATTGCAGATGAAGTGATACGTTATCTTAATGAACAGGCAGAAATACCTGAGAATATTGCAGCAGATATCGCGAATGTTGCGGTAGAAAATTATAGGATCGTTTTAAGATCGGATGTGGATATGGTCAAGGATGACCATACAGAAGCAATAGAACAACATATCAGGACGGCATTGAATGAGTATCTTCCGGATGACAGTAGTTTATCAGAAAATGATAAAAATGGAGTGGCGGCAGGCATTGCAGAAATTGTATGGAATGCAATTTTGAGACAAATCCAGACAGTAACAGAAACAAAAAACATGGATTTTGAAAATGAATATTATTTTCTGGCAGAGAGCATCCAAGGACAGATTGACAAATTGGAAGAGCGTAAGATGAAAGTGTCCATTCAGGCAAACATCAAAAGCAATCAGGCAAAGGATATGACCGCGGACGAGCTCCTTTCCATGATAGAAGGTATGACGGATGATGAGATCAGGGAACTCTTAAAGACATTGGGATTATCATATGATGAATTTTATGATCTGATCGCATCTGCCAATAAGGATATCGACCAAGATCTGGATGAACGGTTAAAGAAGCTAAGAGAAGAACTGGAAAAAGAACTGGCAAAGGATATCAAGTCTGAGCTGGAAAAACAATTTTCTAATTCCACGTCCAATACAAGTACGAACACAAACGGAAGAGATGGCAAGAGCGGTACAGATGGTCGGGATGGTCAAGATGGAAAAGACGGTAAAGACGGAGAGGATGGTAAGGCAGGCAAAGACGGGATGAGTATTTTTATCATGTATTCGGCTACATCTTCTGGTGACAACATGACAGATGTGCCAACCGAGGATACAAAATATATGGGGACCTATACAGGAACAAGCGCGTCATCAAATCCGGCTGACTATACATGGACAAGATATTCTGATGCAACAATAACATATTCAGACGGAACTTTGTATATCACACAGTAATAGAGGAGGTGGATTTAATGAGGAAAAATTTGATGAGTGGAATCATCGTTGCACTCTTGCTCATGATCATCCCATGTTATGCAGTATATGCAGACTTGGAAGCGGCTGGAAGCGAATTGAAATCATATGGAAATATAATATATGAAGATGAAAATGGCTCAGTCCAGATATATGCGGAAGATATTGAATACTTGCGTGAGAAAATAATGTCAATTCCGGAAGATATCTTTGAGTCATCAATTTATTCGCATGTACATGACTGGAAATATATAAATGTAAATGATGAGACCCATACAAGAACATGCGAAAAATGCGGGAGTCTGCATGATGTCACCAATGTACATAAACCGGTTAAGTCGGAAGAATGTAGTCTGGAATATCATTCGGGTGTCTATGGCGGTTATCTGCATATGTGCAAGTGCGGGTATACATGGGAAACAGAAAGAGAACATAATCACATATTTTCTGTAGTGGATGGTACCAGTCATAAAGTCGCATGTGCATTAGCAGGAACAAAGTTTTGTGAAGGCATGGAAGAGTACGATGAGGCGCATATATTAAGCGTGGTGCCGGGAGGTAACGATACACATACGATCACATGCAAGATATGTACATATGAAGAAAAGGAAGATTGCATCTATTCTATTGAGAATGTTGATGGAGCAACCGGAGAAAGACGGTTGGTCTGTGAATGCGGGAATTATATTATTGAAGAGCAGGAACCTGACCCGACTCCGGATCCGGGAGACAATAGCAGCGTTTCCGCAAATAATCTTATAACACAGTATGAAAGAGAGGATTAAAATAGATGAAAAAGAAGATAATGTCTATCATAATGATATTGAGTCTTGCGTGCAGCACATGTATGGTAGCGCTTGCAGAGGATGATAATATGCAGTTCGTGTCAACTGCATCACAAATGAAATCAAAGGGTGCAATCGTATATCAGAACGGGACAGATTCGGTGGTGATCGATTCCAATGATCTATATGTCCTTGCTGACACGCTCGATCAATTTAAATTTGCTGTCTACAGTCAAATGGCAGAGATGAATACATATCTGACAACAGAAGAAAGAGGAATCAACCTTACGACCAGTAGTGATATCTATGTTGCACATTTGGCACCTCAGGATAAAGTAGATCCTATGGATATTGAGTTTGATACATTGATGGAAGGATTTGCAGCAACTCAATCAATACCATATACACCACTAGAATATGGGTACACTGATGAAACAAAATTATATAAAACAGCGACGGGATTTTTGACGACAGATGCTTCCGTCGGAACAGAAATGATTGAAATCGAAGAGGCAACGGCAGACGGCATATCTGCCGGGAAGGCAGCATGGGTCAATGGTGAGTTGATATTAGGGACTGGTGTAGATAATCAGGCTTATTATAATTTGGGATATACAGATGGTTTAAACAAAGCAATGGATGCAGCTCATATAGATTATATTTATCATACGCATACTGGTAATGCGGCTGCCGGTACGGGATGCTATACAAAGCGTACATATGGCGACAGTACTAATGTAAAATTTTATAGTACTTGGGTATCTAGCGGATATAGGCATTGGAGCGTGCAATGTCAGGATTGCCGTGAGATTTTTACCAATGTAAGCGAGGCACAACAAAACTGGCAAAATCTTGTTAAGGTGCATCATAATTGTTCCGCCCATCCGAACGGATGGACGATAGGCTGTGGAAAAACAAGTTCGACAATAGAACAATATATCATCAGTTTTAATTAGCAGTAAAGATTTTATAAATGAAAGTGGCAGGGAAGAAAGATGAGCTATATCATGTATCAAGGTAAAAGATATACCCCCGTGCAATATGCAGTTATCGAGAAAGCGTTGGAACAGCAACTGCCGGCTGAGAAGATAGAACTTCTCCTTTGTCCGGAACTCACCTCGGACCGCATGAATGAGATACGTTTTGCAATCAGAGATGGTCTTTCAATCGAACAAATAGAGCAATTCGCGAATCCGATGTATGAACAATGGCAGATGGATATCTGCCGCATAGGTCTGCGTAATGGTTTAACGATGGAAGAACTGAAGGATGTTATCAGTAGGAAAGATTATTTTCCGGATAACTGGGGACAGCGGAGAGGGCGACTACAATATCTGATCGAACAGAAAAACAGTAACAATAATAAGGCATGTGGTTAATAACTGCATGTCTTTTATATTGCAATCAAATGGAGAGGCGGTGATGCCTTTGTGCTAGGATAACTTATCTCAGAAGCCAATAAACATGCATGGTATCAGCCTAAAGCTGCTGATAAGAAAAGAGAGGGTAAATATGAAATATTCTATCAAGGTTAATGAAGTAACGAACGGTTCTGAAAACATCAGAGGAATAGCGAACGTGACGCTGGGGGATTCATTCAAGCTAAATAATATTAAGATTATGAATGACCCGCGGGAAGAAAATAAGCTTTTTGTAGCGATGCCGTCGTATAAAAACAACGAAGGGGAGTATAAAGATATATTCAATCCGAATACGAAAGAATTTCGGAATGAACTGTACGGCAATATCCTTAATGCGTACCATGAGCTGCACGATGTACAGGCGAAAAACTCATACACAGTAGAATATAACAAAAAAGATACAAGGATGCCGGAGTTTGCTGTTAGAGTGACTCCATATGAGAAAGAAGGCTCTTCGATAAAGGGGTTGGCAAGTATCAGATTTGACGGTATGACAGTCAATAACGTTTCCATCAAGCAGGGCGAGGAGAAGTTGTTTGTATCGATGCCGTCATATAAGACGAGTCAGACAGACGAAAAAGGAAACGCCATATATAAAGACATGTGCCATCCTGTCACGGCGAAATTCCACGACAAGCTGTACGGCGCAATTCTTCAGGAATATGAGAATGCTCTGGAGCAAACCAATGAAAAAGATTCTGTGATTGGAAAGCTAGATGAAAACAAAGAATCTATTGAAAAATCTGAGAAGAACAGCAAAACAAAGGAAAAGTCTGCAAAGGAACATGAACAGCATAAGCGGGATGACGTGCAGAGATAAACATACGCAGTAACAGTAATCAGGGCAGTCGGTGAAATATCGGCTGCCCTTTTAAAATATGCGATATCGCATATCTGGAGAGGAGAAAAACAATGGGGAAAATCCTGATAGTCGCGGAAAAGCCGGCAGCCGGACAGGATATTGCGAAGGTGGTCGGAGCTGCAACAAAAAAGAACGGATATATGGAAGGGGACAAATACATAGTCACATGGGCGGTCGGTCATCTGATAGGGCTCAAGCAGCCACAAGAACATGATGAGAAATATAAGAAATGGAATTTAGGAAATCTGCCAATCTTTTTTGATCTGTCTGACAGTCTGAAGGTGCTTCCGTACACGAGTCACCAGTATAAGGTGATCAAGGAATTAATCCACCGGACGGATATTGATATGCTCATCAATGCCGGCGACGCCGGCAGGGAAGGGTATCTCATCCAAGAATGGATCTACCGCATGGCAGGATGCAGACTGCCCAAGAAAGTTTTGTGGGCGAGTTCCCTGACAACCGCAGGAATCCAGAATGCAATGGATCACCTGAAGGACAATAATCTTCCGGAATTTCAGGGGATATTACGTGAAGCAGAAGCCAGAGCAGAAGGAGATTATCTCCTTGGATTTAATTACAGTCCACTACTTACCATTACAAGGGCATATAAGCAGACGCTGTCTTATGGACGCTGCCAGACGCCACTTCTGCAGCTTATCTACAGTCGTGATAAAGCAATCCGGGAGTTTAAGTCAGAACCGTACTGGAATGTGGAAGTCACTTATTCCAAGGGGTTTAAAGGGGTGCTCATAGGAGAGGACGAAAAGGGAAAGAAGCTTTTTGACAGATCAGAGGCAGAAGAAATATTAAAGCAAACATCCGGGAACGGCATCGTAACGGTGTATGAGAAACAGGCAAAAAAGGAAAAAGCACCTCTGTTATATAATCTTGCCAAGCTGCAGCAGGACATGGGGCGCAGATACAGCTTCTCTCCGGATAAAACACTTCAGATAGCCCAAGTTCTCTACGAAAAATATAAGATCATGTCTTATCCGAGAACTGACAGCCAGTATTTATCGATGGATGTATATGATGAGATAGATGAACATCTGCAGTCATGCAGTTTTGGAGATTTCGATCCTTTGGTCAAGAAGATTGATTTAGATAATATCCGGGCTGATAAAAGTTATTTTAATGACCTGAAAGTGACTGACCACCATGCATTGATACCAACCATAAATACAGACATGGAATCAGCCTACCAACAGTTGTCAGAAGATGAGCGCAAAGTGTTTGATGCGGTTGTCTTATCCCTGATAGCGATTTTTTATCCGGAGTATCAGTATGATACTACAAAAGTTATCGTAGACATTAACGGGAATCAATTTAAATCTTCCGGTACAACGATTAAAAGACTCGGTTATAAAATTTTGCTAAAAAATAATGCGGCTGAAAAAGATGAAGAGCTGCAGATACTTCCGGAACTGCATGAAAATGACAGCCTTTCAATCGATTCGGCATCAATTGCAGATAAAAAGACTGTACCGCCAAAGAAATATAATGACGAGACCATTATCAAAACAATGGAAAAGTATAACATCGGTACAAGCGCAACAAGGGCTGAAATCATTAGTAAGCTGCAAAATCCAAAGCGTCAGTTTATCGTCCGTGAAAAGGGCAAATACAGCGTCACAGAGCTAGGTGAAGAGTATATACGCATTGTTCCGGAAGAACTGAAGGCTCCGGAACTCACACAGCAGTTTGAAGCCAACTTAAATAAAGTAAATGATGGGAGTATGAGCAAAGAAACATTTCTGGAAGAACTATTGAGCGATATCCGTAAAAATATAGCAAAATTCACATCAGAGACAGAGACTATCCCGGATGAACAAAAGATCGGCTATAGAGCTGCTATGAATAGAGAGCAGCAGACAGAGCTTGGACAGTGCCCCAAATGCGGTGCAGAAGTGAAAGCAGGACAGTACGGCGCCTATTGTACAGGAAAATGTGGCATGACCTTTGGGAGAATCCGGGGAAAGAAACTGGAGCCTGAACAGGTCGCTGCATTGCTTGCAGGACAGAAGATATATGTGACCGGTCTTAAAAAGAAAGCCGGTGGAACATATTCTGCATATTTTATTCCAGATGGAATAGAACCATATAACTTTACCGCATCCGACGGGACGGAGAAAGAAGGATATCAGTTTAAGTTTACAATTGAATTTAAGCAGAAGAAAAAGAGGAGGTAAACGTATATGTCTGAGATCACAGAACATTTATCAGGATATCTTGGCGAACTGAATAACTATATGGACAGGCTCAATAAGAATACGCTGTCAAGAAGAGACCGACAGACATTTTTCGAGATGAGCAATGAATATTATGATATCTTCCATAAGTCAATTGAAGAGAATAAAGACAACGTCAATGCTTTTCCGTTAGAGCTGTTGGAAGACATGGCGAGGTTCAATGGAAGCATCATAGATTCGACAGATGACAGAAAGCTAGTGAACCAATATCATGATATGATTACACGACGTTCAAATTATTATATAGAAACAGTAGAGCAAGCGGAATTACAGATTGAAATCTTTCGGAAAGATGCTGAAATCATGAGACTGCAGAGTGAAAAACTGCAGATGATGCAGAGACTGACTGATATAGAGATACAGAGAGACGGGAAATTATCGCAGGTAACAATGGAAATCCTTGAGGTACAGAATAGTGAGTTCTTCAATGGAAGAGTCCGGGAAATAGGCGCATGGGAACGTGAAGCATCTGAAACACCATCTGCCGAAAGCGTTCCTGAAGCGCAGTCTGAACCGGAAGTGCCGGATCATGTAGAAGAAAAGACAAAACCCTCTATAGAAAGAAAAATGGTTATCAATAAAGACGAATATGCCAGAGAGAAGGAAGAGAATAAAGACACCGGACCGGTTATCTTAAAATTTCCCTACATGTCCAAAGAAACATTTATGAAAGTGACCAGACAGATCAAAAGCATGGGAGTAAAATTTAACCCTTCCAAAAAGGAGTGGTATGTTCCGGCAGGGGCAGGAAAAGATACAATCGACAGCATCAAGAGCTATCTGGATGTACATGATGAAGCGATTTACCTAAAACTGCCACTGGTAGAAAAACAAGAGTTTAAGCAGATGACCGACCAGTTAAAAAAGGACGGTGCCCGTTATAATCCGGATAAGAAACGGTGGTATATAACAGAAGATACTGAGCTTAACCGCAACAAGTTTTACAGGTATCTTCCACTGTCTGTCACATTATTTAAACCTGAAAAGGATTCGGTACATGGCAAGCTTGATCAATACAGATCCGAGGCGGCGAAGAAGCAGCCAGCTTCCGGAATCCAAGAATATCAAAAGCGAGAGACGCCGGAACGTGTATGATTAACCAGATGCGGAAGACCAGAACAATTTTCATGGTCTTCCGTGCTTATTTTTTATAGAGAGGATGTAACAGGATGGACAACGAACAATATCGATTAAGAGATAAACAACTGAATATCAGAGTTACCGAATATGAATATGCATTAATCAAAGAGAGAATGAAGGAATCTGGTTCATCATCCCTCAGGGAATTTGTTGTAGATGCTGCAACAAACGGTTTTCTCATTAATGTCGATTATTCTGACATCAAAGAATTATCATATGAGGTTAACCGGATCGGAAACAACATTAACCAGATAGCACATAGAATCAACAGTGAAGGAATCGTATATAAAAAGGAGATTGAAGATATACAGCAATATGTAGATATGATATGGAAAATGTTACGTGCTAAATTCTACCAGATACCGTAACCATATACAAAATCATATGAAGGAAAAGAGAAATTTTTATGGCGACATCTAAAATCAAAGTAATCAAAAAAACATTAAAAAAGGCGATAGACTATATTGTCAATCCGGATAAAACCGATTCCGGTTTACTTGTATATTCACATGGATGTTCAGTAGAAACAGCAGATATAGAAATGGCGTTGACAGCAAAACAGGGCACCGGAAGAGGTGAACGTATTGCATATCATCTGATGCAGTCCTTTTCTCCTGAGGATGATATCTCACCCGAGAAGGCTCTGGAACTCGGTAAGGAATTTGCACAAAAAGTCACTGGCGGAAAATACGAATTTGTCATCGCAACACATATCGATAAGGGACACATACATAACCATATCATCTTTAATGCAGTGGACTATGTGAATCATAGAAAATATCATTCTGATACAAAAGATAAATACAGGATACGTGATATCAATGATGAAATATGCAAAGCGAATAACTTATCGGTTCTTCCAAAGTATGTAGCAAAGCGAAAATCAAAATATGAAAATAAGCATAAAAAAGTTAAAGACACATGGGAAAACAAACTGAGACGGGCAGTAGACCGTGCCATCCAGCAGTCTGAGACTTTTGATGATTTTTTATTTGCGCTGGAAATGGAAGGTTATGAAAAATCCAACAGGCAAAAACGTATATCTTTTCGTGCGCCGGGGCAGGAAAAATTTATTAGGCTGAAAACCCTTGGCAATGAATACACAGAAGAAGCAATCCGTTTACGAATTGCAAATAAATCTGCTGAACATGTCAATAACATAACAGTTGAAAGTGATATTTCAGATGTGCAACAAGAAACTGCTGGCGGGAATAATACGGAGAAGGCAGGTAGTGCTGAAAATGCAAAAGACAGAAAAAATGTTCTCAAGCAAAAGAGAGCATTTTATTCAAAACGTATCAATCTGCTCGTAGATATATCGAAGAATATCAAGGCGCAACAGTCTAAAGGGTATGAGCAGGCACTTGTGCGGAGCAATATCAATACACTTGTGAAAACTATGAATTTTCTCATAGAGCATAAGATTACCACACCGGAAGATTTTCAGATATATGCGGATGGAAAGAATGCAGAATATTCTCTATACCGGAAGGATATCAGAATCATTGAAAATAAGTTGTTAGACTTATCGGAAAAAATAAAATTCACGCAGAATTATAAGAAAAATGCATTCGTGTTTTATGAGTCAAAACGTGTAAAGAATCAGTCAGAATATATCCGTGAACATGAAGACCAGATTGTTTTGTTTAAAGCGTCTCAGATATACTTTGAGCGTAAACAGATAAATCCGAAAGAACTCAATCTCTCAGAATTGTTTGAACAGTACAAAACTTTGAAAACAGAAAAAGAAGAACTTTCCAGAAAGTGCAATCCTCTGAAAAAAGAAATAGAGGAACTGGACCGTATAGCCCAAAATATTGAAACTGCGCTCGGAATAGATTTTAAAGAAAACGGCGAATCTTTAGATGAAACGAAAGAGAGGAATAACTATGACAAGCAGAAATAAAGGAAAAAATAACAACTGTGTTTTAATCCGCATAGGCGGATTTGTAAAAAACACACAATGCCGTTTACGGCGATATAAACAAGGGGTTTGGGGATATGCCCCAACAAGCAAAATATTAAAAAATTCCGGAACGGGTTTTTTTAATATGGTGTAAATGGCTAGCCATTTGCGTTGCTTGCTAATCCACGAAAATGGTGATTTTCGTGGACGTGTTTTAGCCCGCATAGGCGGGCTGTATAAAACACAGAATGCCGTGAACGGCAAAAGAGGGAGGCGTGGCTGATAAAACCAAGGAGTAATGATTGTAATTTAGTATAGAATGTGATATGATAAAAACAAAAAAATTACATACGTAAGAGGAAAAGCGTTTTATGGCAAAAAAGAAAAGAGCTGAAGATAAGAACATCGAAATAAAAACAACGTTAACAACTGTAACCCGATTAATGTTGATAAGTGGGTTGTTTGTTTTTCTTATAACATATTTTATAGATAATACGGTATTGATTGGACATCCTGTATTAAGTGCAATCAGAGAAGCTGCTAGGAATATTGGATTAACTCTTTTTTCAGCAGGTTTGATTTCAGCATTAGTCGAGATGAGTACAATCACTTCGGTTGTACAAAAAGCATTAGAGAAATTAGTATTAGGTGACTTCCCATTTGACAAATTTTCTAATGAAAGATTAGCCGAGTTGAATAAACAAATTGCAGTACAGAGAAGTGAGAAAGATGATTTTAAAGTTAACCAATTGGATAAAACGATATATCTTTTAGAGCCTAAACTATTAAGTGATAGTGTGGGTATTTATTATGAATATCATAAAGATACAACCATAATAGAACCAGATGAATCAAAGCATATGTTTAAGAAATGGGTCAATATAGAGTACAAGTTAATTAATCGTTTTAAACAACCAAACTCCATAAAATTTTGTATCAGTCTAGTAACAAATTCAGATGATATGACCGATAATGATATTAAAGAGTATTTTAAAATAGAAAATTTTGAAATCTTTTGTTCGCCAGATGTAGAACAGAATGAAAAGAAACTAAAAAATGAATTAGTAAGCCAGAGTTTGGAAAGTCTAATACAAATAGAATCAATAGAAAAGAAACCACATTCTACTTACAAATATTTAGTTAAAATTGAATACCCAATAGAAAATGTTGCTACATGTCTTGTAAAAATGACGTGTTCCTATTATGTACCAATGAGTGATCCGGTACAATCATTTAAGTTGAATCATCCTTGTAAAGAGTTTGAGCATATTATTACTGTAAAAAATGATAACTGGGAAATCATGGCAGATGCATATACAGCATTTTATTTTACAGATGAAAATAAAGAATATCAAGTTAGACAAAATATACCTAATTCTGTAAGTATTATATTTAAAAATTGGGCTGTTACAGGAGCAGGGTATATGGCGTTGTTGGAGAATAAACAACGCAAACCGGTTAATTGACAGAATGGCGGCAAATTGATACAATATATAAAATATAATGAAAGAGTTATGCTTTGCCTAAAAAGGAGGATACATATGACATTAGAAAGAAAAAATCAAGAATTAACACGTAGCAAAGAACTAACACGCAGCAAGGAATTAATACGCTGTAAAGAATTGATCCGTAGTAAGCATCTAATTAATATGTAGCAGAGCATGATTCCTAGTAGATACCCCGCGAAGATTTTAAATTTTCGTGGGGTATTTATTGTTATTATTTATAAAATTTAAGATGAAACATTGCGAGTTTCATTCTGATTAATTCTAGATACAATCTATAAAAGGAAAATCCAAGTACACTATAATTTGTCAAAAGAAATATTCAGGAATTTCTTAAACGCGTAGATTTTAAAATAATAATTTATAAAAAGAAAAAACATTGTCGTTAATAGTAGAATCTGATAATATAATAGGCGTAATTAATATATCAGAGAATGATAAAGCGAGAGATACATCGATAAAAAGAACTGTGTCCGGAGAAGGAGAATAAACATAATGATAACTACTAAAGATAAGAAAGTTTGTTTTGTAATAACCCCTATAGGAGATAATAATAGTGATATCAGAAGACATATTGACGGGATTATTGATCAAGCGATTGAGCCGGCACTTGGTGAAAAATATGATATTGAAGTTGCACATAGAAAATATGAAATCGGTTCAATTAATGACAGAGTCATTAGGAGCGTTCTTGATTCAGACTTAGTGATTGCAAATCTTACAAATACAAATCCTAATGTAATGTATGAATTAGCGGTCCGATATTCATTCGGAAAGCCAGCGATAGTGATTGCAGAGAAAGGAACCAAGCTTCCCTTTGATGTTATTGATGAAAATACAATATTTTATGTCAATGATCCGGCTGGTGCAAATGAATTAAAACAACAGATCATTGAGTATGAAAAAGGCATAGACTTGGGAAAGAAAACATATGGTCCTATCTATAAAGTAATCAACAGAATACCATTGTATGATGAAGTGGAATCTGGAAAGAATGTTCCAAGTGAGAAATTAATGCAGTATGTTATTGACAGGCTGGACTCTATAGAAAAGAATCTAAGTGCTAAGCCTCAGAATGAAAATGATGGATTTTATAATCATTATTATAAGCAAAGATTATCCTTTGAATTCAAGAAAAATAATTCCTTTGAATTAAGCGAAAGGGATGAATTAATAGATGTTTTTATAAATTATAGACATGAAGGTTTGGTGACTACTATGGATGAAGATACTATAGTAGTTAGTATTGTTATTTACTCCATGGACTACGTCGATTTAATAAATGACATTGATAAATGGATTGTTTCAAAGAAGAACATTTCATATCAATTAAAAGATCGAATGCCAATATAATTGATTATTTTCTAAAAAATATTATACTACACAAATTTTAAAGAAACATAGGATGAATGAACAATGGATATTTTAAAAAATTACTGGTTTATTATTATTGTCTGTATCTATATTTTTATCAAGTCAAGTCCATCACATAAAAAAGGCTTTTTGATTTTTCTGCTATGGATTATTTCACGTGAATTTTCATTTGGTAAGAATTTTGAACTTTTGCCACAATAATTTATAAAAAGAAAAAACATTGTCGTTAATAGTAGGATTTGGTATAATACTACAATATGATATTAATTAAACACAAGGGTATTTTTGAAAATGGAAGAAAATAACAAAAAGACTGAATCAATATACACAGATATTTCTTTATAGGATAGTAAAGCAGAGCATGAAAAATGGCAAGCGAGAAGTTTTACGAGGCGTCGCATAAAAAATGATACAAAGGAGGCATAAGGTATGTCGAGTATTACTGATGATATAATGACAGATGGAATAATATCACTAATTTTTGGAGCTCCGCTAATTATAGGAATTGTCATTCTATCAATTCCAATTCTCATTGTATCCAGTATTACGGGTATAGATGAAGGAGTATTGGTAACAAATTTATTAGTATTTGCAATTGCTGTATTTCTGGTATGGCTGTTCAGCAGATTTCAGATTATTGAGAATGGAATTGTAGCATTGATAGCTGGAACGTTAGTGCATACATATTTTAAATGGCATCCGTTAATCTGTATTTTGGTCGGACTAATGGTTTTGGGACTGCTTTTCTATATTACTTGTAGGAAGATTGGCTTCTGGATAAAGACTATTCCGTTTTCTCTTATTATAACCGTGATTGTATATTTGATATTTTATGAAGAGGTTGGGTTATTCCCGCTGCCGGATAAGATATGGAAAATCTCTTTCTTTATTGTGTTTTTCCTAGAAAATATATTTATCAGATGTGCAGTAGCTGTCAAATATAGGGGCTTGCTTTCTATTGTAAATAAAAGCAAAGAGCAGACTTCTCCAGAAGAAAAATTTGAAGGTACAATCACTTCGGAACAGATAAAGACCGCTGGAAATATTGAGAGGACTGATATGCAGGAATCTTACTTGATGGAACGAGTTTATCTGTTCTCTCAACGCAAAAACTTCTGGGACGGTCAGTTCGAAGAGAATATAGAAGAAAAGATTTATCAAACGCTTAAAATGTTCATTAATGATGCTTATGTGATTCTTCCACATATAGCATTTAGAGAGGTCTTCTGGTGGGGAGATTGGTGGACTGAACCAAACTTGACAGACAGGGTGACAAAAATGCATTTTGATTTTGGAATTTATAATGCAGATTTCCAACCGATTCTGTTTATAGAGATACATGGAAAGCAGCATGCGGAAGACTCAAAAGTAATGGAGCGAGATAAATTCAAAGCAGAAGTGATGAAGCGTTGCGGTATGAAGTTAATTGCGATAGATTATTCGGAACCCATGACGAATCAGGAGATTAGAGATAAACTGATAGCTTGCATCAAGGCGGAAATGCCGGACCGACAGGCTTGCCCTGTTTATTGCCCTAATTGTAAAAGTAAGGGAAAAAACAGTTTGATGGTAATTAAGCCGAATAACAAGGGAGAATACTTCTATGGTTGTTGTACATACGATAAGGAGAAAACTGATAATTGTCATGGATTAAGTATAGAAGCTGTTCCGCCATTATATTATGGAATGCCCTTGTTTAAAGAACGTAAAGGAGAATAAACTATGAGAATTAGAAGATTAATTGTAACGCTGGTAATATTAAGTATTTTGCTGGCAGGCTGTGGGAAAAAAGAATCTGACGTAGGTGCACAGACAGGTGATAATACTGTTTTTAGTATGAAGGTAGATTCTATCATTGATAAAGAAAATAGTTCAGGCGCTGAAAAATCAATGGACGAAGAGCAATTTGCAGAGCCTGTAAAGTTTGAATGTATGGAAATAATTAAGTCTGCCAGTCCGGATAGTGGATTAGTTCAAATTGATGATATGGTTTTTCAATATGGAGCTAAATTTTCAGAAATTGCCAATGTAGTTGAGCAAAGTGAATGTACCTATGAAGCTGAATATAATATATCATCTGTTGTACCGGCAGGAGAAACTCTCGGTATTCGTTTCTATAAAGAAGAAGAACCCTATTTTATGATTTGTGTGGAAAATTTTAAAACAGAGACAGTTGAGTTAAAAGATTGTATTGTATATAGTATCAGAGCGCAGAATGCATCAATGGGAAATGCATATTATGCCGGATTTAGTGACGAAACAATGAATTATACAACTGTTAAAGATGCTATTAAGGATTATGAGCCTGAACAGGAAATATTTGGTTCGGATATCCATGGTAATAAAGAATTGGGTATTATGTATTCATTTCCTTTTCAAGAAAATGAGATGTTTGTATATTTTATTTTTGATGGGATTTCAAATGAATTACTTAAATTTGAGATAGCAGAGAAAAGTTATGATAGGGTGGCATGGCTTTGGTGAGTATTACTTAAAAGATAATTTAAGCGCACACATGAATGAGAAAACAATCGATACGGCAATACAAGTAAATAGATATATTGCAATGCTTCCCAGCACTATTAATACTGTATTCACAGCTTTTGTTATCGCTCCAATGAACTTAGAACTATTGGAGTGATAACAAAAAAACGATTAAAATTATTGCTTATTAGACTCCTTACCTATTTGATAAACTTTTAAAAGCCCATCTATGCAGTTTTTCCCTTCTTTTACAAGATTTGAATCACGAGCAGCAAGTTCTTTATATAATGTAATCCACTCCTGCTCATCTGCAGAAAACGAAGTCCTTTCTTCTTTTCCAGTAATGAGGTATTCCATAGAAACATCTAAATATTTTGCAATTCTATATAAATTTTCTGCGGTAGGACTACTGTTGTTCCATTTACTAATTGCTCCTATGCTTAGTTTATTTTCACGTTCAAGAAAAGTTATTGTAATGTTTTTAATCGCGCATTCTTTTTTAATTCTTTCAACAATTGACATAATATACTCCCAGCAAAATTTGGCTGTAATGTAATAATGCGTATGAAAATTTTCTAATATTTTATTGACATTATGAAAATTTTCAAATATACTTTAAAATATAAAGGAATAAGAAAATTGAAAATATAGCGAAGCATACCAAAAATAAACGGAAACTGTCATTTCCGCCAGAGATAATTTTCCTTGGGTATACTATACGCTATTTTATTGTAGCCGTTTTAATTTACAAAGTAAAGTCATAGTTTTTGATGAAATTTGTAGAAAAATGAAGGATTAAATACAAATGCAAAGAAGACCATTAATCGGATTATGTCAAGCGGGAGAATTATATTTAACATTATGATTGAAATCAATGATGCTGTTATCTCTGATGTTTATACATTTGGGACGATATTGCTTAGTGCCTTATTTTTTATCTTGGTCACATATATTTTAATCCAGTATTTAAAGCTGAGTGATTTTTGGCACTCATTATCATTAAAAAAGAAAACTGAAGACGAAAAGGAGAGTATGAGATGAAGGATGTGATTTATTCAGACTGGTCAAAACAGGTCAAAAAGGCAATGATAGATGCTGATCTGGACACGAATGACATAGCAGATAAATTTAAATGGACAAGACAGTATGTCAGCGCGATCATAAATGGAAGAATGTACCAGAGGGAAGCTGTAGGCAGCATAAGCATGTATCTTGGCATTGAGGTCCCTAATGGTGCTGCCAGTACTTTGGCAAAGAAAAAACATCTACCGGACGCAACGGAGAAATATTATGGTTTTAACTCTGAAGTAACTGAAGGTGAAGTTTTAGCTAAAATGTCGGAACAAAAAAGTGTAGGAAGATCATTGAAAATGCCAAATTTAGGAGGAAGTAAACATATTTCAATAGAATAAAGGAAGATTCCATTATTTGATACATTTTTTCAAATTAAGTAATCTAGCAAGGGTTTCTTTGCCAATATAATTTAGATATTTATACATAAAATCCTTCATCAATTAAATTAAACAGTTCCAGTAGATTGATTAATATTATAAAGATAAAAGAAACGGAAGACAAGAAAAAAGGAATCACAAAATGAATTACGCAGCGAAATGGAATAAGATAGATTCGGTCATTTTATTTTTTGAAAATAAAATCAAAGAGATAGGGAACGCGATTACGGATAGCAAAGATGCAGAGCCGGATGCGGAACTGATGATATTGGCAGCCACAGAACACTTGCGTAGTGAAAATGAGAAGCTTAAGAAACGAGAGCATCCAATTTATATGATAGAGGAAAATGGAAAGTATAGCTGCCCAATATGCCATAGAGTATTAAAAGATGAAATGAAATATTGCTCTAATTGTGGACATAGGGTGATAAAGCACATTGATAGAAATTTAGAAGGAGAAAGAAATAATGATTAAGATATTATTTAGATTGTTGTGGGGGTGCCTAGTAATTTACGGTTTCTTTGGAGCAGTTGAGATGTTAAGAAGTTACGAAAATTGTAATTCTAATAGTATCTGGGTGAGAACATTTGTAGTTTTTGTAGTAGTAATAGCTGTTTACAATGTAATAACATATATCTTATCGATAAAAGGTGAATAAAGTTTGCCAGCCTGATAGGTTATTTAGATATCTACAGTAGTAGAAGCAGCCAATAAAGGCTTTTCTATATATTAAACGGTCCTTGATAAATACGCCGCATATATGCGTAAGAATACAGTATTTGCGTCATAAAGTCCGGTAATGTCCGGCATATATGGAGCTCCATAGTGGATCCGCGATGACTCTGACCTTTTGAAACGTCTGATTTACAATAAAAAAAACAGAATGAGCGAAAGAGATCTGTTCTATGACGCATCAACTCATCAGCTGGTAACTGATGCGGCAATGATATGTATGCTGGTGATAATGATACACACTTGAGGGGAGTCTACCCATAGGAATGGGAGAGGTAGAGTAGCATATTGCGAAATGGGTATGTGAGGGTAACCTGTGGAGCTGACCAGCAGCCGCCGGCACAAATTTTTATGCGACGTCGCATAAAGAATAGTCTTTTGGGAGAAACAGATATTAATATATGGAATGTCTGCTGCTCCAAGAGGATTAAGAAATACATAACAGTAAATTGACATAAAGAGGCAAATTGCGTATTATAATATTAGCGACGGGCAACCAGAGTGTCCGCCTAGGCTGTGATTCAGATACAGCGCACCGGTACGCGCCTGTCTGTTGAGCCTCACGTGGGTTGTGCAGCGATACCACATCACCGGGGTAGGCAGTAATGCCGAACGAAAATGCTCTAGAAAAAGACTCGTCATATGACAGAGTCTTTTTCTATATATGAGGGAGAGAGTATATGGATAAACTACAGAAGATTGCATTAAATTATAAATCCCTTCTTGATAAATACTATATTTTTGAGATAGCAAGGAAACAAAAAATAGTACAATTCATGCTGACATTTGACAAAGCAGATTTAAACCATCTAATGGGATTACACAAATTGACAGATATTGCCGGATTGCAAAGTGAACATAGAAAAAGCAAGATTTTTGATAGGATATTAAAGGGCGATATTTCTGAAGAGTTAATAAAGCGTAGTCGATTTTACGATAAAATATATGTTCGGCTGGATTACTTAGAAAAACTTGAAGATATATTAGACAGTAACCAAATCATTTTTAAATACATGGAAAAATCAAATCAGATCTCGCGTATTGAAGCGGATTATCTATTACAAAACGCTCATCAGACAGACATCATATACATTTTCTTAAGCGAACGGGCAAAAACAGAACAAACAGCCTTTCCCGTTATGTGCTGCCGATCTTTTTTCCCAATGGATAAACTTGATTATACCAAGAACCAGCCGTCATATACACTGCTAAAAAAGATAAAGGTTGACGCCATCACAGGTGAAAAGACAGTACAATATGACAGAAGCAGGATTTTGGCGCAGGCAAAGCAGGCAGCGTCTGAACCAGAACGCAGATCCATCATGCAGCGGCTTAATGAGAAAAAAGCGCAAATGGCAATCAATGAGGTCTTAGCAGAAAAGAACAGAGAAAAGAACAAACATGAACATGAACGATTCTAAGATCCCAAACAAGGTATCTTTTCTTTTTGTCCAGATACTAGGACGAACATATCCATACATATATTGATATCGGAGGTGAATATTATGCCAGATACAACAAATCAGGAGCAAATTATCAGACTGACGGAATCAGAAGAAGAGTTATTCTGTAACCAGTTAAAACTTGGAATCTTTAAAGAATTATACAGGCAGGAACTTTTGACAAGAGCGCAGCTTAACCGCCTGATCAATATAGCCTGACATTGCACATCACCACTTCAATCTGTTATGATAGAAATGGTGATGTGTCATTTCCTGAGAAGGAGATTGACAATGGAAAAAATAAAAGTGGCTGCCTATTGCCGTGTATCAACAGATAAGGATGATCAGACCAATTCACTGGCAAGCCAGCGCAGATATTTCAGTGAGTATATTAACGCACATGAAGACTGGATCCTTGACAATATCTATTATGATGAAGGTATAAGCGGCACACAGACAAAGAAACGTGCCGGATTCAATGCAATGATTGATGAAGCGATGCACGGTCAGATCGATCTGATCCTTACAAAAGAAGTCTGCCGTTTTGCGAGAAATACAGTAGATACGCTATCTTATACACGAAAACTGAAGGATTTGGGTGTTGGCGTCATATTTACAATTGACAATATAGACACAAGAGATTGTGACGGCGAACTAAGGCTGACAATCATGGCGAGTATTGCACAGGAAGAAAGCCGAAAAACTTCTGAGCGCGTTAAATGGGGACAGAAGAGACGGATGGAACAAGGCGTCGTATTTGGACGAGATTTGTTAGGCTACTATGTTAAAGACGGAAAACTCATCATCAATGAGGAAGAAGCTACAGTAGTGCGTGCCATTTTTCACAAATACACTGTTGAAGGAAAAGGCACTCATGTGATCGCCCGGGAACTGCTTGAAGAGGGTATGAGACCTAAGCGGGTAAAGTGCTGGTCAAATACGGTTATCCTAAGGGTATTAAGGAATGAAAAATATGTAGGCGATTTATGTCAGAAGAAAACCTTTACCCCGAACTATCTGACGCATGATAAGAAATACAACCGGGGCGAAGAAGAGATGGTCTATCTGTACGAACATCATCAGCCAATCATTGACAGGGAGTTGTGGATCCGCACGCAGGAAGAACTTAAAAAAAAGACGCCTGCCAATGAACAGAAGCTGAAACATAGTAACCGATACTGGTGCAGCGGAAAACTGTACTGCGGCATCTGTGGCTGCCATTATGTGAGTCGGACAAAGAAACTGAGAAGTGGTCTGACATATAAGGCATGGCGATGCTATGAGGCGGCGAACCATGGAACAAGGAAGGAGCGGCAGGGAGAGCTCATAGGATGTGATAACTCATCCATCAATGAGAAAGCGCTGCTCGCCTGTATGAAATTCTTGATTTCGCATATTAAAGTAAATTACAACAGGCTGCGTTCGGAGATCATAAGCGACATTAAGGCTCTCCAAGGCTCCACAATGCCGGAATCTGTCCATATCCGTGAGCATATTGAGGCGTTACATGAAAAAAAGCGAAAAATGATAGACTGTATGCTAGAAGGGATTTTGTCCAAGCAGGACCTTGCAGAACAGATAGCATGGTATGACAAGCAGATAGATGAGCTGGAAGATTCTTTAAAAACAGCAATAGAAAATGACAAAATCATGGCAAAACAAGCGAATGAAACAGAATCCTACATAACAGCACTTGAAGATATCATGTCTTTTGATGAGAGCAATCAGGAACTCTATAGAGAAATCCTTGAAAAGATGGTAATATCAAATGATGTAGTAGATGTGTATTTGAGGTGTCTACCTTTTGCCGTAAGGATGACTGTTTGTTCATACGGTAGAAATGAAAATTATATAACAAAAATCATGAAAATGGAAATACTAAATATGCAATAGTGTGACCGATACACCTATATCTGTCAAAATCGCAGAAACTTCTCTGTACGGACACGCATACCTCTGT
>CAMWQW010000029.1 GCA_947176505.1 uncultured Lachnospiraceae bacterium | reverse complement strand
TTGCCATATATGCGGAAATATATCCTCTGTCAAACTGCATACCTTCTACCAGATCAAGCTCTGTCAGCATTGTCTTGCTCTCTTCGATAGTGATAACGCCGTCGCCGGATACTTTCTCCATAGCGTCCGCTACCAACTGACCCACTTCCTCGTCACCGGAAGAAACTGCCGCAACTCTTGCAATATGCTCTTTTCCTTTTACCTTAGAGCTCATCTTAGCAATTGCTTCCACTGCACAATCAGTAGCTTTCTTCATACCTTTTCTTAAGATAATCGGATTTGCTCCTGCCGCCAAGTTCTTCATACCTGCATTGACCATAGCCTGTGCCAATACAGTAGCTGTTGTCGTACCGTCACCTGCTACATCGTTTGTCTTGGTTGCCACTTCTTTGACAAGCTGTGCACCCATATTCTCAAATGCATCTTCAAGCTCAATCTCTTTTGCAATGGTAACACCGTCGTTTGTGATAAGGGGCGCACCATAAGATTTATCCAATACTACATTTCTTCCCTTCGGTCCCAATGTCACTCTGACCGTATTTGTCAACTGGTTTACACCTGATTCCAAAGCCGCTCTGGCTTCTGCACCATATTTGATTTCCTTTGCCATGATAATGTCCTCCTAAATTGGGTTAAGTTTATTCATACTCTCTTTGTTCAAGATATCACTATATATCTGTAGACCTTACTGGATAATCGCCAGAATATCACTCTGTCTTACAATGATATACTCTTCCTCATCCAATTTCACTTCTGTTCCTGCATATTTGGAGTAGATTACCTGATCGCCTGTCTTAACCTCCATCTTCACTTCCTTGCCGTCTATCACTCCGCCCGGACCGACTGCAACTACTTCTGCCTGCTGCGGTTTCTCTTTGCTCTGTCCCGGCAATACAATACCGGATTTGGTTGTCTCTTCTGCAACTAACTGTTTCAATACGACTCTGTCGCCAAGTGGTGTTAATTTCATGTTCGCTGCCTCCTTAATCTCTCTTTACTTTTACATTATTAGCACTCTTTTATATTGAGTGCTAATCACTAGAACATATATTATCTTTATATGCATGTGTTTGCAAACTGATTTATAGTTATATAACTATTGCTTTCTCTTAATATCTTTTTTTTTCTTTATTTTTCTCTTGTTACCTCGTTTTTATCCATATTAAGGAATTTAATTTTTATTTTACAAAAAAGCGAACAAGTTCGCTTGCGAGATTTGCTTCGCAAACTCGAATGATATCGCAGAATTTCCTATTACGTAAAAAGCGAACAAGTTCGCTTGCGAGATTTGCTTCGCAAACTCGAATGATATTCTCTCCGCATTCTAAAAAGAAGACAACATTCCTCAGAGTGCTGTCTTCTTACTGTGTATTCCAATATGATACTTTATTCACATTTCTTTCAAATTCCATGTTCAAGCCGATCGCGGTATCCGGGCGCATTCTTGATTTCAAACTTATTGTCAAACATCTCATACTCCGCATCCGGAAGTATATCCTGCAGATGCTCCTCAACGTTTGTCTTATAAACAACGCCGCATGCCACCGAAGGCGCCAGTATCGCATCTTCATAATTCAGACACGCCTCCTGTACATTCGCACAATACGTTTCCGCTTCCCCGTCTTCCGCCATAGGAATCAATATAATAAATACATCTCCATCTACGCGTCCAATCGTATAATCCGGTTTCGCTTCTTTCTTCAAAATATCTGCAATAGTCTTGATCAGTCTGTCGCTCTCCTCATCACCAAAATGATCATTGGCAAATTTCCAATCATTGATATTAGCATTCACTACAGCTACCGGTACGACCTCGGAACGGTCTATAATCTGCATACGCTCCTCAAAATAATGCTTGTGATAGACACCTGTCAACACATCTTCTTTCTCTCCTTTGGCGGTCTGTACATGCTTCACGCCAACCTTCTCTTCCAGTTCATCCATATAGATAGCAGATTCCATGTGAAGATACGCTTCCTCTCCCCACTGGGAGAGCATACTTGCAAACCCGTCTAACATCTTCTCCACTGACTCGCGCTTGTCATCATGTACTTTATCTGTCTCTGCATACAAATGCGCAATCGTTCTGCCGTAAACCCTCACTTTTCGTCCCGGATCTCCGACTACATCCGGTGTAAATCTCGCAAAACCGCCGACCGACACCACCTTCTCGCCATGTCTTTCCGTAATCAGTATTGCTACATCCGCCACGGCACAGAGCGCTTTGCAATATTCCGTCAGCGTATCAAGAGAATACAAATTATCCAGTGCATAGTTTCTAATATTTTCTTTGATTCTCTTATCAAAGGGAATTGCCTTATAATCCATGATCGTAACCTCTCTTACATCATTGCATTTTCATTCTGTTTCATTAACAGTTCAAAGAAATCTTCTACCGGCATCGGTCTCGCATAATAGTACCCTTGTACCTGATCACAGCCGATATTCCTTAATAATTCTACCTGTTCACGTGTCTCTACACCTTCCGCTAAAAGTCCCAGCCCCAGCTTATTCGCCATAGCGACCACCTGCTCCAGTATCAATCTTCCCTTACTGGACACCATCATGTTTTCCATAAACTTCTTGTCAAGTTTAATCACATCAAAGGGTGTCTCAAGCAGAATATTTAAAGATGAATACCCGCTTCCGAAATCATCCATCAGCAATGTAAATCCTTCCTCTTTCAGCTGGAAAGCCTTCATACTCACCTGATGGTCGTCTATCGTCTCCGTAATCTCCAATTCTAACAACTCTTTCGGGATGTCATAATTGGTAATAAGATTAGCCAGAACCTGAATACATTCATCATCATGCAAATGTACCCTTGAAACATTGACTGAAACCGGACAAGTATAAATTCCGGCACTTTCACATCTTCCGATAAAGCTGCATGCTTCTTCCCATATGTAATAATCAACTTTTCTGATAAAGCCATTCTCTTCAATAATAGGAATAAACTGGTCCGGATAAATCATGCCACGCTCCGGATGCTTCCATCTGACCAGAGCCTCCGCCCCGATGATTTCATTCTTTGCGATGCTGTATTTGGGTTGAAGATACATCTCAAACTGTCGTTCCGTGATTGCCGCCTGCATGTTTTCTTCAATAAATTTCCGATTATATAAAGACTCTTTGAACTGCTCTTTATAAAACAGAATATTTCCCAATATATTACTCTTCGCCGCTTTTCTCGCCATCGCAGCGCGGTCTTCCATCTGACGCTGCTCCATCTCTTTATCTTCAACCGTATAGACACCGTAGGACATCTGAAGCTTTACATTTTTAAAACTATTAATCCGGGAATTCAATGTCTGTATAAATTCCACTAATTCCTCTTCTATGTCATACTCTGTCACTACCATAAAAACATCACTGCGGAGATTGACATAGAACTGATCTTCCTTACAAATTTCACCAAGCTGTTTTTGAATAAAAACTAAGACCTCATCCCCGAATTTCTCCCCGTACAGATCATTAATAATCTTAAACTTACGAATATCAAACTGTATGAAACCTATATTTCTCTCGCTGGAAAACAGCAGCTCATTAACGTTTCTCCTGAATCTCCGCAATCTGCTGATACCTTTTAATACTACCTCCAGTTCATCATTCTGAGGAATGTCCTCCAGATTGATACTGCTTTCAGTCATATCCTTAAAATAGTCCACCAGCATCTCTTCCAATATCTCAATGCTGTTATTGATTGCCCTCGGACATTTCTGCAAAATCAAGCCTTCCTTACGGACAATCGCCATCTCCTCCGGTTTGGATATATCTTTGCCGAGAATATCACGACAATTTGTCTGTCCGCCCATTCTCTCCGTAAAAAGACGGATAAACTCCTCTGTTTTCTTGTTGCCATAAACTTCCCGTTCTCTATCCTGTGAGTCATAGAATCCCAGCGCCATTCCAAGCACAAGCAGCGCTGCCGTTATACATCCGCAAGTACCGCCTTGGCGCATTCCACCGCCAAAGCAAGTACTAATCTTAAACGCAGTCTTTAAGTCCAATCCGAAATCAGCCGCAAATGCCCCGAACAATGCCTGTGAGCAATGGTATTGCTGGTGCAAAAGCTGCTCAGCCTTCTCTTTGTGTGTCATACTTTACCTCGTTTCTGCATCCGGTAATGCTGATTCTGTTATGCTTTCTATTTCAATCATGCATATACACACCTAATGTATTGAGAAATCCATAATCATATTCTAACAAATAAAAGAACTGTTGTGAAGCCGGAAAATATAGACTTCATCTGTTTACTGTGCCCACGAAAGCGCCTCTTCCAAGCTTTCCGCTCCAAGAATATTAAGCATAAATTCCGTATGACTTGCCGCTTCGTCAGTGTCAATATACTTGAATGTGTCAAAAATATATTTAGGTGTCTGGTCTAAATCATAGATGCCGAAAGCAAGTCCCTGTCGAACTTCTTCCATCGCATCCGTCTGACGATTCATGATAAACGCATCCACATAAGGATTGGCTTCAATGATGTAATAGCAGTAAGCAAATGCTGCCGCCTGCAGCTTTTCACCCGATGCGGATGAAAAGCCAAGTTCTGTAACCGTAATACTGCGAACCTCACCGCTCCGGTCAAGATACTCTTCTTTCTTTAAAACATCCGTAACCGTGCTTAGATTCATCAACGTAAGTATGGGCGCATCTTCCGTTTTGTCATACTTCTGTGTCCAGTAGTTCACTCTTGTCAGTGGATCGGGATATGGGTGAATCGCCAGCCCCCAATCATAATTTCCCTTTTGACGTGCAATATCATTAATCGTTTCTAAAAGATCCTTTGCATTAAAATGGTCTCCGTTGTCACCGCCATTATTATTCCAATCATGGTCAATACTGAAATAGACATTTGCATCCGCATAATTGCTCTTCGCCGCATTATAAAAAATTCGCATCGCCTTTTCAAACTCGGCAGCATATAAATTAATATCATCCGTCTCCATATAATTCCAGATCCTGTACTGATTGATTTCATTGGCAATCACCCAGTTTGATACAAGACCATATTCTTTGCCGGAGTAACGCTCCGTCAAGAAACAGGCAATCGCCTCCAAATACATGCATCCTTCTTCATCCGCCGTGTTAAAGGCATAGTAATAGGCGTTCGCTTCTTTATTTCTCGCCAAAGGATGAACCAATTCAGGATAGGCATCATTCCAGTCATTCAAAACAATTGCTGTGGAATTCATACCGCTGTCTGTCAAATATTTGAAAAGATTGTCATACCCCTTAATACTGGCGCCGTTAAATTTGTATTCTTTTCCTTTATACTCATATGTAATAGTCGGAAGATCCGGATTGGAAGTTTCGCCGAGAATATGAGACAGCGGAATGTTATAAATAGCATACTTTACATCCAAATCAGTCAGCATGGGCGTGTCCAGCATCTGAGGATCCAACAAAAGTCCTTTCTTAGATTCCGGCTGCGGAGCACTGACAGAAGCATCCGCCATCATCTCCGGATTGCTGATACATATACTCGTTGCAATCGGAACATACTTTCCGTCTAAAAGCAGTGCCGGAACAAACTGTTGAAAAAGCTGCCCCTTCTCGTAAGCCCATTCCAGTTCACAATCCTTAGCCTTCTTCCCGCTTGCAATAGGCTCTCTGTCAAAATCATCCGTAAACGCGCATTTCTCATAGATTTCAAATGCAAACAGATAAATCATGGAATCATCACTCTTCGGAATATCCGGCATACTCAGCGTAAACTTGACGGTCGCTTTGTCTTCCGCCAAAAAACATCCGGTCGTGCTGCCATATGAAGCAAGCTGTCTGCCGGAAAGGCTGACTCTTCCTTCTGTTAATTCCTCATCAATCCTTCTCTCCTCCTGAAAAGGATTCTCAGCGGTGACGGGTGATATCTTTCCGCATCCGGAAAGGAAAAAAACAACGCCTAAGAGGAAAAGACTAATCAATATAAATAAACTTGCTATATAGTGTTTTTTACTTCCGGTGCTCAAGAGTCTTGTTCCTCCTGTGAGTGTAAATTAGACGAGCCCTCATCGATAATTATAATATCTTTCTTAATCGAAGAATCATCTGCACTAATCGGAATACTGATTTCTCCTGCTCTTAACCGGGCAAGCAACTGCAAATATTCGTTTGTGGTCGCAGTCTGAAAACGCCAAGCATCTCCTTGAACCGGCAGACTGATGCATTTCTCTTTGGCACCGTAGGAAACAACTTCTCCCGCAAATTTCTCAGACCACTTCTTTCCGCTTGCAAAGAACTCATCTAGTGCAACGACAACGGAAGAGTCAATTCCCTTGGTGGCAGACGTCAAAAAACGTTCGGAAATCCCGCTCTGGTCGGAATCTACTCCTATCAGCATTCCGTCCCCTTCCCCCGCCGCAGATAACACGGACTCGTATATGGAACCTCCGCAGGCAAAGATAATCTCCGTGCCGTTTTCATACCATGTTCCGGAAACCTCTTCAATCTCCTTGTTTGCCAAAAAAGTATCTGCATACCAGCAACGAACTTCAATTTCGTCCCCGTTTTCTACGAAAGCGGCAGCATCGTCGATTCCCTGAAGATACCCGTTCTCGTATCTGACCACCGAAGGAATCTGTTCTCCGCCTATAAACCCAAATTGCCGGTAGCCCTCCAGCACTGCCATATATCCGACCAGATACCCTGCTTCTTCTTCCCTATATGTAATACAATGGACATTCGATGCAATCGTAATCTCTTTGCCGTCAGAATCTTTCGGGACTCCATCCAGCAAAAGAAAATAGATATCGCTGTATTCACTCTGCAAATCGCCCACTGCCTGCTCGAAATGGGGTCCGACACAGACAATTAATTCCGCATTATCCTGAATCGCCGTCAGCACCGTATCTTTATAGTCATCCGCCGTATCATCGTCCGTGCCGTAACTGGAATAGAATACGCCGGCGCCATCGGAATAAGTCTGGATTCCCTGAAGAGCCGCCTGATTAAAACCACTGTCCATCACAGAGCTGACGTCCGTGACAAGTGCAATTCTGAAACCAGATTTCCGATCGTCTTCGGACTTCTCTGCCGTCTGCTGCGCAGATGGCTCCGCCGGCTCTCCTTCATTCGTCACCTGTCCATCCGGCGACGTATTGTTTGTTTCCTCCGCCGGCGCTGTTCGTGCGCTGCATGCGGAAACCATAAAGATCAGTGTAACAATCACCAGTACAATTTTCTTTTTCATCTGTTACCCTTTCTCCATCATTCTAATCTTCAGCATATAAATATATAAATAATATATAAATGATATTCCATTGTAAGTATATAACTAAAACATCTATTTCGCAAATATTCTGTTCTATAAAGTTTCACAAAAAATTTATAGAAAATTTAGCAAATTGAATCTATTTATTCCGGTAATCTATTCCATAGCTTCCATCAAACGCTCCACTGTAGTAAAAGCCAGCCCGGTTACCGTATCTGCACATCCGTAGTAAATGGCAATTCTGCCTGTTGACGCATCTGTCAATGCAGCACACGGAAATACCACATTGGGAACATCACCTACACATTCATACAGCTCATGCGGACCTAAAATATAATTTCTTGTTCTCTTAAGCACCCTCCAAGGTTCTTCCAAATCAAGCAATGCGCAGCCTGCCCGATAGACAAACCCGTTGCATGTATTGATAACGCCATGATATATCAGAAGCCACCCTTCGTCTGTCTCCATCGGCACACAGCCGGCACCAATTTTTGTACACTGCCATGCCGAATAATCACCCTTTACCGCACCCATAACATAGCGATGACAGCCCCAATACTTCAGATCCGGACTCTCACTTAAGAAAATATCTCCGAACGGCGTATGCCCGTTGTCACTCGGACGGCTGAGCATATAGTACTTTCCGCCGATTTTTCTCGGAAACAGCACACCGTTCCTGTTAAATGGCAAAAAGGCATTTTCCATCTGGTAAAAAGTCTTAAAGTCAAACGTATAGCCGATTCCAATGGTCGGATATTCATGGTAACCGTTACACCATGTCACATAATATCGGTCCTCCAAGAAACAAACTCTCGGGTCGTATCGGAAATCCCGCTTTGCCACCTCCGGATGCGCACCTTGAAACACAATCGGTTCGTCCGCAATGTCCCAATGAATACCGTCCTTACTAAATCCCGTAAAAATGTCCATGCTGATAGACTTACTGTCACAGCGGAACACCCCTGCATATCCGTCCTCAAAAGGAACGACCGCACTGTTAAAAATACTGTTTGAGTTCTTTGTTGCAAATCTCTCTATAATCGGATTCGCATCATAACGCCATACCGGCATCCCGTTCTCACCTGCCGGCTCCTGCCACGGCATATTCGGTAAATTCTTTCCAATAATCTTTGCCATATTACTACCTCCTTATATACAATAATTTACACTACTTCTCATCCCACACTTCGCTTATCCGCTCCAGTCTTCTGCAATTATTTGGCAGCGTTACGGGATTCTCTCCGGACTGCGCCGTAAACACGTACATACTGTCAATTCCGTAACGTTCCGCTCCATAAATATCTGCGCGGTATTCGTTTCCAATCATGACAGAATCTTCTTTGCGCAAATTATACTTTGTAAATAGGACATCAAAAAAATGATACGAAGGTTTCTTCACCCCTGCATCCGAGGAATATAGAATACCGTCAAAGCATTCATAAATGCCGAGCATTTTCATCTCCGGCTCTGTAAACATACGCTGTGCATTGGATAGCAGATATACTCTTTTTCCGTTTTTCTTAAGACTCCTAAGAAGCTCCGGTACGCCCTCAAATAACCTGACATACCCAAAGGACAAGCTTCTGAATACAATGCCAATCTGCCTGATTTGAGCATCAGTCACATCTACTCCTTGTTGTACAAACAATTTTGTGAATACATTCTCCAAAGAAATTTCTATGTCTTCGTCTGATAATGGTTCGCCGGAATATCTCTGGTTTATCTTTGCTTTCGTCTTCGGTATTTCCTCATAAATTAACCTTTTGTACTGTTTCCTTAATTCTTTCGGAGTATAGGCTGCCCCCATCAAGGAATAAATTTCTGCCATATTTTTCCACAAAGATGCTTTACTCTCATTCGTATGTATATCAACCAACGTGCCATACAAATCAAAAATATAATTTTTATACTCCCTCATCCCTGCATGCCAGTCCTTTCTCTGCTTCTTGGAGATATCCTTTCATGGTCTCCCGTATCTGTTCAAACTGTCCCTGCGTCTTTGGATTTTTCGATTGGAAATCCATGAGTTTCTGTATATATCCCTGCTCTTTGACTAGCGCAAGACTTCTCGGATAGACTAGCTCATATACCAGTGAAATATGTCCCACTACATTATCCGCCGGCGTCCTTTTAAGACTGCGCAGCACGGTATGACCTTCCTTAAACGCCTCCATGACCGCTTCGCTCACTTCTGCTGTAAGGAGTTTGTCCGTTGATACATTATAGATTTCCTCAAGAGGAAAATCCACATTCACCTTTAAGATATCTATTTTATCTGCGTCCCGCAAAATCTGGCAGAACATTCTTGTACGCTCATCCAATACTTCCGGTAGACGATATGCACTGTGATATGCCACTGCCGTCCTTAACATTTTGTCCTCTACGGCATCCTCAATATAATCTCTGATTCTGTCCTGTTCAAACAGAATTTCAGCGCCGTACAGAGCATGATCAATAGACTGGGCATCAATAAAAGTCCCGTAATTCCTAAGCTGTTCAAATCTCCCGATATCGTGCAGCATACCAAGAAGCCACGCAAGGTCACACTCTGTCCCATCAAGCTGCAGTGACTGCGCAATACTCTCACACAACTCACTTACCCGGTAGGTATGCTCGATTTTCAGCCGTATTTTTTCATCTGTAGTGTTATAATTGTCCACATAATCTTTAAAAGCTTTTATGACTTTCTGTCTGTCTATCTCCATAAATTCAATATGCCTCTCTGTATTTTCAGCAAATATAGATGATACTTATATCTTCTTAACTTTCTTAAAGCATTATAAAACATAATAGAGTTCACTTCAATAAAAAGGGATATCAAAGAAACACATATCCTTTGATACCCCATTTTATCACATTTTTAATTGTCAGCTTATTGCAAAGCCCTATTATTTATAATTCACAATCTTACCGAAGTCAGCCTTCAAAGAAGCGCCGCCTACCAGACCACCGTCGATATCGGGCTGTCCGAACAGCTCTGCCGCATTGCCGGCGTTTACAGAACCGCCATACTGGATGCGAACTGCATCTGCGGTAGCTGCATCATAAATCTCAGCGATGCACTCGCGGATACCTTTGCATACTTCTTCAGCCTGCTCAGTCGTAGCTGTCTTACCTGTGCCGATTGCCCAGATAGGCTCATATGCGATAACCATGCTCTTAACCTGATCTGCAGTAATCTCTGTAAGGTCAGATTTAATCTGCAATCTGATCCAGTCCATGGTAACGCCCATCTCTCTCTGCTCCAATGTCTCACCACAGCAAAGAATCGGTGTAAGACCTGCCTCAAAAGCCTTCTTCACTTTCTTATTTAAGAGAACATCATCCTCTTTGAAGTAGTCACGTCTCTCGGAATGTCCGATGATAACATACTTAGCGCCTGCATCTTTAATCATGGCAGCGGAGATTTCGCCTGTGTATGCACCTTTCTCCTCAAAGTACATATTCTCAGCGCCTACTTCTACGTTGGTGCCTTTTACAGCCTCAACAACCGGTACGATATCAATTGCGGGTACGCAATATACTACGTCCACATCATCGGATTTTACCAAGTCTTTTAACTCGTCACATAATTTCACTGCCTCACTGGGAGTCATGTTCATCTTCCAGTTACCGGCTACGATTTTCTTTCTTGCCATTGTGTTATTCTCCTTATACTTTCTATATACAATCTCTTTATCTTGCTTACCATTCATCCCGAAAGACTGACAGCTGCTTATTTATCATCTGCAGCCACTACGCCGGGAAGTTCCCTGCCCTCTAAGAACTCAAGGGATGCGCCACCGCCTGTAGAAATGTGAGACATCTTATCTGCAAAGCCTAACTGATTAACAGCCGCTGCGCTGTCACCACCGCCGATGATTGTTGTTGCGGAAGTTTCTGCCAAAGATTTTGCTACTGCAATCGTACCTTTTGCAAGAATCGGGTTCTCAAATACGCCCATCGGTCCGTTCCATACTACAGTCTTCGCGGACTTCACTGCGTCAGCATACATCTCTGCCGTCTTTGTACCGATATCAAGACCTTCTTTGTCTGCCGGGATCTTGTCGGCGTCAACTACTTCTACTTCGATTTCTGCGTCAATCGGATTCGGGAAACCGTCTGCTACAGTTGTATCGATAGGAAGAAGAAGTTTCTTGCCTAACTTCTCAGCCTTAGCCATCATTTCTTTACAATAATCAAGCTTCTCATCGTCTACTAAGGAGTTACCAATCTCCATTCCCTGAGCTTTCAGGAAAGTAAACGCCATACCGCCACCGATAATCAATGTATCACATTTCTCGAGCAGGTTGTTGATAACATTCAACTTATCTGCTACCTTCGCGCCGCCAAGAATTGCCACGAAAGGTCTTACCGGATTCTCAACTGCGTTGCCCAAGAAGTCAATTTCCTTCTGCATTAAGTAACCAACTGCATTCTCGCCGCCTTTTTCAGAGATATATTTTGTAACAACAGCTACGGATGCATGTGCTCTATGTGCGGAACCGAAAGCATCACATACATAAACATCTGCCAAATCTGCCAGTTCTTTCGCAAAAGCTTCTCCCGCATCTGTAGGTTTCGTCTCTTCTTTGCCACGGAAACGTGTATTCTGAAGCAGAACTACATCACCCTCATTCATTGCTGCAACTGCTGCTGTAGCTGCCTCACCGGTTACATTGTAATCTGCTACGAAATTAACGGGTTTGCCTAATTTCTCGGAAAGTCTCTCTGCAACAGGTGCAAGGGACTCACCTTCGTTAGGACCGTTCTTAACTTTGCCGAGGTGAGAGCAAAGGATAACCTTGCCGCCGTCAGCAATCAGCTTCTTAATTGTAGGAAGCGCTGCAACGATACGTGTCTCATCAGTAATCTTACCCTCTTTTAACGGTACGTTAAAGTCGCATCTTATAAGAACGCGTTTGCCTTTAACATTAATATCATCTACGGATTTCTTATTTAATGCCATTGTTATGTCCTCCTGATTTTGTTAACTTAAGATTTATCATTTCATTTATTGAATATATATATTTGTTATTTTCCTAAATTACCTTGTCGGAAAAAAGAGACCCGGCCCAACGGCCGAGCCTCAAATTTTACATCTCGTATTATATTCCGTTCTTCACCAAGTTCGCCGAAGCGAATCTCGCCAAGTTAATTCCGCTAGGAATTTACTTCTATGCTAACTCAGAGAAGTATTTGATTGTACGAACCATCTGAGATGTGTAGCTGTTCTCATTGTCATACCAAGAAACAACCTGAACCAGATTGTCTTCGCCAACCATAGTCTGTGTTGCATCGAAGATAGAACCATATGTGCTTCCTACGATATCGGAAGAAACGATTTCATCCTCATTGTAACCGAAGGACTCTGTAGCTGCTGCTTTCATAGCTGCATTGATTTCATCCTTAGTTACAGATTTCTCAACAGTTGCTACAAGGATTGTTGTAGAACCTGTCGGAGTAGGAACACGCTGTGCGGAGCCGATCAGCTTGCCGTTCAGCTCAGGAATAACCAAACCGATAGCTTTAGCTGCACCTGTGCTGTTAGGAACGATATTTACAGCACCTGCGCGGGATCTTCTTAAGTCACCCTTTCTCTGAGGACCGTCAAGAATCATCTGATCGCCTGTGTAAGCATGGATTGTGCTCATGATACCGGACTTGATGCCTGCTAAGTCATTCAGCGCTTTAGCCATAGGAGCCAAGCAGTTTGTTGTACAAGAAGCTGCAGAAATGATTGTATCCTCAGCTTTCAATGTCTCATGGTTTACATTGTAAACGATTGTAGGAAGGTCGTTACCTGCGGGTGCAGAAATAACAACTTTTCTTGCGCCGGCATTGATATGTGCCTGTGCTTTCTCTTTGCTTGTATAGAAGCCGGAGCACTCTAATACAACGTCAACTTTCAACTCACCCCAAGGGCAGTTATTTGCATCGGGCTCTTTGTAGATTTTAAGTGTCTTGCCATCAACTGTAATTGTATCTTCGCCTGCGGATACAGTATCTGCCAGAGCGTATTTACCCTGAGAAGAATCATATTTTAACAAGTGTGCCAACATCTTAGGGCTTGTTAAATCATTGATTGCTACTACTTCATATCCCTCTGCACCAAACATCTGTCTGAATGCAAGACGACCGATACGGCCAAAACCATTAATTGCTACTCTTACTGCCATTTTTTAGTCCCTCCTAAATAATGTTTTTTATATAATTTTGCCCATCCTATACACACATACGCATAAGATTGGTAAAATTTAGTCAGCAGATTCATTTTACCCAATTTGTCCCAAAAATTCAAGACGTAAATCAAAAATAATTGAGAAATATTGTTTTTGGTGAAAAAATCGGTTATAGTGAATTATATTACACAGAAACAGACCAAATCATACAAAAAATATGATTAAATATAGTTCACATTTAAGCAGCTCATAAACTCTGAACTCAATTAAACAATCAGGAGGCTTATGTAATGATCAAAGCAGACTACCATTTACACTCTTCTTTCTCAGCCGATTCGGATACTCCCATGGAAGAAATGATTAAACAGGGCATCAGAGCAGGTCTGACACACATGTGCTTTACGGAACATAACGATTATGATTATCCGGTATCGGAATCCTCCCCTGCCGGTTTTTGGGACTTAAACCCCGGCGCTTATCTGTATGATTTCCTGAAGCTAAGAGAGAAATATGCCGATCAGATTACGCTTTGTTTCGGCGTGGAACTAGGTCTGCAGCCGCACTTATCGCGCAAAAATGCTGCTTTTGCCAAGGAACACGACTATGATTTCATTATTGGTTCCTCCCATATCTGCAACGGCAAAGACCCGTATTGGTCTTCTTTTTACGAAGGACGGGCGCAGGAAGAAGCCTATCTGGAATACTTCGAGTCAATTCTTGAAAACCTGAAAGTTTACAGCAATTTCGATATATACGGTCATCTTGACTATGTAGTGCGCTACGGTCCGGCAAAAGACGAAGGCTATTCTTATGAAGCATACCGTGATATTTTTGACCAAATACTGGAAAAAATTATCTCCATGGGCAAAGGTATCGAAATCAATACAGCCGGACTCGCCAGAGGTCTGCGAGAACCTAATCCTTGTGTCGGCGTGCTGAAACGCTACCGTGAACTGGGCGGAGAGATTATCACAACCGGTTCCGATGCGCATAATCCAAAGCAGATTGCCTTTGCCTTCGACCGTGCGGCAGACATATTAAAGGACTGCGGTTTTCAGTACTATACTACTTTTGAAAAACGCAGCCCTTCATTTCATAAGTTATAACTATATTTCAAACTGTTCCATCAGTTCTACCATCGTCTCTACCTGAGTCTTCTGTTCCGCACTGACCGCCGCGGTCTCCTCCGATGCAGCCGAATTATTGTCAACAACAGAGGAGACCTGCTCAACGTTGTCATTCACGTCGCGCATACGCGCCGTATCCTGTTTCAACATCTCTACTATCTGTTCCATCTTCTCCGTTGCCGCCTGAGCCTCGGTCATGACTTCATTCATATTTAGCACCGTCTCATCCGCAATCGAAATCCCCTTATCCATCGCCGCAACTGTCATTTCAATCAGCTCCGTCGTCTTGCCTGCCGCTCTCGCTGATTCGTTTGCAAGATTCTTAACCTGCTCTGCCACAACGGCAAAACCTCTGCCGGCTTCTCCGGCTCTGGCTGCCTCGATCGCAGCATTCAAAGCTAAGAGATTCGTCTGGGATGCGATATCTTCAATCGTACCGATAATCGTACTGATTTGTTCCGCACATCTGCTGATATCCTGAATCGCCTCTTTAAGCTCCTCCATCTTCCGGTTGCCGTTTGCCAGCGTTATACCTGCCTTCGTGGCAATCCTTGCAGATTCCTCAGCCTCCCTTGTATTATATTCCATACTCTGTGTCATACTTTCAAATGTTGAGAGCAATTCAGACACCTGCGTTGCCTGCGCGGTACATCCTTCCGCCATGTCTTCCGCAGCACATGCCAACTGTCCGGAACCGCTGTCAATCTGTCTGGAAACATTGCGGATTGTGGACAGTGTATCGCGCATTTTCTCACCAATCTTCTGAAAGGAGTCTTTGATCGTCACAAACTCTCCCACGTATTCCTGCTCAACCTGTATATTGTAGTTGCCATTTCCCATCTGCTCAAGTATCTTGGTAATTTCCTCTACCATGGCAAGCAGATTTTTCTTCATAAAGGCAATAGCGCTTACCATCTTACCTACTTCGCTTTCATCCTCTTCCAGTTTCAGCTCCGTACGGAAATTGCCCTCTGCAAGCACTTCCATCTGTTCCGATACTTTCTGGATTGGCTCTAACAGTTCTTTCTCTGCAAATTTGATTATCTTGATAAACTGCATGATAACGTAGACAAAAGAGCATGCAAACAGTACTCCGAATATATATTGTATCACTTTCATCATTGACTGTTTTCTGTCTTTTCTATCCAGAATATCGTTGATTGTTTCATCTGTCAGCTGATTAATCTGCTTCACAGTCTCTCCGTACTCGTCACTGAAAACGCATGCCTGCGCCGCTTCATAATCTCCGTTCTGCACACAGGTTACCGCCTCATTTTCCAAGGGAACAAGACCTTCCGACAGTTCTGATATTCTGTTCAGACTTGCCCACTCGTCTTCTGTGAGAGCACAGTCCTTCAGTGCTTCAACAGCCTGCTCTCTGTTACGGTCTACATTCAATTCCTGCTTATAGTCATCATAATATCCCTGTTCGCCGGTAGCAGCATAGGACTGTATCTCATAGGTCAGCGTCCTTGAACCGACACGATACTGGTTTAATGCCGCCATTGTGTTAATTTGTGCCGTATGTACTCTTGTTGTCCCGAGATTCAACATAATAAATCCCAGAAGTAATACTGCTCCGATTCCAATCGCCAAAAAAGCCTGATGCACCAACCGACGCAGCATCGCAGACTGGCTCTTTTGTCCTGATACATTCATCTCGCTTTTTCCCATCACTTTTCTCCCTTAAAAATAGAATAAATAATTGAAATACATTATTATGCCACATAACATAACGGAATTGCTGCTGATAATAATATATTTATTTTTATTATATTTGTATTTAGGAATAACATCAAGCAAGTATTCTTATCAATAACAGAAAATTTTTACACCACATGAAGATTCCGGTCCACAAGTTCTTTACCCAGTTTGCCGAGTCCTCTGAAATAATATTCCTCGGTGTGTGCCATATCTATCCGTGGAATTACGTCACCCGGCAGAAACCGACGGCATTCCTGCATGACAATGTCGAGCGTCTTTGCCGAGTTTTCCGCACTATCTAATACAATCAGTTCCGGATTGTACATACAGATCAGATTGATTATGATTTGTCCCAGTAATGCATTCAAATCCCTTTTCTTGTCACACATCAGCTCTTCCACACTATGTCCGCCAAGCTGCATATAACCAAGCTCCCCTGCGAAGCTTCCGCTTCCGGAATACACTTCTTTACCGAGAATAATCCCAGCTCCGATTCCTTCCCCGTCCGTATACAGATATATCATATTCTCTGTCTGTGTGTGCAAAGATTGGTAACCCGCTGCTACAGCATTAATATCATTCGTAATCTTTACCGGCATCAGAAACTGTTCCTCCAATGCAGCCTGCAAAGGGTATTTCTCCCATTCCGGCACCGAAGGAACCGCAAACACCTCACCCCGGTTTGTCACTGCACCCTGCACTCCTACGGAAATCGCACCGATATGTTCATTCTTCTGAATCAGCTCATGCAATATCCGGACAAGCTGTGCATTACAGTTTTCTTCCTGCCCGCGTTCTATCCTGTCATGCCATTCTTCTTTCAATTCCATATCAATCACCGATATCTCAAAAAAACCGCTCTTCACTGCCACAAGCGCGATTACAAATTTTTTTTGATTCAGCGTATAGACTTCCGCTCTTCGTCCTCCGGTCGAAGGGGCGGCACCCAGATTTAAAACCGTCCCGTCAGCGGTCAATTCTTTAATGAGCATATTCACCGTGGGCTGACTGATTCCGGTCATTCTTGCAATTTCAACCCTTGTCGCCTGTCCGTGCCTGCCAAGTGCATCCTTAATCAATCCGATATTCAGTTCTTTCAGTACTGCCGGTTTGCCCGTAATCTCAATATCTTTTCTCAATCTACTCCTCCATGCCAGAGCCGCCCGCTATCTTCATCCGCACATAATCAAGTGCCAGTTTTACCGCTCCCGTCACAGGCACATCATCCGGAACAACTGCATATGCTTGTGGCGCATCCTCATGTACCGCACGCATATATGCGTCAATCAGAATCGGCTCTTTTGTCTGGAATAATCCACCGATTAAGACAGCCGGAACCTTTTCCCCGCACATGCCAAGTCTTCTCAAAACTGCTGCCGCGTACTTTCCTTCCTCATATCCAAGTCCTTCGATGATCTCTCTCGCCACCGCATCTCCTTCACGTGCCAAGGCAAATACGACAATCGGCATTTGGTATCTCTGCTGTTTCGTCATCTCATTATGACGCAGTATGGCACATACCTCCGCCATATTTTTCACCCCGAACAAGAGCGGTACCGCCTCCTCAAGCCTGCTCTTCTTCCAAGTCCCCTCCTCAGAACGGAATGCATAGTGCATTGCTTTTCTTGCAATTTCACCGCCGCCGCCGTAATTGCCCGTTATAAAATCAAGATTTCTGAGCGTCAGCATCTGCCCTGCACGGTTCCTTCCCGCATGTCCGGCACCGGTTCCGCAGATGGAAACAACTCCCACATAATCCTCCGTTCCGGCACGCAGACCAATCCATGCATCATGCACAATTTGAAATTTCGTATCGCCCATAATCTTCCCTACCATCGGAGTCAGCACTTCAAAATCTTCCGGTTCGTCCGCTCCCGAAATTCCAAACACAGCATAGGTAATATCCAGCAGGGAAATTCCTGCCGCCTGCAGTGCCGCCTCGATTGCCGTCTGCAAAGAATCCGACGCCATCTCGACACCGCAGACCTGATAATTGCCCGCTCCGCCAAATCCTTCCGCTATACTTATTCCATTCTCATCCGTCACAACACAGTGTGTCTTGGAACCGCCCACATCTACGCCCATTACATACATGATTTATCCTCCGTCGCATAACTGTCTTTCTTAAACATATTTTGTATTTCTGTCATTCGTCTTTTTTATTCCTCAAAAAACTTCGGAAGGTATTCTTTATTCGCCTCAAGCATCTCTGCCAGCGCTGCCCTTGCATCTACCGCATCGTGTACAAGCGGATGGTTTAAAAATGCGAGAAACGCTTTGTTTCGGTCTCCGGAAACAGCAGCTTCTATCGTCAACATTTCATACGATTTCACCTGTAGAATGAGTCCAAGCACGGACGCCGGCACATCATTATCCTTCAAAGGCTCCGCCCCGTCCCTGCCTATAACACAATTCGTCTCTATCACGCTGTCGTCGGGCAATTGCGGAATCAGACCATGATTAGCTACATCTACAATCTGCACATCCCGACGGTCATTATAGATACTGTCAATCAAATTAATCGCAGCCTCCGAATATCTGGCTCCGCCGCGTCTTGCAAGCGCTTCCGGCTTCTCCTTAAGCTTCGGATCGCTGTACTTCTCAAACAATTCCTTCTCCACTTTCTTAACTTGATCCGCCCGGGTTCCTTCTAAACCGACCGCCTGCGCTTCTTCCTCTATCATATGTTTTTCCATATAAAAATACTGCATATACGGAGACAGCATACACCCGAGTTCCTGCGCAACCTTATCCATTTCTTCGTTCTTCTCAATGTTCCTGACAACGCTTTCCTTATTGTAAACATGCAGGATATCCTGTATACGATCCTCTCCGTCCTGATAAGCATGATTCATGACGCTCAAATGATTCAATCCGATAAATCTGCAATCAAGCTGACCCACATCCACACCGAGGCGGTTTGCCGCGTCGTGCTGCATATTGATGGAACAATTGCACAATCCGATACATTTCACATTTGTATATTTTAAAACTGCTTCCGTTACGATTCCCGAAGGATTTGTGAAATTAATCAGCCATGCCTGCGGACAAAGTTCTTCGATATCTTTACAGATATCAAGCAGCACCGGTATCGTGCGAAGCGCTTTAAAGCATCCTCCGATCCCCGTCGTTTCCTGTCCGATCATTCCGTATTTCAAAGGAATTCTTTCATCCCTCGATCTCGCATCGAGACCGCCGACCCTTATCTGCGTAATGATAAAGTCAGCTCCTTTCAACGCGCCCCGTCTGTCAATCGTTCCTTCTACGGCAATCGCAAGACCTGCCTTATCAACCATACGTTTGGCAAATTCCGTATTAATCTGAAGTTTCCTGCGTCCCTCCTCAATATCAACGAGGACTACTTCTGTTATCGGAAGTGTTTTCTGATGATTAATCACCCCTTCCATCAACTCCGGCGTATAACTGCTTCCTCCCCCGATCACTACTAATTTCATGCTGTGCCCTCCTTATCTATTTATAATGATAATATATTGTTTTTACACTTTTTTAACTTTATTAAATAAGTTTATTATAGAATAGCATATGGCAAAATATTTGACAAGATATTTTTGAAACATTTACAAAATAATACTAATATGTATCTATAAACATTACTCAATCATCTTTACTATTAAAACAATTTGACCGATACATATAACAGATATGCCAACGGAGGTAAACAGATATGCCAATTGATCAAATGAAACAAGTATTCGATTCCATGGAAAATTCGATAAGGCTGCGCAGTCAGGCACAAGCTGAGCGACGGGCAGAAGAAGCCGAACATGAGAAAAAAGCTTTTCAGGAGAAACTGATGCTCGCTGCCGCCGGCAAAGCAGAACTCGACGGCATGGCATCAAATGTAAAAGGCAAGCAGGATGCTGTCCTGAGGGATCAGCTCATGGGATTGATGATGGCTGGTTTTTAAAATATACATTAATATTGCGTTAATTACCAGATCCTATAATTGCCGCTTAACGCCAGAAAGGCAAAAAGGTACAGACAATTATCATAGTACCGTCTGTTTCCTTCTCTAAGAGGCGTCTCCCACAACTGTCTGACACAGTCTACGGCGTACTCACCATCCGCCGCCAGAGACGCCTGCGCGTTCGTCGCAATGATTGCTGTCGGATGCAGCGCTTTTTCCTGAAGCGGCGTACCGTCAACTTCATAGATTCTGTAATCCTGATTCTGCACATTCACTGCAAAGAACCGCTGTATGCGGTCGGCACATTCCCTCTCCCACTCGTCTGCTCCAAACCACTCATAATCCAATCCGATATTAGCAGCCACTCTGTACGCATCACTGTAAAACCAGTCATGCCTTCCGCCAAACTGTTCATAATGTCCGGCGTGAGGACTTCCGTCATAATCTGCATATTCCGCTGCAAGTCCCGTCTCCTTATGACACGCTTTCTTCAAGTATTCTCTGCTGGCAGCAGCAGCCTGCTTCCAAAACTCCGCATCTTCATCATTGGACCAGAGTGCAAACAATTCATAGAAATGAGGAAGATGATAGGACGGGTCGCTCCAATCACATTCCGTAATAAACTTAATCAATTTATTGGACGGTTCCCACATCGGTCTGCCGCCTTCTCCGTCTTCTCCTTTGTGAAGACATTCGTGCAGAATCGCGCGCGCCTCCTTTGAGTAACAATAGATTCCTTCTCCGTCACCCCAACGATGAGAGGCAAAGAAAAGCGCCATTGCAAAGTATTCTTCTCCGTCAGGTGCGGGACCGTATGCATTTTTAGCGCCATCCGTCCCGCATGACCATGCAAAATACCCTTTATTCTCCCCTTCTTCCAGATACATATATGTCTTAGTCCAGTTCCAGATACGATCAAACTCTTCTTTCTTATTCATCTGCACACACATCATCATGCCGTAAGACATTCCTTCCGTCCTGACATCATGATTGCCCGTATCAGTCAGATATCCCATATCCGTCCCCACCGGATAATAGATTCTCTCATCATCACTTCCGTAAAACATTGTCCGAAAAATCCGTTCGAGTCTTTCTTCAATTTCCTGAGGACGATACCCTGCTTCTGCAAACACGTTTCTGTATTGTCCCGACTGATATGCACCTGCCATTCTTTTACTCCCCTCAAATTTTCTTCAATACCCACTTTTTATTCCTTCACACCGCCAAGCGTCATGCCTGTCACAAAATATCTCTGTAAGAACGGATATAGACAGATAATCGGCAGCATTGTCAATATGGTTGCCGCCGCACGCACCGATGTAGGCGTTACATTTCCACCGGAATTCTTCATGGCTTCCATGGATGTTCCCTGATTGGTAACCGAAGACAGCAGCTTCATCAACTCATACTGCAATGTCGTAAGTTTTGAATCCAATCGGTTATACAGCATCGCATCAAACCATGAATTCCACTGTCCGACCGCCACAAACAATGCAACCGTGGCATATACCGGTTTACACAGCGGTGAAATAATCTTTACAAAAATCGTTCCGTATCCGGCGCCATCAAGCTGCGCTGACTCTTCCAAACTGTCAGGTATCCCGTTCATATAAGTTCTTATCACGAGCATATTAAATGCACTGATCATACCGGGAATCACATATACCGAAAAGCTGTTTGTCATACCCAAATTCTTATATAATAAGAAAGTCGGTATGAGTCCGCCGTTCACATACATGGTGACTACCCAGAAAAACGATAACTGTTTTTTAAATAAGAATCTTTTACGGCTGACGATAAACGCCAGAATCGCATTGGATACTAGTGCTAGCAGGGTGCCGATTACGGTTCGCAGCACGGAAATATACGCTCCTGTGACCAGATTATTCTTCTGAAGCACCGTCACGTAGTTTTTCATTGTCCACTTCCTCGGCCACAGATAAATTCCGCCGCGAAGCGCATCTGTACCATCGTTAAAAGATACTGCCAGTGTGTTCAACACCGGGTATAATGTGATGATTACAAATAATATCATAAAAACCGTATTGCAGACAACAAACACTCTGTCCGCCATAGTTCTCTTCTTTTTTGTCATAATCTCTTATCCACCTCTCTTAGAACAGACGTTCTTCTCCGTTACGTTTCGCAATCTGGTTTGCAATCACAATCAGAACAATACTTACCAAGCTCTTGAAAATACCTGCCGCCGTACCGATGGAATAATCGCTCTGGCTGATACCCCATTTCAACACATAGATATCGATTGTCTGCGAGACGCTCTGCACAAGTCCGTTTCCGAGCAAATACTGAATTTCAAATCCGGCGTTTAACACATTACCGACATTCATCAACAACAAAATCATAATCGTCGGCTTGATTCCCGGCAGTGTCACATACTTAATCTTAGCAAAACGTCCGGCGCCATCTATTGATGCCGCTTCATACAACGAAGGGTCAATGGAAGTGATTGCCGCCAGATAGATAATCGCATTCCATCCCGTTTCCTTCCAGACATTGGCAAACGCCACTATCGGCCAAAAATACCCCGGATGGGCGAAGAAATTGATGGATTGGTCAATGATGTTCATCTTAAGAAGTACTTCATTGATAATACCGCTTCCTGACAAAGCATCGTGCAGAATACCGGTAACGATAATCCAAGAAAGGAAATGCGGCAGATAGGAAATCGTCTGAACCACTTTCTTGCCACCCTTGGACGCAATCTCATTCAAAAGAATTGCAAAGACGATTGCCGTAATAAATGTCGCAATCAGATTAATCACACCCATAGCAAGCGTGTTGCGAATGGTTCTGATAAATGTAATGTCAGAAAATAATTGTTGGAACTTAGCAAATCCGATGAACTGTGAATGCCATAGCCCGTCCTTGGGCTTATAGTTCTGAAAAGCCATGAGCCAGCCTGCAAGCGGTAGGTAGTAGAAAATCACACCATAAACTACTATGACAGCAGACCATATTAAAAGCACCTTCTGCTGCTTAATCTCTTTCCATGAGATTTTTGTTTTCGGTTCTATTATATTTGCCTTAGATTTATTTTTAAATTTATTAGACATAAGCTCACTCCTGTTTACAAATACAGGCAGATGAAAAGATACTGCATCTGCCTGTACAAAGTCTCAAGTATTGAAGCTTTGGCTTTCTAGTTATATTTAGCCGCTTCTTCCATTCTCTTATCTAATTCAGCCTGCATCTCGTCAAGGAAATCCTGCGGATTACAGCTTGAATATGCATCCATATACTCGCTCCATCCGCTTTCAAAATCCGACGCCATAACTACTTTGGGAAGATACTCATGCTTGATCTCGCCCATTCTGTTCCAAGCAGTACCACCCGGTGTGCTCGTTGTAAGTGTATTGGAGTATGACCACATCGGATACCATGCTCCGGGAGCCTCACTTGTACCAATCATCTCAACGTAAGTCTGTACACCGTATGCATCGAAACATTCCTTCACGTCTGCCTGCAAATTCGCATAAAATTCATTCGGCTGTCCCTCCGGCTTGTTCGCATTGATGCCATCATCGCTCATTCCTGAATACTGCGGGAAATAGGAATATGTACATAAGTGAGATGCCTTATAAGCAGCGTCTGCTGACTGCGTTACCTGCTCAGGTGTACGGGAGAATTCTCCATTGTCAAGTACATTATAATCAACGCCTTCTACACCCCAGAATCTTAAATTGTGAAGGTCCTGTGATAACAAATCGTCCACAAACTTTAAAGCACCTTCTACATCATCACAGCTTACGGTAATAGCAAGACCACTGGACACGTTCAGCACACCGCCGGAATTGTGCCATTGATTCGTGAGACCCTCTTCAATCGTGATTGGAAGAGGCACATAATTACATCCCTGTGCATCCAGACCCTGCTGTCTTATTGAATCACCTGCTGTATATGCGAAATCCCACCACTGGTCAATCATACCGAGCACGCGACCTGTCGATAACTTCGCAATATACTCATCATATGTCTGTGTAAAGGACTCGGGATCAACAATTCCCTTCTTATATTCTTCATTCAACTTCTGGAAGTATCTCTTCGCCGTAGGCGTTGTATTGTAATCTACAATTTTCAAAGTTTCCGGATCTACGATAACAGAACCGTCATTCGGATATCCATCTAAGAACTGAGGTGCGTTCTCCAGACAGAAGTAACGCCAGTCGTCACAAAGAATTGTATACGGAATATTAGTGGTTCCGTCTTCCATTGTCGGGTTCGCTTCGTTATATGCCTCAATCAAGTCAAAATACTGATCCATTGTTTTAACTTCCGGATAGTCCGCCCATTTGAGTACTCTTGTCTGAATCCAGAACGCCTCGTCATTATGTGTACATACACTCTCTTTATTCTTGATACAGCTAAACTGAGGAATCCAATAAATCTTACCGTCATCCTGTCTTAACTGATCCCACTGCTGCTCTGTAAAGAGCGCTTTGATGTTCGGATAGTTATCAAGATAATCATCCAAGGCTACCAAAGCTCCTGCTTCATATAACTGCAGCGTACCGCTTCCACCCTCTATAAAATCAGGATACTCGCCACTTGCAATTAAGGTTCCTACCGCCTCGGAATCCGACTGTCCGGTCAGCCATGTTTCCTTACACTTGGCGCCTGTCTTCTCAGCAATCATCTGCTGAATTTCATTGTCATCGTTAATCTCGGTTCCCGGTGTTGCAAAGAACGCCGTAAATTCTTTGACTTCTCCGCTGCCGCCTGTACTTTCCGAACTGCCTGCATCACCGGCTGTTTCACCTGTTACTCCGCTGCTGTCTGTTGACTGCGTCTGGTTATCCTGTCCGGAACCTCCACACCCTGTAAGTGCGGAAGCTGCCAGTGCGCTTACCAGCAACATACTGACTAATTTCTTCTTCATTCTTATCCTCCTATCTCTTATCACTCACCTGCCAAATAGCAGTCGTTTATGTATTACAATTAAAATTCTACTTTGACAACGTCCAACGGACAATCGGGGAAACTATATGAAAAGACCCGACAAAATATAGTATTTTGTCAGGTCCATGAATTTACCCCATTATGATGGTATGTGCCTGCTTACGGAATTTAGCGGGTGTGCATCCTTTTGCCGCAATAAACCGGTTGACAAAATAGTCCATGTCATGGTAGCCGACCGCTTCTGCAATCTCATATATCTTCTCATTGGTCCGAAGCAGCCTGTCCGCCGCCTGTTCCATGCGGTAGCCGTTAAGATAATCTTTAAAGGATTGTCCATATTTCTTACGGAAAAGCTGTCCGAGATATGCGCTATTGATGTAATATTTTTCACCGAGTTCTTTCAGTGTAAGATTTTGCGCATAATGTTCCTGCACCTCTTTCTCAATCTCTGCCAGCACTCCACCGGACACTCTTTGCCTAAGCTGTGTCAGATAGTCTCCGTAAGTGTGAGCAAAGCGGATAATATGGTCTTTGCTCCCTCTCATAATACCCCCCCCCGATTGAAAACTGCCCTCACTGATCAGGCGGAGGATTTCTTCCTGATTAACGCCGTCGTCCTGCTCCGATGCCAGATGAATCAGCTGAAACAAAAGGTAACTGATATTCAGATTCACAATCTTCTCCGAAAGATTCTTTTGATACATCTCTTGAAAAAAATCGCCTGTACACCTCGTAATCTCTTCCTGATTATTACTCTCTATCGCACGCACCAATTCGTCAATACTTTTCTTGCACAGAATAATGCCGGAAGTTCCTACCTGTACGTCTTCCTCATAGATTCGTATTTTCTTTTTGATCTGAAATCCCTGAATAGACCTCAGCATACATGCCGTTGTATACGACTTCGCTATATTCGATATATCCGTAACCCTTTTGCCTGCCATAATTGCGACCGGCGCCGAGCACTGCCCTTCACAAAAGGAATGCAGTCTCTCCAAATATTCCTTCTCACCTATTCCCATTTCCTCAGCCATAAAGTCACAATATACCAATCCTATATCGTATATTTTCTCATGACTTGAAACATCAAAAACACAGTGGTCGGCGTACTCTTTCAAAAAATCTGTGCATGCCCGGAAAATCTTACGCTGATAGTTCCGTTTTTCCTGATCTGACAGCTCCTCTTCCAACAGCATCTCATCCAGCTCAATTTCAATATAGCGAACACTTTTGGAAAAAGACATATGCTCCCTGATACATCCCAGATTTACATCGTCAAACTTCCCCAAAATAAGAGAAATCATGTTCCTTGCCAGATACGCTCGTTCCATTTTCTGTCTTTTCTGAAGACTTTTCTTCATATCCTCATGCATAGTCCTGACCGATTGCAATATTTTGATGAGCTGTTCTTTCTCTATCGGCTTTAACATATAATTGGAACATTCATACTGCATCGCCTTCTGCGCATACGAGAATTCGGCATAACCGCTCAAAATGACAAAATAAGCCGCTGACAACTTTTCATTCCTGATTTTTTCCAGTAGTTCCAGTCCATCCATACCGGGCATTTTGATATCGGTAATAATCAGATCGACCTGATTCGATTGCAGATAATCCAGCGCTTCCTGTCCGTCCGATGCCGTACCCGCGATCTCAAATCCTTCTCTATTCCAGTCTACCAAAACCTTCAGTCCCTGTAGAATAAACGGTTCATCGTCAATCAACAACACTCTTAGCATTTTTTCTCTCCTTCATACACTATAGACAAGTTAACGGAATCTTCATCTGTATCATTGTCCCTATTCCATATTCCCCATCTACCTCAAAGGAAACTCTATCATGTGACATCATCTTAAGGCGCAGACATGCATTCACAGTGCCGACTCTTCCTTTATCCTTCAACATTTCCAGATTGGCATTTTCCATACGAAATTGCAGGGTGTTCATAGCCTGCTCCTCCATCCCCCTTCCGGTGTCCTCAATTTCCAGACACAGACTATCTTCCTGTTCATATATACGAACAAATATCCAGCCCGGCTTTGATTTACTTTCTATCCCGTGAACACAGGCATTCTCCACAAAGGTAACAACGGTCAATTTAGGTATTCTGTAATTTTCACAACGCTCTTCAACATCCAGTTTATAACTTAGACGATTCCCGAATCTGTATTTCTGTAAATCCAGATAAGCCTCTACAAACTCCATCTCTTCTTTGATTTCAACGAAATCATTTCCCCACTCTATATACTGCCGCTGTAACAGCGCAAGGCTCTCTACCATCTCAGCAGTCTCCTGTTCATTCTTGAGAATACTGTGCATGCGGATACTTTCCAGCGCATTAAACAAAAAATGCGGATTAATCTGACTATGAAGCGCTAACAGTTCAGCATTCTGTCTTGCTACCAGCATTTCCTGCTCTTTCATTTTGGCAATATAGATTGTCTGTATCAGAGAATTGACCCGCCTTACCATTCGATTATAATTGCACATCAGTTCGCCGATTTCATCTTTACCGTCAGTCTCCTCTATCTCAATCAACTTCTCCTCTTCTATTCGGTTAAAGACATCACTGAGCCTGCCAATCCGCACCGAAAACGAGCGGTTAATCTCCCTGACGAGTACAAACGGAAGCGCTATATTGACAATTAAAAGCAGCATGATAATCGTCAGATTCTTCTTAATTTCCTCCAAAGCACTGATTTTGGGAGGTTGAACATAAATCATAAAGTTCTGACCATACAAGCTCATTTCCTGTATATAGGCACCTTTAACCGTATCGTCATATTTTTCAAAATTTTTCCTGACGCTATTGCCGGCATTTGACAATAATACCGTATCTCCGCTGCATATATAAACCGGCATTCCATAATTCATCTTAATTAAGTCGGAAGCCATATTGCCATAATTAAGCGTAAGTACGAGCATCTTCTCATAGGAATCACTGTAACTGTAATAATCCATTCTGCGCACAAATATGATTTTTCTCTCCGCTTCTATCACAGGACTGTGGCTGTCATCATACAAAAAAAACAATGACTTTGCACCGCCGGACGTCTCCAGTTCCTGATACCAGTCACTCTCGCGGATGCTCGCCATATTGTTGCATTTTCCTCCCTTGATGATTGTCTCATTATCCGTATACAACTTGATGCCGATATTGTTCGAACTCATACCGGCATCAAAGATAGATTTTTGAAAATATGTATAATATGCCATCACATATTCCAGCGCATCGTCATATTCCTTGGCTAGAAATTCATTGAGGCTCCTGTTAATATAAAGATTCCTCGCCATCTCCGCCGCACTTTCAACATGGCTGACAAAATTATACGAAACAGCGTTCGCCACATTCTCCATAGAATGCTGTCTAGCCACCTGTTCCGAATGAAATACAACATATATAATAAAGCTGTCTGTCAGAACAAGCGGCACCAAAACACAAAAAACATACAGGACAAATAACTTCTTTTTAATCCGAAAATTATCTATATGTGCCCGGAAGCAATCTCGTACCCCGATAATGCGATTACTAATCCAATGTAAATTCACTGACTATTTCTCCCAGTCCGTCTGCCATCTGTATATTCTCGTCCGACTGACTTCTGATATCGATTGCAATATCCGCAGTACTTTCACTCTTTCTTACAATCTCATTGATTGCGCTGTTATTCTGGGCAGATATTTTCCTGACATCCATCACATTTTCAAATATCTGACCGATAGAAAGTTTCAGATTTCCGGTAAGACTATTCAGATTCTCAATATCTCTCTTGATAATTTCTACGGAAGCGCTGTAATCATTGGATTTGCTTGCAAAATCGCCAAAGCTTTCTAAAACCCTGCCTTCCATATACTGCATAATGTCTCCGACACATCCGTTGACCTCCTCAATGCTGACGTTGGAGGATTCACACAATTCTCTGATTCGTGCAGCAGTCATCTTAGATGTTTCGGCAAGCTTGCCGATTTCTTCCGCAACTACCGCAAACCCTCTTCCCATCTCCCCCGATCTTGCCGCTTCTATAGATGCATTGATTGACAAAAGGTTCGTCTGATTGGCAATCTCTAAAATTTCTTCCGCCATACCGTTAATCTGAGATAAACTGTTCAAACTGTCCAACGCATTCCTTACGGATAGCTTTGTCGTCTCAAGCTGCTCACTCGTATTGCGGAAGGAAGCATTGGCGCTCTCCTTCATCCGTGTTGCACCCATAAGCATAGCATCACTGGACTCGGAACTGCTCTGCAAGTTCGTCATGACATCCTCGATCAAATTATGAATGCTGCTGATTTCATCATTGATTCTCTCAATTGCACTATCCACATTTTCCAGACTAGCCGAAAGCTGCTGTGTCGTCGCAATATTATCATTCACACAGTCAACCAAATTGGTCGAGGTTCCGTTAAGCGCCTCCGCTTTACCGTTGAGCTTCGCACTGCATTCCTTAAGCGTACCAAGAATATTGTGAAGCGATTCGATTACGCTGTGAGACGCCTCTGCAATCTCGCCAAGATCATCGTCCCTGCTGATGTATTGATTAACCTCTCCGTGATCGGTAAGATCACAATCCGCAATCCGCCGCAGGGTCTTAGTGATTGGTGACAGCGGTCTCATAAATCTGGAAATAATCACATAGGATATACCAATCAGCAAAATAAGCGCTATAAGAGCAAAAATAAGTAACTGCATTCTCGCGACATCTACCGAAGCAAAAATTTCATCTGTCGTATCTGTCAGCAAGAATAACCAGTTTCTGCTCGGAATGTAATGATAGGCTGCAATACTCTTTACACCGTTATCGTCATACTCCATATAGTCTGTAGTCGACATGCCGTTACCCTGCTTTACTTTATCAAGGATATTGGCTACATAGTCTTCCTCCGCAACCTTTCCGCACATCTCTTTATTGCCATGGAAAATATACTCCCCTGTCTGTGTGTTGACCAAATAGTATTGCGCGTTATCCAATCCCGCCGTTGGCAGACTGTCCAACACACCTCTTAGCCCGGAAAGGTAAATCCCCGCGCCTACCAATCCCACAGGCTCTCCGTTTTCATCCAGACAAGCCCGGTACATGGAAATAATCTGCTGTCCACTCGCCGGAGAAAAAATAAACCCTACGTTGTATACTCCGTCTGCCGCAAGCATTGAATCCTGCAGCGCCTTGAGAGATTCTCCTTCTCTCGTCGTAATACCGACAACTGCCGCATTGGTATGAGCGAGCACATGCGTATCCCATTCACTGACATATATGCCCTCCAGATGCTCAATATCTGCGCTGTATACTTCCGTATACTTCTGAGCCGCCGCTGCTGCATCCGCATTCTTCGGCTCCCCAAGGAGCGCCTGAATCTCACCGGCTCTGCTGTATGCCGTCAGGTAACTCTCCGTTTCATGGACGTAGTTCTCTATAATCTGTGAGCGATCATCGACAATCGTCTGCATACTGTAAACCGTGTTTTTGCGTATATTTCCTGTAATCGTATTTCCCACAAATATGTAAAGCGCAGCAAAAACGATTATCTGCACTGCCATAATCGCTCCGGTAATTTTATAAGCCACTTTTTTCTTTCGTTTTGTCATCTTTTTCTCCACTTCTGCGCTGCTTTATTGCATAAGTTCATGCAGTGATTACGAGTTTGTGTCAAGCTGCGCATAGACACAAATCAAGCAATATGTCTCTTTATTATATACATATTTTATTCGCTTTCACATTCATCTACCAATCACTTATTGCTTGTCACTTCTCAAATATTGCTTACATAAAGCAACAAAAGGTGTCATTTTATGCGAAACATTTACTTTCATTTTATTCTGTGATAGACTCGACGTATGTACTTGCTCGCAGCGAAAAGGAGTTTATATGGCAGAACAGCACCCACCTCTGAATAAATTTGATTTCTATCTTAAGGATGATGATTGGACCGGACGCATTGTAGAAAATTCATACGAAACAGTCCATTATCAGAAAAACTCCACTATCCGCATCTGGTACAATGAGCAGCCGCATAGTTTTGATGCTCATTGGCACAATGCTCTGGAAATTATTATGCCTGTAGAGAACCATTATGATATCGAAGCATGCGGGCAGCGCTATCATGTCCAGCCGGATGAAATACTGTTTATCCCCGCCGGAGAAATGCATACATTATATGCACCTGAGAAAGGCACACGTTTCATTTTTCAATTTGATGTGTCTGTTATCTCCCGCATAAACGGATATAACACAATGCAATCTTTAATGGCTGCATGTCTGCATATTACGAAATTCTCCCATCCGCATATTTATAATACCGTCCGTCAATTATTGTTTCAAATGAGAGATGAATATTTCAGTTCTGACGATTTCCGTGAGCTTTCCATATATTCTTATCTGACTAAGCTCCTTGTCGCCATAGGGAGGGATCTGCTTCATGATACCGTCATGTTTTCTAATGCACGAATCGGGAAGCAGAGAGAATACATACAGAGATTTAAGAATGTTATTTCATATATTGACGACCATTATACCCAGAATTTATCTTTGGAAGCAATAGCCGCCTACAGCGGTTTCTCCAAATACCATTTTTCACGTCTTTTTAAACAGTATACTAATTATACTTATTACGAATACTTGATCTTCCGGCGTATAAAAGCTGCGGAGGAGCTTCTTACACAGCCCGGTCTGTCTGTCACAGAGATTGCCTTGCAATCAGGTTTTTCCAGCATTTCCAGCTTTAACCGCATTTTTAAGCAAAAAAAGGGCTGTACCCCAAGCGAGTACCGCACCTTTTATACAGCCTATTAAATTTAGAATACTCTACATCACTCCGCAGTTTTAAGAGTAAAAGAAAGCAGACTCGGAATGCCTTCTCCGCGGTATGTCAAATAAATTGCCTGTTTCCCGTCAGCAATCTTTACCGGAGCGCCGTATTCTTCCCAAACATTGGAACCGCAGACCGGAATCTTTGCAAGCACTTCTCCATCCCACTTTGTCCGCACCTCAAAAAATCCGTCTGCATACGCTCTTACCTTAATCGAAATTCCGTTAACATTTCTGCAATCAAAATACTTGAATCCTGCTGTCGCACTGTCACGTATATTCCCGATATAACCGGGTTCTTTATCACCATCTCTGCCATCCTGCATAATCTTCGGGAACCGGTCGTCCCCCACATAAACGGAAGGTGTATCCGTAAACAGGTTGCACGCCAGATGCGCGCCATATTCTCCTTCTCCCCTGAGCGGACCACCGTTTAAACCGCACGAGGTCATCTCTACTTGCGCAATACTTCCGTCATCGGCTATTTCTATCTTCTCGGCGCACCCTTGTCTGCTGTACCAAGTGCCGTTTGTATGCCGATGATAAAAGATATACCATTCCCCGCCAATCTGCACGATACTTCCATGATTATTTGCTCCGTATGCCATCGGCTGCTCCGCCGGCTTGTACGTATCAATATGTAAATCGCAGTTGCTGACAATAACGCCGCCATATACAAAACCTCTGTCCGGTTCTTTACTGACCGCATAGCACAGCTCATGCATCACAATGGACGAGTAAATAAAATAATAATTTTCCCCCACTTTACGGATGGATGCCGCCTCAAAATATTCGTGCCCTTCAAAGCCCGACCCCTGACTGTACTCACATCCCGGCACCACAATCTCAGGTGCCTTCTCTATCGTCAGCATATCTGCTCCCAGAATCGTCACCATCGCTCCTTTTCGGGATTTATCGCCTCTGGAACAAAACCCAGTATAAAGATACGTTCTATCGCCCTCTGTCAGCACTCCCGGATCAAATTGCGGCTGGTCACCTTCTCTTTCTCCAAGACGGGTTCCATCATTGTAATGAACATAGCCGTAAAACTCAAACTTTCCCGCCGGCGTATCGCACACCGCCACGGACACAATGCTCACCTTATCAAGCACATAATACAGATAATATCTGCCGTCCGGTCCTACCGTAATGTCCGGTGCATACAGACACATTTTGCCTTCTTTATTAAGAGGGTCTTCATTCCTAGGATATATGACTCCCTCGTAACGCCAATTCCCTAAATCATCGACCGGCGCCGACCAGCAGACATAATCTCCCATACAGAAAACATAACCGTTATAATAGTCGTGGGACCCGTACACATACACTCTGTCTCCAAATACATACGGTTCTCCGTCAGGTATGTACTCCCAAGACGGTAGATACGGGTTATATGCCTGTTTATGAGATGTTTTTTCTGATAACTGCATTGTGTGCCTCCTCAATTCCCAATCATGTCCGCCGCATAGCATACGCAAGCGATTCGTCCATTAGTTTCTTCTCCAATATTATAATACTTTCCTTGCGTTTTCTTCTCAACACTTGCTATACAGTTTATAAATATTGCTCAATAAATAACCCAATAATGCCGCCCGGATTTCGGATTATATTGTTCCTGTCACTTCTCGACCCGGTACACCTTCACTCCATGCGCCGGCACCGTCGCCTCGACTCTGCCGGAAACCGTCGTACTCTCCTGCTTATCCCACAGCTCAAATATCGTTTTCTCTTCTCTTACCGAGATTCCCTCTCCTGCTGTGAAATTTTCTAATTCCGCAAGCGCAACCGACAACGTTTTCTCCTCTCCATCGCTTAAGTTAAACAGCGCAACACACAGCCTGCCGGAAGCCTCATCCTGATTCACCCAGACAGCATAGTCGTCCGTCCTTATAATCTGCATTCCTTTACATGTTTCTTTCATCATATCCAACATATCCCGGTTTGTCAGAAGCGACAACGTCCAATCATCCAACAATGTCAGCTCTGCCCCGATCATAAGTGGGGAACGGAACATACACCACAGCGTCATCATAGTCTTCTGTTCTTCCTTCGTAAACCCGGTATCTCTCTCGCTGCCGAATCCTTTGCCTAATTTACCAAGCGGAAGCATATCGCAGTCCGGAAAGCATCCCTTACGCACATGATCCTGCCACAGCTCGCAACGCGCAAACATTGCTTTAAGCAGGCTCCACTCGTCCCAGAAATCATCGGTAATCCGCCACATATTGGCATACTTACAATATTCCCACGCCCTGTCAATATGTGCCGGACCGGGTGAAAGGCTTAACACGATCGGTCTTCCGCATTTCTCGATGGCACGGTGAAGCATTCTCGTCTCCTCCCATCCTAAGAAAGGTTCTGTCCGGTATAATCTGCTGTCACAGATATCGTCGCACTTGATAAAATCGACACCCCACTGCGCATACATTGTAAGCAGAGAATCATAATACGCCTGTCCGGATTCCGTGTTCCTCACGCCGTACATATCCGGATTCCAAGGACAGATAGATGAAGGGTCTGCTATCCTGTCCGCCGTCTCTTCTGCTCCCATGACGGCACAGTGCTGTTCCGCCGCCTTACGCGGAATACCACGCATGATATGGATTCCGAATTTCAATCCCAGACTATGTACATACTCTGCAAGAGGTGCAAATCCTTTCCCGCCAACAGAAGACGGAAATCTCAACGGACTCGGCTGTAATCTGCCGTAGGCATCCATCTCAATATCCCCAAACGGAATATACTGAAACTGATCTCTGATTGTCCCTGCATCATTACAATACCATTCAATGTCTACCACCACATACTCCCAGCCAAATTCCTTTAAATGCGCTGCCATGTAATCGGCATTGGCTTTCACCTGTTCCTCGTTTACTGTGGTGTCATAATAATCGTAACTATTCCAGCCCATAGGCGGAGTCACTGCAAAATTATTCTTATTCATCATATCCTCCTTAAATCTCTCCGACAAGATATTCCTGTCGTCCCTCTCTTAGGAATATCGGAAGCGTATGAATATCCGCTTCCACTTCATACCACTTACCGCCCTCATACTGCTTACCGCTTCCTGCATGTATGAAGGTCGTTCCTGACGGAAGATACACTTTGCGCGCCATCGCTTTCTCATGGCAAATCGGCGCCACCAGAATATCCGGACCAAACATATAAGCATCCTTGATATCCCAGCATACCGCATCTTGTGGAAACTCATAGAACAGCGCACGCATAACCGGAGCGCCTGTTTCATGTGCCTCCTTCATAATACTTCTCGTATAATCGCGCATCATTTCACGGATACGGATAAACTTCACCATAATCTCGTAGTTTTCTTCCCCGTAACTCCACACTTCATTCTCAGCGCCTGTCCATTCCCGCACTTCTCCTGCCTGATTAATAATTTCCTCTCCGGGCAGTCTACAGCCGTGGATTCGCATCACAGGACAGAATGTACCAAACTGGAACCAACGAATCAGCAATTCCTTGAAACCGTCATCATGAATGTTGCCGCCATGGAATCCTCCGATATCCGTTGTCCACCAAGGAATCCCGCACAGTCCCATATGGATGCCGGCACAAATCTGCTTTCGGAAGTCTTCATAGGTTGACATAATGTCACCAGACCAGACAAGTGCGCCATACCGCTGACTCCCTACCCATGCACATCGGATCAGATTAACAATATCGTCCTGCCCGCACGCTTTCTGTCCTTCATAGAACAGGCGCGCATACTCTCTCGGATAAATATTGCCGACCTGCGCCACCGGACCCGCATGAAACCGATAATCTGCATGATCGTAAGTGGTAAACTCCGGCTCCGCCTCATCCAGCCAGAAAGTACGAATACCGAGGTCCACATAATTTTGCCGACACTTCTCCCACACATATTCCCGTGTACGCGGATTGGTTGCATCCATAAACACATTGTTGCCATGGAAAATCATTTGCACATCAACGCCGGAATTACTCTTGACCAACAGTCCCTGCTGTTTCATCTCTTCATAATTCTCACTGCGCCAGTCCACCTGCGGCCAGATGGACACCATCACCTTAATACCCATCTCCTGTATCTTGCGAATCATCGCTTCCGGATGTGGGAAATACTCTTCGTCAAAACGCCAGTCGCCGCATCTTCGCCAGTGGTAATAGTCGATAACCAGAACATCTACCGGAATGTCCCTTTTCTTGTACTCGCGGGCAATCTGCAATGCCTGTTCTTCATTATAATAGCGCAGTTTGCATTGCCAGAATCCCAGACCGTACTCCGGCATCATCGGCACTCTTCCCGTTGCCGCAGTGTACGCTTCCTCAATCTGTGCCGGTGTATCTCCCGCTGTAATCCAATAATCAAGCTGCTTCGTATCCTCCGCCACCCACTCCGTCGTATTGCTGCCAAAATGCACTTCACCTATTGCCGCATTGTGCCACAAGAAACCGTACCCAAGACTGGAAAGATAAAACGGAACACTGGCTTGCGAATTTCTGTGGGCAAGCTCCAGATTACAGCCCTTTAAATCAAAGGTCTCCTGCTGATACTGTCCCATTCCGTAAATCTTCTCCTCCGGGTTCGAGACAAAACTGGCTTTCAAACGATACCCACCGCCCGGCAGCGGCTTGAAATGTCTGGCTTTCTTCTGTAATGCGCCGCCATTTGGAATCTCCTGCAAGAGCACCTCTCCCTTTTGATTCCGAAATGTAATCTGCAAGGCATTGCCCCATGTATTGACCGTAAGGTCCGCCTGAATCTTACCGTTTGTAATAGAAGCTTCTTTCTCACGAATGTCGATTCGGACCTCTTCTATATTTATATCGGCATCTGTCGCCACTTTGCCCTCTGCGCTCGGGCACTGCGGTTCCAGAAGCGCTATGCTTCCTTCCTCAATCTCACCCAGAAAAGCCGCTCTGACACGAAAACTATTCTCTCCCCAAGGAGTAATCATGACTGTCTCGCCATTTTCCCTGAAAAGCAGACTTCCATTTTCCTCTTCAAAAAATCGTAACATTTACTTACCCCCTGCTTGTTAATTCTATACACATTCTGTTCTGCGACGCTACTGCGGCTATCTGTTCATCCAGTATAACAAACAGTACGTCTTTATACAATGCCCTCGTACCTTAACGCTTACTCTTATTCTAACAGTCCTCTATAATCCTGTTATACATGTAATACCACTCCATCTGCGGCACTTCATAATAAGGATAGAACTCTCTTGTCAGATGTGCATATGGCTTCACATGTTCCGGCTCCGTGCGGAATGCATAGGAATAACCGTCCTTTTGAATCGGCTTGATCCAATTCTCCGGATGTGTCATATCGCCTGTAAAGAGCGTCATCTTATCACACACAAGCACAATCGGACCGTATACCAGCGCAGCCACCTGCGGCGCATAAGTATCGACCGGCTGAAAACGCAGAACAAACTCATACTCTATCTGAATCTCATCTCCATCCTGCCATTCCCGCTCTAATGTAAGCCATGTATTCGGTTTTACTATAAGCTCAATACGTTCTCCGTTTATTCTCACGCCATTCTTCCCGCAAGCCCATGCGGGCACGCGGAAATGTATTGCAAATTTTCTTGTCTGATTTCCATGTAATTTGAAGCGCAACGTCTTTTCTTTGGGATAAAAGCTATTGTTCTCTAAGGTATACTTCCCTCCTGCCGTTTCAAATTCCACTCTCGAAGCAAGATACTGGCTCACATACAGTCCGTCATCACCACTGTAGTAGAGCATATTCGCATACTCCGCCACATCCTGCGGATAAGTTCCCGTGCAGCACTGCCACTCAAAAGAACTGCCGTTAGGATGCATCCTTCCGTCCTCTACGGATTTGAAGCCACCGTTGATGAAGTAGTCTGCATAATACATAACTTTACCGTCTTTTGTCACGGGCGGCTGCCCGCCGCATCCGTTATAGAGAAGTTTCTCCGCCCAATCACCGTACTTCGCCTCTCCCGTTATTGTCAAAAGATAATTGCACAGTTTAAACACAGCCCAGCTGCAGCAGGACACCTCGCAGCTTCCCCACTTGTCGTCTCTGGCGCGTATAGAATCCCCGAAATTCCTATATGTCTCATGCAGTTTATCCTCATCCCAGTTGGCTTTCAGAGAATCGCCCAAATATCCCTCTTCGTCCGGGAAAAGACATTCTGCCGGACCATAACCGCCCGTAGCAAAGGTATGGTGCGCCAGCACTTCCTCGTAGGCAATTTCCATAGCAGAAAGATATCTTTCTTCTCCCGTTACCAGATAAGCACGGGCTGCGCTGGAAAGACTGTTGATGTGACTGTAAGCATGGCGCGGTCCTACCGTAAAATCACGGTTGTTCAGTTTATCCCAGAAATAAGGATAGTCCCACTCCTTCGCAAAGGTACGGTAGATTTCCTCTCCTGTCAGTGTCCATGCACGGTAGAGCTGTTCGGGAAGGGTATACCATTCAATCATATCCTCTCCCATATTCTGCAAGCCGTCCCGCCCTATTTCCCGGCGAAAACGTCTCGATGCACTCTGCGTCAAGCGTCGGATATATTCGCGGGCTGGCTCGTAGTCCAGATACTCTAACATATCAAGGAAGCCGCCCATCAATTTATCATATACATAAGTATCATTGATATCTATGACTCTGTCGGACGCTGTGGCGCACGCGCCCCAGCCGTCCGCAAGCGCATAGGCTTTCTTCTTGAGTCTTTCATCTTTCGTCACCAGATACAACTTGGCAAACGCTCCCAGTTTCTGCCCGAATGTGGAGGCGTTATTGCCATACCATCCCACTAACCCACTGCTGTGGTCCGGAATGTCCGAAAGCTGCCTGAAATAGTGAAGCAGGTCATCATTTTCAAGTCCAAGATAAGTCTCAATCAGTTCTGTCCGCTGCTTTTTCCAGTGACTGTCAAAAAGTTCCACATGTTGATATCCAAAATTCTTAAGTTTTTCCATCTTTCACCTCTATCCCTTTACTGCGCCAATCATGACACCTTTCTCAAAGTACTTCTGCACGAACGGATATACACATAGAATCGGAAGTGTCGATACAATAATAACCGCATATTTGACCTGATCTGCCGATGACTGACCATAACCGCCCTGCACACCGCCATTACCACTGGCAAATGCCTGATTCAACAGCAGAATCTCTCTAAGTACAATTTGTAACGGCGCATTTTCCTGCTTACTGTTATAAACGAGAGCATTAAAATAGTCATTCCAGTGATAAACCGCATAATACAGAATCAACACGGAATTGACCGCCTTGGAAAGGGGAATGACCACCTTCGTGAAATAGGCAAAATGCGAACATCCGTCCAAAACCGCCGCCTCATACAAATCCTCCGGAATGGAGTTCTCTATAAAAGTTCTTGCAATGATCAGGTTATATGTATTGACTGCCACAAAAATAATCAATATCGTCTTGGTGGAAATCAGATGCAGCGCGCTGATCGTCATGTAAGTCGGCACAAGACCGCCACTGAAAAACATTGTAAATACAAAGTAGAACATCACTTTATTACGCGCCTTGAAACCTCTTCTGGACAGTGCGTAAGCTGCCGGCATAGTAACCACCATATTGAGCACCGTACCCGCCACCACATAAATCAATGTATTTAAATAACCTTTCCAGATTCTTGCATCCTCAATAATCTGCTGATAGCCATAGAAGCGGATATCTTTCGGCAGGAATGTAACTTTACCCAAATTGACAAGATTGGAATTACTAATCGATGCAATGACAATAAACCACAACGGATATAAGATAATCACAAAAATTGCGATGCTCAAAAAAAGTACAATCATACCAAATATTCTGTCTGCCGCGCTTATTTTTCTTCGAGCAGTTTTCTCCATAACAATCCCTCCTTACATCAATCCCGTTCCCGTGGAACGTTTGGAAATCCAGTTCGTTATCACAAGAAAGACGAAGTTGACAAGCGTATTAAACAGCCCCACCGCAGCACCGAAAGAAAACTGCGAGGATTTGACACCCACGGAATAAACATAGGTCGAGATAACCTGCGAAATTCCAAGGTTCAAGCTGTTCTGCATCAGATATACTTTGTCAAAACCTACATTTAAGATATTACCCATATTCATAATGAGCAAAATCATAATGGTCGGCACGATTGCCGGGAAATCAATATGTATCATCGTCTGCCAACGGTTCGCCCCGTCGATTTTACACGCATCGTATAACTGCGTATCTACAGAGGAAAGCGCCGCAATATAGATAATACTGTTCCATCCCATTGCCTGCCATACGCCGGTCAGAACATACAGTGGTACGAACGCTGATTCCTTACCGAGAATGTTCGTATCCGCCGCAACAAGATGAATCGCCTTTAGGAAATTGCCCACAACACCACTGCCGTTGGCAAACATGACGTTAATCATAGATACCATGACAACCGTGGAAATAAAATACGGAATATAGACTGTTGTCTGAACTGTCTTTTTCCATTTTTTATTCCGAAGCTGGTTAATGATCATCGCCAGAATAATCGGCGCCGGAAATCCGACAACGATACTCCAGAATGAAATCGTAAATGTATTCTTCAAAGTACTGAAAAACATAGGACTCTCAAAATACTGTTTAAAATATTTCATTCCGACCCACTTACCGCCCGTAATGCCCGTCTGAAAGCTGTATTCTCTAAACGCAAGCTGTATGCCGTACATCGGCACATAGCAGAAAATCAATATGTAAAGCATGGCAGGCAAAAGCATCAGCCAGAGCTGCCAGTTATGTTCCCAATACTTCTTTGTCCGAAATCCGAAACTCTTATTCACCGTAGCAGTTTGATTCTTACTAACCATACTCGGTTCTCCCTTCTCTCTATAGAATATTTAAGCGCGTACGAAACTGTTTGATTCGCATCAGAAGTTGTACCAACAGAAGACAACGGAGAGATACCTTATAAGCATCTCTCCGTCATCCTATCCGTTTTCAGGAATTACTGCACATTCTTTAAATACTCGTCAAATGCTGCCTGACGGATCTCAAGAACCTGCGGAAGTCCGGCATTGTTGACGCTCTCTACATATGCGTCCCATGTGGAATCAATATCCTGTTCGCCCGTCATCCACAGTGACCACTGATTATCAATTATATTATTGATATTCGCCTGTGTCAGAGCCATCGTATTCAAATCATCTTCCGTATATTTCATGAACATCTGCGGATAAGTATCGGATGTACCTGCCTTAGCAATGGTATCGTTGTATGCTTCTCTTTCCTCCAATGCGTAAGTCATATCCTGTGCCATCTCGATTTCACTTGCTCTTCTGATATACATCGGACCGTTATCTGCGAATGTGCTGGTCCACTTCCATGTACCTGCATCTGTATTAGGATCAAGCGGATCAAGTACCTTATAACTGTTGTCGCCTGTCACTTCGATACATCCGTCTGTAACGCCGCCGAAAAGGGACTCTACGGAATGCGTCTGGTCATAGAAGCGATCAATAAATCTCATAGCTGCTTCCGGATTCGAGCATTTTGCACTGATGCAGGCTCTGTTACTGGACATATTGAGTCCGGTATAGTCATCTCTCCATCTTGTATCGTATGTACCCGGCTCACAGTCAATATCATAATCCAATGCCGGAACCGGTTTATACTGGCTGTATAATTCGGGACCAAACTTATCGGTTTCTTCCCATCCGAATACGCATCCTACAACCGGTTCACCCGCTTCATTTCCTCTGGAAAGGGACTGGAATGCAGAATAGTCGTTGGTCAAAGCATTCTCATTAATCAGACCGTTTGCATATAGGTCAGCCATGTATTTCATAAACAGTTTGTATCTCTCGTCAACCGCATAACATTTAATCTGGCTATCTTCAGCAAAATAAGCATCTGTTCCCCAGTTTGTAAGCTGAATGCCGAGGGAGCCTAAGAGGTTTGTCAATGAGTATGCACTGTTAAACCATGCATTGTTACCGCCGTATGCATTGTAGTCAAGCGGAATCTCATCGTTCGGGTCACCGTTGCCGTTTGCATCCTGTTCCTTGAATGCCATCAGTACATCCTTAAACTCTGTGTACGTTGTAGGCATCTCAAGTCCCAGATTATCAAGCCAGTTCTGATTAATGAACATTACCGTGTTGGTGGAAGGCCATTTACCTTGGAATTTCGGTGTGGCATAAATCTTACCTTCCATCGTAGTTGCCAGCACTTTTGTATCCGGTTCTTCTTCAAACATTGTCAAAATGTTCGGTGTCAGTTCCTCTGTCAAATAAGGAGTCATATCTAAGAACAGACCGTTATATTTCGTATAATCATCATCAAGGGTTGCATTGAATAAGATGTCCGGGATGTCGCCTGCTGCGAATCTGGTGGATTTTACCGTCTCCCAGTCTGCTCTGATCACTTCCCACTCAATCTCTACATTTGCTTCTGCTTCCATTTCTGCAAGCCACTGCATTTCCTCTACATCCTTCGTAAGCGGATGTGCGATAAACAGTGCTTTCAGTTTCACGGTTTCTCCTGAATCTGCCGATGCAAAATCACCTGCTGCGGAAGTATCCTCCGATGCCGCCGCACCGTCATCGGATGTGTCTGTGGAAGCCGCACTGTTGTCGGCTGCTCCGTCAGAACCACCGCATCCTGCAAGTACAGATGCAACCATAGTCACGGAAAGAAGCATTGCTAATACTCTCTTTTTCATAATTTTTCCTTCCTTTCACAATATTTTTATACTTTTTACATCAAGTTGTTGTGAGAATCATTTTGTGCACTTTAGATATTTATCAGTACTATTTACCACCATTTTTAATCATATTTACACATTTCAATTCTCTATTTTATTTTCTTTCGTGCAACTTGACTGTAAAAACAACATATCACTACCGCTTCCTATCGTAAATATCACATCTATATATTAGGTGTCATTTTTCTGTTTCTTTCTTTTTGACACCTGCATGTTCTATTTTTTTGATACCTAATCAAACTTATTGATATTCACTTTTTCATCCATATATTGTTAAATTTTCCTATATTCATCGTTTTGGAAGTATAAATATCCATGTTTTATGTATAAATATGTCTTTTTAATGCATTCTGATATAGTATCATTTCGATAGATATACTGTCACAATTGCATGGCATACGTGATAAGGAGAAAGAGAATATGACCGTTCTTTGCTTACCTGCAAAACAGCTTTTTAGTTATGCCCTAACCGGCAAATTTAAAGCGCCTTCCTCTGAATGGAAGCATCAGAATTTTCAGCTGACCGATTATGAACTGATTGTTATGACCGAAGGTGTTCTGTATTTGAACTACAACAACGAAAATTTTGTTGTCAGAAACGGTGAATATCTGCTGCTGCCTCCCAGCTCTTCTTGGCGTCAGGGTTTCAAGCCTTCTTACTGTTCCTTCTACTGGCTCCACTTTACGACACAGCCGGGCGCCCTGCCTCCCGGCCTGGGGGGGGGGGGGGGGGGGGGGGGGGGGGCGGGGGGGGGGGGGGGGGGGGGGGG
>CAMWQW010000028.1 GCA_947176505.1 uncultured Lachnospiraceae bacterium | reverse complement strand
CTCTCTGAAATTCTTCTCTTGAATTTTCAGGGTTGCATTACTGTTTATTTGTCAAGGTTCTAAATAAGTACCATTGCTTTTGTATGCGCTCTGCATATCTCAGCAACGAATCTGAGTATATCATTACAAAATATGAATGTCAACAGCTTTTTCGATATTTTTTGTACTTTTTTTTTACTTTTTAATTTCTTCTCTAAATATCCTTCATTTTTGCACAGTTTGTCCGCAATCAAAGCTGTCTATATACGCATTGTTACTTCCTAATTCAAAACTGCCATACCATAAACACTCGGATTAGACCAGCCGTTTCCCGTTGCATCATACCAATTCGCCGTTCCAATTCTCGCTCCGTCTTTTCCGTCATTAATCTGTAAATCAATGCCAATCATCCTGCCTGCTGCCGGTTCAAGAGTGGTCCACTTAATTGCTGCTTCAATCAAATAGCCTTTATCTGTGACCGTCACTTTTGATTCAATGTTTTCAGCCTTGCAGGTTTCTCCGTTGAAACTTTGTTCATTTTCATAATTAATGCGGTACTGCTTATCATTATCATCAAATGCATCTGCTTTTTCATTCAACTCATCAATAAATATTTCCACTGAATCCTGCTCATGTGTCTGTTCCGATTTTTTATCCAGATGCGGGTCTGTTACGTCAATCAATACATAGAGATTTTGCGCGTCCCACATTACCCTTGCCTCTGCCGAGGCTTCCATACTGTCTGATGACTTCACCTCAAGCTGAATCTTCGGTACGTCGTTCCACTCGGACGAATCCGCATCAATCTGAGCCGTTCCTTTCTGAATGAATAAAAACGGTTTCATTTCCATCTCTGCATAATAAATGCTGCTTGCATCCTGTTGGCAAGTCTTATCATTGAATGCATATTTTATACCGTTTTTCTGCACAAGAACGTCAAACGCTATGGTCTGACCACCCGCTAGCACTGCTGGAACTTCCACTTTAGTCTGATATCCTACCGTGGTCTTTTCAGCCTCGGAAGCCTTAACTGTCTTTGTGATAATCGAATCACTTTCCCCTTTAAAGTTCGTGACATCTACATAAACGGTTACCGCATCATCGTCACTGAACTCACTATCCTTTACCGCAATCTCGAATTGAACGCCTTTCTCATTCCATATTGGTCTGACACTAACGTCTGCTTCCCCTGCAGTAAAATTATATGTGTTTGCATACTGAAAATCATCTACCTGCAAAGCCACAGTCTTCTGGGAAAGCGGCTTCAATTCACCGACATCGACAAAAGCCCAATACGCCGGTTTTGCCTGCAAATTATCATCAAACAGCAGCGGGTACTGCGGAGTTTTGCCATCTGCCGAACCACCTACGCTGTTAGAAGTCTTAAGCCATGAAGCCGCGTCATGGGTTCCCCAGAATGTAATATTATCTATGTTTCCTTTCAGCGTATCATCAGCATTGATTTTCTTAACTATATTATATATTTCTTCGTAACGATATGCGCCTTTTGTAAACTCTGTCTCAAGATCCGTTCCGTCAAATCCAACCGTAGACTTGATGTCAAGTTCTGTTATATGTATGGTATCAGCTACATTTGCATATGCATATGCCGCCGACTCAATTGAAGATGCCGAAGGTGTTGCCATATCATGGTGCCCCTGCATACCGGCACCAAGCTTTCTGTCAGTTGAAATTTCTTTTCTGATTTTCTCTAAAAATCTTACAATGGTATCACACTTAGCCGGCGTACATTCATTATAATCATTATAGAAAAGAATTGTATCCTTTGCGACATACTGATCTGCATAGCGAAATGCATTTATAATATATTCATCGCTTCCCTTATATACGTTGTACCAATCCCCGTCTATTCTGATACCGCCGGAGTCAGCCGCCTGTTCGTTTACAACATCCCACGCATAGATTAATCCCGGATATTTCTGATCAAAATGCTGCGCTACCGTCTTAATATACCATTCCATGCGTTGATTCATCACTTCTTTTGTGACTAAATCTCCGTCTTTCGTAAAGTCTTCCCTAAAAAACCATGTCGGGGTCTGGCTATGCCATACAAAGACATGCCCGCGCATCTTAATGTTTGTCCCGTTCGCCTTATTGTAATCGGTAATCCAGTCCGCTACAGCATCCGCCGCAGTGAAATCAAGCTTTTCCGCCAATTCATCAACTGTTGTCACTCCCGGCGCATTACTTCCGAGAATACTTTCCGGCTTCATTTCATTTTCACAAGTAATACTATTAAAATGCTTTGTAACCAGCTCCATTCTGGCTGCATCCGTAAGCGCTGCATTTGGGATTGCCACCCCGGTGTAGGAAACGCCGCCCTCCGCGGAAAGTACCTGCTGTAAATCCGGTATATCCTTCTGTATATTCCTACCGCCGCTTTCCTGACACTGGAACATAACGTCCGAAACAGTCACTTCCGTAACTCCTTCCCGAAGCGACATAAGCGCAAGATATTTCAAATCCGCCCCACTTGTTTCAATCGTCGGATTTTCATAAGATACTATTGTCTCCTTATTATATTTATCAGTATAATCCTGCTCCGTATATGCTTTATACCCCAAATCATTCGCTCTTTCTGACGTGATGCGGAACGTAACCCTTTGCAAAGTCGTAGCGTCTATCTCCTCCGGGATCTGCAAAAAAACGGATTTATACTGACCGTCAAACGTAAGCTTTGTCTCACCGTTTTCAGCCTGCTCTATAGTAACCTCTTCCGCCTTTTCCGTCATAGCAATGTCCGAAAATGCATATATGATTTCTCCGTCAACTATGTGATTTGTTCCTGCTGTCTCCGTGTGCGTATCTGCTTCATATTCTGCCTGCGTCTCTGACTCAGACTCCTGTTCTGTGTCTGCTTCCATCTCGTTTGTTGTATCTTCTGCTGTCTCCGTTACCTTCCCGCCTTGGTTCCGCACTGCGATGAAGATTACCGCACATAGCAAACCTGCTATCAATATAACTCCAAGTACTGTCATAAGGATTTTCTCCTTCTTCATCCTCTTTTCTCTCCTATTCTTTTACACATTTTCCGGTACAGTTTCATTTATCAGAAAAATATCTTCCGACAAATGTATTTCTAAATCCACTTTAGCTTTCCGGTAAAAAAAGAACAAGTCACTTATTGCGAAGTTATTTTGAAACAAGTCATTTATTGCGAAATCCTTTAATTTATTACTGCATAGAAAGAATTTCTTCTATTTCCCGGCAGATTCCCATATTCAATAATTTCCTCATTGTTTCTTTTTGTTCAGTCTGTTCAAACCTGCCTCCTTTCAACATCATTCCATAGCAAAAAACTTTGGAATAAATACTTAGCACAAGGTACGCCATCTTTTCCTCCGACGGCATATCCCTTCCGTTTAATTCATCATTCAACACTTTTCTGATAACATCTTCCGCTGGTGCTTCACCGAACAAATTTTTCTTCCGCAGCAATTCCTTAATCCAACTGCTGAGAGAAGAATTATCCGACAGCATATGAATCAACCGAAAAATACAGTTTGCACGTGGCACTTGCTGCTCCATAGTAAGCAAAACGAAATTAATCTTATCATAAAGAGTTTTTTCATTACATATTCCTTCGTATAACTGCCTGCAGAACATCTCTCCGTTATAGAAAAAAGCCTTTGCTATCATTTCTTCTTTTCCGGAAAAATATTCATAAGCAGTTCCTTTTCCGATTCCGGCTCTTGCGGTAATTTCCGATACAGTAAGATTATTGATGTCCGCCCCTTCCTCAAAAAGTTCAATCACCGCTTGATATATAGCTATTTCCTTCGGTAAATAATCTTTATTCATTCTCATTAACCTCTACACTTTCGCTTCTGTCTTTTTTGCGCATGAATATGTCATAAATGCATGGAATCACAATCAAAGTCAAAAGCGTGCCATAAATCAATCCGCCAATCGTAACAACCGACATTGGCTTTGACATATCTGCACCCATATCATCACTGAATGCCATCGTACTTAGCGCCAATATGGTTGTCAGAGCAGTCATCAAAACCGGACGTATCCTTGTTCTGCCCGCCGTAATAATAGCTTCTCTTTTCTCCATGCCGCCTGCACGAAGCTGATTGATATAATCTACCAGCACAATACCGTTATTAACAATAATACCTGAAAGCATAACAAAACCAATCAGTGCAATCACACTCACTTCACTACCACTGATAAACAGTCCCATAAAGCCTCCCGTAAAAGCAAGCGGAATGGTGAACATGATGATAAACGGCGATAAAAGGGACTGGAATTGGGCAACCATAATCAAATACATAAAAATCAGTGCAAGGATTAACATGAGATAAACCTGCTCCATAGCATCCGTAATCGTTTCGTTCTCACCGCTCATCGTATAACTGTAACCGCTAGGCATATCATAATTCTGAAGGGCGGCTTCCACATCCTCCGAAACAAATCCTACATTATATCCGTCCGCAATGGCAGCCGTCACACCGATATATCTTGTCTGTTCAATCCTATTGACAGCCTTGGGAGCTTCGGTACTCTCAAACAAAGCAATCTCGGAAAGCTTGACTGTCTCCTTTTTTCCGTCCTGTGTCTTACGGTCAATCTCCAGATTTTTCACCAGCTCTCTCGTCAGTTCTATATCTTTTGCATGTCTTACATATACACTGTATTCTTCGATTTCTGTCTCAAGTGTGGTCGCACTGGCAGCGTCCGCCAGCTTCACCTGTATCTGTTGAAAAACTTGTGCGACGGTCAGTCCATGATCAATCGCCTTATCTCTATCGATCAAAATTCGAAGTTCCCCGGTAGATTCCTCCAGACCATCGGACACTTCTGTCGTACCTTCCACACTGTCTACAATCGCTGCGATGTCCTTCGCAATTTCCTGCAATGTATCCAGCTCGCGCCCTTTGACTTGAACAGTAATACCGCTTCCGCCCAGCGCGCTCATATCCATGGTTGACGTTTCAATCGAAACTTCCGCCTGATTATCTTCCAAAATATCCGCAATGCTTATCTGAATATCTCGTGCTATCTCCAAGTTATCTTTTTCTTTGTCCTCATTCAAGGAAACGTAGATAGAAGTCTCATTCGTAGCTGAATTTCCACCGCCCGACAACATTCCTAGAGAAGAACTGCTCGCCATCGCGCCAACATCTATGACGTCTTCCATTCCCATCAATTTCTCCACCACGGCATCCGTTACCGCTGCCGTCTCATCAAGCGTAGTGTCTTTCGGCATTGTTAACGTCATTGTAATCTGTGTGCTGTCCATATCCGGCATAAACGCAACTCCCTTGGAAAAGGATGCCACTGCACTGACAACCAATAACACTACGACCAATACAAGCACTATCGGTTTAAAGCGCAACGACAATTCAAGCAGCTTACCATATGCTTCCATTATTCTGCCAAAGATTTTGCTTTCTTTCTGCTCTTTCGCTTTCGAGAGTACACCTGCTGCCATGGCAGGCACAACAGTTAACGCAATCAGAAGACTGGCAAACAGCGAATACGCAATCGTGAGTCCCATATCCACAAACAATTGTCTCGTAATACCTTCCGTAAAAACAATCGGCAAAAATACACACACCGTAGTAAGTGTGGAAGCCATAATCGCTCCTGCAACTTCACCCGCACCGTTTATCGCCGCTTCTTTTGCGGAATATCCTTCGCTTCGCAGTCTGAAAATATTCTCAATGACTACAATGGAATTGTCCACCAGCATACCAACGCCAAGCGCCAGACCCGACAATGAAATAACGTTCAGCGTAACGCCGCTGAAATACATGCAGACTATCGCTGTGATAATACTGATAGGGATAGAACATGCAACTACTGCCGTGGGTCTCCAGTCTTTTAAGAATAGTATAAGAATGAAAACTGCGAGAATTGCACCGAACAGTACATTATTAATGATGGAATCCATAACCAAGTCTATGTAAATACCCTGATCCATCAACGTAATCAGTATTAAATCTTCGTTTTCCTCTTTTAATTCTTCAAATTTGTCCAGAATCTTATCGGATACATCACCTGTGGAATACCCTGTCTGTTTCTGTATGGTAATCATAATACCGGGCGCGCCGTTAACATTCGCATATATTTCATCTGAGTTATCAGTCATGAATACATCCGCCACATCACCTAAGGTAATCACGTCCACGCCGTCCATTTCAGGATTCATCAGCGGCATTTGCTTCAGCTCTTCTATATTTTCCGGTTTATCCCCCACTCTGACAAGATAATCGATTCCTTCCTCTGTCACATATCCAGCCGGCATAGAAAAGTTCTGCGCTGCCAAGAGAGACTTCACAGTATCCACAGTCAGAATATCATTCATGTCAGCCTGATCGTATGCGTCTTCTCTTGCCTCTTCCAGTTCTTCTTCACCGTCCAGAATCTGCTGCAGAGCATCCTTCAACTGGTCTGCCGATTCGTTTAGCTGCTCCTCTCCTTCCCTAATCTGTTCCCACGCGGAGTTAATCTGTTCCCGTCCTGCTTCCAGCTGTTCCTGTCCTGCTTCTAATTGTTTCTCACTCGCCTCTAACTGCGCCTCCGCTGAATTTAACTGCAGTTCGCCGATGCTGATTGTTGTCTGTGCATTGGCAAACTCAATCGCCGCCGTCAGATTGCCCTGATAAATCTGATTCAGTGCACTGTCCAGCTTGGAAACATTTTCTTCAATTGCGGGCATCTGTGATTCCATCGCAGACACGGCTGCCTGCTGCATTTGAATGGTTGCGGAAAGCTGTGCCTTCTGCTCCTCCATAGCGGCGATACCGTCAGCTCCGCCCATGGCGGCAAGTGCAGCATCCTTAGCATCAACCATTTGATTTTTCGCCATCGTAACAGCCGCTCTTAACGTTGTAATATCCATGCCGCTGATATCTGTCTGAAGAATTTGAGAAATTACGCTCTTCAATGCATCGGGTACCTGATCTGTTGACGGAGCCATATTCAATACCGGCAGAATTTCACTATCTATTGTGGTTATCATGTTAACCAAATCATTATACTGCCCCATCCCCGCATCGATTTGATTAATCATATTCTGGGACGTCTCTATCGTCGTTTTCGCCGTTGCAATCTCCAGCGTCAGATGCATCTTTGTCGCTTCCAAATCTGCCTTCGCCGTCAGAATCTCTGTCTCAGCAGCTGCAAGCTGCGCCGTCGTCTCGCCTTTTTTATTGGCAAGTTCCGATTTGCCTTCCTCGAGCTTTACTTTATTCTCGGCAATTTCAGTTTTACCGTCCTCTATCTTTTGTCTACTGTCTTCCAGCTCTATGGCACTTTCATCCAACTCCTGCTGACTGTCCAGTAATTCCTGTTTACTCTCTTCCAATTCTGTCCGCGCTTCAGCCAGTTCTTCCTGTCCGTCGTATATCTCCTGTTTCCCGTCGGCAAGTTCCTGCTCCGCGTCTTTCATTTCATCGTCTATGTATGCAAATACCTGCTCATTGATGACGTCAATTTTCTCCTGCCTGATGATAACGTTAACGCTCTCTTCAAATAAACCGGTAGCACTGGCGGAGGCAACGCCTTCAATACTTTCCAGCTCCGGAATGACCAGATTCTGCGTCATTTCGCTTACCTGTGCATCCGTCATCTCCGTATTCCCGACAGCCGCAATCATAATCGGAAGCATGTCCGGATTCAATTTCATAATAATAGGACTTCCGACCGAATCATCCCAATAGCTTTTGATTTGGTCCAGATTCTCTCTGATTTCCAACGAAACGGCATTCATATCTGTCGATTGCGCAAATTCGAGGATTACCGTAGAATAATTCTCACTGGAAACCGAACTAATCCCTTCAATATTACTCACTGTCGCCATGGATGCTTCCACCGGCTTAGTCACAACCATTTCCACTGTCTCCGGACTGGCTCCCGGATACGGCGTCATGACAATAACATACGGAAGGCTGATATTAGGTAATAGATCCGTAGACATTTTCATAAAAGATACCACTCCGAGAACGATTACCAGAATTACTGCAACCAGCACCGTATAAGGTTTTTTGACGCTGAATTTTCCCAACATGCCGCATACTCCTCTTTCTCTACATTATCATAATAAAAATAGCACTCTGATTCTTTCCGTCCGACCAGTCGGTCGGACGCTTATTCAGTATATTGTCAAAGCAATTCTCTGTCAATATTCCTCATCATATTTTAATAGTTTCTTTATATTTCTTTTGTCAGCTTCAATAAGCTATTTAATCACAAAAGCACGGGCGGTCATATATATTGACTCACCCGTGCCTATCAATCACGATTTACATATATCATTATAACAGCTATCTGAATCTCCTTCGCCGCACTGCCTGCCCAAAGGATTTACTGTAATACAATCGTGGCGTTTTCTTCGCCGCCACGGAGAATAAACTCTATTGTATCCACTGAAGCTGATTGGGGTATCTCAACGATACTGACCAGCTCCATGCTGCTCCCAGCCGGTATCACATCATCAAACGTTTGCAAATCGTTCAATAGCATCGTTGCCAGAGCTCCCTGACTGGACTCACCATTGAGAGAAACGCGGAACCTCGCCCCATATTCCAGCATATTTAATGTCTGGTCTGACGTTCCTGTATTCTCAGCCATGAACTTCAGCACAAGCAGCTGCATTCCTTCTGTCGCATCCATTGCAAAGAATACATCACTTTCCGGCGCTTCCGGGGGATAGTTCTGTGCAAGCTCATACCCCGTATATCGAAATGTGAAATTCTGAATACCATAATATTCTTCTATCGTAGCGGGCACTGCTGCCACTTCTTCATCTTGACTGACGTCGATCACTTCCGTATCATTTGCCGGTGTTTCTTCCGGTGCCGGCTCTTCCGGCTGACTTTCCGGTGTCTCCTCTGATGTATCAGCCTCAACAGTTTCATATCCTGTCGTGTCTACCAAACGTCCGCTATGATACTTATCATACTTTAATAATACGCCCACTGCATATTCCGAAATTAAATTGGTCTCCTCCTGTGTCAGTTCAGGCATCTGGGCGCCGCATCCGCTCAGCACTGCTGCCGCCATAATACCACACAAGAATGTACATGCTTTTCTCACGATATACTCTCCTATCAATATTTCAAAGCAGTATAGAATCTTTGAATTAATATCTGTCCATTATTATAACGTAATATCCACACAATTGTCCAGTGTAAACCAAAATTCTACACCATTATCATAATTGACGGCACCGCATTCCTGATTCATGGATTCCATGATTGCCTTGACAATCGATAATCCAATCCCGCTTCCGCCGTATTCTCTGGTCCGTGCTTTATCTACTTTATAAAATTTCTCCCATATATGAACTAAGCTTTCCTCCGGAATCGGGTTGCCGGTATTAAAGACAGATATCTTCACTCTTTTTTCTTCCTCATGTATTCTGATATCTATGACTTTCTCACCCTGAACGTAATTCATGGCATTCGTAAAATAGTTCATAAATACTTCTTCCACTCTAAACTCATCGCCCCACACATAAATTGTTCCATAATCCTCCATACGCACAGATATATTTTTCTGCTTAATAAGAATGTCCGCCGATGCGATATAGTTTCTGATCAGCGCAGTAATATCAAACCGTTCCATGTTTACTACTTCGTTCCCGAATTCAAGTTCATTCAGAGTAAGCAGTTTCTTGACCATGGTATTCATTTTGGCGGCTTCATCCATAATCACTTCACAGTAGAACTCCCTGCTCTCCGCATCGTCGTTTATACCTTCGCTCAGCCCTTCCGCATATCCCTGAATCAGCGCGATCGGCGTTTTCAATTCATGTGAAACGTTAGACAGAAAATCTTTGCGCATCTCATCAATCTGTTCTTTTCTTTCAATATCTTTAAGCAGTTCATTATTTGCCGTTTTCAATTCGGAGATTGTAATCTCCAACGTCTCAGACAACTCATTGATATTATTTCCCAACACAGCAATCTCGGTCTTATCATTTCCGGTATACTTAGCATTAAAATCCAGATGCTTCATCCTCTCAGAGATATCCGCCAATTCTAAAATTGGTTTCGTAATCCGGTTGGAAAACCACAGTGCTAACAATGCGCTCACGCTGATTGCCACAATCCCTACATATGTCAGGAAGCGATTCGATATGGAAACGCTCTCTCTGATTCCTTCCAATGCACTTCTTATCATAAAAAGGTATCCGTTATCCAGCCAGCCCCACATCTCTATATACTCCGTCTGTGTACGAACATCTGTAACAATCTGCATTTTATAATTATTGCCTTCCCGCAGAACCTCTTCCTGATCGACACCCTTAATAATATTATGGAGCAGATGCTTAATGACAAACTCCGAGTCTGACATAGATGTTTTAATCATCTCTGAATCACTGTCCGCCACCAGCACGTTAATATTATATTTGCCGCATATCTTCTGCAATTCTATATCATAACTGTCCGTTCTGATATCTCCTGCGCTGGACGCCTCATTGATACTGTAATATGCACTAATCAATGCATTGATTTTCTTGTCAATGTAATATCTCTCCAACAACGTGCTGTTAAACAAAAGGCACATTAGAATCGTACCCGTAATGAGTGATATAAAGATAATCCCTAAATGTCTTTTCAAGGAATACTTCATCGGTCCTTTATTCCTCCTCGAATTTATAACCCATACCCCAAATGGTCTTAATCATTTCACCTTTATCGCCCATCTTGCTGCGCAATTTTTTCACATGCGTGTCAATCGTCCTTGCATCACCGAAATAATCATAATTCCAAACACTATTCAAAATCTTCTCTCTGGACAACGCTATCCCCTTATTTTCCATAAAATAAGATAGCAGTTCAAACTCTTTATAACTAAGTTCCACCTGTTTTCCGTCTAACGAAACACTGTGTGCCGCTTTATCAATAACGATTCCTCCTGCTTCTATGATTTCATCAGCGCTCGCCTGACTCGTCCGGCGCAGAATCGCTTCCACTCTTGCCACAAGTATCTTAGGACTGAAAGGCTTTGCAATATACTCGTCTACCCCCAATTCAAACCCTAATAGTTCGTCACGTTCATCGGATTTTGCCGTCAACATAATAATCGGTACTTTAGAGTATTCCCGTATCTCTTTGCACACCTGCCATCCATCCATCTTTGGCATCATCACGTCGAGAATAATCAGCGCAATGTCATTCTGTTCAAAAAATATGTCTACCGCCTGCGCGCCGTCCTCCGCTTCGACCACATCGTAATTACTTTTGATCAGAAAATCCCTGACCAGCTTTCGCATACGGCTCTCATCATCCACCACCAGTATTTTTAGCTTTTCCATATTGATTCACCTCTCTGTTTTCTCATCATAAATAACTATCTCCTGACATATTCCACACAAAGGAATGCTCTGCAAGGCATTGTATCATTCATATTAAGTTCTATTGTAACAGTATACAATAGAACTATGAATAAATTGTGATGAAATGAGTTATTTTTAAAAAATGAAACCGAAATCTAAACTGTTATCACAAAAAGGCACAAGCAGAATCGTTCCGCTTATGCCTTAATATAGTTGACTCAGAAATAATATGCCCTATAACTTACTTAACAATTATATCTTAAAGACTTTCATATTCCTATCTAATTCATCCGCAATTGCTTTAAGCTTCTCCGCGTTAGATGAAATATCGTATACGATGCTGCTTACCTCTGTGACAGATGCGGATGTCTCCTGTGTACTTGCCGCATTCTGCTGTGCGATTGCCGTAAGGTTTTGTACTACATCCACCACATTCACCCTTGCTTCATCCATCTGTCTGGTCTTATCGGCAATGATATTCACACCGTCAATCGAACCGTCAATCCCGTTCTTCACCTGCGTGAAAATCTCTTCTGTCTTGCCCACATTCTCACTCTGTTGATTCATAATCTCTTTTACTTCGCCCATGGTGGACACCGCTTTCGCCGAATCGGAGATTAAAGAATCAATAATCTTCTCAATCTGACGGGCAGATTCATTGGATTGCTCCGCCAATTTCTGAATCTGCGATGCAACCACCGCGAAGCCTCTGCCCTGTTCGCCTGCTCTTGCTGCCTCAATACTGGCATTAAGGGACAAGAGATTCGTTTCTTCCGCAATTGAAGTAATCAGAGATGTGGCTTCCCTAATCTTCATAGCAGACTCATTGGTCGTATTAGTCTGCTCATAAATAACGTCAATTGCTTCACTTGCCTTAGAATTAATATTCTCAAGCTGCACAAGGATGGAAGTCGCCTCATCCCCAGAGTTCTTCATCTGGGTTGCATTTCCGATCAAATCTTTGACCTCAATTGATGTCTCCTCTACCATGTTGCCCATCAGAATAACATTTTCTGTTGCCTTCTGCGTCTCATCAGCCTGCGATGTGGCGCCTTCGGAAATCTCGTTAACTGCTTTCTCTACCTGCTCAATTGTATTTGCTGTCTCCGACGCATTGTTGTTTAAAGAATCTGATGCCTCAAACAGCTTCTTGCTCTGCTCCTGCAGGTCCAATAGTACTTCTTTCAGTTTCTCTCGAAGAATCGATATGGCGCGGCTCATACTTCCGGTCTCATCTTTTCTTTTATTTAATTTATCCTGAACAACATCATCGGTAAAATCTAACTCTGCAAGCTTATTGACAACCCCCGTAATCTTCTCGATCGGTTTCACCATCCTGCTGGCTGTGAAATACCCAAGGATAGAACACACAATCAGTGTCAGCAAAGAGGCTACAACACAAACCTTTGTCATCATTGAGATGTCGCTAAGAATATCATCTTCATCTGCTGAAAAGCCCAGAATAAAGTTCATGTTATCGTCCACATAAAATGCCGCATATTTAGGTATACCGTTATGCTCATAGGAAAGCACTTCCGTTCCCGGTACCGTGCCTGCCCTTACCTGTGCGACAATACTGCTTATAACCGCATTCCCCATACTGTCTATTGAACTGCCAATCAGCTCCTCCTGCGGATGGTATAACACAATACCGTCAGGCGACATGACATAGACATAACTGGAATCAATGCCCTTAATGCCTACACCACTCAGCATTCTGTTCAAATTGTCTTCCTCTAAAGCCTGCTCAGAGCCATCGCTGTGAATCTTCTCCTCTAGCATCATGCCATAAGAAACCGTCACATCATGCAAATAATTCTGTGTTGTATTCCCCATCAATTCCCTTGCTTTTGGAATAACCAAAAACAAAAGAAGTACCGCCATCAAAACAAGCTCTCCGACAACCAGAGACGCAACCTTAGTCTTAATGGAATGCACCGTTATCCTCTTCGTATTATTACTGCTGTTAACTACATCCTTTGAACCCATATCTCTCCTCCGTGTTTTATATATTTGCCGCATTGCCCTAGGGCAATGCATTTAATTCTCGCTCGGCTTCCCGCACTGCCTGTTCTCTGTCGCTAAGCTCCTGCTCCCATTCAGAATATTCATTCACTATGGCAGTCTTATAATTGACAATCGTAGGGACCTCGCTGACATATGCCAGCACAATCATTGCTGCTAATGCTGCCGCTAAAAGAAAATTAATGCATACCGATGTGATAAAGCGTCCCTTGAACTCTATCGTTGTTCCTCTGGATGCCACGCTGCGCCTGATAGAGCTGCTGTTCTCTGTCTTGTTGCTAAACGTAGCATACATCGGTATCGGCTTAATCTTCTCCTTAGGCACTCCACACTTAACCATCTGATCCTGCATCCTGTGCAGATACGACATTCCAAGCGGTGTTAAGAATACTCTATTGTCGATTGCTTTATTATATACCAACAATACATTTTGCGGCTTACGGTAATCCAGATGCTGTTCCACATTGGCAATCTTCTTTAGTTCCATTCTTGCCGTCTCGGCATCGGCTACCGTACCGAAGCGATAACCTCCTACTACCAATTCATCTTCGTTCTTATCCATGAAGCACTCCCCTGTCACTTGCACCTGCAAAAGCGGATCAGATATTTGATTCCAAAATAACACCACAATATGCAAATTATTATACTACTATCTTTACATTATAGCAATCATTGAGCCAAAAAATCTTCTGCAATAATATAAAATATTACACTAACCGCTTTTTTCTTTTTCTTTACAATATCGTCCGAACTCTTGTTTTAAATGCAGGAAATTCTTCTTCTGATCCATGAAATATGTATTATTGTTCTTTGCATATTCAGACATCCAGTCATCCAAATCTTTATCTTCTTTATATGAATAAACCATCATTGCCAATAGTGAAGGTCTGTTTTCTTCATTCCGTAATTTAGAATCTACTTTGACAGTATTTTCCAAAAGTCCATTTAATGACTCATTATACAAATCCATATCAGCCTGTACAGATTCTATATCCATATTAAGATTTTCGGCTATAAACAGCTCTATACTGTTTTGTAAAGAATTTGATTCCTTAATTTGCAGGAATTCCGCCATTAAATCTTCAAGCATATCCAATTTGTCAGCGATAACCTGCTTATCTTTGGTACTTAAATCCTTGTCAATTTCGTCAAACAACTGTCCTTTTTCATTTCGCTTAACCGGTCTGAAATTCTTATTAAACTCTCTAAGAAATTCTGCAAATCTGATGTCCTCAATTCCTAATTTCGTATATCTGTCAAACAACGTCAAAAAAATAAAGGAATCTTTCTTATTAAATATATTCCTAATATCCTCTGTCACAATATTTTCAAGCCTGTGTAAATTATCCGCAAACATATCAAACTCTTCCTCTGTGGCATGATCATTAAGATATTTGCAAGCTGCCTTTGCCTGTGTTTTCCAATTATCAAAGTGATTCATGCACATCATTGCTTCTACAATAACCCTTTCAACCACTCCTTTTGTTTTATCCTTTTCGGAATAACTACTGCATTCCACAAAAAATCTGCCATCTAAAATCTTACGAATGCGGTTTGCAAATTTATCAATATAGGTAAATGCCTTCTGGTCGGTGTTCATCGCGGCATGATTATTGTAACGTTTAATATATTTCGATATTTTACCTCCGTCACAGCATTCATGTATAACGGTTTCAATCTGATACTCATCAAATTTTTCCTTTAGCTCTTCCGGAAGTTTCTCGTAAGTCTTATTTTTTATATCAAATACAGCTTCTTCATATGTAACATTCCCGTTTTCATCAATAACCTTTTTCATATAGGAAATCAGAGAATTTTCTATGCATGAGGTTATCTTATAGTTCATTTCTCTAAATTTTCTTAAAGCAGCGGTTCTGCATCCTCCATCTACAATATGCAGTTTAGAGTTTTCCTCCTCTCCGAGAATGATTGGCGGAATATAATCATCTGTCAGCACCGTAACGACCAGTTCATTAATCTGCTCATTATTCCACACAAAGTTTCTCTGAACATCTGCATTATTATCAATATCGCCTTTCCTGTTTTTTCTCAAATACATCTCTAATGTGTATGTCTGTTTACGTGGTCTTGCCATCTTAAATTCCTCCCATTAACCCCTTTTACAATAATACGGATACATTTCTGTAAGAATGGATTGCAGCATAACAATCCGCATATTGTTTCTCACTGATATGTAATTCTTCTCTGATTTCATTAGGAAGATAACCATCCATATTAAGTCTTAATACTTCCTTCTGGAGATTTGATAATCTGTCAAGATATAGCCGCATCCTCCTACTGTATCCTTCTTCATCTCTATCAATCAATTCTTTCTCTATGATAAAATCATCGGCAATCATATCTCCTATCGTACAATCCTCCTCATGATCAACGGGCATGTCAATTGAAACTGTTAATCTGTCTAATTTACGTTTTTCCCGATTTCTTCTTGTCATTTCTGTTTTGATCTTATTTAGTAAGCAGGAATATAAGTATGCATCAAAAGATTGTGTATCATCATATCGTCTCATAGCATCTACGAACACCTCATTTGCAAGTGAATAAAAATCATCCACATCCTTATCTGATATCCCGCCGAATTTTAATAATAATTTATCTACGATCCTATGAAGTTTTGCTGCATTATCTGCATAATATGTGCTCAAATTCTTGTCCATTCCAATACGCCTCTTTATCTTATGTATTTTGTTGTAACTGGTAATAACAAGTATAGAACATACGTTCTTATTTGTCAACGTCATTTTCGAACGAATGTTCGTTTTCTGTTTTCTTACATATTTCTACATAGTTTAAATTGTTCCTAAATTATAGATGAACACTTGTCCTATTAATTGTACTCTGACTACTATGTGCGCAAATAATCTATGAAATATTTCTCTCCAAAAATTTGAAAGAAAGCAGTATGCAAATGGAGAAATATATCTTATAGCCACCCGCTAGCCTATCACTCAAAGCTCATTAAATCACAAATAGAAAGGGAAGGAGTAAATCAGCATCTAATGAAAGAAACATTTAACGCAACAGGAACTTATAAGGTAAATCACAACCGCTTCGGAGGGTTTGTCTACCCTTCAGATTTTAATACGGATCATAGGGGAAAGGTACGTACAAACGGTTCCGCCATAGCTACACGCATTGCCAACGACAACAAATTTGATGAACAGTGCAGAAAAAATTTAATAAACAGACAGAAACTCGTAAATGAATAAAAACAACGAAGAAACGGAGAAGAAAATGCTTACATATATGATGAAACCAAAATTCAAAGGAAACATGCTTGTGATTGATTTATCCAAATTCGGATATAAAAACTTTATTGCAGAATGTGTATACCACTTTGATAAGCATGAAGGGAAATACTCACTTTCCATGTGGCTGAATCGCATAGATCTGGAAGACCGGATGCAATTATCTTCTAAAAGTGTTGACATGCAATACATAACCGGCACCAAAGAATCCATTATCGAAAATATATGCAGAATTGTACATCAGGCAGCTACTGCAACGAATAATAACGGCATCAGATACTTTGACCGATTTGTTGAAAGATATGAATATGAGCTGGCATGTTTTGAGCGTGGCAATGAATTATTTGAACAAGAGCGCCTGAACCAGACTGTTCATTGCAAAGAATGATTACAAATAAGGTCTGCATCAAAAGAAAACACCAAAAGGAGACTTAAACATTGCTTGACAAACAATATCATCTGTATTCTGTCGATACGGGACACTTTTACAGTAATCATGAAAAATATCTTCATGACATGAATTGCAGGTATCGCAGGGAACGCAAATATATCCAAAATAAATTACCTGAAATAGAAAAAAAACTGAAACAATTCGGATATACGGATTCCGATATTAAAAATTTGAAAAAAGAGAAAACGGAAGAGGTTGATATTTCCAAACCTTCCTATGATACCGTTTCAGAATATTTACACTATGTCAAATTGATAAGGCATAAAAGAGAAAAGGCAAAAGAATCAAAAGAAAAATTACTTACTCTTCTGCGCAACAAAGTCAGTCAAAACGAGTTAACAGCCGGAAAAGATCATATTCGTACACTCAAAGAAACTTGTTTAAATGATATGAATGTAATTTCCGTCTTTGACTCCGCTCTTAGCCGGACGATTGGAATTAAACCGGACGAATTAACAGATTCTCTAATAGTGGTACAGATTTATTATTTCGATGTATTTAAAGACATTTGTTTCCATGGTTTTACTTATAAAGGTGAAAAATACAGATATTTCACATCATCCGCCGGACAGATTCGCAAAAAGAAGGCTGTATTTATGAAAGAATCCGTGTGGACCGAAATTGAAAAAACAATTATGTGCGGTCTTACAATAGATAAGATTAACTCAAAAGGCGGGAACAATGTCAATAAACATTTAGCTTATATGGCGTTAACGACTTCCGCAACTGATGTGTGGAAAGAATTTGACATTGATAAATCTATCGTAATTGATGATTTCGAAACAAATGTGCATGGCACCTTTGACCTTGTAAACGAAACCGATTATTCAGTCACAAGAAAAACTGATTATGTACCAATCCCTCATACGGACGGTGCAGGAATGATATTACCATCCGTTTCGACTAAGAATTTCATGTTCCGTGCACCTTGGATCAAAGGATTATTAGGCGTATTTGATTTTAGAAAATTCATAGATGTAAACGACTGCTCTCCTCTTATCACTGATATATATGGAACGGAGCATGATATTGTCAAAGAAGATATTCAAATCATCTTTACTAAGAGTCAGTTTAAAATGTACAAATATTATGACTCTTGGGATGAATATAAAGACTATTTTAAAAAATATCAGTGCGGTGCCGGTAAATGTAATATTGAGGAAGACAGAATTAAAAATGCCAAGCTAAACTATCAAATGCTTCAAACGCTTACAGATATTACGGATGATGAAATTAATCTGCTGACGCAAAAATCCGTAGATCGCATTAACAATATTTGTAATTCTAAAGAAACTATGATGGAGATTCTCGGAATTACACCTTATAACCAAAATATGACGCCTTTTCAAAAAGCGGTTAAAACATATCCAGCTCTGCTAAACGATACATATGCCAAAGATGTCATTCGTGAAGTGAAAAACAGTCTTTTGAAAAAATATCGCAGCGGAAAACTCGAAGTAAACGGAAAATATACCTTTCTGCTTCCGGATTATTACGCCGCTTGCGAATATTGGTTCGGACACATTGAGAATCCTAAAGGACTGTTGGATGATCAGGAAGTATTTTGCTGGCTATTTAGGCGGTATGATAAATTGGACTGCTTGAGAAGTCCTCATTTATATAAGGAACATGCTATAAGATTTAATGTCGCAAATGAAGCATACGGTGAACGTATCAATCAGTTAAGAGAATGGTTTATCACAAATGCTGTTTATACGAGTACACACGATTTGATCAGCAGGATTCTTCAATTCGATGTTGATGGAGACAAGTCGCTTGTTGTCGCAGACAAGGATTTTGTCACAATTGCAGAGCGAAATATGAACGGTATCGTTCCACTCTACTATAATATGCGCAAATCAGAACCGACTAAGCTTAACTCCAAGACCATTTATGCCGGTTTAAATAAAGCGTTTACAAGTGGAAATATCGGTGTGTACAGTAATGATATTTCAAAAATCTGGAACCATGATGTGTTTACGAACGGGTCAACTCATGAGAAGCAGGAAGCTGATAATGTCATAAAACTATTGTGCATGGAAAATAATTTCTGCATAGACGCCGCTAAGACTCTATATATGCCTAAGCGCCCCGATTGGTTTCATCCTGTCGTATCAAAATATACCAATTGTAAACTTCCTGCTTTCTTTGAGTATGCAAAAGACAAAGAAAAGTCACAAGTACAAAGCCGGAACGGAAGTTTCGTAAATAAGATATATGACAGAATACCGAATAAACCTATCAATACCCGTGGTATGAAATTAGACGCAATCGAATATCAAAAGATGATGTCTGACACAAAGGTCGTCTGCAGCAAAGAAGTATCTGATTTATATGATGAACTAAACAGGCAATATCGCTATATGATCAATATGAAAGATGAAGATAAGGACAATCTGAAATACATTGCCTGCAAACTCCGCGAAGAATTTAACAGGCTAGGTTATTCAGAAAAAACCATCACCGACATGTTGGTAGAATATTTATATGGAAGAGAAAAAAGATATAAGCAGCTGCTATGGTTTTGTTATGGATACTATATTGTAACCAATTTAGAAGAAAACATCTGTTCACAAAAAACCAAGTATATTCAGTGTACTGATTGTGACGAATGGTTTTCGGTCGGGCTGAAAGATCATCGTACCCGCCGATGCCCGTTATGCCAAAAAGAATATATAAAAATGTATGACAGAACACGCAAGCGCAAAAATTCCGTTTAACAAATCAATCTGTAATCGTTCGTTATTTACGGACTGTATTTTCCACCCAAAAAGAAAATCATCCGTAAATAACGCAATATCTTTTGTGCGTATAAGGGAAGTTGCGACATTTGTGTCTGCGCGTTGCTTGTCACAAACTCGTTATGTGCAAAAAGCAGCGCAGAAATGGAGGAAAAGTTATTTGAATATTACGCAGGATACATTGATGAAACAAATCGCGGACAAAGAAAATATGAATGTAGCAGCTGTCCGCAAATTATTCAAATCGGCAGAGGATATTGTTTTTGACTACTTATCTTCTACTGCTCCGTCTGAAGAGATCAATATTAAGTTATTAAATGGTATCAATATCAAAAGAAAATACATAAAAAAGAAAAAGTATTCCAAAGGTATGTTTCAGAATATAGATTGTCCTGAACATGTGAATATAAAAATATCTCTGTCCAAATATTATAACGGGCAAGTAAATCAAAAATTATTCGGGGAGTGAAAATGGAAATCAGAAAAAGCTTATTAAAATCATCTTCTGTTGATGTTCTCCCGAACTTATCAATCAGGATACCTACTGTCGGCGAAATACTGGAAGATGAACAACATTATTATAATCTCATATCTTCTTTAACCGCCACGCCATTTCAATACATGGTGCAGCTTGACGACATTGGTCTCGATTTTACAGAAGTTACTGACTATCAGTTATTTATGATGCTGTTCCCCTCTTTTGCTAGGAGTGATATGCGTATACTGTTCGGCGATACGGACTGGTCCGATTTATCAATGGGCAACAGTCCCGAAAATGGTTCTCCTATCTTGCTTAGTGAAAAAAATAATATTGTGATAGACGAGCTTACATACAGCCAAATAGCTGACTGCATCAGAAAAATAAACAATATAAAAAAGGAAAACCGTAAACCGGGCAATAACGAAGCAAAACAATTCCGCATTAAGCTGGAACGTAAAAAGCAAAAAAGAAATGCTAAAAAACCATATGAGCCCTATTTAGAAAAATTGGTTGTGGCATTAGTTAACAGACCGGAATTCAAATACAACTATGAGCAAGTTGATAATCTGTCAATCTATCAATTTAATCAAAGTTTTGAACAAATAAAGACCAGTATTCATTTTGATAACACAATGATTGGTGTTTATGCCGGAACCGTTGATACTTCCAAGATCAAAGACAAATCATGCTTATCTTGGATACATACATAGCAGTAAAATTAGGACTCATTTTTGAGTCTTTTAATTTTATAAATTTTAACCATAAGGAGGAAATAAAAATGGCAGTAGATGTTAGCAAATTAATTATTACCGAGGTGGCTCAGATTACGGCTTTTAACAATGCCGGTGAGCTGGAATTTATCATGGATGAAGTTCAGAACGGAACGATCCAGAACACGCAGGAAAAAGCCGATATTACAGGCAAAGGCGGCAGAAAGATTGCTTCTTTAAAGAAGAATAAGACTGTAACCGTCTCCGCTACAAACGGTGTTCTTGTAGGCGGCGCTTTGGCTGCACAGACCGGCACGGAAGTTGAGCAGGGTAAATTCACCGTCCGCATCACAGACGTTATGATCGTAAAGAACAATGCATGTAAGACTTCTAAGACCGCAGTCGGAGTAACCGGTGCCGAAATCGGAGCTATTTATGTGAAAAATGCAAACGGATCTCTTGGTACGAAAATCGAGCAGGATGCAGATGCCGCTGAAGGCACATTCAAATACGATCCCGCCACACAGGAAATCACTGTTTCCAGAATTGCTGACGGAACAGAGCTTGTTGCCTTCTACGATGTAGAAGTTGAGTCCGCAAAAATCTCCAATGATTCCGATAAATACAGCAAAGTATTGAAGCTCTACATTGACGTGGTTTTGCAGGATTCCTGCGATGTAGAATATGCCGGTCAGGTTATTATTCAGAGAGCTGATGTATCAGGCGAGTTTGAGTTATCTCTTGGCGGTGAAAACTTTGCACATGCATTTGAGGCGGAGTCTCTTGCCGGCGGATGTACAGGTTCTACAAACCTCTGGGATCTGGTGGTCTACGGAGTCAACTAGTAAACTAACGGAGAGTGCACATGTTGCACTCTCCGATTGATAAGGAGGATGCCGATGACAGGCAAAGTACAAAAGCCATGTAAAATATGTGGGAAAATGTTTACTCCGTGTGCTGATTGCGAAAATGATAAGACGATGTTTCGTTGGAAAAGAGTTGCCTGTTCGCCGGAATGTGCAAAAAAATATTTTGCCAGAATTGCATCATCCAGACAGCTTAATCCGGAAAACAAAAAATGAACGGAGGCGTTAGAATGAATATCTATTTGGATCATGCGGCTACTACCGGATTATCTGATTCTATGAAGCAGTATTTAACATCTGTTTTAGACCTATGGGGTAATCCGAGTTCTTTGTATTCCATCAGTGACAAACCAAGACAAATCATATCAGACGCACGACAATCTGTTGCAAAATTCATCAACGCTGATCCAAAAGATATTTATTTTACACCATCCGGATCAGGATCAAACACTTTAGCAGTCAAAGGACTGACCTCTGAAAATCCATCGAAAAACCATTATGAAGTATTCTATTCTCCGACCGCACATAAATCAATGCTAAAAGCGTGCGAAGCATGTATATACCATACTGCATTGAAAGTAAATTCTGCAGGTGAAATAGATTGCGTTTATCTGGATGATGTTCTTACAAGACACAACGCCCTAAAACCTCTTGTCTGCATAGAAGCCGGCAATTCAGAAATCGGTACGATTAATGATGTGGTAAACATTGGTTCTATTGTCCATGGGCATAACGGAATTTTAGCCGTTGATGCAACCGGCTATATTCCGTCCTGTAAAGTTAATATGAAACAGTGGGAAAATTATGTGGACCTATTAACCTTCAGCGGACATAAGCTTCATGCCCTTAAGGGAATCGGCGTGTTATGGAAATGCAAAGATATTGATTTAAAACCTCTTATCTATGGCTCCCAAGAGCAATCCCTTATCGGCGGCACAGAGAACGTCCTTGGGATTGCTTCATTAGGTAAAGCAGTCGAAGACTACAACTACTCTTCCGGCGCTCCAAATAATAGAGATTATATCTATCATTACATCGTCAATCATATTCCGGACAGCTACTTAGTCGGCGCCTCCATCGAATCCGGAAAGAGACTGCCTCATAATCTCTATATATGTTTCAAAGGTGTTGAAGGTGAATCGTTAATGATTCTATTAGACCTAAACGGAATCCAAGTCAGTACAGGTTCTGCCTGTAACAGCCGGAATAGATCTGCATCTGCTACTCTGTCTGCTATCGGAATGGATGAAAAAGATACTCATAGCTGCATCCGGCTGACATTCTCCGGCAGAGAAACCCCTGAAGAATTAGACTATGTATGCGATATATTAAAGCAGTGCGTCGAATCCCTAAGATGGCTAAACACAAAATAAACCAGCAGCTTCGAGCGGTGGAAATATAATGAGATTGAAAAAGAATCCTAAAACCCATGATGAAATCATGAAAGAATTAACCGCAAAATATACAATTGCAGAGTCAAAACGTGATGAGCGGAAAATCAAGTTTGCAATTATAAAACTCTATATCCCGTTGTGCTTTAAAATAAAATTTAACAAAATAATCGTCCTGCTTTCCATCGCCGCAATCATATCCTACACGATTGCGGCTATTTTGTTGCAACAATATACACAGACAGAAATAAGCCCTACGCTTACAACATGTGTCTATGCATTTTTCGGAACAGAATTGATCGGTCTTGCAGGAATTAAGATAAATGACACAAAATATATCAGCCAAGAAAACAGTACCAATTACAGCACTATCGGTTCTACACAAATCGAAGATGAAGAAGCTGTAGACTAGGAGTTAACTATGGAATTTTCAGAAGTATTAAATTATTGTTTGTATGTTATTCTGACAATTATTTTACCTGTAGTTGCTAAATATGTTGTTGATTTGATAAAAACCAAAATTAAAGAAAGCAATGTTATTGAAGAGGCAACTAAAAACGAAAATGTCAGCAATCTTGTAAAAGATGCTCTATCCGATGTTATGGATGCCGTGCTGTATGTGAACCAAACCTTTGTTGATACACTGAAAGCAAAAGGTGAGTTTACAGAAAGTGCGTGGACAGAAGCTAAGCAAAAGGCATATCATGCTGCTCTGCTTACCATTTCTGAGGAATCTAAAAAAACAATTGAAAAGATATACGGATCATTTGACAAATGGTTACAATTAAAAATCGAATCTTCCGTAAATATGGCTAAGAAACAATAGAGGTGTGTTTTATGAATTTATCTGTAAGCAATAACGGACTTTCTTTAATTAAAAGATTTGAAGGATGCCGTTTAACTGCATATCAAGACAGCATTGGTATATGGACCATAGGATACGGTCATACATCCGGCGTATCAAAAGGTCAGACAATAACGCAGACACAGGCTGATTTATATCTGAAATCAGACTGTGCTAACGCTGAAAAGTCAGTGAACAGTTATAGCAATAAATATCATTGGAACCAGAACCAGTTCGATGCACTTGTCAGCTTCACGTTTAATTGTGGAAGCGGAAATCTGAAAAAACTGCTGAATAACGGACAACGTACCATCGCACAAATCAGCGCAAAAATCCCTGCATACAACAAAGCCGGCGGTAAAGTATTGCGAGGGCTTGTAAACAGACGGACAGCAGAAAAAGAACTATTTGACAGACCGGTCAGTTGTCCTTAACGATTTAATAAAGAAAGGCAAGTTTTTTGTTTTATGAACGACATAGCAGAATTAACTAAAATAGATTTTACATATGTGTTTCTTGCCGTATTTATTATTCTGATCGGAGTGAAAGCAATCGTTTCTCTTTTTGAGTGGATAGTTGATAGACTTGGATTGGAAACTAAATGGATGCGAATAAAACGCCAAGAGCACGAACTATTACTTCAGACCTCCCGGAATCTTACTGTTCTACAGGAAAAACATGAAAAAGAGGTTGCACGTTCCGATCGGCGTGATGAGGAGATTTCTAACGATATCAAGAAACTGACTCTCATGTTTGTGGATAAAGAAATTGATGATATGCGCTGGGAAATCAATAACTTTGCCACAAAGGTATCAGAGGGTAAACCATGCAATAAAGACAGCTTTGTACATTGTATTCATATGTATGAAAAATACGAGAAAATACTGGAAGAAAACGGTCTTGAAAATGGTGAAGTTGAAATATCAATGGAAGTCATCAATGATGCATACAAACAAAAATTAAAAGAAGGATTTGCATAATAAAGCAGCCCAGAAAGGGAGAAAACATGATCAAATTTATTAGAATGAAAAAGAATGAGCTGAAAGTAAAGGCAATGTTTTATGGTACTATCGCTGCTCTTATTGATAACCGTAATAATACATTAGAGCTGTTACAGAAAATGTATACCGCTCTAAAAGACGTTCCGGCAGAAGAATTGCGAAGCGAACTGATTAATAGACTGGCTGAAATGATTCATGAGGGAAATGACGCTAAGGATAAGTAATTATCTCTTTTTTATAAACTACTAAAACGAATGATTAATATATGACGTGTTGAGGGATGTGGAAATAATATTTTCGTTTACCGATTGTATAAAACAAACCGGCAACTGTTTGTTGTCTCATATCATAATAAAAGGACGGTGATAAATTGCCTGATATAGATACAAAGATTGTACTTGGTCTTGATGTACCAAAAACAGTCGCACAAATCAATACAGATATCAAGAAGCTGCAGAAACAACTAAAAAAAGTCGAAGCAACGGGTTCATTGGATACCGGCTCTACAGTAAAACAGATCAATGCACAGATAATGTCACTGCATTCACAGCTGAAAACGAATCCATTGTTTTCACAAATCAGACAGGCTGCCACTGAATTAAAGGAGATCGATACGCTCCTAAATGAGATTGGCAGATCAAATACAGGACTATCCAAATCTAACTTGTCTCAAATCGGTAACGATTCCTTTGCTATCGCAAACAGATACGGCAGACAGGCAAAAGACTATTTATCGGAGGTACGGGAAGCATCCCGCACCGGATACGAAAATGCGGCAGGTATTGCCGAATTGTCCATCGCTGCCCAAGAAGCCGGTGACATGACTGCCGAGTTAGCTAATCAATATATTGCTGCTACCGATAAGGCATATAAACTTGGCGGCTCTGTCGAGAAGCTGACAGCGATTCTGGACGGCAGCAATCATATCGCCAATCATAACGCCGTAAATATGTCAGACCTTGCAGAAGGTATGTCCATCGCAGGTTCACAGGCTGCTTCCTTAGGTGTCAAAGCAGATGAAGCTACTGCTGCTCTTGGCACAATGATTGCCACTACACAGCAGAGCGGCGCTGATATGGCAAAAGCCCTTAACGGTATTTTGCTCAATCTCCAGCAGATCACAAACGAAGAAGAAGGGATTACTACAGAAGGACTCGCGAAATACGAGGCTGCATGTAATGCACTAAATGTGTCCTTAAAAGAAACCAAAAACGGTGTCACTTCCCTTCGAGACCCTATGGAAATAATCAGGGACTTAGCAGATGAATACGCAAAGTTAGACTTCACTGACAGCAGAAAAACAGATTTATTAGATGCTGTCGGAAATGCCCAGAGAGCAGATGCCTTAAAAGCAATTCTTGAAAATTATGACATGTATGAGAAGATGTTGCAGGAATATGCTGACGGGACCGGTTCTATAGCGGCGGAAGCAGAAAAGATGGCAGACTCATGGGAAGGCTCCCTGAACCGTCTGTCTAATACATGGACGGACACTGTCGGAAACATAGCAGAGTCTGATGCTGTTGTTACTGCGATCAATGGGCTGAACAGCCTTCTTTCTGTCGTTAATCATGTCACAGACAGCCTTGGTCCTTTGGGGACTATCGGACTTGGTGCAGGGTTATTTAGCCTATTTAAAAACGTGGATTATCTTAAAACGCCAGTGTGTCCACTCTACATATAGCATGGTAACATGGAACAAGATTTTATATCGAGAATATGTAGCTTTCACGGTTTTGTAACCTATAAATCATAGGTGAAGTTTTTAACGTGATGTAAGTAAATGCCTGATACTGTCGGGGACGAGCTAAACGTATACAAATACTACTCTATTTTTGAAGTCTTGAGATTAAATAGAGAACCTTGTGCGAAAGTAAGTAGGTATAGTAAGCAAGTTTGTATATTATATGCACTTTATCCGCAGCAAAGCCTAGTAAAGACAACTATTTCTAGGAATGTTCAACGAGTACAATGGGCAGTTGGATTTCATTAATTCAACATGGTATACTCTGGGCAAAATTCAAAGAGTGTAACTACTCTTCTATCTTTATATAGATAAATAAGTATAAATTAATCCACATCTAATGTGGTAGTTGGGTGTGGAAATTAAAAAAGCAATTTCAAAATTTTACATTTACAAAAATACATTACAAGGGTAAAATAAAGGTGAGTTAAATATGGAACTAAATGAATCAATAACTCATGAATGTAGACTTAGACACGTTATTACTACATCAACTAAAAAGTGGAAAAGAATAAGTTTTAATGATTTTGGAGTAAAATATCCACAAGATTTTATCGAAGCAAAAAGGAATGAGAAAACGTTATGGAAGAACTTGTTTTTACAAAAATCTATGACAAATTTGAAGGAAGAATAATTACAGAAGAACATATCGTAAATGATGAAAAGGATATACCTGTTTCAGCGGCATGGGATACAGGTTCAACATTTTCATGTATATCTCCTGAATTTGCAAAGCAATTGAATTTACAGCCACTTTGTGATGATAAATTACATACGCCTTATGGCATAATACAGTCGAAATTATATGATGTTGATATCCTTCTAAATAAGCAAGCTATATACACTGTAAGAGTTGCAGAAAATCCAAACATGCATAGAGAAAATGTTGATTTACTAATTGGCATGGATATTATTAGCGAGGGCGATTTTGTTATATCTACATATGAAGATATAACAAGTTTTTCTTTTAGAATCCCTTCAAAGGGCTTAATTGATTTTACAAAAGAATGAATATAATACTACTATTTACGTTAACCTTCCAATATGACAATATTGGATCACAAAGAAAGTATTGGTTGCTTTCAAAAGTATGAAATAAAAATGAAAGTAGGTAATAACAAAAAAGGCACTAACTCGTATGACAAGCGGTTAGTCCAAATTGAATAAGTATATAAATAAGATTATAACCGCATCAGATTGGAGCCTTGCGGTTATTTTCGTTGTCCGATTTGATAAAGCAAACAGCAACGCCAAAACTGTTGAAGACTTAACATCAAAATATGAATCTTCTTTGAAATTATGGTATAAGTAAATCTCCAGATTGCCACGCTGTAATAATCACCATAATATTTGTATCTATTGTACTACAACTTTTTACACCTGTCACATATTCATTGATATATTCCTCATCAATATCATCTTAATCAATTATTGACGTTTCATCATTTATGTTAGACATACCATAGTCCTCCAAAAGTTTATTGGTAAATTAGAACATAATTTGTCGAATATGTATAGATATGAATCTGCGTTCTCAAAATAATAAAATAAGACTGCTGTATAAATTATACCAATAGTTTAGGTTGGCATAATTTACAGAGCGGTCATATTTTAGTAATTATGAAAGGATGTGATATTTTATATTTTATAATTTAATATTCCTTTACCACTCATAGCCACAGTTATTGCAATGAAATGTTTTATATCTTTTTGTTCCTAATATCCCAAACATAGCTGTATTTACAATTTTCGATGTTGCACTAATTTTTTGAAGATTAATTGATGAACACGTAGGACATTTGGGAATATTCTTTGTTACCTGTGTTTCCGAAATGTAATTCTCATTCTATTTAAGAGTTTTAAATCCTCTACATTTACTACATACTCCTGTAATATTATCATTTATTGCTATAATTCTAAATAAAGTATTTGTATTGCATTTATTGCAAAATGACCTTACAACATCATTTTCTTCTAAATCTGAGTTTTCTATATTTTTAATTGTTTGCATACTGTACCTTAACATTATTTTTTATTTGATTATATCATTGTAAACATTTTTATACAACCTACCACTTGTATATGCGACGCTTAAAGACGGTAAAGATACGGCTAAGATTTTAGTAAAAGTAAATGATATAGGCAAGTTTGACGATGTTGCAACAAGAGCATCACAGTTTAAAAAGTTAGAATCTGCAATTAAAGAAACTGATAAGGCACAAACATTATTTGCTATAAGTACATCAAACCTAAATGATATAAATAAAAAATATTATGTTGTTAAATTAGGATTAATTACAGCCGAAGAAGCTGAAACAATGTTTGTCACTGGCAACACAGTAGCTACCACAGCTAATACAGCCACTAAAGGTGCCAACTTGGGTATTACAGAATTACTAGTGGTAGCATGGGCAAAACTTAATGCTGTTATCAAAGCTAACCCTTTTACAGCATTTCTAGTAGTTGTTTCTGCTCTTGGCGTTGCAATGGGTAAAATTGCAGATAGTTATAAAATCAATTTGTATATAGAAAAAGAATAATCAATTTCTGATACCATTGATTACTCTTTTTGTATGTACAAATTTATATACATAAATAACTTTGAAAGGATGTGATTTTATAGACTAAAAATCTGAACCACAATTGTTGCAATGAAAATTCTTTGTGTTTCTGCTCATACTGAAAATACCAAACAAAGCTGTATGCACAGCTTTTGATGTATTGGTTATTTTTTTTGTATTTACAGAATGGCAGTAAGGGCATTCTACTACAAACTTTTTTTTGCTTTCTCCATTATAACATTCTTTATGTGGTTGATTATAATCTTCCCTATATACTATTTTTGAACCTTCTATACGTTTTAATGGATAGTTACATCTTAAACAGTAATGTAATTCATCGGAATATTCTTTTTTACAATTCGGACACTGCTTCATTATTTTTATCCTTTTACTTTTATAATATGTACTTTAAACTACTTTTTGAATCTTGTCAAATAAGAAAAATAATATCTACCACTATTATTTTGCCGTCAGTAAAAGCGTTTTTAAGAGAACCTATTGAACTTGAAAAATGTTTATATAGATTAGATACAAATGGACAAAATACTTTAAGTACGTTTGATGCTTTTATTAAAGTATTAGGCAAATTGCCAGGATATATAAAAAATTATATTTCAGCTAATCCATTAAAATCCTTTACAGCAATTACAATTGCTCTTGGCGTTGCAATGGGTAAAATTGCAGATAGAGTATACAATGCCGAAAAATATGCCAAGAAAGTACTAGATAAGTCCGCCGAAAAAGTTGATAATGTAAAATCAGAAATCGAATCACTTAATTCCGAATTACAAACAACTCAAAATAGGATTGATGAACTCAACGCAAAAGAAAACCTGACATTAGTAGAGCGGGAAGAATTAGAACGATTAAAAGAAACGAACGCAGAACTTGAACGTGAAATACGATTAAAACAATCCATTCTGTCAGAAGAACAAAAAGAAGCCAATAAAGATGCTAAGAAATATTTCACTACCAAAAAGGATAGTCTGGAATATGAATCAAGTTATGAAGGCGTAGAAATTCACGAAAAGACAGACTATATAGGTACTGTTGAAGAACGTATTGAAAAGTTACAGCAATATGCCGATGGTCAAATCAAATTATCAGAAGAAACCATTGGAGCATATAAAGACTATGTAGAATCTGCGTTAGCTGATTTTATGGAAGAAGACGATTACTTAGTTGAGGGTCAGGATGATGGCATTTTAGCTAGGTTAGATGCTTTATATGAAAAATATGATTTTTATGCTAATGGTAAAGCATCTGTAACAGAAAACAAATTAAAAGATATCCTCGCCAAAGCCGATTTCCAATCTGCATCCAAACAGTTAGAAGAACTCGGCAAATCCGGAGAATTATCAATTGCTACTCTCTCATCACGTTTTCCAGAATTAATTGAATATTTGAAAACCGCTGGTATATCTGCTGAAGAATTATATCAGTATATCATGGCTCTATCGAATTCTGATACATTCAATTATGCCGAGATTGAAAAACGTTTTATGAAATCTCTTGGTTTTGCTGACAGGGTTGATAGTGCAGGAGAAGCACAGATATGGAATGAGGTCAGAGCATTAGGTGAGGAAGAAGTAATATTTGGTGCTTATTTAAGAATATGTGATCAGTATGGCGAACATCCGGAAGGTTGGAGTGCAAAAGATTGGATTGCTCATATTCAGTCAGAATTAGAAACTGAATTAATAGAAGTTGAAACATCACTCTCCATCTCCCAAACCATAGACCAACTAAACACCCAACTTAAACCAGCATTCGATTCACTTAAATCAGCATACCAAGATATTTATGATGATTACGGAAAATTTGACTTACAGAGCATAGATATCCTATCCACATGCGACTCCATTAAATCCAAACTGGATGAATTAAACAAACTAGAAGGAATCACAGTTGATTACTCAGCTTTTGAAAGTTTAGTGCAGGTATTAAGAAATACGGAATCTACGGAACAGGATATAGAAACCGCATTCAACTCTCTCGCTACTTCCATTACTCAGGCAGCATTATCTGGTGCGGAAGATTTCGAGACAATGAAAGCCGCTCTTGAAAATTTAGGAGTGGTTAATAGTGAAATGGTTGCATTTGATGCTTTAGCTAGTAATGCAGAAATGTTAGAACAAGCACTTTCAGAAGCCACTGTTTCCATGGATGATTTCATAGTCAATACAGAAGACTGTAGTGTTGAAGCAACAAAAGCAGGTCAGGCATTTCTTAAAGAAAAAGTTGGTACTGAAAATTGCGCTGAAGCTCTTAGTATCCTTGCATTCCATAAAGAATTGTGTAACCTACAGGAAATGAACACCTCTAGAGAAGTTGCAAATCTTAAGACACTTGCAGAAAATGCCGGATATACTGGTGAAGTAATCCAGTATCTTACTGAGCTGGAACAGATATATCAAGAAGTTGCCAGCGGTACTCTTAACTTTGGACAGATTAGTGCTAAAGTCGCCAAGGCGGCATCATTGAAAGCCTTGATCGACAACGCTGCAAGCAATATTAACTATGAGCCAAAAGTTGATTTCAGTGGTGCTACAAAGTCGGCAAAATCAGCAGGCAAAGAAGCTGCAGATGCCTATCTTGAAGCATTCCAGAAAGAATATGACCACTTAAAAGCACAGTCAGACCATGGTGAGATCAGTGAAGCACAATATTTAAACGCTCTGAGATCGCTCTACACAAGGTATTTTAAAGACCGCAAAGAATATTTAGACGAATTTGAAAAGTATGAATCAGAGTACCTTTCGGGTATGTTAGACCTCCACAATAAAGCATTGAGTGGTATCAGCACTCTCCTCAATCAGAAAATCAGTGCGGCAAATGATGCCAAAGACGAAGCTATATCAGCCCTTGAGGAAGAAAAAGAAGCTGCCGCAGATGCATATCAGGCACAGATTGATGCCATTGAAGAGGAAAAAGATGCGATAGATGATCTGATAAAAGAAAAAGAAAAGAAAATTGATGCACTGAACGAAGAAGCCGATGCGATCCAGAGAGCGGCAGAAAGCAGAAAGAAAAACATTGACCTCCAAAAAGAGGAATATAATCTGGAACGTATGCTCAACCAGAGAACCACTGCCGTATATAAAGAAGGTGAAGGGTTCGTATATGAAACCGATACGACCGGAATCCGTGATGCAAGAGAAAAGGTCAGAGAAGCAAAAGAATCATTAGAGATCGACCGTTTACAAAAGGAAGCTGACCTTATCCAGAAAGAAATAGACTTACTGGAAGAAAAGAAAGATGCACTGACAGAAGAACAGGACGCTATCCAGAAGATGCTTGATGCGTCCAACATGTATTACGACAACCTGATTATGCAGCAGGAAAACTACTGGGATTCCATGATCAAAAACATGGAACAGCAAAAATCCAAATGGGAAGAACTTGCGGATATCCAACAGATTGCTGAAGCATACTCTGCTGTTCAACAAGTGTTTGGGGAACTCGGTTATTCTGTTGAGGATGTTCTGAATGGTTCTGAATCAGCTTTTGAAGATTTCAAATCCAGATATATCAGCATCATGTCTGACATGAACCAGAACACAGGATTTCAGGAAGGTTTAGAATACGCTTCTGGTGTTGCAAAAGAAAATTTCGGCAGTATCGTTTCAAACGCACAAAGTACCGTACAGGAATTATCACAGACATTCAGTGACGGGACATTTTCACAAGCTATCACACAGGGCGTTTCAGATGGTATTGTATCTGCAAAGCAGGAACTCGATAATATGCTACAGCTTGGAAAAGATGCTGGTGATGGTCTGCTCAATGGATGGGATGAAAAATCCAATCTCTTTATCGAAGCTACAAAACAGACAGCTATTGATGCAGTTGAGGCTTTTGCCGAGGGACAGGATTCCCACTCACCTTCGGAAGCATATAAATCAAAAGCCGTTGATGCAATAGATGGTCTTCTACTTGGCATCGAAGAAAATAAACAATCATTTATTGATACTGTCAGGACTCTTGCAGAAGAAGGCGTGCTTGCATTTGAAGAAGGATTCAATTTTGAAAATAGTACACTGAACACATCCTTTGATGCATTAAAAGTACTGATCGAATCTGTCACTGAAGCTTTAGGAATTGGTACAGAAGGAACAGTCGGCGGCTTGTTAGGTGCTTTGACTCAATTAAGCAATTTCTCCTTTAGTGAAGACAGTATTATCAAGCAATTCAACAACCTTAAGACTGCTATAGATGAAGTCACTACTGCTATTGGTGGTGGCGGTGAATCCTCTGACAGCGAAGGTCAAAGCGGCAGTGCCGGTAAAGGCAGCGGGACCCGCGGAAAGAGTTCTAAGGGCGAAGGCAGCGGCGGTGGCTCTCTCACGGATGCGATAACATCAATGGGTGAAACTGCTGCAGAAGTAATCGGTGAACCCGATGCCGAAGGCGACGGAACTGTAATCGGTGAATTTGGTTCCTTAAAGACAGCCGTAAATAATGTCACATCCGCTATCGGCAGCGGCGAATCAGAAGATGGTAAAGGAAAAGGCGGCGGCGAACCAAGCGGCAAAGACAAAAAAGGCGAAACCAACGGCAATCTGATTGGTTCCATTGTTAATCTTGGTGAAACTACGGACGAAACTCTAGGCGAACCCGGCGGCGACGGTGTTATTGGTAGATTTGAAAAATTTAAAGATGTTATTGGTGAAGCTGCTGAACATGTAGGGAGTATTTACCAAGGTCTTATCGACATTGATGGTAAAACTGTTGAATGTACGATCACAGTTAATGTAAACCAAACCGGCGGCACAGATATAGGCGGCACCGTACTTGGCAAAATGAATCTGAACAGCGCCGCTTATACTGCTAAACACGGGAAAGCACTCGCTAACGGAACCGGTAAATTCAAAGGTCTTCCGAAAGCAGAAAGAAACGCTCTGGTATCCGAATACGGTCAGGCGGAAATGACTGTGTTTCCAAACGGCAATACGGTCATTACAAATGGACCTACCATAATGGACTTGCCCAAAGGCACGGTAATTTTTAATGAAAATCAGACCGCGCAGCTCATGCGCAACAAACTCCATGTTGGCAGCGCGTCATATACCGATAGGACAACAGGCAGTATTCAACCGTCCGCATCCGAGGAAATCAAAATTATACCATTTCAACCCAGTGACAAAATGTATGATTATGTGCAGAAATGGAATGCATATTTCGGAAACACCGGCAAGCAAGCAACAGCGCTTATGCCCAATTCCATGTATGAGCGCAGTCAGCAATTATACAATGTTGCAAACCAGATAACAAATAGCCGTTTAACAAATAAGAACCAGCCGAATGTTCACGTCGGTGATATTCACATCACCTGTCCGGGTGTAACAAGCAAGGAAGTAGCTAAGCAGGTTGGGGTTGAATTAAACCATATGTTCAACGGTTTACATCTTGACGCCGACCAGCAAAGCAGGCTGAGATAAAAAAATAAATCCAAGGAAGTGATAATCAAAAATGGATTACAAATCAGAAATTCTAAGGTCAATCCGGACTATGGTTGACCGGAGCATTGCAAATTGCAGAGTAGACAGAACCTATGAGTCCGTTATAAAAGAGATTACCCCGAAAGGCTATGTGGTTCTGGATGAAGCTGGCAATGAGCGGACCGTCGGATGCTGCATACCGGGACTGCAATTACATGCCATGCAGCGAGTATGGGTAAAGGAGCCTCTTGGTAATTTAAAGAGGCTCCACATCTGCGGTGTAATATAGCCCGCGTTAAAATGTATCCAAATAAATAGCAAACCAACAACAGGAAGAAGGTGATATAATGGCAAAACCTACCGTTATGCGCATCCAGCCGTTTGATGCTAACAAAGACTACGAAGTCACACTTTCATGGATGGGGAACCGCGCTCATGCGAACCGGATTATCATATGTGACAACGATACAAACAATCTTGTGTTTGACGACATGATATCATCGTATGCATTGAAACATACGATACCCGCCCATACTCTATCTAACGGCAAAAAATATACGATACAGGCACAGACGTATGATGTAGAAAACACACCGTCCGCTCTGTCCAACAAAGTTCTCTTCTACACATTTGCAACACCTGATTTCTATTTCGAAGCTCTAAGTGAGAATCCGGTCATTACAAACTCGTCATTCACTGCCACTGTCCATTATTACTCAGAAGATTGGGAAGATATAAGCAAATATGTGTTTTACTTATATGATGCATCCAACAAGCTGCTGCTCGAAAGTAACGAAATGACCGATGATCAGGATATCAGTTACACATATAAAGGACTCGATAATAACACGGTCTACTATGTAAGATGTGTCGGCGTTACAGTCAATGGAATGGAACTGGATACCGGTTATACCGAAATTACCGTAAAATATGAAAATCCCAATACCTATGCGCGTATCTATGCTACTCCTATCCCATCACAGGGATGTATACAGGTCGCAACGAATCTGGTCATCATCCAGTACAATGGCACAGACAGCTTTGAATATATAGACGGAATGATAGATTTAAGAGACAAGACACTGTATTATGATGAAGGTTTTCTGATCGAAGACGATTTCACAGTGCTGATTCGCGGAATAAACCTCTGGCAGAATGCTGATATTTTTAAAATGAGCAACGGAACTTCCGGGCTCACGCTGAGCTCACGAATATACAATGATGACAATCTGCGGTTCAGACTGATGGTTCCTAACGGCATAGGTAATTATTTATTATATTCAGACCCGCAGGTCTTTAATAATACTGATATGGTCACGATTGCCATCAGGCGCAAAAATAATGTTTATGAGCTTAAAGTATTTATTGAACTCGGATTCAGTACAGAAAACGGAAATATGTGGTATGGCTCAACACGTCCTTTGCAAAAGCTAATGAACAATTATGATACTTGGATCAATACGGATGAAGAAATACATGTCATCAACAGGGAGGATTTCACAGAATACTTTGATGATGAAGAACCAATAAACGCAGAACCAGATGATATATGGTTTGGAGGAGGTGATTAGAGCATATGTTTATATGCGGAAGTAATTTTGTCGGTGGCGAATCAGCGTGTGCTCTTACGCCTACCGGCATAGAAAATATTAATTACGTGGAACTAAAGAACGGGATATATGATGATCTGTATATCACAAAAGCAACCGATTTCGAGTTAAGTCACGAGTGTCCCATGCAATGGGATTTTGACACTATTCTGTGGGCTAAATTTAATAATACTACTAACGCGGGTAATATAGATTGGAGTTTAGAAACCACTTCACATATTATTTTGAAAAGCAGAACGGAAGGACATTTTGAATGGAAAACCATCGCCGTGAAAAAAGTGGATTCGATTGAAGATTTTGTTATAAATTATCCCGATTATTTCGTTGCATCTGATGAACCTGTAGAATACGCCGTCACAAATGTTATGTACGGATGTGAAGGCACCTATGCAATCACCAAGGTCGTATCAAAATTCAGTAAAATGTTCTTGGTCGAAGGCAATACTGTCTGGGGAACAGAGATTACAGACGGATTCTGTGACACAACGCGTAATATCCCCTCTTCCACCGTAGAATTACTGCACAATAAGTATCCTATTTTTGTCAGAAATACGATTGCCAATTATGATACCGGAAGCTGCAAAGGTTCGTTTGTTCCGTTAGATGAGGACTCCTGCGAATTTGCTTACGACAGCGGACAAGATTATACACGCATCAAATATCAGAGAGAGTTTATGGATTTTATCTGTGACAGTATTCCTAAGATTTTAAAACTTCCTGACGGCAGATTATGGCTGGTACAAATCACACCCAATCCTGCCGATATTGCAAATCAAACATATAACGACCGTGAGATATCATGGTCGTGGGTTGAAGTTGGAGATGTCAACTCTGAGGAAGATTTGTATTATCTTGGATTTTCAAATGTCGAACCGGAATGGTGGAATCAATAATGGCAGATATGATCACGCAAGAGGATCTGCTGATCGTTCTCCAACACTCAGCAGACCCTCATCTGAGATTAAAAATAGAGGTATTAGATTCCGGTCAAAAAATCATAGATACCCTTAACTGTGGTTTAACCGGCGGCAGCGTGTCGATATCCGGAGAATCGGATATACGGCGTACTGCCAGTTTCGTCATTCAACCCACACCAAAAGATAAAATAAAACTTACAGAAAACAGCCTGTTATGGCTTAACAAAGACATCCGGATATCAGTCGGTTTATATAATGCAAGAACGAAACAATATAAATACTACCCTCTCGGCTATTATGTTTATACCGATACATCCGGAACATATGATGCAACCGCAGACAGCCTGTCAGTTAATTGTGCTGATTTTATGAAGAAATTAGATGGCACCAAAAATGGTCAGTTAGGCACATTAATCATCAGCTATCCCGCTTACAAAGAAAATGAAGAGACTGGTGAAGTCATTGAATACAACATAATCCGCAATGCCGTCATCGAAACGCTGGAACGATTAGCGCATATCACAAACCACAGGATTGATGATATCGGCGGATATATGGCTCTGCCCGATTATAATGAAGGCTGGCAGCAATACCGGGAAAATCACGAGACATGGAATGCGATACCGTTTGACCAAGAATTTTCTGCCGGATGCAGTGTTCTTTCCATTCTCACTACTTTTCGTGATTTGTATCCCAATTATGAGATGTTCTTTGATATGGAAACCAATACATTTATATGCCAGCTAAAACCTATGTGCTACGAAGATGATATTTATGTGGACAATAATTTTTTACAGAGAGTATTAATATCTGAAAATACATCTGTTGATATGACTACCGTGAGAAATATCTGCGAAGTATGGGGACAAGTTATCGACACCGATTTTTATAGTGAAAAGTGTTCCTATTCAAATAATACATACTCTTCTACCATTTCCGGTTATGAAGAAGGATATTATAATGGTGATGTAATTGCATTAAAAATCCCCTCTGCCAATCAAGCGGGTCCTAAGCTAAATATAAATGGTTTGAGTGCTATTCCTATTTTGAACGAGGCTAATGAAGAACCAATTAAAGCCAATGAACTGAAAGCAAATGAAATATATGCCTTTAAAATAAAGAAAAAGCGCATAGACGGACAAGATGTCGTCAGAGCATACTTACTGGGACAATGGCAGGTTCACGCAATGAATGTCCTAACCACCGGGAAAAAAAGCGGAACATTTGTGACCGGGTCTGACGGTAAAGAATATGAATTATATTCGAAAGAATATTTTCAGAAATTTTATAACTGCGAACGTGTTGATATGACGATCATCGCAAACTCGCCTTTTACGGTAGAAAAATTAGGTGAAATACCCGATATCAAAGTCAGTGGAGAATTTGAAAATATCACCTCTGATGACCTTGCCGCAGACAGGGCGAAGTGGGAAAATTGGAAGAATTGCAGATTGACGGATAATATTACCATTACCACTGCCCTACTACCCTTTCTTGATGTGAATAAGAAGGTGTCATATAAGCGCAGCGATTCCGACAGGGAACAGCAATATATCATTTCTTCCATCTCTCATGATTTTGCCGGATATACAACAACAATAACTATGTACAGATTTTATCCGCTGTATGAAACGCTGCTTACAGAAAAAGGCACTCATAAGGTATTGTGTGAATTTAGTCATGGTGTAATGGGTAAGTATACACATGAGGAGCTTGCCTCTACCGTTAGCGAGGATGAATTGTAAATGCTATAAGCTTTTTAAAGACCTGTCATAATGATGGGTCTTCATTCATTATGGAAGGAGGAATTGAATGGCTGATTTTACCGTATACAAATCTCTTGAATTACCAAAAAGTAATGAGAAATATAGTGTAAGTGTGGCAAATAAAAATAGTATGGTGATTGACTCTGAGTTGCATAAACTTGAAATAAAAAATCAAAGCCAAGATGAATTGCTTGCTACTAAGGAAGCATTAGATTCAAAATTATCTACCCATAACACTTCTGATTCATCTCACGGTGACATGCGCCTTCTCATCTCAGGACTTGCAGCAGACAAAGTAGATAAGATTTCCGGAAAAGGACTTTCTACTAATGATTTTACGAACGAAAAAAATGAGAAGCTGGAAGGTATTGCGTCTGGTGCAAATAAAACATCCATTACAAACAATCTAACAGCTACCGTTGCTGGGACTGCGCTTGATGCAGTGCAAGGAAAAGCGCTCGATGATAAAGGTGCACAAATGAGTGTATATAAAGGTGCTGACGGAAGCTTACACTTTAGGGATTGGACAGGTGCAGATACAGTTATCCCTTTTAGCAAAGCTTCAGGATTCTCTATTACAACAATAAAACTTGTTCTTTATACAAGAAACATTTGGAATGGTGGAGAGTATTCACTATCAAATATAATCTTTGATGTATCTCGTCAAAACAATGTTTCGGTTCAAAATATAAGTTTTTCTATTGCGGGAGGACATACCGCTAGTGTCATATATAAAACGGATGATGGTAAGTCTGGTACTCTATCTAACAATACTATAATAGATGTGTCCAATAGCACAACATTACAATTTGAATTACGCTGTTCAAATTCAGGAATAAAAACTGGAACTACTACAGCAACTATTAACAATGTCCAGTTCAATTAAGGAAGATATAATAACTAAAAAACTAATTATAAACAATAACTCAGAAATTACAAATTGATTCCACTTCAAAGTGAGTACAGAATCATTGTTGGGTATATGAAAATCTTATTCTCGACATTGAGATGCCAACCATTCAGAATGGCAGAATAATTCTAATAAATTTTCACCTAAGTTTGCAATGCTGTAAGTGAACTTACAAACGAAGAAGGTTTTTGACTGGTTTGACGCTACAAAAGGTAGTATAAATATATCTTGAAGTACGCAAAAGCTGATAGTGATTTTATAATTCGTTTGTATTTGTTAAATCAAATGAACGAGGAGGATTAAATGGCTGCATATACACCATATAAACATTTAGAAAAGCCCATATCAACAGAAAAATATAATATAGCAGTAGTAAACAAAAATAATGATATAATCGACTCTGAGCTTCACAAATTAGAAATGAAAAATCAAAGCCAAGATGAATTGCTTGCTACTAAGGAAGCATTAAGCAAGCATATAACCGACAAAACCAATCCGCATGGACTTGATAAAAATGATATTGGTTTAAATAATGTTGATAATACATCTGATTTAGATAAGCCTGTTTCATTCGCACAGCAAAATGCAATTAGTGAAGCTGTGACACAATCAAATCTCTATACGGATATAAAGATTACGCCTTTGATTAATGATGCTCCTGAAACTCTTGACACACTAAAAAAGATTGCTGATGCTATTGAAGAAAATGAAGCGGTTGTAGAAGCATTAGACACTGCAATTAGAAATAAAGTCAACCAGACAGATATTCTAAAAAATATCGAATCAATTAATGGAAATACTACCGAAGGAAAACTTGTAGACGCATTAGTTGTTAAAGAGGTTTTTCAATCTGTCAGTAATGGAAAACAGTTAGTTGCTTCTGCTATTACTGACAAAGGTGTGAATACTGAAGCAACAGATACATTTGAGATAATGGCTGAGAATATTAAAGGTATATCGTCAGAAGAAACTGGTAATATCGAATCGCCACTAATTTGCAATTTCTATTTTAATATGATAATTAATTTACAATCAGCAGAATTCCGTTTTTATTTTCCAATAAAAAAAGCTAAAAAAATGATTATAAAATCATTATGTTTTACTGGCTCAAAAACAAGAGAAGCTAGTAATAGAAATGTATATTTTCAATTTTACGGTAAAAAAAATGGAAGAACACTAAAAATACAAGAATTTGGGGGAACTATTGATTCTATTGGTGTTAAAACTATAATCAATTTAGAAAATATAGAAATTGATATAAGTAGTTTTGAAAGTTTAGAGTATTTCTACATTTATACACCATCTGTTACACAAAATTATCTATATGGCTTTGATTTACAAAGTTGCATTTTTGAATTATACCCTTAATAAAGTATGAAAAAATAATATGTACATAGTATATTAAATTCCAAATAATGCATAGGAGATATAAAATGTATGTCACAATACGAAACAGAATTTAGTAATTTCCCAAATCAAAAAATCACTAAACACAACTTCAAAAACATAGATGATAACATCGCACCCATTATCAATCAAATCAACTCTCTTCGCGCTCAGGGACTTCAAAACCAAGCTTCCCGTATCATTGATGCCAATAAAGATACTCTTGCTCAATACGTTATAGATGCCGTCACTTTCAGGACTTGGGAGGAAGAAATCTATAATACACAGCGATATGCATTAAAAATACAGCAGCAGATATATTTTGATGACGAAGAACCCGATTACTGTGAAGAGGGCGATATATGGATTGGAGTGTGATTTTATAATGTTATGCAATGTTACATCACATTATCCTGACGGGATTGATAAGATGATATTTTTTCAGGATAACGATTTAGAAAAAGCGGATATTATCAATGCCTATAATGAATTGATATCTCAAGAAAAATATACGCTGGCAAGTCAGTATATCAATCAGCAGAACGGGGTCTACGGATACTTTGCTGACTTTTTTAATGCCATTGAAAACCGTATCTATAACCTGCAGGATTATCTGCATCAAAAACCACCAATAAAGAAACAATTTGTCCATTTTGATGCAGATGATTCTATTGATGAAAGCGCACCAGACATAGAAGAAGGTATGTTTTGGATATAAGATACTAAGTGAAACTTAATACCATTTAATCTTGAGTGTCCATGCGCTATGCCGGACACTCATTTTTCTGAAAGGAGATTTAAAATTGACAATAGTTAATGAAGTAATCGTAACCGGACGTGTGAAACGAAGATTAATTGACAAAGCAGCCAAATTATGGCAGCGGTTGTCTTATTGGACAAAAGCATCTGATGTAGAATTTGATGACGGTAGAACCGCAGAAGAAAAAATCGGGAACATAAACGGAATCACTTCTGATTTTTCTCTCGATGCTGAAAATATTTGTGCTTCCTCGTCGATGGCACATAAAGCGCATGAGCGTTTTTATGAATTTACGGATAATGGTCGCATTATCTCTATCAAGATTGGCGACGATGGGAAACCATATATTGTATACAAGGATGGTGCCGATACAGTATCAAAAAAATTGGGTGAGCCTGAAATCACCACTATGGGATATAGTTTATATCCCGGAGGAACCAGTGGAACTTTTAATGTTGGGGCTGGTCATTATGCTGTATACATTGCAGATGTAACAGGGACCTTCGGTAATAGTGTTGGCGTTGGCAATTATGGAGAAGAACATTTTCAGATTTCCTATAATTCATCCACCGGAATAGTGACATGGAAATCAAGTGTGCATTTGTTTGGTGGTTATATAACTTTTGCAGTGATCGACTGTTAATTATTGATTGGTCTGCATTCCAATAAAATACATTCATTTTAGGGAACAAAGAGTGAAAATATCCACTCTATGTTCCCTATTTTTTACGTTCAACACGAGAAAAATTTTCATTAAAATAGGACCTTTTGGAAACCGTTTCAAGTTTTGTGTAAACTCAAAATCTGATATAAGATATGTGAATAGTTGCTTAAGGGGTGGATATAGCATCTTTAATAGGATGTCATCTGTCGGAAATATGGTCTTTGATTTTGTCACCTTCCGAAGCTGGCAGTTAAAGCCTTCGATGGCATTGGTTGTCTGGAATGTTGTTATGTATCCGGGAACCTCCCCGGTAATCTTCCCAGCATATTGCTCTGCAATTTGCCGTTTTAATGTCCAGACAACACCCTCGCAGTCCAGGATGTACCTTGCGCTTTCCGTATAATTATTTTCACCATGCAGGCTGACTTCCACAAATCCATCTTTTTCCGCACAGGAAAGAGCCGCCATGCCATCCCCTCTGCTGTTTCCTATTACTTCGGCAGAAAGCCTTTCCTGCTAAAGCAAAAGCGCCCATTGAATTATGCCATAGAAATTTCCCGTATTTTATTGGATTGCATGAAACAACTATTTTCCGGGAATGAAAAGCAAAATAAAAGAGCCATTGAACAGCCCATTTCTCATTCTGTATGTTATCACGAAAACTCTCGGCAGGTTTCCGTGTTCTCCCATATTTCAACAGCATTTGCAGACAATTCAGTGAAACTCTAAACACTCTGGCAAAACCCATACAATTTGGCAAAAGTCCGAGGTTTTGCCAAATCGTACAAAATTCCTATGGCATTATTTCTGAATAGCCGCCTGTGCCGCTGTTAGATTTTG
>CAMWQW010000027.1 GCA_947176505.1 uncultured Lachnospiraceae bacterium | reverse complement strand
CTCCTTTATGTATTATTTATCATTTTTATACTTATTTTCTGTTGTATTATTTAACAATTTATTAATGGGTATGATAATTTTTCATTCCAATTATCATTTGCATATAATAAAATTGGTGATTCATCTGTATTCAAAAAAATATTGTCATTCGTCTATGGTAACACCACAATCAGTTGGTAAAAGCCATTCTTCCAGAATTGTTTCCGTGTTTCTGCTCCCTAATGCTTTTCCATTTACTCTAATCCATTCAATCAGCCTCCCTTTTGTGCCACAGATTTAACATTTAAAGAAAAAAATTCAGTTGCGCCTCTACAGTCCCAATTATAGCATCTCATTTTGCTACAATCAAGATAAAAATGTGACTAATCAGTCGCAGGAAAAGAGGATACTATGCAATGGTTTATACAAGATGTAAATATTGGCAAAAACTTACGGAGTCTGCGCGAACAGCATGGATATTCACAATACAGATTGGTAATTAAATTACACCTTATGGGCAGCAATATGTCACGCAGCACTTATTCTAAAATTGAAACTGGCACTCGAAATATACGAATTAGTGATTTTCTTGCCTTGAAACAAATTTATGGTGTGGACTTTTCAGAATTTTTTGATGGATTGCTGCCAGAGGAAAACACACTTCTTTAAAATTTGAGTGGGCAAATAAGTAGTTTTAGACTTACTTGCCCTGATTTCTATAAGGCTGTCATACTATTTCTTGTCTATTCTTTTTCATAATCCCCAAATTTTTTACAGTTGCGCCCCTACAGTCCCAGATAAATTATTTCAGCTTGCTACAATCAATATAAGGGTTTCGGTGAGTCGCAAGCAAAAGGGGTGCTGTTATGCAATGGTTTCTACAAGATATAAGTATAGGAGAAAATTTAAAAATTCTAAGAGAAAGATTTGGTTACTCGCAATCAGAATTAGTGGCGAAATTACATCTTATGGGCAGCAATATGTCACGCAGCACTTATTCCAAAATCGAAACTGGCACTCGGAATATACGGATTAGCGACTTTCTCGCCTTGAAACAAATTTATGGTGTGGATTTTTCGGAATTTTTTATTGGATTGTTACCAGATAGTGAAAAATAAAAAGGCAAGTAAAGCAATTCATCAGCTTACTTGCCTTTTTGCTGGGTATCTGTCAGTAATGTCCTATGGTATCCAGAAGTTTGGGAGATAAAGAAGTCATTTCTTTAAGTTGTTCCTTGTTATAATCAGAAAATTGCGACACTGTGGAAATTTCGTATTTCTGCCATATCAAGGAAGTTTTTTTCTTCGGAAGAATCTCAAATAGATACTTGTCCTCCCAATCTTCAAACATAACTCCATTTTTCTTTAGTGTGTAGTATGTTTTCATAGTCAGGGCATAATCACGCTGGCAAATGGCATATAAATCATGAGCAGTCTTGTGTTTAAAGTCGTCCATGCAAAATATATTGTTCTGAAAAAAGATAGTGTGCAGTGCTACAGGAAAATGGCAACTGTCAAATGCCTCCTTAATAGAAGCAAGAGAACGTATCTGAATGTCATACTTCTGGCATATGCTGTCAAGTTCCGGCATTGTACCCTCACCTAAATTGCGGAATTTCAATATTTTTTCTCTTGGACGTTTGGATAACTGCGACAGGTACAATATGTTATTCTGTATCAGGACATTTTGCAGACGTTTTGACATAGAAATATCATAAACGGATATTTCATTTTCCGGCGGATACAGGTATCCTAACGAGTTCAGTTCATTTGCTATAGCTGTTACGTTATAACCTTTGGGAAACTTTTCTGCCAGTGTCAGATAATTAAGTCCATCAAGGTCTGAAACTTTGGTAATATGTATATTCCGTAAAGCTAATATAATTTCCGAAGAAAGGCTAAGTTTGTCAATATATTGCTCCATGTCCTGCTCCTTTCGTATTTATTGAACTACATCGGTTACAGTATAGCGCTTTTTCTTACAGAATAAAGAAGAGCAGTTAAAATAATGCAGATTGAAATGATAAAAGATTGATTTAATTGTATATCCTTATCAATATATGTATTTTCTAGTAATTTTTCTATCAATGGTGACAATATAAACGATTTCGCAGAGATTATCAATATCCTTTGCAGAAAATGAACCATTTGAGCAGAAAACGGACATAAAAGCAGCTTTGCAACACTTAATTGCGTTAATCAGTCCACGACCTTATCCATATGTGTATCTGCCAATGACTTTTGTATCAATGATGACAGTGATGGAACACTGTCGGATATTATTTTGAGCTGCTGTCCACTGCAATCTGAAAGCTGCGAAACTGCAATAATCCCATATTGCTTAAATAACTGAACAGATTTATATTGGGGTAAAATTTCAAACAGATACTGGTCATTCCAGCCGCAGAGTGTCACTCCATTTTTCCTTAGTGCATGGTATGTTTTCATGGTAAGGCAGTAATCCTGTTCGCATACATTATATAAATCATGGGCAGATTTGTTTCGGATATCATCTACACTGAATATGTTGCCTCTAAAGAAAAGCGGGTATATTTTTTTGTGAAATTGAAATTCGCTGAATGCCTCTTTAATGGGGCAAAGGGAACGTATCTGAATCCCGTATTTTTCACAAAGGGTATCAATTTCTGACATGGCATATTCACCTACGTTGCGAAACTGTAATATTTCTTCCCTTGGATATGCAGAAAGCTGTGCAAGGTATACGATACCATTTCTAAAAAAAATATTCCGCATTTTTCTTGACATGGGAATGTCATGGATTGATATTGCGTTTTCGGCAGAAGGAAGATAGCCTAAATCATTCAGTTTCCTTATAATCATCAGCTTATTGTAACCTGTTCGGAGTTTATTCGCTAATGTAACGCAATTATACTCTTTCAGTTCTGAAACTTTTGTAATATGTAAATCCTGCATGGCTTTTTTAATCTGTATAGAATCGTAGAGTTCTTGAATGTCGTTTTTCATAAGTATTCCTTTTCATGTATTTAGATTAATGAGATTATAACATTCTTCTTTTTACATATAAAGAGAGAACTGGTTTATATTTTGACCAGTTCTCCGTACAAAGAAAAATATGTTACCACAATTCTAATGAATCTTTCGCGTCTATCCATATCTGCATACAACCATCAAGATATAGTGTTGCATATTCAAGAGGATTATCTATCGCCAAAGCATTTAAGGAACATTCGGAACATGGCGTTGTTTTTAATCCTTCTTCCGCTTTTTCGCAGTCTATCCGTAAAATATATCCGTCAAAAGTGGTTACGTCAATACAGTTATGGAGCATATTATATGTTGCATGAATAAACCTCATATCTTTTTTGTCCTTTCTTCTTGTGTTTTGGAGAAATTTGTGAAAGCATTCCAATCAATTCTTCCTGTCCTGTTCATTTCATGTTATAATTTGTTACAGGTTTTTCTTTCCCTTATTTTTGCCCTTATGAGAGTTCGTAACATAAGGGAAAAGGATATAACACAAGGGAAAGCATAAGGGCAAACTCACTTGCTATAAATTTAGCATTTTCAAGGGTCTGCGGACTTTTTGGAGATAAGATATAACAGTTATTAAATGCTATAAAAAGTGTCTTATCAGAATTCCAGTTTGCAGAGTTGATAAATGTACGGAAATAGCCGCCTAATTGACAAATAATGTACCATAAATGATTGCTGAATTGTGTGGTAAATGATAGAATTGGGATACGGGAACAACCGTGTCACTGCAAGGTGTTGACCTCCTATTACATAAGATGGGAGGTGGTGCGGATGAAATTTGATTTCAAAGATTTGATGTCTTTCGGAATGTTCATTCTTGCATTGCTGACCTTAATCGTTTTGATAAGTCAGTAGCGTTTTTCAAGTCCCAGAGATGGGCATAGAAAAACCACCCTTGTATACTTTGGTCGGTATCGGGTGGAGTTTCTATCCCTATTCGGTCAACCCCTTGTGGGCGGTTGTTCCTTTTGTGTCTATAATATAGCACATCCAGCTATTTTATACAAGTAAATTGTAAAAGCGAAATACAATCAATAAGTTTCTATTATATGATATTGCTTTTAGATGCAGAGGAGTGACGATGTGCTGAATCTCTCTTCTTTACTGGATTTTTATTTTGCGAGAGCGGTTCGAGTCCCCTCTCGCTATTATCTTTAAGAGTGCGGAAATAAAACAGTCATTACTCTTTTCATTATCCCTGTAAGATATTTGTTCTTATGATAGACAAGATGATAATAGCGCTCAAAGCTCTCATCCATAATAACAATTTCACTGAGGACATGGCTGTTTAGTTCTTCTTCAACGATTTTTCTTGGCAGTATTGCATAGCCAAGCCCGTTTTTGACCATGCGGATCAGTGACAACGTGCTGATGCTTTCGGTGTAAGGAACAGGGGTTAATCCATGCCTGAAAAAGGCGGCATCTATACTGTTTCTTGTGCCGCTGCCTTTTTCACGCAGCAAAAGTGGTTTTGTGTGTAGGTCAGCAATTGTCATTTTGTCTATATATAGGTTAGGTGAACAGACAACACACATTTTTTCCGAGTACAAAAGTCTGCTTTCAAATTTTGTTTGTCCGGGAATGCTATCGACAATGGCAATATCAATCTCATTATCTGCAATCATTCTTTCAATTTCACTGGCATTGCATACATGGATACTCAACATAATTCCATCTATTTCTGACTCTATCTTGTGAATCCATGTAGAAAGGTATGTTTCGGCACAAGTGACATTCACGCCTAAACGACAGGTCATGGATGCACTACTATTGCGGATAACGTCTATGGATTCATCAAACTGGGCAAGAATTGTATCTGCATACTGACGGAGCCGATTCCCTGTTTCGGTAACATATATCTGTCTGTTCATACGTTCAAACAGCTTCGTATTATAAAATGCCTCCAGTTCTCGAACTGCAATGCTGACTGCAGGTTGTGACATATTTAGCTTATCGGCTGTCGCCGTTATGCTTCCCAATTCGCAAACCATTTTAAATATGCTTAAATGCCGTAATGTCATAATATACCTCACACATAACTAAATACTTATGTATTTCATATTAGTATTTGAATTGATTGATGTCAACCATACGGATATAATACGGTGAAAGAGCTTGATTAAGGGAAAGAAAAACATGGACAGACAAGATAGAAAAACAATCCTCCTTTTATTTTCTTCTTTTATCAAAATTGGTGCTTTTACATTCGGTGGCGGTTATGCAATGATTCCACTGATACAAAAAGAAGTTGCTGAAAAAAGAAAATGGATTACAGATAAAGAAATTCTTGATATTATTGCCATTGCCGAAAGCACACCCGGTCCGATAGCGGTAAATGCGGCAACTTTTATCGGGTACAAAACAGCAGGATTTTTTGGAGCATTGGGGGCGACAGTGGGCGTTGTGCTGCCTTCATTTCTAATCATTGCCGCAGTATCGTTTGTTCTTCGACACTTTGAAAACTTGAAAACCGTAAAGTTTGCATTTGAGGGTATCAGAGCTGGTGTCCTAGCCCTGATTGTAAAGGCTCTTGTTTCTATGTATAAGCAATGTCCACGGAATAGGATTTCTTATATCATAGCTATCTTTGCGTTCTTATGTGTTGCATTTTTCGGGATAAATGTCCTGATTGTAATTATCATCTGTGCTGTAATTGGATTGGCTTATGCCATTATGGCAGAAAGAAGGGAAAAACATTGACATATCTGGAACTGTTTATCAATTTCTTAAAGATAGGAGCTTTTACTTTTGGAGGTGGTTATGCCATGTTGCCATTGATTCAGGAACAGGTCATGGCATATGGCTGGCTGACAGAAGAAGAACTAATTAATTTTATTGCCGTCAGTGAAAGTACTCCGGGACCGTTTGCCATCAATATATCTACCTATGTCGGAATGGAAATAGGAGGATTGCTTGGTGCATTTTGTGCTACATTGGGAGTGGTATTGCCTTCTATTGTTATCATACTGGTAATAGCAAAATGCTTTGGTCATTTTCAGGAAAGCAGGATAATAAATGGGTGTATGGCAGGTTTAAAGCCTGCGGTGATTGGACTAATCGCTGCGTCTGTTGTATCTACCGGAAAAACGGTTCTTTTTCCAAGTGGTGTGTCTGTATCTTCCGTTTGTACAGTTTCCTTTATCATTTCTGCCTTGATTTTTGTGGGAATGCTTGTTTTAGCTTTAAAAAAAGTGCACCCAATTATCGTTATTGTTTTGTCGGGCATTATTGGGATTGCAGAGGGGTATTTGTTCATATCATAAAATACCGATTATTTAAAACAATCGGCACTTTATGGTGTTTAATAATTATATATTTGTTGACACAACGGGAAAGGAAATGTATAATTTTCTTGTGCTACAAATGTAACACGAGAAAGGGAGAGGAAGGTAACAATGAGTACAATCAGTTTTAAGATTTCTGACGCTGAACTTGAGGTGATGAGAATACTTTGGCGGGAGAAACAGGCTGTATCGTTTAGTGATATTCGTACAGAGTTAAGCAGTAAAATGGGCTGGGAGAAGTCTACAATTGCAACACTTTTAAGAAGACTGCAGAAAAAGGGCGCTGTTTCGATTCAGGAGAAAGAAGTCCGTTACTATATGCCGAATGTAACAAAAGAAGATTATATGATGCTCAAGAAAAGAAGCTTGATTGACAAACTTTATGACGGCAGCACAAAGAATTTTGTCGCAGCGCTCTGTCAAAACGGGGAACTCACAGAAGCGGATATTGATGAGCTGAAGATGTATTTCCGAATGGGGGACGAGAATAAATGACGATTGTTGAAGAATATTCTGTAGAGATGATTAAGCTTATTCTTTCGATGACATTTACCGGTAGTATCATATCATTTTTCTTATTCATTTTGAAACCGATTATAAAAGATAAACTTCCTAAAACATTCCAATATTATATGTGGCTTTCGGTAGTAATAGCTTTGATGCTGCCTGTATCAAAAATCATTGTGATTCCTATATCGAATCATTCAACAATGTCAATGAAACCGATGTATGATATTGCACAGTGGATTTCTGATGCAGTATCTGAAAAGCCTATAAATCTTGTATTTACATCACAAAATCCGAACGGACAAAACATCCGGCAAATTGCTTATTTTCCAAGTACCGCAGTTGTTTTATTCGTTTTTTGGCAGTTGGGAATGATTCTGGTTCTTGGCTTTCATGTGATATGTTATCTGTCTTATGTTCGAAGGCTGGGCAAACACAATATAAGCGCTAATCGGCAGGAAATAGCATTGTTGAATAACCTATTGGAAACAAAAAACACTTTGCGGTTATATAAAAACCCAATCGTGGGAACACCAATTTTAATTGGTTTCTTCCGTCCGGCGGTTATTTTGCCTGATAAAAAATATGAGGATATGAAACTTCGGAATATTCTGCTGCATGAAATTACCCATATGAAAAGGTATGACATATTTGTTAAGTGGCTGCTAATTTTTGTTGGAGCGATACACTGGTTTAATCCTCTTGTTTATTTTGTACGCCGAGAGATGAATAAAGCATGTGAATTAGCGTGTGATGAATCCGTCATAAAGAGGTTTGCCATTAGTGAAATGCAGCAGTACGGCGACACTTTAATTGCAGTTGCTGCTGATTCTATAAGGAAGCTGCCTCTTTCGGTAACTATGTTTGAAGACAAAAAGAATTTGAAAGAAAGGTTAGATGCTATTATGAAACATAAAAAATATTCAAAAAAAACTGTCATTGCAGCAAGCGCTATTCTGGTTACTGTTGTTTGCGCTATTTTGGGGCTTAGTACATTACACGGCATAGAAAATGAACGTAATTACGCGGATAATTATCCTCTGCCACAAGATCAAAAAAGAATTAAGGAGATTGAACTGAGAAATGCTTTACGCAATTATGATGAAAAGAACATTGCTGAAGCATATGTATTTTTAAGTGATTTAGATGATGAAATCACGAAAGCTTATTTAACTATTATATGCCAAGAAAAAAATCCTAGTTCTGAAATGCAGAGTGGAATAAAATCTCTTGTATCTGAAGAACTTGGACTGGATATCCAAAATATATACGTAGATTATATAGATTACGAATTATTTACTTCAAATTAGATAGAACCGTCAGACAATTAGGAGTAGTCGGAAACAATTCCGCCTATTTCCCACACATTGAAATATACAGTAAAATATAGTATGATACAAAAATATATTTTGTTGGGGAGGATAACCGTGAAAAAGAAATTATACTGTGTTGTTTGTTTATGCAGTCTTATTTCAATTATGTTGTGTGCATGTGGAAAAAAAGAACAGGGAAATCCTATTAGATTGCCAGCTAAAGAGGATATTGTATCTATTGGTGTTTCTGACGGTGATAAATATGCTATGTCCCCTAACACAGAAGCTGAAGCTACAGAATTTCAGGCGTCGGTAATTGAAAAAAATAATGATTCAATCATAGTAAAACCGGTAGATGGTTCCTTGGAGCTTGATTCAGCAGATAAGTTTCATATAGCAAACGAAGAAAATCTTGAATTGCAAATTGGAGATTTAGTAGAAATTAGTTATAATGGAGAAATAATGGAATCTTATCCTGCACAATTAGGTGAGGTCTATAAAATTACCGTGATAGAACAAACAGGCGCTGATGCTATGTGGGATAGAATACCCATGGTAAGGGTAAATGGTAAATTATATTATGATACAGAGAAGAGTCTGAATGAGGAAATCAACGATAGATAAGTCAAATTAAATTGCTTGAAAAACACTGGTAACGATGGTTCCGCCGATGAAAATACAAGACAGCACATCTGCGTATTTGCGATATCGTGACGGAAATGATGATTGACCGGCTGTCTTACATAAACGGAGGGAGTTTTATTATGTACAAATTTATCATCTGTTTTATCGCAGGAATTGGAGCGGGACTCGGCACGGGATTTGCGGGTATGAGTGCGGCGGCGGTTATCAGTCCGATGTTGATTACGTTTCTGGGACTTCCGGCTTATGAGGCAGTCGGGATTGCACTGGCAAGCGATGTTCTGGCGAGCGCAATCAGCGCCTATACTTACGGTAAGAATAAGAACCTTGATATAAGAAACGGCTTAGTCATGATGGCAACGGTACTCGTATGTACCTTGTTCGGCAGCTTTGTGGCAAGTAAGGTGCCTAACACGACGATGGGCAATTTTTCCGTATTCATGACGTTATTACTGGGAATTAAATTTATTGTGAAGCCGGTCATGACGACGAAGGAATCCATGAATCAGGTCAGCGGCAAAAAGAGAATCCTCCAGTCTGTCATATGCGGTATTATGGTAGGCTTTATCTGCGGTTTTATCGGCGCGGGCGGCGGTATGATGATGTTATTGATTTTGACGAGTGTGCTGGGGTATGAGCTTAAGACAGCGGTCGGTACGAGTGTATTTATCATGGCATTCACTGCATTTACCGGCGCAGCCAGCCACTTTGCCATCGGAGGAGCGCCGGATTTGTGGTGCCTTTTATTCTGTGTGGCATCCACACTTTTGTGGGCAAGGATTGCAGCGAAATTTGCTAATAAGGCGACGCCGGCGACCTTGAACCGTGCTACGGGTGTGGTGCTTGCTGTACTTGGTATCGCGATTCTTGGTGTAAATTATTTAAGGTGACGAAGATTTCAATCAACTGTACAGCAACAGGTTGACTTTTGGGGTGATATTTCATACAATCTTAGGGGTAATATATCTGGAAATCAGAAGGGAGTAACAAATGTCAGAGAAGAGTATACCATATAAGATTTATCTGGAAGAGAATGAGATGCCGAAGCAGTGGTACAATGTCCGCGCCGATATGAAGAACAAGCCGGCGCCGCTTTTAAATCCGGCAACTTTAAAGCCTATGACATTCGATGAGCTTAGAGGAGTATTCTGCGATGAATTGGTAAAGCAGGAGTTAAACGATACGGATGCATACATTGATATTCCGCAGGAGATTTTGGATTTCTACAAGATGTATCGTCCGTCGCCTTTGGTGAGGGCTTATTGTCTGGAGAAAAAACTGGATACACCGGCGAAGATTTATTATAAATTTGAAGGAAATAATACGAGCGGAAGCCACAAACTCAATTCTGCTATTGCACAGGCATATTATGCGAAACAGCAGGGGCTTAAAGGCGTTACTACGGAGACCGGCGCAGGTCAGTGGGGAACGGCGCTTTCCATGGCATGTTCTTATTTTGATTTGGACTGCCATGTCTATATGGTAAAGGTTTCTTATGAGCAGAAGCCTTTCCGGCGTGAAGTGATGCGTACTTATGGCGCGCAGGTGACACCGTCGCCTTCCGATACGACCAAGGTGGGCAGGAAAATTCTGGAAGAGTTCCCGGGTACAACGGGAAGTCTTGGCTGTGCGATTTCAGAAGCGGTGGAGGCTGCTACCGGTATGGAGGGCTATCGCTATGTATTAGGAAGCGTTCTGTCGCAGGTATTGCTCCATCAGTCTATTATCGGTGAGGAGACTAAGGCGGCGCTCAAGAAATATGATATTAAGCCGGATATGATTATTGGATGTGCCGGAGGCGGTTCTAATCTGGGCGGATTGATTTCTCCGTTTGCGGGAGAGAAACTGCGCGGCGAAGCGGATTATCGGATTATCGCGGTAGAGCCGGCGTCCTGCCCGAGTCTGACGAGAGGCAAATATGTATATGATTTCTGTGATACCGGCAAGGTATGCCCTCTTGCTAAGATGTATACGCTGGGAAGCGGCTTTATACCTGCGCCTAACCATGCCGGCGGACTTCGCTATCACGGTATGAGTTCCGTTGTGTCCCAGTTGTACGACGACGGGCTGATTGAGGCGACCAGTGTAAAGCAGACGGAAGTATTTGAAGCGGCGGAGCAGTTTGCAAGAGTGGAAGGTATCCTTCCGGCGCCGGAAAGCGCACATGCAATCAAAGTAGCGATTGATGAGGCTGTGAAGTGCAAGGAAACGGGCGAGGAGAAAACGATTGTCTTTGGTCTGACGGGTACGGGTTATTTTGATATGGTAGCATACGGTAAATTCCATGACGGCGAGATGTCCGATTATGTGCCTACAGACGAGGAACTGGCAAAAGGACTGGCGGGGATTCCTTCTTTTCCGGGCAATGAATAATGCAGCGGATTGGCAGGAAAATCAATGAGACAATGAGTAAGAGAGTTGACTGTATGGTCAACTCTTTTCAGATAAGCGAATAAGCGGTATCGGGTCAGTGCTTTCGTAGTATATTTTCTATTTCGACCTTAAAAACAGTAATCTCATACAGAAGGAATGGAGACATTTGGAAAATCTTGTGCTAGAATATAGGTATCTTTTTATATGATTTATTGTAAGTAAGCAGGAGGCAGCTCTATGAGCAGTGTGAAGGAGAAGCGTTTTAAAAAATTGAAGAGAAAGAAAATCTGGCCGTCAATCGTGGCATTTGTCCTGTTTACCCTGTTATGTGTGGGCATGATTGCGCTTTTTCTGCAGTTATTTGCATTATATATCATGGGAACCAAGATTGTGCAGCAGTACGGGGAAGCCCAGCATGTGAAAGCAGTTTTGAACGGTTTCCTTTCAAACGGAGACAGTATTACGGACGCGGTAGATGGTTTACATAAGTATACGTTTGGCGAAAACAATGTTTATGTGATGGATTCAGACGGACAAATGCTGATAAAAACCGGGTCTTCAGAACCGGATTTCGGGTTAGTTCTTGATTTTAAACTAAATCAGGAGTTTGGACTGGATGCGGGATTTGTGGCGGTTGCCGACAGCAACAATCAGTTTGTACATGAAGGAGGTCCATATACGATTTTCGCTATGCCGGTCGATGAAGTTATTAAGAGAACCTTTTCGCCGGGCGCCGAGCATCAAGGGCTCGGCTCATGGCTGAATGAAACGATTATCACGCAGGGATACTGGCTGAGAGCGCCGCTTGGCGACGGCGAGTACGATGCGTATGTCAAATGTATCATACAGCTTCAGCGGCAGGACATTTTCTATATCTGCATTTTTGGTATCATTGCGCTGCTCTTATTGATGATACCCATAATACTACTCTTTATCAACACGCTGCGCTCCATCGTGACACAGCGGAGAATGACGCAGCTTATTTATTTGGACGCGGTCACCGGCGGCAAGAACTGGTTCTATTTCCGAAATTATGCAGAGCGGATACTGACAAGGTGGAGAAACAGCAAGAAACCTTTTGCAATCGTGAATCTTCATCTGGAACGGTATCAGAACTACTGCGCCTGCTACGGGGTTAAGGCGGGTGAAGAGCTGCTTGAGGCTATGGATGGTTTTCTCAAAGCAAGAATTGGGAAAAATGAGTTCTTTGCAAGGTTCGAGGGTGCTGACTTCGGCTTACTGCTTTCCTGTGAGGGGGAGAATGTGCAGGAAAACCAAGAAAACTGCAGCAAGCGCATAAGATCTCTGCTGGCGGAATTATCGGGGCTTAAGCCGGATCAGAAGATTCATTTTCGTGCGGGTATCAATATGATTCCGCCATACCAGCCAGAGGACGGTAAGTGGTATCATACAAGAAAAAATGTGGATATTAATCAGTTGTATACATATGCAAATGCGGCGAGAATATCGGATAACGGTGCCGACGAGAGGCAGATTACATTCTTTGATCAGGAAATGCTTGGGAAACAGATGTGGGAGCGCTGGGTGGAGGATACCATGGAAGAAGCGCTTAACAATGGAGAGTTTCAGGTGTATATGCAGCCGAAATACAGTCCGATTAACGGGAAGCTGGTGGGAGCCGAGGCATTGGTTCGTTGGATCAGTCCTACAGAGGGGCTGATAGCTCCGGGGCGGTTTATTCCGATTTTTGAGGATACGGGTTTTATTACGCAGCTGGATGATTATATGATATCGCAGGTTGCCAAATTGCAGGCGGAGTGGATGATTCAGGGGAAGAAGATGATTCCGGTTTCCGTGAATGTGTCGCGAGCTCATTTTGCACAGGAAGGGCTGGCTGATCACATCTGTCAGCTTGTGGATGCTTACGGACCCAAACATGAGTTGATTGAATTGGAAGTGACAGAAAGCGCATTTTTTGATGATAAAGATATTCTGGTTGAGACGGTCAAGCAGTTAAAGGCTTATGGCTTCCACGTATCCATGGATGATTTCGGTGCGGGGTATTCTTCGCTCAATTCTTTGAAAGATATACCGCTTGATGTATTGAAGCTGGACGGAGAATTCTTCCGCGGTGACGATGACGACGGAAGAGGACAGATTGTAGTGAAAGAAGCAATTCAGCTTGCCAGAAGTTTAGATATGCGTGTGGTTGCGGAGGGTATCGAGAAGAAAGAACAGGTGGATTTCCTTGCAGGGCAGGGCTGCGATATGATTCAGGGATTCTATTTTGCGAAGCCTATGCCGATTGAAGAGTTTGAAGAGAAAGTGGAGAAGGATGCGTAATGTATACATTGTTTATTTTCTTACAAATTTTGGGAATTATAGTATTATTCGGTGAGGCGGTCTACCTCATGAATCAACGACCGTCAAGACAGCAGATAAGGCTCCTGCTTCTGATGGCAGCACTGTTAGTCAATTTTGTGGGTTATCTGTATGAGATGCAGGCGGCTACGCCGGAACAGGCGCTGCAAGCGGTGAAATTCTCGTATCTTGGCAAACCGATTATTGTGCTGACTATGTTTCTGTTCGTTTTGGACTACTGTAAAGTCAGGATGCCGAAATGGCTGCCGGCAGTTTTGTCGTGCGGACATATTATGATCACTTTTTTAGTCATGACATGTGAAAAGCACAGGCTGTATTACAGTAGTATCGGATATACGTCAGAAGGGGCTTTTCCGCATCTTGTACTTACATACGGTCCGGTGTATCTGATTTACCACATTGTACTCGTATGCTATATCGTAACGATGCTGATTGCCTGTGTGCGGAAATACATCCATGTAGTCAATGAAGGCGAGCGTAACAGGCTGCGGGCTTTTTTTGCAATTTTTGCAGTGATGATTGCAGGCTGGGCTGGTTACATGTATGACTGGTTTGGAGGCTATGATTCTACGCTGGTGGCTTATCTGGTATCCGTGATTATACTTTCCGTATATCTGTACAAGGATAAGATACTGGAGACTTTGTCTATGGCGCAGGATCAGGCGATAGATGAGTTGTCATCGGGTCTTGTGGTGCTCGACCGTGATAATACGGTTATCTATTACAACAAAAAGGCAAGAGAGCTGTATCCGCTTAGTAATGTCACATCTTTACCGGCAATCATTGAAGAATTGGATGATTGTATTATCGAGAAGAGAAATATCGAACATGATAATAAAGTATATGATGTGAGGAGCCGTCTTCTGACCAAGCAGAATGCATATTTCGGTAAAATGTATGTGTTTAACGATATCACGGACAGCTTCCGGTATGCGAGAAACGCGAAGGAACAGGCTGACATCATGAAGGGCTTAAAGGAGCGTGCTGAGGCGGCAAATCAGGCGAAATCGACTTTTGTATCCAATATTACGCACGAAATTCGTACACCTATGAATGCGATTGTGGGTATGACGGAAATCCTGCTGCGGGAGGATCTTCCGGAACAGCACAGAGGGTATCTTGTTAACATTAAGAACTCCGGCAATGCGCTTCTTAATATTGTCAACGATATTTTAGATTTTTCAAAGATGGAGTCGGGTAAAATGGAACTTGTGGAAGATGAATACGAGCCGATGTCTATGTTTAGCGATCTGAGCATGATTTTCTTGACGCGTATCGGCGATAAAGATATGGAAATATTATTTGATATTGATGAAAAGCTGCCGCAGAAGCTGTACGGTGACGGGCTTCGCATCAGGCAGATTATTATCAATATTGTCAACAATGCGATTAAGTTTACGGAGCGAGGCTTCGTCAAGCTGCAGGTACGGATAGGCAATGTTAACGGCGATAATATAGAATTACTGGTGTCCGTGCAGGATACGGGACAAGGTATCAAGGAAGAGGACATGGATAAGCTGTTTGGTTCCTTCCAACAGGTGGACAGCAAGAAAAACCGCAGCAAAGAGGGTACCGGTTTGGGCTTATCTATCTCTAAACAGCTTGTCGAGCTGATGGGCGGTAATATTGGGGTGCGCAGTACCTACGGGGAAGGCAGTGAATTTTATTTCAATATCATACAGAAGAAATGCACCGATCAGCTTGCCACACAGATTCATGATGACGAGGCGCGCAAGAACCTGAAGATCAGCGGATATTTCAGCAAGATATGTTTATGGCACGGATTGGAAGATTTAGCGGAGAAGTTCGGAATATCCTGTATACCTTATGAAGAGTGGAAAGAGACGAGACAGCAGCTTGACTGTTTCTTTATGGATATGCAGGGATATGATAAGCTGACAGGCGATGTGGATAATTACAGTACACAGATGGGTGAAATCTGCGTGCTTCGCAATCCGCTTCTGGAGGAGTGCAATGCGGCAGGTATCACTGCTGTTAATAAGCCGCTTTATACCTTGAATTTCTGTCAGACAATCAATCATGAGGCGCTATATGTCGGTCCGGTCACAGAGGATTATATGAATTTCACAGCGCCGGAGGCGAACGTGCTTATTGTAGATGACAATGAGATTAACCTTGAGGTGGCGGCAGGTCTTTTGGAGCCGATGAATATGAAGATAGACTTGGCTGACAGCGGCAAGCGTGCGCTCCAGATGGCAGCGGAGAAGAAATATCATATGATTTTCATGGATCATATGATGCCGGTTATGGACGGTATCGAGACTACGGAGAAGCTGCGTCAGTCGGAGGATGAGTATTATCGTACGGTGCCGATTATCGCTTTGACGGCAAATGCGCTGATGGATGCCCGTGAGAAATTTGCCAAGGCGGGAATGGATGATTTCGTGGCAAAGCCGATTGAGATGAAGGAAATCTGCAAATGTATTAAGAGATGGCTTCCGGATGAACTGATTATCCCGAATGCGGATGACGCGGATACAGACGCGGACAAAGCGCAGGGAGCGAACGGAAATACAAATGAGACGCAGAGCGCTCCGCTTCCGGAACTGCCGGGCATCAATTCGGCGGACGGCGTCAAGTATTCCGGCAGCGAGAAGCTGTGGTATAAGCTGCTTGGAGATTTCTATAAATTAATTGATGCCAAGGCAAACAAAATTGAGAAATGCCTTGCTGATAATCTGATCAGAGATTATACGATAGAAGTCCATGCTCTGAAAAATACGGCACGCATGGTCGGTGCGGCACATTTGTCTGAATGGTTCCACCGTATGGAGAATTGCGGCAATGCAGGCGATGTGGAGACGATTACGGCGGAGACGCCGGGACTTCTTGCGGAGCTTCGAAGCTATAAAGATATTCTGCGACCCTACGGCGAAGTCGGTAACCAGAATAAGAAGGAAGTGCCGACGCAAGAGCTCATAGAGATTCTGATGAATATGAGAGATGCCATGGATCAGTTTGACTTGGACACGGTAGATTTAGCGATGCAGGAATTAGAGAAATGCCGTATACCGGATTGCTGCAGCCAGCAGATGGAGACACTGCGGGTAGCGGTTACGGATGTCATGATGGAAGAAGTCATGAATGTGGCGGACGAGATGATCGGGCTGTTGAAGGCGTAATCTTAAACATAATTATTGTGTCGTGATAATCAGAGAACTAATATTAAGAAAAGTCTGTGCAGCGGTGAAGTAATTACCGTTACACAGACTTATGTTTTTCGGGTTTGCGTCGTATTATGCGAGTTTCTTCCCTGTCAACAGTTCATAACCCTGCAAATACTTGTCAATCGTCTTCTGTACGATATCTTCCGGCAATGTCCAGTCATGTCCCTCATTGCTCTTAAGCCAGTCTCTTGCGAACTGTTTGTCAAAAGAGGGCTGCGCATGACCCGGTTCATATCCGTCAGCAGGCCAGAAGCGGGAACTGTCGGGGGTGAGCATTTCATCGCCAAGGACAATATTGCCTTCTTCGTTCAACCCGAATTCGAATTTTGTATCTGCAATGATGATACCGCGCGTCAAAGCATATTCTGCGCATTTCTTATAGAGCGCGATGGTATAGTCGCGAAGTTTTTCAGCGTATTCCTCGCCTTTGCCGGGAAATCTCTTTTCCAGATAGTCGATACTCTGTTCATAGGAAATATTCTCATCGTGGTCGCCAATCTCTGCTTTCGTGGAAGGCGTATAGATAGGCTCCGGTAATTTGTCGGATTCCTGCAAGCCTTCGGGCAGTCTGATACCGCATACGGTACCGTCTTTCACATAGCTCGCCCAACCGCTTCCGGTGATGTAGCCCCGTACGATACATTCGATGGGAAGCATATCCAGCTTGCGGCACAGCATACTGTTGCCGTCAAATTTCTCTTGTCTGAAAAATTCCGGCATATCATTTACATCTACGGAAATCATGTGATTCGGTAAGATATCCTGCGTCATGTCAAACCAGAATTTGGACATCTGTGTCAGCACAGCGCCCTTTTTCGTCACCTGATTGTTCAGAATGACATCGAAGCAGCTGATACGGTCTGTGGCAACCATGATCAGGCTGTCGCCGTTGTCATAGATTTCGCGTACTTTACCTTCTTTGATGGGTTTTAATTCAGTCATGATGATAATTGTTCCTTTCTTTCGGAGCATGCGGGCGGCAGTTTCGGGTTTGAGTATGCCTTCCGGCGTGCTGTTTTTCAATTCAGATTATTGTGTGAAGTTACATGAATAAATTATACACGAACCGGAGGGCAGTTTACAAGAGTGTAGAGAGAAGCATTATTTTTTGGCGAAATCACGAGAAATGTCATGGCGTGAAAAGTTTTCTTGTAAAAACTCTACAATTCCAGTATAATTTTATTTATATTGATTAAATAACAAAGGAGAGGGAAAGATGAACGACAACAAAGAGTTCAAACCGTATATCCCGGCGGAGAAGATTACGCCGGAGTTTACGGTGACATCAATCATCATGGGAATTATCCTTGCTATCGTATTCGGCGCTGCGAATGCGTATCTGGGACTTCGTGTCGGCATGACCGTGTCCGCATCCATTCCGGCAGCAGTTATTTCCATGGGTGTGATTCGTGTCATTATGAAGAAAAACTCCATTTTGGAGAGTAACATGGTCCAGACCATCGGTTCCGCCGGTGAGTCTCTTGCAGCCGGTGCTATCTTTACAATGCCGGCGCTGTTTCTGTGGGCGGAAGACGGATTGTGTGATATGCCGAGTCTTGTGGAGATTACGCTGATTGCGTTATGCGGCGGTATATTGGGCGTACTGTTTATGATTCCGCTGCGCAACGCCTTGATTGTCAAGGAACATGCAACGCTTTTATATCCGGAAGGAACAGCGTGTGCGGAAGTACTCCTTGCGGGAGAGGAAGGCGGCTCCAATGCATCTACCGTATTCAGCGGTATGGGACTTGCAGCAATCTTCAAATTCCTCGTGGACGGCATCAAGGTAATCCCGGCGGATATTGCGGCAGAGTTTCGTTCCTTTAAAGGCGAACTTGGTATGGAAGTCTACCCGGCGCTTCTCGGTGTGGGATATATCGTAGGACCGAGGATTGCTTCCTATATGTTCGTAGGTTCACTGTTCGGATGGATGGTAATCATTCCGATGATTTGCCTGTTTGGTGCAAATACATGGATGTATCCGGCGGACGTGGGCACTACAATCGGACAGCTCTATGAGAGCGGCGGCGCTTCTAATATCTGGGGTTCCTATGTGAGATATATCGGCGCAGGAGCAATCGCAACGGGTGGTATCATTTCCTTGATCAAATCGCTTCCGCTTATTATCACTACATTCAGAGACTCTATTAAGAGCATGAAGGGCGGTAAGAATACAAGTAATGCGAGAACGGCGCAGGATCTGTCCATGAATATTGTTATGATCGGTATCGTAGCAATGGTTCTGGTTATCTGGCTTGTTCCGGCAATTCCCGTTAATATTCTGGGTGCACTGCTTATCGTAGTATTCGGTTTCTTCTTTGCGACCGTATCTTCCCGCATGGTAGGACTGATCGGAAGCTCCAATAACCCGGTGTCCGGTATGGCGATTGCCACGCTTCTAATTGCCACAATTACGATTAAGGCTACGGGAGACAGCGGGATTACCGGTATGACGGGTGCGATTGCAATCGGTTCCGTTATTTGTATTATCGCGGCTATCGCGGGCGATACCTCGCAGGATTTAAAGACAGGATTCCTGCTCGGTGCGACACCGAAGAGACAGCAGATAGGCGAGCTTGTAGGTGTAGTCGCTTCCGGTCTTGCAATCGGTGGCGTGCTGTATCTGTTGAATGCAGCGTGGGGTTACGGTGGTGCGGAAGTTCCAGCGCCTCAGGCGACTCTGATGAAGATGATTGTGGAAGGCATCATGGGCGGTGAGCTTCCTTGGAATCTCGTATTTATCGGTGTATTCCTTGCCCTTGGTCTGGAGATTTTGCGGATTCCGGTTATGCCTTTTGCTATCGGGCTGTATTTGCCGATTTACTTAAATGCCAGCATCATGATCGGCGGTGTTGTCCGCATGGTGATGGATGGCAGAAAGAAAGTGGATGCGAAGACGAAAGAGCGTCAGTCCACAGACGGTACGCTGTACTGCGCCGGAATGATTGCGGGTGAAGGTCTGGTAGGTATTCTGCTGGCTATCTTGGCAGTCTGCGGCATCACCATGGATTTGTCAGGTTTCTTAAACCTTGGCAATATCGGCGGTGTTGTGCTGATGGTTGTGATGATTCTGTGTCTGCTTAAGTTCTCCTTGTGGAAGAAGAGTAAGAACTGATGAAGAAGAAAAAGCAGCAGAAGAATTATCTTGATCTGATTCCGGAGCGGTCGCTCGAGCTTACATGGAGCGCCGATGAGGAAGGAATCATTGTTCTGGAAGTGGAAAATACGGGAGTGTTTAACCGTATGGCGCAGAAACTTTTTAAAAGACCGAAATATACGAAAGTCCATATGGAGAAATACGGCAGTTTCTTGTGGCCACTCATTGACGGTGAGAAGACCGTGATGGAACTGGCGGATTTGCAGAAGGAAGAGTTCGGGGACGAAGTGGAACCGCTCTATCCGCGCGTGGTGAAGTATATGCAGATTATGGAGAGTTATCATTTTATTCGGTTTAAGAACATGCAAAGTTAAAATAATGAAATGAATATGTTTGAATGAGACAGGACTGAAAGGGTCCTGTCTTTTTTCGTTCCAAAAGCCAAACTAAAAAAAAGATACCAAACTAATAAATGATACCTTAAACCGTCTCGTTCATTTTATTAAGATGAAAACAAATATTTAGATTGCTATAGATAAATGAAGAAGAATGGCGGATGGAAATCGGTGCAGGGAAGGAGACGGAATGGAAGGATACAAATTTTTAGATGAACAGGGAACTTTTACATTGGATATGCCGGAGAATTACAGTTACCAGTATTTTCCGATAGCTGGGGAACAAGGAATAAGGAGTGCTCTGACGCCTAATTTCGGAGGCGACAGCAAACGAAATCAAAATGAATTTCTGCTGGAACCGGTCAGTGTGGAAGATTTACATAACAATCGCTCTACCAGAAATTTCTGGTGTCATATAGAGGGAATCGGTAATTGGTCTGCAACAGGTGCATCGGCGGAGGCGGAGCTTACAAAATTCACCAATGGTCAAGACAAAAGTACCATGACGGCGGGATTCATGTGGCAGAGTGTTACGCGGGTTTCCTCCCGATACGGTATGGAGGCAAAAGTAACATCATTTGTGCCATTGGAGCATGATGTGGAGATTATGCGGGTTGAACTGACAAACTGTGGTAAAGAGCAGGCTTCATTTACTCCGACTGCAGTCATTCCGATTTACGGGAGAAGCGCTGACAATATCCGCGATCACAGACATGTTACATCTTTGCTGCACCGCATTCGCACAAGTAAGGAGGGAGTAGTGGTTACGCCGACTCTTTCTTTTGACGAGAGAGGACATCAGAGGAATCAGGTCAGTTATTATGTATGCGGTATTACAGGAGAAGGCAAGGCGCCGGAAGCATTTTTCCCGACAGTGGAAGGGCTGATCGGGGAGGGTGGCAGCTATACCGCACCGCGCGCTGTGCTGGAAGATGCGCAGGGCGTTGCGGCAGGGGAGTATATAGACGGAAAAGAGGCTGTAGGAGGCTTGAAGTTTGCAAGAACCGTGTTGGCGCCGGGAGAAAGAACTTCATTTACGATGCTTTTAGGGGTAACCGAAAAGCAGGAGTCGATTACGGAAATTGTTAATGCGTACCGCACGGAAGAGAAAGTGGAGGAAGCGTTTGAAAAGGCAAAGGCATACTGGCAGCAGAAAGTAAATATCGTCTATCACACAGGGAGTAAAGAATTTGATTGTTTTATGCGATGGGTAAGTTTTCAGCCTGTTTTGAGGAGGATATACGGCTGTTCTTTCCTGCCCCATCACGATTACGGCAAAGGAGGAAGAGGATGGCGGGATTTATGGCAGGATTGTCTGGCGCTGCTGTTGATGAATCCCGATGGCGTGCGGCAGATGCTTCTTGACAATTTTGGCGGGGTGCGTATGGACGGAACAAACGCGACAATCATAGGCGCAGCACAGGGGGAGTTCATTGCGGACAGAAATAATATTGTGCGCGTATGGATGGACCACGGCGTATGGCCTTTTATGACGACGAAGCTGTATATAGACCAGACCGGGGATGTGGAGATTTTAGAGAAGAAAGTATCGTACTTTAAGGACAGACAAGCGGAACGGGGGTCTGCGATTGATGGACAGTGGAATGACGAATATGGAAACCGCCAGAAGTGTGCCGACGGAAGCCTTTACTTCGGAACTGTCTTGGAGCATCTGCTGGTGCAGAATCTATGTGCATTTTACGAAGTGGGGGAACACAATCATTGCAGACTGCGCGGCGCGGACTGGAATGATGCACTGGATATGGCACAGGAACGTGGTGAGAGCGTTGCGTTTGCGAACGCCTATGCGGGGAATTTGAGAGAAATAGCGGAATATTTACGCATTTATGAAAGTAAGACGGGGAAAAGCGAGGTGTCTGTTGCGGAAGAAATGCTATGTCTGCTCAATGGTGATAAGGCGCAGTATGACAACCCGGAGAATAAAAATCAAGTGCTTAGACAGTATGCAATGTCCTGCCGCCATACCGTAGGCGGCAATACAGTTCTTATAACGATTGAACAACTCTGCGAAAACCTGTTGGAAAAAGCCGATTGGATGATGAAGCATATCAGGCAGACGCAGTGGGTGACAGACCACGACGGGGACGGATGGTTCAACGGTTATTACGATAATAACGGGCGGCAGGTAGAGGGAGAGTGTGAAAATGGCGTGCGTATGATGCTTACGAGTCAGGTCTTTGCGATTATGGGCGGCACAGCCACCACAGAACAGATTCGCAGCATTGTAAAAAGTGCAGACAAATATTTGTATGATGCGAAGGTTGGCGGATATCGTTTGAACACGGATTTCCATGAGTTAAAAACAGATTTAGGAAGAATGTTTGGGTTTGCTTACGGGGAGAAGGAAAACGGCGCTGTATTTTCCCATATGGCAGTGATGTATGCCAACGCTTTGTACCGAAGGGGATTTGCAAAGGAAGGTTATCGGGCGTTACAAGCTTTAGCGGACACCGCAATGCAGTTTGAGACGAGCAAAATTTATCCCGGAATCCCTGAATATTTCAACAATCAGGGACGGGGAATGTATCATTATCTGACCGGAGCGGCAAGCTGGTATATGCTGACATTTCTGACGGAAGCGTTCGGAGTCAGAGGCAGGGCGGGAGACTTGGAGATAGCCCCGGCAATGATGGAAGAGCAGTTTGATGAGGACGGTACAGCGGAATTGGAATTGACATTTGCAGGGAAAAGATTCCGTATTGTCATCAGGAATCCTGAGAGAGCGGCATACGGAGAATACTGTATCAAGTCGGCTATGTTAGATGGCAGCGCAATCCCGCTGACAGAAACAAAGGATATGAATCCGGACGGGAAGAGGGCAGATAAAGCAGTGTTGCCGAGGACGGAGATAGAACGACTGTCTCATGAGGTACATAGAATCGAAATTTTGCTGGGTGCATGAGGAGGCTTAATATGAAACAAAGAGAACAAAAATATATCATGAAGGATTACGGGAGAAAATCAACGTTTGCCAGTTTTCTGCCGGGAATAGCGGGTCTTCATGGCATTCCCATCTGGTGCTATTATGTCAATCGCGGACAGTGTATTGTCAGCTTTGGCGTTGACAATAAGGATTGTGCAATTATGGAATTCTACCCGGCGCATGTGGCATATCAGAATGTAAAAAGGACCGGATTTCGGACGTTTCTTCGAAAAAACGGAAGTTACATAGAGTGTTTTAGCAATGAAGATCTGGAACAGGAAATGGAAATCGGTATGAACAGCCTGTCCATACGGGAGAAAAATGAAGAGGAGAAATTGTCCGTAAAGGTGGACTACTATACCCTGCCGGGTGAAAAGGTGGGAGCGCTGGTCCGAAAGGTAACCGTGACGAATGACGGCGAGAAGGAAATTTCGCTGGAAATATTGGACGGAATGCCGGCGGTGATTCCCTATGGCGTGGATGCGGACAGCATGAAAAATATGACCCAGACGGCAAAAGCGTGGATGCAGGTGGAAGACTTGGAAGAAAATGTCCCCTATTACCGCGTGCGTGCGAGTCTGGAAGACACCGCCGCAGTACATGCAATTGAGAAGGGTAATTTTTCTTTTGCATGTCTGGAGGACGGAATGCTGCTTAAGCCGGTGGTCGATCCCGAGGCAGTGTTTGAATATGACTGTTCTCTGCAAACGGCAGTTCGATTTGCAAAGAGCGGACTTTCCGTGGTGTATGCGCAAAAGCAGGTTACAATGAATCTTCTTCCGTGCAGCTTTTACGGAGCAGAGACGAGACTGACGTCCGGTGAATCAATCGTTATATACGAAGTGATAGGACAGGTGGAAAAGAAGGAGTATCTGAAACGATTCTTGGAGGAAAGAAGGGATGGCGCATATTTCGAGGAGAAGAAAGAAGAGGCGGAGCACCTCATAGAAGAACTGTGCAGCGGCATCACGACGAAAACTGCTTCGGATCATTTTGATATTTATTGTCGGTATACTTATATGGATAATATTCTCCGCGGCGGTTATCCGCTGCCGCTTGGTAACAACAAGCTGTACTATGTGTATTCCAGAAAGCATGGCGATTTAGAGAGAGATTATAATTATTTCTCCATGCTGCCGGAATTCTTCTCACAGGGTAACGGTAATTTCCGTGATGTGAACCAAAATCGCAGATGTGATACATTTTTTGCCCCCTTTGTCGGCAGAGAGAACATCAAGGAATTCTACAGTCTGATTCAGTTGGACGGTTACAATCCGCTTGGGGTGGAAAAGCTGACTTACAGATTAGAGAAGGAAAAGGCGGCGGCATTGTTCCAAGAAATAGAGGAAGAGGCGGCAGCGGAGTTAACGGCATTCACGGCAGCGCCGTTTACGCCGGGAGCGCTGTGGACGAAGATGGATGAAATGCTCGGTGACTGGAAGGAATCGCTTTTTTACCGGATCATTGATTTTGCGGATAGTATGGTGAACGGTAATTTCGGTGAGGGCTATTGGAGCGACCATTGGACATACAATCTGGATTTGATTGAGGATTATTTGGAAATTTATCCCGACAAGGAACACGAAATGCTTTATGAGGCGGAATACACCTATTTCCTGTCGCAGATAAATATCAACCATCGGAGCAGACGCTATGAGGAAACAGAAAACGGACTTCGCCAATATCATGCGCTTTATAAGGAGAGCAGACGCAGTACAGGAGAAAAGCTGGTGCGTGCACAGTTTGGAGAGGGTGAAGTGGTATTGGTTACTCTGATGGAAAAGCTGCTCCTATTGTGCGCGACAAAGTTTGCGACGCTGGATGCCTATGGGATGGGCATTGAAATGGAAGGCGGAAAACCGGGTTGGTATGACGCGTTGAACGGGTTGCCGGCTGTTTTCGGCTCGTCCATGGCGGAGACATACGAGCTGGCGCGGATGCTGCGCTATACCATCTCCGTATTAGAAAAATATCCGGAAAACGTTGAGGTTACAGAGGAACTTGGCGATTTTATGGACGAACTGCAATTGGTTGTCCGTCTGGAAAAAGATCATCTTGCTAAAGACGGAGAAGTACTTTCTTTCTGGAATCGCATTAATGATGTGAAAGAACTTTACAGAGACAAGACGTTTGCAGGAATATCAGGTAAAAAGAAGAGTTATCGAAGCGAGGAATTAGCGGCGGCTTTCAAAGAATGGGAGACGGTTGTGCAGCATGGTATAGAGAAGGCTTGCGCTTTAGGCGGGGGAATCTGCCCTACATACTTTGCGTATGAAGTGCCGGAATATGAAAAGAGAGGGGAAGACATTGAACCGCTACGATTTGAGGTAAAGCCTGTTCCGGCATTTCTGGAAGGTCCGGTCCGTTATCTGAAGCTGGATATGCCTGAGGATCAAAAGAGGGATTTGTACGAACGAGTAAAAAACAGTGATTTATATGATGAAAAACTGTCTATGTATAAGGTGAACGCGTCTTTGGAAAGTGCATCTTATGAGCTTGGCAGGGCACGGGCGTTTACACCGGGATGGCTGGAAAATGAATCTATCTGGCTGCATATGGAATACAAGTATTTGCTGGAGCTGTTAAGAAGCGGTATGTACAAGGAGTTTTTTGATGATTTTCACAAGGCGGCAGTTCCGTTTCTTGACCCGGAAATCTACGGCAGAAGCATTTATGAGAATTCTTCTTTTATTGCGAGCAGCAAGAATCCGAACGAGAAGATTCACGGTAAAGGGTTTGTAGCGAGACTTTCCGGTTCTACCATTGAATTTATCAGTATGTGGAAGTTGATGATGTTCGGACGGCATGTGTTTACACTGCAAAATGATGAACTTGTATTTGCGCCGCAGCCGGCGATTCCGGAATATCTTATTCCGGAGGACAGAGTGATTGAGACTACACTGTTGGGTGAGATTTCGGTGGAGTACCATTCGGAAGAGCGGAGGGATTACATTCCGGGACAGTATAGGATTAAAAATATGTGTTTTATTTATAAAAATAAAAATCAAATTGATGTGGCGGCAGGGTGTGTCAGCGGGAGGCTGGCGGAGGATGTGCGGTCAAGACGAGTGGAACGGATTGAGATTGTGCTTGGATAGGAGTAGGTGAACAGATTAAGAAAGGTAAGAGGTTAACTATAAATGGAGAAAATCAGGGAAATTGTAACGGATTATCATGCCGGGAAGTTATGGGAGGAGACGGTATATGAGGCAAAGGATGTACAGGACTGTATGCATGTGGTCAATGTATATCCTGACGTGACCTATCAGACGATACGAGGATTCGGCGGAGCATTTACGGAAAGCGCGGCGCATAACTATGCGGGAATGAGCAAAGAAAAGAGGCAGGAGATTGTCAAGGCATATTTCGGACAGGAAGGACTGCGGTACAATCTCGGAAGAATCCACATGAATAGCTGTGATTTTGCATTATGCAATTACGCGTATGTAGAAGAAGGCGATGAGGAATTGAAGACCTTTTCGATTGCACATGATGAGGAGCAGATTATTCCGATGCTTCGGGACGCACAGAAAGCATATGACGGGGATATGGAATTGCTTGTTTCTCCGTGGTCGCCGCCGGCGTTCATGAAAACAAACGGAGAGATGAATCACGGCGGAAAACTTAAGAAGGAATATTATGCGCTTTGGGCAGAGTATTTCGTGAAGTTCATCAAGGTGTACCGCGAGTCGGGAATACCGATTCGGTATTTGACGGTACAGAATGAACCGATGGCGGTACAGACTTGGGATTCGTGCATTTATACATCGGAGGAAGAAGCGCTTTTCGTACGGGAATACTTGGGACCGGCGTTGGAGAAGGCGGGACTTTCCGATATCGGTATTTTTGTATGGGATCATAATAAGGAAGAGGCATACAAGCGTTTCAGGGAGACGGTGGAGGATGAGAAAACCCGGAAATATGTCAAAGGCGCGGCGGTTCACTGGTATACAGGCGATCATTTTGATGCAATTGAACTGATTCGAAATAAATATCCGGACAAAGAGGTGTTTTTCACGGAAGGGTGTGTGGAGTATTCCAGATTCGCCGATTCGGGGGAGGTTGAGAAAGCCGAAATGTATGCGCATGATATTCTGGGAAATCTGAATGCAGGCATCAGTGCATCTTTTGATTGGAACCTGCTTTTGGATTCGGAAGGCGGACCAAATCATGTGGGTAATTTCTGCGCCGCGCCGATTATGTGTAATACGGCACAAGATGCTTATGAGAAACGACTCTCTTATTATTATATCGGGCACTTCAGCCGTTGTATTGAACCGGGTGCGGTAAGAATCGGTACAACGCGTTACTGTGACGCAGTGGAAGTGACGGCTTTTCTAAATCCAAACGGGGAACGGGTGCTTGTTCTACTGAATAGAACGGATAAGAAAGTGCCGGTGACGGTCAGAGAGGATGGGCGCGGAGTGGAAATGATACTGGAGCCACATTCCATCCGTACAATCTGTTACAAGGTATTCACGCCATAGCAATATGCATAGTAAAAAAATGATACCTTTATAAAAATTGAGACATTATAACAAAACAGAGATAACTCTATAATCAAATTATCAGCTGAGGACATAGAAGTGTTGAACAAAGAATGAAAACAAAAAGGAGGATATTTTATGAAACTGAAAAAACTTATTTCGCTGATGCTTGCCGGAACAATGGTTTTTGGATTGACAGCATGCGGCGGTGACGGAGCAGCTTCAAGCAGCAATACATCTTCGAATACGGACGCGGCGGCAGAGAGCTCTGCAGATTCCGGTGATACGCAGGAAGCCGGTGATACACAGGCAGCAGGAGGAGAGAAATTAGTGGTCTGGACGCTTGCAAAGGATTTGGAACAGTTTGCAGGACATTATATGGAATCACACCCTGACGTTAACATAGAGACGGTCGTTATTGAACCGGCAAACTATGTGACAAAAGTACAGACTGCGTTAAACGGCGGTCAGAAAGAACCTGATATTATCGTGGGTGAGCCGCAGATGCTTGAGGATTTTTACGATGCAGGCTATTTTGAAGATTTGAATCAGGCGCCTTATAATGCGCAGGACTACGCGGATCAGATCGTGGATTATGTCTGGGAAGTGGGTCAGGATGCGGACGGTATCCAGAGAGCAATCTCTTACCAGATTACACCGGCTGGAATTTATTATAGAAGAGACATTGCACAGACCGTATTCGGAACGGACGATCCGGTTGAAATCGGCAAGTTATTTGCAGACTATCCGACCATTCTGGAGACTGCTCAAACCTTAAAGGGTTCCGGTTACCGTATTTTTGCATCTGACGCAGAAATCAATTACTTCTCAGGAGATTCGGCATGGGTTATCGACGGTGTGTTGAACGTAGATCAGGGAAGATATGATTATCAGGATCTTTGTATTTCTCTGTATCAGGAAGATTTGACAGCATATGCAAATCAGTGGTCCACGCCGTGGTATCAGGCAATGGCTGGAGAGGTGCCGATTCTGTCAGCAGATATTCAGAACTATGCGGATGATTCCGTCAATGTATGGGATGCAGAGCAGTTCGCAGAGGCAACAGCGGGCATGGATACCACAGAGGTATTTGCATTTGGTCTTCCTTCATGGGGCGTACTTACGATGAGAGACAACGTGCAGGAGACTTCCGGTAAGTGGGGAGTATGTGCAGGACCTGCATACGGATTCGGCGGCGGTACATTTATCGGTATCTCTTCCCAGTCCGAGAGAAAAGAACTGGCATGGGATTTCTTAAAGTTCTGTACACTGGACGAGGAGACAGCAAACTGGTGGATCGAAGTTTCCGAGGGTGATACGGTATCCTTGATTCCCGTACTGGAAGCACATGCCGAGGATCAGAACAGCGTATACGGCGGACAGCAGTTGTATAAATTCTGGTTGGAGCAGGCGCAGGGAATAGATTATTCCAAAGTTACCAGATATGACAAATTTATCGGTGATGAGTGGGGCAGAGCAACGACAGCAATCAAGACAGGTGAAAAGACCAAAGAGGAAGCATGGAACGAGTTCTATGACCTTGTGGAATCTACATATCCGGAGATCACAGTAAACAGATAATGATTTATGGGAGGAGGGGGCAGCGGTATGCAGCCCCTTTCGTCTTATGGTGCGGAGGGAAATATGGCAAAAACAAATACAGCAAAAGCGAAAAAAAGAAATATTAATCGAATAGCCTATTTGTTTGTATTGCCTTTTGTGGTTGTCTTTCTGGTATTCAGCGTATATCCGGTATTGCGTACGTTGTATTTAAGCTTTACTAATTACAAGGGATTTGGGGATGCGACATGGACAGGGCTTGACAATTACAAAAGGGTGATAACAGATAAATTCTTCTGGAGAGATCTTGGCAATACAATCAAGATTTGGGGCGTAAATATCGTACTCCAGTTGGGGCTTGCATTTTTGCTTACGGTTATTTTCAGCGATATTAAATACAAAATCCGTGGGCTGGCGGTATTTAGAGCGGTATATTATCTGCCGAATCTGATTGCAGCCACATCGGTGGCATTCCTGTTCAAAACGTTATTGGACTGGAAATACGGAAGCTTCAATCAAATCCTGATGACATTAGGCATTACGCATGAGCAGGTTAACTGGCTGGGGTCTACGACAACAGCGCCTTATGTAGTTTCGGTTCTCGGTGCATGGATGTGGTTTGGCAATTCTTTTATTATGCTGATGGCAGGTGTACAGGGTATTCCGAAGGACTATTTTGAAGCGGCGGCAATTGACGGTGCAGGCAGATGGAAAGTATTCGGAAAGATAACACTGCCGCTGCTCCGACCAATCATGCTGTACGTCTTCGTAACTTCATTGATTGGCGGACTTCAGCTCTTTGATTTACCGTTCCTCATGAACGGCGCTGCGCCGGGAACTGCCGGTGAGCCGTCAGGAAAGCTTCAGACGGTTGTAATGTACCTATATAAATTCGGATTTGAAACGCATCAGGTTGGGTATGCTTCGGCGATTGCGTACACGTTGTTCTTTATTATTCTGATTGTGTCAATCATTCAGTTTAAAACATTGGGGAAGGAGGAAGACTGATATGTCAACATCATCAAAGATCAAAAAAGGAATTATCTATCTATGTCTGATTTTGCTTGCAGCAATGTGCTTCTTCCCATTCTTACTGATGATTGTAAACGCTACGAGAAGCGGTGTGGAAATTACACATTCTTTTACACTGATACCGGGTAAGAATTTAAAGGCAAACTGGATTGCGCTGTTTGATTACGTCAATCTGTTCAGAGGCTTTGGGAACAGCCTTATCGTAGCTATCCCGGCTACATTACTGACAGCGTATTTTTCGTCAATTACGGCGTATGCCATGGCGGTTTATCGTTTTAAAGGCAGTGCATGGCTGTTTAAAATCATTGTGGTATTTATGATGATTCCGGCACAGTTAAGTCTGATTGGTTTTTATAATCTGTGTCAGAAGCTGCATATGGTAGATTCTTATCTTCCGCTGATTCTGCCGGCAATCGCATCACCCGGTACGGTGTTTTTCTTAAGACAATACGTGCAGGCGACACTTTCCAAAGCGCTCTTGGAAGCAGCAAGAATTGACGGTGCAGGCGAGTTACATATTTTCCATAGAATCGTACTTCCGATTATGGCGCCCGGTATTGCAACGATGTCAATCGGCGGATTTATCGGCAACTGGAACAGTTATCTGGTACCGTTAATATTGTTGAATACACCAAATAAGATGACGCTGCCGGTTATGATTACTACATTGAATGCGGCAACAGATTTGCAGAAAAATCAAGGCGCAATTTACTTAGGTGTGGCAATTTCCGTCGTACCGATTCTGATTGTGTTCTGCTTCTGCTCGAGATATATTATCAGCAGTATATCGGCGGGAAGCGTTAAAGAATAGATGCCTTGAAAATAAAGAGAATATAACAGAAATGAAGGGCAGTATTTTCCGTGGGAGAATATTGCCTTTTATTGCTATAAAGGGATATACTATTATTAAAATCTATCAAGTGAATTTTGAATGTGCGGAAAGGTAAGAGCATGTGGAGAGAAGATAAGAAAGTTATCAACATAACGATATTATTGTTTCTTGTGTGTTTCATTGGTACAGGCTGTACAAATCAGCCGGGTGCGCAGAGAGATTCTGAGGATGCAGCCATGCAGGAAGAGATACCTGCGTGGCAGAAATATGCCGGAGAACCGGTTGATTTTGACTGGTACATCAATTATTCATGGTTTACGACAGGATGGGGAGAAAATATTGTCTCGAAGAAAATTACGGAAGAGACCGGTGTCAATATTCACTTTATTACGCCGAGCGGGAATGAAAGCGAAAAGCTGAACGCGCTGATTGCGGCGGATTCGCTTCCAGATTTTATCACACTGGGCTGGTGGGAGCCGCAGGTCAATGAAATGATAGATCATAACATGGTCTATGCGCTTAACGAACTTGCGGACAGCTATGATATGTATTTCTATCAGGTCAGCAACGAGGATGCCGTCAACTGGTATACGAAGGAGGACGGTAATATATATTGTTACCCAAACTCCAGCATTACTGCGAAAGATATAGAAGAACATGATAATATCGGTTCCAATCAGACCTTCTTAGTGCGCAAAGATATTTATGAGGCAATCGGAAGTCCGGATATGACAACGCCGGAAAGTTTTCAGGCTGCGGTAGAGAAAGCCTATGAAATGTTTTCGACAGTAGACGGAGAACCGCTTATTCCGGTGGGTGCACATGTGTTTAATGACCGGGGTAACGTTTCTTTCGATCAGTATCTGATGAATTTTTTGGCAGTGCCTTTTGAGGAAAACGGAGAAATCTATGACCGTTATACGGATAAAGACTATATGATATGGCTGAAAATGTTCCGACAACTCAGGGAGGAAGGACTGCTTACCGATGACATTTTTATCGACCAGAGAACACAGATGGAAGAGAAAATGGCAAAGGGAAGATATTTTTGCATGATTTATCAGTATACGGACATGCTATCACAGCAGAAAGAACTGTATATGAATCATCCTGAACGGATTTATCTGGCGGTGGACGGACCCAAGAATGCGGCGGGAGACGACCATACGCTCACAACAACTGAGATTAACGGCTGGACAGTTACGTTGATTTCAAAGAACTGTGAAGAACCGGAACGCGCAATTGCATTTCTTAGTTATATGCTCAGCGAACAGGGACAGCTCCGCATTTCGCTCGGAGTGGAAGGGGAAACATTTGACTATGTAGACGGAAAGCCCGTAGTCAGGGAAGAAGTCAAGAAGATTTTGAATGCGGATAGAGCGGAGTACGACCGTCTCTACGGAGCCGACGACGCATATTGGATGCTTCAGGACAATGTGATGCAGCTTAAGTGGAAGCAGGAGGCGGATGAGCCGGTCAAACAGATTATGGAATGGTCTTATCCGTATGCAGTATATGATGGACAGTATAATTCCTTATTTCCGAACGGCTCCAAGGAAGAGTACATAGACAATGAAATTAAGGCAATGTGGAGTGAAACGCTTCCTAAACTTCTTCTTGCGGAGTCAGAGGAACGTTTCGATGAAATACTTGCCGAGTTTGTGAAGAAGAGGGAAGACTACGGATTTCAAGATATACAGGCGGAGAAAACGGAATTGATGAAAATGACAAAAGAAAAAATGGGAATCGAATAATATGGGGCGACGGTTGGAAGAAAGACTGAACGGTTTAAAATTGAATAGAAAGTTTACGCTGGTTATCACCGTTCTGATTATCCTGCCGATTTCTATACTGGCTGGCGTGTTGTTTTATACTATGGAAGAGAATGTAATCAGTGAGAACACGGATTATATGCGCTACACTATGGAGCGTAACAGCGATCATATCCGGAAGAATATTGACTCGATTAACATGACGACTCAGTTTTTTCTGCATGATGAAGCTCTTTTGCAGATGCTTGACAGGATAGCGGACCGGCAGAAGATAGAAACAGAGGAATTATTGACATTTTATCATTCTGATATCGCCGCCTTGGAACGTCTTGTCAATAACAACACGTTGTTGTACGGCGTGCGTGTCTATGCGGTGAATGATAACATGCAGGAAATGATGCCGATTTTATATAGCCGCTCCCGCATGGATAAAATGGAATGGGCGAAAAAGGCGGATTATACAGGATGGAACTATCATTATCCGGATGAGCTTTTTGACAACCGGGGAGCGGCAAAGATTGCTTCTCTCGTGACGAACGTGGAGGATTATGAAAGCGGTCTGATCGGTGTGATAGAAACAGCGGTCACCATGGAAAATATGTTTCCGGCGCTCTACGAAAGGATTGAAGATGAGTGGAGCTGCTTTATTTCGGATACAGGGGAATTGTACTTCGGAGATAATGAACAGGAATTCTCAGAGGAGTTTGTACGGTTTCAAATGGAAGAAGGGTTTGAGGAAGACGGAATTGTTACGGACTATACAAGACAGGGCGAAGAGCATTTGATTGTGTCGTATCTGCATGTCAGAGAACTGCAGGGGACGCTGCTGTCCGTGAAGAATATTTCAGATAATGTGCGCTATGTATATCGAATGAGAAATAGTTTCGTGGCGATTATGATAGTGCTTCTTGTCGGACTGGCATTCCTCATTAATTATATCGTGAAGCGTCTTCTGAGGCAGTTCTATGATATTTTAAGATCAATTCGTGGAATACAAAAAGGAGATCTTGGCGTAAGAATTAAAAATTGCGGAAGCGATGAAATGGGTGAGCTGGGAACACAGATTAATAAAATGCTCGACCGGATAGAACAGCTTATGAAGGAAAATATTGACAGAGAGATACTGGCGAAGAACTCTCAAATCCGCGCTCTGCAAAATCAGATTAACGCACACTTTATCTATAACGTATTAGAGTCTGTTAAGATGATGGCTGAGATTGATGAAGAGTACATGATTTCGGATGCGATTACTTCGCTCGGGAATCTGCTTCGGTATAGCATGAAATGGGTGTCGGGCAATGTACGGGTGGAAGAAGAAATTGAGTATATCAGAAATTATCTCATGCTGATCAATCTGCGTTTTGATTATGAAATATATTTGTCACTGAACCTGCCGGAAGAGATTATGCAGCAGGAAATACCGAAAATGTCCTTACAGCCGATTGTGGAAAATGCGATTTATCACGGCATTGAAGATCTTGCGGAAGATACGAACATTTATATCAAAGGCATGGAGAAAAACGGAGACTGCGTGATTGAGATTAGTGACGCAGGCAAGGGTATGAGCGATGTGGAGCTGGAAAGGCTGAAGAAAAAGATAGCGGGTGAAATTGAGACTGACGGCGGCAGCGGCAGCGGAATCGGTTTGAAGAATGTACAGGACAGAATCCGTATGAGTTTCGGAGAAGAGTATGGAATTGATATTGCCTCTAAGCTAGGGTGCTATACCAAGGTTATGGTACGCGTACCGATGCGGAGCTGAAAGAATGAGGGATGGTAATGAAGACGGTTTTGATTGTGGAAGATGAGAAATTAATACGGCAGGGAATACGGACGATGATTCAGCGCAGCGGCGTTCCGGTAGAAGTGCTTATGGAATGCGGCAACGGGGAGATGGCGCTCGAAATCTTGCAGAGCCAGAAGGTGGATGTGATGTTTACGGATATCCGTATGCCCAGAATGACCGGCATTGAGTTAGTGCAGAAGGTACAAGAACTTCCTGAGAAACCTATTATCGTAGCTGTCAGCGGTTATGCCGATTTTTCCTATGCAGTAGAGATGCTGCGCATGGGCGTACGTGAGTATCTTTTAAAACCGGTGGAAAGAGAAAAACTGTGGAGTATTATGAAACAGCTGGAGCAGGAGATTTCAGTCAGTCAGGAGAACAGCAGGACGAGTAAGCGTCTTGGTCACCAGCAGCTGAAATATTTGATGCTGAACGAAAAGATTACGGAAGAAGAACTGAATACTATGCAGTCTGAATATGAGAGCGAATTTGACCTACATGGATATTATGTATATGCACTGAATCCGAAGGAGTTTCACGATGCCAGAGAGCAGTATATTTATCTGCATAATGTGGAGGGGTATGATGTGTTTCTCGTGTCAGAGAAAAACGCGCCGCTTCTTTTGAAAAACGAGCTGGCGCAGGAACATGTCGGAATCAGCCTGCCGCACAGCGGAATCCGGGAACTGCGGGCGGCTTATCGTGAGGCAACGGAGGCAAGGCAGTCTGCATTTTGCACAAATCGTATGCATGTCTGCAGCGGGGAACGAGGAAAGAGAATTCCTGAACAATTTTATGGACAAGGACAGAAGCTGACAGGGGAGGAAATGAAACTGCAGAGGGTACAACTTCTCGGAACAGACAAGACAGAAGAACTTGTTAAGGCGTGGAACGGATTGTTCTATGCGGTGACAAACGAGTGGATAACTCCATTTGATTTTGCCAAATGCATAGATGATTTTTTTAAGGATATCCGCAAAACCTATCGAAATATGATGGAGGATGAGGAAGATAATGTGAAAAGACTGGCGGACTATTATAGTTTTTCCGCGTTGATGTCATGGCAGACGGAATTTATGGATTGGCTGCTTGCCTTTCATGAGCGCATTAACAGCCGTTATGATGTTAACAAAAATCAGCAGAAAATCAAACAGGCAATCGATTATATCCAGAAGAATTATGACAAGGATTTGAATATGGCAGTTGTTTCAAATCATATCTCCATGAATTATTCTTTGTTTTCCTATCTGTTTAAGGAATACACAGGAAATAATTTTGTCAACTACCTGAAAGGAATCAGAATGGAGGAGGCAAAGAGGCTCTTAGCCGAAACCGACCTGCGGATAATTGAAATCAGCGCAAAGGTCGGTTATGATAACGAAAAACATTTTATGAAAATTTTCAAGACATCCTGCGGAGTATCGCCGAGTGAATACCGCAAAAACGTGCAGTTAAATTCGTAGGAGTTTACGACACATCGTCAGCGCATGGCATGATGCCTGCTTTTCTCCTCGTACATTTTCTTGTCTGCCGCCGCAAACAGTTCCTGAATCTGTTCCGATGTGAAGTCATGTGACGGCAGCGCAGAAGCATAACCGCAGCTACAGGAAACAGGGTATTTTTTGGCGCTCAGCCTGTTGTAGTTATCCAGATAGGATTCAATTGCTTCTACGCGATTTTTTGCTCCTTTCTCAGAAAGACCTGCAGTAAGCAGATAGAATTCGTCTCCTGAGAAGCGTGCACACACATCGCCTTCGTTTGAAGTGCTTTCGATTGCCTGACCAAGCACCTGAATGGCAAAATCACCTTCGCTGTGTCCGTAGGTATCGTTAATCTTCTTGAGTCCGTCCATATCAATCAGAAAAGCAGTAAGTGGCAGATTCTCCAAAATGGCGCGGTTTAGGAGCGGTTCCTCAAAATGATTGTAACCGTGCTTGTTGTAAAGTCCGGTCAGTGCGTCTTTCATGTAAATGTCTTCCAACCGGCTTACCAGCATCCCGGTGCGTTTTGCCTCGCAGATACTCTGTAGCATCTGGTTGATGTTCATCTGCCATTGTACCAGACGGAAATGGTAGTCAATCCGGTTGTCGTCATAGGCGAGAGCAATATAGCCGAATTTCTTATTTTCAAAAAATAGCGGAACATAAATATAGGCGCAGTCGGAATCGTCATAAATATAGTCCGGCAGCAGATTTTTCTTGCGATAGCTGCATTCCGGAAGTCGCTTCCCGTTTTTCAAGGCAAATTTCAACAAAATAGTATCGGTGTCCGCAACGGTTGCCTCATTGTTCGTGAGGGCAAGGATATGACTGGAAATGGAATCCCAATCGGAGTAAAGGCAAAGGTAAAATTCTCGACAGTGCTCTATTTGGCGGACAAATTGTTCGAGCAAATCCATACAATCGTCAATATCAGCAGCATACTGTAAAGAAGAGGACATGTTCACGGAACCCAGAATGGAATTTTCCAGTGCCTCAATTCGGGAGGATAGCTCTCTCATATAAAAAACGGAATTCTTATTTGCCGAAGTTCTACATCCGCAGGAATTATAAATAATCGGTTTTGCCGACAATACGGTACTAAACGGTAAGTCTTTGCCGCGCAGAAGAGTCAGCAGGTTCGTGGCGGCTTGGGCGCCAAGTTCATATACGGGAAAGGAGACCGTGGTGAGCATCGGAGCAGTGCTGTGTCCTTCCGGTGTATCGTCGCAGCCGGTAATCGCGATGTCTTCCGGAATCCGATATCCCGCTGTAAGTGCGGCAGTAAGAAACAATAGCGCCAGACGGTCATTGTAACAGACGATTGCTTCCGGCGTTCCGTCCTGACAGAAGAAAGCAAGCGCTTCGTTGACGGAGTCGATGTCGTAGCTGCACTTATAAATATCATGTTCACCCGGAGTTTTCCCGGCTTTTGCCAGTGCCTCTTTATAGTAGTTCTCCCGCAGAGCGGAAAAAGCGGCTTCTGTCTGACAGCCTAAGTAGCAGACACGGGAGGCATGATGTACGGTAAGAAAATGTGTCGCCATTTCCCCAGCCATGGAGTTGTTCTCCAAGGAGACAGTGGGAAAATGATTATCCGCCACTGCAATTTCCACAATAGGGCAGGAAAGAGTCTGTAATTTACGCAGAATCTTTTGCTTTAACTCCGAAGAGATATATGTATCGGAAGCGAAAATAATACCATCGAAGCTGTCATAGTTGGGAATACGCAGAATACTTTCTTCACCAGCCTCATATGCGCCGAGATTTTCTCCGTCAAGCGAAGTGAAAATTTCAGCGGTATATCCGTACTCCAACGCTTTATCGATAATGCCCTGACATACTCCCTGCTGGTAGGTACCGAATATGTGAGAGATGAATACACCGATTTTCTTTGCGTGATACATGTACAGATACCTCCTGCATAAATGTAGAAACTTAATCCAAGTTTGCGAAGTAAATTTGCGAAGCAAGGTAAAATTTTTAAATGGAACCGAGTTTGCGAAGCAAGGTAAAATTTTTAAATGGAACCGAGTTCGCGAAGCGAATCTCGCAAAGTAAATTCCGAAGGAATTTACTTTTATTATTGTAAGGCATAAGGACGGAATTTGCAATTGGGGGATTGGAATGCTCAAATGATTTCCCAATAAAACATATTGTCAAAAAAATATCAATGTGGTATGATGACACCGTATTGTATCTCGTATGAGAATAATAACAGGAGGATTTGTACCATGAAAAATGAAAAGACTTATGAACTGGTGCTCACGGCACTGTTCACCGCCATAATCGTGATTATGGCATTCACTCCGCTGGGATATATCCCGCTTGTAGTCATCAATGCGACGATTATCCATATCCCGGTTATCCTTGGAGCGCTATTTCTTGGACCGAAGAAAGGTGCATTTTTGGGATTCGTATTTGGTTTAACCAGCTTCATCAACAACACATTTAAGGCAGCTACGGCATCGGCGTTTGTGTTCTCGCCGGTCTTAGCGTACAACGTAGTCGGCGCTTCAGGTATCTTTAAGAGCTTATATATCTGTTTTGTACCGAGAATTTTAGTCGGCGTTGTTCCTTATTTTATTTATGTTCTGATTCGCAGGGCTCTTAAAAGCGAACAGAAAACAGGACCCATTGTTGTGAATGCATTGGCATCTTTGATTCTTTTTATTTCCGTCAGGGCATTTTTAATACGACTGCTTCCGGAGACATTGAGTGCGCTTGTCTGCACTTTGATTGGTCTGGCGGCAGGTATCGTGCTTATGGTAGTGCTGACGATAAGCAGCAGCAAGAAAGGTTCTACTAATATTGCGCTTGCATATGCGGGACTGGCAGGTGCGTTCACCAATACGCTGTTTGTCATGAGCGGTATTTTTATCTTATATAAGGACGCGTATGCGCAGGCGGTCGGCGTGGCAGGCGAGGCTGTGCTTGACGTTATCATGGGAGTCGTGACTTTCAACGGTATCGTGGAGGCAGTTGTGGCTGCAATCATTGTGGCAGGTGTCGGATTCGCGCTGACGAGAGTAAAGCCCATTTATTCTAAGTCGGAACGGATGATGGATATGGGAAAGACAGCCGCTAAAATATAATGAATAATGATATGAGTGGTAGAAAATATTTGTGGGAATATTTGAAGACGATTCGGAAAGAATCAGATAGTTATAAATAAAGAGAACAATACACTGTGATGTAAAGAGCAGACCGGTCGATGGCAAAATGCGGTTGACCGGTTTGCCAATAGGGAGAAATCAAAAGTGCAGAGAAAGATGATATACAGCCAGCTGAATTGACTCCACGGATAGGATTCGCATATACCTTTCCGGAATATAGAGTCTATAGGAAACATGTAAACAGAATCGGAACAGAAGGCAGGGAATAGATATGATTTTAGCGATTGACATCGGGAATACGAATATTGTAATCGGCTGCATTGAGGGAGAAAAAGTATGTTTTGTGGAGCGTGTGTCCACGAATCTGTCCAACACGGAATTGGAGTATGTGGTGGAATTCCGTACATTATTTGAACTTTATCATATAGGAACCGAAGAGATTACGGGCAGCATCATCTCTTCCGTAGTGCCGCCGATCAATAATATTATTAAAGCGGCATTGGAGAAAATATTTCATAAAACCCCGCTGCTGGTCGGACCGGGGCTTAAGACAGGGCTGAATATTCTGATGGACAATCCGGGCCAGCTTGGCTCCGATTTGGTGGTGAATGCGGTTGCCGGGATTCATTATTATGGCGCTCCGATTATCATGATTGATATGGGAACGGCGACGACTATCAGTGTAGTGGACGATAAGAAAAATTATATTGGCGGGATGATTTTACCGGGAGTCAAAGTTTCTTTGGATTCTCTGGTGAACAGGACTTCCCAGCTTCCGCGCATCAGCTTAGAGGCGCCGAAAAAGGTAATCGGCAGGAATACCATTGACTGTATGAAGAGCGGAATCGTGATGGGGCAGGCGGCGTGTCTGGACGGCATGATAGAGCGCATCTTTGATGAGCTTGGTTATGAAGCGCCGGTGGTGGCGACCGGAGGATTGTCCGGAAGTATTGTGCCCTACTGTAAGAGAAAGATTGTATATGACAACGAATTGACCTTAAAAGGGCTGGACATTATATATAAGAAAAATATGGAAGTATAAACTCTTACATCGTGACAGAGTTTGGGATAAAAAGCAATAAATACGCATGTTTCCCGTGTGTTGTCTGCCGAATGATGCACGATTAAGGCAGAATAAAAGGGAAATCAGAGCAAAAGAAAACGGAAATAAAGGAAAATAGAAATAGAAGAAAAACGGAGGAAGATAATATGGTAGCAGGAAAACATATCGTGCTTGGTGTGACGGGCAGTATTGCAGCCTACAAGATTGCTTCGCTTGCCAGCATGCTTGTGAAGCAGAAGGCTGACGTGACTGTTATCATGACGCCCAATGCGACGAATTTTATAAATCCGATTACCTTTGAGTCATTGACAGGAAATAAATGTCTTGTAGACACATTTGACAGAAACTTTGAATTTCAGGTAGAGCATGTGTCTTTAGCGAAGCAGACGGATGCATTTCTTGTGGCACCCGCGTCGGCGAACGTGATCGCAAAGGCGGCGCACGGAATTGCCGACGATATGCTGACGACTACGCTGCTTGCGTGCACATGCCCGAAGCTGTTTGCACCGGCAATGAATACAAGAATGTACCAGAATCCCGTGGTACAGGATAATATGAAGACACTTGCCCGCTACGGCATGGAAGTGATTACTCCTGCCAGCGGATATCTGGCGTGCGGCGATACGGGCGAGGGCAAGATGCCTGAACCGGAGGTTCTCTATGAGTATCTTGCAAAAGCGTTGACGCCGAAGGACATGGCAGGTAAAAAAGTACTTGTCACGGCTGGTCCCACGCAGGAGAAAATGGATCCGGTGCGCTATATCAGTAATCATTCTACCGGCAAGATGGGCTATGCCGTTGCGAGGTGTGCAATGATGCGCGGAGCGGAAGTGACACTTGTGTCGGGAAAAGTGGATATTCAGCCGCCCATGGGTGTGCGGATTGTGCCCGTCGTATCAGCGGCGGACATGGCGAAGGCAGTCAAAGAAGCGGCAAACGAACAGGATATCATTGTTAAGGCGGCGGCAGTGGCGGATTACCGTCCATGTGTCTTTGCGGATGAGAAGCTTAAGAAAAAGGATGAAGAGATGTCTGTCGAACTGGAGCGTACCGAAGATATCCTTGCTTATCTTGGAGCGCACCGCAGGGATGGACAGTTTCTGTGCGGTTTTTCCATGGAGACGGAGCATATGTTGGAAAATTCCCGGGCAAAATTGGAAAAGAAGAATATTGATATGATTGTTGCCAATAATCTGAAGCAGGAGGGTGCAGGATTCGGTACCGATACCAATGTGGTGACGCTTTTGACGAAGGACGAGACGGTTGAACTGCCGATGATGAGCAAGGAAGAAGTGGCGGAGCGGCTGCTTGACCGGATTATGCAATCAATGTAAAGGAGCACGACGAGATTATGAGAATCGGAATGGGCTATGACGTACACCGTCTCGTAGAGGGACGAAGGCTGATTATGGGCGGTGTGGAGATTCCTTATGAAAAAGGTCTGCTGGGACATTCGGACGCGGACGTGTTGCTGCATGCCGTCATGGATGCTCTGCTCGGAGCGGCTGCACTTGGAGATATCGGTAAACATTTTCCGGATACCGATCCTGCATATAAAGGGATATCCTCGATAGAACTGCTGAAACATGTAGGAAATCTGCTTGAAGAAAACAGATTCCTGATTGAAAATATTGACGCAACTATTATTGCGCAGGCGCCGAAGATGCGCCCGCATATCGACTTGATGTGTGAGAACATTGCGGCGGCGCTTGGCATTGAGACAGAGCAGGTCAACGTGAAAGCCACGTCCGAAGAAGGGCTCGGCTTTACGGGAAGCGGCGAGGGAATCTCTGCGCAGGCAATCTGCATGCTGACCAGTCCAAGAGAGTTGTACAGCGAGGACGTCAGCGCAGTAAGCGCCGGCATGGATAGCAGCGGCGGAACAGAACAGTGTGCAGGCTGCAGCGGATGTCCGATGAGAAACCGGTCATAAAGAGTCCAAAAGCAGGTTGACAAAATGAGTCTTTTTGCATATTCTATTAGCAGAACTTATCAGATTGAATGCAATGGATGTTGAAAGGGAAGAGTACCTTTGTCAGAAGCAGGCAGAGAGGAACCGTCGTCGGCTGGAAGCGGTTCTTGTGAAGAGAATGGGAAGTGCGCCCCGGAGTCCGGCTTATGCCCGGCTGACCCCGTTACAGGTTATGAGTGGAAGAATGCAGTTTTGAGCGTTCTTTAAGTAGAGTGGAACCGCGGATTATTTCGTCTCTATTTCCGAACCGGAGTAGGGAGGACGCCGCGGTCTTTATTTATTATGTCAGCGGGAAATCAAGCGCGAACGAAGAAACTAAGAGTGATTTGTCTCATACATTGCAGACATAGAAGGGATAATTATGGGTTTTATTCAAAATATTAAGGAGGAAATCCGGATTATACGCGAACGCGATCCGGCGATTCACTCCAATATGGAAGTTTTTTTATACCCAAGTTTTAAGGTGATGATTTATTACCGTATGGCACATAAGATGTATTTGAAGAAACACTTTTTTCTGGCGAGATGGATTTCACAGAAGGCGGTCCGTAAGACCGGCATCGAGATTCATCCCGGTGCGGAAATCGGTAAGGGGTTCTTTATCGACCACGGTAACGGCGTGATTATAGGAGAGACGACCGTGATTGGCGATAATGTGACACTGTATCAGGGAGTTACTCTGGGAGGTACGGGCAAGGAACAAGGTAAGAGACATCCTACCGTCGGCAACAATGTGATGATTAGTACAGGCGCGAAAGTGCTGGGGTCCTTTAAAATCGGCGACAACAGCAAGATAGGAGCGGGCAGTGTGGTATTAGAGGAAGTACCACCCAATTCCACGGTGGTTGGCGTGCCCGGACGGGTGGTGAAGCGCAATAACAGGTTGCTGCCACAAGAGGATTTGGATCAGATCAACCTGCCCGATCCTGTCAGAGAAGATATTATGGGTTTACAGCGGGCCAATGCGGAATTGACCAACAGACTGCTTGATTTGGAGAGAGAAATGCGCAGTCTCCGCAACTGAGAATATAACAAGAGGAGTATACATTATGAAAGTTTTCAACACACTATCAAGACAAAAAGAAGAGTTTATACCTTTGCAGGAAGGCAAAGTCAGCATGTACGTCTGCGGACCGACCGTGTATAATCTGATCCATATCGGCAATGCCAGACCGATGATTGTGTTTGACACTGCCAGACGCTATATGGAGCACAAGGGCTATGAGGTCAATTATGTTTCTAACTTTACCGATGTGGACGATAAGATTATCAAGAAAGCCAATGAAGAAGGCGTTGAACCTTCCGTTATTTCCGAGCGTTACATTGAAGAGTGCAGAAAGGACATGAAGGCGCTTAATGTCAAGGAAGCGACGATACACCCGAAGGCGACGGAGGAAATCGGAGGTATGATCGAGATGATTCAGACCCTGATTGATAAAGGATACGCCTATGCAGCGCCGGACGGTACGGTGTATTATAAGACGAGAAGCTTCAAAGATTACGGAAAACTTTCACACAAGAATCTGGATGATTTAAGGAGCGGCGGACGTTCCCTGTTAGTGTCCGGTGAAGATCAGAAGCAGGATCCGCTTGATTTTGTGTTGTGGAAACCGAAGAAAGAGGGAGAACCTTATTGGGAGTCTCCTTGGTGTGAAGGGCGTCCGGGATGGCATATCGAGTGTTCCGTTATGAGTAGGAAATATCTGGGTGAGGAGATTGATATCCATGCGGGCGGGGAAGATTTGATATTCCCCCACCATGAGAATGAGATTGCGCAGTCGGAGGCGGCTAACGGCAAAGAGTTTGCGAAGTATTGGCTGCATAACGGATTCTTAAATATTGATAATAAGAAGATGTCCAAATCAGCAGGTAATTTCTTTACGGTCAGAGACATCGGTGAGAAATATGATTTGCAGGTGCTGCGGTTTTTCATGCTCTCGGCACATTACAGGAGTCCGCTTAATTTCAGCGCAGATTTGATGGAAGCGGCTAAGAACGGATTGGACCGTATTGTGACCAGTGTGGCGAATTTAAATTATCTGCTTGACAATGCGCCGGATAACGGGATGACAGAAGAAGAGCAGAAGCAGTATAATGAGGCAAAAGGATTTATTACCAAATTTGACGAGGCGATGGACGATGACTTTAACACAGCGGATGCTGTTTCGGCTATTTTTGAGCTGGTGAAATTTACGAACACCAAAGCTTCCGAAAGCTCATCTAAAGCCTTTGTACAGGCGCTCAAAGATGAAATTGTCACTTTGTCTGATATCTGCGGTTTGATTGTAGATAAGAAAGAGGAAATACTGGATACGGAAATAGAAGCTTTGATTCAGGAAAGGCAGGATGCCAGAAAATCGAAGAACTTCGCGAGAGCAGATGAAATCAGAGATATGCTGGCAGCGCAGGGTATCATTCTGGAAGACACACGAGAGGGCGTTAAATGGAAGAGAGCATAACGATTTTAGATGCCATCAAGAGGGATTTCGATTGTACATCGATGGATATCCGCACTTATTCGCCCCTGACGTTAGCATATATCGGTGACGCCATCTATGACTTGGTGATACGGACAATCGTGGTGGAGCGGGGGAACCGTTCCGCCAATAATCTGCATAAAAAGACGGTCACCTATGTGAACGCCCGCGTGCAGGCGAAGATGATTGACGCGCTGGAGGATGAATTGACGGAGGAAGAGGTATCGGTGTATCACCGCGGACGGAATGCGAAGTCCTATACTGCCGCTAAGAATGCGTCCGTCATCGAGTACCGTAAGGCAACAGGATTGGAGGCGCTTTGCGGTTATCTGTATCTGCAGGGGAAGCAGGAGCGGATGCTATATTTGATTCATGAGGCGATTGAACGGGTAGGAATGACTATTTGATGTGTGCAGAAAAACAGACGGTCATCCGATCTAATCAGGTATTTATATAGTTAACGAAAGGAATAACTAAATGGAATACACCGAATTTACGATAGAAGGGCGCAATGCCGTGATAGAGGCGTTTCGCGCCGGCAGAACGATAGACAAGCTTTTTGTTTTGGACGGTTGTCAGGACGGACCGATTCTGACGATTAAAAGAGAGGCATCCAAAAAGGGTGCACAGATTAAGTATGTGACGAAGGAGCGACTAGATCAGATATCCGAGACGGGAAAGCATCAGGGAGTCATTGCATATGCGGCGGCGTATGCTTATGCACAAGTGGAGGATATCCTTAAAAAAGCGCGGGATAAAGGGGAAGCGCCATTTATTTTTCTGCTAGATAATATCGAGGATCCGCACAATCTGGGCGCAATCATCCGTACTGCCAATCTGGCGGGTGCACATGGTGTAATCATTCCGAAAAACCGTGCGGTCGGTTTGACGGCGACGGTGGCAAAGGCGTCGGCGGGAGCAATCAACTATACGCCGGTAGCGAAGGTGACGAATCTCGGACAGACGATAGAAGAATTAAAGAAAGAGGGCTTGTGGTTCGTCTGTGCAGATATGGACGGCACTCGCATGTATGATTTGGATTTGAAAGGACCGATAGGGCTTGTGGTGGGCAATGAAGGAAGCGGTGTGGGAAGGCTTGTGAAAGAAAAGTGCGATTTTACGGCGGCAATTCCGATGCATGGAGATATCGATTCCCTGAATGCTTCCGTGGCAGCAGGGGTGTTGGCGTATGAAATAGTGAGACAGCGGCAGTAACGAGCGGGAAGTAAGATGAAAAGAATAAATGAAATTCTATTAGTAGTGATTTTTATCACGACGGCAGTTTTGGCGGCAGCGGTCGGTTTGAAAGCCTATGACATCTATGATACCGACAGGAGGCTTGCGAGAGAGCAGGAAGAGCTGGAGATTGCGCAGGTATTTGCGCGTAATGAAGAGGCTCAGAGCCGTGTGCAGGAGATGCAGGCGGAAATTATGGAACTGAAGGAAGACAAGGAAGAACTGGAACGTTTCATCGCACAGATACAGAGCGGTGAAATTGACAGGACGGATTCTTCCGTATCGGCGGACAGCATTGTAGCGGGCAATGAGACAGTATCGGGTAACGGAACGGTGTCGGATAACGGAACGGTATCAGGTAACGGAACCGTGTCGGGTAACGGAACGGTATCAGGTAACGGAACAGTGTCGGGTAATAGTACGGTGTCAGGTAATAGCACAGTGTCAGGCAACAGTACGATATCAGAGAACAGCATTTCAGGTTCCATACACGGAGGTGTATCCGCCAATGACGGGGAGATTAATTACTATGACGGTACGATGACCGAAAACAGTATTTTTGATGCATGGCGGACGATTTATGAGCAGCCGGATAATATGACGCTGGAAGAGCGGCGGATGCTCCGCACTTCGCTGGAGGAAACGCTGGAGGTCAATCAGTCTGACCGGGAGAGGATTGCAGAGAACAGAAGAGATTTTTCCGGATTAAAGATTGCCTGTCTGGGTGACAGCATCACCGCGGCGGCAAATCTTGAGAATGAAGAGAATTATCAGCAGTATTCCTATCCGGCAAGACTTAAGGAACTTTTGGGTGCGGAAGAAGTTTACAATCTTGGTATTGGCGGTTCATCCATCGGCAGATACTGGTCGGATGCTTATGTGGATCGTTATCAGAATATACCGGAAGATACGGATATCATCATTGTTATGGGAGGCACGAACGACGGGTTCTGTGTTTCCGATAAGGAGTTTGGCAGTCTGGAAGAGCGAGCCAGCCGGACATTCTGCGGAGATTTGGATGAACTTATGCGGGGACTGCGCGGGAGCTATCCTGATGCAGAGATATTTTTTGCCACACCGCTGCCGAATATCCTGCAGGACTATCTGATGATTGAGCGTGACTACCTGCTGCCTCAGCAGGATTTTGTGAATGTGATCCGTACGTTGGCAAAAGAGTACGATTATCAAGTGATTGATCTGTACAATTCCAATATTCTGGATTCGCATGATGTAAATGTGGTGGCAGACTACATACCGGACGGTGTACATGCGAACCATGACGGATATCAGATTATGGCGGAACATTTTGCCTCGGAGATTATACAGTATTATGACGAAATTGATGAGGAACAGGCGGCGGATGCGGTGTCGGCGAACTCAGTGTCAGCGAATACGCTGCAGAATCATGCGCTGTTTCATATGAACGGAGAATAGCAGGCTGCCGCAGGAAGCATGATGCGGAATGGACATGAGGAATAGCAGACGATATGGAAAGAGATTATGGTCAGTACAGTGATGAAGAACTCATCGTCCGCCTCAGGGACGGAGAGGACGGCATCACGGATTATCTTATGAATAAATATAAGAATCTGGTGCGGGGCAAAGCCAAATCCATGTATATACTCGGGGCGGATAACGATGACTTGATTCAGGAGGGGATGATAGGGCTTTTCAAGGCGCTTAGAGACTATGACTGCGGCAGGGACGTGAGCTTTATGACCTTTGCCGATTTGTGTGTGTCCAGACAGATGTATACGGCGGTGCAGGCTTCGAGAAGGCAGAAGCATATTCCGTTAAATACCTATATATCGCTGTACGGCAGTGTGAATACGAACCATGAGGGAGAGCAGGAGGAATTAGTCAATATACTCACGCAGCATGCAGGACAGAGCCCGGAAGAGATGGTGATTGACAGAGAGAATGTGACGCAGTTAGAACAGGTGATAGAGGAGGAACTCAGCAGCTTTGAAAAGCAAGTGCTTGACCTGTATCTGACCGGTATGGGATATCAGCAGATAGCCAAAGTGCTGGCAAGGGATGATAAGTCAACCGATAATGCGTTGCAGAGGATTAAGACGAAGCTTAAAAAGAGGCTGGAATATTGAGAAGGTGAACAGTAACAGCCACGAACTATTGACAAAGCCGAAACGCGTATGATATACTACAAAGCGGTGAGTCGGTAGTGAGGCTCACTGCAAGTATGCTGCTGTGGCTCAGTCGGTAGAGCGTCGCATTGGTAGTGCGGAGGTCACGGGT
>CAMWQW010000026.1 GCA_947176505.1 uncultured Lachnospiraceae bacterium | reverse complement strand
GATTTCGGCAAGAATTGCGAAGCAATTCTTGTGACGCAAGCCGCCGGGCTTGCGTCTATTGTAGCACTTAGATAAATGCCACAGCATAAATGATTTCGGCAAGAATTGCGAAGCAATTCTTGTGACGCAAGCCGCCGGGCTTGCGTTTATTGTAGCATATCTACATAGGAAAAACCAGAGGTCTTTTGGATAGATGTTAGGCAGTGCAGCTATTGACCAAATTATGGATTATGTGTAATATATAAGCAGAAAAGACCGATATATAATATGTGTTGACGGCTTATATGTGTAATACGATTCATTTGTGTTTCGAGTGTGAGAATTGGAGGCGGTAGATATGTACAGGAAGTGGAGAAAGTTGTCTGTACTTGGCATGGCGGCGCTAATCGGATGCTTGATGCCGATGGGTACGATGATGGCAGCTGAGGAAAATACGGAAGCGGTTTGGGAGAACGGGGCAGGTTCTGTCTCTGATAATACCGTGTCTGACGATGACAAAACAGGCGCAGACAAGGAGATAAATGACAGCGAAGAAGTGAATGCAGACGATGAAGTAAATAACGGCGAAGAAGTGAATGCTGACGATGAGGCAGATAACGACGACGAAATAAATGAGGATCATAAAGTAAATAGCGATATCGCGGCTATGCCTGTAACAGTTGAGGAAGCGGCGGCAAACGATGCAGCAGCAACGGCGGGCGAGGCAGCGCCGGTGATTGAGATTAAGTGGCAGGGGCAGAACCGGACTTATAATCTGGGCGGTAAGATTGAATATGAATATGTGAATAATTATTACCAGTCGATAAATTGTTCCGCCACACAGAGCGGTCAGGCGGTTTCGCTTTTTTACTGTCAAGACAAAATAACAGATACGACAGCGGAGGCTAAGGAAAACGAACAGATGGATGCCCTGTCTTGGACAGCGGCAGACAGTACATCGATGAATATTACCTTTATAAGCGATGGGAATTATGCCTTATATGTGAAAGCGGTAGGTGCAGACGGTCAGACCGTTTATGCAAGATCCGGCGGAATCATAGTAGATACTGCAGCGCCTAAGGTAATCGGGGTACAGGAAGGCAATACTTATCCGGAGGGAACTGTTTTTCAGGTGCAGGACTCCAATTTAGAGAGCGTTACGGTGAATGAGAAACCCGTCGCACTTTCGGCGGACGGAAAGTATCAGGTAGTTGCCAACGGTACGTCTTGTGTGATCAAGGCAAAGGATAAAGCGGGCAACAGTATAGCCTGTAGTATTACCGTATCGGGAAAAGACCCGTCGCAGGATGGCAATGTTATTTCCAAGAGCGGAATTTATTCATTAAAAGCGGGTGTTGCCTATCATCTGGCGGAAGGCAGATGGAGTGTAAGCGGTGACAGGACAGTCTACCGGGGCGACGGTGATTTTTATGTGAAAACAGCTGGCGATTACAGATTGATAAAATATTAAAATTGACGGAAGAAGTAATCTGAAAAAGGGGCGTGGTTTATCATGCAGAAGCAAATGCTAAACAAGAAGATTATCATTTGTATTTGTGCTGTGGCAATCGTGGCTGCAGCGGCGGTGCTCATGTTTTTATTTAATAAGGAAGAAACGTTTCGTTCCATATTGGTTTATGAGGTGGAAGGAACTGCCGTGATTGAGCGTGAAGACGTAGGGGATATGGACGCGGTGGAGAATTTGTATCTGGAATCCGGTGACCGTGTCAGTGTGGCGCATGATTCCGGTATGCGTATGAAGCTGGATGACGATAAATATGTGATGGCGGAGGCGGATACCATCTTTTCTGTTGAGGCGGAAGGGACGGATGCTGATTCTAAGACGAGAATATGCTTGGAGCAGGGGGCTATTACCAATGAAATTCAGCATCCTCTGAGTGAAGGATCACAGTATGAGACTTCTACGCCAAACTCTGTCATGGCGGTTCGGGGAACCATATACCGTGCGGAAATATATATTGATGAGAATGGTGACAAGAATACAAAGCTGTGCTGCTTTCAGGGAAAGGTCGGAACAACCCCCATTCTTCCGGACGGAACTTACGGGGAAGAGATATTAGTTCCGGCGGGCAGCGAGTTAATTATATACAGTGACGGAAGCGTGGACGGTCCGAGAGATATTACATATGAAGAGCTTCCCGTACAGGCGCTTCAGAATTTGAGAAGTATGTCGGAAAGCGGTCAGTCCATGACAGGCATCACATTGGAAGATTTGACGGCACTTACAGATCAAATGGAAGACAGTAGCGAGGAACCCGAAGAGAGCGAGCCGGAAGAGGCGGTGACGTCTGAGGCGGCGGAGGATTCCGAGAAGAGTGATACGGATGAAAATGCAGAGGCAGATGAAGATAAGGCGGTAGCGGGAAATACGCCAAAGAGCGCTTCTGCAAAAACGGATAAAGGCGCAGAGAAACCGGAGGCGTCGCAAATGACAGCGGAGCAGGCTGAGCAGAAGACACAGCCGGCGGAGAATACGCAGCCCAAGGTACCACAGTCTGCAAGCAGCAGTTCCGGCAGCGATAACGGGGATGGAGACAGTTCTCAGAGTGGGGACAATGGCGGTGGTTCTGACAATAATAACAGACCAGATCATGGTGGATCCGATAATAATAGACCGAGTGATTACACGCCTGTATTACCACCTCCGGTAGTGACTTATACAGTGACTTTTGAGTATCAGGGCGATACATTTGCTACACAGCAGGTAAAGAGCGGAGAGAAAGCTTCGGAGCCTATTCTTATTCCGGATCAGAACGGAGAGTGGGACTTTGATTTCGGAACCGTGATTCAGGCTGATACGACAGTAAAGTGGAAAGATAATACTTGACCTTGGAAGGACATTAGATAGAAAGTTATGAAACATCTGAGCGGAATAAAAGCGGCGGCGTTTACAGCCGCCGTTATTCTGGCATCTCTTGCATTTCTGTATTTTGGCGCAGCGGGCTTTCTGGATATGGGAATATCCGACAGGCTGAACCAGAGAGAGACTGTCACCAATAAAAAAATCTATATTATAGGAATCGATGATAAAACACTGGAACAATATGGTCCTGTTAATACTTGGAGCAGAGAGATTCCGGCTAAGCTGGTATCCACATTAAACGCTGTGTCTGATGCACGTCCGGCAGTGATTGGTTTCGATGTGATTTACAGTGAAGAGGCGGACAGAGAAGCAGACGATTACTTTGCCAAAGTCTGTGGGGAAGCCGGGAATGTTGTTGCCGCCATGAGCTTTTCTTTTAAGGAGCAGCCGGAAAAAGATGAAGACGGCAGAATTGTTTATAATCCTTATTACGTAGACCATGTGATAGAACCCTATGACAGTTTGAAAAATGAAGTTATATGCGGTTTTGCGAATACTTTTGTGGACACGGACGGATATGTACGTCAGGCAATGGCATATCTGGACCATGAGGGAGTAAGAAAGTATAGTCTCTCTTCTCAAGTATATAAAGTTTATCAGGAGAGCAGGGGCGAGGAAGCGGTATTTCCGGATACTTACGGAAGAAACAACAGATTTTATTTCACTTACTCCGGCAAAGCGGGTGGCTATAGCGTAGTTTCCATGGCGGACGTGCTGGACGGTACTGTGGATGCTGCAATCTTTCGGGATGCGGTGGTGTTAGTGGGCGCTTATGCCGTGGGGATGCAGGATTCCTACATGCCTGCGATTGCACATAACAGCCAGATGTACGGAGTGGAAATCCATGCGAACATTATTGAGGCTTTGCTGGAGGGAAAGACGCAGCTTCCGGTATCGCCTCTTGTATATGCCATTGCAGCGGCTTTTTTGTGCGGTGTATTCTATCTGTGCAGTGAGAAGATGCGACTGCTGCACTCTACGCTGCTCATGACGGTGCTGATCATTCTCAATTTTGTTTTTGCAAAGGGAATGTATACGAGAGGGAGGATTGTTCCGACCATACTATTGCCGGTCTGTTTGTTGATTATTTGTTTGATACAGATGGTGCGCAGATACTTATCGGAAATTATGCGCAGACGGCGGGTGATCAATGTGTTCAAACAATATGTGGCGCCTCAGGTGGTAGACAAGATTAGCAAGGATAAAGATTTCGAGTTGGTAATCGGCGGGGAAAACCGCCATATTGCGGTGCTGTTTGTGGATATCAGGGGATTTACGACCATGTCAGAAAGCCTGAAGCCGGAGGAAGTAGTGGAAATCTTAAACGAGTATCTGGGGCTTACCACGCAGGCAATCTTTGATAATGGCGGAACCCTTGACAAGTTCGTGGGAGATGCGACGATGGCGGTCTTTAATGCGCCTTTTGATCTGGATGACTATATTTTCCGGGCAGTCTCTACCGCGTGGGACATGCAGTCAGGAGCGGAGAAGATTGCTGAGAAATTCCGCGAAAGATATGGTAAAAGCGTATCTTTCGGTATAGGGGTTAACTGCGGCGACGCCGTTGTGGGAAATATCGGATGTGATTTCCGTATGGATTATACAGCAATCGGCGATACTGTCAATACGGCAGCCAGATTGGAGAGTAACGCCCGTCCGGGACAGATTCTGATCAGCAGTGAGGTCTATGAGGCAGTTAAGGACAGGGTAGCAGTGACGCCAATCGGAGAGATTCCCTTGAAGGGAAAGAGCAACGGCGTCTTCGTATATCAAGTAGACGATGTAAAGAAGCATTAAGAAACTCTAAGACAGCAAAGAACTTAGTCTAAGAGCTGCAAAATGTTTGAGAGAAGATTGTTGAAAGAAAGAGTGAGAACATGAATAAGCTGTATTTGGTTCCCGACAGAGCGGATATGGATAGGATGTGCGGTCTGGCTAAAGAATACGGATGCGCATTTGAATATAATGATTTCTATATAGCGGATGTTATGGATGAGCCTAAGAAACAGGCGGAGATTATCGCAGACTACGGAAAAAACAAGAATGACTTTTCGGGGGATACGATGCATGGGGCGTTTCTGGATGTGACTATACACAGTGACGACCCTCTGATTAGGGACGCTTCCATGCTGCGGGTTCGGCAATCTATGGAGATAGCGAAACGTATGGGATTAAAAGGCGTTGTGTTTCATACCGGGCGGCTTGCCGGATTCCGCGCACCGAATTATCTGAGAAACTGGTGTGACAGAAACATTTCATTTTTTACGGAAATAGCCATGCAATATCCTGAACAGCAGATTTATATGGAGAACATGTTTGATGAAGCGCCGGATGTTATGGCAGGATTGGCAGAAAAGATGAAGGGTATCGAAAACTTCGGAATCTGTCTGGATTATGCTCATGCCATGCTTTCAAGATGTTCGGCTAAGGAATGGATTGAAACGCTGGCTCCTTATATCAGGCATATGCACATCAACGATAATGATTTGAAAAATGACCTACACCTGCCGGTGGGAGCCGGGCAGCTGGACTGGCAGGAATTTGACCGACTTATCAGGCAGTATCGGATAGATGCGCCGGTGTTAGTGGAAGTAAGCGGATATGAAGCACAGAAAAAGTCGCTTGAATATATGAAGCAGCACGGGATATATCCGATGGAAAAGGAGAGGGAGAAGTAAGATGCATTTACAATACGAAGATTTTGAGAAGATAATGGATATTGGAATACGCCTTTCTACAGAAAGAGACAGAAATCGTTTACTTATGACCATTTTGGATAAAGGGATGGAGATTACGAATTGTGACGCCAGTACGCTGTATTTATATGAGAATGACGAATTAATTTTTAAATATATGAAGACGCTTTCCAAGGGAGTCAGCCGAGGGATGGATGGGGAGCCTATAGAGCTGCCGCCGGTGCCTATGAGGGAAGAAAATGTGTGTTCTTATGCGGCGATTCATCGTGAGGTTGTAAATATACCGGATGTCTATGCCAGCAATCAGTTTGATTTTTCCGGTCCGAGACAGTATGATAATCTGACAGGATACCGTACACAGTCGCAGTTAGTCGTGCCTCTTGCGAACAATGAGAACGAACTGATAGGAGTACTGCAGCTGATCAATGCCATGGATGAGAAGGGAGATGTCGTTGCCTTCGATGAGCAGTATGAGATTATTATCCAAGCACTTGGGTCTATGGCAGCGATTGAGCTTACGAACCTTTCTTATGTTGAGGCGCTGAAGGCGCAGATTTATTCTTTTGTTGAGGCGCTCACAACGGCGCTGGAGGAGCGGACGCCATACAATGCCCTGCACACGAGAAATGTAGAGAAATATGCAAGCCTTTTGGCTGATTATATTACGCAGTTACATAAAGAAGGCAAATGTGAAGAGTCATTTGACGCCGCGAGAAAAGAGCAATTGATGCTCGCAGCTCTTATTCATGACATTGGCAAGATGGTGGTACCTTTAAGTATTATGAATAAAGCCACAAGACTGGACAAGGAGCTTGAGAAAGTTGACGACAGATTTGCACTGCTTAAAGCACTGTACGAAATCGATATGCTGCGGGGCAGGATTACAAAGGAGGAATACGAGGAGATTCGCGGTGAGCTTGAGTTGGAACTCACATTCATCCATGAGATTGATGTGATTGACTATGTAGACGATGAAGCATATGAACATATACAAAGACTATCGGAGAAAAAACATGTAAATGAGGACGGTTCCGTACTTTCGTATTTGACTGAGAGAGAAGCTTCCTGCTTAAGTATCCGGAGCGGAACACTGACGATGCAGGAACGCAAGGAGATGGAGAATCATGTGGTCATGACCTCTAAGATTTTGGAAAAGGTGCAGTTCTATAAAGGATTTTCCATGGTGCCTAAGTGGGTAGGCGCCCATCATGAATATTTGGACGGCAGCGGTTATCCAAAACATCTGAAGGGCGATGAGCTTGATCTGGAGACAAGGCTTCTTACGGTAGTGGATATCTACGACGCGCTTGCGGCTACGGACAGACCTTATAAGAAACCGATTCCGAGAAAAAAGGCAATCGAGATATTAAAGAGTATGGCAGAAAAGGGAAAAGTAGATTTGAGACTTGTGGAGTGGCTGGATGAAGCGCTCGCATCAGAATAGATAAAGTGAGTAAACGGTAAAAGCGGAGGAAAATATGGATATTATATTAAAATTGAAAGAAGAATTGAATGTTGAGAAATGGCAGGTGGAAGCGGCTGTTAAGCTGATAGACGAAGGAAATACGATTCCTTTTATCTCCAGATACAGAAAGGAAGCCACCGGCTCCCTCAACGATGAAGTGCTTAGAAATCTGGATGAGAGACTGACTTATCTGCGCAATCTGGAGGAGAAGAAAGAGCAGGTTCTAAAGAGTATTGAAGAGCAGGGTAAGCTGACAGATGAACTTAAGGAGCGTATCGTTGCTGCCGAGACGATGGTGGTGGTAGAAGATTTGTACCGTCCGTACCGTCCGAAGAAAAAGACAAGGGCAAGCGTGGCGAAAGAAAAAGGGTTGGACGGTCTGGCACAGTTTATTTTGGCGCAGGAGACTACGGAACCTATTGAGAATGAAGCGGCGAAATATATCCATGAGGATGAAGATGCCGCGAAATCCGTCAAAACGGCTGCGGAAGCGCTGCAGGGTGCGAAGGATATTATTGCCGAGACGGTTTCCGACGAAGCGGACTACCGTATCTATATACGCGGAATTACCGTAGAAGAAGGTAAATTAGTGAGCACTGCCAAGGATGAGAAGGCTGAGAGTGTCTATGAGATGTACTATCAGTATGAAGAGCCGATCAAAAAGGTGGTCGGGCATAGGACGCTTGCCTTAAATCGTGGTGAGAATGAGAAATTCCTTGTAGTGAAAGTGGAAGCACCGGTGGAACGTATCTTACAATATCTGCGCACTAAGGTGATTACAAATGACAATCCTGTCACATCTCCGATTCTGGAGGAGGTTATTAAAGACAGCTACGACAGACTGATTGCGCCTGCTATTGAGAGAGAAATCAGAAATGATTTGACGGAAAAGGCAGAGGACGGAGCAATCTCCGTATTCGGCAAGAATTTGGAGCAGCTTCTGTTACAGCCGCCTATTGCTGGTAAGGTTGTTCTTGGCTGGGATCCTGCATTCCGTACAGGATGTAAGCTGGCAGTAGTAGATGAGACAGGAAAAGTGCTTGATACGAAAGTGATTTATCCGACAGCGCCCCAGAATAAAGTGGCGGAGGCGAAGACGGAGCTGAAAAGACTGATTAAGAAATACAATGTATCCCTGATTTCCGTAGGTAACGGGACGGCGTCCAGAGAGTCCGAGCAGGTCATCGTGGAATTGTTAAAAGAGTTAGATACACCGGTGCAGTATGTTATCGTCAATGAGGCGGGTGCATCTGTGTATTCCGCGAGCAAGCTGGCTACCGAGGAGTTTCCGAACTTTGATGTAGGGCAGAGAAGTGCGGCTTCTATTGCGAGAAGATTACAGGATCCGTTGGCGGAGCTTGTGAAGATTGATCCTAAATCCATCGGTGTGGGACAGTACCAGCATGACATGAACCAGAAGAAGCTGAGCGAGGCATTAAACGGTGTCGTTGAGGATAGCGTGAATAAAGTCGGTGTCGATTTAAATACTGCTTCGGCTTCGCTCTTAGAATATGTCTCCGGTGTGACGAAAGTGATTGCCAGAAATATCGTGGATTATCGTGAGACAAACGGCAGATTTACCAACAGAGCACAACTTTTGAAAGTAGCGAAATTAGGTCCGAAAGCCTATGAGCAGTGCGCCGGATTCATGCGCATCACAGACGGAGACAACCCGCTCGACGCGACCAGTGTTCATCCGGAGTCTTACGAGGCGGCGACAAAGCTTCTTGACAAGATGGGTTTGACGATGGAAGATGTGAAGGAAGCACAGAAGAAAGCGGCGGCAAATAAGGCGGCAGGAAAGAAAGCGACACCTGTTAAGGAGAAGAAGAAACCGCAGCAGAAAGTGGTAATCCGTAATACGAATACGGCTATGGGTAAGGCATTGGCGGCGGCTATGGGCGGTCTGACGCTCGAGAATGATTCTGACGCCAGTGTCAATTCCGGCAAGAGCACAGGCAGTGATAGAAACGGCAGTAAGACCGAGATTACGGTCAGCAGCTTGGAGAAGAAGATTAAGGATAAAAAGAAGCTCGCAGAAGAGCTCGGCATCGGTGAGATTACTCTCACAGATATTTTGAAAGAGCTTGAGAAACCGGCGAGAGACCCGCGCGACGACATGCCGGCGCCAATCCTTCGAAGCGACGTGCTTGATATGAAAGATTTAAAGCCGGGAATGATTCTGAAAGGAACTGTGCGCAACGTCATAGATTTTGGTGTGTTCGTAGATATTGGTGTGCATCAGGACGGACTTGTGCATATTTCGCAGATTACCAATAAGTTTATCAAGCATCCGCTTGAAGCGGTAAGCGTGGGCGATGTGGTTGACGTGCAGGTGCTGACCGTAGATGTGGCGAAGAAGCGGATTGGTTTGACAATGAAGATTAAGCAGGAAGCGTAGAATCCGCATTCTTTTCATAAGAGGTTGTTTTATGGCTACAATAAAAGAAATTGCTGAAATAGTCGGTGTTTCGAGCGCCGCTGTGTCAAGAGTGCTCAATTATGATGAGGGGATTTCGGTCAGCTCGGATACGAGAGCGGCTATTTTTGCTGCCGCTGAGCAGATTGGCTATAAGAAGCGTGTCATTTATCCGAAAATTGACCATGTTGCGTTACTGTATTTTACGGAGGCGGAAGATGAACTGGAAGACATTTTCTATAGCAACGTTAAAGAGGAACTCGCAAAACAGGCAAAACAGATGAATATCCAACTAAGCGTTTATACGAAAAAAGACGGTATGGATGCGATTCCCGATGACTTGAATGCTTTTGTAGCGATTGGCTGGCTGAACAGACAGGAAATTAACAGATTATACCGGATTTGTAAGAAGGGTGTTTTCATCGGGACGTCTCCAGACGAAAAACTTTTTGACGCTGTCAGACCGAATATGGATTCCTTTGTGACGCAGATTGTGGATTATTTCGTAGAAAAAGGACACCACTCAATCGGCTTTGTGGGAGGACCTGACAGGAATATTGATACATTAGAAAAGTCCATGGACATTCGGGAATGGTCGTTTAGGCAGAGCGCGCAGTACTATAAATGCCTCAGAGAGGATTTCATCTTCATCTCCGAGAAGTTTACCGTGCAGGAAGGATACCGGTTAGGACTAGAACTTGCGCAAATGAATGAGCTTCCGACGGCTCTTTGCGTGGCGAGTGATACGCTGGCAGTAGGAGTTTTGCAGGCGTTAAATGAAGCGGGGATACAAATACCGGAACAGATTTCGATTTTTAGCATTAATGATGTGAACATTGCGAAATATGTATCTCCGCCACTTACGACAATTCACATTGACATCCCCAGTATATGTGAGACAGCATTGGATTTGCTGCGAAACAGAGTGTTAAATGGCGGGGTGATTACCAAATCCATATTTGTCAACGGAATTCCGGTCTATCGTAAGAGCTGTTAGTTCGTTTCGTTAAGATTATTCATAACAGATAAATAAGTTTGCTTGGTTTCAGATGCAGTAATTAATTGCTGCATCTTTTTTGTATGCGTAAATGTAATCGACAAAATGCAATAATAGGACAAATTTAATTGACAAATGCCGGACATGATGCTATATTTCAAGTAGTAAATAAGTTATTTAAAAAATAATAAATTATTTACTACATGGAAAATGGTACAGAAAAGGAGAGGAAAGGAATGAAAAGAAAGTTATGCTTGGGATTGGCAGCAGCATGTATGTTCATGATTCTGGCAGGATGCGGAAAAACAGGAGGCGGTCAGGGGGAAAACGGATCAGCACAGGTAAGCGCTTCTGTCACGGCAACAGCCGATGAAAAGGGAAATTATTTAGTAAACGGCAGCTTTGAAGAACCAGATTTTACGGGATGGAATGTGACAAATATTGATAATGTTACGGAAGAACTGGACGTTTATACAAGGGAAACGGATTGCTTTGAAGGCGTGCAGTCGCTTCATTTCTATTCGGGAAGCAGCGATGTTAATTTTACGGCGGAACAGACTGTTTCCGGATTGGAAGCGGGAACTTATAAGATGACAGCACATATTCAGGGAGATACAGCCGGGGATGAAAATGCTTCTGTTTACTTCTATGCTGTCATAAATGGTGAAACAATCAAGGCGGATGCTTCTTTGAACGGATATGTGAACTGGTATACAGCGGAACTGGCAGGATTGAGCGTAGAGGACGGAGAAGTTACGGTAGGAGTCAGTGTTAAGATTGCGCCCGGCGGATGGGGAACGATTGACGATATCACATTGGTAAAGGAGTAGTAGATGCAGTTTATTAAAGGGATGGATGTATCTATGCTGAAAGAGTTGGAGGACTATGGTGCATCCTATTATTTAGAGGGCAGTAAGGGAGAATTGTTTGATATCTTAAGCAGATGCGGTGTCAACATGATTAGACTTAGAATATGGCAGGATCCTTATGATGAAGAAGGAAAGCCCTATGGTGGCGGAATGAATGATTTGCAGACTACAATAGAGCTCGCAGGGCGTACCGTTCGCAGTGGAATGGGTTATCTTCTGGATTTTCATTACAGTGATTTCTGGGCGGATCCTGCAAAACAGATTAAGCCAAAGGCGTGGAAGAATCTGCAAGGAGAAAAGCTGGAAACGGCTGTTTACTTACATACGGTCAATATTTTGAAAGCAATGAAAAATGAACATCTTGTTCCGGCAATGGTACAGATTGGAAATGAGATTACAAACGGTTTGCTCTGGCCAGATGGGCATAGTGACCATACGGAGACAATGGCAGCGCTTTTGCAGGCAGGAATAAAGGGGACAAGGGAAATATGCCCTGATACAAAAATTATGCTTCATCTTGATTTCGGGACAGATAATGAGATGTACCGGAAATGGTTTGACAAAATCATGCCGTTCCAATTAGATTTTGATGTGATAGGAATGTCTTATTATCCGCATTGGAACGGAAGTTTACAGCTTCTTCTTGATAATATGAATGACGTGAGTAAGAGATATGGGAAAGATATCATTGTGGCGGAGACGTCTATCGGTTATACGACGGACCGGCTTGGATGTAAGGGGATTGTTTTTTCCAAGGAACAGGAGAAAGCAACCGGATATCCTGCTACAATGGAGGGTCAGGAAGCTTTTCTAAGAGACCTGTACCGTACAGTCAGGAGTGTTGAGAATCAAAGAGGAATCGGTGTTTTCTACTGGGAACCTGCATGGCTTCCGATTCCGGACTGCAAATGGGCGAATCAAAATGGCTGCGACTATATGAATGATAAGGCGGAGACAGGCAATTCCATGGCAAATCAAGCGTTGTTTGATTCGGCAGGAAATGCGAACAAAGCTCTGCAAAATTTGAAAACGATGTAGGGAGGTTATGGGATGAGAAGAAAAATTATGACGGTATTGGCGCTGGGAATACTTGCATCTTTGGCACTTTTAGGCTGCGGCGCCGGCAAGGGAAACAATGTGAAGCTCACAGTGTGGACGAATATGAGCGTGGAGGCGGACACAATCCAGAAATATGCCGATGAATGGGCAGAGGCTAACGGATATGAAGTTGAGATAGTCCATCAGTCGCCGTCGGTACAGCAGTTTGCGCAGGCAGTTAACAGTGCTGACGGTCCGGATGCAGTCATCGGTATTCCGAACGATCAGCTTGCGGACTATGTCAATGCGGGATTGGCAGCCGAAGTGCCGGAAGGTCTTTATCAAGATGCGGATTTCTCGGATGCGGCTGTGCAGGCATGTTATGTGGGAGGAACCAGATATGCCGCACCGCTTTCCGTGGAGACTACGGCGCTGTTTTATAATACCGATCTCGTATCGGAGGTTCCGGATACTTGGGAGGAATTGGTGGAACAGGCGGTAGATGGCGGCGGCGTATCGTTTGATGCCACAAGCATTTACTATGATCTTGGATTTGTAAGAGCGTGCGGAGGTTATATTTTCCGATATGAAAATGGCGCCTATGATGTTAAGGATATCGGATTAGCCAATGAGGGCGCCGTGAAAGCATATGAATTTATAAACGCTTTATGCAACGAATATCATCTGTTGTCTGCGGACGTTACAGCGGATATTGCAAGAAGTAATTTTCAGAACGGGCAGACGGCATATTTCATTGGAGGACCATGGGATATAGACGGATTTACATCTGCGGGCACCAGTTTTGGAATATCAAAAATGCCCACATTTAACGGACAGCCTTTTGTCACGCCTGTCGGAACCCAGATCAGTTTCGTGAGCAATAAGAGTGACAGTCAGGATAAAGCATGGGAAATGATTATGTATCTGATAGACAATGGAGCCATGGAAATGTATGAAATCGGAGACAGGATTCCGGCGAAATTATCCGATCAGGAAAATGAGGTGATACAGGGGAACGAGTATTCCGAGGCATTTATTGCCCAGATTAATGATGGAGAACCGATGCCGACCGTATCCGAGATGGGGCAGCTTTGGGGTATTCATACGAATAATATCCGTTCGATGTGGACGGGAGAGCTGACACCGGCAGAGGCGGCAGACAATATGGTGAAGCAATTGGAGGAAGCAATTGTGCTTATGAATTCAGGAAAGTAGTGAGATTATGAGAAAAAAGAACAATGCAAAGGCATACGGGTATCTTATTCCGGCTTTGATATCAATTCTGATCGTTACCTGTCTGCCGATTGTGTATACAATTTTTATTTCGTTTACCAATTATAATATGTATCATTTAAATGACTTTTCATTCGTGGGATGGGAGAACTACATCACTGTATTTTCGGGAAATATCAGACAAGTCTTTTTCCCGGTGCTCGGCTGGACAGTCTGCTTTGCGGTTATCAGTACAGCCGGGTCCTATGCCATGGGGCTTATTCTGGCAATCCTTTTGAATAATCCCCGCATGAAGGAATCCAAAATATACAGGTCCATCCTGATCGTTCCTTGGGCGCTGCCGTCTACCATAGCGATTTTGGCATGGCAGGGACTTTTGAATGAGCAGTATGGCGGAATCAACAATTTACTTCAGGCAATCGGTATTGCATGGAATATTCCGTGGCTTACAGATCCGTTCTGGGCACGTACAGGCATAATCATCGTCAATATCTGGCTTGGTTTTCCCTATATGATGAATGTTTGTCTCGGAGGATTGCAAGCTATATCCAATGATTATTATGAGGCAGCTAAAATTGACGGCGCAACGAAATTTCAATGTTTTAAGAGCATTACGCTGCCTATGGTGACCAAGCTTTCGATACCGCTTGTGATATCCACCTTTGCATCGAATTTCAATAATTTCGGTAATATTTATATGATTACGCAGGGCGGACCGGCAAGAGTGGATAATCAATTTGCAGGATACACGGATATACTTGCAAGCACTACCTATAAAATGACTACATGGTCGAACAGGTATGAACTTTCAGCGACTTTCAGCGTTTTAATCTTTATCATTGTCGGTACATTTACACTGATTAATATGCATATGTCCGGCTCGTTTAAGGAGGTGGATTGAAAATGAAATATCGAGAAAAAATTTCATCCTCGGAGCGCAGAAATTTATGGGTTAGCCGGCTGGTGATATGGGTTACAATGATTGTGGTGATTTTTCCTGCATTATGGATTGTGATGTCATCTTTTTCGGCAGGGGATAGTTTCTTTTTGTCGTCCTTGTTTCCTGAAAAGTTCAGCACGGAGCACTACGTGAAATTATTCAAAGAGACTAACTTTGTGTTGTGGGTTTGGAACTCCCTGAAATTGTGTCTGATTGTAGCGGTCATTCAGCTTGTCCTGACTTCCTTGGCAGCTTACGCCTTTGCGAGGCTTCGTTTTACCGGCAGGAAATATGGGCTGATGGCACTGCTGGTTCTTCAGGTATTTCCAAACAGTATGGCGGTTGCGGGTTACTATATTTTGATATATAAATTTGGTCTTGTTGACAGCAGTCTGGCACTGATTTTTGTGCTTGCAGGCGGGAGCGCTTTCAACATATGGCTTTTAAAATCTTATATTGACGGGATTCCGGTGGAGCTTGATGAGGCGGCGCTGGTGGATGGTGCAAACCGATTTCAGGTTTTTTATAAGGTTATCCTGCCGCTGGCGATGCCGCAATTAGCGGTACTGTTCTTGTTTTCTTTTATAGCGACGTACAGTGAATATGTAATTACTTCCATTTTTTTACAGACGCCGGGCAAGATGACGCTGGCTCTCGGTTTACAGTCATTTATCAGTGATCAGTTTGCTGCGCACTGGACGATGTTCTCGGCGGCTGCGGTGATTTCTTCACTGCCGATTATGATTGTGTTTATGTGTCTGCAAAGATTCATACAAAATGGTCTTGTAGCCGGTGGTGTGAAAGGGTGATAAGGTCATTGAGAAGGCAATAAAAGACAATAAAAGTCTCCAAAATATCTTGACGGTTTGAAAAAATGCGGATATTATAAAAATAGAAGTATAGGTTTGCCATATAATACATAAAACGGCAATTATTTCCTTGACTAAGCATAGAATAGAAGCAGGGAAGGAGGCAATAGATATGAGTGTGATGATGACTAACAACAGTAGTAATAGTATTTTTAAATCATATTCTCATCTTTCCAGCGGAAAAAGAATTAACACGGCGGCAGACGATGCGGCGGGGCTCGCGATTGCGCAGAAGATGCAGAGGGAAGAGACGGGCTTAAGTGTCGGCGCCGAGAATGCAAAAGCCGGAATCGGTGTTTTGAATGTGGCGGACGGCGCGCTGGACGGAGTGACGGATTACCTGCAGAGAATCCGTGATCTTGCGCTGCGGTCTATGAACGGTTTAAATTCCGCAAGCGATAAGAAGATTTATCAGAGGGAGATTGACCAGCTTAAAGAAGGAATCCAGTCTCTGGCGAAAGATACTTCTTTGAATGAGCAGAAGCTTCTTGATGGAAGTATGGCGGACATGAATCTCGCGACGAATCCCAGTGGCGGCGGCATGAAGATTCAGATGACGAATGCTACGCTGGAGGCGCTCGGAATTGCAGATTTGGATGTGACTTCCGAGAATTTTAGTCTGGACAGTATCGACAAAGCATTGGATATGGTGTCTGCGCAGAGAAGCGATATAGGCGCGTATACGAATCGGTTAGAACATACTTATAATTATAATAACAGAGCTTCCCTCGAGCAGCTTAGCTCCAGAAGCCGTTTGGAGGATTTGGATTTCCCGAAGGCGATATCCGAGAAACAGAAGAAAGAAGTTCTGAATGAGTATCGGATGCTGATGATGAAACGGCAGATGCAGCAGAAGAATATGGTGACAGGAATGTTTTTCTGATAACACAGCAGAGTTGAGTATAAATACCCTTAAAAGTATGTATGTGCATATTTTTGAGGGTATTTTTATTCTAGAGGATATGATTATGGAACACGCACAAATTGGAAGTGAGGAATATTTTATGGCAATCGAAGGCGGGAAAAACGCGGAAAGATGATATCCATAATTACGTGGAGCCGGACATCTCCGTTATCTGTGACAGGGATAAGCTGGACGAAAAAGGATGTCACGGTGCACCGGACTGGGTAATCGAGATTGTTTCTCCGTCCAGTAAGCGCATGGACTATGTGAGAAAGTGTACACTGTATGAAGAGACGGGTGTTCGCGAGTATTGGATTGTAGATGCAAAGCGGCAAATTGTCACAGTGTATGATTTTGAGCATAAGAAAGAACCAAAGGAGTATACTTTTTCAGAGAAAGTGAAAGCCGGAATTTATGGGGATTTATTCGTTAACTTTAGTGAATTGGAATTAGGGTAGGGAATTTTCTGCTTGCGATATAGCCATACATGGTGTATACTCTTAACTGTCAGCGGCGAAGCCGCAAGGCAAACTATTTAAATATCAGGAAAAGTTCTTCGGGGTTGGGTGCAATTCCCTACCGGCGGTATAGTCCGCGACCCGCTGTGGCATGAAGGTCAGCCTGCTTCGGCATTGGTGCAGTATTGATGGCGAAAGCAGAGTGATTGACGTAGCAGCGGCTGATTTGGTGAAATTCCAAAACCGACAGTAAAGTCTGGATGAGAGAAGAAATAGCAGGACGACGTACGGTTATGCCGTATGGAGGACTGTTTGCTTTGAGTTATGACCCCGGAATATATGTTCCGGGGTTTTTATATTAAAGCAAAACGAGTGTAAGAACTTTTTCCGACAACATTATGACAGAGGCGTCTTTGCATACACGTTACGGGAGACGTTTCGGAATGGAGGAAAAATGGGTAACGGATTATTACAAAGTATTGCAGACAACGTAGTTTTTGTGTTGGTTTGCGTAGGTGTGGCAGCGGGATTGTTTTTGATTGCTTATGCGGCGGAGAAATATGTGTATAAGCGGGATGGCATTACGGAACGTATTTTAAGTACCAGAAAAATCACAATGATCGGGTTATTTTCCGCGTTGGCGGTTATTTTACATATCTTTGATTTCCCGATTCCTTTCTTGGCGCCCGGATTCTACAAACTGGATTTCAGTGAGATACCGGCGCTTGTAGGAACCTTTGCTTTCGGACCGGTGGCTGGAATTATGATTGAATTTTGCAAGATATTGTTAAAACTTGTCATTAAGGGAACGAGCACAGCTTTTGTGGGGGATCTTGCTAATTTCGTCATCGGGTGCAGTCTCATTCTTCCGGCGTCTATCTTCTATATGTTCAAGAAGACGAGAAAAAGAGCAGTTTTGGCGTGTGTGATCGGTTCCGTGATTATGACGGTATTCGGGACGGCGTTTAACGGTGTGTATCTGCTGCCGGCATTTTCTAAGCTGTTCGGTATGCCTATGGAGGCAATTATTGCAGCAGGTGCGGAGATTAATGGTAATATCAACAGTGTAACGTCCTTTGTATGTTTTGCGGTAGCGCCTATTAATATTATTAAAAGTGTGGCGGCTTCCGGGGTTACGCTGCTAATTTATAAGCCGCTCAGCCCGATTTTAAAGAATGCGCATATCTCTTCCAAAAGTGCGGTTACAGACAGTACACGGACGAATGTGACACAATGAGGAACAGGCGATAGAATAAATTGCGGTCAAATCCGTTTGGATGATTGCCCGAAGGAGTACTATTGGCAGGACAGAATTGTGCAAGCGCGGACAGGACTTTCCAAATGCAGTCAATTATAATGAGTGCATACAAGGGGTGAGTGATATGGCGATACAGTTGATACAACGGGCAATCTGCTATATGGAAGAACATATTTATGAGGACATAGGATATGCCGAAGTGGCAAGAAGCGTGCATATGTCGAGCTATAACTTTCATCGGACATTCAGTTTTATTGTCGGGATGACGCCTAATGAATATATTCGCAGCAGGCGTCTTACACTGGCGGCACAAGAGCTTCAAACAACGGATATATCGGTGATTGATGCGGCATATAAATATGGTTATGAATCTCCGGAAAGTTTTTCTAAGGCTTTTTCGAGGTTTCACGGCTCGACTCCGAAACAGGCAAAGCATAAAGGCGCCAAGCTTCACTTGTTTAATCCCCTTGTCATAAAAATCACGTGGGAAGGTGGTAGTGTTATGGATTACAGAATGGAGCACAAAGGAAGTCAGAAGTTTATCGCACTGGTAAAAGCATTTCCGAATGAGGTCAGTACCGATGAGAACGATCACAGTATTCCGGATTTTTGGGCAGAATGCGATGAAAAGAATCTGATTGAGCCGATGAAGCAGCTTCGTGTCGAAGGCAAAAAGGATTTGTACGGTTTATGCAGTCCGGTCAAAAAGGATGAGACTCATTTTAATTACGGGATAGGCGTTATGGTTGACGAAGACACGGATATGGCTGGGCTGGAGCATTTGATTGGTAGCGGAAACCCTACGGAGGATAATGCAGGCGCAGCAGGTAGATACTCCATGTGGGAGACGGAACCGGCGGATTACGCAGTTTTCAAATGTTTTGGTCCCGATGGTGATTGTCTGGGTGAGACATGGGATAAGTTTTTCAAAGAGTTTATTCCGCAGACCGGTTATATGCAGACAGACGATACGGATTATGAAATTTATTTTGAAAAGGGTGAAAGCGGTCTGTTCTGCGAGCTGTGGGTTCCGGTTGAGAAAAAGTAATCGGCTTGTCTATTATGAATTAATTATGATAAAAGGGCGTTGGTCTGTTGACCGGCGCTCTTTTCGCATCTTCATATCATAACATAGAAAGTAGCATAACTTAGAAATATTATAATAGCAATTATTGTGGCAATGATAATGTTGTGATAATATTTTTGGTGGTCTTGTAACCATTTTGAAACATTTGGCAGTTATATATTATGTAATGGATTGGATTTGAATTAAGATAAGCTTAAGGTTTTACCAATATGATTTTAAGAATGACTTGTTATTTTATGGTAAAGAAATAAAGAAAATTTTTTGAGTTGAAGAAAAATGACATGCTCATTCGTTACATATAATGGAAGTATGCGATAGAGTAAAAAGCAGTCAGAAAGGTGAGGTAGTATGGACGCACTAGTTGAGATTCGGGATATGTGTAAGACATACAATCCCGGGGAGAACGAAGTAAAGGCGCTAGATCATGTGAGTTTGACGATTCAGGAGAGAGAGTTTGTGGCAATCATAGGGCATTCCGGTTCCGGTAAATCTACGCTGATGAATATGCTGGGGTGTTTGGATGTTCCGACAAGCGGAAGCTATTATCTGCATGGACATGATGTAGCGGGTATGACAGACGACGAATTGTCGGATATCCGGAATCAGGAGATTGGATTTATTTTTCAGGGATTCAATCTGATTCCCAGCCTGACAGCTCTTGAGAATGTGGAGCTGCCACTCATTTACCGTGGTGTGTCGAAGCGGGAAAGGGCACAGTTATCCGATGAGGCGCTTAATAAAGTAGGACTTGAGCACCGCAAAGACCATAAACCGTCAGAGATGTCCGGCGGACAGCAGCAGAGAGTAGCGATTGCCAGAGCAATAGCACAGGCGCCGCCGATTATACTTGCAGATGAGCCTACCGGTAATCTGGATTCTAATTCCACGAGAGAAATCATGGAGATTCTGAAGGGGCTGCATGAAGAAGGCAGAACGGTGATTCTGATTACCCATGACAACGACATTGCAGCACAGGCAAAGAGAGTTATCAAAATCATGGATGGCAGAATTGTGGAAGACTATATGAATGATGTGCAAGAAGCGGTATGAGAGACCACGCACATATTTATAAAGGCACAGAGTGTAATGATATAAGGGAAAGGAATAGAGAAATGAAAAAGACTGAAAATGGAGAGACAGAAAAAACAACTCAAAAGACGCCCATGGATAAGAAGAAAAAGAAGAAAATCATAAGACGCTGTGTACTTGGCGGTATTGCGGCAGTGATTGTACTTTTTATGACGGTAAATTCCATAGCGGCTAAAAATGCGGGAGTTGTAGTGTACACTACGGCAGCGGCAGTAGGAGATATCGAACAGACATTGAATACCAGCGGAACGGTTAAGAGTGAGGAGACAAAGACATATTTTGCACCTGTGGCAGTTGAAATCGGTACAGTGGACGTGGCAGCAGGCGACAGCATCAAGAAAGGGCAGCCGCTTGTGACATACGATGCGGAAGCGCTTGAAAGTGCGAAGCAGGTGGCAGAACTGAAGCTTCAGGCAAATGAAGGCGGTTATGAGAGTTCTATTTATAAGAATAACAAGTACATAGCGGAACTTGGAGAGGCAAACATCAATCTGGAGGTCTTGGAACAGCAGATTACGGACAGTGAGAACTATGTCAAGGAATTGGAGCAGAAGATTAATGACAAGAAGACTTGGCTTGCTCATGAAGGGACGCTTTTGCAGATTTCTCTCTTAGACTGGTCGGATCAGCCGGGGTCAGAGGAATATCTGAATCTGCAGAAGCTAATACAGTACAATACTTATGAACAGCAGAATAACGAAGAAATTCTGGCTTGGCAGAAGGAAGTAGAATTATATCAGGAGAAAATTGCTGCCTATAAAGAGTATCGCTCCGAGATGAAGTCGCAGAAGAGCAGCTCTGAGGGCGGCTCCATGGACAGTGGAAGTAAGAGCCAGTTAGAGGCTAATACGCAGATGGAGCGGATTGAAAGTCAGAAGACGCTCGATGCCATGGAAGAGGTGGCAAATGGTATTCTTGCAGATTTCGACGGTGTAGTCACGGAAGTGGAAGCAGTGGAAGGATCGACACCTCAGGAAGGAACGAAGCTCGTTACGGTGGAGAGCACCGAGAAGGTCAAAGTGGCAATTACCGTATCCAAATATGATTTGGAGAAAATAGAGTTAGGACAGACGGTCTCCATTGATATCGGCGGCAAAAAGTATGATGGTGAAGTGACTAAGATTAACCGTATGGCGACAACCAATCAGAGCGGAGCAGCGGTCGTAGGCGCAGAGATTGAGATAAGCAATCCGGATTCGGACATTTATCTGGGCGTTGAGGCGAGAGTGGAGATACATACGGCGAAGGCAGAAGGCGTTGTGATGATTCCGGTTGAGGTTATCAATACGGATATGGAAGGTGACTTTGTATTTGTGGCAGAGAACGGAGTAGTAGCCAAGAAACGTATCACAACGGGTATTTCTTCCGACAGCTACAGTGAGGTTGTGGAAGGTCTTGCAGAAGGTGAAGCGGTCATTATGACGATGGGTCAGGATTTGACAGAAGGCATGCCGGTAACAGCTATCCCGCAGAATTAGACAGAATAACGAAGAGTCGGACGGCAGCAGTAAGCAGGCATGTCCGGCAGGGACAAGAAGCAGGAAGGGATGGGTTGATACAATGGCACAGATATGGGAATATATTAAAATTGCATTGATGAACATCAAGAGCAATAAAGGGCGGTCTGTTCTTACCATGTTGGGTATTATTATAGGAATTGCTTCGGTCATTCTGATTATTTCCATCGGTAACGGGATGAGAAGCCAGATTAACGGTGAGCTGGACAGCATGGCAGGAGGGCAGGTGGCGCTCTACACCAATAGTTCCGTGGAAGGCAATGATGTGGCTTTTACAGATGAAGACTTTGAGCTGATTGAAGAAAAAGTAGAACATGTCAAAGGCGTAACGCCCCAGTATTCCATGTGGGCGGATGCGGAAGGGCGTAAAGGAAATTTTGAGGCGTTGGTCTATGCGGGTAACGAGGCGCTGCAATATTGCGTGGCAAAGGAGCCGATGGCGAAAGGAAGATATTTTACGGAAAGCGATTATCTGGCGGGCAATAAAGTATGTGTTATCAATGAGACAAGCGCGAGGATGCTTTTCGGCACGACGGACGTGGTAGGCATGAGCTTTGATGTGACAATTTATAACGTCACGCAGGAGATGACTATTGTGGGTATCAGACAGGACAGTACATCTACAATGCTCTCCATGCTTAATGGCAGCGGTTATTTACAGGTAGAGATGCCCATTTCTACACTGGGAGGCAGTTACGGATTCTGGGTGGAAGATTTCTCACAGTTCTATATTGTGGGAGAGAGTGCTGAGTTTTCCTCACAGGTGGCGGCGGATTCTCTGCGACTGATGGAAAGCAGGCATAATGTTCGCGGGGAAAATAAGATTCTGATGGAGAGTTTTGCGGATGCGCAGTCGCAGATTGACAGTATATTGAGTGTCATCACAGTCTTTATTTCTTTCGTGGCAGCCATATCGCTTCTGGTAGGCGGTATCGGTGTCATGAATATCATGCTCGTATCCGTGACGGAGCGCACGAGAGAAATCGGTATCCGTAAGTCGTTGGGAGCAAGAACAGGATCTATCCTGTTGCAATTTCTGGCGGAAGCGGGCATTATCACATTGATTGGCGGGTTGATTGGTATTATGATTGGCAGTCTCGGCGCGGTGGGCGTATGCAGCGTGATGGGATTTCAGGCACAGGTCAAAGTGACAACGGTGCTGTTTGCGGCGATTTTCTCATCTGCGGTAGGTATCTTCTTCGGAATCTATCCGGCGAAAAAGGCGGCGAAGTTAAGTCCGATTGAAGCGCTGCGGCATGAGTAGGTATCATGTCGGTTGATTGCTCAGGTGCTGTGAGATGATTAACAGACTGGTATTGAAGACGGAACTGTAACAAAAAACGCTAGGGAAGCAGGAGAACTTCCTTAGCGTTGTTTTTGTTCTATGCGTTATGATCCGGATTCTTAATCACTACATTCACGTCATCCAATCCGGTCACGTTGACATTACGGTTAACTTTCGCATCGTAAGTATCAGCCTTGATGATTTCGGATAAGTCGATGCCGGTCGCTTCTTTCATACTTTCAAAAAGCTTTGCCATGACGACGGGTACATTTCCCGCAACCTGATTGACTCCGCCTAAGTCGCCGTCACCTCCGCCGATGATGGTAATCTTGTCAATCTGTCCTAACGGTTCTGCAATCTTAGCAGCAATATCAGGCAGCACCTTGATCATCATTTCGGCTACGGCTGCTTTATTGTACTTGGCGTAAGCTTCAGCTTTCCGTTCCATCGCTTCTGCTTCCGCGATACCCTTGGCTTGGATGGCGGAGGCTTCCGCTTCACCGACGGCGCGTATACCTTCCGCTTCCTGCTCTTTGGAGAAGCGGTCCGCCTCAGCCTGTGCTTTTCTGGCTTCCGCTTCACGCTGTGCCTCGAACTGTTTTGCTTCTGCTTCTTTCTGCCTCTGGTAGAGAGCAGCGTCCGCTTTCTGCTGTGCGGCGTATTTGTCCGCGTCTGCCTGTTTCTTGACTTCCGCCTCCAGTGCGCGTTCCTTAACTGCAACCTGCTTTTGCTTTAATTCAATCTCGCGTTCCTGTCTTGCGATATCTGCGTTGGCAGTGGTGACCTCGATGGTCTTACGCTGTTCCTCTTTCTGGATTTCGTAAGCGGCATCCGCCATAGCTTTCTTGGTATCGGATTCCTGCTGTAACTCGGATTTCTTGATTGCCAGTTCATTCTGTTTCTTGGCAATTTCGGTCTGCGCGGCAACCGCAGCGTCGTTGGATTCTTTGTCGGCGGCAGCCTGCGCAACCTTTATGTCACGTTCGCTTTCTGCCCTTGCGATAGCGGCAGTTTTCTTAATTTTCACAATATTGTCAATACCGAGATTCTCGATGACATCATTGCCGTCCACAAAATTCTGTACGTTAAAGCTGACAATATCAAGTCCCATTGCGGCTAAATCGGGTTCGGCGTTTTCTTTGACAAGATTAGCAAATTTCTGTCTGTCGGAAACCATTTCCTCCAGACGCATCTTACCGACGATCTCGCGGACATTGCCCTCGAGAACTTCTCTGGCGACACCTGCTATGTATTCAGTATTTTTGTTAAGGAAGTTCTCTGCGGCAAGGCGGAGTCTGTCGGCTTCGCTGCTGATCTTAATATTGACGGTAGCGTCCACATTGATGTTGATGTAGTCCGCCGTCGGAACCGCGTTGCTGGTCTTGACGTCAATGGGAATCAGACGCAGGTTCAGTTTATCCAGCCGCTCGAAGAACGGAATGCGGATGCTTGCCTTGCCGATGACAATTTTGGATTTCTTCTTGAAACCGGAAATGATATATGCCATGTCCGGCGGAGCTTTGACATATCCAATCGCCATAAAAATAATAACAAGGATCAAAAGTACAAGAAAAATGATTACGGGTAACCCTATAGCTTTCATGATAATTCCCCTCCATTGTAGATTTTACGGTATATGTTTCATCATATGCCGTTTATAGACAGTATATCTTATTTTTAGGGAAATTCATATAGAAATTTACAGATAATTCGACAAAATATTCTCAATTGTCACAACACAACAGTGAAGCAGCTTCCGCCGTCCTTGGCATCGGTTACGGTAATACTTCCTCCGTGTGCTTTTACAATCTCGTAGGCAATCGACAATCCGAGACCGAAGTGCTCCTTCGCGCTGCGGGACTTTTCCGCCCGATAAAAACGATCGAAGATTTTCTTCTTATCTTCGTCTGAAATGCCGATACCGTTGTCGGTAACAGAGATACGAAACTTGTCACGATGCATCGTAAGTGACAAGGCGATACGTCCGTGATTAGGCGTGTAGCTGACAGCGTTGTGCAGCAGGATGGAGATAACCTGACTGATGCGCTCCGGGTCTGCGTTACATGGAGGAAGTGCATCTTCCGGCAGCTCTACGGACAAAGAGATAGACTTATCCTGTGCAAGCGGAACGAAGGCTTCATAAGAATTCATAAGGAGCGTGTCCAGTTCTACCGGCTTTTTTTGAACGGTAAAGCGATGCGTATCCGACTGTGAGAGGGTGAGCATGTCGCTCACGAGCGAAGATACGCGCATACCTTCCAACGTAATTGTTTTTAAAAAGTTCTCACGTCTTTCCGGGGGCGCAGTTTTACAACATTCTGCGGCAGACAGAATGACAGATAAGGGTGTGCGGAGCTCATGGGATGCGGAAGCGATAAAGAGCGCCTGTTTTTTCTGATTGTCGATAATCGGTTTTAGGAGCCAGCCGGTAAAAAACCATGAAAAGATTCCCAGAAGCACAACTGCCGCCATGTCAATCATAAGAAAGCGGAGACGCTGCTCTTGTATCTGGTTTTCAAGATTCAGTAGAGAAGATAAGACAATGATTTCCAGCAGGGAGCCTTCATTTCCCATGGTGATGTTGCCTGCAAAATAACGGGTGCCCATGGAAGGGGAGATAAACTCGTATTCGGAGTGCGTCAAATCGGAAAAAACATTGTCCGGATTGCTTGTCTGTACGGACGTCTCCGTATCGGATTGGTTTAGGAACGCGTCACGGCTTTCCGCAAGCAGTCGCTCACGCATGGCGTTTTCGTCGGGGTTATTCAGTTGATTAAAGAGAAAAGGCGTACCGTTATCCAGAACAAAAAAGAGATAATTTCCCTGCGCTTCCATTTTGGAGAGCCATTCCATGGAAATGACAGTCTGGTGTTCTAAATTGGTGGAAATAGTATTGATATCGTTTCTGAAAGCCTGAAACTGATTTCTGTGCAATCCGCTCTCTGATACATACAGGTAGCATAGAGACATGATGATCATGATAACGGCTGTGATTCCCGTGCACAGAAGAGTCAGTCGTAGGTGTACTTTTTGAAACATGGTAAGATACTCCTTTACACTATCTTTTGCAAACTGTAACCGACGCCCCGTATAGTCTTGATTTGCAGACAACTTCCAGCTATTTTCAGCCTTCGGCGCAGAAAGTGGATGTAGTTGTCCAAATTGCCTTCCTCCACATCGCTGTCCGGTCCCCATACTTTTAATAAAATGGTATTGCGCTGCAATGTATTGCCCATGGAATGTACGAATATATCCATGAGCTCCGCTTCTTTTTTGGAGAGAGTGCAGCTTCCGTTCGGACCCGTGAGGATGCATTCGGATTTCTGCCATGTGATATCTGCGACCCGAAAGGTGTCATTGACTGTGAGCGTGTGAGGTCTTCTTGTCACACACCGTATTCTGGCAAGCAGTTCCTCAAAAGCGAAGGGTTTCACGAGATAGTCATCAGCGCCCAGATCAAGCCCCGTTACTTTGTCGGAGAGCGTGCCGAGTGCGGTGATTAAGATGACCGGCGTGGTAATGCCTCCTTGTCTGAGTGCGGTGAGCACATCGGTTCCTTCCATATACGGAAGCATCCTGTCTAATAGAATGACATCGTAAATATTTTGTTCTCCGTAGAAGAGAGCTTCATCGCCGTCAAAACAGGAATCTACGGTGAAGTGCTCCGTTTCCAGCTGGTAGGTCAGTGTATTATTTAAATGTCTGTCGTCTTCTGCCAGTAAGATTCGCATTATAAAAGCTCCTTTGTTTTTCCGACCAGATATAGCGGCATGTTGGTGGTATGCCCGTCTTTCTTGTATCCGCGTTTGGAGAAGCGGAGGGCGAAAATTTAGTATAGTACAACACATTTTTTTGAAGTTTTCAAGTAATAACTTACACTTTTTCTTGAAATTATACATAGAATCTACCTTCTCAACCTATTATAATCACCTTTTGACAGTCGAATCCGTATAGGAGACTTCTTGGGTTATGCAAGCTTGCAAAATAAATTTATTTTTAGAGATTATTTAGAGAAAAGGCTGGTATGATGTTAAATGTAAAAGCAAACGCAGATGATCATTTGTGAAGCAGATAAGGAATCAGTAAGGGAAAGACAGGGTAAAAGAGGATTATGAAAAGATATCATTATAAAAAAATCATCGCGGCAGCTATGTCGCTTATGATGACTGCTTCACTTCTCGGAGGATGCGGGAAGGGCGGTCAACATTCAGATGACGGAAACGGTCCGAACGGCAATCCGGCAGCGGATGGCACAAGTCAGTCGGGAGGTGTGTCTGCGGAGGGTACGGCTATGGGACGGTATCTGGAAGAAATTACGGATATGTCCGATAAACTGCAAAACTATAACGGAAATCTTTTTGTCCTGCAGGATGGTGAACTTGTAATTACGGAAGTGATGAATGACATATATTCATCAAATGATTGCGGTAAGACATGGGAAGTTAAGGAGCTGGAATGGCTGGACGATTTGTATGAACAGGGAAAATATGTTAATGACTATGCGTTCGGTCCGGACGGTACAGTAGGGGTTATTTGTAGTCCCATGGATAGGGGAACGGAAGAAGGGACGGAAGATGAGAACTTCTCACAGCTGCCGGAAGATAATTTGCTCTTTTTTGCAGATTATCAGGCAATGATTATAAGACCCGATGGGACACAAGTTGCGGTGAATCTTCCGCAAGGGGAAGAGATGAGCCCGCAGCATATATGGATTGCCGGAGACGGAACTGTTTTCGTGGGAACGGACGGCGATAAATTATATGAGATTGCGGAGGATGGCAGCGGGAAAGTTTATCTGAACTTGGAGAATGCTCCGCAGCTTATACAGTTTCAGGGCAATTATATGATTATTGACGGATGGTATTATAATGATTTGCTCATCTATGATATGGAAACGAAGGAGTACGTTGAGGATGCGGTGCTGAGTGATTTCATGAAAGAAAACTACGGGAATAGAGATTTTAACGGCGGAAGTTTTTATGATTTGTTTTTCTTTACAGGCGAAGATGACGTTCTGTATTTGGCGGGCAAACAGGGAGTACACCGGCATGTGATTGGTGGCAGCGCCATGGAACAGATTATAGATGCGAATCTTTCAACCTTTGGTGATCCCAGTTATCGAGTGCGGGGCATGGCGGCTATGGACAACAATGAGTTCGTTGCGCTCTTTACAGGGTCAAGGTTAGTGCGTTATACATATGACCCTACGGTGCCCACTGTGCCGAGTGAGAGCGTCAAAGCCTACAGTCTTAGGGAAAATACGATGCTGCGTAAGGCGATTGCGCTCTACCAGACAGCACATCCGGAAGTCTATGTGGAATATGAAATCGGCATAGAGGGCGGTTCTGTGACGAAGGAGGATGCGCTTAAGAAATTGAATACGGAAATTATGGCGGGTGAGGGACCGGATTTACTTATTCTGGATGATATCCCGACGGATTCCTATATAGAAAAGGGGCTGTTCAAAGATTTATCGCCGCTTGTAGACAGTTTAGATGGCGATGACATATTATTTGACAACATTGTTGACGCGTTCAGGCAGGATGACGGGTTATATATGATACCTTGTGAGGCGAACCTTCCGACTATGCTGGGAAAAGAAAAATATATTTCGCAAATGACGGATTTAGAGGGAATCGCGGACGGAATGGAGGAAATGAGACGGGATAATCCGCAGAAAGACTTGCTGAGACTCTGCTCTCCAAAAGCGATCATGAGAAACTTTATACCGGCATCGGCTCCAGCGTGGATGAAGCCAAGCGGAGAAATTGACAGGGAAGCTGTGAAAGAATTTTATATACAGACGAAGCGGATTTACGATGCACAGATGGATGGATTAGCGGAAGAAGCGATTGAAGACTATAGACAGCGGGATGAAGAACAAGTGCAGTATTTCGCTGAAAGATTGGAAGATATGGATTTCTTTGACTATGCAATGGATGAATACTATTATCTGCGCGGGGCAAGACAGATTTTGGCAGGAGCGCTCGGTTACGCCTACAGTTATGCGGAATTGACGTCGGTACGGCGTGTCAAAGGGTTTGAAGAGGACATTATTATACCGATGAACGGATTATGTGATAATGTGTTCTGTGCAAGCACACTGGCTTCGATTAATGCATCTTCCGGTAATATAGAACATGCGGAAGGGCTGCTTAAAGCATTGCTTGGTAAAGATGGTGTTACAGCTCTGGGTTTCCCGGTCAATCAGGCAGCGTTTGAGAAAGAATTATATCCTGACGATTATGTGTCTTCGGAGGAAAGTTACTCTACGCACGGTTATATGGATGAAGACGGATCCATGTTTACATGGGAGATTTACTGGTTTGATGAAAAGACGGCAGATGAACTGCGGCAGCGTATGAAGACAGTAGATACGCCTTATGTGAAGAATGAAGTATTGGAGGAAGCGGTGCTTGACGCAGGTGTCAGTTATATAAATGGTGAGTGTGGACTGGACGAAGCGGTGGCGGATGTGGAGAAGAGTATGTCGATTTATCTTGCCGAGTAAAAGACATGAAGTTATGCTAAGGCTGCAAGGACGCAGCCTAAGTATAACTATATCATGTCTGAAAGAATGCCGCCTGCGACGGGCATTCTTCCCAAGGCTGAGAAAGCGCGTGCATTCTTCTCCAGACTGAGACATTTTATAAGTTGGGAAGGGTTGAGGATATGAAAGCAAAAAGGCGCATTGCAAAAGTTCATAAGGATACGAGGGCATTCTTCTTGTTTCTGTTGCCTAGTCTGTTTGGGGTACTGATTTTTGTACTGCTTCCGTTTCTGGATGTGTTTGTGCGCTCTTTTCAGACCGTGGTGACGAAACAGTTTGTCGGTTTTAAGAATTACGGAACCATCTTCTCAAATCAGGCATTCCAACTGGCAGTGAAAAATACCGTGCGTTTTACGTTTGTCTGTATTCCGTTGCTGGTGGTGATTGGGTTATTGATTGCGCTGCCTGTCAGTAAGATGAAAAGTGCGGGAACAATCAAGTCGTTGTATCTGTTCCCACTTGCCATGCCGACGGCGACGATTGTAATCGTGTGGAAGATGGTGTTCTATAAGCAGGGATTCTTAAATCTAATCTTGACACAGCTTGGAGAATGGACGGGATTATGGGGAGAAGTTCATTTTGATTATCTGGGAAGCAGTGCATCTTTCTGGGTGTTAGTGTTTAGCTATATATGGAAAAATGCCGGATACACGATTGTTCTGTGGCTTGCCGGTATTCTCGGAATCCCGAATGAGCTGTTGGAGGCTGCGAGAGTGGACGGAGCGTCTGAGCGGCAGTGCACCATGAAAATTATACTCCCGAACTTGAAGGGAAGTCTCTACACTATAGTGATACTTTCTTTCCTGAATTCTTTTAAGATATATAGGGAAGCATATCTGGTGGCTGGCGCTTATCCGGAGCAGGATATGTATTTGTTACAGCATTTATTCAATAACTGGTTTGTTAATCTTGATTTTGACAAGATGGCGGCGGCAGCCGTTTGCGTGGGCGGTTTTTTGTTTGTGGTGATTATGCTGTTGCAGCGAGTGTGGGATAATAAGACATGAAGTTATGCTAAGGCTGCAAGGACGCAGCCTAAGTATAACTATATCATGTCCGGAAGAATGCCGCCTGTGGAGAGAATTCTTCCGGGCTGAGAGGGATGGCTGTAAGTATAAGGAAAGGACAGTACAAGAATGAGTTTACATAACTGTATGGCGCGATGGAAAGACATAAAAAAAGGAATTACGGTGCTGCTCATAATGATACCGACGTTGCTTGTTTGCCTGCCGATTATTTTGTTGGTGACGGGTTCGGTGATGAGCAACGGCGAACTTAGGCAGCATTTATCACCTGTATTTTCCGATGCATTGGATTATATCAGCTGGCAGGTAGTGCCGGATTATCCGACTTTTGAGAATTACAGCAAGCTGCTTTTTATGACGCCGCAGTTTTTCATACTGTTTTGGAACTCTATTAAGATGGTAGGATGTATATTGGCGGGTCAGCTTCTGGTGGGGGTCCCGGCGGCATGGGCTTTTGCTGTGTATAGAGTGAAGGGAAGCAGAGCGCTTTTTGCGCTCTATGTTGTGTTGATGCTTCTGCCGTTTCAGGTGATGATGCTTTCAAGTTATCTGGTGCTTAACAGGCTTGGAATGCTGGATACGCAGCAGGCAATTATTCTTCCGGCGGTTTTTTCCACGTTTCCGGTATTCCTTACCTACGGCGGGTTTAGGTGTATTCCCATGCAGCTTTTTGAGGCGGCACGGATTGACGGCGCGGGGGAACTTAGGATTTTTTGCAAAATAGGGCTTCCGCTTGGCAAGAGCGGACTTTTGTCGGCGATGGTGTTAGGATTTCTGGAGTATTGGAACATGATGGAACAGCCGATGGCTTTTCTGGAAGATAAATCGCTGTGGCCCTTGTCGCTCTATCTGCCTGAAATCACATGGGCGCAGGCAGGGTATGCATTTACAACATCAATTATTACATTGATTCCGGCGGTGTTTGTCTTTATCTGGGGGCAGGATTATCTGGAGCAGGGAATTATTTTCTCAGGGTTAAAAGAATAGTGCGGTTAGAAGTGGAGGAGAGAACATGAGCGGTAACAGGAAAAAGAAGATTGTGGCGGGTTTCTTTGTATTTCTGATATTTATGTGGTTTTGTACGGTGACGTCCAAAAGCATTTATGCCTCGAAGCTTCCTATTGTAGCAACGGAGTCCATTCAACAGAAATATGTGGAGCATATTGTGAAGGTGGACGGCATTGTGATAGCCGGGGAGAAGAGTCCGGTCACGGCATTAAGCGGTCTGCGGGTAGAGAATCTGGCGGTTCAAGTGGGCGATCAGGTGGAAGAGGGAGATGTGCTTTTCACGATAGATATGGAAGACTTGTCGCAGATTATAGAAGAAAAGCAGACTGCCATATCTAAGCTTCAGGCGCAGATTGATACGATTGTGCATAATGAAGAGCTGGCGAGACAGAAGAAAGAATTGGAGGAGCAGCGCGCCAGAGAGGATTATGATGCCTTGGCACGGCGCGAAGATACGTTGGTGGGAAGGGGCGCCGAAGAGGTCAATCAGGCGGAAAAGGATTTGGAAAATGCCGGAGACGACGAGGCGCTAAGGGATGCTCTGCAGCAGGCGGCTTATGCGGAGGCAGATGCCAAATGGCAGAGAGAGACAGCCATGAAGGAAGCGGAAAGAAAGGTGGAGGATATCACTACGCCGGAGAGCGAAGACTCTACCTTGACGGTTAATCGTCTGGAGCTTGCTGACTTACAGGCGGATTTGTCACTTTTTCTGGATATCAGAGAAGCGGAAGGGCAGATTAAGGCACCGGGAAGCGGGACGATAACGGATATCTATATAAACACGGGAGGCAGGACTAGCGACTCGGCAGTTTTACTGCTTGCAGACGATTCCGTACCATGTCAGTTTAAGACGACTCTCACGCAGGAACAGAAGAAATATGTCGGCTTAAATGACGAGGTGTCCTTAAAGTTGGACGGAAGCAGCAGGGAGAAAGAGGCGGCGGTGGATTATTTGTCCGAGAGCAGTACAATGCCCGGAAACTACGAGGTTTATATTAATCTCCCGGAAGGGACGGGAGTACCGGGACTTTCGGGCACGATGAGCCGTGCTGAGTCAGGGGAGAAACATTCCTGCTGTGTGACACCCGCTGCCGTGCATGAAGAAGGTTCCAGAAACTACGTCTATGTAGTAAAAGAGCGCGACGGCATTCTCGGCAAAGAATATTACGCGGAGCAGGTCAACGTGAGAGTGCTGGACGAAAACGAATACTGGACAGCCGTGGAAGGCGCGCTGGACGATGACAGCGTGATTATCTCGTCCTCCACGAAGGAAGTGAAGAACGGAGATGCTGTCAGACTGTCGGAAGATTAGGCAACGGATAGAGCAAATGGCGGAATAGTCATCACGGGCTATACAACAGTTAAGGGGAGCCTTCAGCAGATTTCCCGTTAATATAGAAGGAAGCCAAAGGGGATGCCGGTTTGATATCGTCTGCTGTCAGTTCTTCTAGGGTCAGGTCATAGAAATATACTTTATATCGTTGGACGGGCAGGTCAATGCGATGAAGAATCCCGGTAAGCGTTTCTTTTTGTGCTTCGCATTCCTCACTGCTTTTGCCATCGGCGGCAATATAAACATTTACAAACCTCGGTCCGGCATGGTATGTTCCGTCCAAAATGGCTTCTGTTGTCAGCGTGGCGGGATCATCGTATTCTAGGAGATACCAGTCGTACCAGTTATCGGTATCGAATTTGGCAAATCCCGGAATCTCTCCCCTAGTCTGTTCTTCCATATAGCGGAAGTATGAATCCTTGTGTAAGTAAGCGTAGAGATTATCCTCTATGGCAAAGTGCGGCTCGGGGGACAAATCTAATTTGTATTCTTCCTCATCGGAGGACACAGGCGACACGCTAAAAACGAATCCTTCGATCGGGGGTGGCTCAAAGCTGTCGCTAACGCCGGAGGTATGTACATATACTCTGGTGACATGAAATAATCCGTCGGGATATTTCGTTTCGATATGCTGCATACAGATTCGGAGGTTCTCAAGTTGATAGGCTTGCTGCTCGGTCAATTGTCCGGCGATGACATTCTCTCTGACTTTATCATCCAGACAAAATATTTGCATAATAGAGGTCTCTTCTTCGGTCATTTCATAGAATGTCGTCTTTTCCGCAGCGATTTCCTCATATATTTCCCCGGCAGGTTCCGCCAGCTCACTTCTGAAATAGAATAGAATACCACAGCATAAATAAATCAGGAAAAGGAGTTTCCGTGCCCTATACAGTTTCGTATATAACGTCGGTCTTGCTGCGGGAGCGGGATTAGAAGAGTCCGCAGTCTTATCTTCGGTCAAAACGGATTTGGCGGCTTCCGTGTCGAGTTTATTTTCTCTGTATTTTAGCAGAATATATATCATACTCAGGCAGTCAAGCCCGGGCATCATTTGCAGGAAGAAATGAAATTGGGATGGCTGTCGTCCGCCTGCCGCCTGTTTCCTGATGTGACGGATATAGCTTATGCCGATGCATCCGCTGGCAACATTCACCGCTAAAGGAAAAACGTATGGAAGCATATATATAAGAAGAGGTATAAAAAAAGTCAGGATTAAGAAAAGAGCACGGGTGATAGAGTCATAGTAAGGCACGGATTTTAAAGAATTCCAGTAAAGCCATGAATTGAGCGCCAGAAAGGGAAGAAACGTTAGTTTGAGTATAATCCAGCTTCTTTTTATCTGCCTGACCATTCCGCAGTCATATAACATCCGGACAGTTATCAGGTTGAGACCGGATAGAATGCAGATTACTATGAATGCGCAAAAAAAGTAATATATATAATCGCCATGGGAGAAACGTTCATTAAAAAGAAAGAAGCGCAGTGCAATAGCCAGCAGATGCAGATACATACAGGCGATGCAGGCAAGCGTAATGCGGGGAAATATACGAGTTTGCTCCCGCAGCAGTAATTGGGGATCTTTGCTGATGTGGGGAACGCGGATAAAGTCTGTAATCCCTATCCAGAAAAGAAAAAGAGTTACCATGTAAATTGGGAACATTATAAGTCTGTATGTATTCATGCTCACCTCCGTATTGACGTGCAGCGATGCTTCGGTTGAATGATTGCTATCTAAAAAGAACAGGAGCAGAGCCCTGTTCTTGTCTGTCTTATGCTATAAAAACCAATGTTGAACAACAGAGAGATGTACCTGTTAGCTCAACGTAAAAACGACTAAATGCTGTCGCTGTTGTACATATTTATTTATGGCACAACTACATGATATAGTATATCATATTGTAAAATTAAAGTCTAGTAATTTGTTGATTTTATTATTATCATTTTATTATTACGATATAGGAAATTCAACGATATATTTCTGGTTCGCGAAGTAACAGCGCACAGCAAAGGAGGTCGTACATGGATACACAGCAAAAGAAAGAGAAATGGGCGATATCAAGACAGGCAGAGGAACGGTATCTTAAACAGACACTTGCCGTCGTACAGGACAATCTTTCAAATTACGGGCAGGAAGTGTCGCGTATGCAGGAAGATATTGATGTGATGCTTGCGCATTATCATGATAATGACACAGAAGTGCTCACGATTCTGAACAATACCGTGACCATGCACGAACATATGAAGCGGGCGCTTTTGCGGAATGAAAAGGCACTCAACAAGCCATACTTCGGCAGAATCATTTTTCATGACGAGGCGCTTGACAAAGAGGAGTCCATTTATATCGGCAAGGGAGGAATAGCCAAAGATACCACGCATTTTGTGGTAGTGGACTGGCGTGCTCCCGTGGCGAATGCTTATTATGAGAACGGTCTGGGTAAGTGCAGCTATGAAGCGCCGGGAGGCACGAGGATCAGAATTGATTTGAAATTGAAACGTACTTACGAGATTGAATCGGGCAGACTGCTGGATTATTTTGACAGTGAGGTAATTGCCAATGACGACTTGCTGACGAAATACCTTGCCAAGAATAAGCAGGCGGTCTTAAGTGAGATTGTAGCTACGATTCAGAAAGAGCAGAATGAGATTATCCGAAAATCTCCGTATCATAATATCATCGTGCAGGGCGTTGCCGGTTCCGGCAAGACAACAGTGGCGATGCATAGGATTTCCTATATCCTGTATAATTATGAAGAGCGCTTTAAACCGGATGATTTCTACATTGTAGGAAGTAATCGGATTCTGCTTAATTATATCACGGGCGTTCTGCCGGATCTGGACGTGTACGGTATCAGGCAGATGACGATGGAGCAGCTTTTTGTCAGACTTCTTTATGAGGATTGGGATGACAAGAAATACCGGATTAAGGCGGCGGGGAATAGAAAAAAGAGCAATCAAAATAGGGGCGCAGACGACGGTGGAAAAGATGAGAGCATAAAGGGCAGTTCCACGTGGTTTCACGATTTAGAAGAATATTGCCGGAAGCTGGAGTGGAGTGCGATATCCCGTAAAACTGTTTATTTGAATCCGAAGCAGTTTGTGGAAGGAATCCGGAACGGAAAAGCAGGAGTATTTGATGAGAGCAGCGGACGCGGCGCGGATATGGCAGACTTAATATGTCTGATGGACGGGGATGCGGTGGAACGATACATCAGAGAAAATCCTACGGTGTCCGTTCAGAGCAAAATCAATATGCTGAATACCCGTCTGAGGGGTAAGGCGAAAGAAGAGTTCCTTAAAAGAAGCATTCGCTATACGGAGGCTGAACGGAAAGCAATCCTCAAGGCGTACCGTGGATATTATGGCGGGAAAATATGGAAACAGCCTATCTTTGAACTGTATCGGGAGTTTTTGCTAAGACAGACGGAAAAAGGATATGATGTCAGCATACCGGAGGAAGAATTTGATGTTTATGATTTGGCGGCGCTTGCTTATCTGTATAAAAGAGTCAAAGAGACGGAAGTGATCAGTGAAGCGCATCATATTGTCATCGATGAGGCGCAGGATTTCGGGATGATGGCATATCTTGTGTTGAAATTCTGTATCTACCGATGTACTTATACGGTTATGGGTGATGTCTCGCAGAACATTCATTTCGGTTACGGGTTGAATGACTGGGAGGAGCTTAAGGAACTGATTCTGGCGGATCCTATGGACAGTTTCGGAATCCTTAAGAAAAGTTACCGTAATACGGTGGAAATATCAGAATTTGCAACGAATATACTGCATCACGGGAGATTTTCTATCTATCCCGTGGAACCGATTATAAGGCATGGCAGTCCTGTGCAGATGCGGAAGTTTGCGGATAGGGTGACTATGATTCGTGCGGCGGCAGATATCTGCATAAAATGGCAGACAGGCGGCGGAAAATCAGACGGATCGGATAACAAAAACAGCGGAGAATCAGATAGTTTGAGCAGACAAAATAGTGGCAGCCGGCTGGACACGATTGCAGTCGTCTGCCGTGACCAAGATGAAGCTGCGGCTGTCGCCAAAGAATTGTCACGGTATGTAGACGTGATGGAAAGCGACCCGGAGAAGACACAGTTCGGGAGCGGCATTATGGTACTTCCGGTAGAATATACAAAGGGACTGGAGTTTGATGCTGTGTTGATTTTAGACCCGTCAAGAGACAAATATCCTACGGATGATGGTCATGCGAAGCTGCTTTATGTGGCGGCAACTCGTGCACTTCATGAGTTGTGTGTGCTTCACACAGGGAATCTTACGGGGCTTATTGCCGATCCGGTGCCGGATGAGCACGTTGTGATAGAGGCGGGATTACCGTCTGATAAGACTGACAGCGGCGATAATAGAAAAAGGGTGACAAATCCGCCATCCGCAGCAGGTGTACAATCGCACAACCGGATGAAGAAAAAAGTCTCCATTGTGCGCAATCAGTCGATGGACGAGGGGGTTGAAGAGAAGAAGAAAGCCTATGCGGGTAGAAAAGTGGTGAACAGGGAGGTTGCAGGAGGTCTGTACACGGCAGACGGGCATGACCGTAGAACAGCAGAAAAAAATGATGACAGAACGGCAGATAAGGTTCAGAGAACTCATATAAACGTACATGGCAAAGGGATTGAAGAAACAAAACAGGAAAGCCTGATACAATTCGGCGATATGCCGGCAACTGAAAAGCTGCGTCCGGCAGGGCATGGTAAAATAGACCTTGCGGTGAAATGGGTAGTGAAACAGCAGGACGGATTGTATCTTCACAGTCGATACGGCGTTTTGCGATTAAGTCCTATCGGAAGTGCGATTATAAGAGTGACCTTTGCGAAAGGCGGACAGATTGTTAGCGGGGAAAATGATAAGATAGCGGTGAATTCCGTTGACAAAAGATGGATGTATAAAGAATCCGGCAGCATGGTGGAACTTATGACAGACGAACTGCTTGTGCAGGTGGATAAGGGTACGGGTGCGATACGTTATATGACGCGGGATAAGAAGCTGCTGCTTGCAGAACGCAACAAAGAGTGCAGGCAGTTGGAAGGTATAGCAGACGGAAGGTTCAGAACATGGCTTTATCTGGATTGGCAGAAGAAAGAGACTGTGTACGGTATGGGAGCGGGAGATGTCGCAGGACTGAATCTAAGAAAGACAGCAAGATACATTTCTCATATTGGCAGCAGTGAAAATGAAGCCTTTGAACTGCCGTTTATATTGTCGGATCAAGGGTATGGAATTGTTCTTGCGGCGGACAGCCCGGCTATGAGCTGCGATATACCGACGTACGGTTCCTATCTGTATACCGAAAGCGAACGGCAGATGGATTTCTATTTCATCACAGGGAAACGCCAGAACACAATTATGAATGCTTATGCATATCTTTGCGGGAAGCTGTAAGGCTTCCCGGCAAAGATATGGAAGTTTTATTTCATGGGGATTAGCTATAGTTCTAATTCCTCAATATCGGAGTTTACGCTATTATCTGATGTTGTATGTTCTATATATTTTAGCATATCCCTTAATTCTTTAAACAAAAAATCATCAATTAAGTAAATCCTGATAAATCACCGGAACCTCCTAAACAGAAGCCGGTCGCGGAAGATGCCGCGGCATTAGAAAGCAATAATATTTTTTATTTAGATATGACATTACTATACTGCGTTTGTCGAAAGAACACAACTGGAATTTTTGCTAAAGACTTTCGCGGCAATATATAGTAGAATGATAATATCAGTAGCTTGTACGAAGTGTGGACTTGCGAATTATGGGAAAACACACGAAGGGAGTATCGGATATACGGTGGAAGCGAGGATGCCGGCAGGCAAGATTGTCCATGCAGGATATTTTACTTATCCGACATTCTGGAACAACGGTTATGTGACGGAAGCCTTTCGCAAAGTGCTGGAATTTGCCTTTCTGGAAGATGGTGTATACCGGGTGACGACGGGATGCGCTGATTTGTATGCTTATACTGTGAATAAATTATAAAAAAATAAGAAAACGGAGGAGTAAGAAACATGGGAATTGTAATTAAGAATGCACTGGCTGTTTTGCCACAGGGCACGGAAGATGTGGTACAGGAGACAAGCATCTACATTGAGCAGGACCGCATCACGGGGATCGGACAGGCACCCGACGGGTTCTGTGAGGATAAGGTGATTGACGGAACAGACAAACTGGTGATTCCGGGATTGATTAACTGTCATACCCACTCCTATATGTCTTTTATGAGGAATGTGGCTGATGACCTGTCATTTATGGACTGGCTGTTTGGAACCATTGACCCCATTGAACAGCAAATGACTGACGAGGATACTTATTGGGGTGCCAATCTGGCGATTATCGAGATGATGAAGAGCGGCACGACATGCTTTAACGATATGCAGATGAATATTCATCAGACGACCCGCGCTGTCAAGGAATCCGGAATGCGTGCGGTAATCAGCCGCGGACTGGTGGGCAGCGGCAATGACGAGGCAGGGCAGATGAGACTGCGGCAGGCGTACGAGGAGCGGGACGCCGCGAAAGACTGCGACAGATTGTCCTTTGTGCTTGGTCCCCATGCACCCTTTACCTGCGATGAGGAATTTATGAAGATTGTCGCAGGAGAGGCAAAGAAGAACGGTATGGGTATCCATATCCACTTGTCGGAGAGTGAAAGTGAAATTGCGCAGATTAAAGAGAAATACGGATGCAGTCCGATTGCACTAGCCAACAGGTGCGGACTGTTCGATGTGCCTGCCGTAGCAGCGCATTGTGTACAGATTGACGAGGCGGACATGGATATTCTCAGAACGAAAAACGTCAGTGTCGTGACGAATCCGGCGAGCAATATGAAGCTCGGCAATGGTTTTGCGCCGATAGCGGGAATGCTTCAAAAGGGTATTAACGTATGTCTCGGAACGGACGGCGCCGCCAGCAACAACTGCCTGAATATGTTCCATGAACTCAGCCTGCTCACATTGATTCATAAAGGTGTCGGCAGGACACCGCAGTGTGTCAGTGCAAAAGAAGGATTCCGTATTGCAACGTTAAACGGTGCAAAGGCGCTTGGTATGGAGAAAGAAATCGGAAGTATCGAGGTAGGTAAGAAAGCCGATTTGGCGATTCTTGACTTGAATACGCCGTCGCTGACACCCAGAAATAATCTGATTGCGGGCTTGTCCTATTCTGCCAACGGTTCCGAGGTTGATACAGTTATTATCAACGGACAGATTACGATGGAGAACAGAAAACTTCTGACCATCGACGAACAGCTCGTGTATGGTAAGATTCAGGAAATTATCGTGAGAATGGGACTGGATAAGAAAGTATATTAAGAAAGTATGATAAAAGTATAGCGTCTATTAAAAACACCGATGTGATGAAAACATTGGTGTTTTTATCTTGCTGCAGGGAACTTTTACCTGCAATGAAAAATATCTTGACAGTTTAGTCTACTGATGATAGACTGAATGCGTGGTCTACTAGAAGTAGACTGCGTGGATTGGCTCAAAACATACTTTGTTTCGGAAGCTGATACGATACAGCAAATGCATCAAGGGGAGGTGGGCGGCTATGAAAGAAAATAGGCAAGAACACAGAAAAGAATACAGACTGGCGGAGACAGAAGCGCGGTTTGCAGAACTAATCTGGCAAAGAGAACCGATTTCTTCACCGGAACTTGTGAAATTATGCGAAAAAGAATTTGCATGGAAGAAATCAACCACATACACAGTTTTGAAAAAGCTGTGTGACAGGGGGATTTTCAAGAATGAAAAAGCGGAAGTGACTTCACTGATCTCCAAAGAAGAGTTTTACAGTTACAAGAGCAGAAAGTTTGTGGAGGATTCTTTTGGCGGGTCTATCCCGAAGTTTCTGACAGCTTTTATGGGTGGAAAGAAACTGACGGAGAAACAGGCGGAAGAAATCAAGCAGCTGATTGAGGAGTACACTGAGAAATGATGATGACGACAATTTTTACGACAGTTCTGAATATGAGTCTTACGGCAGGCTATTGTATCATAGTGGTGATTCTGCTGCGCTTTTTATTAAAAAGGCAGCCAAAAATATTATCTTATCTGCTGTGGAGCGTGGTGCTGTTCCGTCTGCTGTGTCCGGTCTCTCTGACAAGCGGCTTCAGCCTGCTGCGGATGGATACGGATATAGTGTCGCAGGAAAACTTTATGGGACAGCATACGGTGGAGAATACTTTAGGAAATAACTTAAATGCTGAAGCGGCACAGAAGACGGAAGAGGGAAGTGACGTGTCTGAGCTGCCGCCGGTGGTACAGCAAGAACAGTATCAGGCGTCCGGCGCACAAACCTTTCTCGTGGTCGGCGCATGGGTTTGGTTTACAGGAGCGGTTCTTTTTATTTTATACGGAATCCTGTCGGCATATCGCCTAAAGCGTTATCTGCAAAAGGCAGTCTGCGTGGAGGACAATCTCTATGAGGCGGAGAAAATCCCGTCGCCCTTTGTGTTTGGTATCGTTTGTCCGCGCATCTATTTGCCGACCGGATTGTCGGCGCAGGAACGCAGGTATGTGGTGGAACATGAGCGCGTACATGCTGCCAGAAAAGATTATCTGGTGAAGATTCTGGCGTGGTTTGCAAGATGTATTCACTGGTTTAACCCGCTTTCGTGGCTTTTCTTTGCACTGATGGAAAATGACATGGAAATGTCTTGTGACGAAGCTGTTTTGCGTAAACTTGGCATGGAGGCGAAGGAAGACTACTCACGTGCGCTGCTCTCACTGTCTTGTGATAGGATGGAAATTGGCGGATGTCCGCCGGCTTTCGGAGAAGGCAGGGTGAAAGACCGTATCCGCAATGTTTTGACTTACCGCAGGAGAACGGCTGCGACTGTAGCGGTGATTGCTGTCTTATTGCTTGCTATTGTTTTGGGGCTTTCCTTAAATCCCATGAAGCGCGGTGACGGGGAAACAGAAGAATTGCTCCGCCTTGGAGAAAAAGATCAGCTAGTGAACGACTATGCGAATGCGTGGTGTAATCGGGATGGAGAGACTATAGCAGGGCTTTATATTGACGAGGATACTGCTTTTCAAAAATTGCCTATGCTGGAGAAAGCGGGCGGCGAATATAGTTTCGGATTTTCAAGTCCATGGCCCGATGAGTTCTGGCGGACGATACCGACGGGAGAGGGAACGGATAAGGGAACATCAGAAATACGTTATTATGCATGGACGTCGGATCCTCATGTGGCTGTCTGGAAGGAAGAGATTACTTTTGTCAAGACAGAAGCTGGGGATGACGGCTCATTATCCCATTCCGGGTATCGGATAACGGACAGTACTCTGACTTACTTCGACAGCATCACGACCGAAGAGGAATATATGGATGCTTACTGGGGCGATGGAGAATATCATTTCACAGACTATGTGGAGCGAGGATTCGTGGAAGCAATCAATTTCCAGACAGAATATGACACGGAAAACGGTGAGGACGATCGCAATGCTGTCTACAGAACTCCGGAAACGGCGGCGGAGTATATTATGAATCTTATCGGCGGCACAGGTACGGCGAAGACAGCTTCTGACGGAACGGCAGTCGTGGAGTATACTTTTGGGGACGGAAGCAGTGTTCTGATTCCGATGAAGGATGCAAACTTTGATGCACGAACCGACAACACACAGCAGGATGGAACGGGAGAAGCGGGTCAGACAGAGATGGAACACGCCGTCAATAACGAAGTGTGGATTTTGGATTTGGATGTGTGGAATGCGGGCGCACCGTAGCGATATCTTCTTTTCTGCTTGCACTTCCACCGAAATTTAGTATAATAAGAAATAAGTAAAGAAAGCACCTACTTCGTAGGTGTTTTTTCATGGAAGCTGAATTGTTACGATATGATGATAGAATGCGCTTACAGGAAAATTTTGATAGTCTTTGCAGCGCGGGAGGATATGAATACAGATGGAAATTGAATTTGACGTAAAAATCACTCCGAATATTTTATATGATTATATGATGCACCACACATACAGCAGCATGTCCGGCATTATGGGTTCCATCGTAGGAGCATTGATGCTGGTGCTCTTCGCATCGAATAAACAGCCGATTTGTCTGATTATCGGAGTAGTCATACTACTATATCTGCCTTGGACGCTTTTCTTAAAATCCAGACAGCAGGCGCTTAACACGCCGGCATTCAAGAAGCCGCTGCATTACCGTCTGTCCGACGAGGGGATTGAAGTGTCGCAGGATGATACCGTAGAGCAGATGAGCTGGGATGGTATGGTGAAAGCAATCTCTACCATGAACAGCATTGTGGTGTATACGACACGCACCAGTGCATGTATTTTCCCGAAGAAAGATTTGGGCGAGAGGAAGTATAAGGTGATTGAGATTATTTCTACGCATATGCCGCCGGCTAAGGTGAAAATCAGAGGCTAGCGTGATGGAGGCAGTATGAAGGTAATAGAGACATACAGCGCGGAAGAGACTTTTGCGCTCGGCAGACAGCTCGGAGAGCAGGCAAAGGCGGGAGATGTCTACACTCTGATCGGTGATTTGGGTGTGGGCAAAACTGTTTTGACGCAGGGCGTAGCGGCAGGGCTCGGAATAGAAGAGCCAATCAACAGCCCTACGTTTACGATTGTCCAGATTTACGAGGAAGGCAGACTTCCTTTTTATCATTTCGACGTGTACCGTATCGGTGACGTGGAGGAGATGGAAGAAATCGGATACGAGGACTATTTTTATGGCGAAGGTATCTGTCTGATAGAGTGGGCGAATCTGATTGAGGAGATTTTACCGACCGAATACAGGCAGATTACGATAGAGAAAGATTTGAATAAGGGATTTGACTACCGCAGGATTACGATAGAAGAGCGGTAGACAGCCCATAATGCTGAAGCGGATCAGGTTAGAAAAAGAAAGCAGGATATGACCATGAGAATATTGGCACTGGACAGTTCCGGACTGGTGGCGTCCGTGGCGCTTTCAGAAGATGATAATTTAATTGCGGAGTATACCATACAATATAAAAAGACCCATTCACAAACGCTGCTCCCTATGCTGGAGGAAATCAAAGATATGGTGGAACTTGATTTATCGACTGTGGACGCAATCGCGGTGGCAGCGGGACCGGGTTCTTTTACAGGGCTTAGGATTGGCTCGGCTACGGCGAAAGGTCTTGCGTTTGCCATGGAGAAACCGATTGTTCCGGTTCCGACGCTGGAGGGACTTGCTTACCAGATGTATGGGACGGACGCGGTGGTGTGCCCGATCATGGATGCCAGAAGAAGTCAGGTCTATACCGGAATTTATGAGTTTGCAGGCGGAGAAAATGGATATGACATGCGTGTCATAAAGGAACAGTGTGCGGTTTTCTTTGATGAAATTGCAGAGGAATTAAACCGGATCGGACGTAAAGCGGTGTTTGTCGGAGACGGTATACCGGTATTTAAAGAGCGCATGAAGGAAGTGCTGCGGGTGCCTTATTCACTGGCTCCGGCACATCGTAACAGGCAGTCAGCCGCTTGTATTGCCGCACTCGGAAGAGTATATTACACGGAGGGCAGGAGTGTGAGCGGCGATAAGTTTGTACCCGAATATTTGAGATTATCCCAAGCAGAACGGGAGCGGGCACAGGAATTATTAAAGATTGTATATCGGAAGATGACGCCAAAAGATGTTCCATTTATTAGTAAACTGGAGGAAGAAACCTTTTCCATGCCGTGGTCGGCAAAAGATTTTCTGGAAATGATTAGCAAAGAAGACGCAAGATATTATGTGGCGGAAAAAGACGGACAGCTTTTGGGCGGCTGCGGAGTCCTGTTTGCTGCGGGGGAGGGGAATATCACCAACGTAGTCATCGCGCCAGAGGCGAGAAATCAAGGTATCGGAACCGGAATGCTGCGCCATTTAATGAAAGAGAGTGAACAGGAAGGCGTCAAGGCTTTTACGCTGGAGGTCAGAGTGAGTAATGCTGCGGCAATCCATGTGTATGAGAAGCTGGGATTTGTGTCGGAGGGAATCAGACCGGGATTCTACGAGAAACCGGCTGAGGACGCCATGATATTCTGGAAGAGATAGGCAGTGCATGGAACAATTACCACTGTTGTTACACATTTTGTTTGATAAAATGAGATATAGCGGATTATGCAGGCTGATTTGCAACAGATGAAGTAACAGTATGGGAGGATTGTTATGCGCATTTATTCAGAACAAATAAAGACAGAATTAGTTCAGGTAGTTTGTAACTGCTGCGGCAAAAATTTATTGGTAGAAAATGGATTTCTCAAAGAGGAATGCATCCATGTGGAGCATGATTTCGGCTTTTTCGGAAAAAAGGACGGACTGAGTCATAAATTCGATCTCTGTGAAGAGTGCTACCGGAAAATTGCCGAGGGATTTTCGATTCCGGCAGAAGAATGGGAGCGTACGGAACTGCTCTGATCATCTAAACTACCCCGAACCGTAACAGAAGGGGAAACACATGTTAGATATCTGTTTATTGGGAACAGGCGGCATGATGCCGCTGCCTCATCGGTGGCTTACATCGCTGATGGCAAGATATAACGGAAAGAGCATACTGATTGACTGCGGAGAGGGAACGCAGATTGCAATGAAGGAGAAAGGCTGGAGTCCGAAGCCTATCGATATTATCTGCTTCACGCATTACCATGCGGATCATATCAGCGGTCTGCCCGGTATGCTTCTCACCATGGGCAATGCGGAGCGGACCGAACCGCTTCTGCTCATCGGACCTAAAGGACTTACAAAAGTAGTAAATGCTCTGCGCGTAATTGCGCCGGAGCTTCCTTTTGAAATCAAATGTATGGAGCTGACAGAGCCGGAACAGTCGATTGTCTTTGACGGTTTTCGTATTGAGGCTTACAGAGTGAACCATAATGTGATATGCTACGGTTATAATATTGTGGTGGAGCGCATCGGCAAATTTGATGTTGAGAAAGCAGAAAAACTCAATATTCCGAGAAATTACTGGAATCGTCTGCAAAAAGGTGAGATAATAGAGACAGAAGGACAGAAGTTTACGCCGGATATGGTACTGGGGGCGCCGCGCAAAGGAATCAAGGTGACCTATTGTACGGATACCAGACCGACGGAGAGCATCGTGCGGGGTGCCGCGGATGCGGATCTGTTTATATGCGAAGGCATGTACGGAGAGCCGGAGAAGCAGCAGAAGGCGAGAGAGTATAAGCATATGACTTTCTACGAGGCTGCTAATCTTGCAAAGAAAGCGGGTGTAAAGGAAATGTGGCTGACACATTATAGTCCGTCTCTGATTCACCCGGAGGAATATATGCGGGATGTGCGTAAGATATTTCCGAATGCCATAGCAGCCAAAGACGGCAGGAGCATAGACCTTCTGTTTGAAGAGGGTGAAGCAAATTAGCTGAGTCAGCAGCAGATTCAGATTGGGAAAGGGGCATGATGAATATGAAGCGTTCCGGAATAATAGGTCTTATTGTGTTTGGTGTAGTTCTTGTTGCGATAGTTGTAGGATATGCTTTCCACATAAACCGTAAAGCAGCACAGGACGCAGAGAGAGCGGTGGAGTCAACGGAAGTGCAGAAAGTTTTGATGAGAGATTTGGAGAGAAACTATCCGCCGACACCCAAGGAAGTAGTAAAGTACTTTGCTGAAATCACGAAGTGCTTCTATAATGAGGACTATTCGGAAGAGGAATTGGAAGAGCTGGCGACAAAGATTCAGGGGCTGTATGATGCAGAGCTGATTGCGAATAAGTCGCAGGAAGATTATATGGCGGATCTCCGCAGTGAGATTGCCAGTATGAAAAAAAGTAATTATACAATATCGAGTTATGTGCTCTCCGCCAGCGTTGATGTAGAAGAGTTTGTCGAGAACGGTTATTCCTGCGCAAGACTGTATTGTACCTTTAATGTGAAGCAGGGGACGAGCGGTACGGTGCGCTCCATGGAGCAGTTTATACTGCGTAAAGATGACGACGGACACTGGAAGATACTCGGCTGGGATTTAGTGGAAGAATAAGAAACCGGCAATAAAGTTATCAGAATTATCATACAGATAGAAAGGCACGGATATGCATACAGAGACAGTGTGCGATAAAGAAGACATCGTGATACTTGCCATAGAAAGTTCCTGCGATGAGACTGCGGCTGCGGTCGTCAGAAACGGCAGAGACGTTCTTTCTAATATCATATCTTCACAGATAGATTTACATACGTTATACGGCGGTGTGGTTCCGGAGATTGCGTCTCGTAAGCATACGGAAAGGATCAATCAGGTAATCGCTGAAGCGCTGCAGACTGCAGATATGGCGCTGAGGGATATGGATGCCATTGCGGTGACATACGGTCCCGGACTGGTGGGTGCACTATTGGTAGGCGTGTCGGCAGCCAAAGCGATTAGCTTTGCTTCAGGGATTCCACTCATCGGAGTCCATCACATTGAAGGACACATCAGTGCTAATTATATAGAAAATAAGGACTTAGAACCGCCCTTTGTTTGTCTGGTCGTATCGGGGGGACATTCCCATCTGGTGAAAGTAGTGGATTATGGTGAATATGAGATTCTGGGAAGAACAAGAGATGACGCGGCTGGAGAAGCCTTTGATAAAGTGGCTAGGGCAATCGGCTTGGGATATCCCGGCGGACCAAAGATTGATAAAGTGTCTAGGGAAGGCAATCCGGAAGCGATTTCGTTTCCGAGGGCTAAAGTGGCGGACGCAGTTTATGACTTCAGTTTCAGCGGACTGAAGTCGGCGGTTTTAAACTATCTGAATTCCTGTGAGATGAAAGGTTCCAAAATCTGTCAGGCGGATGTTGCGGCATCATTCCAGAAAGCGGTAGTGGACGTACTGGTGGAACATTCCATGCAGGCAGTACAGGAATGCGGTATTAGTAAGTTTGCGATTGCAGGAGGTGTGGCTTCCAACTCCGCGCTCAGAAGTGCGCTTGAGAAAGAATGTGCGCTAAGAGACATTGCGTTCTACCATCCGTCTCCCGTCATGTGTACCGATAATGCGGCTATGATTGGCGCGGCAGCGTATTATGAATACTGTAAAGGAGTACGGCACGGTTATGATTTGAATGCAGTGCCGAACCTGAAGTTAGGAGACAAAATGAGATAAAGATACTATGTTATCTTTATGAAATTAGGAAGGAAGATAAATATGCGGAACAAAAGATGTACCGCTATCGTGTTGGCGGCGGGAAACGGCAGCCGTATGAAAAGCGATGTCGCAAAACAATATATGCTTTTGCAGGACAAACCGCTCATATGGTATGCACTGCATACAATAGAGGAATCTTCCGTGATTGATGACTGTATTCTTGTCACCGGCGCGGAAGATATTTCTTATGTACAAAAGGAGATTGTTACACGCTACGGGTTCCGTAAGGTAGATACCGTGATTGCCGGTGGTGAACAGCGTTACGATTCGGTCTGGAACGCTCTGCAGGTGATCGCAGGCGGAGGTATGTCTGTTCCGAATACAGATGGGTATGTGTTTATCCATGATGGGGCACGCCCTTTTCTCACGGAAGAAATCCTGCGGAGGATTTATGAGGCGGTAAAAGAGTCGGGAGCATGTGTGACAGGGATGCCGACGAAAGATACGATTAAAATATCGGATGAAGAGGGATATGCCAAGCAGACACCGGACAGAAAGAATGTTTGGCAGATTCAGACTCCGCAGGCGTTTGAAACGAGACTGATTACGGATGCATATGTAAAACTCATGAAAAGGAAGGAAGAACGGAATGCTGAAGGAATCGGAATTACAGATGACGCCATGGTGGTGGAAAATTTTACCGGACATAAAGTAAAGCTGGTGCAAGGCTCCTATGAAAATATTAAGATTACTACGCCGGAAGACTTGGTGATAGCGGGGGCTTTCTTGAAAGATAGAAAATTCTGCAACTTTTTTGATTTTTGACGGGTATTTATAATGAATGTTATGCAGAGTGAACCAGTTGTATGCTGCATACTATGTCTGTGGATTCATGGATTATGAAGAAGCTATGGATGCGTCGCTGGAGAATTCGATTGTCTTGCAGCAAATGTATGACTCGTGGGAAGAAATGATGGATGCATATATGCTGGGCTTTCAGTTCTGGAAAGGTGACCTGAAAATGACAGATGACTCACCCACAATAGAACGTTATCATTATTATACGATGCTTCACAGTTTAGAGGATAATCCATATAATATGGATTGGAATATGGAGCTGAAAAAGAGTTGGTGATGTACTTGAGGGATAGGATTTGCGGCGCGAAAAGACAGTGTAAAGTATAAAGAAAAAGAAATATGTGAAAAATAATTACAAAAATGAAAAAAACTGGTTGACACCGAAAATCATTTTTGCTAGAATAATTTTTGCGCTGACCGAGAGGAAAGCGCGTTGCGAACCCGGAGAGGTATCGAAGTGGTCATAACGAGGCGGTCTTGAAAACCGTTTGTCCGCAAGGGCGCGTGGGTTCGAATCCCACCCTCTCCGCTGGAGATACCTCTCCAACCGAGCTTTAAATAATTTTTAAATTGATGGTAAGCTATATTTGGAGAAGTACCCAAGATGGCTGAAGGGACACCCCTGGAAAGGGTGCAGGTCGTTAATAGCGGCGCGAGGGTTCAAATCCCTCCTTCTCCGTT
>CAMWQW010000025.1 GCA_947176505.1 uncultured Lachnospiraceae bacterium | reverse complement strand
TGCGAGATTTGCTTCGCAAACTCGGAATACAGCGAAAAATATATCGGGCAAATTTTCTTTGCGAGATTTGCTTCGCAAACTCGGAATACAGCTAGGCATTTGAGAGGAACATATGGAACATCAGTCACCTGTTTTAAAAGAAATCCGTCTGCACGGTACAAAATCTTTTCCCTGTGCTATTTACCGGACACACCCTTCTGGAAACGGCACTTTTGTCAAACATCATTGGCACGATGAAGTTGAGATTCTCTACTTTTCTGCCGGACAATTCCTATTGGAAATCAACATGGAAGCTTTTCCGGTGCAATCTGAATGCATCTATTTCATCAATCCCGGGGAATTACACAGCATCTCTGCAAAAACCGGCAGTCATTGGGAAGATGCAGTCGTCTTTTCACCCGATATTTTAAGCTTTGATTCCTATGACGATGCTCAGATGCGTCTGATTAAACCTATCCAAAGCGGCAGTCTCCTCTTTCCGCGCTATATAACCTCCGAGCATCCGGCATTTGACCCAATTAAGTCTGCCTTTACAGATATCGTGCACTCATTCGGGCAGATGTCCGTTGTAGACGACACCCCGCCCTCAAAAGATGTTCCTGCTGACAGTAGTGCTGTTACAAATGACTTGACCAGTCAATTGTATATAAAATCTTCTCTGCTATATATCCTCGCCACGCTCTCCAAACACAGACTCTTTGCTCCTACGGAGCAGAATCTTGATAAACGCGTAGAGAGTATTAAGACTGCGCTTACCTATATTAAAGACAACTATCAAGAGAAAATTTATATCGCTGACTTAGCCGGAGAAGTAAATTTGAATGAACAATATTTCTGCCGCCTTTTCAAAAAGGCGATCGGACTTACTCCCATGGAATACATCAACGAATACCGCATCAAACAAACCCGCCGGCTTTTGGAAGAAACTAACCTGTCTGTGACTGACATCTGTCTGGAATGCGGCTTTCACAACCTCGGCAATTTCCTGCGGGAGTTTCGCCGGCATACCGGAACGACGCCGCTGCAGTACCGGAAAAATCTTGCTGGTAACGCGGAGTAGAGTCAATCAATATAATCTCCTCAACCGACTCCCCGTCATGAAAATCAGACTCTGGAACTTCTGTCGACAAAAAGTCATAATAACGTATTTTTAAGGCAAATAACTGTAAGACATCTGTCACCCAAATCATTAAAATGTATTTCATAATCATATTTATATCTATTTTATTTATAAGAATGAAAGCGAGCACAGCTAATACACAGGAGGCGTGGTTATGGTAAAAAAATGGTGGCATGATAAAGTAGCATATCAAATCTATCCGAAGAGTTTCTATGACTCCAATGGCGACGGCATCGGCGATATTCCCGGCATCATCAGTAAACTGGACTATCTGCGCGAATTAGGTGTAGACATTATCTGGCTCTCTCCCTGCTATCAGTCCCCTCTGGCTGATCAAGGATATGATATTTCAGATTATTACAGCATCGACCCCCGCTTCGGCACCATGGAGGACATGGAACGTCTGCTTGTCGAAGCCCAAAAACGGAATATGTATATTCTGATGGATCTGGTAGTCAACCACTGTTCCGATGAACACGAATGGTTTCGGAAAGCCTGCGAAGATCCGGAAGGAAAATATGGTAATTTCTTTTACCTACGGGACAAAAAAGACGGGGAACTGCCCACCAACTGGCGCTCCTATTTCGGCGGTCCCGTGTGGGAAGACCTCCCCGGCACCAATAAACAGTATCTCCATGTATTCCACAAGAAGCAACCTGACTTAAACTGGGAAAATCCCGAACTTCGTGAAGAAGTATACAAAAACATTAATTGGTGGCTCGACAAGGGGCTTAGCGGTTTTAGGATTGATGCAATCATTAACATCAAGAAAGCCTTGCCGCTCCACAGTTATGCACCGGACAGGGAAGACGGTCTGTGCAGTATCCACGCCATGCTACAGGAAGCCCGCGGCATCGGAGAATTCTTGGGAGAGATGCGCGACCGTACTTTCCGAAAATACGATGCCTTTTCAGTGGGCGAAGTCTTTAATGAAAAACCGGAAGAAATACCCGATTTCATCGGGGACAACGGCTACTTTTCCAGTATGTTTGATTTCAACGAGACGATATTCGGCGGTAGTGCAAAAGGCTGGTATGATGCAAAACCGATTACACCGGATGATTACAAAAGATGCTGTTTTGAATCTCAGGCAAAAGTCGGAGACATCGGATTTCTGTCCAACATCATCGAAAATCACGACGAACCGCGCGGCGTCAGCCGCTACATTCCGGAAGGCGACTGTTTCACAGAGAGCAAAAAAATGCTGGCGGCACTGAATTTCATGCTGCGAGGACTCCCCTTTATCTATCAGGGACAGGAACTTGGTATGGAAAATAATCACTTTTCCTCTATCGACGAGATTGACGATATTTCCACACATGACGAATACCGAGTCGCGCTGGATGCCGGGCTTTCACCCGCAGAAGCATTAGAGGCAGTTTCAAAATACAGCCGTGATAACGCACGCACCCCTATGCAGTGGTCTGATGAGGCAAATGCCGGATTTACCACCGGCACACCATGGCTTAATGTCAATCCTAATTATACAAAGATTAATGCCGCCTCACAGATTAACGATACCGATTCGGTATGGCACTTTTATAAAAAGCTGATTGCGCTCCGCAAGAATCCTGCCTATAAGCAGACCATTGTATACGGCTCTTTGGAACCGGCGTGGGAAGACCGCCACAATTTAATGGCATATTACCGGAAAGGCGACAAAACGCTGCTGGTTGTCGGAAATTATCAACGTGAAAAACAAGAGATTACGCTTCCGTTTTCGTACAGCAAAGTGTTACTAAATAACTATAAAGAAGTTACAGAAGAAAACGGCGCTATCAGACTATACGGCTATCAGGTGTTAATACTGGAAATGTGAAACTAATGTTGCAGAATGAGCCGGCTATGCAATGAATCATATGAGAATAAGCAGAAAGGATGTAAAAATCATGAACAGAACTTGGTGGAAAGAAGCAGTTGTTTATCAAATTTATCCTCGCAGCTTCATGGACAGCAACGGGGACGGCATCGGAGATTTACAGGGCATTATCAGCCGATTAGACTATTTAAAATATTTAGGTATTGATGTCATATGGCTCTCCCCTGTATACAAATCGCCCAATGACGACAACGGATATGATATCAGCGATTATCGCGATATTATGGATGAGTTCGGCACAATGGAAGATTTCGACGAACTCTTAACAAAGGCTCACGAAAAAGGCATCAAGATTGTCATGGATTTGGTGGTAAATCACACTTCCGATGAACACAAATGGTTTATGGAAAGCCGTAAATCCACCGACAGCGCCTACCGTGACTACTATATTTGGAGGGAAGGTAAGGATGTGCAAACGCCACCCAACAACTGGGGTTCTTGTTTCGGCGGCTCGGCATGGCAGTATGACGAAGAAACCGCCATGTACTACCTGCATCTTTTCTCTAAAAAGCAGCCCGATTTAAATTGGGATAACCCTATGGTGCGTAAAGAAGTGTTCGATATGATGACTTGGTGGTGTGAGAAAGGTATCGACGGCTTCCGCATGGACGTGATCAGCATGATTTCTAAGACAAAAGAAATGCCAGACGGTGAAGCAAACGGCTTATACGGAGATTTCGGTCCCTACTGCGTGCATGGTCCCAATGTTCATCAGTATCTTCAGGAAATGAATGAAAAAGTTCTCTCAAAGTACGATATCATGACCGTAGGCGAGACTTCGGGCGTGACTACCGAATTGGCGAAACAATATGCCGGAGAAAACACTCACGAACTTGACATGGTATTCCAATTCGAACACGTGGAAGGCGATGGCAAATACGGTAAGTGGACGGATGAGAAAATGCCGCTTACCACTTTAAAAGAAACCTTGTCCCGCTGGCAGATTGACTTATATGGTCAGGCATGGAACAGCCTCTTCTGGGACAATCACGACCAGCCAAGAGCCGTCTCCCGCTTCGGCGATGACCGACCGCAGTACCGCGAAGTCTCCGCGAAGATGCTTGCCACCTGCCTGCATATGCTGCAAGGTACTCCATATATCTATCAAGGCGAAGAACTTGGCATGACCAACTATCCTTTCCGAAGTCCAGACGACTTCCATGATATTGAGAGTATCAATGCCTACAAAGAATGGTGCACAGACGGTCCCCTCACCCATGAAGTGTTCTGGCCTTGCATTACCTTTAAAAGCCGTGATAATGCCAGAACCCCCGTACAGTGGGACGACTCTGCACAAGCCGGATTCACCGCCGGAACCCCATGGATTGCAGTCAATCCGAATTACAAAGAAATCAACGCCAAGGAAGAAACAGCCAATCCTGATTCCGTGTTCCACTATTATAAGAAGCTGATTGCGCTCAGAAAAGAAAATCCTATCATGGTATATGGTAAATACGAACTTCTCCTGCCGGACAGCGAGGAACTATTCGTGTACACCAGAACATTGGAACAGGAAAAGTTGCTTGTAGTATGCAGCTTCTGCGATCATGGGACGGCTTTCACGATTCCCGGTGAATTTGTGGGAGCAACTTGCCTGATTTCTAATATGGCAAATGAATATGGAAAAGTTGAAATAGTGTTGCAGCCTTATGAGGCTTTTGTGCTACACGTTAAATAGAAGAAATTATCCTAATGACATAAGCGCAGTGCCATAGCAATAAAATGTATGGGCTGCGCTTTGCCTGTGACACAACTAAGACAAGACGGAGCGGTATTACCCGCTCCGTCTTAGCTGATTTTAGAAAAACGCAGTCCCAGCGCTTCTTCAACGTTTGTTATCTTAATTTCCAGATATCTTTGTTGTACTCCTCTATGGTTCTGTCCGATGAGAAGAAGCCTGCTTTCGCAATATTGACAAGCATCATTTTACTCCACTTCTTCCGGTCTTCATAGTCCACCATCATCTGGTCTTTGGTCTTAATATAATCTTCCAAATCTAACAACGTCATAAACCAGTCCTTGTTTAACAGTTCCTTATACAATCTTTCCAGATTCTCTTTATGTCCAACCTTGAGAGCCTGCTTGCCGACGATAAAGTCTACCGCCTCCTTGATGACAGGACTCTTCTTATAATAATCCTTAGACACATAGTCAGCTTTCTCGTAGTGCTTGATGACTGTCTCTGACTTCTCACCGAAAATATAGATATTGTCATCTCCCACAAGCTCATGAATCTCAACATTCGCGCCGTCGGATGTTCCCAATGTTACCGCACCGTTTAACATATATTTCATATTACCCGTACCTGACGCCTCTTTAGAAGCAAGAGAAATCTGCTCAGAGATATCACATGCCGGAATCATCTTCTCGGCATAGGACACATTGTAATTCTCTACCATAAGTACCGTCATGTACGGACTTACATCCGGATCATTGTTGACAATCTCCTGCAGTACAAGAAGCAGGTGAATGATATCCTGTGCAATTACATAAGCAGGCGCCGCCTTGGCTCCGAAGATAAATGTCATCGGTCTTGCAGGCTTCTTGCCCGCCTTGATTTCCAAATATTTATGAATGATATAGAGCGCATTCATCTGCTGACGCTTGTATTCGTGCAATCTCTTACTCTGTAAATCAAAGATGGAATCAGGATTCAAAGTGACACCCTCTACTTCCTTGACATACGCCGCCAACTCTTTCTTGCGATTCATCTTAATCTCTACAATACGGTCAAGCACTGCATCGTCGTCAATAAACTCCAGCAGCTTCTCCAGCTTATTCGCATCTTTCTTATAACCGTCACCAATTGTCTCGGAAAGAAAAACAGCCAGCTCACGGTTACAGGATAACAGCCATCGTCTGAAAGTGATACCGTTCGTCTTATTATTGAACTTTTCAGGATAAATCTTATAAAAAGCATTCAGCTCAGTGTCCTTCAAAATCTCCGTATGGATTGCCGCCACACCGTTCACTGAAAATCCATAGTGAATGTCGATGTGCGCCATATGCACTCTCTTATCTTTATCTATAATCTGTACTTTCTTGTCCTTATACTTTGCTGCCACTCTCTTGTCTAACTCTTTAATGATGGGCACTAACTGCGGCACTACTTTCTCCAAGTATTCTAACGGCCATTTCTCCAACGCTTCCGCAAGGATTGTATGATTTGTATATGCGCATGTCTTACTGACAACCTCGATTGCCTCATCCATGGTAAATGCCTTTTCGTCTACCAGAATCCTGATCAGCTCCGGAATGACCATGGTAGGATGTGTATCATTAATCTGGATAACTGCATGTTCATACATCGTGCGCAGGTCATACTTCTTTTCTTTCATTTCTTTTAAAATAAGCTGTGCCGCATTGCTTACCATAAAATACTGCTGATAAATACGTAGCAGATTACCTGCCTCATCGGAATCATCAGGATATAAGAACAATGTCAGATTCTTTTCGATGTCTTCCTTGTCAAAGTCAATGCCCTTCTCAACAATACTCTCATCCAAAGTCTCAATATCAAACAGTCTCAGCTTATTTACGCCATTGTCATATCCTATGACATCAATGTCATAAAGTCTGGAGGTCACTTTTCTGTCACCGAATGCAACCTCAAATGTCGTATCGGTCTTCGTCAGCCATGACTGATCCTCAATCCAATCGTTCTTCTCTGCCGTCTGTAATTTATCCTTGAACACCTGTTTAAACAAACCGAAATGATAATTCAGTCCGATGCCCTCACCGGGAAGTCCAAGCGTGGCAATAGAATCAAGGAAGCATGCTGCCAGACGTCCCAGACCACCGTTACCCAGAGACGGTTCCGGTTCTACTTCCTCAATCGCGCTTAAGCTCTTACCATTCTTTTTCAATATCTCATCCAGCTTATCATATATTCCTAAGTTTATCAGATTGTTGGACAGCAGCTTACCGATCAAAAACTCCGCAGAGATATAATAAATCTTCTTCTCTCCCTCAATCCTCTCGGAAACTGCCATCAATTTCTTGGACAATTGCAAAAGGCTGTAGTAAAGCTCTGAATTGCCGCACTCGGCTACACTCTTGCCATAGCCGCTCTGTGTCTGCTCCTCCAGCTCTCTTTCCAGATTCAATACCAGTACGTCTCTTTTCAGGTTGCTTGCCTGTGTCATAATCGTTCCTCCTAATTTGTTGATTAATATATTTTTATTATTGACTCCTTCAGCTCTGTAAATGCACCAGAGATCACTTATATCCATTCCGTCACCGCATATTGCCGGCTCACGGACACTTCCTTTCTAACATATGATATCCATATACTTCATCCTGACTAATTCGTAATCCAGTACAATCTGCTGTCCTTCGCCGCCGTCCAACAGGCGCTTCAGCTCTTTTACAGCCTCGGATGCAATCCTCTTGAAATTCTGTCTGACGGTATTCATCTGCTTGCCTGCATATCCCATCAGCGTAATGCCGTCAAACCCACACACCGGACGGAAAATGTCCATCTCAATCAATGCCTTCATCGCTCCGATTGCCATCAGATCGGAAGCGCACACTACCACGTCTTTCTTTTTCGCATACTTAAAAGTCAGATTCCTCGCCTGTAACTCGGAAAATTCTCCGTTTCTGATAAGCAGAGGAAGTTTTTTCTCCTCAGCCAGACGCTTTATGCCATTCAGCCTCTCCTCCGTCACATACCCATTCTTCTTACCCGCCAGATAAAGAATACTCTTGCATTTGTTTTCCAGAACGGTTTTCTTTGCCACATCGTACTGCGCCTGCGCCTGATCGATCCATACGGAAGAAGTGTTCACATTTACAATCGGCGCGTCCACAAGCACAATCTTGAACATCTGTCTCTCAATCAGCTTATGCAGCACTTTATCTCCCTTCGACATACCGAAAATAATAAGTCCCGTAATGCTTTGGGATTGGAAATAGCGTATCACTTCCTCAATACTCTTATTCTTGATCATCGAATAAAATACCGTGATTACATCAAGATTCATATCCACAGCCTGCCCGATAGTTCCAGCCATATACTGCATATTAATCTCGTCAACCGCCCTCTCGGCAGTGCTCAGGTTGATTAAAAGCGCTACTCTGCCGGACTGCTTCGACGATAATGCCGCTGCTACGGAGTTTGGCACAAAATTTAGCTCCGCCACGGCTTCATTTACTTTTTTCTTCGTTTCCTCGCTGACATTCGGGTAATTATTCAACACTTTAGACACGGTGGAAATTGCTACCCCGGCATGTTTCGCAACGTCTTTAATCGATACCATTCTTTATCCAATCTAATTATCCATATCAGAGCGGCTGCAATAACTTCAATTCATACTTCCGCTCTCGGAAATCGTTTTCCAAAATCATCATATAACAAAAAAGAAGGTTTGTAAACTATTCTTTTGGAAAAAATTTGAAAAAAAGCCGGAACTGCCGTCCTACGACAATTCCGACTTTTCATATAATTCTGTATCTTACGCTGATTCCTTATTATTTTCTTACAAGGTGTCTCGGCAGACCATTTACATACAAAGGCTGTAATTCGCCCATAATAAGCGGTCTTGCATATTTCTCATAACCTTCTGTCAGACCCTTGCCATCCGCCGTAATCCATTCATCCGGAACGCTTCTCTCTACGTTCGCGATTGCATGAATGTCATATGCGCTTGTACCGCACTGGTAAGGATCGTCGCCGTTTCTGTCAAGCGTGATCATCATACCGGTCTTGCCTTCCTCTGCTGCCATCACTGCGTCATGACCTACTTGGAATGCCTCGTTGATATCTGTCAAAGATGCCAAATGGGTTGCTGCTCTCTGTAATGTAGAGAACTCGATTGCACGAGTCTTAAGCCCTGTCTCTGCCGCAATCTTGTCCGCCAGCATAACAGCCGTACCGGACATCTGCTTATGACCAAATGCGTCAACTGCCACTTCTCTTCCGATTTCGCAAACATATCTGCCGTCTGCAACCTTAACGCCCTCGGATACTGCGATTACTACGGAAGATTTCTTTGCCGCCAGTTCTTTTACGTCTGCTACAAACTTATCAATGTCAAATACTCTCTCCGGAAGATAGATTGCATCACAACCTTCACAATCGTCACCCTTAGCGAGCGCTGCTGCCGCTGTCAGCCATCCTGCATTACGTCCCATAATCTCAACGATACAGATTGTAGGTTTCTTTGCACCGAAAGATGCATTATCACGAATAACCTCTTTCAAAGATGCTGCAATATATTTTGCTGCGGAGCCATAACCCGGACAGTGATCTGTTACCGGAAGGTCGTTGTCAATCGTCTTCGGAACACCCATGAATCTCTGCGGTTTATTGTGTGCCGCCGCATAATCGGACAGCATCTTCACCGTATCCATGGAGTCATTGCCGCCTGCATAGAACAGACACTCGATGTCGTGCTTCTCCATAATCTCGAATACTTTCTCGTATACGTCTTCATTTCCCTCAATCTTAGGCATCTTGAAACGGCAGGAGCCCAAAAATGCGGAAGGCGTTCTCTTCAATAACTCGATTCCGGTCTCATCATCCAGATATTCGCCCAGATCGATCATTCTATCCTCTAAAAATCCTTCGATACCATGAACCATACCATAAATCTTCTTTACGCCCAACTTCTTAGCTGCGGCATATACGCCCGCTACGGAAGAGTTAATAACGGCTGTAGGGCCGCCAGACTGACCAACAACAATATTTCCTTTCATTGTTATCTCTCCTTTATCTATTTTCTACATTGACTGCCTGTCCGGCATTTCCGGACATCAACACGATTATACCAAATAAATCCAGACAACACAAGGAAAAGGTTGTTTATTGAACTTATCTCCAAAAAATGCTACACTCTTAGAGTCGGCAGGGCGTATATTCCATAAGAAATTTGTCACAAATCTTATAAAAGTCCTTGCCACGCCATAGTAACTATCAACAATCAGGAAAGGAAAATTTATGAGCGAATACATTCTCAGCTGCTGCTCTACAGCAGATTTAACCGAAGAGCATTTCCGTGACCGTGCCATCTCCTACATTTGTTTCCACTATGAACTGGACGGCGTACAATATCGGGACGATCTTGGCAAAACAATGTCCTTTGACAAATTCTACAGTGCCATGGCAAACGGCGCCGATACGAAAACCTCCCAGATTAATGTTGACGAATTTATCAGTTATTTTGAGCCTTTTCTCAAAGAAGGCAAAGATATTCTGCACCTATGCCTTTCTTCCGGCATCTCCGGCGTGTTAAATTCCGCCATGGTAGCAAAAGACACTCTCGAAGAACAGTATCCCGACCGCAAAATTTATGTTCTGGATTCACTGGCGGCATCGTCCGGCTACGGTCTTCTCATGGACAGACTTGCCGACCTGCGCGACGAAGGCAGGAGCGTTGACGAAGTATATGAGTGGGCAGAGAAAAACAGATTGAAGTTAAATCACTGGTTCTTCTCCACCGATTTAACTTTCTATATTAAAGGCGGTCGTATCTCCAAAGCCTCCGGTTTCATCGGCGGTATGTTAAATATCTGCCCGCTTTTAAATGTAAACTACTTAGGTCAACTGATTCCGAGATATAAAATCCGCACCAAACGCAAAGTCATTCAGACTGTCGTGGACAAAATGGAAGAGTGTCTCGAAGAAGGACGCGATTACAATGGCAAATGCTATATTTCACAGTCTGCATGCTATGAGGACGCAAGAGCCGTCGCCGATTTGATCGAAGAACGTTTTCCGAAGTTAAACGGCAAGGTCTTAATCAACAATATTGGTACTACCATCGGCAGCCACACCGGTCCGGGTACGGTAGCCGTTTTCTTCTGGGGAAAAGAAAGAGTTGACTGATTAAGTCAACTCTTTCTTTACGTTTGAAAACCCGTTCTGTTTCGCCAAGTCCGCCAAAACACCGCGATGCGTAGCATCTTACCGAGTTCGCGAAGCGAATCTCGCAAACGAGCTTGCTCGTTTTTTTACCGTATCAAATACACAAAATACGCCGCATAACACGCCAGCATACATGCACCACCTGCCCGTCCGAGCCGTTTATTTTTCACAACGAGCACCCACAAAAGCGCTACCGTCGCAATACATACAATACTGTCCACCAAGAAATTCGCTGCATAGGCAACAGGTGTAATCAGCGCCGAAGTACCAACCACAAACAGAACATTGAAGATGTTGCTTCCCACAATATTTCCAACGGCGATATCCGCCTTACCCTTGACCGCCGCGGTCGCACTCGTCACAAGCTCAGGTAAAGACGTACCAAATGCCACAATCGTCAAACCGATTAATCTCTCGCTCATGCCGAATATCCTTGCCAGCGCCGTCGCTGCGTCCACCGCCACATCGGAACCGACCACAATCATCACGCCGCCTATCAGAATGAGCAAAAGCATTTTCCAGATGGGCATCGGCTTGTCGTCCCGTTCTTCTTCACTCTCCCCTTCCGGCAATCCGTTTCCTTTCTTCGCCATCACAAGCAGATAACCCAGATAGAGGAACATCAATGCCCACAGAACAATGCCGTCTGTTCTCCCGACCACATGATCCGTATAACCGATTCCCATAAGTACTGCCGATACTACAATCACAAACGGAATCTCATATTTGACGGTGGATTTCTGCACCGCAATGGGTGTGATGACTGAAGTGATTCCCAGAATCACAAGCACATTCATAATATTGCTTCCCACAATATTGCCAATGGTAATCTCCGCGCTTCCCTTGAGCGCTGCAGATACACTGACCGCCGCCTCCGGTAGAGATGTTCCCATCGCCACGATAGTCAGTCCGATGACAAGCTGCGGTATGCCGAACCTCTCCGCCAGCTTGCTTGCACCTTCCACAAACCAGTCTGCACCCTTTACCAACAATACAAATCCTACTGCCAATAACGCCACCTGAATTACAACTTCCATTATCTTCCTCCGTTCCGAAGTCTTATACTTCTGTAAAACAAAAAAGAGACTTCCTGCATTCCACGATGCTAAAAGTCTCGTTCTTTCCATCATTTCTTATCATCAGAAACAGGTCACAGCTCTGTGACCGGAAACAGAAAGCGTGTAAACATGACTTATGTCAGGGTATGTTGCTTACACAGGATAACTACTCCCTCTTAACTTGTGACATAATGTAACATAAGAGTACCCTGATGTCAAGCCTTCTATGCGGAATCTATACAAAATCTACGCAGCATCTAGTGGATTTTCGCCAGAGACTCTTCCGACAGAATTTTCTTTATATTAAATAAGAAAAGCACAGATGCCGTAGTTGCCGAAATAATGTCCGAAACCGGCTCCGCCCAGTAAACGCCCATCACACCCATGAAGTGCGGCAGAATAATCGCCAGCGGAATCAGTAGAATAATCTTCCTAAGCACCGCTATAAAGAGAGATATCTTCGCCTGCCCCAGCGCCAGAAACGTAGGCTGGATACCGTTTTGCAAGCCAAACACGAGCATACCTGCCATAAAAATCGGCATAACTTGTCCGGTCAATGTCACAAGTTCCGCCTCATTTGTGAAGAATCCCGCGTAAAATGCCGGAAGAATCATCGCTGTCGCCGTTGACAGGAAGCGGAACCCGAAACACATTCCTATCATCCACCGATACAGCATTTTCACCCGGTCAAAATTTTTCGCCCCGTAATTGTAACTGACTATAGGAGTCATGCCCTGTGTAAATCCGTTGATCGGCGCAGAGAACAACTGCATAATGCTCTGCATAATCGTTAGGGAACCAACGTACATATCTCCGCCATATACCTGCAGCCCATGATTTAATACAATACTGATAAAACTCTCTGTCGCATTCATGATAAAAGGCGAAATACCCAGCGAAAACACACTGCCCAAAATCCCTTTCTCCATACGCATACAACTTCTGCGAATCTTGAGCGACGATTTCTTTCCGAACAGGAACGACATAACCCACGCCGCACTCAGTCCCTGTGAAATCACCGTCGCTGTCGCCGCCCCTTTGACTCCCATATTCAGCCCGAATATAAAGACTGGGTCTAAGACAATGTTCGCTACTGCCCCGATCAGTACAGAGAACATCGCTATCTTAGGCTGACTCTGACAGATGATAAAAGCGTTTAACCCCAGCGCAAGCTCCACAAAAAGCGTTCCCGCCAGATAAATAGTCAGATAGTCCATAGCATAACCGATTGTTGCATCGCTGGCGCCGAACATATATAACAGCGGCTTTTGAAATGCATAGAAAACAGCCATCAGCACGACCGTACAGACAATCAGGAAACTGACACTGTTGCCCAGTATCTTCTCCGCATGTTCTCTGTCACCCTTTCCGAGCCAGATAGCTGCTAAGGGCGCTGCTCCGTTGCTGATAAAAGCAGAGAACGCCGAGATAAACATCGTAATGCAGAAGGTCACGCCCACACCCGTCAGCGCATTGGCTCCTACCCCTTCCATGTGTCCGATGTAAATACGGTCTATCACACTATATAAAATATTGATAATCTGCGCGAGGATTGCCGGCAGCGTCATGCTTGCCATCAGTTTGCCGACAGACTCCGTCGCCATACGTTCCTCTCGTGTTTTTACCTTGACTTCCATCTTAGTGAAATTCCTCCGACCTTGCATTATAACTATTAATTTGCTACGATATCTGTATCAAATATATTGTGTATGCACACGGCTGGTACTTATACTAACCAAAAGCCTGTTCAACATTGGATTATACCGCAAAAGCAAATGGCTGTATACTCGTATTTACAAAATCACAGGAATATTATGGATATAAACCTACTCCGGAGGATACTAATGAAGTCTTTTAGCAAAACATTCTGTAAAATATTGTCCGCACTGATAATTCTGGCAGCGCTGAACATCCGCTTTATCTGCGCCTGTCTCTATTATAACGGATATATCAACGTCTTGCTCCCATCCGTCTGCAAGACTTGTGAAATCATTTGCTATCTTCTGATTATATACATAAATTTTTTCCCCACTTTGTCAATCCGCAAAACCTCGACTATGCGCAATAAAATTCTGTCAGACGGTACTTCACTGCTACAGATTTTTCTTGCGACTACAGTCATCGAGATTATCTGTTGCATAGCCGCACTTCTCACCGCCATTCCCGACCACGTCGAGCCCGGATTCGGCTATCCTCTCGTCTGGATCCGTTATCTTCTCCTCGCCCTTTTGGTAGAGCTTATTCTGTTCTGGAACGGTATCATACGCGTATACCTGACTTCCGTGCAGCTTGGCATCAAATGGCGTATCATCGGCGCTGTCTGCGGATGGATTCCGTTTGTACAGATTTACGCTCTGTGCAAAATTATCCGTATCACGAGCAATGAAGTAATCTATGAAAATGAAAAATATATGCTGAACAGGATACGCGCCGAGAATCAAGAATGTCATACCCGCTATCCGATTCTGCTCGTCCACGGCGTATTCTTCCGCGATTTTCGTTTTTTCAACTATTGGGGCAGAATTCCCGCCGAACTGATCAGAAACGGTGCGTCACTCTTCTACGGATGCCAGCAGTCTGCCGCCTCCGTAGCCAAATGCGGCGAGGAACTGACCGAGCGTATCAAACAGATTGTGCAGGAGACCGGCTGTGAGAAAGTCAATATCATCGCCCACTCCAAAGGCGGGCTGGACAGCCGCTACGCGATATCCTCCTGTGGAGCATCCGAATACGTGGCATCTTTGACCACAATAAATACACCCCACAGGGGATGTATTTTTGCCGATTACCTATTAGATAAGATTCCCGATGCCGTGTGTGAGAAAGTCGCCGTCAAATACAACGCTGCGCTCGCGCTTCTGGGAGATTCCCGCCCGGATTTCATGGAAGCCGTGCAGGATTTGACTGCTTCCTCCTGCAGCCGGCTTGATACACTGCTGCCCGATGTTCCCTCGGTATACTACCAAAGCGTAGGTTCCAAGATGAATGAGGCTTTCAGCGGCAGATTCCCGCTCAATATGTCTTATCCCATGGTAAAGCACTTCGACGGTGCAAACGACGGTCTGGTATCTGTAGACAGCATGAAATGGGGCAGCAGCTTTACCTGCCTGACCGTGCCAAGCGGCAGGGGTATCTCACACGGTGATATGATTGACTTAAACAGAGAAAATATTTCCGGCTTCGATGTGCGGGAATTCTATGTAAATCTGGTGCACGATTTAAAAGAGAAGGGGTTTTAACGCCCCTTTTCTTCTTTCTTACCATATACCTCCTCAAGCCACGCCTCCTCAATTTCCTGCGCCGGTGCAAAATATTCCGATTCCATATAGTCAAGCAGGCTGTTATAGAACCAGTTCACTTCCGGACTGTCAATCTCATGTAACTTCGACTGGCAGACGAGCAGACTGCCCGCCCCTGCTTTTCCTTCAAATAACAGTCCCAGCTTATGGTTCCTGCCGAAATTATCAATCATCCAGATAATCGGTTCTACAGGCAGGTCGTCTAAAACCGCCACCCTCGCATTCGTCACAATATTCCACCACTGTGGTGTCGTACAGCCGCTCGTAGGAAATTTATTAAAAAGCGGATGCGCTTCATCCATGCATAATCCCATCGTTCCAATCGGCAGTGTTCTGCCCATACTCTCTGATATGGAGGCAAACATCGGGTAGCACCAGAAATCCGTGCAGTAAGTTCCTTCAATCGAATATTTCTCCCAAATACTGTCTCCGAAATACAATACTTTTCTTCCGGCGCGCAATCCCTCAAGCATCTGCCGCATATCGCCCGTGACAAGCACTTCTTGTTCCTCTGAGCTCTGTTTACCCATGTCTGTCTGTCGGTTCTCCACGAGTCGGCTGTATGCGGCTGTTCCCTGCCTCTTTGCCGCCCGACGTTTCTCCGCTGCCGGATATACATAGATATCGTAATGGTTCATGAGATTCAAATTCTCTGTCACCGAAACCGTCACTCTGACCTCCGTCGGCTCCTCGAAATCAGGAATCGGAAGGCTGCCTCGTCCACAGCTTTTTAATCTGGTTAATTCCAATACCGCCTCATGGTATTCACATGCAATCACCCTGTCTGCCACGTCAGCCTTGGTCACGTCTGCTTTTACGGCATCCTCCCTCTCAGCATCTTTATATGCTCTCCCGCTCACGGTCATCGTAACGCTGATTTTTACTGGAATATTGTCCTCCGGACGCATATCACACAACTGTACTTCGTACTCAAACTGTCCGCCCGCTTGATAGACATAGGTCGGAAACTTGAGCATCACTACCCTGTCATTGCAGAATTCACGCCACTCTCCGGCGCTGATCAGTCCTTTGTTGTCCATAAAAGCATCCAGAATCCCCACAAGCGCAGTGCCCTGTCCCGTGAAATCCTGTAAATCCAAAAGTTGGAAGCCCGCCAGTTCCCGGCTTCGGAACGCCGTTTCCAATTCCCGCTTATAGCACTCCACTGCAAGATGTCCCGATGCCCTGAAAAACTTCTCCGCCATATGAAGCATTCCCTTTTCCTCAAGCCGTTTCCTGAAAATGCGCAAGTTTTCCGGCTGTAAAACACCCGTGTACTTCTCAATCTCGTTGTAATCCGGATAAATCTCATACTGCCCTATTTCATGGGACACTACCGGTACATGCGCGGTCAGTTCTTCCAGTTTTTGCGCCTTCACCTTCTTCGTACCGGTGCCGAACTGAATCTCCACCTCATCTTGCAGATGCACTTCTGCTGCCAATCCTGTATCTTTTTCCTTTATCTGTGCCGCCTGCCCTCCAGCTTCCGGCAGCGTCTCTCCTCTCTCGTCTTCTTCCGATGTTTCTTCCCGCACCGGACAAATCATATCATCATAACTATAGCAGCTATCCGGCATGTTCACCTGAATATGTCCCTGCGGTGCATCACACATCGCATAGGAACCGCGAAACAGCCTGTCTTTGCTAAAGCGCACTCCGCTGAAAAAGTCATCATTTTCAAGAATCACCGGGCAAAACTGAAAGTTATTGGAGCCCTGCACATACCAGTGCCGCTTGTCTGCTGCCTTGTACTGACCTAAAATATCGTTGAGCACCTGTTGACTCCCCCACAATTCATTCCCCAATGAAAAGATTAGAAAAGAAGGGTGATTGCCGAATGTTTTCAGAATACGGAATCCTTCCTGAAGCAGCCATTCTCTGGCTTCCCGTTCTTTGTCTGTCTCTTCCTCTCCAGCCACCGTTCCCCAAAAGGGCAACTCCGGCGCCAGATAGATTCCCATCTCATCCGCCGCTTCAAAGGCAGCCTCCGGCGGGCAGCACGTATGAAACCGATAATGATTGATACCGTATTCTCTCGCAATACTAAATAGTTTCAGCCATGAAGCCTTATCCATCGGCGCATAACCCGTCAACGGAAAAATCATTCCGTCATGCTTGCCACGCAGCATGATCGGTAAATCATTCAGATAAAAAGTTCTGCCCTCCGTATGTAAATCGCGAAAACCAACCGTCGCCATCGCCTGTCCCAATACTGTTTGACTCTGCTCTGTCACAATCTTCACCGCAACCTCATATAGATTCGGCGTATATTCATTCCACAGCGCAATGGTCTGCTCCTCCGGTATTTCTATCTGCCAGTCATACTCCGTCATTCCCGGACGTATACTTATCTTACTGCACGACTCAACAAGCTTCTGCGCGGAATCGTCCCTTGAAACACAAGTAATGACCACATTAGTCAGCTCTGGTAAGTTCCCCATTGACTTCATGAAGCTGTCCCGCCACTCCAGTGCAAACCGCACCCCGATGCTCCTCGTTTCTGCATCGGTCATCACGCACAAATCACTCACGCGCACTGCCTTTTCAAAAAAGAGCGCAATCCGCCCAAGCATTCCGTTCCAATTCGTCTGCGTATCGGGCGACGTCATATGTCCGCCGCTTGTTTTGTAATCCACATTGCTGACCATAATAGTCAATCTATGTGACATCTTTGTCAGATATTTTGTCAAGTCATACGAATGTACCGTAGCAAAGCTCTCCTGCGTCCCGACAAATATGTCATCCAACCAAACATAGGAGATTCGCGTCCGCTCAATCACAAGCTGCGCTAAATCTCCTATACATTCTTCCGGAATCTCCAGAGTGCGGGAATACCACGCATAACCTTCAAAATGATAAGGCTCCGTTAAATATCCCGTCTCTTTCCGATTCCCGTGTATTCCTTTTTTCGCCTCGGCGGTTGTACCGGGCAGTACAATTGTATCCTCCAATGTCCGCCCGTAATACTTTTTCTCGATGCCCACTTTATCCGCATCTAAGCAAAACTCCCATACACCGCTTAAGTCTAATACATTACTTATCACCGCCATAGTATTCTCCGCTGCCCTTTCCTGATGTCATCCCTTGCAGTGGTCTTTTATCCGGACCTTTTCATTCCTCTCCAAGATGACACATCGTCTATGACGTGATTATACTTGATATTACCGTAGAAATCTACTCCTTATTCCGCCATATAAATTGCCACAGCCTTCTCAACCGCATCAAGCGTCTGATCTATGGACTGTTCGCCTCTCATATAGCCGATGCCTTGTGTAAAGACAGCATTTTCCAACATCATGTCCGGAATATACGCCGTGTTCAACGTCGACAGTTTCTTCTTAAATGCAGCAATCTCCTCATCCGATGCCCAGAAGTATTGGAAATCAACCCGATTACCGTCCGGGTCGCTCGATGCCCAAGAGCCGTACTCTCCGTTTTCTCCAAGGGCTTCCGGATTCGGCGTAAACTGAATATCAAAAGCATTCTGATTAAACGGAAGTCCGTTATATGCGCTCTGTACCTCGGAAGACAAGAATGCATCCATGAACTCTAACGCTGCCTCCGGCTGCCCCGATGCCGCACTGACAGCAAGCATTGTAGTCGGCTTAAACACCTGACTGCACTGCCCCTGCATGGGAATTGCTTTTGTATCTTCGAAGCCCTTATTCTTATCAATTGAAACCATTTGTGTATACTCATACTGTGAAGGAATCCATCCTGTCATCATCTTTGTTTCTTTTCCGATATACATCAGCATATCCGAATTAATGTCCCACTCCATTTCCTCATAATCCCTACCGTAATAGCTTGTCATTCTTTCGATTCGTCCCTCATACCGTTCACGTATTTCCTCACTATGACCATCCATCTGCGCATCAAAAATACGTTTGCACTGTTCCAGATATTCTCCCAGCACATCTCTGTCAATGGTTCCGTCTTCCTTAATCCATTTCGGCTCGCTTGTCGCCGCGAAACGCTTCATCAGTCCGCGCTCTCCTCCGATGCCCATAATATCCTGCTCCGGATTCTCTTCTCTCAGCTTCTCCACGGCTTCCGCTAACTCCGACATATTTGCTATATTTTCGAATCCATCCACACCGGATACGACATACGGAACCGCAATCGTTGCCGGTGCCGCATACACTTTACCGTCACGCTTAAGCGCCTCGGTCACATTGTCAAAAAGCGGTTCTGTCGTACTGTACTGCGCCAGATAATCTGTCAAGTCAAGCAGCATCCCTTTGTCCACATAAGAGTCAAAAGGTAATTCATCCACTACAATCAAATCCGGTCCTTCTCCCGCCATAATCTCCGTGTTTAACTTTTTGACAGCATCCTCTCTTGTCACGGAATCACCGTTTCCTATGCCAATCTTATAAGATACAAATACATCCGGATGCTTTACCTGATAGAGTGAAACTGCCTGCCTGATATTGTCGTCCTCGCGCAGACTGTAAATCGTAATCATATTCTCGGGTACTGCCGGAACGTCAGGATCATAAGTGAATTTAATCACTTTGCCGCCCACAAAAATGCCCAGAAATGCATCTCCCTCAAGCTGCACCATGTCAATGATAGGATAATCCGGATTACTTAAAAGGGACAAATTCCCGTCCAGAATCTGCTCCATCATATTGCCGCCGATGACATGGCGGTGAATACCCTTTTTACCGGCAAGATAAACTGTACCGTCGTCCCCCGGCAGAAGGTACATATCGCAATAATCCGTCCCGTTAAATCCTCTGTCCTGATATGTCTCGCCGACGAAATCCGTGAGCACCGTATCCGTAACATACTCTTCCTTCTCCATATCATAAACGACCGGCGCATCATCAAGCTGCCATTCATTGTCAATAAAAATCAGATTGTCTTTGACCCACATCCATGACGGATTAAAATCCGGCGTCAATATCTTCTCCATGCTGCCGTCCCGCTGCATTTCATATACAGCTCCGTGCGTACTTGCAAAGATGCGGTTGTCGTCCGCCATGACTACCTGCCTGATATATAGCTCATCTTCCGAAAATTCCGCTTCAACAGGCACCTGTGTCCCGTCCGGCTGGATTAATACCAGTCTAAAGTTCGGTTCCTCGGAATTGGAATCCCCCACATAGTACGTCAGTGCCACCGTACCGTCCGGCGCCATACTCAAGCTACTGATCCAGTGTTCCCGATAATCTGCAAGCCAGTCCGGTGTCTCTGCGTTCCATGTGGCGCCCTGATCTTTGGATACAAGCATGCCAACATCTCTGTCCATAATCACAAGGCTTCCGTCCTCGCGTATGCATAAGTCTGTGAAATTCGTCGCCTGCTCCGACAAGTCTATTTGTTCTTCCACGTACCGTCCCATCACTGTCGGACCGCCTTCTCCATCCTTGCTGTCTTTTGGTCCGTTCTCTCCGTTGCTTCCTATATCCGTACCGTTATCTTGGCTGCCAGCATTTCCGCCCTGCTCGCCGGTATCTGTACCTCCGCAGCCTGCCATGGCAAACACCATAGAAGCCGCAAGAAGCAGACTGATTATTTTCTTCATGCTTTTTTTCATCATCATACCTCTTCCTCTCTATGCAGACTGTTCTGCATGAAACCAGCATAACAAAATAATCTCTAATGTTCCTCTAAACATATTAAGAAATTCTTAGAGAATCTTTAAAGATTTTTGTGATAACATATAAACAAAGGTAATGATCCGTCATCCATATAAACTTTGTAAGCGAATACGATGAAACGGCATCAGACATGTATCATAACCACTCGGAAAGGACGTTCACCATGCGCATTCTATTAGCAGAAGACGACAAAGACTTAAATAAAGCGCTGACTTGGCAGCTTACCGGTCAAGGCTACACCGTAGATTCCTGCTATGACGGGGAAGAGGCAATCTTTTACGGTAAACAGAATATTTATGATGTCATACTCCTCGACCGTATGCTGCCTTACCACGAAGGACTCGAAGTATTGACCAGACTGCGCCAGCAGTCCATTCATGTTCCGGTCATTCTTATTACGGCACTCGGTACATTGCAGGATAAAATTGCCGGTCTGGATTTCGGCGCGGACGATTATCTCGTAAAACCCTTTGATTTCGAAGAATTACTGGCGCGAATACGCTGCGTCACCAGACGCTCGCCCATACTGAATACGCAGGCGGACGTTCTCTCTTATCATGATGTCACTTGGACATGCAGTAAAATGTGTCTGACCGGTCCTGCCGGTGACAGTACCTTGTCTAAACGCGAAGGCGACCTGTTGGAAAGCTTCCTGCACGCACCGGAGCAGATACTCGCCCGAGAAACATTACTGCTAAAAGTCTGGGGACCAGACAGCGATGTTGAAAACGGTAATCTGGATAACTATGTCCATTTTCTCCGCCGCCGGCTCAAAACCGTAGGTTCCTCACTGCAAATCAAAACCGTTCGCGGTGTGGGGTACGGTCTGGTCACACAGAATTACTAGTCTCTTATTTAGTCTGTTATTAAGGAAGGAATTCGCTATGTTCCGCAAAGCACACCTGCTTTTTACACTACTATGTGGCGGCAGTACCGCAGCCATCATGATTATTATGTCACTGTTCTACCTACGCGTATCCGAAAAGAGTCTCTACGATAACCAGTTTCGTTCTTTTCAGAATGATATCAGCACAATCACTGCCAGTCTGGAACAATCAACTTCCGTATCTATGCAATGGCTGGCACGTATCGAGACACAGAACGGGTACACTATATTCGTAATCGACAACGGCACACCTTTTCTTTATAATGATTTGCATAGTAATATTGACCGTCATAGTCAACTTCTTTTTTCAGAAAGCCTCGACGCCTATAACTCCTTATTTATGGTTGAAAACCTTAATTCGGGGGGCAATACCTATTCCGGCATCCACCACTCCGAATACGAGTTTACTTCTCCCTCTACCGACAGCAGTTTCTTTGCTTCACTCATCGACATCGAACGAAACAACACATTATCGCAGATTATCATTCTTTTTCCTTTGTCATCACTGTACGCTTCCATTATGCCTCAGCGTATTCTGTTTATATTGATTGACCTTGGTGCCGCAATTGCGCTTTTCGTCTTTTCATGGTTCTTTACCGGAAAACTCTTGAAGCCTTTACAGGAAAACCATGAAAAACAGCTTCGCTTTGTCGCTGCTGCCTCACACGAACTGCGCACGCCGTTGTCCGTTATACTCGCCAGTAATGAATGTTGTCAGACCGCATCAGAGGAAGAACGCATTGGTTTCTCCCAAACAATACGCGTGGAAGGAAAGCGCATGAATCATCTGATTGATGATATGCTGACTCTTGCTCACTCAGGCATGAATCGATTCCACATCGAACGTAAATCGGTAGAACTAGATACCCTATGTCTAAATGCATACGAGGCCTTTGAACCGCTTTGTGAACAAAAAAGCATTGAATTATCGCTGCACTTGCCCGACGCGCCGCTTACACGATGCAACTGTGACCCTGACCGTATTTCACAGGTATTATCTATTCTGCTGCACAATGCCCTCAGCTATACGCCGGAGAACGGGCAGATTGCATTATCCCTAATCTACCACAAGGAACGCAAAACCTATTTTGAAATGGTTGTAACAGATACAGGTATTGGTATCTCCGACGCTGAGAAACCACATATCTTCGACCATTTTTATCGGGCAGAAAAATCCCGAAGCACTAAGGGGCACTTCGGGTTAGGTCTTTCCATCGCATATGAAATTGTGTCCGGTCATCATGGTAAAATATCAGTACATGATAACCCGACAGGCGGCAGCATCTTCACGGTAAAGCTGCCGGGGTAACAAAACGAGCAAGCTCGTTTCAGAGAATGCTCCGCATTCTCCTTGAATGATTTACCTTAATGCGGATAACAAAACGAGCAAGCTCGTTTCAGAGAATGCTCCGCATTCTCCTTAAATGATTTACCTTAATACCTTAATGCGGATAACAGGACATTGCACAGGTTCAAGTCCTGTCACTACACATTCTAAAATTTTAATGCGGATAACAGGACTTGAACCTGCACGTCATGGACACCAGAACCTAAATCTGGCGCGTCTGCCAATTCCGCCATATCCGCTTATATATTTCCCTGCCATGTAAACATTTCAAACATGGCAGGTGTAATATACCAATTCATTAAACTGCTGTCTTCACTCATGCCAGCTTTTTGAGCTTCTCTGAGTGTTCTGCCACTACAATCTTGAGCATCTCCACATCTTGGAATGTTGATTCCAATTTTTCAACATAGCTTGCGTAACGTCTATATGTACCGGTGTAACACGCCTCAATCGTATTAAGCCTCGGTACAATAACGTTTTCTTGATACAATTTGATGCAGCGCAATTCGTCTTTTAGTGCCTGTTGCTCCGCTTTTACTTCTTGTATTTCCGCTCGCAATTCTTGTATTTCTGCTTTCATTTTCTGCTGCTCAATCTTTACTTCCTGCAGCTCTGCTCGCACCTCTTGTATCTCTGTGCGCAGTTCCTCTTTCAACGCCTGCAATTCTGCTCTCAACTTTGTGTCAAACATGTTAGAAATAGCAAGTAGCAATTCATGGTCCGTCATATACGATACCTCCTTATGAAGTTGTTTGACAGCCATTCTCCCGCACTTCTTTCCACGTGCACACATTGTATCATAGACGCCATATAAAGTCACTATACAAATTGCCCAAAATGATATTTCGTTACAAACGCAATACCGTACATTCTGTTGCCGCATTTTATCCAATATATCTGATGACTCGTCTGTTGATTCGTATTAAGAAAATAATTGTCATAACCAAAGACATAATTTCCGCAATCGGAAACGCCCACCACACATTATTGACATCTCCAGTCATTGCCAGCAAATACGCCGCCGGAAGCAGTACCACCAACTGTCTTGCAATAGAAACCATCATACTGTAAGTAGCGCTTCCGAGTGCCTGAAACGCCGTTCCGCATACGATACCAAACCCTGCAAACACAAAGCTATAGCTGATTGTCCGAAGCGCCGGCACACCGATAGCCAGCATGTCCTCCGAAGCATCAAACAGCCGCAGAAGCATTTCCGGAATCGTCTGAAAAATGACCAGCCCAACAATCATAATTCCTATCGCATATTTTACACCGCATTTCAATGAGTCCGTAAAACGTTCTTTTTTCCCTGCGCCGTAATTATATGCCAGAATAGGAACCAGTCCGTTATTCATTCCGAATACCGGCATGAAAATAAAGCTTTGTAATTTGAAGTATACACCAAATACCGCCGTCGCCGTTGAAGTAAAAGAAATCAGAATCCGATTCATTCCATATGTCATTACCGAACCTATCGCCTGCATAATGATAGACGGTACGCCAATCTTATAAATCTGCTTGATCATCTCCGCATCCGGTCTCAGCTCTTGTCTAGTCACTTGTATTTCATCATTTTTCTTCTTATTAATAATAAACGCCAATATGCCTGCCGTAATCTGTCCTATTACAGTTGCAACGGCTGCGCCCCGTACTCCCATCTTCGGCATTCCTAACAGTCCAAATATGAAAATTGGGTCTAAAATAATGTTTATTACAGCGCCAAGTCCCTGTGTGACCATAATATAAAAAGTCTTCCCTGTTGACTGTAACAACCTCTCAAATGTAAACTGCGTAAACATTCCAAATGACAGGCAGCATACCACCGATAGATATTCGCAGCCATACTGTACAATCTGTGCATCCTCCGTCTGACTCAGATAGAAACTTTTTGTTGCAAAAATTCCTACCAGCAAAAATACCAGATAGCTAACCGCCATTAAAAGCATACCATTTCCCGCAGTCTTATTGACAGTCTCCTGATTCTTCTCACCAAGCGCCTTTGACAGCACAGCATTGATGCCGACACAAGTTCCTACGCCCACTGCAATCATAAGCGACTGAATCGGAAATGCAAGCGATACGGCTGTCAATGCATTCTCATTAATACGGGATACAAAAATACTATCCACTATGTTATAAAGCGCCTGTACCAACATGGATGCCATCATTGGCAGAGACATCGTAATCAATAGTTTATTTACCGGCATGACACCCATTTTATTTTCTCTCGTTTGTTCCATCCATACTCCTCCTTATCCTATATGTTCGCGTTTCTTATAGCTTCTATTCGCGCAAAAAAAGCTCCTATTTTCATAAGAGCTTACCGTGAACCACTGGGGATAATCGCCCGGGGTTCGAATCCCCAGTTCTACACTGAGGATTTTTAAGTGAACCACTGGGGATTCGAACCCCAGACAACTTGATTAAAAGTCAAGTGCTCTACCACCTGAGCTAGTGGTCCATAAACTGGGCTAACTGGATTCGAACCAGCGAATGCAGGAGTCAAAGTCCTGTGCCTTACCGCTTGGCGATAGCCCATTGTAACACTGAGCTGTGTCCCTGCACCTTCCCGTGTAAAGGTGGATAGAGGGACTCGAACCCTCGGCCTCCAGAGCCACAATCTGGCGCGCTAGCCGACTGCGCCATACCCACCATATAAACGTGCTCGAAGGGATTCGAACCCCCGACCCACGGCTTAGAAGGCCGTTGCTCTATCCAGCTGAGCTACGAACACATTTTACGTCTCATATGATAGTCATACGAGTACACTTGTTTAACACGAATTATACTCTATCACATCATCGGTATAGTTGTCAATCCATAAAATACATTTTTAAAGGCTTTTTTCAGTCTTTACCGATTTGAGACGCATATCGAAATAGCAGATAAATACCTCGTCGCAGACAACGCTTTGTCTATATGCGTAAAAGCGACGAGGTATTATATATAAATACATATACCCCCTAATTTAACCCTTTACGGCACCTGCAACCATTCCTTTGATGATCTGTTTACTAAAGATAAAATACAGAACAACAATCGGTGCCATCGTCGTCAGCATCGCTGACATAATCTTCGGATAATCCGATGCAAACTGTCCTTTAAACATTGTCATTGCAAGCGGTACCGTCTGTAATCTTACGTCCTTAATCAAAACTAATGCAAAAGAGAACTCATTCCAGCATGAGAATACCTGAATGATAGCAATTGTTACAAGAATCGGTTTTGCAACCGGCAGTATAATGCTGAATAACGTTCTGGTGAAAGAACTTCCGTCAATCGCTGCCGCTTCTTCCAACTCTACCGGAATTGCCTTGATAAACCCTTCCACAAGGAATACCGCCATCGGAAGACCAAATGCAACATACGGAATGACCAGCGTAAACCACTGATTTCCAAGTCCGGTCTTGTTAAATACAACATAAATAGGTACTAATAATGAATGAACCGGAATCAACATACCCATCAGGAACATTACATACAGGATACGATTTCCCTTAAACTTAATTCTGGAAAGGATATATCCTACGATAAATCCAAACAGTACGATGAAGAATAAGGAAAGCACTGTCGTACGAACACTTGCTACCATAGACTGCCCGATATGATAGTCTTGATTCGTCATAATCTTAATATAATTTTCAATCGTAGGCGCTGTAGGAAGCCCTATAATATCCGCATTAAATACCCTCTTCGTCTTCAATGAGGAATAAAACATCCATATCAGAGGAAAAATGCAGGATGCCGAGAAAATAATCATAAGAGCATTCAGGAAAAATCCGAGAATGCCTCTCTTCACCTTATCGGCGGTTGTATAGCTGCCTTTAATTTCTTCCATCTGTGCCATATTACTCAACCCCCTTACCCTGCATAAGCAAATTAACAAGTTTCTGACTGCCGCCAATAACTACCAGACTGACAATAAAGATACCTACGGAAATCGCACTACCATAACCCATGTTCATCTGTGCAAAGGAAATCTTATATCCGTACATCGCCATAACCATGGAAGATGTGCCCGGCCCGCCTTCTGTCATTGTAAAGATGTGATCGAATGCTTTCATGTTACCGGCTACACAGAGCGTAATACATACAAGCAATGTATTTTTAATAAGAGGTAATACTATATAGATAGCTCTCTGGAAAGCATTTGCACCATCCAACTCTGCAACCTCAAATATCTCCGTATCAACAGAAGATATTGCGGATAAAAGGATTACCATATAGTAACCAATGAACTGCCATACGAGCGGTATTGCCACCAAGAACATTACCAGCTTCGGATTGTTCAACCATACCTGAACGGAATCCCCATGTCCGGTTGCCGTCAGGAACCAGTTCAAAATACCTCTTTTATAGTCGTAAATCATTGTCCAGATAAAACCGATACATACCGCTGAAATGGTACTCGGGAAGAATCCGAACGTTCTATGGATACCCTTTAATTTAACCAATCTGGAATTAACAATCAATACAAAGATAAAAGCAATACCTACCTGTCCTATGATACATGCAATAACCAGATAAATGTTATGACCGAATGACTGCCAGAATGTACCGTCCTTAATCAAAGATATGTAATTGTCTAAACCAATAAATGTCTTTTTCGGTCCACCCTTCCACTCAAAGAAACTATAAAATACTGCTGTAATGAGAGGTACAAATACGGAAAAAACATACCATATTACAGGAATGCAAAGATATAATGCTATTTTCCACCCCTTTGGCTTAATTGATCTAAGCATAATGCGTAACCTCCTCTGAAAATTATGTATAAGTAAAAATAAAGAATAAGGTTGAAAATGGGGGTTCCGTCCGACTCAATGGACGAAACCCCTTATTTGTACTGCTATTTAATTACGAATACGATTGTTTTTAATAGTTAGCTTCGTAAGATGCCTGTGCGTCTGCTGCTACTGTTTCTGCATCTGTGTCGCCATTCAATAAATCCTGCAGACCTGTGTTGTATACATCCCATACTGCACTACTTACATAAGAATCATAAATTTCGCAAGGCTCTGTATCAACATAAGACCAGTTGTAGAAGTCCTGTGTAATCTGATCAAATGCGCTAAGGTCAACATTATCTACTGCTGTCAAACCGCCAAGTGCGTAGTTAGAAGCTACGAAGTTAGAGAAATCAGGACCTGTCAGTTTGTAGATCAGGTCGATTGCTGCTGCAAGCTTATCCGGATCGTCTGCTAACTTAGCGTTGATAGCCATACCATAACCCATACCGATGTTCTGAACATTAGACATCTTTGCTCCCTCAATAGACGGGAATGTTGCAAAACCGATATTATTGTACTTCTCTTCATCTGCCTCTAACAGAGTAGCCATGATATAGGAAACATCCCAGTTACCACCGATGAATGCTGCTGCATCACCAGCGATGTAGTACTCACGAGCATCCTCATTAGATACTGCGTTGAAGTCAGCGTTAAATACGCCTGAGTTGAATGCGTCCTGAGCAAACTTAAGAGCTGCTACCTGATCATCATCTGTAAATGCTGCGCCGCCCTTGTCAATAATAGACTGGAACCACTCTTTACCTGTGAACATTGTACCGATTGTGGACATGAAGCAAGAGTTAGCCTGCCACTTACCGCTGTTACCGAATGCGATTGTATCAATGCCTTCGCCGGAGAAGTAATCCTTAGCTGTAAGAACCTCATCCCATGTAGCCGGGAAAGAATCAAAGCCAGCATCTTTCCACATCTGCTTGTCATATACAACTACTGTACAAGTACCACCTGTCAATGCAGGAAGTCCGTATACTTTGCCGTCAGCAGTCTTGAAAGGTGTATAATATGCTTCCTGATAATCTGCTGCGTAAGGAGACTGAGCGATGATATCTGTCAAATCCATTACCAGACCCTGCTCTGCCCATGCCTTTGTGTTCATACCCTGAAGTAAGAATACATCCGGCAGGTCATCTGCTGCTGCAAGAGTAGCAATCTGTGTCTTGTACTCGTCGTTTGCAAGAACGTTCTCAACTAAGTTGATGTTCGGGTTAGCTTCTTTCCACTCTGCGATCATAGTACGGAATCCATCGGAACCGCCGTTACCCTCTGACTCTTCAGATGTAGAATAGTGCATAAGGTTTAAGTCGCCTGTGTAAGCAAGACCGTCTGCTGCAGGTGCCTCTGTCTCTGCGTCTGCTGCAGGTGCTTCTTCCTCTGCTGCAGGTGTCTCTGCGTCTGCTGCAGGTGTCTCCGTCTCTGCTGCGGGTGTTGAACCTGCGTCATCAGAACCGCCGCCGCAGCCTGTCAGCATGGATGCTACCATGGCAGAAGCTAATAACATACTTACCAATTTCTTTTTCATTATTAATCCTCCCTTAAAAATTTGTAAGTGATAATTGCATTTGTATATCTTTCACATCACTTCTCAGCAATGTTGGGCGTATCACTTTCCCCTTAATCGTTTTCGCATTTTCATTATATAACACATTGTACATAAATAGCAAGCTTTTTTGTGAAATAAATACATTTTTTTCTGCTCAATCGGTTGCAATCCCACTATTTTCACGGTTTTTTTATATTTTTCATTCCTTTTAGAGCACATTTTACCCTATATTTACTTTAACGTTTTCTAAAATATTATCCAAAGAACGGCATCGTTTAGTAAAACTTTACGCCAAACATATCGGAGTTCCAAATCGGAAAGAACCTTGCAATAGGTCAAAGAATATCAGATTTAAATCTTTACTTTGATGTGATCTATGAAAGCATTGATCTCTGTTTAAAAAGATGTGCAAAACACTATTCTATTTTTAGTGCAAAACAAAAAGCGGGTGATGGGAATCGAACCCACGTATCCAGCTTGGAAGGCTGGTGTTCTACCATTGAACTACACCCGCATATTACATTATATGATTTAATCGCGTCGGGGTGACAGGATTCGAACCTGCGACCTCCTGGTCCCAAACCAGGCGCTCTAGCCAAGCTGAGCCACACCCCGAAAAAGCACCTGTGAGCATCCCATTTACAACGCAAGTCATATTATATAGTATGCTTCTTTCAATGTCAAGTGTTTTTGGATTTTTTTGTTTTCATTTTTAATTTTCAGACAATATTTTCTATTGTATGTAAAATTACGCCTCTCAACATTATACAGTCGAACCACCGTTCACCCATCTCACATCAGATAATTGATTGTATAATGTGCCTCTCCCGCACTGTCTATTTCCATGATTATGTAACTGGGCTTCCGGTTCTCCTGCCGTGGATAGCTGATGCTTCCCGGATTAATCAGAGTAACATCTGCTCCTATATCCACAACCGGCTTGTGTGTATGTCCGCACATCACAATATCAACATCCCGAAGTCTGGCTTCCTCTTTGATCACTTCACTGTTCATGGATATATAGTAATTATGCCCATGCGTCAGCCATACCTTGTACTTCCCTAACATAAATTCCCTTTCCCTCGGAAGTTCTGTGAAGAAATCATTATTTCCCTGCACCATCTCCACCGGGCAGCCTGCCGCTTTGGCAATCAGCACTTCACTGCCCTCTACGTCTCCGCAATGCACCACCATATCAAGCGGTGAAGTTTTATCCACTACTTTCAGAAAGTTGGTATTGTTGCGGTGTGTATCGCTCACAATCAGTATCTTCATATAAATGATATCCTTTTCTCCAGTTCTTTTTCCATAGCCTTCAGCGCCTTACCTCTGTGACTGACTCGATTTTTTTCTTCCTCGCTTAACTGTGCCGTAGTACAGCCATATTCCGGCACATAGAATATCGGGTCGTAGCCGAAACCGTTATCGCCCTTTTCCTGATAGCCGATTCTTCCCTCTATCACACCGCGGACAGCAAACGCCTCGTCACCGGGCAGCGCTGCGGCTATCGCGCAGACAAATCTCGCAGTACGCTTCTCGTCCGGCACCCCCACAAGCCGCTCAATCAAATTTTTATTTTTCACACTGTAAGGCGTGTCTTCCCCCATATAACGGGCTGAATAGATTCCCGGTTCTTTATTCAGATAATCAATCTCCAAGCCGGAATCGTCCGCCAGCACAATCGCACTGCGCAGCTTTTCATCCGTATGGTTTTCCAATATCCGCGCCACCGCTTTCACCTTAATGAGCGCATTCTCTTCAAAAGTCGTACCATTCTCTTCGATATCAGCATCAATCCCAATTTCCTTCATGGACAAAATTTCTGCTTCCATTCCTTTGAGTATCTCTCGTATCTCCCGCATTTTGCCTGTATTACCCGTAGCAAATACAATTGTTCTCATCACCTGTTCTGCTCCTCATATGATTTGACGATAGACTGGTAAATTCCTTCCGCTATCCGTTGTATATAATCTTCCCGCTGTAATAGGATAAATTCCTGTGCATTGGTCAGATATCCCACTTTGATAGCTGCTGCCGGGACAGTGGCATTACTTACGACACCATCCGTATCAGAGGCCTCAACCAATCCGTTCGCCTTACCGCTGATTGCGGTAACCACTTCTCGTTCCAATATATCTGCCAGCTCTACACTTCCGAATCCGGGAATGAAAAACCTGCTGTTATAAACTGCCTCCGTGCCGTACATTTTACTGCTCTCCGCACTGCCTACCTCTATGCGTATCAGCATATCCGCTTTCGTATCGGACGCAAGCTGAACCCTGCTCCCCATACTCGGATTGCTGTCGTCCATTCTTGTATAATAAACTTTGATATCAGTCTCGTCCAGCTTCGCCTTCAATGCCTTGGCAATCTCCAATGTCACGTCTTTTGCGTTCACACCGTTTACCGTGACGCCCATGTCATTCATGCCGTATGCCGGATCAATTACAATCACCTTATCATATGTTTCCTTCGGTGTCATAAACTCTACATATAATGTATTATCTTCAAAAATACTATGATACTCATATACATCTGTCAACGCAAAGCGCAGGCATATCCTGTGCTTCTCTACATCGTAATGTCCCGTCAATACATCCGTACAGTTACCGTATACACCGTTTTCCTCGTAGAATGTCTCCTGCCCATTCATCTCTTTAGGTTCAATCATAACCCATAATTCTCTGTCCATATAGTGATTTTCCATCACTACTTCCTCCGCCTTCACACCAGCAGGCATAGGAATGCAAAAGTAATTAGTGTTTTGACTTGAACGGTCAATATTTATATGATTTTTTTCATCTTCCGCTATGATATCTGCCGGTATTTTTTCACCGCCATCACCATCCTCAGCGTTTTGTTCCACTTCATCCTGCGCCACATCCGCCACTACGATAATCTTGTTTGCGCAATAATATAGCATTGCACTCATCGCCGTCACAACAAATATCAGGCAATATGCTGCCGTTCTTTTCATCAATTTATCATACTGCATATCTTATCTTTTACTCCCACCCGGTTTCGGACCCATAAACTGATAGAAATATGTCTTCATCATTCCGTTATATATCTTCCTATTCTTATCCGCTTTCCTTCCAATCGCCTGCTCCGCCTGCTCATAGGATGTAATCAGATACATGGACCAACTGTCAAGCGCCCTGTAACGCTCGCCAATCACCCCATACAGTTCCGGTAGATTCTTCTTATCTTCAAGCCTTTCTCCGTAAGGCGGATTCGTGATAATAAACCCGTATTTCTTCGGATGGCTCATCTGCTCCACGCCTCTGCGCTGGAAGTGAATCATGTTCTCCACTCCTGCAAGTTTCGCGTTTGCTCTGGCAATGGACACCATGTCATCATCAATATCATATCCCTGAATATCAGTCTCCACACTCAGGTCAAGTAACGACTCCGCCTCATCCGCCGTCCTATACCAACTTTTCCTGCCAACGATATGTGTCCACTCTTCCGCTGTAAAATTCCGATTCATCCCCGGCGCCATGTGAGCTGCCATCATAGCCGCCTCAATTGGTATCGTTCCGCTTCCGCAGAAAGGGTCAACCAAAATGCGGTCCTGCTTCCAAGGAGTCAGCATAATGAGCGCTGCTGCCAGATTCTCCGCAATAGGTGCCTTCGCCGTCAATTTCCTGTAGCCACGTTTATGCAAAGACTCTCCTGTAGTATCCAGCCCTACGGTCACCTCATCCTTCATCAGAAAAGCCCGTACCGGATAAGAATCTCCACTCTCCGTAAACCAGTCCGCGCGGTAGGTATTCTTCATGCTCTCCACCATGGCTTTCTTCATCACAGACTGAATATCGGAAGGACTAAACAACTTACTCTTCACGCTCGCCGCCTTTGTCACCCAGAACTTACCGTCCTTAGGTATGTAGTCTCCCCACGGCAGCGCTTTGGTGCCTTGAAAAAGTTCCTCGAAAGTCTCCGCATGAAAACTTCCGACTTTGATCAAAATACGTTCCGCCGTGCGCAAAAAAATATTGGCGCGGCACACTGCCTGCGCATCGCCCGCAAAGGTGATTCGCCCGTCTTCCACCGAGACAATTTCATATCCCAGTTCAACAATCTCTTTTTTTAAAACTGCCTCCAAGCCGAAATGGCATGGCGCTATATATTCTAATCTCTCCATGAAAACCTCATCTTTTTCCCGCCGCAGTGCTGCGTCACTCGCAAAACCTTCGGTTTTCCTCGTTCGCGGGCGTTCGCCCTATCAACGTATAATCTGTCAAAACCGACTGCGAGCAGTCATTTTGTCATCTTACACGTTGGCACTGCTCAGTGCCATCTCGTACATTTTATACCAAAATACTTCAAATAACAATCGCAAAAAACGGTACAGTCATAAATGACTATACCGTTCTTTGCATAAGCGTTATTAAGCTGCTGCTTAATAATTGTTCTTCTGGTTGTCCTGTGCATTGTTGCCAGAACTGTTCTTAGAATTGTTCTTCTGGCTATTCTGGCTGTTCTGGCTGCTGGAGTTGTTGGACTTATCCTGCTGCTTGTCATTCTGTGAATTCTGGTTATAATCATTCTTAGACATCTCAAATACCTCCTGATTAATTTTAGTTACAGGAATAGTATTACAATAAAAAAAGAAAATATACACCCTCCATCTAGGTCTTTAGTACTAGATTTTTATATAAAATTACTAAATATTTGGATAGGACTTTAGTACTATTTTAAATTGCATTTTTGCTCGATTAGTATATAATAATAATTGTAGATAGAAACAACCCTTCAACTTCTATCTACAGACCCTTATATATTTAATTATATATACTCCCCTCAATAGACCATTTACCCAAATGGTCTATTTTGTTATAGCAAAGAGCCATGCAGAAGCAAGCATATATCACGTCCATGAGAGCTTGCTCGCAAGGGACGTGATATATGCTTGCTTGTATAGGGCGAATGCCCTACATGAATAATTTGCGAAGCAAATTATGAATGCTGCATGGCTCATTCCACCGCTACCATATCCGCGTGTATCCACCCCAAATCATGATCCAACATTAAACAATACGCCGGCTCCGTCTCTTCCCCCTGATAAATATAATAATAATGCATACTACCATGGGTAATATAGCAATCCTCATAAAGAAGCCTCTCCTGCGTATCATAAAAGCTATGCGCCACGCTGTACCATGTTTCAAGCGCTATCGTATTATGCGCATAGTCTCTCCTCTTTAATGTACCGTCCTCTCTATAAGTAAACTCTATTTCCAACAGCTTCGAGAGCTCGTGTTCGTCACCAAAATAAGTAATCCACCCCTGTGACTCGAAATGCTTAGGTCTGCCATCACTTGTGTATTCAACATTTTCTTCATAATCTTCTATCCACTCATCTTTCGATAAGTCAATCCCGCCCCGGGCAAGCAATTCATATGGGTCAGCATTCATCCTCTCTTTCAGGAGTTCTGCATCAGCCTCCTCCATCGGTGAAACGTCAACATGAAAGCCCTGCGGGTTCATTTTCTCTCCCGGATAATATCTGATACCGCAGCCCTTGCCGGTCTTTTCATTCAAGTAAAGTTCAAGCTGTAATTCTCCATTTTCATTAAGATACTGATAAAACGGCTCTCTGTTCCCAAAATCAAACTCCTTTAAAAACCGGTCTTTATCTGTATATCCCAAGCCCCATGCGCCGCCTCCGATATTTGTGCAGACTATATTCACTTTTTCCAAATCAATACCCAGTACAAAATCTTCCCCCAACAGTTCCTTATATTTCTCAAGAAACTGCTCCTTGGCAATCAATTCCTTAATCCATCCCTCGGCAGTCCCGGTATCGTTTATCTCCTCCGCACTTTTAGAGCGCACTTCGGTAAAATAAATTCCTGTCTGTTCTATCTCCGGCTGCTGTCCTTCCCACCACCATAGACCTGATTCATCAAGTTCATAAACATCACAAACTTCAATTCCATATCCTGTATAATCAATATCCTTGATTCCTCTGGCATTTAAGGTACATTCCCTGAGCCCATAATAGTTACACGCACCATTGTTGCCAGATGAACAATGAATCAATTTTCCTTCCTTCCCTAAAAACAGCCATTCATTTCCGTCACACCAATCGAGATAAATACAAATCGCCCTGCCGTTTCTATAATCCAGAATAAAACCGATCCGCTCATAATCTTCAAATTCATATTTGATCAGAAGCAGCAGCTCATCGAAACCATCTCCATCTATGTCACATCGTTGTGTTCTTCTGCTGTCTCCCTCTGACTCATATGTCATTTCCAGTGATTCAACCATTCTGTCCGGATCACAATATTTACTTACAACAACAGAAAAATCTCCTTCACAAACGGCTGTAAAAACCTCATCCCGGCTTTTATATTCCGTACAGTTTTCTGTGGGAATCTCTAAAAAGGACTCACAGTCAAACCATTTTACCGTACCCTTATCTGCATTCAAAATATCCTTACAGATAAGGTTCCCTTTCTCTTCTGCTAATACATAGATTATTTCTTCCTTCCCGTCTGCCCGTTTCAGACGAAAAAACAGTTCCTGCGCCCCGCCCTCATCCATATCTGTCACCGCAAACTGCTTACGGAAGTTTCCGTCCTCCGACAAATAAACTTCTTCATCAAAAAAGCTTAAGTCTTTGCCGAGTCTCGATTTATTTTCTGCAAAAGGATTTTCTACTGTCAGATTATGAAACAAAAATTCCTGATACAACGGGCGGAGTGCTAGAGCCTGAAGATACCCCTTTGCGTTTACTTCTCCGCTTTCTCTGTCTATTTCATAAGTAATCTCAAATTCCTTATTTGTCTCTTTATATACACCGGCGACCGTTCCACCCAAGAAAAATTGTCCGTTTTCTTCCTCTCTGCCGGACATAACCGCATACAAATCCCAAAAAGCTGCTTTATCCTCCTTCTTAAAAAGACCATATATACCCGCAATTAATGTTTCCATCTCTTCTTCATCAAGTATCAAAACGGCATCGAGAAAATGCTCTTGCCTTAAATCCATTTTCCGTATTTGAATCTTTCCAGTTTTTTCCAACAACCAGATGGCTTCCAGCTCCTCATCGACCCAGAAACTCTGTATCGGATAAATAACGGTTTTATCCTCAGGTGCAAGAATATAAAGCGCACATTCCTTCCCTAAATAAGAATAAACCTGTATCTGTCCGGTATCATATTCAAGATTGCAATGACCTGCTAAAAGTTCCCTTTCTAACTCCTTTTCTATAGCCTCTTTCTCTCCGTCGGGTAAGGAACTGTCCGTTCCATCAAATTCACTTTCTTCTAATGAAGTCTCCGCCTCCGCACCCTCACCCTGCACGAACAGCTTCTCCAGTTCTTCCCGCGTCCCTCTAAATACATTCATATCAATATATTTCTCTGTTCCCTGATATCCCTCCAAAACCGCAGTATCTGTGTACTGCCAGAACGTCCACCGCTTTCCTGCTGTAAAAAGCGGCTGATAATAAACATTTCTGATCCACAGGGGATACTCCTCAAACTCATCTTTAATATAGGCATGATATGCTTTATAAGTAGTGTAAATTATAGGTTTAGTTTGATAATATTCTTCTAACGCTTCCAGCATCTTTCCAAGCTGTTCAACTACCTCGTCTTTGGGCGGCGGATTGCTTTCTTTGTCCCCATAAAACTCCACGTCAACCGCAGGCGCTATTTTCCCGTCAAGACCTCCTACCGTGTCAATATAAAATTCCGCCTGCTTTGTGCCGTCACTGTCGAAACTAAAAAAATGATAGGCGCCTATACTAAGACCGGTTTTCCCGGCTTCCTGCCAATTGTCATCAAAGCATTCATCTACATGCCCGCTTCCTTCTGTCGCTTTAATAAAAGCAAAGTCCAGATTCTGCCCCGCCAGATTCTCCCAGTCGATTGTTCCTTGATAGTGTGATACGTCAACACCTACGACTTCAAATCTGTCGGCAAATATCGAAGTAACTTTAATCTTCTTATTGAAAAACAAAATACCAATAGCCGCCGCAATCAGCACCGTCAGCATCACAGTTCGAGAAATTCTTCTTTTTTTCATACCCACTCCGTTTCCGGATCATTCAAATACTTCTATAGAAACGAAAAACATTTACCTCACCGCGAATTGCTCTGGAACACTTTCACAATCAGCACCACTATCAAGACCGCTATAATCACAGGCGCAAATAGATAGAGCAGTGAAAAGGCTAAGCCGATAACTACAATTACAATTACCGTGGCAATCAGCATAATCAGCCAGCCCGGCAGCGTTACTCTCTTAATGTGCTGCTTCTCAGCGTCTGCATTCCAATCCTGTGATCCTTCCGTCACTTCTTCATCGTACTCTCTGTTTGACCCATAGCTTTCGCCGGCATGTTTATTCGCTTCAATAATACTTTTCGCCAGCAGTCTCGGATCGCCAAGCTGTGTAAGCACTTCCTCTTCGCTTTGCCCCTTACGCACCTCGGAATCAATATATTCCTGATAATACCGCACGTTTTCTGCAACCAGACTGCTGCTTAACCCACCTGCAAGCGCGCGCTGCAGCTTTTCAATAAATTCCGCTTTATTCATCTCTTCTCCTCTATATTTATATACTGCCTATAGTTTGTCCATTCCAGCCCCGTCATTCAGTCTCTTTAAGAAAACATCAGGATTTTTCTTGATATCTGCCAGCGCACGAAAAGCCTGAAGAACCATCGCTTCTTTGTTGCACTGTTCCGTATTCTTGCCGGAATCTCTTCGCAGATTATATTTCTCCATCTGCCACACATATAAATCCGTCAATGAATAGCCATATACTTTCATAGCGTCCGAGGGTATATGATGTTCCAGATAATAGACAAACTCATCATACAATTCTCTGTCGGACAGCATCTCGTTCCACAACTCATCGCACCATGCCTCGGTGCATCCCGCATATTCACACAGCCTTACAAGTCCGTCGTATGCCCTGATTTTCTCTGTACCGTATATAATGCCAGACATTTCTCTCCGTCTCCTGCTTCGCAGCCGCTTGTTTTTCTTTTGCTCTTGTCCATACTCGCAAATACGTGCTTCGCACTCCTTGTCCGACTTCATCGGACATTTGCTCGTTAATCGTGCAAGAAAAACAAATGTCTGCTTCGCAGCCGCTTGTTTTTCTTTTGCTCTTGTCCATACTCGCAAATACGTGCTTCGCACTCCTTGTCCGACTTCATCGGACATTTGCTCGTTAATCGTGCAAGAAAAACAAATGTCTGCTTCGCAGCCGCTTGTTTTTCTTTTGCACTGATTATATCATGGGATTATGTATTCTTCTACACGCTGTTGGAAAATTTAAGAAAAACATATATGACCAAACCATAAAACAGGGCATACCGCTTAACACAGTATGCCCTGTCTTTTTCTATATCTCCGCCACCGAATTACCGGCATATACCTGACCTTCCACAACAACCTGCTCAATCAGCGTAACCTTCGGCTGCTCAATCAGGTTGATAATCTTCTCCGCCGCCTTCATACCAAGCTGCTTCGTATCCTGCTGCAATGTAGTCAGTTTAGGTTCCAAATGTCTTGCAATCCTAATCCCGTCAAATCCTACCACTGAGATATCATCCGGAACCTGCAGTCCTCTTTCATGAATCGCATTCATTCCGCCATAACAGGCAAAATCATCCGGGTAAAAAATACAAGTCGGACGTCTCTTTAAATCTAACAGTTTCTCCGTCTCTATATACGCTCCGTTCGTGTCACGATACGCCGCCGTCCTTATGTATTCATCCGGAACATCCAACCCTAATTCCGCCGCTGTCTTATAGAAAGAAGACAATCTTTTCTGCGTAACGGAAGAATCAGCTCCATGAATATAGGCTATCCTGCGATGCCCCTTGTCATATACATAATGCAAAAGTTCCTGAATACCTTTAATGTTGTCCGACATGATTGCACACACATTATTAAAAAGATGATCAATTGTAACTGTCGGGATATCGCTCCTTACAAGTTCCATCACTTCCGCATCATAGAAATTAACACATACGAGAACCACTCCGTCAAATCCTCTGTATTTGCAATGCTCCAGATAGGACATTCTGTTCGGTCTGGTCCTGCATCCGTTGACAAAAGTAATATCGTACCCTTTCTCTTCCGCAGTGCTTTTCAGACTGTCCAATACACTCGCAAAGTAATCGTGCGTCAGACCGCTATGATCCTCTTCTTCAAACAGTACACCCAGATTATATGTCCGGTTTGTCTTCAATGCTTTTGCCGCGGAATTGGGAAAATACCCCATCTCCTTCGCCATATGCCTGATACGTTCCTTTGTTGCTTCTCCGATATCGCCGTGGTCGTTCAGTGCTTTGCTTACAGTTGCCACAGATACGCCACACGCCGCCGAAATGTCTTTCATTGATACCATACTGCAAGCCCTGTCCTCTCTTAGTTGTTGTCTCTAATTTGTCTTGTCGTGCCCCTCTGACTCTTAAACGTTTTCGCATTTACAGTCTATCTTACTTAAACGAATTTTGCAATATATATTTTATTTTTTTGTTTGATTCTTTTCGTTTTTTTCTATCATTTCTTGAAAAAAAGTCTCGAATTGCGATTACTATTGCATTTCTAACCCTTATTCTGTATAATTGCATTATCATTATGTTGATAGTATATCTCCCTTTCGGTGTGCTATTGTAAAGCATGATCGTCAGGCGCGATATACGTACTTATTTTTTATCTTAATCGTTTTCTGTACTTCGCATCAAACACTATTTTCAAAGCTATTATTATGAGAAAAGGAGAATATCACTATGAAATTCGGCTACTTCGATGACGCCAATCGCGAATATGTCATCACGACACCCAAGACACCCTTGCCATGGATCAACTATCTGGGATGTAATGAGTTTTTCAGCTTAATTTCCAACACCTGCGGCGGATACACTTTCTATAAAGACGCCAAGCTTTTGCGCCTCACGCGTTACCGCTACAACGACGTACCAAACGATATCAACGGTAAGTATTTCTATATTAAAGACGGAAATACCATATGGAATCCGGGCTGGAAGCCAACGCAAACAGAACTCGACAGCTATGAATGCCGTCACGGCATCGGCTATAGCCGCTTTACCGGCGCTAAGAACGATTTGGAAGCTTCTGTACTTACTTTTGTCCCTATGGACGATAACTGCGAGGTCAGTCAGGTTAAACTGACCAATAAGAGCAATGCCGCCAAAAACATCTCTCTCTTTTCGTATGTCGAGTGGTGTCTTTGGAACGCAGACGACGATTCCAGAAACTTTCAGCGTAACTTAAGTACCGGTGAAGTCGAGGTCGTTGGTTCTACCATCTATCACAAGACTGAATACAGAGAGCGCAGAAACCATTATGCAGTCTATTCTGTCAACACACCTGTGGACGGATTTGACACAAGCCGGGACGCTTTCTTAGGTGCATACCGCGGCGCTGCCAATCCGGAAGTTGTGGAAAATGGCAAAGCTACGAACTCCATTGCACGCGGCTGGTCACCGATCGCGTCTCATCAGATCAATGTGACCCTTGCTCCCGGAGAGACAAAGTCCTTTGTCTTCGTCTTAGGATACATAGAAAATCCCGAAGATGATAAATGGGAAGCACACAATATCATCAACAAGAAACCTGCTGATACAATGTTAGCCAAATATCAGACCGATGCTGATGTGGATAAGGCTTTTGCAGCGCTTAATGAATATTGGAGCGAATTATTATCCAAGTACAATGTAAAATCCTCCAACGATAAGGTTGACCGTATGGTCAATATCTGGAACCAGTATCAGTGCATGGTAACGTTTAACATGTCCCGTTCCGCTTCCTATTATGAATCCGGTATCGGACGCGGCATGGGCTTTAGAGATTCCTGTCAGGATCTTCTTGGTTTCGTGCATCTGATTCCGGACCGCGCAAGACAGAGAATTATTGATATTGCATCTACACAGTTTGAAGACGGCAGCGCATATCATCAGTACCAGCCATTGACTAAGAAAGGTAACTCCGACATCGGAAGCGGCTTCAACGACGACCCGTTATGGTTGATTGCCGGCACTTCCGCTTACGTGCGCGAGAGCGGCGACACCTCCATCCTGACTGAGATGGTTCCTTTCGATAATGATATGAGCGTGGCAAAGCCGCTGATGAATCACCTGAAACGCTCCTTTGACTATATCGTCAACCACAAGGGTCCTCACAATTTACCGCTCATCGGTCGTGCTGACTGGAATGACTGTCTGAACCTTAACTGCTTCTCCGAGCACCCGGGTGAATCTTTCCAGACATTCGGTCCCTCCGAAGGTCCCGTTGCAGAATCCGTATTTATTGCAGGTATGTTCGTTAAATACGGTGAAGAATACGCTCAATTATGCGAACTGATGGGCGATCAGGCGGAAGCCGACTATGCCCGCGCAGAAGTAAAGAAGATGTATGACGCCATATTGACAGACGGCTGGGACGGCGACTGGTTCGTCCGGGCATACGATGCATACGGTCAAAAAATCGGTTCCAAGGAATGCGAGGAAGGTCAGATTTATATTGAATCCAACGGATTCTGTCCTCTTGCCGGTATCGGCGTGGAGGAAGGTCTTGCCGAGAAAGCGCTTGACTCCGTGAAAGAAAAACTCGATACCGAATACGGGGTTATGATACTGCAGCCCGCATATACCAAGTATCATCTGGAGCTGGGCGAAATTTCTTCCTATCCGCCGGGATACAAAGAGAATGCCGGTATCTTCTGTCATAATAATCCTTGGGTTTCCATTGCAGAAACTGTTATCGGACGCGGCGACAGAGCTTTTGAAATTTATCGCAAGACATGTCCCGCTTACGTGGAAGAAATCAGTGAGATACATAAAACCGAGCCTTATGTATACTCCCAGATGGTAGCCGGCGCCGACGCACAGATTCCGGGTGAAGCCAAGAACAGCTGGCTGACAGGTACTGCGGCATGGACGTTCGTCAACGTATCACAGCATATTCTCGGCGTATATCCTACTCATCAGGGACTTAGCATCAATCCTTGTGTGCCGAAAGACTTCGGTGACTTTGAACTGACCAGAAAATTCCGCGAAGGAACTTACAACATCAAAGTCGTTAACCCCGACAATGTCGAGAAGGGTGTGAAATCTATTACGGTAGACGGCAAGACTCTTTCCGGTTGTGTTGTTCCTTATGAGAAAGGTAAGACGAGCTATGATGTAGTGATTACTATGGGTTAAAAATTCGAGCTCCGCTCGATTACGGGATTTGTTTCGCAAACCCGGAAGCACGATACGCATTATAAATCCGCATACATGATATTGTATGCGGATTTTTTTGTTGCCACAAGTTTTTCAAAAAGGGTTGTTTTTCATAGAAAGATATGACAAAATATGATTTGTCGAACTCTTACCATAGGGTATAGTTTTGCGTTGGAGGAATGTTACATTAATGAGTCAATATATGTCTATTGGGAAAATATCAAAATTGAAAAATGTCAGTATCAAATCGCTGCGCTATTATGATCAAATTGGTATCTTAAAACCGGCATTTGTCAACACGGAAACCAACTACAGATATTATACTGAGGACCAACTGTATCTTCTTGATGCTATCACTGTCTGTATCAAGCTGGGGATTCCGTTAAAAGATTTGAATAATTATGTGGAGAACGATTCCATTAATTTACAGAAACTGCTCTACGACGGCAAAATCCTTGCCGAACAGAAGATTCTGGAGATTCACAACTGTCTGGGTACTTTACAGGAAACGCTGCAGAATATGTCCGGTTCCGTTACGGGCATGGCTAAGATTCCCAAGAGCAAAAGCGGCATCCTGCTTCCGGACGGCTTCTACCACAACACAATCGCCGAACGCCGCCTGCTCATCGTACCGCTGGACGAAATGGACACTCCAAAGTACTACGGACAGCATATTTTGAAACTGTTTGTCACCGCCCAGCAGCGCGGTATCACAGCATCCTATCCGTCAGGCGTGCTTCACGAATACAAAAACGGAAACTATACACGCTATATGTTCCTCACGCTCAATCAAGCGCAGAATACCGATAACATGCCAGATTCCGGTGCCTCCTTTTCTGAAGGCTCATTCTATACCTTGCCAAAAGGGGATTATGCATGCCGTAGAATCTCTACTCACATGGGAGACTTTTCTTCTATAAAAGAGGAAATGAAAGAAGTCATAAAAGCTGATAGCTTTTGCATCATAGAAACAGATACCCTGTCAGAACAAAACAAGAAAGACGGGTATCCCTTCGAATTAGAGTATTGCCTGTCACACTAAAAATGAAGCTTCGCTCGATTGCGGGGTTACTCCTAATCCCGCTTGAGCTGATATAGTATTTCTTCAAAACATACACCGTCTGTTTTCGGCACGCTTCGCTCGTCCGAGCGCACAATACATTTCTTCACGAATCCTGACGCCTTACGGACAGATTTATGAAACGGTACACCGTTCACTGCATCCGCCGCAATGATTGACGAGAACACATCTCCGGTTCCCGATCGTTCTGCACCCGCCTTATGTGTGCGGATAATCTGCGGCTCCATCCCCTGCTCGTAGACATAATTAGCAATAAATTCTCCCTGCGGAATCCCGGTAATCACTACCCTCGACGGACCAAACGATGCAATGCGCTCCGCCATGGCATACAAATCCTTTTTGCGCCATAAACTTTCCCGATATACTACGTCCGCTAACCTGCATGCCTCTGTCAGATTCGGCGTTACAATATCCGCCCGTCTTACCAGTTCCTGCATCCCGTCACACAACTTTTCCGTGTAGGTAGCGTATAACCTGCCATGATCGCCCATGACGGGATCTACAATCACTAATGTATTCTTGTGGGCAAAGGTATCAATAAAATCTTTTACGATTTCAATCTGCTTCACTGACCCCAAGAAGCCAGTGGCAATCCCGTCAAACCGGAGTTTAAGTTTTCGCCAATTACCAATATACTCCTCCATGCGGTCCGTGTAATCGTCTATGAAATAATTCGGATATCCCATATGGTTGGATAGAATTGCCGTAGGCACAGGGCAGCACTGCACGCCCATATATGATATAATCGGAAGCGATACCGCGACGGCACACCTTCCGAATCCTGCTATATCGTTTATCACTGCTATTTTTTTCTGCACTTGCTTCGTCCCTTATTGTGTTTCTTGTCCATTTCTTCTTTGTTTGTTTCCTATTACTTCCCGCTTACTTTATTCTTCTTCCCATAAAGTATTGCCGAAACCTATTCTATCACAAACATGATTCAAGGGCAACGCATGTGTTTTTATCAGTCCTGTCGGAAATGCCGACTCTACTCGTCTTCCTCCTCGTCTTTCTTCTCCGCCTGCTCCGCCGTCGTATTCTTCATGTTGTCAATCTCCTGCATCGCATCGCGTGATTGTCTTACCTCCGTTATTTTACGCAAAATCGCGTTGATGTCTTCCGGAGAAAACATATCCAGACACTTCATGAGGCTGTCCAGATCATTTAAATCAATATTGACTGTGCCCACGGAAGTGCTGACCCGAATCCAGTCCGGCTTCGAACTGCCACCGATAGTAATCGTGTTGCCATACACTGCGTTCTTCGCCACCGTCACACCGACACCGTTATGAATAACCGTCGTTTCTACTTTGCCTCCTGCTTCCGGTTCCCCCATCTGACGCAATATGATTCCAATCGAGTCGGTAGGTCCACTTATTTCACCTGATGCCAGATCTTCATCTGCCTTCTTAAGCTTCGCCGCAAAAGAATTATCAGTCTCGGCATATTTCTTTAGCTGCTGTGCCGTATTATTGTTATTGGCTACGACTGTCGGATAAAAATTGTTAAACGGATTATTCCTTATCATTGCTTCTTCTCCTTCTGTATGACTTGTTTTCCTACTGTTCATTTTGATATTGTCATTTGGTAGATTTTCATGCATTCCTTCTATGCAGAATCATCACCCCACCACGTTCTCCACCGTCTCAAGCGCAAACTGCTCTATCCTATACTTCGTCTGCTCCTGAACTTTGTCTGTATCCACATGATACGCTTCCAGCCTGCCGTCATCATACTTTGCTTCCACATAGACACGGTTGCCTTCCAGCTTTCCTTTCAAAGTATATCCTTCCGTCACGGCAATCTCTATGTTATCACTCTCTTCATAACTCATATTCCTCACCTCCGCAGTCTGTACGGCTTCTCGCCCAGCCGCCTCATTGACGCGGATTCTCGCCGTACTGCCGGTCATATTGACACCCCGAACTTTTCTTTCCGTCTCCGGAGCCGAGCTTTCTTCTTCCTGTGATTTCAGATTTTGCATCAGGCTTTCCTGAAAGCCATCTGACTGCCCTGCCCGTTTTCTATTTGTATATTCTTGTATCCGTGTTTTGCTCTTAACACCTATTTCCTCTATACTCATAAACTCTACGGCCTCCCTTCCGTAAGAATCTTCTTCACTTCTTCCCTGCCGCGTCTTAGTCTTGTCTTGATGGTTCCTTCCTTCTCGTTCAAGACTCCCGCGATTTCCTGTATGGAATAATCCTCATAATAGAAAAGATAAATCGGATTACGATAATGCATAGGCAACTTCAGCACAGCTTCCAGTGTCTTATCGTCTTTTATCTGATATGGCAGATAAATATTCTTTGTCTCCGCAATCAATGACTCATCGAGCCCGACCGTTTTCTGATGCCAGCTGCTTTTCAGGATATCCATACATATGTGAATAGTAGTGCGTATCAGCCATGCCTTCTCATGCTCTTTATTCAGAATCGGTTTCTCATCCTTCATATAGCGCAGGAACGCTTCCTGCACCGCATCCTCAGCATCCGCCCGGTTCTTCATATTAGAAAAAGCAATCCGATACAGCATTGTCTGATATTCCTCTACCAGATCATTCCATCTTAGCTCCTTCTCAAATTTGTGCTCCATCCCGTCAAAATCCCTTGTTCTGTTCTATCGTGTATATTTTTTATTCTATCACGCTTCTACTAGTAATACGAATGAAAAGCGGGAAAAGTTTCATGTGCTGAAAAATTTCCCGCTTTTGTTGCGAATCCTATTAGCTGTCTCTTTTATCTGTTATGGCAGCACACAACCAGATTGCCGCCACAAACATGATAAGCGATGCCACCACACTAACCCCGCCGATTATATTCAAATATCTTCCAACCGTCTCCGCAAACTGCTGTAATTTATCAGGATCCTTTATAATTTCCTTAGATAAGTTTGCCGTGACAAAGAAGAAACACATTCCCGGAAGTACCCGGACAATGCCGAGAAGGTTCTGCGCGGTGTTTTCCCCAAACAGATAGAAGAAAACATATTCCGCCGTCATAATAAAAATGCCTATCGCAAAAGCAACCAGACATAACGGCACATCCAACGCGTTGATTTGAACTCCGAACATCCGACCGATGCCAATCGCCCCCATTCCCAGCACTGCCGCGATCGTAATCAACGAAATACCGTAAAGAAATCTTCCCGCCACTCTGTCACGCGTCGTTGCCGGGAGAAGCTGCAGGAACCCCGTCTCCTCCCTCCTGCACGAACCGAAGGGCGAACAAGAAAAGATAATCATCATGAATACCATATAGCAGAAAGGCACCACCGCACTATACTCTCTGATATCAGAATCCGGTGCCATCATAATACCCACAACCGCCAACAAGGCCAACGGTGTAATCAACATCTGATGCTTCGTTTTAATATAGTCTATCTTCATAAATTTAAATGCTTTCATCAGTTCTCCTCCTTATCTTTGATATAGTGAATCACAATTTCGTCGATGGTCGGCTTCTCAAAATGAAACTCGTTGTTAAGCAAATCTGCCCTGTCACTTGGCAGGATTGCCTCAAATCCGTATGCGTTATCCATAATACCGATAAATGCACTCTGAAGTTCCGGTGTGACAGCACGTCGCTCGCCCTTCACCAGCAGATAATTCTCTAACAGCTCATCCTTCGCATCATAGAGCACTCTCCTGCCATCATGGATAAAGAAGATATAGTCCGCTATCTGCTCCAAGTCGCTTAAAATATGTGTGGAAAAAATCACACTCTTCTCCCCGTCAGCAATATACTCCTGCAACAGCTTTAATATCTCTAACCGCACTACCGGATCTAGTCCGTTGGTCGCCTCATCTAACACTAACAGCTTCGTATCTCTGGCGAGCACCGCCGCAAACATCAGCTTAACCTTCATGCCCTGTGAAAAATCCTTAACCTTCATCTTATCTGACAATTTCCATTTATCCAGCATCTCATTAAATTTCTCCACCGAAAAAGTACTGTAGAAATTTTTCAAAAGTCCGCGTATATTTTTCACTGTAAAATTATTGGGATAGTAGAAGTCCCCGCCGATATATCCGATGCATTCCTTGTAGCGCACCGCATCTTCATTGCATGTGATGCCATCCACCCGGACTTCTCCCTCGCTGCTTTTACATATATTAGTGATAATGTTAAGCGTCGTGCTCTTACCGGCGCCGTTCTGCCCCACATATCCCATGATATACCCCTTAGGCAGAATAAAATCAATATTTTCAAGACTAAAATTCTTATAATGCTTTGATACGTTATGCACTTCTAACAGTTCCATAGTCCTTATCATTCCTTTCTTTAAGTTACTCACTTGTGGCATATGTTAAGCCATGCCTGCCACCTGTGACCGAGCTGCCATCTATCTGCCGCCTTCCGTGTCGTGCAGGAGATTATGGAAAATTTTCTCCAATTCTTCCTCCGGCAGTCCCATCACCCGTGCTGTCTCAATGGCAGTGCTGAGTCCCTCCTCAATACGCAGCAGATACTGTTCCTGCAGCATACTATTATCCTTTGAGAGCACTACGCTTCCCTTGCCCTGCATGGTCGCGATAAATCCTTCCGCTTCCAAATCGTTGTATGCTCTGGTCGTGGTGATTACGCTGACACCGACTTCCTTGGCAAGCTGCCTGATGGACGGCAGCGTACTTCCTTCGGGAATCTGCCCGTTTAAAATCTGCTCCTTCAACTGCTCCTTAATCTGCGCATAGATTGGCAGTTCGGATTGATTTGATATAATTATCTTCATTGGTTAACCTCCTCGCAGCACTCTGTCGTCACATTGTGCCACGGTCTAAAGTATATACTGTTTATATATCATTATATACAGTATATGCAATTTGTCAATACTAATTTTGCATCAGTTGAAAATACGGAGGCATATCATGAAAAGGCATATCAAAGAAATTATCCCGATCCTGTTTGTTATAGTCTGTGCCGTAATTGCTCTAGAATACTGCCGGACGAATTTATGAAAATTTCTTTTCGCCTGCCCTCCACGGACAGCCTGCGGATTTGCCAAACGGGAGAGGGAATTTCTTTCTATCCCCTTTGCACGGCATAATACTGGCGATTTTTGAAAATGCCAAAAATGGGCGCAAAAAAACAGGAAACCTTTTCTTGATTCCCTGTCTTGGTGTGCCGTTCTGTATGTACGGCGGTTATTCAATTTTCTTTTGGCTTCTATCCTACAAGCAGAAATTTGTAATATTAGTTCTCATTTCTCAAAAACAACAAAACCACATTCGTAAGGATGGTCGCAATACACACTTTCTTGTTTATCAGTGTGGTATAGCATACTTTTCAGTATAATTAGAAAATCTCCACCGCCTAAAACTAATGTAGGCATAGCAGTTCCCAGCAAATATTGCCACTTTTCCAACGGTTCGGAGCAAGTACAGTATGGAGAAAAACTACTCCAAATAAATCCAAAATCAATCGAATTAAAATGATTCTTTGCAAAAAAACCCCAAGTGACGCCATGTATTAATTCATGTAAAATAGTTAGAGGAATAAAAAGAAACGCCGCTACGACAAATCCCAAAGAAATCTCCCCTAAATCAAAACCATTCACATTATAGTAAAACAAAAATGTTAAAGCTATAAATGGCAGCATACTCAAAGGTCCTAAAAAATTCGCTTGTCGAATATTGATAGTCATATTCTTAATTTTATATCCTTTTTGCTGCATTTCAGAGCTTATTTTTTCAAAGTCATTTTTACGTTTCAATTCTTTTTCTGTTAATTTTCTTTTATTGTTATCCATAGATAATTCCTCCAAATTTGAATTTAACGCTTTTTTAGTTCGGCAATAGCACAATAATGTAAAATATCAAATTCATCAGGCGCAATATGTTCAAGGAGTGTTCTATGCTCTTGCTCCCACATAGAAATTTCTTTTTCGGTAAGCGAAGCACCAATTCCACGACACGCTTTCATTCTTCCATTCCAGCTTTCATGGGTGAATGGTATTCTTACAGTAAATTCTTCGTGATGTACAAGTTCAAAGTTTTCTTTATAGCAATCGGGTATGTCTATTTGATGTATCGTTTCTCCTGCACCACTCCAGTTAGGACTATATTTTAATACAAGTTTTTCACTTGCTCCCGCAATTTTATCCTCAAATGGAAGCCATGCCATATATAAAACAAGAATCTTTCCCTCTTTTTTAAGCATACGATAAAACTTAGGCATAACAATTTCATGGTTAAAATACCAAAAACATTGACAGGCTGTGATTACATCAAAAGAATTATCTGAAAAACTTATATCTTCTGTTGGCACAACGTAATAATCTATATCCATATCTTTTGAAAGGATTTTGGCTTGTTCAATTTGATTTCCTGAAATATCGGTAGCCCTCCACTTCGCCCCATACTGGTACATATTTCTGGGAAGAACCCCTGTCCCTGTTCCAACATCAAGGATAGATTGTCCGTCTATACATAATTTGCGGTCAACAATTTTTTGATAAAATTCTTTTGGATAAATATCACGGAACTTTGCATAATCTAAAGATGTTTTCCCCCAATCAAAAGGTTTTCCGTTATCTATATCTCTATCAGTTATCTTCATACTATACCTCCATCAATTTCTTTTGCCCGACAAACCGGAAGTTATAACTATTATATCTATTTACGCTGTGTATGTTCCACCCGTATTTTCTTGGTTGAGAGTTCCCTCAATTTCAATCAACAGACATTTGACTAATTCATTACATATTGGTCGATGTTTCGTTCCTTTTGGAATTATAATAAAATCACCCTCGCATAAGTGTGTTAATCCGTTCTCAAACTCAATATCAAATTCGCCTTCAATACAATAAAACAGTTCATCGGAATTTTCATGTATATGAAAATCTAAAGTTCTATGTTCCGCCCGTAGTACATTTAACATATGATTATTCAATGTTCCTACCCTCTTATAGCAGAATAGTTCGTCTATCGCATTTACATTCTCTTTCAAATTCATTTTCTGTACCATTATTTTCTCCTATTCAAATTTCGATTTTCTATTGCATTTATCCTTTTCCCGAAAAATAGAAGGGTTTTCTTAGGCTTCCTGTTCATCAAAACGGAACTTGAACAGGGCAGCGACAAGCCGCTGTTTTATGCTGTCCTCGGTATCCC
>CAMWQW010000024.1 GCA_947176505.1 uncultured Lachnospiraceae bacterium | reverse complement strand
CATAAGAATTTTTCCTGCGCCCGGAGAGCAGGTCTGCTATTGCTTTTTCATTTCCCTTGCTTACACTCCCCTGTTTCCCTGCAAACGGAAAACTCTTATTTGAAAGGAGCTGCCAGATTCCCTGACTGTTATTTCCTATACGCATCATAAATACCTCCCTGTCATATGGTCAGATCCAACTGTGCGCCTTTGCCAGTTTCTTCTCCTCTTGATAAAATATTTCAACGGCGGCTCCTCTGTCATTCGGAGCCGCCCATGCCCCCTTACGGTAAGTCCGGGCAGCCTGATATTAGATTGAACCGCTGTCTGCCATAAGAAAGTATCCGCTTCTTTTCCTGCTGTTCCTCTATCTGTGCTTCCATCTGTTTTTTCCGTTCTGCCCTGCGCTCCCAGAAACTGTCCTCCGCCCTGCCGTCAAACAGGCTTTTCCCACTCCCGTTCTGGTAGCCTGCACTCCACATCTTTGCATGACATTCTTCTTTTGTCGCGCCATAATAAATTGTGGAATAGGCCCCTCCGCAGACGCCTGCCCATCTGTCCGGCTGCGCCCATCCTGTCCGCAAATCATTCAGCACCCACGCCTCATATTCCGGATCATTTTTCATAGCCTCAAACCCTGCCTCAGAAATGTTGATGGAAATGCTCTCCGACATACGGGTCGGGTGCATGGGAATCTGTGAAATCCTGTCATGGATATACTGCTTGTATTCCTCCATTGTCATGTCCTTTGTTGAAACAGCCCCCGCTTTCCCTGTTTCTGATATATTCTGAGTTCCCATGCTTTTTTCAGCCACCTTGTCGCTAAAAGACGTGGTTTTTGTCTGGCCGCTGCCCTTTGCTTCGTAATTCTTCAAAAAATTACTGTACGTCTTTGTCATGTAGTTTACATTGATTGTGCTGCCCATTTCTGCTCCTTTCCTGTAACAATACTGTTACGATGAACTCGTTTTTCTTGATCCTGATATCCATATTTCCTAAATACTTTGCCGTCTCACGCTTAACATTGGATAAGCCTATGCCATGCATGGAGACCGGTTTTCCTAAAAGGTCTGCTCCTTTTGTGGAAACCGGAAGATGATTGTTTTTGTCAAATGCCACCTCCCCTTCAAAGGAATTTTTTACACATATCAGAAAAAACCTCTTTTTCTGTCTGCCTGAAAGGGAAATATACCTTTTCCCTCCTGCCATCTTTTCACAGGCTTCCAAAGCATTCTGCAGGAGATTATTTATGATGATCGCAATGTCATATGCGTCATACCCGTCTGATGCCGGATACAGGAACTCCGAACTGAATTTTATGCCCTGTTTATCTGCTGCTTTCTGCTTGTCATTCACAATCACATCCGTAACGGCATTGCCCGTCCTGATGGTAAGTTCAAAGACATCCATGCTTTCATCCATTTTGGCGATATACTGTTCCATTTCCTCATAACTGCCGCTTCCTGCCAGCCCCTTTATATTTGTCAGATGGTTTTTCATTTCATGCTTCATCCTGCGTATGCCGTCATAAAATTGCTCGACTTCCCCCATCCTTTCCCGTATTGCCCGAAGCTGCTGCTCCTCTACAAAATACTTCTTCTTTTCTTCCTGCAGCCTGATCATTTCCTGATAGGACATTACCGTGGCCACAATCCCCACATAAAACAAAACACTTATCAAAGGCACTAAGCCGATAAATACCGGGTATTGCTCGTATAGCAGAAAAAATACATTTTCCTTCACAGTCTCAGCGAAAAACAGACGGAAAATAATATTTCCGAACAGAATGCCCGCAATCGGTATCAGACATAAATAGCACAGCTCCTTTGCGTGTAATTCCAGCGCTTCTTTCCGCAGCCTGCGGCTGATAAACAAAAGCATGAGAAATAAAAAGCCAAACCGCAGTACCATTACGGCAGAATAACCCACGGCAGCATTACGGTATATTACATTTTCGTTGTATAAGCCCTGCAGGAACTTCATATTGAGAATATAGTACAGACTTTCTGTTATTAACCTGCATATATCCTTGATTCCAAAAAACAGCACACCAAGCAAAAAAACATGATCCTTTTCCATCCCTAAAATTCTATGGGCAGACACCAGCAGGACAATTAGGATTATCATGCACAGCCACCCCGGAACGGATGCTGCTTCGCAGGCCAGATATGTCAGCACATAGGATAAAAATACTACGGCAGCTTTTTTTAATACATTTTTCCATTGTTCTTTACGCCCTGCCATAAATGGATAAAAAAGAAACGTCATGCAGGCTGCATATAAGACTCTTTCAATTCCTACCACGATATGCTGGAACAGTATAAAACCCGTTTCGCTCAAAATTTCCCCTCCTATTGCATAAACCGCAGGTATGCCGTCGCAAAATCATCATACTTTTTTGAAAGGGGCAGTCTGTCCCCATTCGCAAGTGTCACCTCGGTCTTGTCATACCCCTCGACATAGGCAAGATTGACCATGTATCCCCTGTGTATCCGGTAAAACTGCCCCGCCAGTTCCTCCTCCAGATCTCCGATCTTTGCGTAGTATTCCAGTTCCCCTTCTTTTAAGTACAGCAATACCTTATGGTTCCGGCTTTCCAGATAATAAATATTGTCTAACGGTATCACCCTGCTTTCACTTCCGCACTGGATGACCAGTGTTTTCTTTTTCTGCCCCGCCTCGGATAAAATCTGCCCTGCTGCCTTGATGAAAACTTCAGCAAATTTCTGCTCATTGATGGGCTTCAGCAGATATTGGAATGCATCCACATCAAAAGCGTCATAAACATATTTATCATAGCCCGTCACAAAAATGATGACCGGTTGTCTGTTAAGCTCCATGCCTCTTAGCTGTTTTGCCATGCTCATGCCATCCATGCCGGATGTAGCGCCTTTCATCTCTATATCCAAAAACAGCAGGTCGTGTTCCATTCCGCCTGACAGGTATTCATCAGTGGATGCATACTCTATAATTTCACTCTCCGAATCCTGCTTCCTGACAAGTGTGCGAAGATAAGCCCTTATATTCTTTTCATCATCACAGATTGCAATTCTTATCACATCCACCTCCTTCCATCTTTCATCTTATATATCGAAAAAACTGAAAACTTTTCTAATGCCGATAGCGTGAATAGCGGATTTGACAGCGTGAATTCTTTTCCCTGTATTCCTTTCCACTATTTCAGGGATATCATAGCCTGCCTTTTCCGACACCCGAATATTCCCTTTCCAAGTAATTTCCCTTATCAGGCCGCCCGGTCTGCCTGCGGAAATGGCAGACCGCCGCATATGGTGGATAAAGTCCATAGTACGGCGGTCTTTATATTTCATATTGTTAAATATGTATCTGAAATTCCCCAAAGTCAAATACACCGTTTCCTTGTTTCAGTTTCCCTTTTTCTGATAACTTGCTGAATCCATTCTCAATCCTGTCAATTATATCAACAGGAATGCTCAACTGATGATGTTCAGGCAAAATCCGGTTTATACTTAGATTCTGTATTTTTCTCACAGATTGAAAAAATAGCTGCGGGTATGTGGACGGATAAAATGCATCAAGGCTACCCTCATATATTAAGTCGCCAGAAAACAGATATTTCCTATCCGGCTCATAAAAACAGCAATGTCCCGGTGAATGTCCGGGAGTATGGATAACCAGTCCTTCTCTGCCTCATGGACTGCTATGTTCTCAAAATATTTATGCCCACCAATATGATCCCAATGGACATGGGTGGTGACTGCCATAACGGGTAAAGTTGCGCTGATAGCAAAAGTGTCCTTATCTATCGCTTCAACCATAAACCAATCCACCATACAAGCCATAGACGGATTCTGCTGTTTCCTATTACTTCGGCAGGATATCGTTCCCGCTAAAGCAAAAGCGTCCACTTATTATACCACAGAAATTTTCCCATATTTTATTGGATTGCATGAAACTATTATACTTTTTGGCAAAAGAATCCCAGAACAAAGGTTCTCCCCTTCCCAAATATAAAATTGCCCCTAAAAACACAAAAAACAATGTATCTTTCAGACCTATGTACTGCCAAAATGCCGTATTTATGGGCTTTCTTAGGTTTCGCAACTTTATCCACCGAGAACTAAGACACCCGCCCATTTACGGCTTTAATACTGTTTATAGAAAGTCATAGGGTGTGGTAACTTTTACATGGTGATTTTACCTTTTTACCCCATGCGTTACCCCACCAAGCTAAAGGGTTTCTTTCTATAATAAAATGTAAAAAGCCGCACTTGCCAGCGCAGCCCTTCCGGTTTATAATATTCCCAACACATCCCTTCGCCGCCATTTGGAGCCGAAAAGGGCCCTCGATGTTTGACATCCGCAAGGGAATCTGTTACAATAAAAGCACAAAAAGAGGTACTGCCGATAGACGGTCAGTCCAAAGTTAATTACTTAAAACGAAAGTAACCGTATCCTTGGTCGGGGCGGTTACTTTTTTGTGCTATTTATGTACGCTATCAAAATCGACACAATGATTCCAAGAATCATCAGAACGACTGTCAGCAGTTCATAATCACTCATAAGCAATCCCTCCTTTCCCGGTTTTACCCGTAATCAGAGGGATAGTCCCTCTGTTTCAGAGAGACTGACCGCCTACCCGTTATGGCAGTACCCCATAGATGTATTTTAACAGAAAGCATGGGGCGGCACAAGACCGCCCCGGCATATTTCTGCATTATTCTTCCGTCTCAATCTCCAGTTCCGTGCCGTCCAGAAAATAGAAATGCAGGCCCCGCCATCGTGGACTTCCACACATTCCAGCACCATGTTCACTCGCACAATCGAGTAAACAGTATCACTTTTTCAATGAGGGCTGTACCAGCCATTCCAGCCTGACTGTCCTACCGCAGTGGGGCATCTGACACGGACTACTGTCCTCCCCTCCACGATGGCGATTAAATCGCAGATCCTCTTCCGGCACAACGGACACCTTATTTTGCACATCTCTCAATCCCTCCCACAGCCACTTCTGGATTTCTAACCATGATCAGCGGAACGGTTCCGTGCAAGTATCCTTACAGTGGTAATTCCCATAAATTACCATGTATACTGTAAGTATGTCCACAGAGCGCATTCCTAATCACGGCCCATACAAAAAAGTCAGGGCTACCCCTGCCGCCTGTTCTTCTTATGTACCTTCTTCGGACCAAAGCCCACCTCTACCACCTCCCCACAGCGCCTGCACTTGATTTCAAGCACCGTCCTGCCCGGCGGTATCTCCTCAATGTCAAGGATGTACCACCCGCACTTCGGGTTCGGGCATCTGATCCTCTCCACTGACAACCGCCTCCCTGCACTGATATGGAACAAGGGAACCAGACGGGCAATTACCCGACTTGGTTCTCTTTTATCATTTGTACTTTATGTAATAAATCTGAATGGTCTATTTCTCTAAAAATCCCAAGAACTTCTTCCACTCCATATAGCCTTTCAAATCCCCATATTGGTACTCTGACTGCATGATATCATTTACAATTTTTACCCAATCCGTCTTTTCCGAAAAGCTCCATGAGCCCGCGCTTCTCTGCTCCGCATTCTTCACGGCTTTTGCGACTGCGGCTTTCAGCACCGTATCCTCAAAACTGCCCTTCCCGCTTTCCTTCAAATGAGCCGTGTACGCATACATTTCCGCCGTATCGCAGTTCTCCGGGTCTACCTTTGACACATCCACCATCTGCTCCGTCACGTTCCCCGATTTATCCCATGTCTTGACCTTATACACGGGATTTTCCGCATCAAAGTCTTGCGTTTTATAGACGGAAATGGATGAACCGCTCACAACATCTGCCCATGAGCTGATTGCAATATCCCCGGAACCTTCCTCTGCACCGTGAAGGGTGGCTGTTGCCTGTGCCGCCTGTTCTGCAAATTTGCCTCCTGTCACATTCCTTTCCGTCCTTCTTGTCTCATACCCTGCTACCGGGTATCCTGCTCCTATTCCATTTACATTCATTTTATTTAATCCTCCCTATAATAAATTCTGTCCATACAGCCATGCGGCTTCACGCAAGCTCTGTTGATACAGTTTATCTAACTCTGATTTTCCCAACTGCTCTTTTCGCTGCAATGCACGTTTCGCTGCCAATCTCTGATTTCGTTCCTGCTCTTTTACTTCTTCTGTTTCTTCAGCTTTGCTTTTTAGCCCATTTCTCCTCGTTACCGTGATTTCCCCTCCGCCTCCCGAAAGCCTGTAATTTGAGATATTACCCTCATCATCAAGCGTGATGGTAAACGAGTCCATACTGCTTGGCACCGTATCCTGTTCTTTGATAAGGGCTGATATTTTATCCATAATGCTTTGGGATAACTCAGGGTTATTTTCCAATTTTTCCTCCAAAGCCGGAGGAACGACTATTGCATTTTTTCCTCTCGCCGTGTTCAGCCTTGCCTGCACGCCTGCATCCAGCATGGAAGGCTCCCCTGATGTGGGTTTCCAGTTCAAATCCGCTTCTTCTAAGCCATCCTGAAAAAACATTTCAAAGGGATAATCATTGCGCTGCCATAAAGAAGAATTAATTTTAGCTGTGTCCATCACATGGTATTTCAAACTCGGATATCTCGCTTTTAGCGCGTCCTCTAATCCCTGCCCCTGCATGTTTGCATCTAATATAGCCTGAAAACCGATATTTTCCGGCATATTTGCCATCATATTCTGACGGCAAATACTTTCTAAATGATACTCGCTTATTTTACTCAAAGATGTAAAATCCATCTCTATTCCTCCATTTTCTTTGTTATAGCAGCCCCTCTGTCGGTCAGAGCCACATCCGCTCCCTCGTAATAAGTCCGAGCGGTTCGTTACCTCCATGCAGACATACCGCCTAACTCCCCCTGTCAAACTTCATGACAAACACCTCCCTTCGCCGAAATTATTACAATATTTATTCACCGAGCATTACTTTTTTCACTCCGCACTCCCTTTATGCGGTTCCGCCGAAATGATCTCCTCCTGCACGTTGACATCATCCGAAACCCCGTCCAGTCCATCTTCGTCAAGCTACGGCTCCATCTCTATCGGGTCACCATCATAGATTGCCGAACCGGCCCTCAAAAAAGTTTCATTCCTCTTATCTGCCGCGGCGGCTCCTCTGTCATTCAGAGCCACCCCATGCCCTCTTATGGTAAGTCCGGGCATGATTTTCCTTACTTCAAAATACCCGTCATGGTTAAAGCACTCATTTCATATGCCGCAACCGCAGAACGCCAACTCTCTGGTGTTCCTGCATATGTAACCCTGCCTGTTTCTATTACACGACTGGCAAGCATTTCTTTCATAGTCTGTTTCCTATATACTATCTCCATTTCCTGCCTTCGTTTCTCCGCCGCTTCTTGACTGCGTTTCAAATTTTCTTGACGCCTTGCCGCTTTCTTTTCCTGTTTTGCCTTTTGTTCTGCTTCCACCTTTGCTTTCTTTTCGGGCGATTCCTCACCACTAAGATAATAGGTCACGGTTCCGTCCTCATGTACTACTACCCCACAGGAAGTGATTTTATGTCCAACTGCGGTCATAAAAGCCTCTGTCTGCGGCAAAGAATCAAAATGTTCCTGTATCTTTTTCTCATAATAAGCCGCTTTCTCCGGATCATTGACCATTTGTTCCAAAATATTTGATGCAATCACAACATTTCCAGTTCCTGCTGTTCCCGCACCAATACGGTCTATACTGCTTTGGTCTTTTCCAACATTCTGGATAGATACCCCCGCACCATACTTCTGTTTCAAATATTCCGTATAGGCATCTGCCTTTGATGCGCCCGTATCGCCTGTTTTTTGTAACTGCTCTGTGAAGCTCACTCCGCTTGTGCCTGTTTTCTGCGTTCGATTTGCGTACTGATATGCACCTGCCAAAGCACCATTTACTCCTAAAATACTCATAATCAATCCTCTCCTTCCTGATGATTAACTCTTTACCATGACCGACAGCGTGAATTTATTGCCTTTTACAATGCAGTCTAAATCGCCGCCATATTTTACTGCACATTTCCTGATATTCTTAAGTCCTATCCCTTGCACCTCCTTATCCTTTTTCGTTGATATGGGAAGGCCGCTGTCCTTATGGAACAGCGCCACGCCATCAAAACTGTTTTCAATCTCTATAAAGTACATATTCCTTGCTTTAAAAGACCGAATCGTAATATATGCTTCCGCATCCGGCTGTTTTTCCAGCATCCGCATACAGGCTTCCACTGCACTATCCAGCCCATTGTTTAGAATGATCCCCATGTCATAAGCCTTTATCGTAACGGCAACCGTCAGCATGAACCTGCTGGCATCCAGCCTGATTCCCTTTACCTTCTTTTCCGCATAGCGGAACTTGCTGCCGACCACCGCATCGCTGACGGCATTCCCCGTATGCACACTGCTGTCGATCTGCTCCACCGACTGGCGCATCCCCTCAAAATACTGCCGGATTTCCTCATCCTCTCCACCGCCCTTTTTCCGTAGCAGATTCTGCAAAACTGCCATATGGTTCTTCATATCATGTTTGACCGAGCGGATTCCGTCATACAGATGTTCCATCTCCACCATAGGACCCTGCATCTGCGTGATCTGGTTCTCCAGCACAATCTTTTCCGCCCGCTCCTCCTGCAGGGCAACCATGTCCTGATAGATGCGGAAACTGAACACGACAGCCCCAAGTAGCACAAACGCTATCAACGGAATGATAAGATACAGTGCCGGGTATTTTTCGTACAACAGTACCGGGATGCCATCCGTAACGGTAATCAGGAGCAGGCGCACAAGCACCGAAACCAACACACCTGCCACGGAAGGCAGTGATATTGTCAATTTTTATATCGGCAGAATTTTGACGCAGTCAGCCGCAAGGGAATGAAACCCTATTTGAAAGGGAACGAAATCTTTTTCTTTTCCATAAAAAGTTCAAAATCAGCCCTAAAGTTTTTCGCCATTCGTCCGATGTGGGTGGGGGAACGCAAACCGCCGTGTAAGCATATCAGCTTTGATTCCCCGCTTTCCAAGCGGTTTCTGCTGTCAGACCTGCCTGCGGAAACAGCAGACCGCCGCATATGGCGGTTAGCCATAGTGCGGCGGTCTTTGCTTAATCAATGGTATCTTTTCCAGCCTCGCTACAATTATTTCATCATAAGAATCGTAATCCTATTTGTTAGGCTTATAGGCATTACTTTGGAAAATATAACCAACAGCTTATTATATATCCCCGGAATAACCAGCCTTCTTCCTTTCATCATTTTACGATAAGCAATCCCCACTACTTTTTCCGGCTTCATAACTGCAATCCTGAATAGCAATGTATTTTGAATGTTTGCTTTTGCAGCAAATTCCGTCTCCGTTGCCCCCGGACATAAAGTAGTTACTTTTATCCCTGCTTTACCAAACTCGCCACATAAAGCATTTGAAAAAGACATAATATATGCTTTTGTGGCAGAATAAACGGCATCTGTGGGAGACGGAATAAAAGAACCTGTTGAGCCTACATTCAAGATTCTCCCATAGCCGTTTTCTTTCATATGTACTAATATACGTTTTGTCAATTCTGTTACAAACCGTATATGCATATTTATCATTTCAAGCTCCCTGTCAAGTCTGGTATCCACAAAAAAACCACACTCATTAAAGCCCGCGTTATTTACAAGAACATCAATGGTGACCTTCCATTTATCTATATCCGCCATTATCAAACCTGCCGCACTCTCCTGTGTCAAATCCTGAACAATGTATTTCACTGCCACATGGTAGGTCTCCTGCAAAGCTGCCTGCTGTTGTTTTAACTTCTGCTCATTCCTCGCAACAAGAATCAAATCATATCCCTCATCTGCGAATTTTTCCGCAAAGGCTTTTCCGATTCCGCTGGTGGTTCCCGTAATCAAAACCGTTTTCATTCTTCCTTCCCTTCTTCATTTTTAAACCATTCCCATTCTTCCAGATATGTTAAATCCCTGCTTGACGGCTCCTTTAAAAGTTTTTCATAAAATGCCGACTTTTCGCGTGTTAAGGCAAGCGCATTTTGCAACTGATCCATCTGTTCCTGAATATCCCCGATGTAATCCTGAACCATGCCATACCGCTGTTCCATTATTTTCACACCCTGTACCAACAGGGCAATATATTTTTTAACTGACTAGATTGGCACATTTGCCATTCTCAGTCATTGAACCATTTTTATTCATTCAATATCTGAATCCGGATACTGCCTGTATTTCTGGCTTGTCCGGGAAATCTGCGGCAATAACTGTTCCCTTTCATAATACCTTAATGCTGCTGTCGATAATCCCGTCATTTCTGCTGCTTCTTTTGCTGAATACATATAAATCCACCTTTCCCTGTTATCATAAACTATGAAGTGCGCTTCAAGTCAACAATTATATTTTAGCACACTGATTAACTTTTAGATAATTATCCCATTAAGCAAAAACTCCCGCTTCCTCCCAAGCCACAAAATTTGTCCGATACGGTGGAAACGCAAACCACCGTGTAAGCATATTAACTCTGATCTTCCCGCTTTCCAAGCGGTTTCTGCCTTCAAACCGGTCTGCGGAAACGGCAGACCGCCGCATATGGCGGTTAGCCATAGTGCGGCGGTCTTTGCTTAATCAATGGTATCTTTTCCAGCCTCGCTACAATTATTTCATCATAAGAATCGTAATCCTATTTGTTAGGCTTATAGGCATTACTTTGGAAAATATAACCAACAGCTTATTATATATCCCCGGAATAACCAGCCTTCTTCCTTTCATCATTTTACGATAAGCAATCCCCACTACTTTTTCCGGCTTCATAACTGCAATCCTGAATAGCAATGTATTTTGAATGTTTGCTTTTGCAGCAAATTCCGTCTCCGTTGCCCCCGGACATAAAGTAGTTACTTTTATCCCTGCTTTACCAAACTCGCCACATAAAGCATTTGAAAAAGACATAATATATGCTTTTGTGGCAGAATAAACGGCATCTGTGGGAGACGGAATAAAAGAACCTGTTGAGCCTACATTCAAGATTCTCCCATAGCCGTTTTCTTTCATATGTACTAATATACGTTTTGTCAATTCTGTTACAAACCGTATATGCATATTTATCATTTCAAGCTCCCTGTCAAGTCTGGTATCCACAAAAAAACCACACTCATTAAAGCCCGCGTTATTTACAAGAACATCAATGGTGACCTTCCATTTATCTATATCCGCCATTATCAAACCTGCCGCACTCTCCTGTGTCAAATCCTGAACAATGTATTTCACTGCCACATGGTAGGTCTCCTGCAAAGCTGCCTGCTGTTGTTTTAACTTCTGCTCATTCCTCGCAACAAGAATCAAATCATATCCCTCATCTGCGAATTTTTCCGCAAAGGCTTTTCCGATTCCGCTGGTGGTTCCCGTAATCAAAACCGTTTTCATTCTTCCTTCCCTTCTTCATTTTTAAACCATTCCCATTCTTCCAGATATGTTAAATCCCTGCTTGACGGCTCCTTTAAAAGTTTTTCATAAAATGCCGACTTTTCGCGTGTTAAGGCAAGCGCATTTTGCAACTGATCCATCTGTTCCTGAATATCCCCGATGTAATCCTGAACCATGCCATACCGCTGTTCCATTATTTTCACACCCTGTACCAACAGGGCAATATATTTTTTAACTGACTAGATTGGCACATTTGCCATTCTCAGTCATTGAACCATTTTTATTCATTCAATATCTGAATCCGGATACTGCCTGTATTTCTGGCTTGTCCGGGAAATCTGCGGCAATAACTGTTCCCTTTCATAATACCTTAATGCTGCTGTCGATAATCCCGTCATTTCTGCTGCTTCTTTTGCTGAATACATATAAATCCACCTTTCCCTGTTATCATAAACTATGAAGTGCGCTTCAAGTCAACAATTATATTTTAGCACACAGATTAACTTTTAGAAAATTATCCCATTAAGCAAAAACTCCATCCTCCTCCCAAAGCACAAAATTAGTCCGATACGGTGGAAACGCAAACCGCCGTGTAAGCATATTAACTCTGATTTCCCCGCCTTCCAACTTATTATTTTCTGAACCACTATAAAAATATCTGTAAAATTTGAAATGTAAAGATATGAATTATGAAAACTTAAGACATGAGAAAAAGGACTGCCAAAACAGCCCTTTTCCCTCATTATTATTTATCCATTCAATTTTTACTGTTTTACTCATATACAAACACGGAAACTCTGCATACTATCACGGAAACCCTTATATTATCACGAAAACTCCCAGCGGGGTTCCGTGATAATACAGGCAGTTTCCGTGTTTGTATAAGGGTTTTGCCTGCGAGTATCGGGGCACTCTACAACGGACAACCGAAGAACAACGCACAGGTATCCTTCGGAAAATTCCATAGCCGACCTGCGGATTGAAATTCCCTGATAAGCGAAAATCTGGTCATTCCAACCACAACTGTTTTATTAACCTTATAATTCTTCCATTAGTTTAATAGCAGTAAAAATCATATTTGCACGTACATTCTTTTGGCTATCCCAATTTCTATTGTCCCATTTTTCACCGCTTACATCATCACCTGCATAAAGCAACTGAGCCAAAGGAATATCATAATACTTAGACACAGCAAAAAATGCTGCTGTCTCCATCTCAACTGTTATGCACCCTTCTTTTCTCCGTAACTCAATCATTTCTGGTGTTTCTCGATACATGGCATCTGTTGTCCATGTTTTTCCGATCGTATACGGTATCCCTAATCTTTCTAAGCCGGAAATAATAAAATCTGCGGTTGCTTTGTGGCATTCCACTTCTCGTGAAGGTTCTAAGTAATGATAAGACGTTCCCTCATCCCTAACAGCAGCAACAGGAACAATAATTTCCCCCACTTTAGAATCCTTCTTAATGGAACCTGCACCGCCACATATAATAAATTTATTACATCCCATAGCGTGTAATTCTTCGATTGTCCCTGCCGCACCAGGAGCCGTAGAAAATGGCATTGTAATGCAGATTCTTTCTTTTGATATGTTGTACTCATAAATAGGAATGTCTAAAACCTCGGAATGAAGATGCCCAATTACAGGAAGATTTTTATCCACAACAAACTGATTAAGTTCTTTCCTGAAAAATGTGATGACACATTTAGAGGGCAGCGTTTTTTCTAAAAAATCTGTAGGTTTAATAATAGGATTTCTGTTTGTATCATACTCACAAACAGGGGATTCATTCTTAATAATCATTTCTTATCCCTCTGTAAACTAAAATTTGCATTACTGCTTTATAAAAAATTGTCAACAAAATCTTTTAATCGGACAAAGTCGAATATGTAGTCGCAATTACTATATTCAATAATCTCCGTGTAATGGTCTTTATAATACTTTTTCACTTTTTCTTGTATCCGCTCTGTTGCTTCTATAAAATTGGTGGGAGCTTTCATAGATTGCTCCATAATATTTTATCTGTTCAGGTTGAACTTTTGCCATCATGTATTTAATTATCTCGAACCTTGAAAATATAATTGAGTTATCACATTCCTTCCGCAGAGTACACACGCTTAACTTTTATACTACAAAACAAAAGTGTATTATACATCCCGATAACAATGCAACTATTAACCCCAAAACAATTCCAATACAAGCACTTCTTACGTGGAACATATAATCTTTATATTCTTTTTCCATATCTTCTGTACCGGGTATTCTCAACTTCTTACTATGACAGAAAATCCCCCAATCTAAAACAATCAAATCATAGATATTCACAACGAAAAATAATATAAATACATGCATAAAGGTAGTGCTAAACCTCCTACATCCGGACAAATAGGCACAGCCAGATAAAGCAATCACAAAAAATATCAACCCAAATATTTTTTTGCCTACATGAGCTTTTTCTCTTTGCTTAATCGCTCCTTTGTATTGTGGTAATTCTTCCACTCTTTGTCTAATCTTAGGTGGATAAGACATAATCATATTGATAGGGTCTTTATATTGTGCTGGTAGAATCGCTAATGTAAAAAGCAAACAGCACACCACACACTGAATAAATAAACTCATTACATTTACCTCACACATACTTAAACTTCGATTTTTCTTTTTCTTAACAAATACCGATTCGCCGTTGCCTTATTATATATCTGTTCTGCAATGAACCATTTGACGAATTAACCTGCCTTTTTCTTCCCTGACTTCCCTGAGATTTCAAACATTCTCTATTAGGTTTAAGCCCATCCTGCAAATGCACAGGATAATTTGAAATACTAATTGCCATACATTTTCCTTCCTGTCCACAATAATTCTGGACAAATGCCTCTCGCTAATCCATGATCGAGAAAGCCTCATTTAAAATATCTGAAAGTATGCTTGTAGCTGCTCCTTTTTTGTAACCAAAACCTTTGAATGCCGCCAAAAACATTTCTCTTGCCTGCTCCATTATTGATATTGCGGTATCCCGATATTCTGTATCAAAAAGCCGTGGTTTATCGTGTGTTTTTCCTTCATCCTGAGTACCGTTCTTATGGAAATACCATGAACTGTCTGGATTTTCAAATGACTTATTTGTCTGCTGACAGGTAATATACCCCTCCAAATTTGCCAACCGCATCTTATAAGCCTCATCCAATCCAGCCAAATCTTCGTCAAGAGTCAGCGACCTTTTCCCCGTAAGTTCATAAGAAACTTCACGGTCTCCATTCTCATGTGCTTTTACAATCTCATTGTAACGGGTTTCATATGTATCCATTATAGATTTCATTACATCTTCCACATTATAATTTCCGTCTTTTAATGTCTGGCTACTGATGCCCCGCATTGCCGTATAATGTTCCCATGCGACCTCATTTGTATTTTGTATTGTCAATTCCCTTGCATTGATATAATCTGAATCATGCTCAAATCTGCTTGTCATTTCCCGCAGCATATTTCTTCCTTCATCAGAAATAGAAAGTTTGGCTGATTGATCCGCTGTCTTTCTGCCTGCATCCTTGACGGTCATCTTCTCTTGCACATGATTTGTTGCAGCCCCCATATAACAATAATTACTTCCAATTCCATTAACGCCCATTTCCAAATATCCTCCATTATTTTTGATGTAACTGCCCTCTGCTGTGAATAAATAATATCTACACCTTTAAATCAAAACCTGTCACTGCCGGCGCTGTAGACATGGCATTGTTGCTCATGCTTATTTTACTTATCAAATTATCCGTAACTTTCCCCATTCCTCTTTACGTTCTTAGCTGAATTCTCACATATTTTATTGATGTAGTCCGGCATTTGGGAAAGTGTATTCTCCAGCCATTCAGCCGTTTTTGGGTTGGATGCCTCCTTTGAATGCAGGCTTGAATTGATTGACACGGAACTGTCCTTTGTTGGTGTCAGGCAGGCATACTTATTATTCAGGTATTCTGAATATTCCCTCCTGCTCCCATATGTACTTTTCTTCTCTGTTTCCTTTCTGTTATCAAAAATAGTTTCTATTTGGTTTATCGCCAATCCGGACAGATTTTTCATAGTTTTGGCGCGAACTGCTCCATTTTTGGAATGAAATTTCTGATGTCCTGTCAGGTTACTACTGCAGATTTGCCATTCATCATTACCGTAAGGCTGAATCTTTTCTCTGCTTCCTATGTCCCGTTCCTGCCAAAGCAAAGCGCCCACGAAATCTTTTAGAACAGAGATAAAGGATGTTTAATTCTTCTGTCTCTGTTATTCTTTTTAGGTATGTTTTCTTTGGTTTTCAATACCCTTAGATTATGGCTCGATGCTTTTATTAAATTGAATATACGTTACTGCAAAATACAAGATGTATATCCCAAGAAAACTAACGAATAAAATACCAAAATACAAAATCCATTCTGTGTGAATTCCTGTGTATGCCACAAATTGCCGTCCTACATGCAGGAAAAATCCTTTTCTCCGTAAGAACAGACAGCTAAGTACAGATAAAACCGATAAAAACAGGCACGGATTTGGTTTGAAAAGCATTCTAAAAACAGTAGGAACTGTATTAGTTCACAGTTCCTACTGTTGACAATTTAACGATTACTTTATACCCAATGTATTCCTCTCAGTTTGTCCGTCTATTATCTGTATAACCTCATCTGCCTCACTTGCTAAATGTTTGTCGTGTGTAACCACAATTACACATTTACCAAGCTTATGCGCGGTTCGCTTCAATAACCCAATAATCTCCATTGCATTTTGATTATCCAGATTCCCCGTTGGTTCATCCGCCAGCAGAACTTTGGCATCGCTTGCCAATGCCCTTGCAATCGCTACACGCTGCTGTTGCCCACCGGACAGCTTCATTACATTTCTTTTCCATGCTTCCTGTGGAATATTCACTTTTAAGAGCAGTTCCTCTGGATTATCTGTTCCTCCCAATTTTACGTTTTCCTCCGTAGTAAGGTAATCAATCAGGTTGTACTCCTGAAAAACTAAGGATACATGATGCTTTCTGTGATAATTCAAGCCCTTCGTAAGGATGTCCCTCCCTTCATATAAAATTGTTCCTCCTGTTGGACTGTCAAGCCCTGCCAGTAAAGATAAAAGAGTTGTTTTTCCGGCTCCGCTGGTTCCAATGATGGTATAAAACTTTTTTTCTTCAAAGCGGACAGAAATGTTATCCAAAACCTTCCTTTCCTTTTGGGACTTATATGTGTATTCCACATTTTTTGCTTCTAATATCATTTCAACTATCCTCCTCAACCTGTTTCTTAATACCTGCCTGCATGGGCTGCTTTATAGTTCCTGTAAGATATCTCTGGGATTTCTTTTCAATATAACAATCCCTGCTGCACATACAGATACTGTAATCAGCAGAACAATACTTGATACATCCTGTACTAACATTCCGGAAGTGATTTCTGTCTGTACACCCACCACATTTTGCTCTGATTTTTCGTAGGAAAGCGCCACTTTTCCTTCATCCAATAAGTCCTGTTCTTCTGCACTCTGTATCTGCTGTTTTACCAAATAATCCGCTGTCAGATCTGACATCATCGGTGCTGCTAGGAATGATATTGACAAAGCCACTGCCGCAACCATGAATGCTTCTGTCATAATCTGTGCTATAATCTGTATTTTAGGGGTTCCCATCGACAGCATAATTCCAATTTCCCTGTCCCGGCTTTTCATCCAGAACTGAAAAATCAGAAACAGGATAATCAGACTTGCCACAAAAATTACTCCGACTAAAATACTGCTGTACTTCTCCATTTCATTAAAGTTTGCCGACAAGGTATTCATATTTCCGTTATTGTCAATCAGGTCATAGCGTTCCCATGCTATATCCACTCCTATTACTCTTTCTTTTACAGTTTCATATTCATTCACATCCGCAATCTTAAAATATGCCTGCGCATATAATGGATCGCCTGCTTTTCCATCCACCTTTTCAGGGAAATCCAAATCCGTAAAAATAATATTTTCAGAGCGGTAAGTATCTCCAAACATATAAGGGACTATTGGCTGGTTCACCTGATAGATACCAACAATTTCAGCTACATAAGCTGTTGAATTTTCTTTATCATGACAATTGCCAAATCTTAGTCTGTCTCCAATTTCTAATTGATTTATATCTGCAAGCTCTGCTGAAATGATACAGACATCTTCTTCGCCTTCTTTAATCATTCTGCCATCCGTAATAAAAGCGTTACCTGAAAGAAAATTGGAGTCCATAGACATATCTTTGTTTCCAATCAGCGACACCCCTCCAAGATCACTATATTGGTCCACATCCTCATCCTCAATACGAATAAAATCAACCGGTCTTGCAGCGGTCGTAACTGTTGTAATATTGTAATCAGCAATCCCTTCTGTACTCGCTATTTTTTCAATATCCTCCACTAAGAGAGTTTCAAAAGAATTATCCGTCCGTGTTATCCAGTTTTCTACTCCGTTTATCATAATTTTTTCCTGATGATATCCTCCTAAACTACCTTCCTTATGGTCAAGCTGCCCTGATAACTCATCCATCCTTCGGTGCCGGTCTGCTTCATTTTCCTCTATCATGAGCCCTGCTCCGATTGCCTGCCGGGTATCATCCTGCATTTGAATCGTGGCTTTTCCACTGCTCACTGCGGACAACAGCAACAGGCTGATGGTAAATACAGTCACAAACAGCAGGATACTTTTTACTGGTTTTCTAATAACAGAACGCCATGCCAAGTTAAAACCATTCATTTACTATCCCTCCATTCTTGATAAAGTGTCTTTCGGATTTACCACTAAAATGGGCGATAATGAAATACAGACAGCAATAACTGCTATGCAGCCTCCTGCAAAGAACATTGCTGCAATATCCCTCCCCCGTAAAGAAACTGACAGGAGAACTGCCGTGTTTTCCTCCATCAACAGTTTTTTCATAATTTCTGCCATTCCGCTTCCTATTATATTGGCACCGAATGCAGACAAACAAAAGACACTTGCCGTTTCCGTAAAAACCTGCAAGAAAATATCCATTTTCCTTGTTCCCATACTGATAAAAACGGCAATTTCTCTTTTCCTCGACCGCATCCACATGCAAAGTAACAACGAAACAATTGTTGTCCCTGCAAACAATGTGAATATCAGCATAAGTTTCATTACACGGACGATTCTGTTCAGTGGCACCTCCAACTGCCGATATAACGTATCAGCAGTTGTGAGTTCTACCCTGTCACCAAAGAAATCATCCAGTTCCTTTACCAAAATCTCTATCCGATCCGGACTTTTGGTATATACCGCTGTCTTATGGTATCCCACATCACCAAACAGTCCCTCATAGGATTCATTGTCAATAAAAATCTGGTTTTCAATACGGTTTACTGCCGGCAGGGTATCCATCTGGTTTCTCTCACTTCCTGCAGCAAAAATACCTATAATCTTTACACCAATCATACGCCCAGCTTCTGTTCCTACTTTCACTTCGTCCCCTATTTCAAGACCATTTGCATCTGCCAACACGAAATTAACCACAGCACCCTTTTCAGTGTCCCCGTTAATCATATCCCCTTTCATCAAGCGATATCTTAAATCACTAAAAGCACTGTCACGGTCCAGATCATCATAAGACAGCAATGTTACTTTCCAGTTATTTTCTTCCTCAGAATCACTGTTTGTAACAGGATTAAAATCAACAGGATAAACGGCATTACCGGTCATACGGTTGACATATATCACTCCTTCCATATCCTGAATTGCTCTTATCTCATTTTCTGTAATTACCTGATTACTCTCCTTCACTTTCAGTACCACCTTTGTCCCCATCCTTTCCTGCATAGCAAGCCGGGAGTCTTCCGTTGCATACAAAATCATGTATGAACCCAGAATCATGCTGTTTATCAACAGCAATACCAGAAGCAGAATAAATGTCTTGGACTTCTTTCGGCATAAATACCGGAATGCAAGCTGATGAAATTTCAAAATAAATACCTCCTGTTCAGGCTATTCGATGACAGATGATAATTCTGTCGGCCGACACATGATGCGTATCCGCATAGCTTCCATAAATAATAAGACTTGCCTGTTTCTTAATGTCAGCCACAGATGCCTGCTCCAGTTCTGCAGTCCCAGTCGAAGTATAGATGGTTGCAATCTGAACCACACAGTCCTCCTGATATGTCACCACTACGTTCGAATCCTCACTTTCGTATCCGGGTGCGGCACTTACGCAGGTTATTCCATCTTCTTCCGTTACGGCAGCGCTTACGGTACATCCCCCTTCCGAAAAATCGACAACGCTCCCTGTCAGGGCTGCCGACGCATACAGGTTATCTGCATCTACCTTCTCACCTGTACCATTTGCTGTGTTATTATTCTGATTCTCCCCCGAAACGTCTGCTCCCTCCGTTGTACTTCCTGTATCTTCTTTTGGCAATGACTCTTCGTTTGGCAATGGCTCTTCTTTGTTACCATTATCACCCCTTCCATCTGCAGTATCATCATTTTCATCTTCATTTAATGGCATATCATTCTGATGCTGCTCTGTTACAGTCATGTCCCGCTCCCTCTGTTCTTCCATCTGCCCTGTGCCACATCCGCTTAAAGATAATACACACACTCCGATCGCCAACCATTTCAAAATTGTTTGTTTTTTCATAATATAATTTTCCTTTCCTTTTTGAATTTTGTAAACTGATTATAGCTGCCAAGTCCTAAAAAAATCCTATAAGCAGAATGAATTTATGTGCCCTTTTTTATAGGATTTTTATAGAATTATCTGTTAAACTAAAATGGAATATAGCTAGTAAAGGATTTGATATTATGAAAATACTATTGCTTGAGGACGATTTAGAACTTTGTAACTCCATACAGGACGAACTGCAAAAAGCCGGGTATGTCGTTGACTGCTGCAATGACGGGGAAACCGCCATGCTTCATGCATTGAATACAGAATTCTGCTATGATCTGGCAGTTATTGACCGTATGCTTCCCATCATTGACGGAATGACAATTATAAAGGCAATGCGCAGGAAGCAGATTACAATCCCTATTATCATTATTACAGGAATGTCAGGTCTAAATGACCGGATAGAGGGACTGGACAATGGTGCGGATGATTATCTGGTAAAACCTTTTCATATTCCGGAGCTGCTTGCCCGCATCAGGGCACTGATCAGACGTCCCACTGAAATGAGGCAGGAAATGCGCCTTTGTTTTTCTGATTTATCTTTCAATCAAACCGAACGCATTTTGTCATGTGGCAACAATTCCCTGCTTTTAACCGCAAAAGAGTCAGAGGTATTATCCGCTTTTCTTGCCCATCCCCATGCTCTCATTTCCCGGGAGCAGCTCATATACAAAATATGGGGAACCGATACGGATATCGTGCCGGGAAACGTGGATAATTATATTTCATTTCTTCGAAAAAGATTAAGGGAAATAGGGAGTATTTGTGAAATAAAAACGATTTATGGCTCAGGCTACCGATTGGAGGTTAAAAATGCTGGATAATTTATATAAGAAACTATATATCATATTTATCAGCTCCATTATGCTTGTCATCACTGCCATTATCGGAGTATTATGTACTAATTCTATTGATAATAAGCAGCGAAACGATAGTATTTTTTTTCAGCGACTCTCTATGCTGATGATTTATGAATTGGAAAATCCAAAAAACAATCCCCAAATGGTTATTAAACCTTATGAACATAACTATTCTATTTACGCCTTGCTGACAGATACACAAGGGGACGTGATTTATCAAAGCAATTCCTTGTTTCCCACTGACATAAACCTTTTATTGAAGAACTTTTCAAAAGAGTCAAATATGGGAGCAGCCACAAGCTTAAATCAGACATCTGCTACAACACAAAGCGGAATTGTGAGCTTTTCCGGTGTCTCCCATGATACCTATTGGGGAATACCAGCTATGATTGTTGACAAAAACGGGACCGTATTCCATCTGCGTTTGCTGCATCAGAAAGAAACGGCTTTTGAACTTATCAAAAAGCAGTTACCCTTTTGTATAGTGATATGGTTTGTTTCTTTGCTAGGCGTTACAATCATCAGCCATTTTTTACTAAGATATGCCATGAAGCCAACCGAAAAAGTATTGAAAAGCCAGAAAGATTTTATTGCCGCTGCTTCCCATGAATTAAAAGCGCCGCTTGCTGTCATTCTTGCCAATAATGACAAAATAAATGACTTGAGCAGGAATCTTCCTGACATCCAAAAAGCCTCGCATGTTATAGATACGGAACTTCTGCATGTATCCAAATTAATTAAAGATATGCTTTTTTTGGCTTCCTCAGATGCGGGAACTCGCACTATCAACAAAACAAAAGTAAATCTTGACACTTTATTGATCACCCTTTATGAAGCTTATGAGCCGTTATGCAGTCAGAAAGGGATATTTTTGGATGCGGACTTCATGGAAAGTCATTTCCCGGTACTATATACAGACCCTGAATGCGTTTTCCAGATTTTAAGCATTTTCATGGATAATGCCATCGTCCACTCGAAAACCGAAACATCTATCAAAATAAAAGCTGCTCTGTCGCGCAGCAGCTTAACTATATCTGTTATTGACTATGGGTGTGGGGTATCCGAAAAAGATAAACCTTACATTTTTGACCGATTTTATTGTGCAGACAAATCGCATACAGATAAATCCCATTTTGGTCTTGGACTTAGCATCGCAAAAGAATTAGCACAATCTCTATCAGCAGAAATTGGTTTAATGGATACTAAAAATGGCGGTGCTACTTTTTTTCTTATTTTGCAGAAAAATGAATCTTTGCAATAACTTTAAATCAATTAAGAAAACGGAAAGAGGCTGCATTTTCGTTGTTCCTAAATGGCAGATATATAAATAACCTCCAATTTTATTTTGTCAGCAGCCCATTGACCGCAGTTATCTTTAATCCTTGTGAAGTGAATTCTGCATCTAAAACCTCACTAATCCAAATTTGTCCGCCTTCTCCGAGCATAATGCCCTCCCAATTACAAAACATTTCCTTACAATCCTCTTTTTCAAGCGCCGAAAAAAAAGCTGCTTCTAAATTACTGTCAAAACTGTTGGACGCATCAAGAAACTCTGCACCGTTGTTATAAGTAATATCCGATATTGTAATAGGATAGGATATTTCAGCAGAAATCGCTGACCAATCATGTTGCAGGAACAATTGTTTGACTCTGGCGGCATAGCTTTCAACATCCGAGCTAGGAATATCAGTTGCAACGCTATAGTAACTGTCATCAACTGTACCCAGTGACAAATGGTACAGCTTATCTACAGGATACTCCTCTTCGTTGCAATATTTTTCATTAAACTCCTGTATCAACTTTCCTTCTGCAATATAATCTGTTCCATCCCACCTGTAGATTCTCGTATCATAACATGTCCCGCCATTTGCATCATATGTTGCTATGACCGCTAGCCCTGTCGCACCCTCGCCCATCGTTACAGTATCGAAAAAATAGATTTCGTTAAATTTACCAATCGAGGCATTGTTGTCGCGCACATCCGGAAAAATATAGTCCGCCGTTTCCAAAGGATAATAGACCGCCTCCGATATTGACTTTTCGAAATCTGTCGCTTTATTGCTTTCTTTAAAAAAGCATAGCTTATAGTCTTCACCATCCTGTTGCGGCGGCACATAAGCTAGGAACCCCGATCCGATACCTCCCAGCTCCCCCTGCATCAGCCCCCGCATTTGCACGGCTGTCAAAGTATCCTGTCCGTCCTTATCTGTCCCGCCATCCTGTACATCCGCCGTCCGCCCATCATCCAAATTCGTCTCCTGCTGTACATAATCTGTCTGCCCGTCATCCGGAACCGCCGTTTCTTCTGACACAATTACAACGCGTCCGGGTCTTTCCTCTTCCGCATTATCTAAATCTGTTGTTTTGTCCTGTCCTATGGTGCAGGCACACAAAAAAGTCGTGCACAAAAACACGCAAACTGCTGTCACTGTTTTTTTCATCTTCCGTTCACCCCTGTTTGTTAATCATTTGATTTACATAAACTTTACCATACAATGATAAAATAGTCAAGGTGGGGATGGTCGCCTTGCATTTTTCACTATCTTATGATTCTTTGTTTGCAATATAAATGTAAGCATCCTCAAGCGTTGCCTCACAAGAACTGCATTCAATTTCGGGCGGCACTTCACTGATTAATTTAATTTGTAATTCGTTACCGATATACTGTTTCGATGAAACATGATATTTATTTTCCAGCTCCCTTGCCATTTTTTCATCCTTTGCTTTACAAATCCAGATGCGACCTTTTGCCTGTTCCAACAGCTCTCTCATGTTTCCTGAATAAAGAAATTGCCCCTTTTTCATGACCGCAAGCTGATTGCAGGTCGCTACCAAATCTTCCACCACATGGGTCGAAAACAAAACAGTACGTCCTTCTGAAAAATCAACCAGTAAATTTCTGATACGGATACGTTCTTCAGGGTCTAATCCGGTTGTTGGTTCATCGACAATTAATAATTCCGGCTCATTTAAAAGCGCTTGAACAAGCCCGACTCTCCGTTTCATGCCGCCTGATAATTGTTTCATCTTCTTTCCGCGATGCTCTGACAGGTTTGTCTTTTCAAGATAATACCCGATGCGCTCTTTATATCTCTGTTTGGATATACCGGATAAGCTCCCCATATATTCCAGACATTCCTGTACTGTCAGGCTTGGATACAGGTCAATCTCCTGTGGCAGATATCCTATCTTTCTCTTTATTTTTTCAAAATTTCCCTCGTTGTAGAGTATTCCATCTAAGGTTACTGTTCCACTGGTTGGTGATAACACAGTTGTAAGCACCCGCATCAATGTTGTTTTTCCAGCTCCGTTTTCCCCTAACAGTCCAAAGATTCCCTTTGGAATTTCCAAATCAGCATGGTCGATTGCTGTTACTTTATTCTTAAATGTTATTGTTAAATCCTCTATCTTAATTCCCATAGTCTTAACCTCTTTTCTCAATGATTTGGGGCAATGCTGCCACTGTCATTATTCCAATCCAAATGCAAATAATTTTCCCGTATATCCAGCTAAAGTCGCTGCCATTTTCCATGTTTCTGAATGTATAGGAAAATAGGTTCCATGCTCCGAAATATTTGTCGCCAATGCTGGAATTTGTAATGAGACACAGCATTAGGCATCCGCCGATTCCCACCCACATATTCCGAAACAGGCAGGAAAGCAAATTCGATAACAGTCCCCAGAAAGCAAGTGTGACAGTGATAGCGGCAAAGTATACAAGGAACTGACATATTTCATTTCCTGAACTATTTTGTTCTATTCCGGCTATTCTGGGATTTTGAAATATATAAAACAATCCATATCCGGAGACTGCGACAAATAACAAAAATATTTCCTGTATCACAATCCTTCTATATATAGAATAAATTCTTTTTTTCATTGGGTACAGCCGTTGTATTTCTGACCGTTTGCCGGTAATCTCCTGCGTATAAGTATCTGCACAGAACGAGGCGGCAAGTATCGCCATAGGCGCCTCTAACGCAATCCCTATTTCATCAGAGTAAGTCACCCCTCTGACAAGACTCAATATCACAACAAAAAATACTGCATAAGAAATTTTATAAAACGGAAGGGAGATTTTCATTTCATGTATCAATATACCCGCCTCCTTTTCCATATCTGCATCGAGATAAAGATTATGCATACGGCTGCTAGAATCAGAAAGCTTTGGTTCAGCAATACCATTGGCGGGGGAGCAGTATCAAAAAATGTTCCCGGAAACCGCACCATGATCGCTAACGGTCTGCCATAATATCCATACACGCCCTCTCTCCTGCTTCCCATATTGGAATACACTATATAAAGAAACAAAAGTGGTACTGCTGGCAACGGGCTTTTAAATAACATTGAAATCAAACTATAGACGCTTACAATCATCAGCATACTCGGCAGAATATATAGGCAAGTCGCCAACAGAAAATCCGTTAATTTCACTTCAAATCCTTGATTCTTTGTCAATAGAGAACATAAAATCCAGAAACTGAAATTTAAGATTGACAGCGCAATCAGACAAACTGTAAAACCTCCACCCACCTTACCTAACAAATAATTTCCAGCACTGGCAGGCTTTGTATGAAGAAGCTCATAGGTGCTCTTCCTTGTATCCTGCATATATAAAGCGGATAATAAAATCGTTGCAAAAAATCCCATAAACAGTCCTGCAAAATCGGCAAACTTTCTTGAAAAGTAGTACGAAAAGGTCTGGTTTTCCAGTTTCTCTGCAATATAAGAATTGATTTCTTCACGTGTTCCTTTGCGATAGGCTGTATTCGCATAGACAAAATATGCTCCATGAAAGCTATATTTTGCCAAATACTCACAGGCTGTCATAATATCCATTTCTCTTATTTTTTTAATCTCAGCTTGTGCCATAGCATTATCCATCTCGAATTGGGAAATCAGGTCTTCTTGCACCTGCTCCTCCCATATCTTCCGTCTGAGCCCTTCCTCCGTTGGCACATATCCCTCACAAACATCCCCATCGCGAAAGGTTTCCGGATAATCATTCACAATGGTTTCCCCCTCTGCAAGGTAATGGATATTCAGATAGGGATTCACATTTTGAAATACCATGAATGCAACAATAGCGATACCTATCCAGAACAGAGGTTTTTTGATATAATTCCTTACCTCTCTTTTCAAAATTGACCACATAGTTCTGCCTCCTTATTCTTAATGACTCCATCGTAAAAAAGTAAATTTGCATCACAAATTAACTTTTCGAGATTCACTTCGCGACCCCGGATAAGTGGAGCAATTTCCTATAGAATAAAAGAGAAATCACAACAAAAAGACAACGAATAGAAAAACGCCGGATTCCTTACGCAATCCGACGAAATATTGCTGTTACCACAGCTCCTCCCTGTTCATCATTTCCCAAAACTAATTTTCCCCCATGTTTTTCACAATACAACCTGCTGATATACATTCCAATCCCCGCATGCTTCAGACTGTCTTTCGCATTCTGCCCATAGAACGCCTCCGTAATTTTTTCCGCATCCTCCCGAAAACCCTCGCCGTCATCCCTGACGCAAATACTTAATTCAGAATATCCTGTCTTTACCATAATTACAATTTGCTGTTTCCCATAACGAAGAGCATTTGACAGTAGATTTTCCGTTACCTCCAAAATAATTTCCTTATCTCCGGAAAATATTTCCTTTGACGCCGGCACCTGTAACATACATTGTTTCCCATACTCTTTTTCCAAAATGGCAAGTTCCGCCCGGATTTCTTCTTCTAGCTGTCTGGCATAAATATCTCCCGCAACCAGCTCCCGGTTTTCTAAACTGCTCATTCTTCGCATTGCTTCTACAAAAGCATCCATACGTCCAATCTGCCGTCCGCTTTCTGACAACATTTCCATGGCCTGTCCCATATCTATATCCGCACTTGGCAGATACTCCATCAGCATTTCCTGATATCCTTTCAAAACGGACAATGGCGCGCGTATATCGTGTGCAATAGCCGCCCGCAGCATCTTTTCCTCCTCGATCGTTCTCCATAAAATCTGATTATTTCTGGCAAGCTGCCCTCTCATCCGCTCAAACTCCTTGCAAAGTACGCCCATCTCATCCTTATTTTCATATGCTATGTCAAAATCCAGATGATTCTCCGCAATCTTTTTCGAAGCCCTCACCAGTTCTTCAATCGGCTTTTTTAGCTTGTTCCGGTAAAAGAGAAAAACTGCCGCACAGCTTCCTGCCATAGACAATATCAGCACAGCATAAGTCTGTAAAAAATCACATAACTCTGACGCGAAACGGTCTGGTTGTGTCATTTCATAATCGCTTGGTCTCGGAATATCCGTAACAGAATAAGGTCCTTTACTTTCCACTTCTTTAAAATATGCTTCTTCATCCACATAATTCCACCAGATATACACCTGCGCCCGTTCCGCAATTCTGGCGACGACTGCCGAGAGAAGAAAACTGCAAAACAGAGCAGATGCCATATATAAAAGAATTGTTTTTCTCACGGAAAGATTTCTTATTTTATCCATCGGTATCCCATCCCCCATACGGTTTCAATATATTCTGTTTCCGTATATTGCTGAAATTTTTTTCTGATTCTGCGAATTAGCTCTGTAATTACCCTGCTGTCACCTTCTGCGTCAAATCCGCAGACCTTCTCATAAATCCTGTCTTTATCAAAAACCATTCCCGGATTCATGGTCAAAAATTCGATGATTCCGTATTCCAATCTGGTAAATTCCAGATAATCTTCGTGAATCTGCACAGTTTTTGCTCTATAATCAATAGACAACTCGCCCTGAAAGCAGCATTCTGTCCTGCTTTTACGCCGTGTCTCCCGTTTCAGGTGCGCCGTAATCCTTGCATCAAGCTCTTTCAAGCTAAAGGGCTTTAAAATATAATCATCGCCTCCCGAAGAAAGCCCATTCACAACGTCCTGTTCTTCTACCCGTGCCGTCAAAAATAAAATAGGGCAGGCTACTTTATCCCGTATCCTCCTGCATACCTCTATTCCGTCAATTCTCGGCATATTTACATCCAGTAATACGATATCCGGATGCAGTTTTATTTTGCTCAACCCCTCTGTTCCATTCTCTGCCGTAATTATTTCATAGTTCTTTAGCTCAAAATATTTTCTCAACATTTTAAGAAGTTCAGTATCATCATCAATAATCAATATTTTATAAGGCATTTTTCTCCCTTTCCTTGATATAATTGCCGTCTATGTTTGTTTTAGCCCCATGTCAGCCCCGACGCAAACTTATAAAATGTATCACCCATGGCACACAAACTAAAAAGCAGGGATGCTCTCGAATCTCTGCTCTCATTCAGACTCTTCCTTATATCTTACAGTACTCTAAGCTCTCACAGCTTATTCGACACAATCCGCATTTCCTTTCTTCCCTTTTTAAATGTTACATCCTTAAATCCCGAATGCAGTTCCTCCCGCATCCCGTTTATGATGATAATACTCCCCGCATTGACCGCTCCACTGACAATAACTTTTCCATCTGCTGAACGCCGGTTGATGTCAATCACTTGCTCCCGCTTCGTAGTAATCTCCTTTAATTTGAGCTGATAATAAATCTTATTTCGCATCTGTTCCGCTTTTTCCTGACTCCGCTCCGGAGTCATGGGCTGTGACTGCAGCTGCCATGCGATACGTTCCAGCGCACTCTCGGCATCCATCATCTTCCTCTGATATTCCGCAATCTGGCTGTCGATTCTTGCCATCTTATACTTGAATTCACAGTCTAGCCCGATAACAATCTGTGTCGTTACCCCCGCACGGTTTCCGATGGAAGCCGCTGTAACCTGTTCCACCGCCGTAACAGTACCGCCGATGATACTGCCCCGGTTACCGGCAATAACCACGCTATTCCCCGCTTCCACTTCACAATTCATCAATGCTCCCGTATTGACTTCATTTCCCGCATAAACCTTTGTCTGCTCTATAAAACGTGCCATAACATTTCTGCCGGCACGAATGACGCCGTTTCCGGAACCCTGCATTCCGTTTTTTAAGATAACATCTTTTCCCGCAAAAAGATTCGCTGTTTCCACATGTCCGTTTATGGTAATATTTCCGGTCGTTTTCACAGTAACACCGGCGTATACATTACCTTCTATGAACACATCTCCGTGAAAATCCACGTTTCCGGTTGCGGCACCCAGATTGCCTTTGACCACATAGACCGGCGTTACGGTCAGACAGCCGTCTGCCACCGTAACATTCCCCTCGGTATCGGCATAATAATTCCGACCGGCTTCATCCGGTTCACAGCGTTTGCACTGTAACGGCGGTAACTCTTTTCCCACGTACGCCTCAATGATATTCCCCAGAACATCCCAACCGTCTTCCGCCGGCAGTGACGGGTGATATGTGGCAAGATGCTGCTCTTCTGTCACGAGTTCTATCTTCCCCAATACGTTATAATCCACCGAACCGTCTGACAAAATAATCGGTTTTGTCGGAGGATGAGGATCGAAATAATATTCAAAAAATCCGTCGCGTCCATCTTTTGCGGCGCTACCGGAAGCAACGAGAGTTTCCTCATAATTTTTCCTTCCTTGCGCAAGCTCTTGAATCGATTCCTCCCTGATACCGGCGACAACCCCGTTTTCCTGTAACAGATTGTTAAGTTCCTCAAGCGAAAAGTTGTGATATATAGTAAGCAGAGCCTCCATTCGCGTCTCACTGATACGCAAAAGATAATCCGGAGTACTTATAACATTCGCATCCTCCTGCACGATTTCTTCATCAGAATCTCCGGACAGTGTTTCCTGCTCCGAAGTTTCCTCCCCGTTCTTGTCTTTAGAAATGTCCCTTTCTTCCGGCTCCGCCGCCTGAACCTTTCCCATGTGTTCATTTTGCTCTTTCTTATTTTTCTTTCCTGTCTGATTAAATAACCCCATACTAAATCTCCCCACATTTTTCGTAAAAACTCAAATTCATACCTACATTGTTTATAGCTGCCTGTGCCGCCACAATACTTTGTAAACTTCCACCCGCCCAATTTGACAATTCCATGTAAATCTACTAAAATATATTTACATAAAGGTACTGCCGATAGACGGCTAGTCCGGTTTTATATTAGCAAAAATAGCCGCTAAGTTTTCCAGACCCATGCGGCTATTTTGTGGTTTATTATTATCCTTGCTTCCTATCGCATATCCGAGTCCGAAGGCTGTCAGGCATAAGCTGATGCCCGCTATCAAACCTTCCATTGTCAACATTGGCAAAGCCCCCCTTTCTCAGATTCCTGCAGACAGGTTTCTATGTATCGAAGATACATTATAATCGGAGGGTCACAGTCCCTCCGCAGAAGAACCAGCCGCCTACCGTTATGGCAGCACCGCATGAATATTTTATCAGAAAATATCGGACGCTACAAGGGATATTCCGGCTTTTTCTTTTTCCTCTTACTATCCTTCTGGTTCAGAGATAAGATACGACACCATAACCGGCAAACAGTTTTTTCATCGCATCGAGATTATTCTTTACATGATGATCCTTCAACGGTTTCTGACCAATAGTCAACGCACGCAACACCCGGAATTTTAAAGAGGCTTCAAATTACTCTCTTTTACCGTCCCTTCCTTTAATCCAATTTAGTATTTCTTTCTCCCGATTTTTATCAGTCGCTGGCGCCGGATTCCAAAAAAGCGCTTGTGTCTCATATGCAAAACTCACTTCTGTAAAATTAATCTTATCATATTTATTAGAGTCTTTTCCACATATATACTTTTCAATATCAATCTCACTCCAATAAAAATCATCATACGTTTCATATATCTTTCTATATTTGAAACTTTGTCTATCTACATACGCCAATGCTTCAAATACATTTTTATGAAACGCTGAGGATTTACTCATTATCTCAATTTTTGAAATCATCAACTTTAAATCACCTATTATTTCCTTTTTAATATCCTTACTGCTACCAACCTCTAAACAGACCCACTCATCACAATCCTCCTTCTTACCAAACAATGCCCATACACCTGTTGTATTTTCAATATCTTGATTTTTCTCTACTTTTGCTATTGCGTCCTTAATATCATGCTTCTTAAAAAAGCAAATCTTTCTTAAAAATGGCATCTCTCTTAAATCTTCTGAACTCAATGGACATTTCACTATTATTATTCTCTCTTTCTTATACTTCATATAGAGTAAAACTCAGTAATATTTTATTCCCAAAACATCTCCTACCCCAACGCCTCCCGCGCTCTTGCCACCATCTCTTTATCCGTCCGGAAAATACTATACTCACTCATAGCCGGGAGCCCCATGGGTACGTCTTCCTTGCGGTAGCGCATACCGCTGTCAATAATTTTCTTTGCAGACAAATGATAAGCAGTAATGTCCGTTTCCGCGCGGAACCTTCTGATTACTTCCGGTGTCACTCCAGCGCCTGCCATAATCTGTGGACCGCTTTTCTGTAATTTGCGCAGCCTTTTTAACAATGGCATTCCCGTAAGACACTCTCGCTCTTGTCCCGAAGTCAATATGGTATCTATTCCAAGTTCTTTTGCCTGCTCATATGCCTGAAACGGATCCGCACACACATCAAAGGCTCGATGCAACGTAACTTTCATATTCCCCGCACTCTCCATCAGTTCCCGCATCTGCTCCATGTGGAGACTTCCGTCCTCTTTGAGACAGCCGATTACTACACCTTCTGCACCTGCCTCCCGGAATATCTCAACCTCTCTTTTAATAATGCCAAACTCATATTTCGAATATAGAAAATCCCCGAAACGAGGTCTTAAAAGCACCCGTACCGGCAAATCGCAATTCGCTTTCACTTGCTCAAACAGTGCCATACTCGGCGATGTACCTCCTATGATAAGCGCCGCACACAGCTCTAAGCGGTCTGCACCTCCCTCAGCAGCCGCCATAGCAGATTCTACGCTATCTACACAACATTCTAATATATAACGTGACATTGATACACCTCTTATTCTTATACTTTTTCAAATCATCTAAATAGCTTTTATTTATAATAACTCTATCCGCCATCTCTTTTATCACAATCTATTTCAGTAATATACTTTTTTCTACTAACGATAAGGCTTCTTCATATAGTTTTAATCCACCAGAAATGTATATATCATTACTTGATTTTTAGCAAAAGCAACAATTATTTTCCTTAATAAGCATAGCATATTTCCCTATACCATAAAACATCCTAATTACATACCATAATTTTAAAAAGCGCATGGAAGAATCAAATTCCATACACCTCATCATTATCATTTCTTTCACACTTATCATTTTACTTCAACCGTAAGCTCCCTATTTAAAATAATCTCTTTATATAACATATTGATTACATTACACTATTCTATCCCCTTTTCATTTTCCACCAGCCCATAAATTCCGTACAAAGAAAGCATATTCTGGTACGTCATCTTGCGTGACATCATTTGTTGATAGGTCACCGTTTTCACTTTGCCGTCCGCTTTCATGTTCTCCATCTTGACTAAAATATCGTCATACTCATTCTGTACTGCGGCAAGCATTTTCTCAAATGCCTCTAAGCGTTTCTCATTCATAGTTATCCTCCATGCCAAAATCACCGTGCACTCCAAGTTCTTCTATTCCCGTTCTGCAACCGTCACATATACTTTGTCACCCGGCTGTTTTCCTATGCGCAAGCGTATATCTTTTCGCAAACCTATAATATAGCAAATGCTGCCATCAGCATTCTTAACTCCCATATTTACAATGCTGCCGTCATACGGCTCCCCATCAAACGTAACATGCACCTTTATACGTCCTCTGCCAAATTCTTCTCTGATATCGTAGGGAAATACGACATAAGCGCCACCTGACTCTCCTGCACTGTAGATTAATGATTCATACTCATAAATTTTATTGTTCATTGCCACCTCTTATTATACTACATGCCTTCATTAGACCTCTTTTATCCTTATGAACTGTGGCTAATATACCGCAAGCAGATGCATTATTATTATACTATCACTTTAACATGGCATCAATCTTTTACTACTATACTTATAATATATTTTTATGCTTTTAGCCTCTTTAGTTGTTTTGTTCCCCACCAAGCCATAGGAGTTTTCTCCACAAAATGTAAAAACCGCACTTGCCAGACTTTGTACACAACAAAAAAGATCAAGATATATCATATACCTCAATCTTTTTCTCAAATTTTTCTATTCCTAATTGCACTTTGAAATATTCACTCTAAAATCTCTTTTGCATCTTTCCTGTATCTGCCTGTTAACATTTTGTTTTCATCAGTTTCCTATAATATCTACCGCATGCATATATGCATCCGAACCGCGCGCACAGGTTACCGTAACCTTCCTACCTGCCACCAACACCTTGCAGCCGGTGATGCTTCGCACTACGTCCATCTTAAGCTCCATGTCGCCTCCGGGAGTGCTCAGATACAATATGTTTTCAGTCGATTTGCTTCCGATTGTTCCAGACACCGTCGACGTAGACGATGTGTCAACCTGTGCCGGCACGGAACCGTCCTTTACTCCTACAATGGTCGCGGCATGCATATATGCGTCCGATCCCCGGTAAACAGATACTGACAACGTCCTGCCGGGTACGAGGAATAAACCGTTTCTGGAATCCGTATTGGCATCAATCACAATCTGCATCTCTCCGGCTTGAGTTGACAAATACAGTAAATCGTCTTTGGTCTTATCATTTACAGTGCCGGTAACTGTTGATGTATTTGCCGTAACGGGAGATGCCGGCGTAGGGGTCAAAGAGGATGCCGGTGTTGTGGACGCTGTAGAGTTGCTCCCAAGTCCGCCTCCCGATGCATCTGAAATGCTGGTTGCATGCATATATGCGTCTGAACCTCTCACGCAGGTTATACTGTACGTTTTGTCAGCCACCAGAACAGAACAGCCACTCAAATTAGTGGTTGTATCTAATTTAATCTGCATTTCTCCCTGTGGCGTCTTAACGACTAAAATATCGCCTTGAGACTTGTCACTAATGGTTCCCGTAACAGTCGCATTGGACGATGTGTCAAGTGTCACTGCTGAAGTCTGTACGCCGCTTGTAATCCTGACTGCATGAAGATAACCGTCAGATCCGTGAGATACGGCAACGTAAATGTTACTGCCCGGAAGCAAGACCTTGCACGCGCTGGCATCTGTCCCACTGTCCAGTTTAATCTCCATATTTCCTTCTTTTGTAGCAAGTTTCAACAAATCTGTTGTCGTACCGGACATTACGCTCCCCTGTACTGTCGCTATGACTTCTGCCGCCTGAGCTTTCATCCGATTAGCCGGCATAATAAGAATTCCCAGCGCCAGACATGCAATGGCGCATACTTTCTTCAAAATTCTATACTTTTTCATAATAGTACCTCCACTCAATCTACCGTAAAATACTCCCACATTATGTAAATTTGATTATGTAAACTCATCATACAACATTTTCCATAAAAAATCAATATACTTTCAATATTAAGTAGTTTTTATCGCATAAAACATTTCTATAAATTATCTAATTAGAGATTACATAATATTTCTATTCTTTATTCTATTCTTTTAAGTTGGATTTTGGTGTTGAAACACGCTTTTCTTTTTGATAAGATAAGTATTCAACCAAGTGAACCATACTCGTCAAGACAGGCGAGTCCAAAATTGATACAGATGAGGGATTATATATGTCAACACGTATTAAAAATATGACCGATGGGAAACCTGCCGCTCTGATTTTCACCTTTGCACTGCCCTTAATGATTGGTAATGTCTTTCAACAGCTCTACACTGTTGTTGACACGATGGTCGTGGGAAAAGGTCTTGGTGTGAGCGCCCTTGCCGCTTTGGGCGCAGCCGATTGGATGAACTGGCTCATGTTAGGTATCATTCAAGGTATCACACAAGGATTCGGGATTCTTATGGCACAGGAATTCGGTGCCGGCAGATATGATAATCTTCGAAAAACAATCGGCTGCTCAATTGCTTTATCGTTCCTATCCTCTGTCGTGCTTCTGTTCGGCGGACAGGCAGTTGCGCGTCCTGTTTTGGAACTCCTGCAGACACCGCCTGAGATTATTGACAATTCTCTTTTGTACTTGCGTATTATGTATCTGGGTATTCCTGTTGTGATGTCCTACAATCTGTTTGCCACAGTCCTGCGTTCTCTTGGTGATGGCAGGACACCGCTTCATGCTATGATAGTTGCCGCCATTACCAACATCGTACTGGATCTTCTATTTGTATTGGTCCTCGGATTCGGTATCAGCGGTGCCGCAGTCGCCACTTTGATTGCTCAGATGGTTTCCAGCCTCTACTGTCTGTACCATATCCGCAAGGTTGAGATATTGACACTGGCTTCCTCAGACTACAAGCTAAATAGTCAGTTGTCCTCCAAACTGCTTATGCTTGGCTTCCCTATGGCATTTCAGAATGCAATCATATCCGTTGGCGGTATGATTGTACAGTTTGTGGTCAACGGATTCGGCGTAATCTTCATTGCCGGATTCACCGCCACCAATAAGCTCTACGGCGTATTGGAAGTAGCCGCCACTTCCTACGGTTATTCCATGGTCACCTATTCGGGACAGAACCTCGGCGCCGGCAAGATTGACCGCGTCCGCAAGGGTATGCAGGCATCCCTCTGGATTGCCCTCATAACATCGGCAATCATTGCTGTTATTATGCTTGCAGGCGGCAAAGCAATCTTAAGCTGTTTTATCTCCGGAACGCCGGAAGAGTTTGAACAGACACTTCAGATAGGCTACTACTATCTGGCAATTATGAGCATCTGTCTGCCCATCCTCTACGTCCTTCATGTGACCCGTTCCACCATTCAGGGAATGGGCAATACCGTCCTTCCGATGGCTTCCGGCATTGCGGAGTTCATCATGCGGGCAGCTACCGCAATCTTACTGCCTCTGATCATTGGTGAGACCGGTATCTTCTATGCCGAAATTATGGCGTGGCTGGGTGCCGACGTTATTCTGGTCAGCAGTTATTTTGTCGTAATAAAAAAGACTGAGAAGCTGTTAACTAATAAGGGAGCGTCTGTATGATAGAATCAGTACGCTCCCTTGATAAGCTTCTATATATTATAATTCTGCTGTTTATTAATAATTCTGTGCACTTATCTCAAAATATGCCTGCGGATGCGCACATACGGGGCAAACCTCAGGTGCTGCCGTTCCTACTACGATATGTCCGCAGTTGCGGCACTCCCAAACTTTAACCTCGCTCTTCTTGAACACTTCCTGCATCTCCACATTCTTTAACAATGCACGGTAGCGCTCCTCATGGTGTTTCTCAATATCGGCAACCATACGGAATTTCGCTGCCAATTCAGGGAATCCTTCTTCTTCAGCCGTCTTGGCAAATCCGGCATACATCTCCGTCCACTCATAATTCTCGCCCTGTGCTGCTGCTGCAAGGTTTTGTGCAGTACTTCCGATGCCGTACAATTCCTTAACCCAAAGTTTGGCATGTTCTTTCTCATTGTCTGCCGTCTCCTGAAAAATTGCTGCAATCTGCTCAAAACCTTCTTTTTTGGCTTTCGAGGCAAAAAAAGTGTAGTTGTTCCTTGCCGTCGATTCTCCGGCGATTGCTGCCTGCAGATTTTTCTCTGTCTGCGTGCCGGCATATGGATTCTTGTTTTCTGATTGAGCCATAATCTCCTCCATTCTGAATTTCTTCACTCACTTTAATAATCTTCGCGGAATACTCTGCCGAATCAGTCTAAAAACTCTACCCGACCACTGTCAATATTATAAATTGCTCCGCATACTTTCAGTTTATCCGTAACCGAAAGTTTTAAACCTTCTTTAATACGTTCAACACTTCTTGCCACGTTCAGGCAGCTTGCCTTGTACTCATCTTTCTCGTCACCGATTGCCGCACGAATCTCATCGGTTATGTATTTGACAAATCCCGTGGGTTCACTGCTTATTGTTGCACCCACTGCACCGCAGTGAGTATGTCCAAGCACTACTACCAGATTGCATCCCAAATGATCTGCGGCATATTCCACACTTCCTAACTGATGATTATCCATCACGTTACCTGCCACACGAATCGTAAACAGTTCCCCGATGCCTGCCATAAAAATACTCTCCGGTATTACCCTAGAGTCCGAACAGGTTATCACGGTTGCATAGGGTGTCTGCCCTTCATCACACGTCTTCTTTCTGATTGCAGGTGAAATATCTCCTGTATTGCTTGTCGCCGAAAGATAGGCTTCATTTCCTTTCTTTAATTTGTCCATTGCCTCTGTTGCCGATAAATTTTGATGCTCCATACTTTACCCCTTTCTGCTGAATAACGTTGTTTACTTTTACATTTCACACAGCGTTATTTCCAGTCATTTGTCTTGTTTGAAGTATATCACAGATAAAATGTAAAATCATCTTTTTCAGCTATTTTTACCCATATTTTTCCTCACATTTATCTTCTTATCCTTTACGAGCGGATTCCATTTAGAAAATCTCTGCCGTCGCCTCTTGCAGCCACTGCAACTCTTCTCCGTCGAAATAAGGCTGTAACGTCTCAAATACCTGCCGGTGATAATCGTTCAACCATTGTCGTTCCCTGTCCGTCATCAATTCCGGCAAAATGGCATCTCTGTCAAAAGGAACCATCGTCAACGGCTCAAGATACATAAATTGTCCGTGCTCATTTTCTTCTCCCTTGCGGCACAACACAAGATTCTCATGCCGGATACCAAACTTTCCTTCCAGATAAATACCCGGTTCATTAGAAATTACCATGCCCTCCTCCAACGGAATACTCGCCGCATTCTCTGAAATACGCCACTGGAATCTCTGCGGTCCTTCGTGCACACTCAGAATAAAACCGACTCCATGTCCGGTTCCGTGGTTATAATCAAGTCCATTCTCCCATAAAGGTTCCCGCGCCAGCACATCCAGATTCTGTCCGCAGACACCATGCCGGAATCTGGCAGCACCAAGTGCCAAATGTCCCCGCAATGCTATCGTATAGTATCTTTTTTCTTCCTCTGTCACTGCCCCAAGCGCCACTGTACGGGTGACATCCGTTGTTCCGTCCCTGTAATGTCCACCTGTATCTGCGAGGCAGAGACTTCCGCCCTTTAGCTCCACGTCTGTCTGCCTAGTCGGCTCATAGTGCACGATAGCTCCGTGGGCGCCGTAAGCAATAATAGGCTCAAAGCTTGCCCCCAGATATCCTTTCTGCTGTGCACGGAATACTTCTAATTTTCCTGCCGCACTTATCTCCGTAATCTTCTCTCCGCTTTCGTCTTTGCACCCTTCATTATCCACGCTCATTTTCAGCCAGCGGATAAATTTTGTCACCGCCACTCCGTCTTTGATATGAGCTCTTCGTATATGTTCCATCTCCTGCGGTGTCTTTACGGCTTTCATGAGTGTAACAGGACTACACTTATCAATTTTCTGCGTCTCTGCCGGCAGACTGTTTAGCAGACTGTAATTCACACTCCGGCTGTCAATCCATACACACTTCTCACGGGAAATGTCATGAAGAATCTCGTCAACAGCATCATAGGAACATATGTCAATCCCTGCTCGCTCTAATTTTTCTCGAATTTCATTCGGCAAAATTCTCTCATGGATACAGAGAACCGCTTTATCCTGCGTTACGAGCATATATGCCAAGAAAACCGGCGTATACCTGACATCATCGCCCCGCAAATTGAGTAACCATGCAATCTCATCAAGCGCAGTAAGAAGCAGGACATCCGCCTTTTTTTCCTTCAGTTTCTCCCTGACAGCGCTAAGCTTCTCTTCCCTGCTTTTTCCGGCATAGTCAACGCCTAGTTCCCATACAGGCTCCTCCGAGACTGCCGGACGATCTACCCAGACGAAATCCGCCAAATCCTCTCCGCCCTCAAAAGTCATTTGTTTTGCATCCGTCTTCTTGGCAATTGTTTTTACGAATTGTCCCGTAACGGTTCGCCCATCAAAGCCGATTGCGCTCTTTTCTTCTAACTTATCATACAAATATTCTGCGATTGTCGGCACTCCCGGCTGTCCCGCTTTCATAAGCATAATGGAACTGCCTGCAAGCTGCTTTGCCGCCTGTATGAAATACCTGCCGTCCGTCCACAATGCCGCCTCGTCAGACAACACAATCAGGGTTCCCGCCGAACCGGTGAACCCTGACATATACTCTCTTACTTTGAAATATTCTCCAACATACTCAGAACTGTGGAAATCCTCTGTCGGAATGATGTACGCCGAGAGATTTCTCTCCTGCATCAATTTGCGCAGTGCATTTAGTTTATCATCAACATTCATCACGGATAAACACTGCCTTTCTTTTTACTTACTGTTTGCAATCTTATACACAATTTATGCGATTATCAAATTGTAATCAATTCATACTGGTCTGTTCCGAGTCCAATCTTTACCGCATGGGCAATACAGCTCTTCCACTCCGTATCGGGATGCGTCATGTGGAAATGATCATGTCCCTCAGCATTTCCGTGTTCTTTCAAATTCTCGCCCAAGACACTGCTCTCCACCGGCGTCATCTGATTACACAAATCTGCACACGCCTGATCTAACGCAACGGGATCAAAAGATGCCAGCATACCTACGTTCGGAATGATCGGAATATCATTTTCCGCATGGCAGTCACAGTTAGGTGACACATCGCAAATCAAAGATACATGGAAGCACGGGCGGTCTTTGCATACTGCCAAACTATACTCCGCCATTTTATAATTGAGTACCGCAATAGAATCTGTAAAATCTGCTGCAATAGCATCTTTCGGACATACCGCCAGACAACGTCCACAGCCCACACATTTATTATGGTCAATATGTGCTTTTCCATTCGCAATCATCGGAGCGCCATGCGCACAAATCCTATCGCAAGCGCCACAGCCGACACATGCGGAAGCATCGACGCTCGGTTTACCGTCGCAGTGCTGCTCCATCTTGCCTGCTCTGGAACCGCAGCCCATACCGATATTCTTGAGCGTACCGCCAAACCCTGCCATCTCATGCCCTTTAAAATGCGTCAGCGAAATGAAAATGTCTGCATCCATGATGGCATGACCAATTTTCGCCTCTTTGACATATTCTCCATTGATAGGAACCAATGTTTCATCCGTACCCTTCAAGCCGTCGCCGATGATAACGTGACATCCCGTCTGGTATGGAGAAAAGCCATTCACATAAGCTGTCTCTAAATGGTCCAGCGCATTCTTCCTGCTGCCTACATAGAGCGTATTACAGTCGGTAAGATAAGGTTTACCTCCCAATTCCTTAACATAGTCAGCCACCACCCTTGCATAGTTCGGACGAAGAAACGCCAGATTACCGTACTCACCGAAATGAATCTTAATTGCTGCATACTTATCCGTAAAATCAATGCTCTCAAATCCTGCCGTCTTCATCAAACGATGCAGTTTCTGCAATAAATTCTCATGTTCAGTTGCTTTAAATGTTGTAAAATATACGTTTGCTTTCTCCATATTTTCTCTCCTTTCAATGCGTGAGGCTTAGAACTTCATCTCACACTAATCAAACATCTTAAACCGCTCACTGATAATCGCATACTGCTCTTTAATCTTAAGATATAACCCGATTGTATTCTCTTTCTCTTTCTCGAATTCTTTGATGATACGATCGTAGTTCCTCTCCAGACTGGTCACTACATTTTTATTAATCTTACCGCTCTCTGCGTCCCCCTTCATGATGTCCAGTATCTTCTCTTTGCTGAACGCCTCCTTATAACTGCGCTTACCGTACAACGCACTTAAGATATCCGCTACCGCAATAATCTGCTGAGTCAGCGATAAATCTTCCGCCTTGAGACCTTTGTGGTAACCTGTTCCGTCCAGCTTCTCATGGTGCCTGACTGCTATCTGTAATACCGCGTCGTCCACGACTCCCTCCAGAATCATCTCCGTAATGCGCACATGAGCCTTCATAATTTTCATCTCGTCGTCATTCAATCTCCCCGTAGATTCCAATATATTGAGCGGAATCGCTATCTTACCAAGGTCATGTAACAACGCACCGTAATGCAGGTCTCTTAAGTCTCTTCCCGACACTCTTGCCAGTCTGCCGAGCTGTTCCGCGAAGTTCACCGTAGCCAGCGTATGTATCACCGTGTGCTCGCTTCTGAAATCAATCGTATACACGAGCATTTCCAGAAAACCTCTCTTGTACTGTTCAGAAAAAGCTCTCTTGGCGAGCAGCACATCCAGTTCTTCCCTGTATTTACCGTTAATCAGATTCTCCGTAATACCATACCGATCCTGCGCTTTATGAAAAAGATCAAGCGCTGCACCGGAAAATTTGATATCACGGTACTTTGCAAAGTAGTCCGGCTCCAGACTCTCATCTTTTAAATGTAAAAAAGTATCCATAGAATCTGCCAGATTCAAAAGATCAATAATATGCATATACCGGCTCTGAATTAAATTATGCCTGTTGTAATCCAAATGGTGATACAGCACAATCTCCGCCTTATCTCCCATAGGTGAAAGATATTTCAAAAACAAAAAACCGTATATGGAATGAGGCCACAAATTCTTGGTCTCAAAATCAGACACATTCTTGACGTTATCCTCCTTGTAAAGCCCAATATCGTGCAGGATGCCAAGCATCGTATAATCCACCAGTTCCTGCTCTGTATAATGCTGCTCCGTGTAGGTATTCTCGTACTCCATCATCTTATAAAGAATATAACCCGTAATTTCTCCGTGGTTCATAATCTTATTGTTGATGATACCCAATGTCTTTCTGATAATTTCATTGACATCTTTACTGCTGATTACACTCATCTGTAGTTTTTCCCTTCATCATATACTCTTGGCAATCCCCTTTTTCCTTTTTGAAACAGTTTAAAATATTTTATCATTTTTTCTATGTCTTGTCCTCTATTTCTTTCCATTTTATGAAATATTTCTTAGTTTTAGCTTTGTTATAACGTATAAAAGGGACACGAATAACGTGCCCCTTTTGTCCTTATGCCGGAAACTACCGCATACTGCGGTGTTCTTACGCTGCCGCGCTTTCAGCTTCATCTTTGGAATACAATACCTTCAATATAATCGGTGTCGCAATGGACGAAATAATAATTAACAGAATGACCGATGTAAAGTACACCGGCGTGAGCAGACCTGCCGTAAGCCCCTTCTGCGATACAATCAATGCCACCTCGCCTCTCGTCATCATACCGACTCCTATTTTCAGCGAATCCCGCGTGCTGAACTTACACAGACGCGCCATCAGCCCACATCCTATGATTTTGGACAACAAGCCGACAAACACAAACGCAATGGAGAAAATCAAAATGCCCATACTGATATTGTCCACATTTGTCTTCAAACCGATACTGGCAAAGAAAATCGGACCAAATATAATATAGGAATTGGTATCCATTTTCTCTGCTATGTACTGGGAATCCCGAATCGAACAGAGAATGATTCCCGCCACATAGGCACCTGTGATATCTGCAATGCCAAAATATTTCTCTGCTATGTATGCCATGGCAAGACAAAGCGCCAATCCTGCAATAGGAATTCTCCTTGTGTGCGGGTATTTGGTATCCACCATCTTGAAAATTTTAAAGCTGATAAACCCGACCACAATCGCGAAAACAAAGAATCCTACCGTATTAAATAGTACTGCCGACGGCTTTGATTCAGGATTCTTAAAGCCGATCACAAAAGTAAGCACAATAATGCCGATCACATCGTCGATAATCGCCGCGCTCAAAATCGTCGTACCGACCTTCCCCTTTATCTTTCCCATTTCCTTTAGCGACTCTACTGTAATACTTACCGAGGTAGCCGTCAAAATCGTACCGACAAATACCGCCTTATAAAAGCCTTCCGACCCCCATGGTGAAACACCGTAAAACCCCATATAGAGCAGTGCCCCACAAACTAACGGAATAAATACGCCCGAACAGGCAATTAAAACAGCGATTGGTCCCGTTTTTACCAAATCTTTCAGATCGGTTTCAAGTCCTGCGGAAAACATCAGTAATATAACACCGATTTCCGCCATCTGCGCAAGAAAATCTGACTGGTTCACCCATCCTAAAATGCTCGGTCCAATCAAAAGCCCTGCGATAATTTCTCCCACCACCTGCGGTGCTTTGCATTTTCTGGCTATAATGCCGCACAGTTTTGCAAAAATGATAATAATTGCCAAATCCCTGAATACTAAATATGACTCCAATTTCTTTCCCTTCTTTCATGATACATATGAATCTTCCAAAATTCTATACGCTATTCTATATCCCGTTTCCGATTTTGTCAACAAAATACAGTCCGTTTGTCACCTTCTCAATTCTTCCTTTCCATTCCAACATTTTCCCTATTTACAAACATACGTTCGCATTCTATAATATTCATATACGTAACGAAAGGAGTTTGAACCCATGAAACAGCGCACCTATCTGTGTATTGACTTGAAATCATTCTACGCCTCTGTGGAATGTGTAGCGCGCGGGCTCGACCCAATGACTACCAAGCTTGTAGTCGCCGATCCGGAACGCAGCGAAAAGACAATCTGCCTTGCCATCACGCCTGCCATGAAAGCCTTGGGTATTAAAAACCGCTGCCGCATTTTCGAGATTCCGAAGCATGTAAAATATATCACCGCACCGCCGCGGATGCAGAAATATATTGATACTTCTGCGGATATCTATGCTGTCTACCTGAAATATATTGCCAAGGAAGATATCCATGCCTATTCAATTGACGAAGCTTTCATGGACGTCACCGACTATCTGGAATTATATCGTCTGTCTGCCCGTGAACTGGGACAGCGGATTATGGAAGATGTCTATCATACCACCGGTATCCGTGCCACCTGCGGCGTGGGAACCAATCTGTATCTTGCCAAGGTAGCCTTGGATATCACTGCCAAGCATGCCACTGATTTTATCGGAGAACTGAATGAGGAAAGTTACCGCCAAAGCCTGTGGAATCACAGACCGCTCACCGATTTCTGGCGTATCGGAACGGGCATTGCAAGGCGGCTGGAGCCTTACGGCATCCGCACCATGCGCGATATTGCCGAGGCTGATGAGGATTTTCTTTATCGTCTTTTTGGTGTGGATGCAGAACTGCTCATAGACCATGCATGGGGACGGGAGCCTGTCACCATGACAGACATCAAGTCCTACAAGTCCCACTCCAACTGCATCGGCAGCGGACAGGTTCTTGGCTGTGACTATACTTTTGACAAGGGATTATTAATCGTAAAGGAAATGACTGATCTGCTCTGTCTTGATCTGGTCGATAAGAATCTGATTACCAAATCCGTGACGCTCCATGTCGGCTACTCCAACCGCCTGAATGTCCCGTCCGCTCACGGCACTGCTACGCTTCCCGTGGAGACTAATTCTGACCTGCTACTCATTCCTGCAGTGACAGAACTCTATGAGCAGATTGTCAATCCCGGCTACGGAATACACCGTGTCAATATCACCTGTAATAACGTCATGCCCGAAGAGTATCACCAGTATCATTTCTTTGTAGACGCAGCAGAACTGGAGCGCAGCCGCAAAATGCAGCAAGCCGTCCTAAGTATCAAAAGTAAATTCGGCAAAGACGCCATCCTGAAAGGAATGAATTTCGAAGAGGGCGCTACCACAAGAGCGCGCAATCACCAGATTGGAGGACATAAAAGTGGCGAGTAAACCTAAACATAAAATGCCCATCGAAGAAAGAGCCAAGCAGTTCATGCCCTTCGCCGCGCTGAAGGGATTACCGGAGGCGCTTGCCGCCAAGGAAAAAATCATCGTTTCCAAAATAGAACTGTCCGAGGAGATGGCGGAAGAATTAGACCGGCAGATGCACCGGCTCCAAAAAGGAAAATTTGCTAGTGTAGTCTATTTTCATAAAGATGAATATATCAAAATAACCGGCATGGTCGCACGTATAGACGAGACCAGCCGGCTGTTACAGATCGTAAATACCAAAATCAATTATGAAGATATTTTAGAGATTACATTCCCGGATCATAACATCTGATTTGCTTCTAGTTCTGCCCTGACGGTATTATAGTAGCCAATCCTGCGCACCGCACAATGCAGCGCTTCTCCAGTTCCAGCAGATATCTCTTCGCTTCTATACCACAGGCATATCCACTGATATCTCCGCTCTTGTGTATCACCCGGTGACAGGGAATGACAATCATGATGGGATTCCGATTATTCGCCTGCCCTACTGCGCGCTGTGCCTTGGAGTTACCTGCCTGCATGGCAATCTCCTCATAACTTCTGGTTTCACCGTAGGGAATTTTCTGCAGTTCATCCCACACACGCTGTTGGAAATCTGTTCCCGCGTAACTTAGGGGCAGTTCAAATTGTTTTCTTTTGCCTTGAAAATATTCATCGAGTTGTGTGCACGCCTCGCGGAGTACGGCTGCGAGCTTTTTGCCTTCTTGTACTGTACCATTGCAGTCCTCTTCCCGCTGCAAATGGAGCTTCGTAATCTTTCCGTTCTCTTCCACTATACACAACACCCCGATCGGGCTTTTATATAAGCAGCTGTTTGTCATATCTCTGTCAGCCTTTCTCCTTACGCCTTCGCTTATTCTCATACATCTTCTCGTCCGCTTCTTTTAACAGATTCTGGTAATCCGCCCTCTCCCCTATCAGGCTATAACCAAAGGAAAATCTGAGTGAAACGCGGACATCATCGTCAAGAGATGTCACACTGTTCTCCTGAATGCTGTCCAGACTGTTCAGGGTATCAAGCAATTCCTTTTCATCGTCATATTGATACAGAAATAGAACAAATTCATCGCCGCCCCATCTGGCTGCCACTGACCTGTCTGCATCTAATCCGGCAATTAATTCGGAAATCTTCTTCAAGTAAATATCCCCCACCTCATGTCCGTAAGTATCGTTGATGACTTTCAGGTTATCGGCATCTATCATGACAAGCGCACCATATGCAATTTCTTCCGCATCCCCGAATAGTCCGTCCAGCTTTATCTCCATGCCACGTCTGTTGTACAACCCCGTCAACAGATCAATATCCCGTTCACCTTCTATTTTTTTGCGTTTGCTCACTTCGTCTGTCATGTCGATAACAACACCGAACACTCCGTTATTATCATCTATCTCTTCTATTTTAACATAATGTTCATCTATCTCGAATATGCCGGGTTCATCCGGAACAGGATTCTCCCTCAGCTTATCAATAAATGCTTTGAATGCTTTGTAATCTGCTGACAGCAGCTTTGCTTCCTCTTCGCCAAGCTGCAGAATCCGTGGTATATATTCTGTAAAACGAACTCTTTTCATGTATTCATTATATTCATACACGCCGATATACATATTGGTTTTGCTCAGTACATAGGACATCTTCCTGTTATTGTCTAAAAGGCTGTTTTTCATAATATTGATATAACTGCTCAGCTCCGAAAACTCCGTGCTGCTTTGAATATCAATCAGCTCATCCAAATCTCCCTGCGCAATCCTATGCAGCTTCGCATTCACACTGTGGATACCATCCACTACATACTTATTCATATATCTTATTACAGCTCGTGCAAGAATAGCTGCTATCACAATCAGACATATCGCAAGAGTGATTGTTGTCCATAACACTCGCCTATACAACTCCTTACTTGAAATAACTCTGCCTATATAGCCGGTGCCAACTTTTTCAAATACACAGTAGGAGCTTCTGCCATTGATAACTGCATGAAATCCTTTATTCAAATCTGTAAACCGCTCTTGTTTTAACCCCACTTCCGTCAGGTTCTTCCCCACACATTCCATTTCCGTGGAGCCGACAATCTTCCCACTCTCTATATCAATTGCATAATATTGCGCATCCGGACTCACCCGAAGCAGCGAAAACAAATAAGACAACTCATTCTTCTGTGTCGCTTTCATGACATTGACCGGCTCCATGCCCACTTGGACAATGAATTTCCCATTATTGCTCCAGAGTGCCGAATACTGCATCATCTTATCTTCCGCCGTGTTCGGTGTAATCTCCTGAACAAGCTTCACCGACTTATCTTCAAGCATCGGTTTAAAAAACATCATCTGTTCACCGGAATCAAATGTAAAATCATAATATTCCGGATGTGTCCCGGCATAAATACGCCCTGTATCGTCAAAAATGTGAATTTCATCCACTTCCACAAATTGTGCAATAGTCTTTAGCTCTTCGACACTTTCCAGCACAGAAGGCTCACTCTGAATGATGTATGCGATTGTTTCCGCATTGTGCAAGCAGGTTTCGCTGTATTCCTTACGAATTTCCTCCAGCTCCTCCTGATTCTGCTCTACGAGCTGCTCAATCTGCTGAAAAGTTCTTACGGCACTTTCATAAGCCTGTCTCTGTTCGTTTGTTATCTGAATATATGCAATGATGATTAATATGATTGCTACCAGCACACAAGTAATTAAACTCATATACCGGCTGATGATTTCTCTAAGCGGACGCATCTGTATCTCCTCTATTTACTTACCACTATATCTCCATATATTTTAATCAATACTATTTAACCAGAAGTCAAAAGCATGGTCAGTATATCATAACCATTATGCATTTACAACTATGTCAAAAATTGCTTTTTCGCATTTTTGTTCCTTATATGCTTTTCGTATTTTTATATAATTTCTAATAAAATTTTTCCTTTAAAGTTCCTTGACATATGTAGACTATTGTGATAGTCTGTGTGCAAGGAGCAGACTATCGCAATAGTCTACCCTTGAGACATGACTTATTGCAATAGTCTAAAACACTGCTACAAATCGTGTGGAGCGTCACACTGACCGGAGGATTCGTATGAAACTATTTGATTCAGAATTGAAAGTGATGGAAGTCTTATGGGCACAAGGTGAAAAACCCGCCCGCGACATCGTAGACATTCTGTCTGAGAGCATCGGCTGGAACAAAAACACCACTTATACCGTGATCAAGAAATGCATCGAGAAAGGCGCCATAGAGCGCGAAGAACCTAATTTCCTGTGCAAACCGCTTATCACGAAAGACGAAGTGGCACAGAGTGAAACGGAACAGCTCATCGACAAGATGTTCGGCGGTTCCAGTGAACTGTTCTTCTCATCTTTTCTCAAAAACCAAGGAATTTCGGAAGCAGACGCTGCGCGTCTTGCCAAGATGATTAAGGAGGCGAAATAATATGCTGCACTTTGGAATGAATATGCCCTTTTTACTGATGTCCTTCTATGGAAGCCTGATGATTCTGATCGTCTTGCTTTTCCGCGTTCTGCTTAAGAAGAGACTACCGAAGTTTGTATTCCCTATAATATGGTGCGTTGTTCTGATACGCCTGCTGCTGCCTTTTTCCTTAAGCAGTCCTCTTACAATCAGAATATCCGATGATTCGCCCCTATACGCTCTCTCCGAATTTGCCAACGCTTTTGCGGAAACCATCTCCGTCACCGAAGATACAGAGGTTGCTTATACCGAAACTGCTATAGAGGATGTGATGATACGCACAATGCCGACGGCGTTTGAAAACGGCGCAACCGAGAACATCGTATGCGTCGAAGAAAAAAGCACAGTCACAGACGACACGTTGTCACCCGGGGCTGTAGATATCATCCAATCTGCACCAGAAGTCAGCAAGGACTTAGGTAGCACATATCCATACACTACCTTCCCTCATCTGCCTTTTACTTTCAATTATACTCTGCTGCAGGTTATCTATACGATTGGCTTTATCCTAACAGCAGGTATCTTGCTTTGGCAAAGATATCACTACAATAGGAAACTGAAAAAATCTCTTCTTGTGGAACACAACGAAACAATCAACGGGCTCCTGCGTGAAATGGACATGGGGCATATTCTGGTTTTTACCAATGACGAAATTGCCTCTCCATTAACCTGCGGCTTACTTGCACCTCGTATCTATCTGCCCACACGCATGGACTTTCAGAACAGGGAGCTGTTACGCCATATTTTGCTGCACGAGACTATGCACATTAAGCGCAAAGATAACTGGACGAAAGTATTCTTGCTTGCTGCACTGATTATTAACTGGTTCAATCCGCTTGTCTGGATAATGTCCAAATATTTTGCCGCAGATTTGGAATCTGCCTGCGACGAAGCAGTCCTCAGACATTGTCATGATGAAGACGAACGTAAGGACTACGCTTTCAACCTGCTCGCCATGGCGATTACCGGCAGCCGCACTACGCTGCTCTACAGCGCATTTTCTAAAACTGAAGTGGAGAAAAGAATCCAAAGCATCTTAAATTATAAAAGAGCATCCGCTCTCCTGCTGGCTATTGCCGTCTGCTTTATGACGTGCAGCACCGTCGCCTTTGCCACCTGCGCACAGGCGCCCTTCTCACCCTACTTGACCAGCTACTGTGCCAGTGATGCCTGCCGCTGGGGTGTGAAAATTTATGCTACCCGTGACCTTACACTTGGAAAAGATGCTCAGAAGCGAGCGGAAGATATTGTTCTTGATGTACTTAGCAAAAATACGGACAACGATCCCGTGCACATGAATGAACAGATTCTCACTGCTCTCTCCAACGAATTCCATGTGGAAAAAGGCGCTTTCCGCACTGATTTCTCTCTCTGTCTGGATGATGAAGAACAGGCGCAGGAGTATGCGGCATGGGAACTTTCACGGGATGAAAACGGCATCTGGCACTACAAAGGGGAACCCGTCCGCATCTTCATTGATGAGGCAGGCGGCTGCTTCTACTCACACTCAGAAGGCACAGTGGATATCACCGTTATAAGAGACCGCTTCGGATTTATTTCCGATATAAGGGTACGACATGACGGCGATGTCAATTAAAAACTTCGATTCACAAACTAAGTAAACGACAGTAACTTACTAAAAGGCTGATATCTCCATTTTATGACAGATATCAGCCTTTTCTCATTTCTTATATTCTCTGATGATTCTCCAAATGCTCTTCTGCGTCAAATAATATCTCTCTGACAGTTCATCAACCGTCACACCGGACTGATACGCCTCAGTCACTCTTATCTTATATAGTATAGCAATCTATAGCGTGTCGGACAAGTCTCCTGTTTGTTTAGAATTATTTGTGTTCTACCCCTTAACATATCAATCTACTGACAAAGCTTTGCCACCACTTGATTAATGACGCTTCCTTCCGCTTTACCTTTCAGTTCCGGCATCACTGTTTTCATAATCAGACCTTTATTTTTCTGTTCCACCAAGTCGGCATATTTTTCTGTCAAAAATGCCTCCACTTCCTGCGCAGACAGCATTTTCGGTGCATATTCCTGAAAAACATCCAGCCTCGTTTGATACTCTTGACGCAAGTCCTCACGGGATGCCGGGCAAGTATCCAACTGCTCCTTCACTGTCTTGATTTCCTTTAATATCACACGGTCAACGATTTCTTCCGAGATATTGTCCCTTGTGCCCTCGTCAATAGCAACCTTCTTGGCTGCTGAAACCAATGTAGATATGGCGTCCTTGCGCGCTTTGTTTCGCTCCTTCATGGCGGTAATCATATCTTTCTGTAATTGTTCAAACTGCATTGTCTTGTCCTCTCTTTCTCAAAAATATTCTTTTCACAGATATACCACTTAAATTTTACAAATACAAGTATGTTCACTTAAGCTTTACTTTTTACCATACACTCTGTATCCTATAAGCATCCATAATGCGCCGTGAACGCTTTCTCATACTTGCCGCACTCCTCTTGTATCTTACGAATAGACTTAAGAGCCTGTCGACGGTCCATCGTATATGGATGCACTGTTATTTCTCTCTTGTCCGCCTTAAAAGCATCTCCTGTAAACAAATATTTCTCATCCACCGCATACATAGCAGAACCTTTTGTGTGACCGGGCACCCATATGCTACGCACCCTGTGCCCACCCAAATCCACTGTCTGGTTATCTGACTGGTAACTGATTCTGTCTGTATCGCACCCTCTCGGAAGTTTGTTTTTCTTTATAAACTGCCTGTACGTGCTTCCGTCTATCATCTGTTTCTCGTGCTCGCTCATATAAATCGTCGCATTTGAAAATAACGGAACGGACGCCACATGATCATAATCTGTGTGGGTCAAAAAAACACCTAAAACCTTACCTGCATCAATTGACAGCCGTTCTATCTCCGATTGTACCGCCTTAATATCAGAACCTGCATCAACTACAATCCAATTCTCACCCGCTGGTATAAAGAACAGATTGTTGCTACGGTTCTTTATGGCTGTGATATCTGTGTCTTCCACCTTACCACTGGCTAACGGATGCATAAAGCACATGGGCAGAACCGACGCCAGCGCTATGATTACTCCGATAATAATAATGACTGATAAAATGTACATTTCTTCCTCCGATTTTGTGTGTAAATCCGATATGCAAAAAGGTTGTCCGCTATTCTTTCTTTTGTCTGCTCTTACACAATTATAATCATATACTACTGAAATATCAATCCGTTTCTAATACTTCCACCACTACCCGGAATTACCAAACGTCCACGCTTATTATAATAACGCGCCTCAAATGCTTCAGATATCCGACGAAAAATTCAATTAAGAACCAACTCATAAATCTCCTTGTCAAACAAGACCCCATCCGGATTGCAGTGCGCAAAAATCTGCTCACCCAGCTCACATAATATATTCAAAGTACGAATCTCACTCTGCTGTAATTCCACATAGAAGCGCGGCACTTCGCTAAAGCATCTGCTGATTTCCTGTAAAGCCTCTTCCTGCGCCTGTATCCATTTATTGAAATATCCTTCCATCGCTTCTTTCGGATATACATGATTGACGATGACTGCATCCACATTGTAATGATATAAATACAGACAGGTAAAATTGCGCTTTGCCTCGCTGATGACAATTTTCTCCGGCGTGGTGACGACCCGCAGACTCACAATCTCTTTGTCCAGCATTAATTTCTGCAACCGTTTCATCTTGTCCATCAAGTATTCGATATCGTCAAACACACTATCTTTGGGCATAGGAATCTTCATAGCGCTCTCCACTACTTTGCCCACTGTCTTTACGCCAATCCTTTTAAACGGCAGAATTCTCTCTATAAATCCGGACAGCCGTTCAGGGTATTTAAGGAGTGACAAGGTTTCTCCTGTGGGCGCGCAGTCCACAATAATTGTATCGTAAACGCCGCTCTCATACATGTCCAGAATCTTAAACATGGAAAACAACTCTTCCAGTCCCGGAAACACCAGCAGCTCCTCCACTTCAATTCCACCGCCGTCTTTTAAAGTCAGAAGCTGCTTAAAATAATCCTTAATATTGCCCCAGCTTTTCTCACTCTCATAGACCGTATCGACCTCCAATGCATAAAGATTCTCCATGATTTTTGTCTCTTCTCTGCCGATTTCCATGTCAAAAGAATCTCCCAGACTATGCGCCTGATCCGTACTCATGACAAGTACATTTTTACCGTTTTTTGCTATTTTACAGGCTGTTGCCGCTGCCATACTTGTCTTACCGACACCGCCTTTTCCAGTATATATGATGATTCTCATAATCCTCTCCATTCCTGCGCTGCTTTTGCACACAAATATATTTCACTATGTAATGTCGATTTTTCTTGTGCCATTCTGTCTGTCAGAATTCTGTCTATGATTGTCCACGCGACTGTTCTCTCTGCTTTCTCTTTTATCCGTCTTACTCTGCTCGTTTCGCACGCACGCTTTCACAAGCTCTGCTGCCATTATTTTAAATTCTTTCTCAATCACTTCTAAATGACCGCTCATCTCTTCCGGAAACAACGCATATATTGCTTTCTTCTGATATTCCTTAGCTGTCAGAATTCGTTCTAATATTTCTGTGTTCATTCGACGCCTCCTCATATGACTACTCTCTTTTTGTCTGATGCTGCAATATTGTCTGAAACTGCAGTATCGCCTTATGGCGTAAAATGAATATGCAGTTTTTCACCCTCGAACTTTGCCCTTGAAACCGTATATTTACGGAGAATATTCGGCAGCGGAATATTGCGTTTGAAATTTCCGATCTTGATAATTAAATCCGTGGAAGACTGATATAAGTCAATATCTTCTTTGTCTACATAGGGAAGATATACTTCCAGCATGTAGCCATCCTGCGTCTGTATAAACTTTTCCCGCTCTATCATCGCTCTGCTCTCAAACACATCCGTACGCGCAAGCACGCTTTCCACAATCCGCCGTATCGCACGTTCACCCTTCAATTCCTCATCGTACCAAGGAATCTCATAAATCGGTATCGCCGCAAAGCATTCCTTAATCTGCGCGATATATTCCCGCTGAATTTCCAACCATTTATCAAAAAACTCATTGCCAATCTCCCGCGGAAGAATGCGGTTGATATATATTCCGTCTACATTAAAATTATAAAGATTCAAATACATGTAATTTCTTTTCGTCTCCTCCACCACCATCTTTTCCGGTGTGGTCACAATCCTGATACACGTGGTGCCTCTGTCTTTCAATAGTTCCTCCAATTCAGCCAATTTTAGATACATCCTCTCTATATCGTTCATAGCGTTTTTGTTCGGCATTTCCACCTTAAAAACCGCTTTTGCAACAGGAGCAAGCACCCTCACGCCCACTTTTCCGATGGGAAAAAATTTCTCCATATACCATGAAAGCAGTTCCGGAAACTTTAATAATGACAATGTCTCCCCCGTAGGCGCGCAATCTACAATCACTCTGTCATATTTTCCGCTGCGATAGATGTCTGAAACTTTTAACAGCGAAAAAAGTTCTTCCATGCCCGGCATCATTCCCAATTCTTGTAAGCCGCTCTGTATGGATTCTGTTCCGTCTTCCTTTCTCTTCTCCGTCTCCGTTTTTATCGCCCCGCTCATCACATTCTCGGACAGCAGTCTTCCCAAATATTCCATGACAAAAGAAAAATCGTTATGCATCACATACTCCGGATCAATCTCATAAACATCCAGATTCGACAGCACATTTTCCGGTTCCTTGCCAAGTTTTCTCTCAAAAATGTCTCCCAAATTATGCGCCATGTCCGTACTCATAAGCAGAGTACGTTTTCCCTCCTCAGCGCTCTTGATTGCGTGCGCTGCCGCGATACTGCTCTTGCCGACACCGCCTTTTCCCGTAAAAATGTAAATCTTCTGCATGGTATCCTCCTTTTCGTTGCGTTGTATTGAAAATGTTTCTGCTGCGATTGCTTTCCTAGTCATTGTTGTTTGCGCGTGCTTGAGCACTTGTTTAGTATATTTTTTATACCCGTTTAATATATTTTTTTATGCCATCTAGGTTCATTGCATATATCATTTCATTCCTTTAACACGCCTTATAGTTGATTTTTATTATAATTCATCATTCGAATAGTTCTTTATCCGAAATATTAGTTCTTTTATATGGCATCCATTGTTTACACAAATAGATGCCATTCTATTCTATGTGAAAAACTCAGTAATTCTCAAGCTTGTCAAGACGGCTGTTTGTTTTACTCAATTTCAATCTTTCTGATTTTTCTAGGCTCTGTCTCCTTCTGTTTCTCCTGACGTAGCACTCCTATAACTTTCTCAGTCACCTTATGAAGCAAATCCATCTCCTCTTTGGTCAGAGAACCGACCACCTGCATTCCGTAGCGCAACATCTCATTCACCAACGCTTCAAACTGAGCCATCCCCTTTTCGCTGAAACGGATATGCACTACCCGCTTATCTTCCTCGGAACGGGTTCTCACGACAAATCCGTTCTTCTCCATGCGGCTGATAATCCCTGTCGCTGTGTTGAGCGGCACATGAATATAATCGGCGATCTCCGTCATATTCACTTCTTCTTTCCGATACAGCAGCCAGAAAATAAGCACCTCATTCTTGGAACAGTTAAGAAAAACGTTCTCCCATAAGTCCGTGGAAATCAGCTCTTTTACTTCTTCCATATAGTCTATGATAAATTGGGACAGTTCCTCGGGAACTCCTTGGTTACTAAGGTTCATGGCGGCTCCTGTTTGCTGCGATCGGTGTTTCATATAATACGATCACTTATAAAATGACATGCCCGGATATTCGATTCTTCTTGATAAATGTGGCTCTCTATATAATAGTTCGCGCATCGAAGTAATTTCATTTTAGTATAAACGGAAGGAGTTGTCAATAAGAACATAGGATTGGTTTTTTATTAGGCGGTTCGAGTTTCACTTCAAAAGGGAAATCTCCGCGTCGAAAAAATTGGCGTAAAAATACATCGCTCCACTGTCCTTGCGTACACTGAAGTTTGTTGTAATTGCTGATACATACGGTTTCTGGAATTGCATTATATATTGAATGCAAGACATCTCATACCCATACACTCTGTGTCATGCAAATGCCACATCAGGCAATTTATATCCGGCGGTGGCGTATTCGGGATTAACAAGAACCGCAGTCGATTTCTTATTGTGAAGGATAATCATGTATTATC
>CAMWQW010000023.1 GCA_947176505.1 uncultured Lachnospiraceae bacterium | reverse complement strand
TGCGTCTAGTGCATCACAACAATGAATGCTACAGCATAAATCATTGAAGCAAGAATTATGTAATAATTCTTGTGACGCAAGCTGCCGAGCTTGCGTCTAGTATATCACAAGGAGGAAAAGAAAGATAGGTAAAAGAAAGATATATCTTTTCTATTTACAACATATAGAAAAACATGTTATCATAAGTGGTAACAAAAACTACATTGAATAGTTATGGAGGCTTTATGAGTTATAAAATCGTAGTAGACAGCTGCTGTGAATTGCCGGCAAAATTAAAAAAAGATGACAGGTTCCAGATTGTTCCGCTTGGATTGGAAGTGGGAGGGGAACTTATTTGGGATGACGAGAGTTTTAACCAGACAGAATTCTTAGAAAAGGTGGCGGCATGTCCGCAGTGTCCGAAATCTTCTTGTCCTTCACCGGAGAAATATATGGAAGCATATCATTGTGATGCGGAGGAGGTTTATGTTGTCACACTCTCTTCGCATCTCAGTGGCAGCTACAACAGCGCGGAGCTTGGCAAGAATCTGTATTGTGAGAAGTATGGCGAGAAGAAGATTCATGTGGTTGATTCAGAATCTGCCAGCTGCGGGGAAACTCAACTTGCGATTCGAATCATGCGTTATAAGGAAGCGGGATTGTCTTACGAGGAGACGGTAGAGAAAATAGAAGTTTTCAAGCGTAAGATGCGCACCTACTTCGTGCTGGATAATCTGGAAACGCTTCGTAAGAATGGGCGGCTTACAGGTGTTAAAGCACTGGTAGCATCCACTTTGAGCATTAAGCCGGTTATGGTGGGTAATCTGGGCGTCATCGAACAGAAGAGTCAGGCAATCGGTATCAACAAGGCGCTTGCCAAGATGGCGGACTGCCTTGTGGCTGACGTACATCAAACCGAGACAAGGACGCTTATGATTACGCACTGTAATTGTCCGGAACGGGCAGAGTACATGCGCTCTTTAATGGAAAAGAGAGCAACTTTTAAAAATGTTGTCGTCATGGACACGGCAGGGGTCAGTACTATGTATGCCAATGACGGTGGAATTATCGTTACACTGTAAAGATATTATGTAAACCAATGACGCTTATCCCCAGCAGTCAGAAAGCGGAGCAGACTATATTCCGCTGCGGTATGCTTCCAGAGCTTTCTTGACGAGTGACACTTCCAAAGGAGAGACGGTAAATGAATGCCCGTCCCGCATGGTTAATTTGAGTAAAGCAAGTTTCTCAACAAAGGAGATGTTGACAAAAGCCTGCTCCGAAATCGGGAAGAAATGGTCAAAATCGGCAACTTGCGTATAGAGATTGCGCATGGTGGACAGAATATCAATCTGTCTGCCCTCTGTCAATGTCACATGCGCGAAGTTGCCGTCTTTTTCTGCATACATAATCTCATCCTCATAGACATAGAGGGTATCTTTCTCGCCGCGAAGTTCTATCGTAGGAATCGTTTTTGATTTCTGCTCGATGCAATAGTCGAGCATTTCGTCCAGTTCTGCTACCCGAATCGGCTTATTCAGGTATTGAATCTGTGATTTCAGTTTCCATCGTAAGATATCATGGTTAGAGTTCTCAACACCGTCCGGCGGCACTTCTGCGATTGCTGCATCTATGACGGCACGGTAATTAATCGTGGAGATGCATAGAACGATGGGAGCGGTAACACCTGCGTCAATCAGCTTTCTGGCAAGTTGGAAACCGTTGACGGGACCGGAAGTCATGTCAATGAAGAATGCGTTGTAAAGCATCGGTGCATGCATGATCGCGTCCACGTTTCCGAACGAATCAATATAGAAAACGCCTGTCGTATGTATCCGTCTGTCGGAAGCGCGCTCAAGGAGCCGTTCCATCTGTTTTCTGTCGGCAATATTATCATCACAAACTGCAATATGCATAATCCATTCTCCTATGTCTTATATTTTCCTGAGTTTGCGAAGCAAAACTCGCAAAGTTAATTTGCGGAGCAAATATACATGTTTGGACATTTTCCCGAGTTTGCGAAGCAAAACTCGCAAAGTTAATTTGCGGAGCAAATTTACATGTTTGGACATTTTCCCGAGTTTGCGAAGCAAAACTCGCAAAGTTAATTTGCAGAGCAAATATACATGTTTGGACATTTTCCCGAGTTTGCGAAGCAAAACTCGCAAAGTTAATTTGCGGAGCAAATTTACTTTTGTTACATAATCAGAAATTCAATCGGCGATGACACCAATGCAACAACAATCAGAATCTGTATAATCAGGATGGCAGGCATCCCATACAGAAAGTACCAATGTCTTGTTTTGTGGTGAAACAGGTGCATACCTGCGATTGAGCCGATGCTGCCGCCAATTACAGCAAGCACAAACAGGGTGGATTCCGGAATGCGCCAAGCGCGTTTTCGGGCTTTGTATTTATCCACACCCATGACAATAAAGCTTATGAAATTAATGACAACAAGATATATGATAATCAATGTAATTGCGTTCATAAGAATAAGAGTGTCCCTTTTGTACGATATCATGCGATGTTAGTGAAATATATTTGACTAAATATAATAGTATCATATCATATTAAATCGGAAAAAAAAAGAAGGTAACTGCAAAGTGTGCCTTAAAAAGTGCAATCCGTACCTTCAAAAGCGCAAAGTATGCCAAAGAGGGCGACTGAGGATGGATTAAATCGGACTTCATAAGTAGTACGACAAAAGAGCTGACACAACAGATGTCTTATGATAAGATAACCATAATGCAGATACAGATGATACTGAGTGTGAGTGATGTAGGGGTGGATATAAGTTATGAAACACAAAATAACAGCCGAAAAAATTTTCTTTAGCGTGGCAATCTTCAATATTTGTATAGTGTATATCCTACTGATTGCATCTAAGGGACAGTTTATTTATGCATTGACTTATGATGAGAGTAATTTCTGTGATTTTTGGAACCATGTCAAAAGACTTTTGTTTGAACAACATATCTATACATCGGATGCCGATGCCATATTTCCGCCGCTGGCATATTTATTCTTAAAAATGTTTGCTTACCCGCTTAAGTATAAAGCCGAAGCGGGAGATGATTTCTGGTCGATATCACAACACGGTTATGGAACGCTCATGGTGGTGATGTATCTGTTGCTATTTGCGTGGCTTTTAATGATTGCCGTTCATATTTATTACAAAACGGGGAGCTATGTAAAGGAATCTGCTTTGCTTGGAATTCTGTTTTTCTCGTATCTGATATGGGGCTTTGCATTTGAAAGAGGAAATCTTGTGCTGTATACGACTGTTTTTTTGATGTTTGGTTTGGCGCTTCGGGACTCACCGAATAAAATTTTACGGGAAATTTCTCTCATCATGGTTGCAGTTGCCGCGGGATTCAAATTGTACCCAGCACTGTTTGGCTTCGTTTGGATTGCTGAGAAGAGATATAAAGAAGCAGTAAGAATGGTGGCGTATGGTCTGGCTGCATTCTTTATTCCTTTCCTCTTTGTGGACAGGTTTACTAACTATCTGCGGACGTTTATACAATATTTGGATAAAAAATCTTATTCGCATGCAAGCGTGTGGGGAGTTGTTCTTAATACATTCGGTGATGGCAGGTATACGCAAATGTTATGCAGAGGCATCGTTGTGGCGATTATTTTATGGGCGTTGTACGTGATGTTTGCAGACGGAATTAATTGGAAGACACTTACGCTTCTTACGGCGACGCAGACAATGATTATTCCGGAACAGTATGTTTACACGTATGTTTTTGTTATGATTCCGCTGATATGTTTTTTGAATGAGGCTGGAAAGCGCAGAATTGATTATTTGTATGCTTTCCTTTTTGCGGCATTATTTACAATGCCTCCAATTTTGAGGGGGGGGGCAGAGGCAGGCAGGCTTTTTGGATATGGGTGTTGATTCTTGCTATTGTGTCGGTTGATGAGATGTTGGTCCTTATTAAGAGAAGAAGACGGGAGCATGTATAAAATGTGCCCGGCAATATTTATTGTAGCAGAGAAAATATTGCCGGGTATTTAATGAAACATCAGTAATGTTTTATTGTTGGTTACTATGTTAATACTTGATGCATAATTTCCAAAATCTTTGTCGTCTGTTATGAGGATTGCATTATTAAAAAAGTCTGCAAATCATACCTTCTATTTCTCAAAATCAAGAAAAATAGAAGTATTGTTACTGATCGCGAGTGAATTTCGCTATATATGAGGTTGCAGTCTTCTTGTGTAAGAGCTGATGGATTTCCTATTTTGTCGGCAACGTTAAGATATATTTCATTTTTCATTATTGATAAGATCTCCTAAAAATGATTTCAGATGTCCCTTTTCGGAATTGAGTACCCGTTCCAAATACATTATAATTACACTAACAAATCGGAATATGTGGAGGAGCGCAATGAATAAAATTGGTACAAAAATAATAGATACAGAACGTTGTACCTTGAGAAGAATTGTTCCAGACGATTATCAAATGATGTATGAAAACTGGGCAAAACTCGAAGATGTTTGCAGATACTTTCCGTTCAATCCTGTAACGGATATAGAAATATACAAAGAAAAGGTTCATAAATGGGCAAATAATTATGAATCTGATACATATTTTCATTGGGTAATTGAATGGAAAGAAAATCATGAATTGATTGGAACGATTAATTTGGGCAATGTTGAAGAATCATGTTTTATGTCAGACACATGCTATATGCTTTCGCCACAGTATTGGGGACAAAGTATAATGAAAGAAGTACTTCAGGCTGTGCTAAAATATGCATTTGAAGAGATAGAATTAAATCGCGTTCAGGCTGAAGTGCTTGATGGTAATGTTGCATCTGTACATGTATTAATAAAGTGTGGAATGCGGTTTGAAGGAATTGCCAGACAAAAGTATTACAAAAATGGCAGGTTTATTGACACTGCGCAGTATGCAGTTCTTAAGAGTGATTTCAAAGAATAAATTCCCACAGAACGGCGATTGATCTGCCTTACACAATGGAAGAAAAGTATTCCATGGATAAAAATATTCTGACAGTAAAAGCTTGGAGTGAAATAAAGCAGTATATGGAGGTATAGCATATGCAGAGAACAGAAAATGTCGAATTAACGGTTTTATGTCTGATTCATAAAAATGATAAATACCTTCTACAAAACAGATTAAAAGATGATTGGAAAGGTTTGACTTTGCCCGGAGGACATATTGAAAAAAATGAATCTATAATAGATGCTGTCATTCGGGAAATGAAAGAGGAAACGGGACTTGATATTCAGAATCCAAGATTATGTGGAATCAAGCAATTTCCCATTGAGAATGGGCGGTACATTGTATTTTTATTTCATACAGACGAATTTTTCGGAGAAGTAACATCATCAGAAGAGGGAGAAATGATTTGGGTAAAAAAGTCAGAACTGCCAAAGATGAACACCGTAAATGACTTATTGCCACTTCTTCGAGTGATGGAAGATGATAATTTAACGGAATTTCAATATGTAATTGAAAACGGTAAATGGAATGTGATTATTAAATGAAAGGAATCTTCTTATGGGAAAACTAAATGTTGACGGAACGGAAATACAAGTCTTACAGATTGAAGAAGATGATTATATCTCATTAACCGATTTGGTAAGGAAAATTGACAACTGACCTGCCCTGATAGAAAAATGGCTGTGCAACAAGAATACAATACAGTTTGTGGAGTAGTTAATGGGAACACTTTTCCGAAAGGTGAGTTTCAGATAAAGACTCTGAATTCATACGGTAGTGGAATCATCTGATAAGTTAAAAGCAACTGTTACTATTGTGCCCGGAAAGGGATATTCCATATACATGTGTCGAGTATCGCTACCGTTCTACTCATATGTTTCATTTCCGGAAAATACTCTCTATTAAAATCTTTCATGTTTGGGAAGCAGTATTTATATTTTATGTTTTTATGATAATGTAAAAAAAGTCTTAATGTAACGTCAATATGCTTTGCTAAAAACAAAGACCTCCGATTGTTGAAATTATGTATCAATAATCGGAGGTCGTTTATGCATCTTTGTACTAATTGATCATATACACAAGCTTCAAACAGTCTTGCATTGGAATAAAATATAGCCGGCTTAAATCAACTTCACACCATTCTCCTGCATCTTCATGGCGCGTACCTTGCTGGATAAACCGAACAGGTTGATGAATCCTTCCGCGTCATGGTGGTCGTACATGTCGCCTGTCGTGAAAGAAGCAATGCTCTCATTATAGAGAGTGTACGGAGAGGTAGTTCCTGCTTTGATAATATTGCCCTTGTATAGTTTGAATTTCACTTCGCCAGTCACATACTGCTGCGTAGACTCGATAAATGCCTGAACTGCTTCGCGAAGTGGTGTGAACCATTTGCCTTCATATACAATCTGTGCAAATTTGTTACCCATATCTTCCTTGAGAGCGTAAGTGTCGCGGTCAAGAATCAGCTCTTCAAGCTGCTGGTGAGCTTCGTAGAGGATTGTTCCGCCGGGTGTCTCATACACGCCGCGGGACTTCATGCCTACGACACGGTTTTCTACGATATCTACGATGCCGATGCCGTGCTTTCCACCAAGTTCATTCAGAGTAGCAATGATTTCGGACACTTTCATTTTCTTGCCGTTGACGGAAGTCGGAACACCTTTTTCAAAAGTCATGGTCACATACTCGCCTTCATTAGGAGCTTTCTCAGGTGTTGTGCCGAGGACTAACAGATGCTCATAGTTAGGCTCATTGGCAGGGTCTTCCAGTTCCAGTCCTTCGTGGCTGATATGCCATAAGTTGCGGTCACGGCTGTAGCTGGAGTCAGCGGAGAAGGGCAGGTTGATGCCGTGGCTGCGGCAATATTCGATTTCCTCCTCACGGGAGTTCAATGTCCATTTCTCGTTTCTCCATGCAGCGATGATTTTTAAATCGGGGGCGAGGGCTTTGATGCCAAGTTCGAAACGAATCTGGTCGTTACCCTTGCCGGTAGCGCCGTGGCAGATTGCGGTAGCGCCTTCTTTACGTGCAACCTCTACTAATTTCTTCGCGATAACAGGTCTTGCCATAGATGTGCCCAGCAGGTATTTATTCTCGTAAACAGCGTGAGCTTTTACGCAGGGCATGATGAAATCATCACAGAACTCGTCTGTCAAATCTTCAATGTAGAGTTTGGATGCGCCGCTTGATAAGGCTCTTTCCTCAAGACCCTCAAGCTCTTCTGCCTGACCGCAGTTACCGCACACACAGATTACTTCGTAGTCAAAATTTTCTTTTAACCAAGGAATGATAACAGTCGTATCAAGTCCACCGGAATAAGCAAGAACTACTTTTTCTTTCATAATAAAATCTCCTTTTGTAAATTTCACATTTGTTCCTAAGTTAATATACAACAAGATGATTCATAATGCAAGTGCAAATTTATGCATATTTGTATGAATATTTTAAGAAAAGATGCATAAATACAAAAAATACTTGAATATTATGCATATATAGTGTATTATTATGCAATCAAAGGACGGCGGAAAGAAATTTGCGTATGGCAGATGAGCGTGGTATAGTGATGTGAGAAAGGCAGGACTATGAATATATTATCAGAGGAGAATCATATGGAGAGCAGCGCGATAATAGCGGAAACAGAGCGATTGATTTTAAGAAGATATCATAAGGGTGATTTGCAAGACTTATTTGAATACTTATCTGATACAAAAGTTGTAGAGTTTGAGCCATATAAGCCTATGTCGCTTGATGAAACAAAAGAAAATCTTGAATGGCGTATCGGTACAGATGAAATGGTTGCCATTGAATTGAAGAGTTCCCACAAAATGATTGGTAATGTTTATTTGGGAAAAAGGGAGTTTGAAGCGCTGGAAATAGGATATGTATTCAACAGGAACTATTGGGGAAACGGGTATGCCGCAGAGAGCTGCGAGGCTTTAATCCGGCAGGCATTTTTAAATGGAATACATAGGATATATGCGGAATGTGACCCCGATAATATAAGTTCGTGGAAATTACTTGAGGCACTCGGCTTTCGAAGAGAAGCCCATTTTATACAAAATGTCTTCTTTTGGCAGGATGAAAACCAAAAGCCTATTTGGAAGGATACTTATGTATATGCAAAATTAGATGACGAAAGTGATAAATAAGAATTTTGATATGGAAAGCAGTAATATGAAAGGGCATTGTGACAACATAGTGCGGAATGAAGATATATAGGGGTGATAATTTCGCAACGCTATGATTTTTATGGTATCTATCTTATGTAGTATAAAGATAATGTAGTATAAAGATAAGTGGTTATATAGAGTTCATATGTTAAGGAACTGTGTAGAATGGAGGAAAATTATGATAAAAGCAGGAATTATAGGAGCCACAGGCTATGCGGGAGGCGAGCTTGTACGTCTTTTGAAGGCACATAAGGATGTAGAGATTAAGTGGTATGGTTCAAAAAGTTATGTAAACCAAAATTACGCTGATGTATATCGCAATATGTTTGAAATCGTGAAAGATGAGTGTCTGGATGATAATATGAAAGAACTGGCAGAACAGGTGGATGTCATTTTCACGGCAACGCCGCAGGGATTCTGTGCTTCGATGATGGATGACGATATTTTATCTAAGGTTAAGATTGTGGATTTGAGCGCGGACTATCGTATCAAGGATGTGGCGGTGTATGAGAAATGGTACGGTATCGAGCATAAATCTCCGCAGTACATAGATGAAGCGGTGTACGGGCTTTGTGAGATTAACAGGCAGGACGTGAAGAAGGCAAGACTGGTGGCAAATCCGGGCTGCTACACAACATGTTCTATCCTGACGGCTTATCCGCTTGTCAAAGAGGGGATGATTGATACGGATACGCTGATTATTGACGCTAAGAGTGGTACTTCCGGTGCAGGACGGGGCGCCAAAGTCGCGAATCTGTATTGTGAAGTCAATGAGAACATCAAAGCTTATAACGTGGCAGGTCACAGACATACGCCGGAGATTGAAGAACAGCTTGGATATGCGGCTGGGAAGGAAATCCTGCTGAATTTCACACCGCATCTTGTGCCGATGAACAGAGGGATTCTCGTGACCGAGTATGCGAAACTGAAATCCATAAAGAGGGAGGATGGCAGCATGGGGCTTCCTTCCTATGCGGACATTAAAGCGGTTTATGATAAATATTATGGCGGCGAACAGTTTGTCCGTGTATTAGAGGCGGGCGTATATCCGGAGACAAAATGGGTTGAGGGCAGCAATTATGTAGATGTGAATTTTGTAATTGACGAGCGTACCGGAAGGATTATCATGATGGGTGCGTTGGATAATCTTGTAAAAGGCGCGGCAGGGCAGGCAGTACAGAACATGAATCTGATGTTTGGCTTAAAAGAGAGCGAAGGGTTGGAACTGATACCGATGTTTCCTTAAGACATAAAATTATGTACTGATGCGGTAGATTATGGAGGAATGAAATGGAGCGAAGGGATAAAGTAAACTATTACTTAGATTTAGCCAAGATGGTGGCGCAGCGTTCCACATGCTTAAGAAGGCATTACGGGGCGGTGATTGTGAAGAACGACGAGGTCATTTCCACCGGTTATGTAGGCGCGCCCAGAGGCAGAAAGAACTGTACGGATATCGGTGAATGCATTCGTATTAAGATGGAGATTCCCAGAGGCGAGCGGTATGAGCTGTGCCGCAGTGTCCATGCGGAGGCGAATGCAATCATCAGCGCATCAAGAGATAAGATGATCGGCAGCGCTTTGTATCTGGTAGGGGTGGAGGCTGATACGGGGGAGTACGTGAAAAACTCCTGTAGCTGCTCCATGTGTAAGAGACAGATTATCAATGCCGGAATCGAGACGGTTTACGTCAGGGACACAGAAGATGAATACCGCGTGATTCCCGTGCAGCAATGGATTGATGACGATGAATCCTTAGAAGGGGTTTTGGGATATTAATGAAATGGCAGTAAATGAGAACATATGCGTGCGGTGCGATTTCACGACGGCAGAATCAATGGGAGAATAAGTAGATGATAAGGGCAATGACGATAGAAGATTATGAAGGGGTCAAAGCGCTGTGGCTGACGATCAAAGGCTTTGCAATCAGGAGTATAGATGATTCTGAAGAAGGAGTCGCGCGTTTTCTTAGCAGGAATCCGGGGACCAGTGTAGTGGCGGTGGAGGATGGCAGAATTGTGGGTGCGATTCTATGCGGTCATGACGGCAGACGGGGATGCCTTTATCATGTCTGCGTGGCGAAAGAGTATCGTCTGAGAGGAATCGGCAAGGAGATGGTGGTCTTTTGCATGGAGGCGTTAAAGAAAGAAAAAATTAATAAGGTGTCATTGATTGCTTTTACGGCGAACGATGTCGGCAATGCATTCTGGCGGCAGATCGGATGGACGAAGAGAGAGGACTTGAATTATTATGACTTTACTTTGAATCGGGAGAATATTACGGCTTTTATTCAGGAATGAGATTTTAAGAATTATTTTATCCTAGTTAAAATATTCCGAATTTGCAGTGGCATGGCGGCTGAAAAATATGCCGAGTCTGCCGATATATATTAATAGAACAATTAATGAAGACGCATGGAGGCGTCTTTGCTCTCATAAGGATATGAAGGGAAGTGGCAACATGAAAATTAAAGAAGCAAGAGCGGCGTACACACAGCAATTGGATATTTTGAGAAAGAGGCAGAGGGAGCTTCTTAAGCAGAAAGAGGAGCACGAGGCACAGGCATTCGGAGCTGCGGGAAATATGTCTTTAGGCGGCGATGGAAGCGGCGGTGGCGTGATGGTTGAATTGTCCGAAGAGTACCGCAAGCGTGCGCAGGAATTACAGGAAAAAATCGATAGTGTGAAGGAGCAGATTGAGGAACGCATCAAGCTCAGAGATGAAGTCATCGAGATGGAGGTAGGCATCGCCAATGCGGAGGCGGCAAAGCAACAGGGTGAAGCCATGAAGGATTACGGTGAAGAGATGGCGAAATGTCTTGAGATTGCAAGACGGATCGGGAACGGAGACAGAGTACCGGCGCAGGACGAAAAGAAATTGATGGACTTTAGTATGGAAGTCTATATGGCAGCCAAGAATATGGCGGCGATGAATATGGATAAGAAGCATAAAGATTACGATTCACTCTGGGAAGACGAGGAGGAAAAGGGTGAGAATCCGGATCCTATGGAAATGACGGCTGACACGGAGATTAATGTGGATATACCGGAAATCAATCTTGAGGACGGCTCAGAATAAAGCAGGCAGAGTAAAACTGCAAAATATGCCTTTTCAACAGGCGGTAAATGTATTAAAATAGGAAAGATATGTGTGGAAATTCTAAGTCAGTATCCGACATTGGCTTAGAATTTCTGAGTTATATATGGTTAGCACAGAATGGAGGATTAGTGTGAAAATTATAGATGGCGGTGTCACCGCGGCACGGGGATTTGAGGCGGCAGGAGTCGAGGCGGCAATCAAATATCAGAACAGAAAAGATATGGCAATGGTGTACAGCACAACGCCTTGTAAGGCGGCGGGTGTTTTTACAAGTAATGTGGTGAAGGCGGCACCGGTCAGATGGGATAAAGAAGTCGTAGCGCATTCGCCATATGTACAGGCGGTGGTTGCCAATTCAGGAATTGCCAATGCTGCGACGGGCAAACAGGGATATGAGTGCTGTAAACAGACAGCTGAACAGACAGCTAAGCTTTTGGGGATCTCTCCAAATGCGGTATTGGTGGCTTCTACCGGTGTCATCGGCAGCCAGATTCCTTTAGACAGGCTTCTTTCGGGAGTAGAGAAACTCGCAGAAGCCAAGAGCGGCACGTTAGAGGCGGGTACGCTTGCGGCGGAAGCGATTATGACGACTGATACCATATCCAAACAAGCGGCGGTTCAGATTGAGATAGGCGGAAAGACGGTGACCGTGGGCGGTATGTGCAAGGGCTCCGGTATGATTCATCCGAATATGTGCACCATGCTTGGATTCGTGACAACGGATATTGCGATTTCCAAGGAACTTCTGCAGGAGGCGCTAAGCGAAGACGTCGTTGATACATTTAATATGATTTCCGTAGATGGAGATACCTCCACCAATGACACGCTGGTCGTACTTGCCAACGGTATGGCAGGCAATGCGGAAATAACAACGAAAAACAGTGATTATGATAAATTCAAGGAAGCTCTGCATTATGTGGATGTTACGCTTGCCAAAATGATGGCGGGTGACGGTGAGGGCGCCACAGCGTTATTCGAGACAAAGGTGATTCATGCACAGTCAAAGCAGGCGGCACGGACGCTTGCCCGTTCGGTAATCGGTTCCAGCCTTTGTAAAGCGGCAATTTACGGGCATGATGCTAATTTTGGCAGATTTTTGTGTGCACTCGGTTATTCCGGTGTGAATTTTGATCCGGACAAAGTAGAGCTTTATTTTGAAAACAGCGACAAGAGTGTCCTAATTTATAAGGACGGTGTGGCGGCAGACTACAGTGAAGAAGAGGCGACACAGATTCTTGCATCGCCGGAAGTCAGAGTGCTTGTGGACATGCATATGGGAGAGGCAGAGGCGACAGCGTGGGGATGCGACTTAAGCTATGATTATGTAAAGATAAATGCGGATTACAGAAGTTGATGGTTTACATAATACGGAAAAGGCATATGCTTTAACAGGAAATGAACAGAAAAGAGGATATAGTCAGTCATGGAACAAAAAGAAATGAATAGGATTCTGGAAAAGGCGGAGGTGCTCATCGAGGCGCTCCCTTATATTCAGAAATTCAACAGGAAGATTATCGTTGTAAAATATGGCGGCAGTGCCATGAGCAACGAAGAGTTACAGAAAAACGTGATCAAGGACGTTACGCTCTTAAAGCTTGTAGGTTTTAAGCCGATTATCGTGCACGGCGGAGGGAAGGAAATCAGCCGCTGGGTCGGCAAGGTCGGCAAAGAAGCCAAGTTTGTAAACGGACTGAGAGTGACTGACGAAGAAACCATGGAGATAGCAGAAATGGTTCTCAACAAAGTTAACAAGAACCTTGTGCGTATGGTGGAGGAATTAGGGGTCAAGGCAATTGGTATCAGTGGCAAGGATGCCGGACTTTTGCAATGCACCAAGAGATGCCCGGATGGCGAGGATATCGGTTATGTGGGAGAAATCTGCGGTGTTGACCCTAAGGTTTTGTATGACTTATTAGAGAAAGATTTTCTTCCTATTGTTGCGCCTATCGGATTAGACGATCAATTTATGACTTACAATATCAATGCGGACGATGCAGCCTGCGCGATTGCCAAGGCTGTGAGTGCCGATAAGCTTGTGTTCCTGACGGATATCGAGGGATTGTATCGAGACATTAATGATAAGTCCAGTTTTATTTCCAGACTGACGGCATCGCAGGCGGATGAGCTGATAGACAGCGGCTGTATCGGCGGCGGTATGCTGCCGAAGCTTGGCAACTGTACGGATGCGATTAAAGAAGGCGTAAACAGAGTCCATATTCTGGACGGAAGGATTGCGCACTGCCTGCTTCTGGAGATTTTTACGGATCAAGGTATCGGCACGGCAATCATTGCAGATCAGGATTCGGAGCAATGTGTGAATAATTAGTTCAGGATACAGCTATAGAAACAGGAAAGGATAATACAATGAGTACAGCAATGCAGAACTATATCGATGAGGCGGAGAAAGCGCTGCTTCACACATATAACCGCTATCAAATCGTATTTGAAAAAGGCGACGGTGTATACCTTTATGATACGGACGGTAAGCGTTATCTGGATTTTGTATCCGGTATTGCGGTGTTTGCGCTCGGCTATAATAATAAAGAATACAATGACGCCTTAAAGGAGCAGATTGACAAGATTATCCATACGTCCAATTATTATTATAATCTTCCGGCAATCGAGGCGGCGAAGAAGATAAAGCAGATTTCCGGTATGGACAGAGTATTTTTTACAAACAGCGGAGCGGAAGCGATAGAGGGCGCGATTAAGACGGCGAGAAAGTATGCGTATTTGAAGGACGGCAATACGGACCATGAGATCATTGCCATGAATCATTCTTTCCACGGAAGGACGATGGGAGCACTGTCCGTGACAGGCAATCCGCATTACAGAGAAGCTTTTGAACCGATGATTGGTAATATTAAGTTTGCGGATTTAAATGATTTCGACAGCGTTCTAGCGCAGGTAACGGACAAGACCTGTGCAATTATCTTTGAGACCGTGCAGGGTGAGGGCGGTATCTATCCGGCAACCGAAGAATTTATGCGGAAAGTGCGCCGACTTTGTGACGAGAGAGACATTCTGATGATTCTGGACGAGATTCAATGCGGTATGGGGCGTACCGGAGAGATGTTCGCATGGCAGCGCTATGATATCAAACCCGATGTGATGACGATGGCGAAGGCGCTCGGATGCGGCGTGCCTGTGGGCGCGTTTGCGATGACAGAGAAGGTGGGCGCACACTCACTTGCGGCTGGCGACCACGGAACCACTTATGGGGGCAATCCATTGGCGTGCGCGGCAGTCTGCAAAGTCATAGAGTTGTTTGAACAGTTACATGTTCTTGACAATGTGCAAAGAGTAGGCGATTATTTAGGACAGCGTCTCGATGAACTGGCAGCAGAATATGATTGTGTGGAGACAAGGCGGGGCATCGGTATGATGCAGGGACTTGTTTTTGACAGACCGGTAGGGGATATTATCGTAAATGCTATGGACAAGGGGCTTGTGCTCATTAACGCGGGAACGCATATTATCAGATTTGTGCCTTCCCTTGTAATTACCGAAGAAAATGTGGATGACATGATAACCATTCTGCGAAAGAGCATACAGGAAGTGTGCCGAAGCACGCAGGCGTAAAAACAATCGGAAAATATAAAGGAGATTAAAGTGACTCTGAAGAAAAGATTGACTACGATTCTGGCAATTGCACTCTGTGCAGGAGGCATATACGGAGTCGGGAAAATGGGCATTACGGTGCCGCAGAAGGAAGAGGCGGAAATAGAAGACGATTCTCTTTTCGGACGCAGAGAGACATTGTACTTATGGTATACCGACGAGGCGTTGACGGATTATTTGAGCAGTGTGGCAGTCTCTTACAGCGAATATCAGGATGATGTGCGTGTGGTGCCGGTTTACACATCCGGGAGAGAGTATCTGGAGACGATTAATCAGGCATCCTTACACGACGAGGAATTACCGGATTTATATATTGTCAGCAATGATTCTCTGGAAAAAGCTTATCTGGCTGGATTAGCGTCTGAGATTGTCGTTCCGGAGGGCGTGCTTGCACTTGAGAGTTTTTTTCCGGAGACGGCGGTCAATGCGGTAACTTATCATGAGAAACAGATTGGCTATCCGTTTTATTTCGAGACAAGCTGTTTTCTGTATAACGAGACTTATCTGAAAGATTGGGCGAAGGCACAGATAGAGGCGGAGAACGATGCGCAGATGGCGGAGGAAGCGCAAGCGCAGCTTGGGGACGAGGGAGAACCCGTAGAGGCGGACGGTGCGGAAGGCTCCGGTGAAGAGACGGACGGTGCAGACAGCGGGATTACGGAAGAGGAAATAGAGGCTAAGGTGGCGGAGGCGCTTCCCAAGACGATAGATGATATTTTGGCGTTTGCGGACGTGTATGATGCGCCGGAGCAGGTAGAGGCGGTTTTTAAATGGGACGTGTCCGATATTTTCTATAATTATTTCTTCGTGGGTGATTCGATTGATGTGGGCGGAAAGTACGGAGACCAAGCGGATTCTATCCACATTTACAACGAGAATGCAATCAAATGTATGCGCGTATATCAGAACTTGAACCAGTTTTTTTCCATAGACACAAAGGAAATCAGCTACGATGGTGTTTTGCAGGATTTTATAGACGGTAAGATTGTATATACGGTGGCGACGACGGACGCGCTTACGAAGATAGATACGGCTGAGGCAGAGGGAGATTTCGCGTATGAATACGGCATTTCTATGATGCCGGATGTAAGTGAAGAGCTAGGTTCTGCATCTTTGTCCGTAACTCAGTGCGTGGTCATAAACGGCTATTCCATGAAAAAGGAGATGGCGAATGACTTTGCAGTGTATCTGACGGAATATGCTGCAGACGGTCTTTATACGAGAACAGGCAAACTTCCGGTTTGTGATAGCGGAGATACCTATGCAGACCCTAATAAAGCAGCGTTTCTTCAAGAATACAATTATTCAGTCCCGATGCCGAAAATGATTGAGACGAGCAATTTCTGGGTGGAGTTAGAGATTGCCTTTGCAAAGATTTGGGAAGGTGAGGACGCCAACATGGATTTGAAAGCCTTGTCCGAAAAGATTATGTCTCAAGTAGTAGGCGATGAATATGAAGAAGAGTACATTGACGTGCCGGAGGAAATCGTGGAAGAATACGAGGACGAAGAGATGATAGACGATGACAGCACGGATGGCGGGGAGACAGATACGGACGACAGTGAAGAATAGTTTTAAAATTGTAAACGACAGTGCATATTTGAAGTGAATATCGGGCATGATAAGACAAGGCTGGAAACAGTCTTGTTTTTGTATAGGAGGAGTACATCATGTTCGGATTTCTGATTGCATTATTATCGGGAGCGCTTATGAGTATTCAGGGCGTATTTAATACACAGGTAACGAAGACATCGGGGATATGGGTTGCCAACGCCTTCGTGCAGTTTACGGCGCTGCTTGTATGTCTGGCGGCGTGGCTCGTCACGGACAGAGCGTCTTTTGCAACTTTATGGAAAGTAGAGCCGAAATATATGCTTTTAGGTGGTGCAATCGGCGCTTTTATCACATATACGGTCATCAAGGGAATGGAAATGCTAGGTCCTGCCAGAGCCGTCATGATTATAGTCATCTCACAGTTAATCGTCGCGTATCTGATAGAACTGTTTGGGCTGTTCGGGGTGGAAAAACAGCCGCTTGAGATACGCAAAATGGTCGGCATGGGAATTGCGATTGCCGGAATTGTAATTTTTAAGTGGACATAGCAGACAATTTATTTTACAATGAAAATACAGTGCATAGCGGGGACTTCCTTGAGGAATCTGACAGTGTTCGGAAAGGAAACTATGCAAAGAAAATTAAGAACGTATCGGAAAGATAGCAAACAGGGAAACAGGACGGACACAGGGCTGATTGTACGCTGTACATCGTCTGTGTTTGCGCTGTTTCTGTGCGGTATATTATGCGGATGCACCCGAAGGGAGCAGCTCGTGCTTGAAACAGGCATGAGTGAGCAGGAGAATTGTGAGACAGCGGAAACGATATCACAAGAGCAGGGGTCGGCAGTACAGGAGCAGGCAGTGTCGGTGTGGGAGCAGGTAGCGCCGGAGCAGGAGCCCGTAGTACAGGCGCAGGGGCCTGTGAATATATATGTACATGTCTGCGGCGCCGTAAAGAATCCCGGCGTCTATGAAATGCCGGTGGGCAGCAGAGTCTATGAAGCCGTAGAGGAAGCCGGAGGGTTTACGGAAGAGGCTGATTCTAGTTATGTAAACCAAGCGCAGCAATTGGCGGATGGGGCGAAGCTGGTTATCCCGACGATAGAGCAGTCTAAGGAGCTGTCTGTGGCAGTCGGCATACAAGATGATGTGTCAGGCATCGGGAGTGCAGACAGTACACAGGACGAAGCGTCGGACGGTAAGATTAATATCAATACGGCATCGGAAGCACAACTGTGCAATATTCCCGGTATCGGGAGCACAAGAGCGGCTGCCATTGTGGCGTACAGACAGGAAAACGGCGGGTTTACCGTGATAGAGGATATCATGAACGTAAACGGCATTAAGGAAGGGACGTACAATAAGATAAAAGATAAGATTAAAGTATATTAAGGCGGACTTGAGGAATGGGACAGAAGGTTTTAGTGGTTGACGATGAAAAATTGATTGTAAAAGGCATCCGGTTTAGTCTGGAGCAGGATGGTATGGAAGTGGACTGTGCGTATGACGGTGAGGAAGCATTGGAATATGCGAAGCAGAACAAATATGATATGGTTCTGCTTGATGTGATGCTGCCTAAAATGACGGGATTTGAAGTCTGCCAACAGATTCGGGAATTCTCCAATGTGCCGATTGTAATGCTGACGGCAAAAGGCGACGATATGGATAAGATACTCGGACTTGATTATGGTGCGGACGATTATATTACGAAACCCTTTAATATTTTGGAAGTAAAAGCGCGCATTAAAGCAATCATGCGCAGGACAAACCGTAAAGGGGAGGACAAAGAATCTCCTAAGATGCTGGAAAAAGGCAGTTTGCGGCTTGATTGTGACGGAAGAAGAGTCTATATTGATGGAAAAGAAATAAATCTGACAGCTAAGGAATTTGAAGTACTGGAACTGCTCATGAAAAATCCGGGCAAGGTGTACAGCAGAGAAAATTTGTTAAAGCTTGTATGGGGTAATGATTATCCGGGGGATGTCAGAACAGTGGATGTACATATCAGAAGGCTGCGAGAGAAGATTGAGAATGTCCCCAGTGAGCCGGCGTATGTACGGACTAAATGGGGTGTGGGATACTACTTTGCTTAAATTAAACATTCGTAAAATTATATTTCTAAGAAGTCTTAAAACAAGAATCTCTCTGATTTTATTCATTGTCGGATTGATTCCTTGTATCAGTATGCGGTATGCAATCCTGCAGAATTATGAGCAGCGTGCTGTTGATGTCAGAATTTCTGACGTTACCACGCAGCTTAGGATTCTGGCAAACCACTTGATTACTTATCACTATTTGCAGGATACCTCGTCCGAGGTGATTAATGCGGAGATCAATCAGCTGTCCAGTCTCTATGATGGGCGGGTTATGATTATCAATAATGATTTGCGCATTGTGAAAGACACCTATGGAATCAGTGAGAACAAAACAATTATTTCGGAAGAAGTGATTCGCTGTATCAAGGGCGAAAGTGACAGCAAATATGACAAAGACAACGGATACATTGAAATGACGATTCCGATTACCGAGACAGTCAGCTTCGGAGATATTTCCCATACGGAGAAGAAAGAGCTGGTGCGCGGCGTTATGTTAGTCAGCACTTCTACGGACAGTATCAGGATAACGATGGATATTCTGAGTCGGAAGGCGCTACTTGTAGAAGTGATAGTTATCTTGGCTATCCTTATTGTGTCGATTCTTGCAGCCAAGGTTTTGATCAGACCTTTTGAAAAGATAACGGAGGCTCTTAATGAGGCGCAGGAGGGATATACCGATACGCCGATTTCAGTCACCGACTGTCTGGAGACGGAACATATCGGAGAGGCATTTAATAGAGTGCTCGGAAGGATGAAGGTGTTGGATGACTCCCGACAGGAGTTCGTATCCAATGTGTCCCATGAGCTGAAAACGCCTATCACTTCCATGAAAGTACTGGCGGACTCGCTGATCAGCCAGAAAGATGTACCGATAGAAGTATATCAGGAGTTTATGGAAGACATTACCAAAGAGGTTGAGCGGGAAGATAAGATTATCACGGATTTGCTGTCTTTGGTAAAAATGGACAGAACAGCGGCGGATTTGACGATTACCGAGGTGGATATCAATATTCTGGTAGAGCTGATTATGAGGAGACTCCGCCCGATTGCGCAGAAAAGAGATGTTGAGCTGGTTTACGAGAGTATACGTCCGGTCACGGCGGCAGTGGATGAGGTCAAGATGACGTTGATTTTATCAAATCTTGTGGAGAATGCGATTAAGTATAATAAAGAACACGGCTGGGTGAAAGTGACGTTAGATGCCGACCATCAGTTCTTTACAGTGGTGGTGGCAGATTCCGGTCTCGGTATTCCGGCGGAATCTTTGGATCATATTTATGAGAGATTTTACCGTGTTGATAAGTCACGCTCCAGAGAGATAGGCGGAACAGGACTCGGGCTCGCGATTACCAGAAGTGCGATTATGATGCATAGAGGCTCTATCAGAGTGGAGAGCATCGAAGGCGAGGGGACAACATTCACGGTTCGCATTCCACTCACTTATATTGCGGTTTAAGCGGGAAGTATTTGAAAGGGAATGTAAAGTAAAAGAAGAGAATCAGGGTAATTCAAAATAAGATGAGCATAGCGAAGATGAATAAAATAAAAATATCTAAAATAAACATATTGTGGCTGTATGTTCTTTTATTTGCGCTGTTTTGTCCGGCATGCGGCAGACAAGAGCAGCCGGATACAGGTGTTGTTTATAATATACATTATGTAAACAATGAAGAAACTAAAACGCTCACGAGGGAGTATACGAGTGAGACAAAAGATCCGGAAGCGCTGTTAGGAGAATTATTTGCACAGCTTAAGAAGATTCCGAGCAAATTGGAGTATGAAGCACCGTTATCAAACGGTTTTAATTTGCTGGGATATACATTGGATAACGGGCAGCTTACATTAAACTTTGATGAACATTACAAAGACATGGACACTACGAAAGAAGTGCTCGTGCGTGCGGCGATTGTCAGAACGGTGACACAGGTTCCGGAGATTAGTTATGTGTCATTTACGGTTCAGGGAGAACTGCTGGCGGACAGTTCGGGGAACGCAATCGGTACGATGTCGAAGGACACATTTATCGACAATGCCGGAAATGAAATCAATGCCTACGAGAAAGTGAATCTTAGATTGTATTTTGCTACTGAGGACGGTACGGGACTGGTAGAAGAAAGTCGGAGAAACGTAGTGTACAGCAGTAATATTTCATTGGAAAAACTGGTGGTGGAGAAGCTGATAGAGGGTCCGATGTCGGAAGGAGCATATCCGGTCGTGAATCCGACGACGAAAATTGTCAGTGTTACTACCAAAGATGGAATATGTTATGTAAACTTAAGCGAAGATTTCTTAAGCCAGCCGTATAACACGAGTGCAGATGTAACGGTTTACTCGATCACTAATTCGCTGGTAGAGTTGTCGAATGTGAATAAGGTTCAGATTACCGTTAACGGAGACACGAATATCTCATATCGAGAGAAGATTAGTTTAAGCAGCATTTTTGAGAGAAATCTGGATTTACTGGCTGTACCGGAAGAAAATTAGCTGAGAAAGGGGCATGGCTATAAATTGATTCAATTGAGAAGACCCCTGTGTCTTGCAGGGGTGGTATATGTGGCTGCGGTCATAATCGCAATGTTTTGTACGGTGCGGGGTGCACCTACCTATAACGCATTGGACAGGAAGCAGGTCACGGTGGCGGGATATGTGGACGGGAAAGAATATCGAACGTCACAGGGCAGTAAGGTGTCTGTTATATCACTGACCGATGCAGTAGTTTTGAGCGAAAGTCAAATCACAATTCTGGAACAATTCTTATCAGATTCTGAGAAGCTTCCACAGTACAGATTACATAGTTTATGGAAAGAAAACAGAGAACAATTGCAGAAGGAGGATACCGCAGGAATTGAAGGTGTCCTGTGTTATACGGAAGAAGAGCATCTTCCGCGGATGGGAAGTCTTGTTATCATTCAGGGAGAGTATCGCAGCTTCGCACATGCCACAAATCCGGGAGAGTTTGATGCGGCGGAATATTACCGGATTATGAGGCAGCAGGGCAGGATTATGAAGAGCCGCTGTTTGGCGGAAAGCGGGGCATATAGCGTATTTTCGGAGAATATGTACCGTATCAGAGAATATTGTTCACTGTTGTTGGAAAACTGCTATGGCGAGGAGGACGCTTCGATTATGAAAGCGATGCTTTTAGGCGAGAAGGGTACGCTTGATGCAGAGGTAAAAGAATTATATCAACAAAACGGCATTATCCATATTCTTGCAATCAGCGGGCTGCATTTGTCGGTAATCGGAATGGGGTGCCATAAGCTCCTTAGTAAAATGCGGCTGCCAAGTATAGTTAACATAATGTTATCTGCCGGGTTGATGTACTGTTACGGAACGATGACAGGAATGGGTATTTCCATGCTCAGGGCATACATTATGTTCGTCATGCATTTGTTTGCAAAATTAGTAGGCAGAACCTATGATTTGCTGACTGCGGTGACTGTGGCGGCAATGATTGTTTTGATTCAGCAGCCTTTATACTTACGGCATAGCGGCTTTATTTTTTCTTTTGGCGCCATCTGCGGCATCGGCATATTCCTCCCGGCAGTGAAAGAGAATCTGCTTGGAGCCGGAAAAGCAGAGAAAATAATACTATCGGGAGTGGCGGTATCTGTCCCGACACTTCCGGTGTATCTGAGTTTTTATTATGAATTTCCGCCCTATTCCGTGTTTCTTAATCTAATCGTGATTCCCTGTATGACATTTGTACTGCTATGTGGTCTGGTCAGTATGGGACTGGCGGCGCTTCTGCTTCCCATGGGCGAGGCAGTGGCATATCCGGTGCAGCTTTTGTTAGGATTCTATGAAAAGTGCTGTAACATATGCCTAAGCCTTCCGGACAGCAAGTGGGTTACCGGCTGTCCGAAATCATGGCAGGTAATAATTTTTCTGGGGATTCTTGCCGGGCTGGTAGTCTGGAATCACAAACTTCCTAAGCTGTTTTTCTGGCAGGGAGTATTATGTGCGCTGCTTGTATTGACGATTCGGCTGCCGCAGGGACTTAGGATTACGATGGTGGATGTAGGACAGGGAGACTGCATTTATATCACGGAGGATAGCGGTATCCGTATGTTGATAGACGGCGGAAGCTCAGATAAACAAAAGGTGGCTGATTATCAGATGGTCCCATTTTTAAAATATGAAGGCGTCTCATATTTAGACGCCGTTGTAATCACTCATCCGGACAGCGACCATATAAGCGGTATCCGAACTCTGCTACAAGAGATGGATATGAGTGGTATTTATATAGGAATGCTGTATCTGCCCGATGTGGGAGAGACAGGGAGGAATGAAGGATATCGCGAACAGGAGTATCTGGCGGAGCAAAACGGCGTTCCGGTACGGTATATTGGAAAAGGAGATATATTGCAATGTGGAGAAGTTATGTTAACTTGCCTCCATCCGGAAAAGGGATGGAATACCACAGACATTAATGCCTACTCCACGGTTCTGTATCTGACTTACGGAAACTTTACGGCATTGTTTACGGGAGATTTAGAAGGAGAGGGAGAAAGAAAAGTACTGGAGGAAATAGAGAATGAATTAGAAAGTGATACAGAAAATAAAATGGTTGACATAACGTTGTTGAAAGTGGCGCATCATGGTTCCAAAAATTCTACAAAAGACGATTTTCTGAGGCTGGTCAATCCGAAGATTGCCTTGATTTCATCGGGAAGAAATAACAGCTACGGGCATCCTCACAAAGAGTTGATTGAGAGACTAAAGAGCTGTGGCAGTCTTATCTACCGGACGCAGGAAAGCGGTGCAGTGACGGTGAGCGTCAAAAGTGGGAAGGTGAGAGTGGAGGAGTATTTGACAGACTAAAACAAGCGAAACAGAGGCGACTGATTAATCGTCAATCGCCGGATAAGTAACTTCTAAATCCGTGAAGTGATTTTTCAACCGCCCTTCATGCATGTTATAGAGCGGTGTGTTATCGGAAGGCTGTGTTTCGCTTATAGACTGAAAGCGCAGACGAAACATCGAAGGCAGGCGGAGCAGGTTGTTATCATGGTTTAGAGTAAAATGGCAGAAACGTACATCTCCGTTTTCTGATGTTGCTTCGCACTGGATGCGTATATTGCTGAATTGCTGCGCATAAAAGGTGAAATGAATATCGTCAGTGCCAAGCTCTGTACGGATATTTGTCAATACTTCCTCCGCATTGTCGTATTGCATGAATTTGCTTTCGGACAGTTCCAAGATACCGAATTCTTTGTAGGCTCCGTCTTCATAGTGGAGATAGGTGATGGCGCTGTAACCGTCGCCGCAATCTTCCACACTGAGATACAGTGTCTGGTTAATGGCGCTGGTGTCATCCATATAGACACACCCGGGCTGGTTTGCAATGACCGGCTGCAATACATGGTCCTCCAATGCGTAGATAGAGAAATGCCTGTCGGCTTCGGCGTCATCGTAAACATTGACAAGCAGATGGGTTTCGAGATATGTTTCGTCATCATAGGCTGGAAAGTGCCGTAGTTCGCAGAAATCATATCGGAATGGTTCCAATCTCAGACAGACATGGTCGTCACCGCACAGATACAAGACATGCCAGAGATTGTCCTTCTTGTAGACACCGGCAATATCTATATGACCGTCCTGATTCATATCAATGCAGCGGTATTCCGTGATCTTGCAACCGGCTTCCTTTTCGAGAAGCTGTAACAACTCGATTTCTTCATCAGCATATTTGTATAAAAAGGGGTAGGCATCGCCATAGTCAATGATTTGGGCAGCCAGATAGTCATTGTAGAGTAGGGCGTATTCCCCAGCTGTCATATCGCTTGCAGCGTCAGAATCAGACGATGCTGCTTCGCTTTGATAAATTCCGGTATCCATTCTAAGACAGGGTACCGAACCGCTCTCGTCAACAATGTATTTTTCCACGCCGTAATCACCGGCTGTATAGAATCCGGTCTCGTCGTAAGTAATCGGGTAACCGGTGTTCAGGCTTTCCAAAGTACCAAGCAGGATGTACTGATTACCGTCATGATAATAGACTTCGCATTCCATGCATGTCTGGATCCTTTCACCTGTTTCCATAGTGTAATCAAAAGTTTTCCCAGAGGTTAACATAACTGGATGAGCAACACCCATATCAACGAAAAGATAGGGACTATCCCATCCGAACGGATACCATATCTCGCTGATTGCCGCGCGGTAAAGCCGTTCACCTCGTCTATGAAACAAGATTGCCCTTTCTTCATCTGTCCAGCTGTTTGTCAAGGGAATATAACCGGCACTATCCTTTGACGTGTGAGAACATCCTGCGAGGCAGGCGCACACCACCAGAAACTGTGCCATGACACACAACATAAGAAATATTCGATTATTTCTGCGGGGTGTCTGGCTCCTGAAGTGATGCATCTGATAAATAAAGGGCGTGAGTTTCATTGGTAAGCTCCGTAATGTAATGGTCGACAGGGAATGATGAATGAGAAAAGTATAGCAGATATTAATCCAGCATGCAAATTATGATAGAGAAATAGCGTTTTATAGGAAACTAAGTGTAAATTCTCGCATTTTCTGTGTAACATATGATATAATAAACGCAAGCCCGGCGGCTTGCGTCGCAAGAATTGCGGTGCAATTCTTGCTGAAAAGATGTAGGGTTACGGCATCTGAGATATAATATCACGGACGCAAGCCCACAAGGGATTAGATACAAAAGGGGAAAAGGAATGCAAAAGATATTAGTGGTTGACGATGCGGAGGTAAATCGTGAGATTCTCCGCGTCATGTTAGAGGAGGATTACGATGTGATAATGACTGCGGACGGCGAAGAGGCATTGAGTGTCCTAAAGGGGCGTCAGGATGACATATCGGCGCTTCTGCTTGATCTGCATATGCCTAAGATGGACGGTTTTGCAGTAATCTCGGATTTAAAAGAGCATGGATGGCTGCAGAAGATTGCGGTATTGATCATAAGCAGTGAACATGCCATAGAGGTTGAGAATAAGTGTCTTGAGATGGGTGTATTTGATTTTATCCATAAACCGTTTGAGACATCTATCGTGAAGAACAGAGTCAGGAACGCGATGGAGCTTTTTGCATACAAAAACCAGCTTGAACAGAAGCTGGAGGAGCAGGAGGAGACACTTGAAAAGCAGCATAAGATTATTGAGATGCAGGCGAAGAAGCTGCGGGAGACAGAGCCATTCAACAGACTGATGATGGAATATCGCGCCGCAATTATGGAGGTGGAGACAAGGCTTAAAGTGCTGAATGAGGAATTTTCTCAGGTGTATAATAGGAATCCCTTTGAGTCTATTAAGAGCAGATTGAAAACACCAACGAGCATCTATGCGAAAATGGCGTATAAGGGCTATCCGGTAACGGTGGAGAATATAAGAGACCATTTGACAGATGTGGCAGGTCTTAGAGTAATCTGCTCTTTTCCGGATGATATCTACCGGCTGGCGGATCTTTTGATTAAACAGGATGATTTTATACTGCTCAGGAAGAAAGATTATATCAGAAATCCTAAGGAGAACGGCTACCGAAGCCTGCATCTGATTTTAAGCGTACCGATTTTTCTTTCTAATGAAAAAAAATATATGAAAGCGGAAGTGCAGTTCCGTACGATTGCAATGGATTTCTGGGCGAGTCTTGAACATAAACTGAAATACAAGAAAGACATAGAAAGCACGGAGGAGATTGAGAGACAGCTTCGTGCCTGTGCGGATTCCATAGAAGCGCTGGACTATCAGATGCAGGATATACGGGACAAGATTAAATAAATTGATTAATTCTGCGTTATACCATATACTGAATGTATGAAAAAATTATCGGAAGAAATAAAGTCGGGACAATTGAAGCAGGTTTATATCCTGTATGGTGAAGAAGCGTATCTGCGTAACCAGTACAAAGATAAGTTAAAGAATGCACTGTTAGGCGACGGAGATGCCATGAATTTTCATTATTTTGAAGGGAAGGATGTCAAATCAGGAGAAGTGATTGATTTGGCACAGACGATGCCCTTCTTGGCGGAGCGCAGGGTGCTTATGCTGGAGAACAGCGGGCTGTTTTCTCATGGCGGAGAGGAGCTTGCCGAGTATATGGCAGAGATTTCCCAGACAGCATATTTTGTGTTTGTGGAGCCTGCGGTGGATAAACGCAGCAAATTATATAAGGCGGCAACGGCAAAAGGACGTGCCATTGAGTTTAAAGCACAGGATGAAACGACGCTGAAACGCTGGATACTTGGTTTTTTAAAGAAGGAGAATAAGAATATTACGGAGAAAGATTTAAATCTTTTTCTGGATAAGACTGGTTCTGATATGGATAATATCAGAGGTGAGCTTGAAAAGCTGCTCTGTTACTGTATGGAGCGGGATGTGGTTACGGCGCAGGATATTGAAGCGGTATGTACCAAGCAGGTGAGCAGTCAGATATTTGATATGATCAATGCGGTGGCGGAGAGACGGCAGAAGACGGCGATGGACTTATATTACGATCTGCTGACGCTCAAGGAACCGCCTATGCGTATTTTATTCTTGATCACGAGACAGTTCAACCTGCTTTTGCAGGTAAAAGAATTGAAGAATAAGGGGTATGATACCAATACGATCGGTGAGAAGGTAGGACTTGCAGGGTTTATTGCAAGAAAGTATGTGGCTCAGGCGGCGAAGTTTAAGGAGGCTGATCTGCGCAGAGCATTGACGGATTGTGTGGAAGCGGAAGAAGCGGTCAAGACGGGCAGAATGAACGACGTGATGAGTGTGGAGCTTTTGATTGTGAAATACAGTGCGGCTTCATAGAAAATATGTCTGCGTTCAAATATCCGAATCTATATGGATTACAGCGGAGGGAGATACGAATGATTGAACTTATATTTATCATCATTGTGTGCACGATAGTGTATAGGAGAGTTCAGAATGCGAAAGGAAACGGCAGCAGTGTGCGGGGTAATCACTCCATGCCTAACACTACGGTGACTACGGCGAATCAGCAAAATACCCGTCCGCAGAGCATTCAGCAGCAGAATCCCGGACCTAATCCGTATGTCGGTCAGAATAACAGGAACAGCGTGTTTGTGCCACATGGAGCAGGTAAGCCGCCGGTACATAGAAGTTCTGCGCAGGAGGCGATACAGGAAGCCAAGGAAGATGGTCATTCCACGACAGCTTATCTGATGGAAAAAGCGGAAGCAGACGCCAGAGAACATGCGAAGGAGAAGTATGAGGAGCAGAAGCGGTTATACGAAACGCGGGGCGGGCTGGCAGTGGCTGAGAGATATCTGGAAGGTGAGACGATTCCTAACGGTAAGCGCTGTGTTAATTGTGGTTACTGTGGTGCGGAGAATCTGATTCCTATGATACCGAGAACGCGGTATAGCTGTTATTTCTGCAGGGAACCGCTTGGTTAGGAGGAAGCATGGATAGAAAGGTGGCAGAGAACATGAAGGGGAGGACGGGAGAAATTAAATTTCTGTTTCCGGAGGGAAAAGACAAGGCGTTGACATTCAGCTATGACGATGCGCAGATTTATGACAGGCGTCTGGTCAGTATTTTTAATCAACATAACATGAAGGCAACATTCCATCTCAACAGCGGGACGTTGGACAGGGAAGGTTTCATCACAACAGCGGAGGTGAAAGAACTTTATGTAAACCATGAGGTTGCCTGTCACGCAGTATCGCATCCCTTTTTTAATCAGTTGTCGAAGATGCAGATGATAGCGGAAATATATGAGGACAGGCGTGCATTGGAGAGATGCTTGGGCAAAATTGTGAGGGGAATGTCGTATCCTTTCGGGGAATATAATGAGCAGATGATTCAGACAGCCGTTAATCTCGGTATTGTCTACAGCCGTACGGTGGAGAGTACTATGAACTTTTCATTGCCTGCCGACTTTATGAAATGGCATCCCACATGTCATCACAGCGGGGTGACGGACACTATGATAGAGGATTTCCTAAATGCTCCCAATTATCGCAATTTGTCATTGTTTTACATATGGGGACACAGCTATGAGTTTGAGGAAAATCACAATTGGGAGCAAATAAGCGGTATTTGTGAGAGACTTCAGGGTAAAGAGGATGTATGGTATGCGACCAATATAGAGATTTATGAGTATGTGACGGCTATGCGTTCGATAGTGGTATCTGCGGACGAGGATCTTATTTATAATCCTACGGCAGTTACATTATATCTGCGCATTGACAACAGAACGATAATTTTGCCGCCCGGTGCGGTTCAATCAATTACTGAATGAGCAAATCAGTGTAAAAACGAGGAAATGAGGAGAAGAATATGAGCATGAATATTGTATGTTTGGACTTGGAGGGTGTTCTGGTGCCCGAAATATGGATTGCGTTTGCGCAGGCGAGCGGCATTCCGGAGCTTAAGAGGACGACGAGAGATGAGCCGGATTATGATAAGCTGATGAAGTGGAGAATCGGTATTTTGAAAGAACATGGTCTCGGATTAAAACAGATACAGGAGACGATTGCAACAATCGATCCGATTCCCGGGGCAAAGGAGTTTCTGGATGAACTCCGCAGTATAACACAGGTTATCATTATCAGTGATACCTTTACGCAGTTTGCAGGACCTTTGATGAAGAAACTGGGATATCCGACAATCTTCTGTAATTCTTTGGAAGTGGCATCTGACGGTGAGATTACGGGTTTTAAGATGCGTATCGAAGACTCCAAACTGACGACAGTCAAGGCATTGCAGTCGATCGGTTACGACACGATTGCCAGTGGGGACAGCCACAATGATATGGGCATGATCAAGGCGAGCAAGGCAGGTTTCTTATTCAAGAGTACGGAACAGATCAAGAAGGATAACCCGCAGATTCCGGCATACGAGACTTATGATGAATTGATGGCGGCAATCAAGGATGCGCTCGCAGAGTGAGAGGCAATAATATAAGATGGTGAAAGTGTTCAAGAAAATCCTTTATGTGCTGGCGATTTTGCTGGCGCTTCTCTGTATTTTGATTATCGTGTGCGCTGTCAGACCGGATGTCACGGACAAAATCAAAGAGATTTTATACCGAGGGAATAATCAGCCTGTTTCGTTAGAGATATCCGCACAGCCTGAAACGGATTTGACCGGAGATTATGCAACAGAGAGTATCGTCTATCTTCCGGAGGATAAAGACACAAATCCCGGTCCAGCGGCGGAAAGAAACGGAGGAAGTGCGGAGAGTGCTTCGGACATTCAGGGCATAACGGAGGGCATGGATGTAAGCGGCGTATCGGAGTATATTGCGCCTGACGAATCTGCAATTGTGATACCTGACAGTGTATCGGGCAAAAGCGGATACAAGCAGATACAGGATGAGGCACAACAGATTGACGATGCGGCAGCGGGGGACATCGAGAGTCGTCTTGACGTGGGTTATACGGGTGACGGATTGGATTTCGATGCAGTTTATTATCCTTATTATGCTATGCTGAACGATACGGAGAAGCATATTTATCGCCAGATTTATGCCAATGCCAATGAATTGAACGGGACTTTTATGCCCGTGGAGGAGATTACTTCGTCCGGTCTTAGAGATATTTTTGCCGCCGTATACAATGATCATCCGGAGCTGTTCTGGCTGGAGACGGCATATGCGTGCAAATATAAAAGATCGGGGCAGTGCGTGGAGATTGATTTGGAGTTTAACCGCACTGCGGGTGAGTTGGAAAGCGCGAAAGCTGAATTTGACGCGCAGGTGAATGATGTCGTGTCGCAGGTGCAGAATCTTCCGGATCAGTACACGAAGGAGAAAGCTGTTCATGATACGCTGCTTGACAGGATTTCCTACAATGCGAATGCCGAGATGAACCAGAGTGCCTACAGTGCCTTGGTGAATGGGGAGACGGTCTGCGCAGGCTACTCGCGGGCATTTCAATATATTTTGCAAAAGCTGGGTATTCCCTGTTACTATTGTACCGGATATGCAGGCGAGAGTCATGCATGGAATATTGTTGCACTGGAGGACGGTTATTATAATGTAGATACTACGTGGGATGATACGGATGGCGGGAATTATGATTATTTCAATAAGTCCGATGAAGATTATGCGCGAAGCCATATCAGACAAGAACTGTCGGTATATTTGCCGCCGTGCAACGGGCAGACGTACCGTACTCCGGAACAGGAGCATGAGGCGGCGTATGGTGAACTGAGAACCCTTGCGGACACAGGACTTTTAGAGAATCAGGTGTTTGCGGATATGAGCGGATACTATGCGGACTGCTATCAGCAGATTACGTCAAACGGTAAAGGGCATTATACTTTTACCAATGCAATCATAGGAGAGCAGTTATTCGAGGAATGGAAGAGAAACTATGATTCGGAAGACTATCGGACGGCATACATGGAGAATGCCATGGCAGCATTAGGGGCGTATCATTGTACGATGGCGCTTGGAGTGGAAGAGCTGCAGGATGATATATATCTGGTCACTCACGAGGTGACGCTGACGGATTAAACGTATGGCAAAGATATGGATCAGCATGACAGAAATAACTGTATATATAGAAACATGAATAAAAGACGGGCGGAGAATCAAAGCGTTTAGGCGGATTTGTTCTCCGTCTTTTTTTGTTGCTAAGTCCGTTTTATAGGACATATATTTTGCTATGCTTATGTCACATTGAAATTTGATTGAACCTAGATTGAGGAATGAAACGGTGCAGAAACAGAGAAGGAGAGGTGCTTATGATGAAGAAAGGGTTTGGTATTCTTACAGTTTTGCTTGTACTCATTATTATTTTTTGTGTTAAGGGAACTGTAATGAGTATGGAGAATCACGAACGTGCAAAGCAAAACCATTACTACGCAGCATTGGAAGAGGATTATCTGGAGAGTGCAAGAGATTTGTTGAACGGAGAGGGATATACAGACTGCGGGATTAATTTGATGAGGGTGACATACGAAGACGGAAGCAGAGAGTATACGGTACTGATTCATCACAGAAGGCTTGAACGGTTGTCGGAGGAGGAGAAAGGTGAACTGAGAAGTCTATTGTCGAGAGAAGAGTTTCAGGATGAGGGATGCAGCTTTCGATATGACTTGTAGACTCTTGACAAAATAGAACATATGTTTTATAGTACACATACAGAACGTACGTTCTTAAATGATGGAAATTTGATTTTTTCATGATGAGAAAGGAATGACATTTTGCTGATTTGGGATTATACTATTAGAGGTAGCAGGGCGGTGCGAAGCATTAAGTATAAGAACAGACCGTTTGGAACCAGATTGGAGTATATAGAATGAGAGCAAATCCCAAACCACAGGAAATGTACAGACATTTTAAAGGAAATATTTATCAGATACGCTGTCTTGCAAGACACAGTGAGACGAGAGAACTAATGGTAGTCTATCAGGCAATGTATGACACATTCCAGATATATGTGCGTCCGCTTACTATGTTTATGGAAGAGGTCGATCATGTCAAATATCCGGATGTTAAACAGAAATACCGGTTTGAGTTATTACAGGATATTCAGGACATGGAGATGGAAGCATCAGCGCAGGCGCAGAACCGTAATCCGGAAGAGACGGTAACGGAATCCGAACTCGTTCATACGGAAGAGACGATAACAGAATCCGAGTTTGTCCATGCAGAGGAATCCGTCGCAGAGCCGCAGCCATATAGTTCTGAGAATGAGCCTTCACAGGGTTTATCTCATGTACAGACAGCAGAATCAGATGAAGAGGTGCATATTGATCCTCTGGTGATGGATTTTTTGGATGCAGATACTTATGAGCAGCGATTGAATATTTTGGCGGCGCTTAGACATAGGATTACCGACGAGATGATTAACACGATGGCGGTCGCTGTTGATCTTGAGATTAAGGACGGCAGTATAGAAGCGCGATACGATGAATTTAAGAACTGTCTGCTCACTCTTGAGAAGTATGAATGCAACAGATTACGCTGATATAATCGGCTGCCGATAGGAAGGTATACGGCCATCTCCGGAGAGTAGTTATATTTATAGCAGGAGGTGGCTTATGGCTTACGATTTGGAGAATAGGCTGGTAGTAGGAGTATCGTCCAGAGCACTGTTTGATTTGACATATGAGAATACGATATACGAATCGGACGGGGTGGAAGCATATTGCAGATACCAGATTGAACATGAGAATGACATATTGCGTCCGGGACCGGGATTTCCACTCATTAAGGCACTGCTTAATTTGAATAATTTACCTGATAAAGAGGGAAGTGTAGAGGTTATAATCATGTCAAGGAACAGTCCGGATTCTTCGCTTAGAGTATTTAAGGCGATTGAACATTATGGCTTGAACATTACCAGAGCCGTATTGGCAAGCGGTGCGTCACTGGCTCCCTATTTATCGGCATTTAAGACAGACTTGTTCCTGTCGGCATATGAGGATGATGTGCAAAGCGCTATAGACTCTAATATCGCTGCGGGCATTATATGCACGGACGGACTGCGCACCTATGATTGTGATCATCAGATTAAGCAGATACGGATTGCGTTTGACGGCGATGCGGTGCTCTTTTCCGACGAATCGGAGAAGATTTATCAAGAGCATGGGTTGGAAGCTTTTGAGGAGAATGAGAGACGCAATGCAAATAATCCGCTGAAAGCGGGACCGTTTGCGAAGTTCCTTAAGACGTTGTCGGAATTGCAGAAAGACTTTGCGCCAAAAGAAGCGCCTATCAGGACGGCGCTGGTGACAACCAGATGCGCGCCTGCGCATGAGAGAGTCATCCGTACTCTGCGTGCATGGAACGTACGTATAGATGAAGTATTTTTCTTAGGGGGTGTCCGAAAGAAAGATGTACTGCAGGCATTTGGCGCACATATTTTCTTTGACGACCAGTCAGTGCATACAGAACCTGCATCGGAAGTAGTACCGGCGGCAAGGGTGCCATATAAGAAGAAAATACCTTGTGACGAAACGGAAGAAGAATTGGACAGTAGTTAATGTGGTTTACATAATATGAAATATAATGAGATAATTCCAGCGAAATTTATAGAAAGACCCAACCGTTTTATAGCGTATGTAGATATAGCGGGAAAACGAACTAAGGTACATGTGAAGAATACCGGAAGATGTGCAGAGCTTCTGAGGGAAGACGTGCGGGTATACTTGGAGAGGAGCGGTAATCCGAAACGGTCTACGGCTTACGATCTTGTGGCAGTGGAAAAGGATGGAAGACTGGTCAATATGGACTCTAACGCACCCAATAAGGTTGTAGGAGAATGGCTCAAAAGAGGCGGATTATATCAGGATATCAGTCTGGTGCGTCCTGAGACTGTGTTTGGCAATTCCAGATTTGATTTCTATATCGAAAGTATATCCGGAGCCAAAGCATATATCGAAGTCAAGGGAGTGACGCTTGAGAACGACCATATAGCAGCATTTCCTGATGCCCCCTCTGAGCGTGCCGTAAAACATGTGGAAGAACTGATTGAGGCGCGCAAGCAGGGATATGATGCATATCTTATTTTTGTCATACAGATGAAAGATGTCAAGCGGGTGGAACCGAATCGAAGAACGCAGCCGGCTTTTGGGGAAGCGTTACAGAAGGCGAGGAACGCAGGAGTGTGTTTACTCGCCTATGATTGTATCGTAGGTGAGGACAGCCTTATTCTGGATAAGGAGCTTCCGGTAGTGGTAGACAGTCTCGATTTGATTGCGGAACCTCTCCTTGCATGGTATGATTCCGGCAGAAGAATCCTGCCGTGGAGAGAGGACCCTACGCCCTATCATGTGTGGCTGTCGGAAATCATGTTACAACAGACGAGAGTGGAAGCCGTGAAGCCGTATTATGATCGGTTTCTGTGCAGACTGCCGGATATAGAAAGCCTTGCCGCAGTGGAGGAAGAGGAGCTTTTGAAATTGTGGGAAGGGCTGGGATATTATAACAGGGCAAGGAATTTAAAGAAGTCTGCCATGCAGATTGTTTCGAAGCATGGCGGTAACATGCCGGAAGACTATGAACAGCTTATGGAGCTGGCGGGCATAGGAAGTTATACGGCAGGGGCCATTGCATCTATAGCTTTCGGAAAGCCGATTCCGGCAGTTGACGGGAATGTTTTGCGGATATTGTCGAGGCTGCGGACGGACGATAGGGACATTATGGATAGCAAGGTCAGAAAATCCATAGAAGAGGAGCTGCGAGCCATTATACCTAAGGAACGTCCGGGAGATTTTAATCAGGCTCTGATGGAATTGGGTGCCATGATCTGCATCCCTAATGGCAGTCCGAAGTGCGGGCAGTGTCCGTGGGAAGAAATATGTCAGGCAAAGCGGCAGGAAACAATGTCGGAGTATCCCAAGAAAAAAGCGAAGAAACCGCGGAGCATTGAGAAGAAGACAGTTTTGCTGATACAGTATGAGCACCGCATAGCCCTTAGCAGAAGACCATCGAAGGGGCTGCTGGCAGGTATGTACGAATTTCCGTCAATGGAGGGGCATCAAGGGGAAAAGCAGGTGATCGAATATTTGAAGCGATTGGGTGTGATGCCTTTAAGAATCCGGAAGCTGGAGCCTGCAAAGCATATCTTTACCCATAAAGAATGGCATATGACAGCCTATTATGTGCGAGTGGACGAGTTAACGGGGATGGGTGAATATGTGTTTGTCGATCCGACGGAAATTAAGGATAAATATCCTGTGCCGTCCGCTTATGCCGCATATATGAAGTTTATTTAAATATTTAAGTATGAAGATAGTTGTAACTTACGAGGAGGGCATTATGAAATTATTATCGGTGGCAATACCAAGCTATAATTCGGAAGCCTATATGAGTAAATGCATTGACTCTTTGCTGGTGGGCGGAGAGGATGTGGAGATTCTGATTGTAGACGACGGCTCTACTGACCGGACGGGAGCTATAGCGGATGAATATGAGAGAAGATATCCTTCTATTATAAAGGCAATCCACAAGGAGAACGGCGGACACGGCTCGGCGGTCAACGCAGGTTTAGAGCATGCCACGGGATTGTACTTTAAAGTGGTGGATAGCGATGACTGGGTAAAAGAGAGCGCTTACTTCAAGATATTGGATGTCCTGCGTGACATTACGACAGGGGATTCTACCCTTGATATGCTGATTAGCAATTTTGTCTATGAGAAAGAAGGCGAGACGAAGCATAAAGTCATGAAATACCGCCATGCGCTTCCACAGGATAGGATTTTTACATGGAGTGACGTAAAACATTTTCATAAAGGACAATACATTCTGATGCACTCCGTTATCTTCAGGACGAGACTTCTGAGGGAATGTGGATTGAGACTGCCGGACAACACCTTCTATGTAGACAATATTTTTGTGTTCGAGCCGCTGCCGTTCGTGAGGAATATGTATTATCTGGATGTGAATTTCTACCGGTATTATATCGGTCGGGAAGGACAGTCTGTCAATGAGGATGTTATGATATCCAGAGTGGACCAGCAGATTAAGGTCAATAAGATTATGGTAGATTATTTGTCCGAGAATATGGACAAAGTATATACGAGACGTAAACTGAAAAATTATATGATTAATTACTTGGAGATTATCACAGTGATTTCCTCTATTCTTCTGATACGCTCCGGAACGGAAGAGAATCTGGAGAAGAAGCAGGAATTATGGGCATATATCAAGAAGAAGGATATGAGACTGTATATGCGCCTGCGCTACGGAGTGTTGGGCAACTCCATGAATCTTCCGGGCAAGGGTGGCAGGAAGATATCCGTGGAAGGGTATAAAATCTGCCGGAGATTCTATAAATTTAATTAGCCGCAGATTCTGCGGCTAATGCATCTAGCTGATTTCAGGCTTTCTCTTGTGGCGTTTGTGTAAACCGTGATAGAAGTGAATCAGTATGTCGGACTGATACACGATACCGTACATGATTGCTGCCATGATGAAGGCGGTAAGCACATCGAACGCGGAATGCTGCTTGATAAACATGGTTGACATAATAATCGAAACGCATAGAATAAAGGATCCGATGCGTATACCTTTATGTTTCTCTAAATGTCTGCTCTTCATAACGGCAATATGGCATCCGAGTGAATTATATACATGGATGCTCGGCCATAGATTCGTCGGTGTGTCTGCTTTGTAGAGAGCAGATACCAAATGTGTGAATACATTGTCCCGCGGCATGACATATGGTCTTAAGTGATGTCCGTTTGGCCATAACGTGGATACAAGAAGAAATACGGTCATACCGGTGAACAGGAAAGTGCATGTCCTAAAATAGTCGTCTTTGTCGCGGAAGAAAAAGTACATAATAACGACCGCTACATAGGCAAACCATAACAGATACGGGATAACAAATACTTCGCAGAACGGGATGTGGTCATCGAGCGCTACGTGAATCACCCTGTAATGACTAGTGACGGTCTTTTCCAAATGACCGAACCATGCCATATATATGATGCCGTAGATAATCAATGGAATTGCATGTCTGTATTTCGCAAGAAAACTTTTCATAATGTTACTTCCCCATTTTACTGAAACTACGTCGCTTTTACTGAAATGATATAAACAGATATATTTGATATATGCTGTGCTTGTCACAAATATTCAATTCATAGATGTTATCATAGCAGATTGCATGGAAAAGTCAAAATAAGATTTCCATAAATATTTCTTAATATTTCATGAAAAAGTGTCCATTATGTTCAAGAAAAAGGGAACAGACATCCCGGCAGGCATTACATTAAGAAACGGAGTCTTTGTTTGAGGCAGGAAATACTGACTTGATTGGATTTCCAATACACTTCACCGTCCGTATGTACCCACAGTGGGAGAGATGTTTTGATGCGGACAGAAGAAGCTGTGTAATGGTTGATTTGAGGGAATATGTAGTGTTTCCCGAAAAAAGCCGTCGGGAGGGCGATGAGAATCAGAAGCTTGGGCAGATTGCCCACCACGCAAAGGTCTAACAGTCCGTCGCTGTCATCGGCTTGAGGACAGAAACAGAAACCGCCGCCTTCGTATGGATGCACCATAAATGCACTGAATAGGAACTTGGGAATACGGATAACATTTTTCCCGTCCAGATATATTTCACAAGACACGGCTTTGGCAGTAATCAATTGTTTCAGCGCGATGCCAAGATAAGTTAACTTTCCAAGTTTGAGATTATTTAATGTGTTTTTAATAGAAGAAGAGAGCGCTTCTTCACAGACAGCCGCATCAAAGCCGATTCCACTGCTGACAATAAAATATCTGCTCTTTTGTTCAGGGCATTTATTCAGTCTGGACATAATCTGCGTATCGCTCTCGTAAGTCAGGATGCCCAAGTCAATCATACGGGAATGCGTTTCGTCAAGAATCTGCGTCATAAGTTCAACAGGATTACGACTCAATTTCAGCGCTCTTGCAAGATCATTGCTTGAGCCGGTGGGAATATAGCCTATATTTACCATATTGAAATCAGAAATACCCTGCAGCGCTTCATTGACAGTGCCGTCTCCGCCGAGCAGAATCAAGTTGACGGGGGTTTTGTCCGCGATAGCTTCTGCAGTGATTTTTTCGGTTAGTTCCGTTACATGCCCGATATATGTAGAGAGATATGTTTTGTAAGGCACTTTTCGTTCAAGCAGAAGTTTTTCTATGTTTTTCCAGATAGACAGTCCTTTACCGGATTTAGATGTCGGATTGATAATAATATGGTACATATGGTTTCTCCTTCCAGAGACAGGCATAATTGTATGGTAGATGCCATAACTGCTTGGCTTGCGTCTAGTATAGCATGCGGCAGGCATTTCTGGCAAACAGACATTATTTTCAGATGTTATTTTCCGAACATTATTCTAGGAGGACTGGTGCAGGCATATTGATGCATCTTGAATATGCAATGGATGAATATACGCTTGATGCAAACGGTCGTGAACTCTTGGTTGCGCCTTGAATATTCCTTGTGGTATACTTATACCAATTTTATGCAAGATGAATCAAGAACGGGAGGAATCCACAAGATGATAAATCAAGGATAGGATGAATCCGAGACATGATGAATCAAATATAAGGTGAATTTAAGAAAGGCAGGAACAAGGAATGTATTCATTGGATGGAGTAAAGATGGTAGACCCGGAAATTGCGCAGGCTATCGAGGATGAACAGCAGAGACAGAACTCTCATATTGAACTGATTGCATCCGAGAACTGGGTGAGTAAGGCGGTCATGGCTGCAATGGGCAGTCCGCTGACAAACAAGTACGCGGAAGGCTATCCGGGAAAGAGATATTACGGCGGCTGCGAGTGTGTGGATGTAGTGGAAGATTTGGCGAGGGACAGAGCCAAAGAACTTTTCGGTTGTGAGTATGTCAATGTACAGCCTCATTCCGGCGCGCAGGCGAATATGGCAGTTTTTTTTGCAGTGATGGAGCCGGGTGACACCTTTATGGGTATGAACTTGGACCACGGCGGACATTTGTCCCACGGCTCACCAGTCAATATGTCCGGCAAATATTTTAACTGTGTGCCCTATGGCGTGAATGATGAAGGCTTCCTTGATTATGATAACGTTCGTAAGATTGCGTTGGAATGTAAACCGAAGATGATTGTGGCAGGCGCTTCCGCATATGCCAGAACGATTGATTTTAAGAAATTCAGAGAGATTGCGGACGAAGTGGGCGCTGTACTGATGGTGGATATCGCACATATCGCCGGACTTGTTGCGGCAGGATTACATCCGAGTCCGATTCCGTATGCGCATGTAACGACGACAACAACGCATAAGACGCTTCGCGGACCCCGTGGCGGCATGATTATGTCCAGTCAGGAAGTGGCGGACAAATATAACTTTAATAAGGCTATTTTCCCGGGTATTCAGGGAGGTCCTTTGATGCACGTGATCGCGGCGAAAGCTGTTTGCTTTAAAGAGGCGTTAGACCCTGCATTTAAGAAATATCAGCAGGATGTTGTGGACAATGCGCAGGCGCTCTGCAAAGGATTACAGAATAGGGATGTCAAAATTGTATCGGGAGGTACTGATAACCATTTGATGCTTGTTGACCTGACTACCTATGACCTTACAGGCAAAGCAGTGGAGAAGCTTTTGGATGAGGCGCATATCACTGCCAATAAGAATACGATTCCGAACGATCCTAAATCTCCGTTTGTAACGAGCGGTATCCGTCTTGGAACTCCGGCGGCTACATCCCGCGGATTAAATACAGCGGACATGGATCAGGTAGCGGAAGCCATTTCCATTGTGATTAAAGAAGGTGAGAACGGAATTGAGAAAGCACGTGCAATTGTTAAGACTTTGACGGATAAATATCCGCTTATCTAATGCAAAATTTAGAGTGTTTATGAATACCGGCTGGTCGGCGCTGTTTAGAGTGGAGTCGCCAGCCGGTATTGTTGCAAAATCGTTCAGCTCTTTTAGTTCTTTTAATTCTGCATAAATCTCCATTATATTGACATATATTCGCTGTCTTTGTTAAAATAGTAGCAATGGGTAGACTAATTCACTGTACACAGGGGGAAATGGTTATGTATCATTGCCAGATGCATTTATATTTAGCAGGATGTCAGAAGAAAACAATTGAGACATTTAAAGCGATGAAACCGTTTGAGAGATTCACGTATATATTTACGGAAAGTGACGGCTTAGATGAAGCATTGGCGGCAGAAGCAGATGTAATTTGGCTTGATTTACAAGGCTTGGATGTGAAAGAAGCCGTGCAGACAATGATACGCGCTAAGCGTGACGAAACAGAACTGATTGTGCTGGCAGACAGGGAGCAGATTCTGCTTCTTACAGATGAACTGCAGGAAATTAAGGATATATGGACATTGCCTATGGAGGAGGAGGAGCTCCGATTCCGTTTTTTGAGATGGCAGCAAACTTGTAAGCTGAGTAAAGATTATTGGCAGACAAGCCATTATCTTGAAGCGGCGATTGATAATAGTCCGAATCTGATCTGGTTTAAAGATATGAACGGCGTACATATGAAAGTGAATAACAGCTTCTGCGAGGCGGTCAATAAGACCAAAGAGCAGGTGCAAGGGCAGCGGCATGCATATATATGGGATGTGGAGGAGGATGATCCTGCATGTATAGAATCGGAAGAGAAGGTTATGAAGACCCGGAAAACCTGCATAGCGGAAGAAACTATACAAGTGGGCAGTGAACAGCGAATACTGATTACATATAAATCGCCTCTGTATAACACTGACGGCAGTGTAATGGGGACGGTAGGTATAGGGATCGATGTGACAAGAGAACGTGAGTACGAGAAGGAAGTAGTGAGGAAAACTCGTATCTTGGAGACGGTTTTTACGAGCATAGACTGTGGAATTCTCTGTCATTCACTGGACGGAACGCGTATTTTGAGCATTAACAAGGCAGCGCTCAAGATTTTGGAATGCGAATCCAAAGAAGAGCTGATGGAAAAAGGATTTGACATCGTTGCGTCTTCTGTTGTGGAAGAAGATAAAGAGATACTTCAAAATAAAATTAAAGAACTTAAGAATGTAGGGGACAGTACAAGCGTCGAATACCGCATACAGCATAAAGACGGCAAAGTGCTGCATATTACAGGCAATGTAAAGCTGTTGCAGGAGAATGGGGAGTTGTTCTATCAACGTTTCCTGTTAGACTGTACCGAACAGAAGATACGTGAGAGAAATAATGCAAGGCATCAGATGGAACTGGTTCAGGCGTTGACAATAGACTACCGTCTCGTATGCTTTTTCGACCTTGATGCAGGTATGGGAAACGCTCTTAGGAATGATGACTATGACGGAAGTCTGTTCGGAGTCATATTCAGCGGAGATATTGTATTTAAGGAAAGTATAGAGCGGTATGCACGTGATTTTGTCTGTGAAGAGGATCGGGATATGTTCCTTCAGGGATGTGCGCAGGAGAAAATCAGGGCGGAATTGAAGGACAAGAAATCCTATTGTGTCAAATATCGTATTGTGCGGGAAGAAGCCATAGAGTATTTTGAAGTGAAAATAGTACGCGTCGGCATATGGGAAGGTCATTACGGAGTAGTTATCGGATTCCACAGTGTGGATGAGGAGACGCGCAGAGAGATGGAGCAGAAGGCAATACTCAAGGATGCACTTTCGCAGGCAAATAAGGCGAATCAGGCCAAAAGCGTATTCCTTTCCAACATGTCTCATGATATCCGCACGCCGATGAATGCGATCGTCGGCTTTACAACTCTTGCAATTACGCACATTGACCGTCAGGAACAGGTCAAAGAGTATTTGGAGAAGATTATGACTTCGGGTAATCACTTGCTTAGTCTGATCAATGATGTTCTGGATATGAGCCGTATTGAGAGTGGTAAAATACGTTTGGAAGAAAAACCGTGCAGTCTGCCTGATATCGTACATGGTCTGTGCAATATTTTGCAGGCTGATGTCCGTGCGAAGCAGCTTGAACTCTATGTTGATACGGTTGATATTAGAGATGAAGAAATATATTGCGATAAGCTGAGACTGAATCAGGTTCTTTTGAATCTGCTCAGCAATTCCGTAAAATATACGGAGCAGGGTGGCAGTATTAATATACGCATTACAGAGGAAGACAGTGCAGACGGGTTTGCGAAATATGTATTCAGTGTCAAGGATACCGGTATCGGTATGAGCAGAGAGTTTGTAGAGCATATTTTTGAGCCTTTTGAGAGAGAAGAAAATTCTACCATCAGCGGGATACAGGGAACAGGACTCGGTATGGCGATTACAAAGAATATTGTTGAATTGATGGGCGGAGACATTGAAGTATACAGTAAGCAGGGAGAAGGTACGGAATTTATTGTCTCCTTTGTATTCCGGCTGCATTTCGGAGAAGAAGACATCTTTGATATGTCTGAATTAATAGATTGTACGGCACTGGTAGTTGGCAAAGACACAAGCAGCTGCGAAAGTGTTGCTCATATGCTTGAGCAGATTGGCATGTGCGCCGAGTGGGTGGTGTCGGAAGATGAAGCGGTAAGCCGCGTGCAGGACGCAGCAGACAAAAACGGTTACCGGCTTTATGTGATAGACTGGATGATGCCGGAAATCAATGGGATAGAGATTGCGCGAAGGATACGTCAGGAAGCGGATGAAGATGCGCTTATTCTCATTTTGACAGCGTATGACTGGGTAGATGTTGAAGATGAGGCGAGAGCAGCAGGGGTTGACGAATTTTGTAGTAAACCGCTGTTTATGTCAGAGTTGAAGAAATGTCTGTATCATGCCCTGCACGGGAATGTGTCGGAAACAGAGAACAGAGGGGAAAAGCTTGGTAAACTGAGAGGCGGACGCATTTTATTAGCAGAGGACGTGGAGCTGAATCAGGAAATTGCAGTGGAAATTCTGGGAGATGCCGGATTTATTACGGAAGTTGCAGATAACGGGCAGGCTGCGTTGGAGATGTTGGAGAAATCCGAACCGGGATATTATCAGTTGATTTTGATGGATATCCAGATGCCGGTCATGAATGGATATGAGGCGACGAAAGCAATACGTGGGCTTAAGAATAAAGAGCTGGCATCGATACCGATTCTGGCAATGTCAGCCAATGCCTTTGAAGAAGATAAGCAGGAAGCATTAAAATGCGGTATGAACGGACATATTGCGAAGCCCATAGATATTGACAGCATGTTTGCGACTCTGGGCAGTGTGCTTGGCAGTTAGAGAGGTACTTTTTGGTCTGGGTTTATGCGATTCAGGCTGCGGTTGAGAGTATGGTACTGGTCGGTATGGTTACGGCGCAGTACCATACTCTTTTTTACTTTTCCATGAAGATTTTGACAGACGGAATGCAGAATCCTGAATCTGTCGGTGCATGACACGGGAATCGGGAGTGCGTTTTGCGTACAGATGCCGTTGGAGGAGGGTGTGAATGAGGTCATAAATGCTGATGTACGCAAACGAATGTTGCAGATTATAGTACAAAGACAATTCTTGTCTGTTGGAAAATAATTGATGGGAAAATATTTCACAATTTCGGCTTGCTATAATTGTATAGTTGTGCTAGAATATCCCTCAGTGACAAACATGTGTCTTTGCTACAAAGACAGAGAGGCGTGAGTGCAGTATGAAGGAGACGACCGGATATTATGTAGTAAAACAGAAAGCTATTCCGGAAGTTTTATTAAAGGTTGTGGAAGCTAAGAGATTGGTAGAATCCGGTAAAGCGTTGTCCGTGCAGGAAGCGGTGGACGAGGTGGGAATCAGCCGGAGTTCTTTCTATAAATATAAGGATGATATTTTTCCCTTCCACGACAAGGCACAGGGAACGACAATCACGCTCACTTTTCAGATGGACGATGAGACGGGACTTTTGTCCGATGTACTCAAGATCGTGGCGGACTGCGGAGCCAATATACTGACGATTCACCAGAGTATTCCAATCAGTGGGGTGGCATCTTTAAGCCTTAGCGTACAGGTGCTTCCGACGACAGGCGACATGTCCAGGATGATTGAAGCGATGGAGGCAAAGCCGGGGGTCCGTCATGTGAAGATTTTGGCAAAGGATTAAAGGGATAAAGAGAGGACAGCATTATGATTCATGTAGCGGTATTAGGGTACGGCACGGTGGGAAGCGGTGTCGTAGAAGTAATCGAGACGAACAAGAAGGATATCAACAAGAGGGCGGCTACCGAGCTGAATATCAAATATATTTTGGATTTGAGAGATTTTCCGGGCGATCCTTATGAGAGCAAAGTAGTCCATGATTACGAGGTCATTCTGAATGATCCGGAGGTTACGGTCATCTGTGAGACGATGGGCGGCATCAATCCGGCTTACGACTTCTCTAAGAGGGCGCTGCTTGCCGGCAAGAGCGTGTGTACTTCCAATAAAGAATTGGTGGCAAATCACGGACCGGAGTTAATCAGCATTGCGAGAGAGCATCATTGTAACTATCTGTTTGAAGCAAGTGTGGGCGGTGGTATTCCGATTATCCGTCCGCTCAATTATTCCTTGACAGCAGAGAAGATTGATTCCATTACAGGTATTCTGAACGGAACAACTAACTATATTTTGACGAAGATGGATAAAGAAGGCGCGGATTTCGAGGAAGTCTTGAAAGAAGCACAGGATAAGGGCTATGCGGAGAGAAATCCTGAGGCGGATGTAGAAGGGTATGACGCTTGCCGCAAGATTGCCATTCTTTCCTCTTTGATGTGTGGTAAGAATGTGAAGTATGAGGAAATTTATACGGAAGGTATTACCAAGATATCGTCAGCAGACTTTTTATATGCAAAACAGATGAACAAATCTGTGAAACTGCTTGCCATGAGCAGAGATACCGAGAACGGATTCTTTGCGATGGTTGCGCCGTTTATGATTTCCAAAGAGCATCCTCTCTATTGCGTGAATGATGTGTTTAACGCTATCTATGTGCACGGGAATATGCTTGGAGATTCTATGTATTACGGACGTGGCGCGGGGAAACTGCCCACAGCCAGTGCAGTAGTGTCTGACGTGGTAGACTGCGCGAGACATCAGGGAAAGACTGTCATGTGCTTCTGGGAAAATGAGGACGTGAAGGTGGTCAATATTGAGAACGACAAAGGAAAATTCTTCGTCAGAGTCGACAGCGATAAGAAGGATGCGGCAATAGAAGCGTTTGGAGCGCTGGCTGAGATTAATGTAGGCATTGAGAAAGAATTTGCGTTTATGACGCAGGTTATGACCGAGAAGGAGTTCAATGATAAGATTGAGAAAATCGGCGGATGCATCAATCGAATCAGAATTTTAAGCGCGTAAGAAACAGGCGGAAATTGAGAATATAATAAATTAGGAAAACGGGATTATGAGGATATTATTATGAGAAAAGTAGTGAAATTCGGCGGAAGTTCTTTGGCGAGTGCGGAGCAGTTTAGAAAAGTAGGAGATATTATTCATGCTGACAAGGAGCGCACATTTGTTGTTCCTTCCGCACCGGGCAAGAGAAATGCCGACGATACGAAAGTGACGGATATGTTGTACGCCTGTTATGAGCTGGCTGAACAGGGCAAAGATTTTAAAGAGAATCTTCAGGCAATCAAAGACAGATATCAGGAAATTATCGACGGGCTTGAACTGAAACTTTCCCTAGAGGATGAATTTAAAGTTATTGAGAAGAATTTTAAAGACAAAGCAGGAGCCGACTATGCAGCATCGCGCGGAGAATTTCTAAACGGTATCATCATGGCGAATTTTCTCGGATATGAGTTTGTGGATGCCGCGGAAGTCATTCTTTTTGGCGATAATGGCGAATATGATGCGGAAGAGACGAATGTAAAGCTGAAAGCAAGGCTGGAAGGAGTGGAGGCTGCGGTTATTCCGGGATTTTACGGTGCATATGCCGACGGACGTGTTAAGACATTTTCCAGAGGTGGTTCCGATATCACAGGTTCTATCGTGGCGAGAGCGGTCAAAGCAAATGTGTATGAGAACTGGACGGATGTGTCCGGTATTCTGATTGCAGATCCCCGGATTATCTATAAACCGGAAGGGATAGAGACAATCACTTACAAAGAGCTTCGCGAGTTATCTTATATGGGCTTTAACGTGCTGCATGAGGACGCGATTTTCCCGGTCAGAAGAGAAGGGATTCCCATCAATATCCGCAATACCAATGCACCGGAGGACAACGGCACTTGGATTGTGGAGAGTACCTGTCAGAAATCGAAGTATGTTATCACAGGAGTTGCCGGTAAGAAGGGCTTCTGCGCCGTGAACATCGATAAGGATATGATGAACTCCGAGATTGGATTCGGACGCAAAGTACTGCAGGCTTTTGAGGAGAATGGTATTTCTTTTGAACATGTACCGTCTGGCATTGATACGATGACGGTGTTTGTACATCAGGATGAATTTATGCATAAAGAGCAGCAGGTCGTATCCGGTATTCATAGACTGGCGGAACCGGATCGCATTGATATTGAGGCTGATCTCGCACTGATAGCCGTGGTAGGACGTGGTATGAAATCCACCCGTGGTACAGCCGGCAGGATTTTCTCAGCGCTGGCTCATGCCAATGTCAATGTTAAGATGATCGATCAGGGTTCCAGTGAGTTGAATATTATTATCGGTGTTGCAAATTCTGATTTTGAGACGGCGATTAAGGCGATTTACGATATTTTTGTACGGATTCAGATTTAGGTAATATAAATTTCAGAATATGAAAAATGAAAAGACGGAGAGGTCCTGCGCGGCTTGCGGCTAGTGCGGGACGGATCGGTCTTTTTCTTTTGTGTGCAGCGTGGGAAACAGATACTTTAGTGCTGATAAGTGATAGCTGTTTTGATTGTTATCGTCGATTTGCATATATTATCTCTGGTTTTAAACAATATTTTGGCTGATTTTTATATTAATGTATTTATTTTCAGAAATTCTTATGGTAAAATGTACAAGACGGTTTGTCAACAATTTGTCGTAAACAGGGGAAAATGAATATCATATCAGTTATTGGAGGTACATATGGCAAATCAGAAGTTTAATGCGTTAGTTTATACCAATGATAAGTGTGTGGGATGTAATAAGTGTATTTCGGTCTGTCCTGTTCTTACCGCGAATAAAGCGGTGGTTGAGAATGGCGAGAATAAGATCCTCGTTGACGGTGACCACTGCGTAAGCTGCGGCGCTTGCTTTGACGCTTGTGCGCATGATGCGAGAAGCTATAATGACGATACGGAGCGTTTTTTTGAAGACTTAAAAAGAGGGGAAAAAATTTCTCTTTTGCTGGCGCCGGCTTTCTTGGCGAATTATCCTAGAGAGTACGGCAGTGTGTTAGGCGGACTTAAGAAACTTGGCGTCAACCGGATTATCAGTGTCAGTTTCGGTGCCGACATTACCACTTGGGGATATATTAAATATATTACGGAACATCATTTTACAGGAGGTATCTCCCAGCCGTGTCCGGCAATCGTCGGATATATCGAGAAGTATATTCCGGAACTGATTCCGAGTCTGGTGCCGATTCACTCCCCGTTAATGTGTGGAGCTATCTATGTCAAGAAATATATGAGGGTGCCGGATAAGTTGGCGTTTATCAGCCCATGTATCGCCAAGAAAAATGAGATAGACGACCCGAATTGCGGCGGTTATGTGTCCTATAATGTGACATTCGACCATTTAATGGAATATGTGAGAAGACATAATATATCGGGTCCGGCAGTGAAAGATGAGATTGAATACGGATTAGGATCGATTTATCCGATGCCGGGAGGACTAAAGGAGAATGTATATTGGTTCTGCGGTGAAGAGATATTCGTCAGACAGATTGAAGGAGAGAGACACGCGTACGAGTTTTTGGAGGATTATAAGACCAGAGTGCTCGGTAAGAAGGAACTTCCTTTTATGGTGGATGCATTAAATTGCGCAAAGGGCTGTATCTACGGTACAGGGGTGGAGGAAAGCAAGACCAAAACGGATGATATCCTGTATGAGATACAGAAGATTAAGGCAGCAAGTAAGAAGAATGACAGAAGACATGCTTTCAGTAAGAGTCTGACACCTAAGCAGAGACTGGATAAATTCAATAAGCAGTTTAAAGATTTGAATATCAATGATTTTATCAGGCATTACAGTGATAAATCGAAGGGAATGATTGTCAGAAATCCTGATATAGCAGAGCTGAATGATATTTTTGACACGATGGATAAGCATACAGAGACGCAGAAGACTATGGATTGTTCCGCATGCGGATATAATACTTGTAAGGAAATGGCAACAGCAATCTACAATGACTGCAATCGTAAAGATAATTGTATTCAGTATGTTAAAAGCAAAGTAGAGAAAGAAAATGAAGCCAACAAGCAGATGGCGGCGGAGATGGAAGAAAAGAATGCGCAGATTCAGGAAAAGAATGAGTTGATAGAACGATTGATAGAAGAGGTTCACGACGATTTCGAGAGTCTGGATACATCTATCGGAGAGATGTCTGTCGGCAATAACAGTAATGCGGAGGAGAGCACCGGAATTTCATCCGCCATGGCGGAGGTTGTTGCATTCTGTGATGAGCTGAATGAGTCTTTGGATAAGATTCAGGCTTTGCTTGTGAAATTGGAAGAGAACAATGTTGAGATTACAAGTGTGGCAGAAGAGACGAACCTTCTTGCGCTCAATGCGAGCATTGAAGCTGCCAGAGCAGGTGAATCAGGAAGAGGCTTTGCAATTATTGCAGAAAATATCAAGAAATTAGCCGATTCGTCTAAAGACACGGCAAGTGACAGCAGTTCCAATAAGGAGCAGATTCAAGGAGCGATCAAAGAATTGCTTGAAGATGCAGAAAAATTGATTGGCGTCATTGACGGAGTGAATGTGCGCGTAACAAACTTGGCGGCGGCAACGGAACAAATCGCCGCGTCTGCAGATATGGTCAGCTCGATTTCTGCCGATTTGAGAGAAAAATTAGGAACACTGGTGGAATAGGCAAAAGAAAAGGGGTGTACTTTAAAAGTACCCCCCCTTTTTTTGTCAGTGTATAAGAAATTCTTTTGTTCTTCCGGGGCTTCAAAGCAAATCATCGGCGCTGTGCATTTCTAATAGCCGAGTGGCTCTCCAACAAGATATACTTTGATTCTTCCTGTGTGACCGCTTCTTCTTGTCACGACAATCTGGTTGCAGAAACATTCTGGGGCAAGGCAGTCATGGCATGTGCCTGTTGCGGCACATGGGATATTTCTGTTAAGTCTTACGGCGTTGGCAGGAGAAGCCATGTTGCGGACTCTGGCGATACCGCTTCTAATGTCGGTGACAACTTTATTCATTCCGACTACGAGAATGACGTGACTTGGACCTTGAATCAGACAGGCAACACGATTTCCGTTGCCATCAATATTGATCAGTTCTCCGTCTAAAGTGATTGCATTACTGCTCATCAGATAATAATCGGCGAGAACAGTCTGAGAGTAGAGAGTGCGGGATTCTTCAGGAGTCTTAGCTGCGGATCGGTCGATTAATTTGTAATTTCCGTTATGTATGCCGTTCATCAATCCGGATTCCTTGATGCTTTCACTGCCGCCCCAACTGATTACGGAGCCGGACGGTACCGCATTCAATATGGCACGGGTGCATTCAGCAGCCGTATCAAAGTAGTAACCTTCCATGTTTCGTTTTGCAAGATTTTTGATGATTGTTTCAGCCTGTTTTGCCATCGCAGTTGATTTGTGTGACATGATATTCCTCCGTTTCGATTTGATACCGATAATTATTTTATCCAGTATATCATTTTGAACAAAGAGAGTGCAAGAAAACAGCAGTGGTAATTGGCTGTAAGTTTTTCGGGCAGATTCAGAAGGGGTGATGATTCGTAGCATAAATGTGAAATAAAATTAGAATTAACTGTTAAATATGTAAAAAATATATAAAAATGAGATAATTTGTATAAAAATAAAATAAAATGAAAAAAATTCAACTTTTTTAAAGAAATGTGTTGACAAATTAGAATCACATGATATAATAAAACCATAAACAGAACAAATTCACATAGATATCCTAAAAGAAAGAGAGGTACGGTCCACCGAAATCATAATTTAAAACCATTTAAAGTACAAATGAATAAGGAACCAATGACAAAGCAACGAAGACGTAGTCGAGTACATGAGAGAAAGTAACGAATCACAGAAGAAAAAAGAATAAGGCGTTACAGTATATGCATACGAAAGAAGAGTGGAAAGAGTACGGAAGAAGAAAAACGGAGGTATGGACCATTGGATAGTGTAGTTTAGAAGCGGGTATTGATTCTCAAAGGAATTAGTACCCGCTTCGCTGTGTGTAAAAGAATTATAGAATGGTATAGTTCCTATATGCAGATGACTCAAAAATATGTTACGAAATGGATGAAAAAGTGAAAATTATGTAGCATATTTCCCCCAAATAGGTTATAGTATAATTGCCAGATACTATATATTGTATGTGGTCATACAATAGGAGGAGTGATATGGGAAAGTTATTTCGTGGAAAAAATAAGTATTCGGACGAAGAGTTTGAAGATGAAGATATGCTTGAAGATGAAGAATTAGAAGACGACGATTTGGAAGACGAAGATGAAGAATTGGAAGACGACGATTCGGAAGACGAAGATGAAGAATTAGAAGACGACGATTCGGAAGATGAAGATGAAGAATTAGAAGACGACGATTCGGATGAAGATGACGAAGACGATTCGGACCAAGACGAGGACGAAGAAGATCGTCGCTTATATCGTAGGAAAAGGCGAATACGTAATCAGATTATCTCCTACTCAGTTGTAGCAGTGATTCTAGCTGCCATTGCTGCAGGCGGAGTAATGGCAGGCAGGAGTATAGCAGCGATTGTGAAAGAGAAAAAACTTGCAGAAGAACAAGCAAGGCTTGCAGAAGAACAGGAAGCGGAAGCAGCTCATGATGTGGTGATAGATGCACCGGAGCCGATTATCGAAGAAGAACCGGAAGAGGATTATCTGGGTACACTGGTAGCAAATGTTCTTTCGGATATGACGTTAGAAGATAAGGTGGCAGGTCTTTTCGTTGTGACCCCGGAGGCGTTGACAGGTGTGAAGACTGCGACACAGGCAGGAGAAGGAACACAGGAAGCGCTAAACAAGTACGCGGTGGGAGGTCTGATATATTTTGAACACAATATCGTTGATAAAGAGCAGATTACGCAGATGCTGTCCAGTACGACAGCTAAAAGCAGATATCCTCTTTTCTTAGCGGTAGATGAAGAAGGTGGTTCTGTCAGCAGAGTGGCAAAGAGTGGTATAGATGTAATTCAAGTCGGTGATATGGCTCAAATCGGTGCGAGCGGTGATAGTGCACAGGCATATGAAGCAGGATTAAATATAGGTTCTTATTTAAATGAACTCGGATTTAACTTGGACTTTGCGCCGGTAGCTGATGTGGCAGGCTCGGAGAACAGTGCAATAGGTGACCGGTCTTTCGGTTCTGATGCTCAGTTAGTGGGAGAAATGGTAGCCAATGTGGTTGGTGGTATGGAGGGTACCGGAGTCAGTTCATGTCTGAAACATTTCCCGGGGCTTGGTGACACGACAGATGATACTCATGACGGCAGAGTAGAGATAACAAAAACACTTGATGAGATGCGTGCAACAGATTTTATACCTTTTAAAGCCGGAATAGATGCAGGAGCAGACTTTGTTATGGTAAGTCATGCTACGATGTCGGCGGTGGAGGGAGATGCCGTACCTTCCAGTATGTCAAGAACCGTTATGACGGACATTCTTAGAAATGAATTGGGTTTTCAGGGAATCATCATTACGGATGCGCTGAATATGGGGGCAATTACCGAGTACTACACGTCTGAGGAAGCGGTTATTATGGCAGTGGAAGCTGGCGCAGACATGCTTCTCATGCCGGAGGACTTTGAGACGGCGTATAATGCTCTTTTGACGGCAGTGCAGGATGGAACGATTTCCGAGGAGAGAATCAACGAATCTTTGGAGCGGATTTACCGGATTAAGTGTGCGGGACAGCTGAATAGTACGAGCTGAAAGAGGAGGCATCGCTATGGTGGCTGGAACATTAAATTGTCTTGATAAATATAGAATTGTGCGTATAATTAGAAAAATTTAAAAAGATTAACGAATATAATAAAATGCAATTTTATTGTTGACAAAGCAAAGCCTATATAGTATATTATTACTTGTCCGAGCGATACGCCGGATAAGTAATATGCGCGAGTGGCTCAGTTGGTGGAGCACGACCTTGCCAAGGTCGGGGTCGCGGGTTCGAGTCCCGTCTCGCGCTCTGGTCTAAACGATACCCAGAAGCCTTTCTGGGTATTTTTTGTTTACAGTTACAAATGATTAGTTACAGTCGTTATTTTACTGCAGCAAGTCTTGCATAATGATATTCATAAAGTTCCTCAAGTCTTTTCTTGGCAAATTCATGCATACATGCCAATTCTTTTATGTCATCGGTAACAAACATTCTGTTTATATTTCCTTTCAGCATATCATATTCAATGTAAGCTTCTTGGACATTCATTGAGATTCACCACCTTTCAGCTTGAAATCAAGCCCCTTATGCATGTAACCGAACAGGGCGTTATAATTATCCTTATAGGTAAGGATATAGTTGCGTTCTGTGGTTACCATCTCGGAGTGACCCAGCAGGTCGCTGATGTACCGCGTCGGCATCCCTGAAGCGTGCAGCATCGTTGCAAATGTCTTGCGGATCATATGCGTGTTGAAATACTTCACCTCACAATAGCTGCACAGCCTCCGAAGTGTCCGGTCAAGGGAACGGACAAGTATCGTATCTTTTCCGTCATAGGCAAGATAAGGACTGGCATAACCACAGTTATCATGATGGGCGCGCAGCTCTTTCAGGATATAAAGTGTCTCCGGGAGCAGGGGGATCTCCCGGACGGAATAGACCGTCTTCAGGTCTTCCACAACAGAGTAGACCATAGAGCCGCAGCGGTTCCCTTCTTCATCGCGGTTATAGGCTTTTGTCTCTGTCTTATAGATGCGGAGGACTCTGCGGTCAATATCAATATCCTGCCATGTGAGGGAAGCAAGTTCACCTACACGCAGACCAAGAAAAAAATTCATGACTAGACAAAGGCAGGCGGAACGCTTCAGGGGATAGATATTCTTGACAATGACCAGATGGAGCAGCTTCTCTACGTCTTGCTTTGGAACAGCAAAATCCTGATGGTAATCGGGAACGATCTTTCCTTCGGGGACATACCGCCGGATCATTTCCCAGTCAAGCAGCTTTGCACCGCCAAGGTTTAGATATCGTGCATAGGTAACGACATTGTTTGCTATCTGGAAGATCCGGCTGAACTCTTTGGTGGTGATATTGCCGTATCCGATGATGATACCGGTGAGAAAGCGTACAAACGCCGCTTCATCCAGCATGGATATATTGGAGGAGGCAAGGAGGCTTCCGGCATAATAACGGTTATAAGTTACTTCAATGCGGTCGCAGCTCTGGGCGCGTATCACGTTCAGTTTCATTTTGAACCATTGCTTATAGATTTCTTCAAAGGTCTTTTCTTCGATCTCAGGCATATCCACAACACCGTTAGTAACGCCTATATCGATCCATTCTTCTATATTCATGAGTCTTCTCCTATCAACGTTATGGCATGACGGGCGGTCATCTAAGCCTGCGTTTTACCGACGACCCACCGCCCCATGGGACCCGTCGCTCGGCAATCATGCACGAAGAGCATGTGCATGACCACTTACTTTTTTAAAAGCACAGACAAGGAAAAAGGAGGGAGTGGCAGCTTAACTTTCATCGAGGTTGATGAACACTATGTCACCGCTTATTTCCTCATTTTCCTGCTTTTCCGGTTGAAGGGGCAATGGCAGCGCAATCGTGGGGCCCCTTTTATCCCCACTCATGCGCGGTCCTTGCGACGGTGCGTCAAAATGGTTGTATGAGTCATAGATGGCGAACAGTTTCTTTGACCCGAAAAAGAAGTTGCCCTCAATGCGTTCCCTGATCGGATACCAGTGTTTGACAGCCACATACAGGTTATCATGGGTGAACAGCCCGACAAAGAAACCGATATAACCGAATCTGCTCACTTTCCGGTGGATCTCCTCATACTCGATCAAGCAGCGGACTTGACGGTCAAGCATACGGTCAAACTGTGCTGCAAGGATGATATCATAACCATAGTGCCGGTGCTGGGAGAAAAAAGAGAGCCATCCGTTCCGGCTGATGCTCTGCCATTCACGGCTGTTAAAGAGGAGCTGTGCCTCATCTATGATCAAGAGGATCTCACCTTCTTTTAACCGGCGCCCGAGATGCTTTGAAAGCTTTCTGGAAAACTGGAGGAGACGTTCCGGCGTCAGGCGGTCATTCATAACAAAAAGATAAGTGCCTTTACAACGTTTGATGGTCTTCGTATTTACATAGAAATTCCCTATGATGACCCGCTTGAACATTCGAAGACGCCTCCGTATTTCTTTTGCAGTGTGCAGGCTTTTGCCGCTTCCGGGCGTGCCGGAGTACAGTTCTATCATATGTTTCCTCATTTCTGCGCCGCTCTTTACGCATAACGAGTTTGTGGCTGGCAACGCACAGACACAAATCTCGCGATTGAAAATTTAAATTTTCAATCTTTTCACCTCTACGATAATATTTTGACCCAGCGTGCGATGACGCTCCATGCATAATAGGCAGCGATCGCCGAGAGCCAGAGCGTTCCCATCTTGACAAAATCCCCTATTGGGACAAACCAGTTGATATAACCGAGATAGGGGAAGGAAGACAGTTCCTCTATCACGGACGTAAAGGGAGAGAGTGGGAACAGTGAGAGCAGCACCTCTAAAAACTTATCAAGCATTTCTTTCATAAAAGCGAGCATAACATCACCACCTTATCACTTTGGACGTAGCAAACATGAGAAAGATCAGGAAACTTATTTTCTCACAGATGCGTATCACTTTTGCAACATCATCAAATATGGACATATCCAGCCTGATAGTCGTCCGATAATTGAGCGCGGGGATGACCACCGGAAGATCAAAGCAGGGAGCCACCGGGTCAGCATCAAGGACTTTGAGTAGTGCGATAAAGTCAAAGGGGATGCAGAACGGGAACAGCCCGCGCAGATCCGCCTGATAATCTGACACATTAATTTTTATCTCTGTATCGGTGCCCGGTTCCGTACCGGGATCAGGATCAGTTCCCGGATCAGGATCAGTGCCGGGATCTGGTTTTGTTCCGGGACCGGGATTGATACCGGGAAAGCCAGCCGGTGACACTGCCGGATTCTTCGCAGGGTCAATGACAACATCCGGAAGGGTAGCAGGATACTTGATGGGAGCAAGGGATGGATCGACTTCCGGTAAGACATCAGTGCCAAGATTAGCGAAATAATCCCGGAGGTAATCACGCATCTCGTCTATAGCCGGTTCATTGCCTAGTGCGTTTATGCCTTGATGGCGGGCAATATTGTACCAATCGGAGAGGGCGTTTAGTCCGGTCAGAGGGTCAATGAGTTCGCCCTTCCAGTAATCGGCATCTGCGAGCCAGTCAGCGATACGGTATTCTTGGGCGTAGTTGATGGCATTTTCATAAGTCTGAAATTCAAAATAATTAACTACCTCTTCATAAGATGAAAATACCGGCACATTAGCGGAAAATGATAAAACTGAAACAGAATTCACAGTAGAAACATAACCACTTGACCCATTTGCCTCAATATATCTACCCGCAATACTCGAAATCGGTCCAAAATCAGAAGAACCCAAAGAGTCTGCTATATAGTACGAAAGCATATATTGTCCCGTATTATTAAGTTCATAATACGATGCAGCAACAGGACGCGAAAAAACATTATATGAATCATAATAATATGTCCAACCATCATGTACTTGAAAACCGCTTAATGAATAAGTTATTCCTGACTGTTGGTCTTCGATAGTTCTCGCCGTCACATCCGGATATTTCTCAAAAACAGGATCCAGAAGATTATTCTCTTCACCGTTTATCCAGTCATGATAAACAGTAGAGACCAGTTCGCCAAACATGAGCGCACCGCCAACGGTAAAGGCAAAGGCTTTCTTTCCGGCTTCGGTGGCAAGTTTTGGGAAGTGGATGATATTGTCATTGCCATCATCGTCATCGTCGTCATCATCATCACCGCCGTCATTTTTACCGCCTTGGATGACAGTGAAATCAGTGGCAGCGGTCTCCTGCAATGCTTCTGTTCCGAAGACATAGCTCTGCCCGTCACCAGTGACAACTACGATCGTTCCATCAGGCTGCGGGATCTGAAAGATGGGAGCGTCAGGCAGAAAGATCGAATCAGTCCCATAGATCGCGACCATCAGATCATGTCCCAGCTTCGCAGCATCATCACTGGATATCTCCGGCAGCTCTTTACCGCAGGTATAAGTAAGTGTGGTATAGCCGAGATATTCGCAGAGGGCATACATGACATCGAGACCGATCGCCGTAGGGGCAACAGCATGTACACTCCCGATGTCATCACTGATGAACATGTCACCAATAGAAACGGAGAGGAGGACAACCGACAGGAGATATATGAGCAGCTTTTTCAAAAAGATTTTTTTCGTCATTTTCATACAGACACCTACTTTACTTTATCGACAGATACTAATAAAATAGTTCTAAAGGAGTATCACACATGAGAGATTTATACAATATACTGGAAGCCATCACTTTGATCGCCTGCGTTGTATTCCTCTACAGACAGTTTGGACGACGACCAAGGATCAAAGCCGTTAAAGAAGAAAAAATACCTACCACGAAAGAGATCAGGAAGCGGCGCAAAAGGGAGCGGCAGCTCAGGAAGGTTAAGCGCAGGTTCAAGATACCTTACCGCGGGAAGACTGAGGTCATCAAGTACAGCAAAACAGCACCATATATTGAGAGTGCATGGAATGAAGTCGAAAAAGAGCAGCACGGCAAAAAAAGGGGCAGGGGCATTTAAAAACACCTCTGCCCGCTTTGACGACAGCCTAACCTCTGATCTTACGGACCCAGCCGATAGCGAACTTGATACCGACTACCGCTGCGGTAACGGTAACGATCGCAGGAACTACGATTCCAAGCACCGTAAACACTTGACTCTGCGTCGATTCAACGGCACCGCTCACAATCGTGGAAACATCAAAAGTCGGAGTACCTCCACCGGCAAAAAGTGCAACGGGGGAAGCCGCCAATTTAGAAGCTACTAACGGTAAACTCATTTTTTTTTCTCACCTTCCTTTCAACATCGAAAAACTACTTGTGATCACATAATCGATTATTATTACAATGCCGCCCAAAGCACCGCCAACGACGATGCCAGCACCGGCAACACTGACATACTGACGACAGAGCTCTATCATGTTGTTCATATCCATGACGTCATACCCTCCTTAAGCGGAACCCTTGGATCAGGAGGATTCCGGCAATGAGACCGAGAAAGAACATGATGCCGACAGATACGCTGCATATCACTTCTGTCTGGAGTGTTTCTGCCTCAATGAGTGCATCCAGACTGGTCAGGTCATCCGGGTCGCTTCCGCTGAACATGGAAAGATCAAAACCTTCCGGAAATATGACAGCATTGCCGCTGATCGTCACGATATCGTTACCGCTGACAGAAACGGGCAGTTCTTCTGATGTATCACAGTCTCCCTCCGTTTCCTCCACGGTATCATCCACAGATGGCAGCCCCGCATCTTCCCCGGAGTCCTCACCAGAATCTTCACCGGCGTTTTCTTCCGGGCTATCTTCATCAGACGGGATGTCTTCCCCAGTGTCTTCGAGAAAAGGGAGCTCCGGAGTGCCTGAACCGTTTTCAATAACAGCATCATCCGGCAGTCCGGTTCCGGCAGACCCGTCAGGGGACATTGCTTCACGATCCAGAAATTCCGGAGAGGTTCCAGTTCCTTCCGTTTCCGGGAGTCCCGTATCCGGCGCGCCTATTTCCATGGCTTAAGGGAAAAACCGGACAGTACCGGTTTGCCGAAACCGCCTAGAGAATACTCCGGTATAAATTCCTGCCCGATACATTCTGCAGTAAGAGTGCCTACTTTATCATCGGGCAGAAAGAAATCGGTTGCCTTGTTACCAAAAGTGCCTCTTGAATTGTCTGCCGGCGTGCATTGTGAGATAGTTGTTAAAATCGTCAACCGCTTATTATCCGATTTTCTGTTAAAATCACGAAACCCCAGCACCTGAAATTTTACTCCATCCATTTTTTACCTTTTCCTTTCTCTTTTCAAATACTGTTTTCAGTTACATTTATGTCAGACGCTGCATCTATGGAAGCTTTGCCCCTCCCAATATCTGCATTTGTTTTAAGATGCAGCGTATAACACCGTTTTACTTTTACGATTTGCCTTTCTGTGTATGCAGAAGCCCTTTTCATCGGACTTCTGATATGATACAGTAGAGCTACCAAACAACTACTTATGTCAAAAACATACACAGGGGGTAAATATATGCCAGAAGAATTCAATGTGGCGGAATTATTCCGCGATACTATTTACTCTTGGGAAACGTGGGGAAGTGCACTTAAGTTTTTTATCCCTTTTGCAATTGCAGCAGTGATACTTTTAGCTTTAAAAACATTGCTGAACGCACTGGCACGTTATATCAAGAGAAAAAGGAAATAATCCTGAAAATCATGAAACTGAATCACTCCCGCTTTACCTCTGCCCGTTAAGCCGATAGCACAGCGCTTGCTTTTTCCCGTTCCCTCTGCTATCATGGAATTACGTTGTCTCCATGTACCGCAGGACGTATGATAGGGGTATTGTGCCGCCCTGCGGGGGAGAAAAAAGTAATAAACTGACTCATAAACCATCACCTAGATACTAAGTGCTATCACTACGAATCACATTTATATTATCACGGTGCTAGCACTATTGTCAACTTTTTATTCGAGGGAAACAAAATGCCAAGTGATAAACCACAGATACTTATAAGAACAGATAAAGAATTAATTACAAAACTTGATATAATTGCAAAAAAAAATAACCGTTCCCGAGCAAATTTAGCAGAAACGATACTTAAACAATATGTCGAACAGTACGAAAAGGAGAACGGACACATAAACAGCGCGGAATTATCAGTTACCAAGACTGGATAAACCGAAATCGGTAAAACACGGGACTATTTTAATGTATCTTGCAATCAGTTTCTGCATATGCTATAATGCCATTAGGCAAAACAGATACAGTGAAATCATGCAAAATGACTCACCAAACAAATACCCCAGAGGGTCAGCTCTGGGGTATTCTATTCCCATTACGGCGGGACCAGACCGAGGCTAGTTGCCACCTTTGCCACTATCCAGCCATTTGATGATGTAATGGCAAATCACACCACCCATGACAGTGACAAAAACAGACACAATCGCATCATGCAATTAACTCACCCCCTTTCCGTTGCCGGATTGGGTATGACAACAAGACAAGCATAGCATAACTTGTCGATAATAGCAAAGGCTGTATGTTTTTGTCAGATATGCACAATCAGATGACGCTGCATCCGGATGGATTAGAACCAAAAGTAAGATTCAGATTGTACATATTCGCCAAATCTACGTCAGCACAGAATCATAATCATACGACCAGTCAGGATTCTTTTCAGCAACAAGATGTCTGAGACTGCTGCTCATCCGTGACACGGCATCATCGAAGTGCTGTGTGATGATATCAAAACTGCCACCGTCGGCAATGATGACTCCGGCGATAGTCGGAAGGCACTGCCGGATCAGCCAACGTTTCTTTTCTTCGATTGTTTTATCTACAGTTTCCACGTATATACGCAGTTTGCCAACCATACCGACAAACTTTTCCCAAAGGGGATGAGAAGAGCATCGGGAGCGATTAGAATCATCCTGCACAATAAGGCGCACGTAATTATTTAATATCTCCATGATGATCTCGCCGAGTCCCTTGCGCTGGATCAGAAAATCAGCAGCGATATTTGCACGGTCATTCTTAAGTTCGATTTCCCAGCGTACCCACGGTTCTGCAATCATATCTTCCGGAGAAGCTGCACGCTGGTTCTGCTGAAGCTGCTTATCGTATACCCGGAGCATGACCTCGCTCTGACGGCTGCCGAAATAAATAGTATGTCCGGTGTCTTCATTAGCAAACGTTGATTCATGAACGTCGCGGTACGTACGGAATTTACTGACTACATCCCGGCGGTCAAGGAATCCGCGCACATCGTCAACAGTAAAGAACCGTGCACCGTGGTCATCTACAGCAAGGTCAAAACGGGTGAGCCAGCCAATCCGCTTTATCTGCTGCAAAAATTCAATCATGATACTGTTATCAAAGTCACTAAGGCATACGGCGTCATCACCGAAAGGAGTATCATATGTTATTGTATTCTTGAAATGGCTGAGAAGGTCAGGAATGGCAGAACCGCCAATGACAACATGTATTCCCATATCTTCATTGCCGTCCGACAGGATAGTGACCGGCGAACTTTCCAGACGGTGCATTCTCTTATAGCCGTTTGCACCCCGGGAAAGCATGAGAAAATCATCTGCAGAATATCCGAGGAAAGAGATCATTTCAGCCACATTAGGGATAAGGGTAGAAGTAAAAGCTATCCAGTCGATGGAAGCCGTCAAAGAATTGTCTAAATTTTCAGAATTTCCGTACATAGAGCACCTTGTATTTAGTACCCCCGTATTACTGTACCGGGGGTATTTTCCTTCCCGACCAGATGCAAATTGTCAGAAAATTTGCTTCTACAGATTGCAAATTGACTAATAATTATCCGGAAACGAGAGAGAATCATTCGAGTCCCGTCTCGCGCTCTTAATTAAGAGTTGGGAAGCCTTAAATAAAAGACTTCCCGATTTTTTTGTTTAAAAAAGTTTGATTACACATGATTACACTTTTAACGCCAATACTTTAAAGGCTTAATGCACGTTCAATGCTTTCTTGTGTCTGCTATTTAAATATTTACAATTAATAAGGATGCTTCTGAAACAATCGAATTGTTTCAGGATGCTGTTTTTTGCATCGGCTTTACCGTAAAAATACAAGTATAATAATTTTTTGTTTTATCATAAAGCTGTTTTAAGACCGTTACCTCTCCCTTTTGCCTAAAAAGTTCCAAATATACCGGATTATGGTATATAATCGTGATTGCCTTTTTTTCAGAAACTTTCAGCAATTCATCAACTACTTTTTCCATAACCGGACCAGCAAAAGGGTTGAACATAAAAAATATATTATATTTGTTATATTCCTTAAATTTTGTTGCGCTAATTCTCATGCAAGATACCCTGTCCTCTATTCCAAGTATTTGAAAGTTTCTGACTGCAATATCAATAAGATTTGCATCTATATCAATTCCGGCTATTTCTTGAAAAGGATATTCAGCAGCAGTCCTAAGAACCGCTCCTTTTCCGCATCCAATATCCAACAGTTTATCTTCCCCGTTAAGAATAAGGCTGTCAAAAATCGCTTTGGTATGTTTTTCTGTTGTCCTGCTATAGCCATGATATAGACCGTCGCTTTTTTTTAATAAAGACTTATTGCGCATTGTAAAATCTAAACCCTTAGGTCTTTCAAATAAAAAATATTGTATGCTAAACTGTAGATACCTTTTCCATCTTGTAAACATCCAAACAACTCCTTTATTATGTATCGTAAATATTTTCAGATTTCTCTATTATTCGAATACATCTAAAATATAACATATAAGGTTATAAAATACAACTAAAGCATTACCAATAACTTGGTTTTAAGAAGTAACAGGTAATAATAGACTATACCTATAGAGTAATAGAAAGGTATGGAAATGGAAGATTATAAAATTGCAATGGGAAAACGGATGAAAAAACAGAGAAAGCTATTGCACATGACACAGGAACAGCTTGCAGAAAAATTGAATGTTTCTGTAAAACACTATGGCGGGGTAGAGCGTGGAAATGCCGGACTGTCTATTGAAAACCTTATTATTGTGAGTGATATTTTAGGAATAGATTTGAATTATCTGATAAAGGGAGAAGAGTCCGTAGAAAACATACCAAACCGGATGAAAGAAATTTATTTAAACGCTCCGCCAGATAAGCGTCTGCGAATTATGGAGTTATTGGAAGTTGCTGATAAATTTTAATTACAGTGTAATCGGAACGCACTGGAACGCTCCTTTCTTCTGGTTTTTTGAATCAAGATGGGGTTCGAGTCACGTCTCGCGCTCTGGTCTAAACGATACCCAGAAGCCTTTCTGGGTATTTTTTTGTTTACAGTTACAAATGATTAGTTACGAGCGTTATTTATTGCTTCAGCTTGAAATCAAGCCCCTTATGCATGTAACCGAGCAGGGCGTTATAATTATCCTTATAGGTAAGGATATAGTTGCGTTCTGTGGTCACCATCTCGGAGTGACCCAGCAGGTCGCTGATATACCGCGTCGGCATCCCTGAAGCGTGCAGCATCGTTACAAATGTCTTGCGGATCATATGCGTGTTGAAATACTTCACCTCGCAATAGCTGCACAGCCTTCGAAGTGTCCGGTCAAGGGAACAGATAAGTATCGTATCTTTTCCGTCATAGGCAAGATAAGGACTGGCATAACCACAGTTATCATGATGGGCAGGTTCATCGCATTTAGAAAGGTACAAAAGAGGATATCTTTATACAGAATAATTTTTATTTCCTGTGTTGCGTGAAAGAGAATATAGAACAACAAAATTTGGACAAGTATGAAGCGGACGAAGGATTTACACTTGAATTCCTGAAGCCGCAACTTGCGATAGATGTAAACGGGAAAACGATACTGGATGATTTCACTCAGGTAATGTTGGAACGAGAGGCACTTGTATTGGAATTACTGATACAAGAGGGATATTTTGAATGTGGAGGTAAGTTACATGAAAATACCCAAAATGATATTGTTTGATTATGGTCAGACACTTATTTTAGATAGAAATACCCAATACAATGTTTACGCCTTATCTTTATGAATCGCAGGGAATAGAGATTTCATTAAGCAACTCTGAAATTGATACCGTATTCTGGAATGCTGCTGCTCCGGGAGTGCCGACAGAGGGTATCAAAGATTTTTTAGGATATTTGAAAAACAAAGGTATCCGCACAGGCGTAATCAGCAATATTTCTTATGCTTCTTCTGCGGTTGCAGAACGTATCAACAGACTGCTTCCGGAAAATGCTTTTGAATTTATCATTACCTCAAGCGATTATATTTTCTGCAAGCCAAACAAAAGAATATTCGATTTGGCTTTGGAAAAAGCTGGATTAGAGCCGGATGAAGTCTGGTATATCGGAGACCAGTATGAATGCGATGTAAAAGGCGCCTTGAATGCAGGTTTTTTGCCGATATGGTACATAGGGGCGATTGATCTGCCTTACACAGAAGATACAAATATCTTGACGGTAAAGACTTGGAATGAAATAGAGCGGTACATGGAGGGATAGCGTGTGCAGAGAACAGAAAATGTCGAATTAACGGTTTTATGCCTGATTCATCAAAATGATAATTATCTTCTACAAAACAGATTAAAAGATGATTGGAAAGGTTTGACTTTGCCCGGAGGACATATTGAAAAAAATGAATCTATAATAGATGCTGTCATTCGGGAAATGAAAGAGGAAACGGGACTTGATATTCAGAATCCAAGATTATGTGGAATCAAGCAATTTCCCATTGAGAATGGGCGGTACATTGTATTTTTATTTCATACAGACGAATTTTTCGGAGAAGTAACATCATCAGAAGAGGGAGAAATGATTTGGGTAAAAAAGTCAGAACTGCCAAAGATGAACACCGTAAATGACTTATTGCCACTTCTTCGAGTGATGGAAGATGATAATTTAACGGAATTTCAATATGTAATTGAAAACGGTAAATGGAATGTGATTATTAAATGAAAGGAATCTTCTTATGGGAAAACTAAATGTTGACGGAACGGAAATACAAGTCTTACAGATTGAAGAAGATGATTATATCTCATTAACCGATTTGATAAGGAAAATTGACAACTGACCTGCCCTGATAGAAAAATGGTTACGCAATAAGAACACAATAGAATTTCTTGGCATATGGGAAGAAATGTATAATGCAGATTTCAATACTTCCGCCTATGAAGAAATCATGCTGGAGGCAGGATTAAACCGCTTTATTATGTCGGTTAAGCAATGGGTATCTCCGCAATTCAAATTATACCTTATCAAGGAATTTGAGCGGTTAAAGAAAGAAGAACAGGCTTTACTTGGATGGAACGCTAAGAGGGAATTGGCAAAAATTAACTACAGGATACATACGGATGCCATTAAGGTTAATCTTATTCCGCCGGAACTTACACCACAGCAAACTTCAGTCATATATGCGTCAGAGGCTGATGTGCTGAATATGCATTATTTGGCATGACAGCTAAACAATGGCGGGATAAGAACCCGGATAAAAAAGGCAATATCCGAGATTATGCAAGTATAAATGAATTGATATGCCTATCAAACATGGAAAACATCAATGCAGTGCTGATTGAAGATGGGCTGAACCAGAAAGAACGCTTAATAAAACTCAATAAAATTGCCATACATCAGATGTCTATTTTGGAAGAGCAGACTACAAAGGTCTTGAAATGATTTAATTCCCCCGAATTCGGGGGAATTAAAATTACCACAGTTTAAGGCTGTCCTCTGCATCAACCCACATCTGCAAGTTACCGTCAAGTGCCAATAAATCCATCGGAAATCCGATGGATTGCATATATAAATCTCATATCTTATCTTATCTTATCTGTCCTTTCTTTGCTAATTGTATTTTCGGAGAAATTAAGAAAACATTTCAATCAGTTCTTTCTGCTTAATTTATTTTGTGCTATAATTTGTTACAGATTTTTCTTTCCCTTATTTTTGCCCTTATGAGTGTTCGTAACAAAAACAATCCGTTGGATTGTTTGAGAAAAGGATATAATACAAGGGAAAGCCTAAGGGCAAACTCACTTGCTATCCGAAATCGGCAAAACACGGGACTATTTTAATGTATCTTGCAATCAGTTTCTGCATATGCTATAATGTCGTCAGACAAAACGGATGTCAAGGTGTATCTGATAATGTGAACACCAAAACGAAACCCTCGGAGCGGCTACTCTGAGGGTTTCTTGTTCCTTTACGGGGAACCAGTCCGAGGCTAGTTGTCATGCCTGTCACTGTCTAACCATTTGATGATGTAATGACAGATCACACCACCCACAACAGCAACCGTAACGGACGTTAGGAAATCTGATAACATGATGCACCCCCTTTCCGTTGCCGGATTGGGTATGACAACAAGACAAGCGTAGCATAACTTGTCGATAATAGCAAAGGCTGTATGTTTTTGTCAGATATGCACAATCAGATGACGCTGCATCCGGATGGATTAGAACCAAAAGTAAGATTCAGATTGTACATATTCGCCAAATCTACGTCAGCACAGAATCATAATCATACGACCAGTCAGGATTCTTTTCAGCAACAAGATGTCTGAGACTGCTGCTCATCCGTGACACGGCATCATCGAAGTGCTGTGTGATGATATCAAAACTGCCACCGTCGGCAATGATGACTCCGGCGATAGTCGGAAGGCACTGCCGGATCAGCCAACGTTTCTTTTCTTCGATTGTTTTATCTACAGTTTCCACGTATATACGCAGTTTGCCAACCATACCGACAAACTTTTCCCAAAGGGGATGAGAAGAGCAGCGGGAGCGATTAGAATCATCCTGCACAATAAGGCTCATGTACGGTAAAGAAGCAAGCAAACGAAAACAAGAGATAGACCGCCAGAACCACACTATTCCGAACCAAAGACCAAAAGACAAGTATTGTGGGAAAATCAAAACTTTTGGATTTTCCCACAATGCCGACTAATACGGAATCCCCCTATCTTTTTATAAATTCTTAAATTTTCTTTAGGGTATTGCATTAACACCTACAAAGTGTTAAGATACATATAAA
>CAMWQW010000022.1 GCA_947176505.1 uncultured Lachnospiraceae bacterium | reverse complement strand
ACCTATATCTGTCAAAATCGCAGAAACTTCTCTGTACGGACACGCATACCTCTGTGACAGATAGCGCATGGAAGCGCCCATTTCACCATCAGGTCCGCCATACTGACTCATAATGGCTTGAGCTATTTTGGCATTCGGTGTTGTAATGTTTACAGGATATTGAAGTCTTCGTTCATAATTCCACATTAAGCACAACCTCCTTCCCAAGGCATAGGCAGAGTTGCCCAATCCCAGTTACCGCATTCGGATGTATCGGCGAGTGCGATTGTCAGAGGACCGAATTTTTCAGAGTATTCTTTTTTTGCCTGATTGTTCATACGATTATAATGGTTAAAATATTCCATGGCATTTCTGTCATTAGAATGTGTGTCCAGATATAGGGACAGTTCAACTACGACAAAGTCAAGAATGCCGATATCATGGAGCAGTTTTTCCTGCTCATTGGCAAAATGCATATTCATTATTTACAACATCTCCTTCCGGTAAATGGTTTGTCAAGTTCCGGGAAAATTGTTCCGGTGTCATAGGCTTCTTCAAGATTATCACAAATTCCGTTAAAATGTTGCCACGGAACATATGCCATTGCAAGAGGAAACTTGTCAATATTTTCTTTGTACATGTAATCTTTCATATGCTTCCTTTCTAAAATTTCAGGTGTTTTTAGTAATATAATATGATATAATCGTGGCGGTGTGTTTGAGTAGTTGAACACAAATTTTTCACACTTTGATAAGAATAGAGACACATTTTTTTGGTAAATTTTATAGAAGTCTTTGGGTAAGAAGGAGGAACACATTTTGATACAGGTCGAAAACTTAGTAAAAAGATATGGCGTACATATGGCTGTAACTAACTTGACTTTTACGGTGGAAAAGGGACAAATATACGGGTTTTTAGGACCAAACGGCGCAGGTAAATCGACTACGATGAATATCATGACAGGTTATATAGCAGCAAGCGGAGGCACCGTCAGGATAAACGGTTATGATATTTTAAAGGAGCCGGAGAATGCCAAGAAGTGTATTGGGTATCTGCCGGAAGTACCGCCGCTATACATGGATATGACCGTATGGGAATATCTTATGTTTGCGGCAGAATTAAAAAAGGTCCCCAGAAAAGAGCGGATAGAACATGTGGAAGAGATAGTGGAGAAGCTTCAATTGTCAGATGTGGAGGACCGCTTGATTAGAAATATATCCAAAGGATATAAACAGCGTGTGGGATTAGCGCAGGCATTGATTGGGTATCCGGAGGTTTTGATTCTGGATGAACCTATGGTTGGTTTGGATCCGAAACAAATTATAGAAATGCGAGATTTAATCAGGAGTCTTGCCAAAGAACATACCATTATTTTGAGTTCTCACATTTTATCCGAAGTGAGTGCGGTATGTGACCACATTATGATTATTTCAAGCGGCAAATTAGTGGCAAGCGGTTCTCCTGAGGAGCTGCAGGAGACGATGCAGGCGAAATCAGTGTTGGAAGTGACGGTTCTCGGCACAAAAGAGCAGGCAGAAAATATTCTTAATGACATGAAAGAGATCGACAGCTATGAGATGGAGCCGGCGGAAGAGCCGGGAAGCGTTAAAATCCGAATAGATACGGCAGAGAATATAGATATCCGGAAGGAACTTTCAGTGGCATTGTCAGGAGCAGGTCTGCCGATTTTGTCGATGAATCGTCTGGAAAAAACGTTGGAAGATATTTTCTTAAAATTAACAAACGAGGATGATAATGAAATAGAAGAGGAGGAGTCAGATAATGATGGCAATTTATAAAAGAGAACTGCAATCCTTCTTTGATTCATTTATAGGCTGGCTTTTTATAGCAGTTACATTGTTTATCATGGGGATTTATTTTACAGTGTTTAATATGTTGGCGGGATATCCTACGATATCGTATGTACTGCAGAGCATCGTATTTCTGTTTATCATTACCATTCCGATTCTGACAATGCGCACATTGGCGGAGGAGAGAAAATATAAGACTGACCAGTTGATATTGACGGCGCCGGTTTCTGTTGGCAGAATTGTGATGGCTAAGTATTTTGCACTGGTGACAGTGCTCGCAATCCCGACGGCTATCATCGGTTTGACACCACCGTTTTTGGCGATTTACGGAGAATTTCAGATTGGATTATCCTATACTTCATTGTTCGGATTCTTCCTATATGGGTGCCTTGGGCTGGCAATCGGGTTGCTGTTGTCCTCTTTGACGGAAAGCGTAGTGATTGCGGCAGTGTTGACGCTTGTGACACTGTTTGCAGGCTATATCATGTCGGGACTGTGCAATGTGTTATCCAGTATAGGCACCAATGTTGTAACAAAAATCCTTACCAAAATCTTGTATTGCTTTGATATGGTGGGAAGATTTGATTCTCTGTGTAGCGGGTACCTCCAATTGGAATCGGTGGCATATTATCTGACTTTTACGGCATTCATTTTATTGTGCACGGTGCAGTCAATACAAAAGCGCAGATATGAAGTGTCCGGACGGGGCATCAAATTAGGCGCTTACAGCATTGCCAACATATTAGTTGCGGCAATCGTAACAATAGCTGTCAATCTGGGACTCAATTATGTGCCGGATCAGTATACGTCTGTTGACGTGACGGTGAATAAGATGTATACACTTACAGATGATACCATACAGACACTTGGAAATTTGGAACAGGACGTTACGATATATGTACTGGCTGATGAGGCGTCAAAAGACAATGACCTCGACAAGACGCTGCAACAGTTTAAGGGATTGTCGGGACACATTAAGGTAGAGTATATCAGTCCGGTTACAAATCCCAGATTTTATTATAACTATACGGATATACAGCCGACAAGCAACAGTATGATTGTAGTAGGTTCTTATGATAATGTGGTGGTAGACTATAATGATATTTATACGTTTGAGTTTAACTATATAACATATCAAGAAGAGATTACCGGATATGATGGTGAAGGGCAGATTCTTTCTGCAATCATAAGAGCGTCTTCCGAGGACATCCCGAAATTCTATATCATAGCAGGACACGATGAACTGGCATTTGACGAACGGTTTACGAAAGCTCTTGATAAAGAAAATATTGCATATGAGACGCTTGGTCTTTACGCGGTTGATGCGATTCCGGAAGACGCACACGGAATTATTCTCAATGCGCCCACCAGCGATTACTCTGTGGACGATGTAGAGAAAGTACGCACATATTTAGAGAAGGGGGGCAATGCCCTTATTATTCCCACATGGACAACGGAAACCATGACTAATTTTGAGCAGATACTCGGATATTATGGTGTGTCGGTGGTAGAAGGAATGATTGTTGAAAACGACCCGAACTATTATTATCAGAGTCCGTATTATCTGTTTCCATACATTGAATCTACGGATATTACCGAGAGAATAGGAAACGGCACGGTATTTGCACCATTTTCTCGAGGACTTACTTACGATGAAGATTCCGATGTATTTTATCAACCGTTTCTTACAACGAGTGAGAGCGCTTACAGTAAGATAAATATGTCTGAGTCGGAAGATTATCGCAAGAGTAACGATGATATTGACGGCCCCTTTGTAATCGGCATGAAAGCGGAGAAAGCCACACAGAGCGGAGAAACATCGCAGGCGGTTATTCTGGCAACGGAGCAGATGTTTACGGCGAATGCGGATGATGTTGTCCCCGGTTATAATGTTAAGCTGTTCGGCAGCATATTCGGCAGTCTTACGCAGCGGGAGGATTCGATATCTGTTCCTGTCAAATATTATGAAATTGGCAATTTGGCATTTAATGCAAGGGCTGTTTATGTCGTTGGAATCATTTCGGTTATCATAATTCCGCTCGGCTGCCTGATTGTCGGGCTGTTTATCTGGCTTAGACGCCGCAGAAAATAAATGAAATGTAATGCAAATCAATATGCCCTATTATGATGGGTTGTTGACTTCCCCGTAAGTTTGTGTAAAAATATACATGATAACTTACGGGGATTAGTGTCGTAGTATGTGAGAAGTTTGTGAAAATATTAACATACGGCTGATGGAGGAATAAGATGAGAGGAATTGATACGCAGGTTCGCAAGAACAGACGCCGCATATTTAAAGAGGTAGCTAATCTGGCTTATCATTCAGATAATTTGAAAGACGATGTTGAAGCGCTTCCATACAAGATTGTTGACTATGACGAGTCACAGTATGAGAGCATTTATAGAGAACGCGCAATTGTCAGGGAACGAATCAGACTTGCTATGGGACTTTCCTTAAGACCCGAGAACCGGCTGGTTCATTTGACACAAGGGTTGGAGGAAAGCAATATTTCCGAAAAATATTATGAACCGCCGTTAATGCAGGTAATTCCTTCTGCATGTAATGCATGTCCGGAGAATTGCTATCAGGTAACTGACAGATGTATGGGATGTGTGGCGCATCCTTGTAGAGAGGTGTGTCCTCGTGGCGCTATTTCCATGCAGAACGGCAAATCTGTGATTGATCAGGAGAAATGTATCAAGTGTGGTAAATGCAAAGCTGTTTGCCCGTATGATGCCATATCTCATCAGGTACGCCCCTGTGCAGGCGCTTGTGGCGTCAATGCAATCAAAAATGATGAGAAGGGGAGAGCGGTGATAGATAACGACCTGTGTGTCTCCTGCGGACAGTGCATGGTTAATTGTCCCTTTGGCGCTATTGCGGATAAGTCGCAAATATTTCAGCTGATTCGTGCCATGCAGTCAGGGCATAAAATTATCGCACAGGTTGCACCGGCATTTGCAGGGCAGTTTGGTCCCGATGTGACGCCGGATATGCTTAAGACAGCACTTAAGGAACTTGGATTTTATGATGTCTATGAGACTGCAATCGGTGCGGATCTCGGCGCGATAGCAGAAGCGGAGCACTATGCCTCTGAAGTGGCAACGGGCAATGTTCCCTTTAGCCTGACTTCCTGCTGTCCTTCATGGTCTGTCTTGGCGAAGAGATTCTTTCCGGAGACGATAGACAAGATATCGAATGCACTTACCCCTATGGTGGCGACGGCGAGGATTATTAAGCAGGATCATCCTGATGCTAAGGTTGTATTTATCGGACCTTGCGCATCCAAGAAATTAGAGGCATCAAGAAGGACGATTCGCTCTGACGTTGATTTTGTCATTACATTTGAAGAGCTGGTCGGCATATTCGAGGCAAAAGGTATTCTGTTAAATGAGATTCAGGCGATGGATAAGTTAAATGGAGCTACAGGTGCAGGTCGCGGCTACGGTGTGGCAGGCGGTGTGGCAAGCGCCATTGAGGAGTGTGTGAGAGAGTACTATCCCGACGTGGAAGTCAATATAGAACATGCGGAGAGTCTGGCGGAGTGTAAGAAGATGCTGATGCTCGCTAAGGCTGGCAAGAAGAATGGATGTCTGATTGAAGGGATGGCATGTCCGGGAGGCTGTGTGGCAGGCGCTGGAACCAACATTGCAGTTCCGGCAGCGACTAAAGCGGTAGGCGCCTTTAAGGAAGCGGCAGACAAACAATTACCGGATAAAGAATAAAAACAGATGAAACACAAATTTGCACCATACAGCGTGCGCAGAAATGAGGAGTATTATGAGCCAAAAAATTAGAACAAGATTTGCCCCCAGTCCTACGGGACGTATGCATGTAGGAAATTTAAGAACGGCATTATATGCATATCTGATCGCCAAGCATGAAGATGGTGATTTTATTCTGAGGATAGAGGATACGGATCAGGAGCGTTATGTGGAGGGAGCGGTAGATATCATCTACCGCACGCTTGAGAAAACGGGGCTTTTTCATGACGAGGGACCGGATAAGGATGGCGGAGTCGGTCCTTATGTTCAGAGTGAGCGGCAAAAACAAGGTATTTATCTGCAATATGCTAAAGAGTTAATTGATAAAGGACAGGCATATTATTGCTTTTGTGACAAGGAGAGGCTCGCATCTTTGACGCAGACAGTTGCGGGCAAAGAGATTAACGTATACGACAAACACTGTTTAAACTTGTCCAAGGAGGAAGTGGAAGCAAACCTTGCGGCAGGCAAACCTTATGTCATCAGACAGAATAATCCCACAGAGGGAACTACAACTTTTCATGATGATATTTATGGTGATATTACCGTGGACAATGCAGAATTGGATGATATGATTCTGATCAAATCGGATGGATATCCGACTTATAATTTTGCCAATGTCGTGGATGATCATTTAATGGGAATTACTCATGTGGTAAGAGGAAATGAATATCTGTCTTCCTCACCGAAATACAATCGTCTTTATGAAGCTTTCGGATGGGATGTACCGGAATATGTGCATTGTCCGCTTATAACAGATGAGAATCATCAGAAATTGTCGAAGAGATGCGGACATTCTTCCTATGAGGATTTGGTGGAACAGGGATTTTTGTCGGAGGCAATCATTAACTTTGTGGCGCTTCTCGGATGGAGCCCGGAAGACAACACAGAGATTTTTACATTGGAGGAATTGATTAAGAAATTCGATTACCGGCATTTGTCTAAATCGCCTGCGGTGTTCGATTATACGAAGCTAAAATGGATGAATGGCGAATATTTTAAAGCAATGGACGACGACAGATTCTATGAGATGGCGGAGCCGTTTTTGAAGGAAGCTCTTTCTAAGGATTTAGATTTTCACAAGATTGCGGCTATGGTTAAGACAAGGATAGAGATTTTTCCGGATATCAAGGAAATGGTCGATTTCTTTGAAACACTTCCGGAATATGATGTGGCAATGTACACGCACAAAAAGATGAAGACTAATACAGAGTCGTCTCTTGAAGTGTTAGAGGAGATACTCCCTATTTTGGAAGAACAGACGGATTACAGCAATGATGCACTGTATCAAACGCTCGTATCCTATGTGGAGAAGAAGGGGTGTAAGAACGGATATGTGATGTGGCCGGTGAGAACGGCTGTCTCCGGTAAACAGATGACGCCGGCAGGCGCTACGGAGATTATGGAAATACTCGGTAAGGAGGAATCTCTTGCCAGAATCCGCAAAGGAATCGAGAAGTTACGGAATGTCGGATAGCATATCTAATCCTAATCAGGAAAAAGCGATTATGCATACTGTCGGGGCAGCGCAGGTTTTTGCGGGTCCCGGCAGCGGCAAAACTTATGTTACCGTACAGCGCATCAAACAACTCATCACAAAACAGGGTGTAGACCCGTCACATATTCTTGTCATTACATTTACCAAAGCGGCAGCACAAGAGATGCAGGAACGTTTCTTTCGTCTCATGGAACCGGACAGACCGCCGGTTAAGTTCGGTACATTTCATGCCGTATTCTATCATATTCTGAAACAATCAGCGCAGTATCGCGACTATTCCATTATCACGGAAGCCGAGAAGAGGAAATTAATAAGACAGATTATACATATGCATAAGAGGTTCATCCGGCTGCAGGAGGAAGACATGGATGAACTGCTCCGTATATTAAATTTATATAAAAATACTTCCGCTATAAAACAAATGTCCGTACAGGAAATAACTTCAGACGACATTCTTTTTCTTGCGGAAGAATATGAAAAGTACTTGAATGAATTTAAGCAGATGGATTTCGACGATATCATACGCTATTGTCACATACTCTTAACAGAATATCCGCAGATACTTTCAAGATGGCAGCAACAGTTTGAATATATATTGATTGATGAGTTTCAGGATATTTCACCGAATCAATATAATATTATTAAGCTTCTTGCAGCACCGCAGAATAATCTTTTCATTGTGGGAGACGACGACCAGTCTATCTACGGATTCCGAGGGGCGAGTCCGGATAGTATGCAGCAATTTATGCGCGATTACCCGGAGGCTGTCAGAATCTTTCTGGATATTAATTATCGTTGTAACAGACAGATTACAGACGCATCACTCAAAATGATTGAAGAGAACCATAACCGCGTCGGGAAAAAGATACGGGCGGCTCATAACGGCGATGTCGGTTTTGACTGCACAGTATTTGAGAGCGAGTCGGAAGAAGCAGAATTCCTGCTTTCCAAGTTGCATCAAAAACATAGAGACGGAGAGCTTAGCCGATGTGCAATGATATGTCGAACGAATTATGAATGTGCTCTATGGGCGCAGAATTTACACAAGAAAGGTATCCCGTTTATGATGAAAGAGGCACCGCAGAATAGATTCCAACATTTTGTCGTACAGGATATTATGGCATATCTTGCAATGGCTGACGGGAATATGTGTCGAAAGCATTTCTTGAGAATCATGAACAGACCGGTTAGATATATCAGGAGGGACAGCGTACCGGAAGAGTATGTCAGCGAATCGAAATTACTTCAATATTATGCAGGTACACCGGTCATACAAGAACAGGTTAGTAAGCTGTTCCGGGAGCTTAGGAGCCTTAAGTCAAAAAAGCTTGATTTACAGATTCATTATATCCGCAAAGTAATCGGATATGACAAATATTTAGTGGAAAAGTATGGTATGGAAAGAGGGGAAGAACTGATTGGAACAGCAATCGAATTCCAGCAGTTTGCCAAAGACTTCCGAACACTGGCAGAAGTAAATGACTATATTAGTCAATACGAGAAAATGCTGCTCAGTCAAAGAGAAATAGAAACTTGCAAGAAAAATCCGGGTCAAGAAGCTTCCACCGTAGAGAACAAGGAAGGATTATGGTTGATAACGATGCATGCCTCCAAGGGACTGGAATTTGACACTGTCTATGTTCCGGGATGCATGGAAGGGAAAATACCATCTTCAAAATCACAGACCGAAGAGGAGATAGAAGAAGAACGTCGCATGTTTTATGTGGCAATGACGAGAGCAAGACAGGAACTGTGGATTACCGCATATAAAGGAAAAACCGGAAAAGATATACCTTCCCGGTTTCTTGGCTGTTTTTCTCAATCGTTTCCATCAATCAATTCGTCAAATTCTGCCGAATCTAAATATTCGTCGAAGGCATCCGCTACGGCTTCATATTCATCGTCATCGTCAATGTAATCAAGAATAGGTTCTTCGTTAGGGTCATCAGGATTTTCACTATAGCGGTAAAACCAGACTTCACCGTCCGAGTTTTCGCCTTGTTCATCGAGTGGAAGGAGTACGATGTATTCCTGTTCGGATACGGTGAGGATGGTAACGATGGCGCAGGTAACGCTGGTGCCGTCTTCAAGCTCCAGCTCCACTGTCATTTCTTCCGTATCATAGCCGTTATTTTCGTTCTGATTATTGTTTTTGCCCATATGAATGCCTCCTTATGTATTGAGATAGCTATATTTTACAGAAAATAAGACAGATATTCAACGCACAAATATTTTTTTGTTTAGAAAATAGATTTTCTATGTTAAAATACTTATATAGACTGAAAATGAAATCCAATTTGTCGGAGGATTGAATGCATAAAGAATTTGAAGTGACTAAAACGCAGGCATACCCCTTGGGTGTGTGCTTTTGTCCAGAAGGCATGCATATTGCGGCGGTGTGCAGACAGAAAGAGAGTAATCAAATTTCAGACGAATTTGGTGTGATATTGTATGACAGGAAACATAAAGGCGGAATGAGGATTCCTTTTCCTAAGGATGGGAAAATCGGTTCCGTATATGCCATGCTGTTGAAAGGATACCACAATAAAGAGTGCAGGTATCTTTTGTACTGCGGTGAGCATACATGGCAGGATCCTTATTGCAGACAGATAGAAAATTCTTATCGGTATGGTATGGTCAGAAAGACTCTGCCACGCTGTATGGTGCCCAGTGATATATATGATTGGGAGAAAGATCAGACTCTGGGGATTCCGTATGAGGATATGATTCTCTACGCGCTGCATGTGCGTGGATTTACGAAGCATAAATCTTCTGGCGTGAAATATAGGGGCACATATGCAGGATTAACGGAGAAAATACCGTATTTGCAGGAATTAGGGGTTACATCATTGTTACTCATGCCCGCTTATGAATTTGATGAGATTATGATACAGGAGACGCTGTCGGCAGTTATGACGATGGAACAGGCGGTGGCTACCTATAAGAAACGACCGACATCAGTGGATGAATCCACCGGTACAGTTAAAAAATCTAAAGATTATAAAGTGAACTACTGGGGATATCGGAGTGGACTTTATTATGTTCCAAAGAGCGGATATGCCTACGGTCCGGATGCTGTGACGGAATACAAAGATATGGTTAAGGAACTGCACAGAAATCATATTGAAGTGCTGATGCAGTTTTATTTTCCGCCGGAAATTACATTGATGGAAATATTAGATATATTGAAGTTCTGGGTTATTGAATATCATATAGACGGATTTCATTTGCTCGGTGTCAATTTACCGGTTTCAGTCATAGCGAAAGAGCCGCTTTTAAGTGAGACAAAGATTCTGACCGAACAGATGTATAGTCCGGAAGCTACAGATTATATGTCTGGAACGCGTCGTCTCGGATGGATGAGCGAAGGCTTTCTGTATGATATGCGAAGAGCCGTAAAAGGCGACGATAATATGATGAATCAATTGCTCTTCCATGTGCGCAATAACCGTCCCGAGACCGGAATTGTTAATTATATTGCCAAATGGGAAGGAATGCGGCTTGCAGATATGGTATCTTATGACCGCAAACATAATGAACAAAACGGGGAGAATAATCAGGACGGTACAGATTATAATTGTAGCTGGAACTGCGGTGTAGAAGGAAAAAGCCGTAGAAAGAGCATTATAGAGCTTCGTAAGCGCCAGATGAAGAATGCATTAACTCTTGTTTTTCTGTCACAGGGAACTCCGCTTTTGTACAGCGGTGATGAATTTGGCAATACGCAGGAAGGAAATAATAATCCTTACTGCCAAGACAATTCTGTTGCATGGGTGAAATGGAATCAGATGGAGAACGGCAGGGAGCTGTTAGAATATACAAAGATGCTAATCCGGCTTCGCAGGGAACACCCCGTGCTTCACTGTAAGATGCCGCTTAAAGGAATAGATTATTTACCTTGCGGGTATCCGGATATTTCTTATCACGGAAGGGAAGCATGGCGTCCTGATTTGAGTCCGGCGAGCAGAAGCGTAGGAATTATGTACTGCGGATGTTATGGGGAAGTTGACAGTAAACGTGATGACACATTCTTTTATATCGGAATCAATTTTCATTGGAAAGCGCATTATTTCGGAATGCCGCAGCTTCCGAAAGGTAAAGAGTGGATATTGTATGCTTCTACTGATTTAAGTGAAATGACGATAGAGGAGCACACCAAAGTGGTGGATGAGAATATGGAGGAAGCGGCGGAGCGTTTACAGGAAATATATGTTGCACCGCGGACGATAGTAATTTACACGGCAAAGAATTGTCCTGTTGTGTCGGTTAAAGATAGGAAAAAGGAAGTATGATTGTATGAATAAGGCATGGGAACACTTAAAGACAGTCACGCATCATAAATGGTTAGTTATGGAAGGCTGTTTTAAAGTCGGACTGTTTCGTCAGGGAATCATGCATGATTTGTCTAAGTTTAGTCCCACTGAGTTTATTGTCGGGGCTAAATACTGGCAGGGAGACAGGAGTCCGAATAACGCAGAACGCGAAGATATCGGTTATTCTTCTTCATGGCTGCACCATAAAGGACGTAATAAGCACCATTACGAATACTGGATTGATTACAGCGCCAATGATATCAGAGGCGGTATGGCGCCAGCGCCTATGCCGACACGATATGTAATTGAAATGTTTATGGATCGAATTGCGGCAAGTAAAGTATATAACGGGGAAGCGTACAAAGACGGTGACCCGCTTGCCTATTACCAATCGTCTTTGACACCGCCGCCGCTGCATCCGAGGACCAAAAGACAGCTAGAATTTTTACTGCACATGTTAGCGGACTACGGTGAGGAGAAGACCTTCCGGTATATCAGAACGAGAATCTTGAGAAATCATAGCTGATGAGTGACCTTCCGGCTCCTTTTTGCATAAGATATGGTATGAAAAAAAGGAGATGAGAGCTATGAATTGTTGGATAATTCCATTATTGTTATTGTTTTGGAACCAGAACGGACGTGGAGGATGCGCAGATTCCGGCTGCGGATGTGAGCCGATAGAGCCTCCTCAACCGCCCTGCCGCCCGAGAGAACGTGAATGCGACAGAAACCGCGATTGTGACTGTGGCAGAGATAGGGATCGTGACTGCGGTAGAGACCGTGATAATGATCGTGACGGCTGTCCATGCAATAATGATTCACGTTTTGAGCCGCGTTTTGATGCCAGACCGTTTAATAATTCCGGCTGCGGATGTGACGACAAATAGTAAGCGTCAGTATGCTTGCCCTTTCTTTTTGGTTGACGGAGAGAAAGGGCAATGTTAAACTGTTTCTTGGTACAAGCAAGGAAGTGTTTAGATGCCGTTATAGGGCATTTTAAGAAATGACGCTTTGGATTGGAGGAAAAATGATAGATCAGAATAAAGTTTTGTTCAGCGGTATGCAGTCTACGGGGAACCTGACGCTTGGAAATTATCTCGGAGCATTAAAAAACTGGGTTACACTGTGTGATGAATATATGTGTTTCTATTCCGTGGTAGATTTACACTCTATCACAGTCAGGCAGGAGCCGGCAGAACTTCGTAAACGTGCGAGAAATCTGTTGACATTATATATTGCGGCGGGGATTGATCCGGAGAAAAACTGTTTGTATTATCAGTCGCATGTATCGGGACATGCGGAACTATCATGGATTCTTAACTGCTTTACATATATGGGTGAACTGAATCGTATGACACAGTTTAAAGATAAGGCGGCGAAACATGCTGACAATATCAATGCAGGGTTATTTACTTATCCGGTTCTGATGGCGGCAGATATTCTTTTGTATCAATCAGATGTTGTTCCGGTGGGTAAAGATCAGTTGCAGCATCTTGAGATTACAAGAGATATTGCACAGCGTTTTAACGCTATCTACGGCGATGTGTTTACGATTCCGGAGCCGTATATCGGCAAGGCGGGAGCGAAGATTATGAGTTTGCAGGATCCGGTTAAGAAGATGTCCAAGTCAGACGAGAATCCGAATGCCAGCATTTATCTGATGGATGACCCGGACACAATCATACGCAAGTTTAAGAGGGCAGTGACAGATTCGGAGGCGTGCGTGCGTTATGTGGACGAACAGCCCGGAATCAAGAATCTGATTGATATTTACAGTGCATGTACCGGAAAAGCGCCGGAAGATATTGAGAAAGAATTTGAGGGCAAAGGCTACGGGGACTTCAAGATGGCGGTAGGAGAAGCGGTAGTAGGCGTATTAAAGCCGTTGCAGGAGCGCTTTGCGGACCTGTCCAAGAACAAGGATTATATTGATAAAATTATTAAAGATAACGCAGAGAAAGCAAATTACTATGCATTAAAAACGCTCCGCAAGGTACAGAAGAAAGTCGGTTTTCCGGAGCGTATAAGATAGAATCGAGTTTTAACCGATTACGAGATTTGCGTTGAAAACCTCAATGAAGGGAAATGTGAATGAAAGGCTGGTACGAGTGTATCAGCCTTGAAATACGTCTGTAAAGTAGCCTGCGGCGGAAATCGGTTCTTTGCCCTGAAGTAAATGGGTCGTATCACCCATAACCTGCACACGGAAATACGCAGCATGATTCTGTCGCTCTTCTGTGGCAAGGATAGTCATGGATGTAGGCGCCAGATAAAAATCATGAAAAAGCAGTGCAGGGGAGATGCCGAGCAGATGGCTCATCATAACGCAGGTAATGCCTAAGTGACAGAAAATAACGACAGTGTCATTTGTGGCATTGTTATTTGTATTTTTGTAATAATTTTGTTCTCTTTTATAGCCGTACTCATCGATTAGACGGTCAAGACCGGTACAGACTTCTTCATAGGCAGGAAGAAGATCCGGATTGGAACGGTAAATCTCAGTTTTTTTCCAATCTTCCCGATCATACATTTGAGGAATCTGCGTCCAGTATTCGGGCATGAAGTCCCACGGAACACCATGACGTCCGGTAACAGGATCATCAATAAAATAGGAAAACTCTTTCAGCCAGTCATATGTGATTGCTTCTCTGCCAAGTCGCTGCAGTGTATAAGATGCGGTTTTTTGAGCCCTGCCAAGCGGCGAGCAATAGAACTTCATATTGTCCGTATTCCATTTGACGATTCTGTCTGACAAAAGTTTTGCTTCTCTGACGCCTTTGTCCGTCAGGGAGTCGTTAACGTAATCAGGATCTCCATGTCTAATAAATATGATTCTCATAATATTCCTCCGTTTTTTGTATTGTTACAATATTTTATATACAGGCTAAAGCATCTGCGTAGACGAAACAGGGGTACTTTAGTAAAATTTAATTAGTGTTTTTACGTACTCTGGTATATAATAGCATAGATGTAATCAATATGAAAAGATTTTTTGCGGAGGAAAAGCATGTTTGGTGCAAAGAAGAAAACAAACGAAACGATGAACAGAATGATGAGAGGAGATACGGGCAAAAGTAAGACAGCCGTAAAAGTGATTGCTGCGGTCGTGGTGTTATTTGTGTTGGTGAGCCAATCTTATTATTCCATACAGGAAGAGGAGCAGGCTGTCGTGTGTACGTTTGGGTCACCGAAGGCAGTTACAACACCCGGACTGCATTTCAAAATTCCTTTTATCCAGACGGTAACAAAGGTAAATACGACGATTCAAGGATTTTCTATCGGTTATCACGCAACGGGTGAAGAAGCGGATGCACTGATGATTACCTCGGATTATAATTTTATTTTTGTGGATTTTTACGCAGAGTATAGAGTGACTGATCCGGTCAAAGCCCTGTATGCTTCGGAGAATCCACAGATGATTCTAAAGAACATCGCACAAAACTGTATCAGAACGACCATTGGTTCCTACAGTGTGGACAGTGTTCTCACAACAGGAAAGAATGAGATTCAGTCGAACATCAAACAGATGATATTGGATAAACTGGAAGATTATGATATCGGAATCCAGCTTGTTAATATAACGATTCAGGATGCTACACCGCCTACGACGGAAGTTGAGAATGCATTTAAGGAAGTAGAGACTGCAAAACAGGGTAAGGAGACTGCCTTAAATAATGCAAATAAGTACCGCAACGAACAGATTCCGAATGCTGAGGCGGAAGCGGATAAGATATTACAGGACGCCGAAGCTGCCAAGCAGGAGAGAATCAATGAGGCGAATGGTCAAGTTGCACGTTTTAATTCCATGTATCAGGAATATGTGAAATATCCGGAAGTAACCAAGAAGAGGATGTTCTATGAGGCGATGGAAGATATCCTTCCCGATGTCAAAGTAGTCATTCAGAGTAAAGACGGCAGCACAAACACGATACTTCCGCTTGACAGCTTCGTGACAAACGATGATTCATCATCGGATCATCCAGCTTCGAACAATACAACAGGAAGTATCAGGCAGGACGCTTCGCTTAATGACACAGAGAATAACACGGAAGAAGGGGAATGATACAGCTTATGGCAGATTATAATCAGAATATGAATAACAATGCAGATAATGTCGAATATTTTAATTCGAACGGCTCCAAGAAAAAAGCAAAGAGCGATAAGAAGAAGGGGTCCGGGTTTGGATTTATAGTAGTGCTTTTACTTATCATCGCGGTGGTGGTACTGGGCAACTCTATGGTGATTACGAAACAGAACCAGTTTAAGCTGATCAGACAATTCGGAAGGGTACAGCGAGTCGTGACGGAGTCGGGACTTAGTTTTAAGATTCCTTTTGTAGAGTCCGTAGATACTATTCCGAAAGAACTGTTACTGTATGATCTTCCGGCGTCAGATGTTATCACATCGGATAAGAAAACGATGATTGTGGACAGCTATGTGCTGTGGCATGTGACTGACCCGTTAAAGTTCGCGCAGACACTGAGCTGTTCCGTTACCAATGCGGAAAGCCGTATTGACGCTATTGTATATAACGCAACAAAGAATACCATCTCCAATATGAAACAGGACGAAGTTATCCGAAGCCGTGACGGTAAGATGACGATAACGATAGACGAAGGTGAAACAGATGTGACAAACAATGACATGGTTGTATCTGAGCCCAAGGAGGAAGTGATTGAGATTACTTCGCTGACGGAAGAAATCATGGCTCAGATTAATCATGTGGAAGAGCAATACGGGATTGAGATTGTAGTCGTGGATGTCAAGAAGCTTGACTTGCCGGATGACAATAAGCAGGCTGTATATGCGCGTATGATTTCAGAACGTGAAAACATTGCGGCACAGTATACGGCGGAAGGAAAATCGGAAGCAAAGATGATAGAAAACACGACGGATAAGGAAGTCTCCATTATGCTGTCCGATGCACAGGCACAGGCGGAAGCTACGGTTGCAGAGGGTGAGGCAGAGTATATGCGCATTTTGTCGGATGCTTATGCAAATCCCGAAAAAATGGATTTCTATTCGTTTGTCCGTGCGCTTGACGCAATCAAGGGAAGTATTACCGGAGATAATAAAACAATCATCTTATCCGATGATTCACCGATAGCTCAGATTTTTAACGGACAGTATTAGAGTGTATATGTCGTTTGAAGGACAAAATTTCTCTGAATTTTATCAATAATATAATATATTTACCTGAAACATAACAGAAAGGATCGGCTTGAATATGAATGTAGACAAATTTTATGAGACATTGGACTCTTACTTTGCTAAACAGGAGATTGATCAAGTTGATCCTTTTCTCGTATCTTCTTTAGAGCAGGCAAAAGAGGAAGAAGATTATGGTGCATATATTTCCATCTGCAATGAGATGATCGGATTCTACCGCAGTGTTTCTGCTTTTGAGAAAGCATATGCAGCGGCGGAAGATGTGCTTCTTCTGATGGAAGAATTGCAAATGGAACATACGGAACATTTTGCAACCACGCTCTTAAACGCGGCTACGGCTTATCGTGCCGCAGGTGAATTTTCGACTGCACTTCGGTTTTATAAACAGTCATTGCAGATATATGACGGAATTTTACAGCCGCAGGATTACCGTTATGCAGGGTTGTATAACAATATGAGTATTTTGCTTGAAAAAATGGACGAGAATGACGAGGCGATTACTTATGCCAAGAAAGCACTTGAAATTATTAAGACGCTTGAAGGCGGAGAGATGGAAACTGCCACCACATTGACGAATCTGGCATTACTCTACTTTAAAGTGTCGCAGGTTGAAACTGCAAAAGAATTGTTGGAAAGGGCACTTTCCTTGTTTGAACAAAGCGGCGAGAATACCGATGCACATTACAGCGGTGCGCTTGCCGGTGTTGCCGAGGCTTGGTATCGTATGCAGAATTATGAAAAGGCGCTGGAATACTATGAGAAGGCGCTTGGTGAAGTTAAACTTCACTTCGGAGAGAATATGAGTTATGCCATCCTATGTGAGAACTGCGCGGCTGTGTGTGAGAAGCTGGGTGATGTAAAAAAGCAGAAGAATTATCTGGACGAAGCGTCAAAGGTGAAAAGCCATATTCAATAGCGGCTGAGTGGTATAAGGATAAGTTAGACAAGGAGAATACTGTATTATGAAAGGGCTGGAACTTGCAGAAAAATATTACGAGGCATACGGTAGGCAGATGCTTGAAGAACAGTTCCCGCAAGTGATGGAACAGGCGGCGATAGGGCTTGTGGGTCAAGGATCGGAATGTTTCGGATTTGATGATGAGATATCTACGGACCATGATTATGGTCCTTCTTTTTGCATCTGGCTGCCGAGGGAAATTTACAGACAATACGGCGAAGAAGTGCAGAAGGCATATGAAGCATTACCACAGGAATTTATGGGATTTACAGGGCGTGTTATACAGGAGCAGGGACAGGGCAGGGTTGGCGTATTGTGTCTGGAGGATTTTTATGCACAAATATTGGGGATCGATAAAGCGCCTGCAACAATTCAGGAATGGCTGCGTATGAGTGAAGAGAATTTGGCGACTGCCACAAACGGTAAAGTGTTTGAAGACCGGTTAGGCGTATTCAGTTCTGTCCGAGACAGTTTGTTACAATATTATCCGAGAGAAGTCTGGATTCGCCGTCTTGTGCAGAGCATGGCGAAAGCGGCTCAGGCGGGTCAATACAATTATGCAAGAGCCATGAAACGCGGGGAGCGGATTGCGGCGGAACTTGCATTGACGGAATTTATCAGAGAAAGTATGCGGACGGTATATCTTCTGAATAAAAAATATGCGCCTTACGATAAGTGGACTCACAGAGGGATGAAAGAACTCGCGGTCGGAGCCGAAATAGGCGATATGTTGAAACTGCTCTATACGGTAGACCCTACAGAGGCATGGGAAGGTGTATCGCCGGATGACTATGTGTATCATCTGAACACCAATGACGGCAGGGTGCTGATTATCGAAGCAGTATGCAGCATTATCGTGCAGGAATTGAATGCACAAGGGCTATCCGACGAACAGGATAATTTTCTACAAAACCATTTACAGGTGGTACTTGGGAAAGCATAAGGAAACTTAGCCGGAATGATTACATTGTGACTATTTCATTTTCTATACCGGTCATATTAGGAGATGGAGGAAAAGAATAAGATGAACAGCAAACAGAATCACAAATGGACTAAGATGACAATGGGAGTATGCTATTATCCGGAACATTGGGATAAAGGGTTATGGGCACAGGATTTAGACAGGATGCTGGATGCCGGAATCACGGTAATCCGTATTGCCGAATTTGCATGGAATAAGATAGAGCCCGAAGAGGGAACGTTTACTTATGAGTTTTATGATGAATTCTTGGATTTATGCAGTGAAAAGGGGATGAAAGTGATTTTCGGAACACCTACGGCGACACCGCCCGCATGGCTGACCGAAAAATATCCTGAAGTGTTAAATGCATCCAAAGACGGTACTCTGTACCGCCACGGTGGACGCAGGCATTATAATTATAATTCATCGGTTTATCAGCGTTTTTGTGCAAGAATTGTAGAAAAAGAAGCGATGCATTACGGATCTCATCCGGCAATTACCGGGTGGCAGATTGATAATGAACTAAATTGTGAGACGTGTGAGTTTTATTCTGAGGCTGATTCTGCCGCATTTCGTTTATATCTGCAGAATAAATATCAGACACTGGACAGGTTGAATGATGCGTGGGGAACCGTATTCTGGAATCAGACCTATACGGAATGGGAGCAGATTTATGTACCCCGTCCGGTACTGAATATGGGAATCAACCCGCATCAACATTTGGACTATATCAGATTCATTTCATACAGTATGATTCAATTTTGCAGGATGCAGGCGGAGATTATCAGAAAATATAAGAAACCGGAGGATTATATTACAACCAACGGTATGTTTGCGAACGCGGATAATCATCTGATGGAAAAGGAATGTCTGGATGTGTATATGTATGATTCCTATCCGAGTTTTGCTTTCGGACTCGACCGGGATTTAGATCATGCCGATGACTTAAATGACCGCAAATGGTCGATGCACCTAAATGAAGTGCGTTCAATCTGCCCACATTTTGGGATTATGGAGCAGCAGTCCGGCGCGAACGGATGGACTACCCGAATGGAAGGACCTGCACCGAGACCGGGACAGCTTACATTGTGGGCGATGCAGAGTATCGCACACGGGGCGGATTTTATTTCTTTTTTCCGATGGAGGACTTGTACCGTAGGAACAGAAATATATTGGCATGGGATTTTAGATTATGATAACAGAGACAACAGAAAACTCTCGGAAGTAAAAGATTTCTACTCAAAGTTTAAGAAATTAGACCCGATTTGCGGTGCAGAATACATGGCGGCTTTTGCTCTGATTAAAGATTATGATAATGAGTGGGATGCGGAGGTTGATTCATGGCATCACAGAATAAGCCGCAGGAGCGAAAAAGAGATTTTCATTTCCGCGCAGGAAAGTCATGTGCCATACGATGTAATCTATCTGCAAAGGGACAGTGAGATAAGCGATATCAGCAAGTATCCGGTTGCATTCTATCCTCATCCGACGCTGATTGATGAGAAAAGAGTAGCGCTTTTAAAAGCGTATGTTGAGAGCGGAGGAACTCTGATTATAGGCTGCCGTGCAGGATATAAAGATATGAACGGGAGATGTGTTATGATGCCTCAACCGGGGCTTTTGCAAGAATTAACGGGATCGGATGTCAAAGATTTTACGTTTGTGAGTCCGGCGGAAGAACCGGTGTGGGCAGAATTCGGAGATTCAGAAGTAGATATGCCGTTGTTTAATGATATCTTAGAACCACTTGATCATACCAACGTACTGGCATCTTATAAGAACAGCTATTATGCCGGCAAAGCGGCGGTGACAGAAAAACAAATAGGACAGGGAAGAGTGATTCATTTCGGAAGCACGTTTTTCAGAAGTAACGTAAAGAAATTATTTGAATATACTTGCATTTCAGAGTATTTTAGCGAATATATCGAAGCACCGGAAACGTTAGAAATTATTATGCGAAGGAAAGAGTCGCGGCTGTTTTTGTTCGTGTTAAATTATCAGGCACAGGAGGTCTCTTATTTACTCAAGAAGCGGGCGAAAATGTTATACTCAGGGGAGACATTATCCGGAAACTGCACACTTCCGGCATACGGAACGGCAGTTTATGAGTTAATCTGTTAGTAATATTGATAAAAACATCAAAGCACACTTGAAACATATGTTCGGGTGTGCTATGATATTTTTATGCGAGAATTGAAACCAGATAATAAACAGCAGAGTGTGATACGTTCTATGACACGGGCAGATATTATTTTGATAGCTGGCTGTCTGTTCGTGGTGGTTTTTCTAAGTATTTTCTTTATCGTATGCCGCAGAGCCGGTAGTATGATAACTATCTCCTATGACGGAATTGAACTGTATCGGATGAGTTTAGAAGAGCTGTCTTTAGATAACCAAACACAATACTATTTGATCAAATATGAAGATGAAGGACGGGATATACATATTATGCACTATGAACAATATCCCGAACTTCCTGTCGAACAAAGTTATAACCTTTTTGCGGTCACCGGAAGGAACGTTACAATGGAAGCTGCAAATTGCAGGGATCAGATTTGCGTACGGCATATACCGATTAAGAATGACAGAGAGAGCATTATCTGTCTTCCCAATAAATTGGTTATCGAGATAAGAGGAAGCGCTGAGTTGAGTATGCCTCAGACGGGAGGACAGAATCGGGACGGCACACCGGAAGACGAATCAGATGAGCCGTTAGACGGGGTGGTTGGATAATGAAAAAGACGGTACAACTTGGTTTTTTCTTATCACTTGCGTTGATTCTTGCCTATATAGAGACATTGATTCCTCTTTCTTTCGGTATTCCGGGAATCAAATTGGGTCTGCCCAATTTGATCGTTGTCCTTCTTATGTATCAAAAAGATGCGAAACAAGGGTATCGGAATAAGGAAAACGTCAAGACAGATAAGGCAGGATTGAACACTGTAGGTCAAAGTATGGCAAAAGAAGCGTTTCTTATCAATGTATTGCGCATTGTTCTGTCAGGATTCATGTTCAGCAATTTATATGCAATCATGTATGCTCTGGCGGGGGCATTGTTAAGTTTTACCGCAATGTCATTTGGCAAAAAAATGCGTTGCTTTTCCATGATTGGAGTGAGTGTCCTCGGAGGAGTTGCGCACAATATTGGGCAAATTGTTATCGCAATACTTGTGGTGGAAACTTTCTATGTAGGATATTATATACCGTTTTTGATAACTGCAGGTACAATTACCGGAGCAGTGCTTGGGTTAGCTGCTATGGAACTCAGACCGTATCTGATGAAGTATATGGGAAGTGAAGAAGGGATGAAGGGCAGATAGTATGTATGCATATTTAAAGGGAACATTAGAGGAAATCACAGAGGATAACATTGTTGTGGAAGTGGGAAATATCGGCTATAATGTGAAAGTATCCACGACAACGACCGAAGTATTACCGGGAATTGGCAGTGAGGTCAAAATCTATACCTACACGCTTGTGAGGGAAGACACCTTTTCGCTGTATGGTTTTTTGACCAAGGATGATCTTGAGATATTCAAGAAACTGATTACGGTAAATGGAATCGGACCCAAAGGAGGTCTGGCGATTCTGTCGGTCATGAATGCGGATGCCTTGCGGTTTGCCATTATGGCAGGTGATGCGAAGTCCATTGCAAAAGCGCCGGGAGTCGGTAATAAGACCGCTGAGCGGGTGATTCTAGATTTGCGCGATAAAATATCGCTTGAGGATACTCTGCGTGGAATTGATGGTTCATCGGAGAATGTAAACAGTACTTTGACAGGCGGTGCCGGAACGGACAATGTGATGAAGAAGGAAGCTATCGAGGCGCTTGTGGCGCTCGGTTATTCAGCGTCCGATGCTACGAGTGCAGTTAAGAAAGTGGAAGTGACAGAAGATACGACAGTAGAAACTATCTTGAAGGCGGCGCTTAAGTATATGTTTTGAAACTTAACGGTTAGAGGATATCATATTTATGGGAAACAGAATGATTGAAACAAATCTAATAGAAGAGGATATCAAGATTGAAGGCTCTCTTCGCCCTCAGACATTGGATGACTATATTGGTCAATCCAAGATTAAGGAGAATCTCAAGGTATATATAGAAGCAGCGAAACAGCGACATGATGCGTTGGATCATGTTCTATTCTACGGACCGCCCGGTCTTGGCAAGACGACGCTTGCAGGAATTATTGCCAATGAGATGGGTGTTCACATGAAAGTGACGAGCGGACCAGCCATTGAGAAACCGGGAGAGATGGCAGCCATTTTAAATAATTTGCAGGAAGGTGATCTGCTTTTTGTAGATGAGATTCACAGACTAAACCGTCAGGTGGAAGAAGTGTTATATCCGGCAATGGAAGACTATGCGATAGATATCATGATCGGTAAAGGCGCATCTGCCCGTTCTATCCGTCTTGACCTGCCGCATTTTACGCTGGTGGGAGCAACAACAAGGGCAGGACTTCTTACGGCACCTTTGCGCGACAGATTTGGGGTGATTCACCGTCTGGAATTTTATTCGGTGGAAGAGTTAAAGGTAATTATTCAGCATTCGGCAGTCATACTTGGAGTGAAGATTGATGAGGAAGGCGCGTTGGAACTTGCCAGAAGGAGCCGCGGCACGCCGCGTCTTGCAAACCGTATTCTCAAACGCGTACGTGATTTTGCACAGGTAAAATATGACGGTGCAATTACCAAGGAGATTGCCAATACAGCGCTTGATTTGATGGACGTAGATAAAATGGGATTAGACCATATTGACAGAAATATCCTGTGTACCATGATAGATAAGTTTAATGGCGGTCCGGTAGGCTTAGACACATTGGCGGCGGCTATCGGTGAAGATGCAGGCACGATAGAAGATGTATATGAACCATACCTGATTAAAAACGGCTTCTTAAACAGAACGCCCCGTGGCAGAGTTGTCACGGAGCATACTTATCATCATTTAGGGCTTGAAGCGCCTTTATAATGTTTACGATTTAGTCTAGGTGATCCCTGTATAGGCTATGCCGTTACGTCTACGTTTGTTCCGGCGACTTCTATCGGGGCTTCCGCGGTCTCTACAGGGATATCTACGCCGCCGAGTTCTAACGATACGCCGGATGCATTTCCAGATCCGGAACCGTCGGAAGAGCTGTCTGAGCTGTTATCTACCCCGCCGGAGCCGGACTGTTTGTCTTTGGCAAGTTTGTCAAAGACTGCCTTGAGATATTCCAAATCAGCCTTCATGATGTCACGGATTTCTTCGGCACGATGCTTTTTCTTAAGAAGTTCCAGATCGTGAGGATCCATTTCCTGACTGCTTGCCTGTGTGAATTCCTCCATCAGATTTTCGGCAGACTTCATGGCTTCTTCCAGTTCATCTTTGATTCTTTCCATTTCCTCTTGAAGCTCCTGCATGAGTCTTTGCATTTCTTCTTCAGTCATGCCGCTGGTATCCAGTATTTCTGTCTTCTCATCGTCCTTTTCTTTCATTTCCTCAGGATCGGTCATACCTTTGCGACCCGTCTTCTCAATATTTTCTTCTTCTTGAAGATTTTTCAAACGTTTCTTGGCAACTCGTGCTATTTTTTCGGCATGTGTCAGAGCATTGTGAATTTCAATATAGTTATAATCCCCGCTGATCAGTTTCATACGTAAATCGGCAATTTGAAACTTGCTTTTGGTTGTAAGCTGCTTAGCATTGATGGATGTCTTCGTTTGCAGAATCTGATTAGAAAGACGTCTGAAATTATAGTTCAGCTTCTTGTATTTTTTCTTAGCAGACATAGAAACACTGTTTGACTTGGACGTGGTTTTCTTCCGAGGTTTGGAAACAGTCATAGTTCCGGCATAGGAACCGTCCCTGTTTCTTAACTCTATTCTTGTTACATCTGAATTGCGCGTTCCGATCATCATACTCATATCATTTCGTTCCTTTCCTTGAACACATGGGAAATCCTTTTCCTGTTTCTATAAGTTTGATATTTATATAATTTATATCGGTAAAATTAAACGTTTATATAATGATATTTATAATGAATTTGCTATTTTGAGGAAGATTTTATGACAAAAATAAGGTGTTTTATGACATTGAAAAATTATGTCTGCAATCTGACCGGTTTATGAGAAATATATGCGAGTATGGGGTTGAGGCTTAAACAGTCAAAAAGGGCTTGAAATTCCGCTACAAGCTATATATAATAGATATTGTAGTATGAATTTATATTGGGTGGCATATTTTGTATTGGAGGAACGCTCTATGTCAACGAAAACAGATACTGAGGTGATTATTGCCGGCAAAGTTTTTACCTTAAGCGGCTATGAGAGTGAAGAGTATTTACAGAAAGTCGCTTCTTACATAAATAACAAAGTAGCGGAATATAATAAAGTTGACAGCTTTAAACGTCAGTCCCTCGATACGCAGAACGTTTTGATGCAGTTAAATATTGCAGATGATTATTTTAAAGCAAAGAAACAGATCAGTCTTTTGGAAGAAGAGATACAGAATAAAGAGAAGGAAATGTATGACTTAAAACATGAGCTGATTGCATCTCAGATTAAACTGGAGAATACGGAGAAGAATGTGCGTGCCTTACAGACGGAGGCAAATGAGAATGCCAAGAAAATTGTCCGTATGGAAACAGAGTTAAAAGAACTGAAAAAATAAAAACGATAGCCCTGTCAGAGAAATCTACAGGGCTTTTCATGTAACTCAAAATGATTGTGAAGATAACAATCTGTCAAGGAACAGAATAATGATATGGAAAATGTCTGTAATGGGAAATGTTTATGAATAGAAAAGTTGAACTGCTTGCGCCGGCAGGTAATTATGAAGCCTTCTTGGGCGCTGTCAACGCAGGCGCGGATGCGGTATATCTTGGCGGAAATAAATTTGGAGCCAGAGCATATGCAGATAATTTCAGCGAAGAAGAAATCTGTCATGCAATACATACTGCTCATTTTATGGGGAGAAAAATCTATCTTACCGTCAATACGCTGGTGAAAGAACACGAATTTACAGAATTGTATGATTATCTTTTGCCGTTGTATGAGGCGGGACTCGACGGTGTGATAGTACAGGACATAGGTGTTCTATGCTATATCAGAGAGCATTTTAAAGGGCTTTCTTTACATGCCAGCACCCAGATGACTCTGACCGGTGCCGGTGGTGCGTCTATCCTGAAAGAGCAGGGGGTGGAGCGAATCGTCCCAGCAAGAGAGTTGTCTTTAGCGGAAGTATGCAGTATAAAAGAGAAGACCGGATTGGAGATAGAATGCTTTATTCACGGTGCAATGTGTTATTGCTATTCAGGACAGTGCCTGTTCAGCAGTATTCTAGGCGGCAGAAGCGGAAACAGAGGCAGATGTGCACAGCCCTGCCGTCTGCCTTATCAGATATATGAGGGGGCTGAGAAGATAAAGAGTGCCGATTATCCACTCAGCCTTAAGGATATGTGTACGATATCTTATATTCCGCAGTTGATAGAAGCGGGAATTGATTCCTTTAAGATAGAGGGACGCATGAAGAAGCCAGAGTATGCCGCGGGTGTTACGGCAATTTACCGCAAATATATTGATCTATATGAAATGAAAGGAACCGATGCCTATCATGTGGAAGAAGGAGACATACGGAAGCTCCAAAGTCTGTATATTCGCAGTGAACTTCAGAACGGATACTATGAGCGGCATAACGGCAGGGAAATGATCACCTTGCACAAACCTAGTTATGCCGGAAGTGATAAGTTTCTTTTGGAGCAGATCAGAGCTGATTATGTTCGGGAACCGGACAAGCCGTCGGTAAAGATGCAGGTGGAGTTGAAAGTTGGGGAACCGATATATCTGTGTGTTACGGGAGAAAGCGTAGATACTGTTTATAAAGATAAATCCGATATTAGTGTGACGGTCTACGGCAATATCGTTGAACAGGCACAGAAAATGCCGCTGCAACAGGAAAAAATTCGAAAGCAGATGTTGAAGACAGGCAATTCCTGCGTTACTGTATCTGCTTGTGATATTGTGATGGATGATAAAGTGTTTTTACCGGTGAGTGCGCTGAATGATTTGCGACGAAAAGGCATAGAGGCGTATGAACAGCAATACATTATGCGGCGGGGACTTACAGCGCATAGGCAGCATAGTGAGAGACAAGTCGGTCAGACGACGGAATCCATCCGGCATGATGCTGGTTCATTGAATGCCACGGACATTTTTATATCTACTTATAGTCAACTGACCGAGTCAGTCAACAATATTTGTAGACGGATTTATATCGACAGTGATTTATATTTGATGCAGTATGAAAAAATCGCTGCTTGCATGGAAGAAAATACACATATAGAATACTATTTAGCGCTTCCCTATGTGCTTCGCGCAAGAGACGAAAACTATTTACATGTGCTGAAGAACCGGGTGCTCAATCATACGGCAGTCAGGGGATTTCTGGTACGCAATCTGGAAGAGTTTTCTTATGTCAGGACATTCGGAGAGGGGTATGCACTTGTTCCGGATGCCGGACTTTATTGTTATAACGCTGAAACAATTCGTTTCTGGGCACATTATTGTGATGAATATACATTACCTTATGAGCTGAACAGAAAAGAAGCGGAAAAACTGGCTGGTCTTGCAGGCGCAATCGGGATGAGCACCTCCATGATTGTATATAGCAGAATCCCGATGATGATTAGCGCCAATTGCATCAAAAAGACCGCCGGACGCTGTATGCCGAAGAGCAGTTTCAAGCGGAAGAAAGGGACGGGAGCAGAACAAACACTGATGTTAGACGAACGTACGGTCATGTATTTGAAGGATCGTTACGGAACAGATTTTCCGGTGGAGATTAACTGTAATCATTGTTATAATATTATTTACAATTCAGTGCCGTATTCTCTCCATTTGCAGCCAGATGAAGTGAATAAAATCGGTGCGGATATTCGACGTTATGATTTTACGACGGAGACGGCGGAAGAGTGCAGGCAGATTTTGGAAGGCGGAAGATTTCCGTATGACGCATATACGACAGGACATTTAAAAAGAGGCGTGGAGTAATATTTTATGGAATTATATATTACTGAACTTTCTAAGTATTTTATTACGTTATTCATTGCACTATATACTTTAGAATGTTTTTTGGTTTTTCGTTTTCAGGATGAAGAGAGACGGAGCGGTATTTATATCCGCCAGAATCTGCTGATGTTTCTGGTTCATTTTTCATGTTTTCTCGTCATTTGCTTCGAGACAGGCAAACTGGAGTATCTTTTATTTTATGCGTTACAACAGATTTTGTTATTTGCAACGATTGTTCTGTTCCGTATGATTTACCCAATGGGAAACAGGTTGATTATTAACAATATGTGTATGCTCCTAAGTATAGGCTTTATTGTTTTAAGCAGGCTTTCTTTTGAGAGGGCAATTAAACAGTTTTTTATTGTGACAGTCTCTATTATTATCGGTATGATGATACCTTATTGTGTGCATAAATTTAAATTTCTTAAAAATCTTACATGGGTATATGCGGCTGTGGGAGCTTTGGCTTTGGGGATTGTCCTGATTCTTGGAGCAACTACGTATGGCTCTAAAATTTCATACTCCATCGGCGGCGTGACATTTCAGCCTTCGGAGTTTGTCAAAATTATTTTTGTGTTTTTTGTTGCCGGCGCACTTTATGAAACGCACGATTTCCTGCATGTTGCACTAACGGCAGTAGTCGCAGGGATACATGTACTCATATTGGTGGCGTCAAGAGATTTGGGAAGCGCCCTTATTTTTTTTATCGTTTATGTGATGATGGTATTTATTGCTACCGGAAATTGGATTTATCTGTTTCTCGGCACTGCGGGAGGATGTGGTGCAGCCGTACTTGCATACCAGTTCTTTTCCCATGTTCAGGTACGTGTACAGGCTTGGAAGGATCCGTTCAGCTGTATTGACGATGCAGGATATCAGATTACACAGTCGCTCTTTGCAATCAGCAGCGGCGGCTGGTTCGGTCTGGGACTGTTCCGCGGCACGCCGGATTCGATTCCGTTCGTAGAAGCTGATTTTATCTTTTCAGCAGTGGCGGAGGAGCTGGGCATTGCATTTTCTATGTGCACAATTCTGATTTGTATCAGCTGCTTTATCATGTTTATGAATATATCTGTCAAACTGAAAGATAAATTTTATCATCTGATTGCTTTCGGGCTGGGTATCACATACATCTTTCAAGTATTTCTGACGATTGGAGGAGGTACGAAATTTATACCGATGACCGGCGTTACGCTTCCGTTTGTCAGCTATGGCGGCAGTTCGATATTGACGTCGCTGATGATGTTTTTTATCATAGAAGGGCTTTACATGATCAGACGGGAAGAAGGAGCAAAGCGTGTCAAAAAGAAGAAGAGAAGACGAAGAACAGAATATGAAACAGTCCCGGAAGAAAACGTCTCCGAAGACGAATCCGAAGAGGAAGAAGAGGAATAGACAGATACTGGCAGTCACATATCTCTTTGTTGCAGTATTTCTATGTATGATGGGGTATACATGTCATTATGCTGTCACACACCAGCAGGAGTTGATCAATAACAGCTATAACGGCAGACAGGAGCTGCTCATATCACAAAATACACGTGGAACAATTTATGCGGCAGGCGGACAGATTCTTGCAGAGACGAAAACCGATGAAAACGGAAAGGAGACCAGAGCGTATCCTTACGACAATCTATTTGCACATGTCGTAGGTTATGCTTCCAACGGTAAATTCGGTATTGAGTCGAGTAGTAATTATTATCTGATCAACTCCAATGCAAAGCTTGCAGATAAAGTGGCAAGCGATGTGGCAGGCGTTAAGTATCCCGGCGACAACGTATATACAAGCCTTGATGTGGGCGTGCAGGAAGTGGCATTCCGTTCACTTGGTGTCTATAAGGGTGCAATTATCGTTTCGGAACCGTCCACAGGTAAAATTATTGCGATGGTATCCAAGCCAGACTTTAACCCGAATGAAATTGACGTGATATGGGATGAGCTTCTGGAGGACAAAGAGAGTACGGTGCTGCTAAATCGTGCTACGCAAGGACTATATCCGCCGGGTTCCACGTTTAAAATTGTAACGGCATTGGAATATATACGCGAAAATCCTGACACATATAATCAGTATAGCTATCAGTGCAACGGAAGATTTACGCTGGGAGAAGACCGGATTAATTGTTACCACGGCACGGTTCACGGTTATGAAGACTTTACAAAATCTTTTGCCAAGTCGTGTAACGCTTCTTTTGCCAATATCGGTATACAGCTTGACCGTGCAAAGTTCGGAAACACGCTAAACAGTCTGCTGTTTAACCAAGAACTATCCGTTTCCTTTGCCTACAATCAAAGTCGTCTGGTAGTTGACGGTTCAACGTCTGACTCCGATATTATGCAGGCAGCAATCGGGCAGGGGACAACGCAGATTACACCGCTTCATTTAAACATGATTACCTGCGCGATTGCAAATAAAGGTATTCTGATGAAGCCTTATATGGTAGAATGCGTAAAAAACAACGAGGGAAATGTTATCAAACAATTTGAATCCGACACATACAGGAAACTGATGTCAGAGGAAGAAGCATCGACATTGACCGGCTTGATGCAGGAGGTTGTCAATAGCGGAACCGGAACAAAGCTGTCGGGTTTGTCTTATACAGCAGCCGGTAAGACGGGTTCGGCGGAGTTCAACAGTGTTAAGACGGATTCACATGCATGGTTTACGGGATTTGCACCTGTCGAAGATCCTGAGGTCTGTGTGACTATCATTATTGAAGGTGCCGGAAGCGGCGGAGATTATGCCGTACCTATTGCCAAACGCATTTTTGACGAATACTTTGGATTATAATATGAAAGGAAGTTCTTATGATTGAAGCGGTAAGCTGTGGGGGTGTTGTCATCTTTCGCGGGAAAATACTTGTGCTCTACAAACATTTTCATAATAAATACGAGGGGTGGGTGCTGCCAAAGGGTACTATGGAGGATGGTGAATCCCGTACTGACACAGCACTCAGAGAAGTGTATGAAGAATCCGGCGTTGAAGCATCTATCATGAAGTATATCGGCAAAAGCCAGTATACTTTTGCCGTACCGGAGGACGTTGTATCTAAAGAAGTCCATTGGTATCTTATGATAGCAGACAGCTATTACAGCAAACCCCAAAAAGAAGAGTATTTTACCGATTCCGGGTACTATAAATATCATGAGGCGTATCACCTGTTGAAATTTTCCAATGAGAAACAAATATTGGAGCAGGCATATAATAGCTATCTGGAATTAAAAAGGGAGAACCTGTGGTTCAAAAGTAATTTATAGGAAAATCAATGGGCGGTCAATAAGCTAATAGATTGCCGCAATATCAATTTCCGGTTCTTTTGTAAGGTCAATTTCTTTATCGTCAGCCTTTAGCAGCGGTCGGGTCAGATGTTCTTCGTTGATTTGTATAACCTGAGCCTCCACATCATTTGTGAGGCGGACGTTAAAGCCGAGTTGTGTCGCTGCGATATGAGTCAGAATAGGTTTTAAAATCGCCTCGTCGAATTTAACGTACCCGTCCTTTTCAAAATTGGCAATTACTTGGAACGGATTTAAAGAAACCCGGTAGGTTCTGGCAGAAGTCATTGCTTCATATGAATCGATGATTGCGATATATTTTGCGAACACATCAATCTTATCGGAACGCAGTTTGGAAGGATAGCCAGAGCCGTCACAGCGTTCATGATGCATCAGTGTAGCTTTTAAGACGTGTTCGTTTACATCCTTGTCCTTTAGCAGATCAAATCCGAGCATTGTATGTGTCTTTAATTGGGTAAATTCTAAATCCGTCAGTTTTCCGGATTTCCATAATAAGTCCTGCGGGAGTTTGAGTTTGCCGATATCATAGAAAAATCCGCACTGAATCAGCAGAAAAATATCTTCCTTGGAGAGATTCAGCCATGTGCCGAATACGCCTGCAATTAAAGCGGAATTAAGGCAGTGTGCGTAAGTCATATCGTCTTCACTGGGAAGCATATTGTAGAGGAAATCCAGTAACTGCTCGCCGCTTCGCGCGCGCGATGTTATTTTGACATACATTTCCATGAGAGCGTTCATTTTGACAGGTGCGCCCTGTTCCACAAATCCTTTCATCTGTTTGCGGTAAATCGACATACAATTATTATAGGTAAGCTCAAAGGATTTAAATTCGGAGCTGAGACGTACCTTCTCGAAGTGGGTGGTGGCATAGTCAATTTCTTCTTTTATTGAGACACACATAATGGAGTATCGTGCCAGCTTAGATATAACAGATTCATTAACTACCGTATCTTTCGGGTAGATTAGCTTATTTTGATAGCTGTAAACATCTTCACCAATAACCATTCCGTTTTCAAGTGCCATACGCGCTATATTTTTCATAAGAATTCCCCCTTATTTGTTTTTGCAGCCATTCTTATGTATCAAGAGAAGTGAATGCCGCCCGACAATATATGCCATAAAACAATAATTATCTGATAATAGTATAAAACTTTCACATAATATGTGTCAATATTTTAGAAAGATGATTGATTTGCCAATATAGACGACTCTTTTTATTTTAGGTAAAGTGTGTTAAAATGATTTAGGCTCGTAAAAGTTATCTGGTAAAATTTGGTTTTGCAGGAAAGTACTATGAAATTTTATAAAAAACTCTATGTCGGGGATACTGTTAGTAATCCGGATAAAATAAAAAGAAAACTAAAAAAACGCGCGAAACTCACAAATGTCTATATAATCGCGTATGTGGAAGAAGATAGACGGCTTGAAATTTACCACAGCTTCATGTTACAGCAACATTATTACAAGGAAAATCCGCCGTATATTGTAGGGATTGCGGGGAGCTCAGAAGAGGCAAACGAAATGATATGCAAAATTGCGGAAGAAGCCGTACAGGAAACAGGAGAAGCAGATTTAATCAAGTATTTGTTTTCAGTTTAGGAAAAGGAATCATTTAATAAGCGTATGCTACATATTATCTTACTCATTTTAAAAATTATAGGGATTATCCTGCTTGTCATTCTGGGTATTTTATTGCTTTCGGTTCTTGGTGCGCTCTTCGTGCCGGTGAGATACCGGATCAGGCTTCACAGAGAAGGGGGCGAAGACAAACCGCCCTTTACGGTATATGTCAAGATTACGTGGCTGCTACATTTCCTGAATATCCTCATACGATATCCCTCTGATGTGATGGTGAGGGTAAGACTCATGATTTTTACGCTTTTCAGAATACCGGAGAAAGAAGCAAAAGCGGTACACGATAAAAAGAGCGTGAAAAAAACTGAAACAAAGAGAAAAGAAGAAGGAAACAGTAAGGGTAAACAGGAGCAAGTAAAGCAGGAAACGATAAAAACGGAACAAGAAAAGCAAGTTAAGGAGAAACAGCAGGAACGGGAACAACAGACAGAGGTATATGAGGCGTTTGCGAGTGATTTTATGCAGATGGAAGACGTAGCGCAGACAGCTTCCGAAGAGGAAACGACTAAAGAATCAGAGCAGACACAGGAAATTCACAACACTAAGAAAAAGTTTTCCCTGATGGCTAAAATCAGGGAACTGATTGATAAAATCAAACAGTTTATTGAAAAAATTAAAGCGTTCTTCGAAAATATACAGTACACAATCAGAAAATTCTGTGATAAAATAAAATCTACGTTGGATAATATACAGTATTATCGTGAAGTGCTGGAGAGCGAACCTTTTAAACAGTCATTTAATCTGTGCAAAGGCGAATTAGGCGCTGTTTTTAATAGTATAAAGCCGGATAGATTCGAAGCGGATTTGACAATCGGCATGGAAGATCCCGCGACTACCGGTCAGATATTTGCTGTCTACGGTATGCTGTATCCGTTGATTGGTCAGAATGTTCGCATAACAGGAGATTTTGAAAGCGAGCGGACACGAGTTGAAGGACAAATATACATTCGAGGAAAAATCAGGGCATTTACGTTCCTGAAAGCGGCAATTAAGATATATTTTAACAAGGATATTAAGAAACTGATTAAGCTATTAAAGAAGGAGGCTGTATAATGGCAGATAATAATTTTACAGGCGTGATTGAATCATTGATGAAAGGTATGAACGCTGTGATTGGTACGAAGACGGTGGTAGGTGATGCTACGCAGGTTGGCGATACAATTATTCTGCCGTTAGTAGATGTCAGCTTCGGCGTGGGTGCCGGAGCCAATGCAGCTGATAAGAAGAATGGCGGTGCTGGAGGGTTTACGGCTAAGATGTCCCCTAGCGCAGTACTTGTAATCAAGAATGGTTCGACTAAGCTGGTCAATATTAAAAATCAAGATACGATTACAAAAGTACTGGATATGATTCCGGATATTGTAGATAAGTTTACATCTCCTAAAGAAGAGATGATAGAAGATGAGGCGGCTGTCGATATTGCTTTCCCCGAGGAAGAGTAATCGGCTGTCATAAAATGAATTGAGATATATGGGAACTATTTGGCACTTTCTTTCATATACTGTATAAAGAAGCATAGGCAGGAAAGTATATGAAGAAATTAATAGGTCTTGTGGCTTTTTGCATTGCTGCTGGTATGTTGTTTATGCTTTTTTTGGTAAATCGCTTCGTAGGGTTGGTTCTCATTGTCTTGTTGCTACTGATTGGTTATAATTTTTTTTGTTGCGACTGATTTAGCTTAGTCCGGCAGAGGTTTATTTATGGAAAATTTTGAAGAAACATTAGTACATGGATCTGAGGAAGAGCTACAAGAACTTAAGTCATGGCTTTTTCGGGAAAATATACGCTTGGTGACCGCGGCAAAAGAATTGGAGCATATGCAGGAACAGTTCCTTAAGGAGAAAGTACAGTTTCAGGAAGAGATGAAGCTGTTAAATCAAAAAATGTCCAGTGAACGTCAAAGACTGAAAGAGGACAACCAGTTTTTTGAGAAAAAAATGGAAATTTTGCAAAGCGGATTCAGCCAGTTAGATATAGACCGCCGTCGATTGGACAAGGAGTGGGCAAGGCTCGCCGCAGAGAAAGAATTGCTGGGAGAGCGAAATGTTTATGATAACGGATCGGACGTGTCAGTTTTCTTTCAGGGTGTCAGAAATCCGTTGTCTTTAAAGAAGCGTTATAAAGATTTGATTAAAATATTCCATCCGGACAATCTGGCAGGTGATAAAGAGATTATTCAACGCATCAACAAAGAGTACGAGAATTTGAAGTCGAATGAGGAAGGATTTAAACAAGCATAAGCAGGGAAAGAGAGCGATATAAAAAGAAGCCGCTTTGACAGCCGGCTTCTTTTATAGTTTTCTTCATCAATTAAATATTAAGCTCTCTCAACTTTTCCGGATCTTAAGCAACGTGTACAAACGTGCAGTTTCTTGTTAGCACCGTTTACTTTACACATAACATTCTTAACATTAGAATTCCAAATTCTGTTAGATCTTCTATGAGAATGGCTTACGTTATTTCCGAAATGAGCGCCCTTACCACAAATATCACATTTAGCCATCTTTGCACCTCCTAACGATACAATCGATTCTTATTTGCTTTATTTCAAAAGCATCCGTGTCTATGTCTCAGACTCACACAACATTTGTATAATATCAGAAAGTAATTCGGAATGCAAGCAAAAATTACATTTTTTGGACATAAAATATTGATTATAAATGCGAAAGCGGCAAAATTTGGATAATTTATGTTTCATTTTTTATAGTATCGGGTTATAATATCAGTGTATATTCAGAATAATAAGGAGGTAACTTATGAAAGTTTCTTCAATGGACACACATATGGGGAATATTTCTATCGATCAGGAAGTCGTTGCACAGTATGCCGGTACAGTGGCGATGGAATGTTTCGGTGTGGTTGGCATGGCGAGCATGAATGTGAAAGACGGGCTTGTCAAATTACTCAAAAAGGATAGTATGACGCGCGGTATTCAAGTTCTCTTGAACAATAATAAGTTAACGCTTAATTTTCATATTATTGTCTCCTACGGCGTGAGTATTCTTGCGGTATCGGATAATCTGATCAGTAATGTCAAATATAAGGTGGAAGAGTTTACCGGAATAGAAATAGAAAAAATCAACATCTTCGTTGAAGGTGTCAGAGTAATTGACTAAGGGAGGACAGTGAGGTGGTTTCAAATACAATTGATGCGAATACAATGGCGAAATTGTTTCTCGCAGGAGCAAAAAATCTTGAGAGCAAAAAAGAATGGATTAATGAGTTAAATGTTTTCCCGGTGCCGGATGGTGATACCGGTACAAATATGACACTGACGATTATGTCTGCGGCAAGAGAAGTTGCTGCGCTTCATGATATGGGCGATATCGATATGCAATCTCTGTGCAAGGCTATCTCATCAGGTTCCTTAAGAGGCGCCAGAGGTAATTCGGGCGTTATTCTGTCACAGTTGTTCCGCGGATTTACAAAGGGTGTCAAGGAATATGATGTGATTACCGTTCCGATACTTGCCACGGCATTTGAAAAAGCGGTGGAAACCGCGTACAAAGCAGTTATGAAGCCCAAAGAAGGTACGATTCTGACGGTTGCCAAGGGGGCTGCTATCAAGGCAAGAGAGCTGGCGGACAGCGGTATGGATGATATGGCAGAGTTTTTAAACCAGATTATCATTCGTGCCGATGAAGTATTAGAGCAGACACCTGAAATGCTTCCGGTTTTAAAACAGGCAGGAGTTGTTGACTCGGGCGGTCAAGGATTGATGCAGGTATTAAAAGGTGTTTATGACGCTTATTTGGGTAAAGAAATTGATTTGACGCTGAACGATGTGAGTACGGCACATTCCGGCACCAAAATTTCAGGAACTAATTTAGAGGCTCAGGCGAATGCTGAGATTAAGTTCGGATACTGTACAGAATTTATCATCATGTTAAATAAAGTGTTCAACATAAAGACAGAGATGGATTTCAAGGCGTATCTGGAATCAATCGGCGATTCTATCGTAGTTGTGGCAGACGAGGATGTGGTAAAGGTACATGTACATACCAACGATCCCGGTCTTGCTATCCAAAAGGCATTAAAGTATGGTGCATTGTCAAATATGAAGATTGACAACATGCGTCTGGAGCATCAGGAAAAATTGTTCAAGCTGTCACAGAAAGAGGTAGCAGCGGAGGAACAGCCTGCTGTTGATGAACCTAAAAAGGACGTAGGATTTATTGCGGTATCTGTCGGTGACGGCATCAATGAGATTTTCAAAGGATTGGGAGTAGACTATATTATCGAAGGCGGGCAGACTATGAATCCGAGTACGGAAGATATGTTAAATGCCATCGATCAGGTTAATGCGGATAATATTTTCATTTTACCTAACAACAAAAATATTATTTTAGCAGCTAATCAGGCGCAGTCGCTTGTTAAGGATAAGAAAATCGTAGTCATCCCCACAAAGACTGTTCCACAGGGTATCACGGCAGTCATTAACTATGTGCCGGACTTGTCTGTGGAAGAGAATGAAGAAGCCATGAAGAATGAAATTATCAATGTTTCTACCGGTCAGGTTACTTATGCTGTCAGAGATACAAGCCTTGACGGTAAAGAAATTAAGCAGGGCGACTTTATGGGAATCGGTGATTCTGGTATTCTCTCGGTGGGAACAGCTATTTCTGATGTGACGATGCAGATGATTGACGAGATGATGAAAGAAGAGCTGGAACTGATCAGTATCTACTACGGTTCAGAGATTACAGAAGAAGATGCCGAGAATCTCCGTGCCCGGGTGGAAGAGAAATATTCTTCCTGCGATATTGAATTGCAGTATGGCGGTCAACCAATTTATTATTACATTGTGTCAGCCGAATAAAAATTGAGTATTGTTCGATTACGAGTTCCGCTGCGCGGACTTAAATAAATGGAAAGTAAGTTCAATATATTATATCAAGTTGTGCCCGGAAGAGTGTAGAATGTCTGCGCTCTTCCGGGTAATATGAAACTCGCAAGTATGCGCCCTGATATTAGGGCTTTTTTAGGTTGAGGTAGAAATTTATGCATATTACGGCGCTTAAGGGTATCGGAGAGAAAACGGCAGAATTATTTTATAAACTTCATATCACGACTGCGGAGGAACTGGTGCACTATTATCCGCGGGATTATGAATATTTCTCTGCACCGGTCAGCTTGAATGAAGCTGATACGGAATTGCCGGTGGCAGTCACCGGGCGCATTCGAGGTAATGTTGCCACAAGGCATATAAGAGGCTTAAGTATCACCTCTTTTGAAGTGATTTGTTCTGACGGTATGACACTGCATATGACATATTTTAATATGCCGTATCTGAAGAATAGCTTAAAGCGCGATATAGAATATGTTTTTCGAGGCATTCTTCAGGTGAAGGGCAGCCGCTATGTGATGGAACAGGCGAAAATGTACAAGCCTGAGGAGTATGGCAGGATGATAGACCGTATGCTGCCACGATATCCGACTACCAAGGGGCTCAGCAATCATACGTTTGTAAAAGCGATGAAGCAGGCTGTTGAAGCAGTGACTCTGACAGAAGACTATCTTCCGGAAACAATACGCGACGCAAATCACTTTTATACATTGGAACAAGCCGTGCATCAAATGCATTTTCCTGATAGCAGAGAGTCGTTGATTAAGGCTAGGGAGCGTCTGGTTTTTGATGAATTCCTGCTCTTTATTCTAATGGTACGCAGAATGAAGGATGCAAATCAGGGCATTGCCAACGAATATCCGATGATAGAAGTCGCAGAGACAACACGGTTATTGGAATCTCTTCCCTATAAGTTGACCGGCGCACAGAACAGAGTCTGGAAAGAGATTCAGGAGGATTTGATATCGGAGCGGACTATGAATCGTTTGATTCAGGGAGACGTTGGTTCAGGTAAGACAATCCTTGCATTTCTTGCATTACTGATGTGTGTCGCCAACGGATATCAAGGCGCAATGATGGCACCTACGGAAGTGTTAGCGGCGCAGCATTATGAGACTCTTATACAGATGCAGAAACAATATAATCTGCCAATTCATCCGGTACTTCTCACCGGTTCCACTCCTGCAAAGGAAAAGCGTGCCATCTACGCACAGATTGAGAGCGGTGAGGCAAATGTTATCCTTGGTACACATGCTCTGATACAGGACAAAGTAGTTTATCACCGACTCGCACTGGTGATTACGGATGAACAGCATCGTTTCGGAGTACGACAGCGTGAAAGTCTGGCTCAGAAAGGAAATACCGTACATGTGCTTGTCATGAGCGCTACACCGATTCCTCGGACATTAGCAATTATCTTATACGGAGACTTGCATATTTCCGTACTGGATGAGCTTCCGGCAAACCGCCTGCCGATCAAAAACTGTGTTGTGGATACTTCTTATCGGGAGACTGCGTATCGTTTTATCGAAAAAGAAGTTTCTGAGGGACGGCAGGTATACATCATCTGTCCGATGGTAGAAGAAGGGGAGACGGATGAACTGGAAAATGTCGTCTCGTATACTGCGAAACTTAAGGGAATCTTACCCCCTTCCATACAGATTGCGTCACTTCACGGTAAGATGAAACCGGCGGAGAAGAATCGTATTATGGAAGCTTATGCGGCGCATGAAATTGATGTGCTAGTGTCTACCACTGTAATAGAAGTGGGGATTAATGTTCCGAATGCCACTGTTATGATGATAGAGAATGCGGAGCGCTTCGGACTTGCGCAGCTTCATCAGCTTCGCGGGCGCGTAGGGCGCGGAACGGCACAATCGTATTGCATCTTTATGAGTAAATCCAAGAAACCGGATACGATAGCGAGACTGAAAATTCTGAATGAGTCTAACGATGGATTCTATATTGCATCACAGGATTTGAAGTTGAGAGGACCCGGAGATTTGTTTGGCATCAGACAAAGCGGCGCTCTTTGCTTTACATTGGGAGATATTTATCAGGATGCAAATATTCTGCAAAATGCCAGCGAATGGGCAGAGCGTATACTTAGTCAGGATGCGGCGCTTAAAGGAGAACAATATGCTTCTATCGGAAAGTATTTGGAGCATGCTTTCATAAATGAGGTTGACTTTAGAACTATCTGAAAGTAATATGTTAAGTAGGCTTTATGTGCTTTCATTATTAAAATATGGAGAAGGAAAACAGATATGGCAAAGAAAATTGCAATCGTTACTGACAGTAACAGCGGTATCACACAGGCGCAGGCTAAAGAACTAGGTCTGCATGTACTTCCGATGCCTTTTATGATCAACAACGAAACTTTTTATGAAGATATTACACTGACGCAGGAGCAATTCTATGAGCGTCTCGCAGAAGGGGCGGATGTGATTACCAGTCAGCCCACCCCGGATTCCATCATGAAGTTGTGGGACGAACTCTTAAAAGACTATGATGAGATTGTTCATATTCCTATGTCCAGCGGATTGAGCGGTTCTTGTCAGAGTGCAATGATGCTTGCAGAAGACTATGACGGCAAGATTGCAGTAGTCAACAATCAGCGGATTTCCGTCACGCAGAGGCAGTCTGCATTGGATGCGCTCCAACTTACTGAGCATGGTATGGATGCATTCCAGATTAAAGAATTTTTGGAGAACGATAAATTTAATTCCAGTATTTATATTATGCTGGACACTCTGTATTATCTGAAAAAAGGAGGCAGAATTACTCCTGCCGCGGCGGCGCTCGGCACGATTCTCAAGCTGAAACCGGTGCTGCAGATTCAGGGTGATAAACTGGATGCTTTCGCGAAGGCAAGAACGGTATCACAGGGTAAATCTATTATGGTGAATGCCATCCGAAATGATATGGAGAAACGATTCGGCGGTGTAAGCAATGATAATATCTGGCTTCAGATTGCTTATACATATGATATAGACGCCGCGTTGCAGTTGAAAGACGAAGTACAGTCACAATTTCCGGGATTTGATATCCACATGGATCCTTTATCCTTAAGCGTTGCCTGCCATATCGGTCCCGGTGCGTTGGCAGTTGCATGCTGTAAGAAAATAAGAAATTGAGCTTAGCTCAAATTGCGAGACAGAGAGACAGATGTTATGGCACAATATACATCCATAAACGATGAAAAAGAATTAGCGCTACAGAAAGAATATATGAAAAAAGCCGCTTCCTATGTGGCAGATTTGGAAACGCAGATTGGACACCAGCCTTTATGTTGTGTGACCACTTTCGGTTGTCAGATGAACGCCCGAGACTCTGAGAAACTGCTGGGTATTTTGACACAGATTGGATATGCGCCGACAGATTGTGAAGAGGAAGCGGATTTTGTCATTTATAACACTTGTACGGTAAGGGATAATGCTAATCAGCGTGTTTACGGCAGATTGGGATTCCTTAACAGTCTGAAGCGGAAGAAACCGCATCTTAGAATTGCTCTGTGCGGATGTATGATGCAGGAGAATAGTGTTGTCGACAAAATAAAGAAAAGTTATCGATTTGTAGATTTAATTTTCGGAACACATAATATTTTTAAATTTGCACAGCTTCTTGTGACGATGTTTGAGAACCGCGAGATGGTCATAGATATTTGGCAGGAAACAGACCAGATTGTGGAAGACTTACCGGTTAACCGTAAATATCCATACAAATCCGGTATTAATATCATGTTTGGCTGCAATAACTTTTGTAGTTATTGTATTGTACCGTATGTGAGGGGGCGGGAGCGGAGCAGAGAACCCAAAGATATCCTGATGGAAATTGAACGTCTTGTGCGTGACGGCGTGGTGGAGGTTATGCTTCTTGGACAGAATGTTAATTCCTACGGCAAGAATCTGGAACATCCTGTTACTTTTGCGCAGCTGCTTAGGGAAGTGGAACAGATTGAAGGACTGAAACGTATCCGTTTCATGACGTCTCACCCCAAAGATTTGTCTGATGAACTGATTGAGGTTATGAAACAGTCTGACAAAATATGCCGCCATCTGCATCTGCCGGTACAGGCAGGTTCCAACAGGATATTGAAGGCGATGAACAGGCGGTATACAAAAGAACAGTACCTTGCACTGGTTCATAAGATCAAATCAGCAATGCCGGATATTGCTATCACAACAGATATTATCGTAGGATTTCCCGGAGAAACCTTGGAAGATGTAGAGGAGACAATTGACGTTGTCAGAAAAGTTCAATATGACAATGCTTTTACATTTATTTATTCCAAAAGGACGGGAACACCGGCGGCATCCATGGATAATCAGGTTCCGGAGGAAATGGTAAAAGAAGGATTCGATAAAGTTCTGAAGGTGGTACAGGATACGGCGAGAGAACGTGCCGCGCTCTTGCAGGGACAGATCATGGAAGCTTTGGTGGAGGAAGTAAATGAGCAGGATGAATCGTTGATGACAGGACGTTTGTCAAACAATATGCTGGTTCATTTTCCGGCGCCTCGAACATCGATCGGACAGATGGTACAAGTGTCCTTAGACACTTGCCACGGGTTCTATTATACTGGTCATGTAGTTGGCTGAGAGGAATATAATGTGATCTCATTTTAACGTAAATGCGGCACTGGGCGGATAACTTTAAGATAATAACAAAAATACAGAAAGACGGTTTATATAAATGGCAGAACTCACCCCGATGATGCAGCAGTATCTGGAAACAAAGAAAGAATATCAGGATTGTATCCTCATGTACCGGTTAGGCGATTTCTATGAAATGTTTTATGAAGATGCCCTTGTGGCTTCTAAGGAATTGGAGATTACACTGACCGGTAAAAATTGCGGACAGGACGAGAAAGCGCCGATGTGCGGTGTGCCGCATCATGCATTGGAAGGGTATCTTAGCAAGCTGGTTTCTAAAGGACATAAAGTTGCTATCTGTGAACAGATGGAAGACCCTAAACAGACAAAAGGAATTGTCAGACGGGAAGTAGTCCGTATTGTAACTCCCGGAACCAATTTAAATATGCAGGCGCTGGAGGAATCGAAAAATAATTATCTGATGTGTGTTGTCTATTTTCCGGGCAAAACAGGTATTTCCATAGCAGATGTCACCACCGGAGATTATTATCTGACCGAGGTGGAAGATATTCGTAAATTACAAGATGAAATCAATAAATATGAACCTTCTGAAATCATCTGTAACGAACCGTTTTATGTCAGTGGTTACGACACTGACGATTTGAAGAATCGCCTCGGCGTTACGATTTATTCTCTGGCATCGCACTATTTTGATGAAGATAATTGCCGTAAGAGTCTGTCAAAGCATTTTCGGGTAAATACGTTGTCCGGTCTCGGAATTGAAGATTTTCCCACGGGAGTAATTGCAGCAGGGGCTCTTTTACAATATCTTTATGAAACCCAGAAAACATCGCTGGAACATTTTACACATATATATCCTTATTTGACTAGTAAATATATGCTTCTGGACAGTGCTACAAGGCGTAATCTGGAATTGACCGAGACTCTTCGGGAGAAACAAAAGAAAGGCTCTCTACTCGGTGTGCTTGATAAGACCAAAACTGCTATGGGCGGGCGCTTATTACGCAAATATATTGAGCAGCCTCTGATCGATAAAGCGAAAATGGAGCATCGCCTTGACGCCGTGGAATTGCTTTGTAATAAAAGTGTTGACAGAGATGAGCTGCGGGAATATTTAAATGCCATCTATGATTTGGAGCGTCTGTTAGGCAAGGTGAGTTATAAGACAGCGAATCCGAGAGACTTGATTGCATTACGCAATTCGCTTGCCATGCTGCCTTCCATCAAAACAGTATTACATGATTTAGACACATCGCTTCTGTCGAAAATCAATGAACACATAGACGGGCTGGAAGATATTTACAGTTTGATTGATCATTCCATTATTGAGGAGCCGCCCATTTCTATCAGGGATGGCGGCATCATTAAAGAAGGCTTCAGTGAAACGATTGATTCCTTACGAAACGCAAAAACAGACGGTAAGAATTGGCTTGCTGCACTTGAGGAGGCAGACCGCGAACGCACCGGTATCAGAAACTTAAGAATCAAATATAACAAAGTATTCGGTTATTATTTTGAAGTGACGAATTCCTACAAAAATCTTGTTCCGGAGGACTATATACGCAAGCAGACACTTGCCAATGCGGAGCGTTACACGACGCCGCGTCTTAAGGAATTAGAGGATTCTATCCTTAATGCGGAAGATAAATTGTCATCTTTAGAATATGATATATTTTGTGAGGTCAGGGATGCGATTACGGCTCAGATGGAACGCATTCAGAAAACAGCAAGAGCCGTCGCCCAATTAGACGTATTTACCTCATTATCCTATGTGGCAGAACGCAATCAATATGTGCGCCCTTCTCTCAACGAAAAGGGAATTATTGATATCAAAGACGGAAGACATCCTGTAGTGGAACAGATGATAAATAATGATATGTTTATCTCGAACGACACCTATCTGGATAATCAGAAACATTGTATTGCCGTGATCACCGGTCCGAATATGGCAGGTAAATCCACTTATATGCGCCAGACAGCCCTGATTGTTCTGATGGCGCAGATAGGGTCTTTTGTTCCGGCTAAGAAAGCGAATGTAGGTATTGTTGATCATATTTTTACACGGGTAGGAGCTTCTGACGATCTTTCCAGCGGGCAGTCTACTTTTATGGTGGAAATGAATGAAGTGGCAAACATTCTTCGAAATGCCACTGCAGACAGTCTTCTTGTATTGGATGAAATCGGCAGAGGTACTTCCACATTTGACGGATTAAGTATTGCATGGGCAGTGATTGAACACATCAGTAACCGTAAAATTTTAGGCGCAAAGACGCTTTTTGCTACTCACTATCATGAATTGACAGAGTTGGAAGACAAGATGGATAATGTCAATAATTACTGTATAGCCGTCAAAGAGAAAGGCGATGACATTGTTTTCCTGCGTAAGATTGTAAAGGGCGGCGCAGACAAAAGTTACGGAATCCAAGTGGCAAAGCTGGCTGGCGTACCGGACATGGTAATAGACCGCGCCAAGGAGATTGTGGAACAGCTTAGTGACAACGATATCATAGAGAAAGTTCAGAACATTGAAATCAATATTAAGAATGAGAAACATAAGCCTGTGAAATATGACGAGGTTGATATGGAGCAGATGTCTCTCTTTGACACGGTTAAAGACGAGGATATCCTCAAAGAATTGCAGGAGATTGACGTAGGAAATCTGACGCCGGTTGATGCACTCAATACATTGTACAGATTACAGAATAAATTGAAGAACCGCTGGTGATAAGTTGTTATAAGAGAAAGATGCAGGTCAGATATGGCTATTATAAATATTTTAGATCATCAGACAATTGATAAGATTGCAGCAGGTGAGGTTGTGGAGCGTCCCTCCAGCGTAGTTAAGGAGCTGGTGGAAAATGCAATTGATGCGGGAGCCGATGCCGTTACTGTGGAGATAAAAGACGGTGGAACATCATTGATCCGTGTTACCGATAATGGCAGCGGAATCGAGAAAACCCAAGTGCGCAATGCGTTTCTGCGTCATGCCACCAGTAAAATCACTTCTGCAGATGATTTGACCAGATTGGTCAGTCTGGGGTTCCGTGGGGAGGCATTAGCAAGTATTGCCGCCGTTGCCATGGTAGAAATGATTTCTAAGACGCCGCAGGAGCTTACAGGGATTCGCTATGTAGTGGAAGGCGGTATCGAAAAAGAAGAGGAAGAAATCGGCGCTCCCGACGGAACTACCATTCTGGTTCGCAGTCTTTTTTATAATACGCCTCCACGCAAAAAGTTCTTAAAACAGCCGCAGACGGAAGGCTCTTATGTGGCTGATCTGATGGAGCATCTTGCCATGTCAAATCCGGGCATATCATTTAAATATATCATGAATGGACAGACAAAGTTTTATACGACTGGCAATCATAATCTGCAGGAGATTATTTATCGTATTTACGGTAAGGAGATTGCATCTGAGCTGATACCTTTTCAGTTTAATGAAGAGAGCATCAAGATTTGTGGTGTTTTGGGTAAACCTGTCATCAACCGTGCAAACCGCAATTACGAAATTTTCTATGTCAACGGCAGATATATTAAAAGCACATTGATCAGTAAGGCAATCGAGGAAGGATACCGTGCATATTTAATGCAACATAAATTTCCTTTTTGCGTGCTCCATTTTCAGATCGATACAAACCGGATTGATGTAAATGTCCATCCGACCAAAATGGAAGTGCGAATTGCAGATGAACCTCGATTCTACGATACCGTTAAAGATGCTGTCTATCAGGCACTGCACGCGACGGAGATGATTCCGGAAGTGTCTTTAGACGATAAGGCGCCTCAGTCTAAGAGCAGCAGGGATGCCGTTAAAGAATCCGTTCCGGAACCTTTTGAGAGCAGGCGGCTAAATGGCTATAAGACAAATATTCCTGTGACGCAGCCGGTATTTAACCGCGTGCAGGAAACGCCGGTATATCATACAGCGAAAGATTCCGTATCGGTGTCTTATCCGACAGATAATATTGTTCCGGAACAAAAGTCTTCGGAAGTTTTAGCAGAAAAAACGATACAGAATCCTACGCAGATGGAATTGTTTGAGGATAAGATATTGTCTGAGCAGGCAAGGGCAAAGTATGAACTTATAGGACAATTATTTGATACCTACTGGCTGATATCATATGAGGATAAGCTTCTTATTATCGATCAACATGCTGCTCATGAAAAGGTGAAATATGAACGGTTTATCAGACGTTTTAACGAGCACGATATCGTGTCCCAGACGATTAATCCGCCTATGATTGTAACATTGAGCGGAAGAGAGAAGAATTGCTATCTAGACCATGCCGGGGATTTTAAAGCACTCGGTTTTACGATAGAAGAATTTGGCGGAAATGATTATGCGATTCGTGGTATTCCTTTGGATTTATATGGGTATGAAGAAAAAGAATTTTTCCACGAAATATTGGACGAACTGTCGGCAGAGAATGTGACGGGTACGCCGGAAGGGATACGCATCCGGATTGCTTCCATGGCGTGTAAAGCCGCCGTGAAAGGAAATATGAGGATGAGCAGGCAAGAGGCGGAGCAATTGATTGACGAGCTTTTAATGCTTGAAAATCCTTATCATTGTCCCCACGGACGTCCCACAATCATCTCTATGTCAAAATATGAGATGGAAAAGAAATTTAAGAGGGTTGTAACATAATGAAACAAATTGACAGACCGGAGGACATTCCAAACGATAAGCCTCCGTTAGTGATTCTGACAGGTCCCACAGCAGTAGGAAAATCAGAGATTTCTATTAAACTGGCGAAACAGATTGGTGGTGAAATCATTTCTGCTGATTCCATGCAGGTTTACCGACGCATGGATATCGGTTCTGCTAAAATTAGACCGGAGGAGATGGATGGTATTCCCCATCATTTGATTGATGTGTTGGAGCCGACGGAAGAGTTTAATGTTGTCACCTTTCAAAACATGGCTAAGGATGCAATACAAAAGATTTACACACGTGGACATATTCCGATTGTTGTCGGCGGGACAGGATTCTATATTCAGGCACTTTTGTATGACATTGATTTCACGGAAAACGATGAAGATACGACGCTGCGAACGCAATTAGAGCAAATTGCAAAAACGCAGGGGAATGAGGCGCTGTTTGAGATGCTTAAAAGCATTGATCCGGAATCCTGTGAGATTATTCATGCCAATAACGTGAAACGGGTCATCCGCGCAATTGAATTCTATGAGAAAACAGGCATGAAAATATCGGAGCATAATAAAATACAGCGACAGAACAGTTCGCCGTACAACTTTGTCTATTTTGTGTTGAATGCGGATAGGGAAAAGTTGTACCGCAAGATTGAGACGAGAGTTGACAACATGATGGAGCAGGGATTGGTGGAAGAGGTGTCTGCTCTTGCAGCCGCAGGTTGTAACCGGGATATGGTTTCCATGCAGGGACTTGGCTATAAAGAGATTCTGGACTATTTGGAAGGGCACATCACGCTAGAAGAAGCAGTGTACCTAATCAAAAGGGATACAAGACATTTTGCCAAAAGACAGATCACATGGTTTCGCAGGGAACGGGATGTGGTTTGGGTGGAAAAACCGGACGTCGATTATAACAAAGAAATGATTCACGGGATGATTACAGAATATATAATATCTGTGTTAGAGGATAAGAGGGTTATCAAAAACAGGAAATAACCTTGCAGGCAAAGTTGTGCGGCAAGGTATTTATGATGAAAGGACATGGCAGTTTCATGACAGACTTATCAAATCAATATAAACAATTTGGCATATCAGAATCTGTATACGCCTATGGAGAAGAAATACTTTCTTCTTTACGGGAACGCTTCCGGCAGATTGATGAAGTGGCAGAATATAATCAGTTGAAAGTAATACGTGCTATGCAGGAGTGTAATGTAAGCGAGGCGTGTCTTTTAGGTACGACGGGTTACGGCTACAACGATTTAGGCAGGGATACATTAGAAAAAGTCTATGCTGCTTTTTTCCATACGGAAGATGCGCTGGTGCGTCCGCAGATTACATGCGGCACTCATGCACTTGCACTTGCGCTGATGAGTAATTTACGTCCCGGGGATGAGTTATTGTCTCCTGTTGGAAAGCCGTATGATACATTGGAGGAAGTCATCGGAATCAGACCGTCTAAAGGCTCGCTTAGGGAGTATGGAATCTCATATAGACAGGTAGATCTTCTCGCGGACGGTTCCTTTGATTATGAAGGGATACGCGCTGCAATCAATGACAAAACGAAGCTTGTCACTATCCAGCGGTCCAAGGGCTATCAGACAAGACCGACGCTGTCTGTCGCGCGTATCGGTGAACTGATACATTTTATCAAGGAAATCAGACCTGATATCATCTGCATGGTGGACAATTGTTATGGTGAATTCGTAGAAAAAATAGAGCCTACCGATGTGGGAGCAGATATGGCAGTCGGGTCTTTGATCAAGAATCCGGGCGGTGGTCTTGCACCCATCGGTGGTTATATAGCCGGCAGAAAAGAGTGTGTAGAGAATGCGGCTTATCGGCTGACTTCCCCGGGACTTGGCAAAGAAGTCGGTGCATCGCTCGGAATCCTATCATCATTTTATGAAGGTCTCTTCTTAGCGCCCACTGTCACAGCAAACGCATTAAAAGGTGCGGTCTTTGCGGCAAACATATACGAGAAGCTCGGATTTTTCGTTGTGCCGAACGGTTCGGAGAGCAGACACGATATTATTCAGGCAGTCACATTTGGGTCACCGGAAGGGGTAATCGCATTTTGTCAGGGCATTCAGGCGGCTGCTTCCGTAGACAGCTTCGTTACGCCTGAGCCATGGGATATGCCCGGCTATGATTCGCAGGTAATCATGGCGGCTGGCGCTTTTGTCTCCGGCTCTTCCATTGAGCTGAGTGCAGATGGACCGATAGCCCCTCCTTATGCCGTATATTTTCAAGGAGGACTGACATTTCCTCATGCCAAACTGGGAATCCTCAAAACATTACAAAATTTAGTCGATAAACAAATTATATCTGCGGACTTTTTCAAGATATAAATTTATCTGTATTCTTGAAAGTTTTATTAAAATTTGCCAAATTTTGTATACATCAAAAAACTGTTGTGATAAAATGAGCGTTGGGAAAGGAGATTCTCATTCGTATGCGTAAGAATAATTGGGCATGTTTTCTGCTGATTCTGGCAGGGATTGTAATTGGGGGCTTTATCGGGAGTCTGTTTCCGGATACATGGTTGAATTACGGACAGTCTTTTGGATTATCATCGCCGCTGATATTAGATTTGGGAATCTTAAGCATCACGTTTGGACTTTCTATCAGGATTACGATTGCAAGTATTATAGGTATTGCAGTTGCGGTTGTTATCTATCGATTTATTTAAGATCATCTGCCCGTCGAGAAGGAGAGAGAAGCTGTCGGGAAAGAGATTGAATGAAATCAGACAAGTATGAGAACAATGAATATTATAGGATGCAGAATCTTCCATATGAGAAATTTATTTCCTATGGAAGTCAGTCGCTTACCGACTCAGAACTGTTGGCGATTCTTTTGCGGACTGGAACGCGCGGCATATGCGTAAGGGAACTTGCAGAAACTGTACTGTCTAAAACTGCACGTTATGGAAACGGACTGCTGGGACTCTACCATATTCCGTTACAGGAATTGCAGCGAATTGACGGAATCGGCAAGGTAAAAGCAATCCAGCTTAAGACAATTGCGGAGCTATGTACCCGAATGGCGCAGGCGAGAGCAAAAGGAAAGTTGTCTTTTCACAGCCCTGAATCCGTAGCTGATTACTATATGGAGCGTTTCCGGCATGAAAATGTAGAGCATATTATGCTTTTGCTTCTCGATTCCGGACTGCATCTGATTGAAGAAAGCATTCTTTCCAAAGGAACGGTGAATGCCTCGCTTGTATCGCCGAGAGAGGTGTTCATACACGCTTTACAGGCACAGGCGGCAGGCATTATGCTTCTGCACAACCATCCCGGAGGGAACCCGGTACCCAGCGAAAACGATATACGGGTTACGGAACGTATTGAGCAGATCGGCATACTGGCAGATATACCGCTTTATGACCATATCATTATAGGGGACAATAAATATTTCAGCTTTAAAGAAAGTAAATTGATGGCAGATATGCCATATTCAGGGAGTGTAATACAAGAAAGAGAGGGGTAGCTGTTTTGGCTAACAATGCATTTGGAATTGATTTAGGTACGAGTAATATCAAAATATATAACCGTTCGGATGATGAGGTTTTTGTTGAAAAAAATATGATTGCCATCGAAAACAAAAAGAATCTGTTTGCATATGGAGATTCGGCTTTCGAAATGTATGAAAAGGCGCCCAGCAATATCAATATCACTTATCCGCTCAGTAACGGTGTAATTGCGGATATTCAAAACATGGAAATGTTGATCAAGTATTTTATGAGCGATTTGATGAAGAACAATTTAAAACCGGCGGATTACTATATCGCCGTTCCTTGGGACGTGACTGAGGTCGAGAAAAGGGCATTCAAGGATTTAATTAAGGAATCCAATGTCAAAGCCAAGAAGGTTATGGTTGTGGATAAGGCTGTCGCCGACGGTCTGGGGCTTGGAATAGATGTCAAAAATTCTCAAGGTGTCCTTGTTGTTAATGTAGGGTTTGATACTACGGAAATATCCATCCTATCTCTTGGAGGTATCGTACTAAGCCGGCTGATTAAAGTAGGCGGACGCAAGTTTGATGATGCAATTAAAGCGTCTATTCGCCGAGAGTACAGTCTGATTATCGGCGGCAAAACTGCAGAAGTTGTCAAAACATCTCTGTTAGATTTGGAAGAGCAGCGTCTTGGGGCGCTTGTATACGGCAGAGATATCGTCACAGGTCTTCCGGTAGAACGTGAAATTCCTACCGCATTAGTTGACGAATGTTTGACGGAGCACTTCAATACAATTATAGATAATATTAAGGTGATTCTTGAGCGTACACCTCCGGAACTTGCCGCAGATATATACCGTCACGGCATTTACCTGACCGGCGGTGCGTCTCAGGTAAGCAATCTTGCAAGGTTGATGAGCAAGGGAACCGGGCTTAAAGTGAATGTGTCTGAGAATCCTATGACCAGTGTAGCACTGGGACTTGCTAAAATCATCAACGATGATAATTATAAAACGGTAGCATATGCAATAGAAGGAATGAGTAAATGAGTCCAATCGTAAAAAGAAAAGGAGAGAAATTTACATTACCAAGTAAATATCTCCTTTTTATTTTAACAATCCTATGCACCGGCATGGTGCTACTTACCTTTAACACGACAGTGTTCAGTGGACCCTTGAGCGCAGTGGCTGGATATACGGTTGTGCCTTTTGAAGAAGGTATCAGTGTTGTCGGCAGCTGGCTTGCAGGACGTTCTGAGGAACTTGTGCAGATTAGGGATCTTCTTGCGGAAAATGAGAGGCTAAAGCAGCAGGTAGATGAATTGACGATAGAAAATACTAGGCTGCAGCAGGATCGATATGAACTGACTAATTTAAGGGAATTGTATAATCTCGATGCACAATATGACGAATATGAGAAGACAGGCGCACGTATTATCGCAAGAGATTCCGGTAACTGGTTCTATTCCTTTGTCATCAACAAGGGCGCTAAAGACGGTATTGCCGTAGACATGAATGTGCTGGCTGGGAGCGGACTGGTGGGCAGAGTGGTAGATGTGGGACCGAATTGGGCTAAAGTCAAAGCAATCATCGCGGATGATTCCAATGTCAGCGCGATGGTTTTATCCAGCTCAGACAATATGATCGTATCAGGGAATCTGAAGCTCTATGCTTCCGGAGTCATTGAATTTGAACAGCTGGTTGACAGCGATAATGTCGTGGTGGAAGGCGATAAGATTGTCACTTCAAATATCAGCGATAAATATCTTCCGGGTATTTTAGTCGGATATATCAGCACCATTAATCAGGATGCCAACAATTTAACGAAATCAGGTTATATTACGCCGGCAGTCGACTTCGAACATTTAGAGGAAGTGCTCGTTATCATGCAGCTTAAACAGTCTATAGAAGAATAGGAGCAACAATGAAGCGCGTTATCATCACGACTATTTTGATCTTCATATGTTTCCTGCTGCAATGTACAGTGTTTCATTCGCTGGCATTCGGCGGTATCGTGCCGAATCTGTTAATTGTGCTGACAGCTTCGTTCGGATTCATGCGCGGAGAGAAAACAGGTCTTTTGATCGGTTTTTTCTGTGGGCTTCTGGCAGATATATTTTTTGGAGATTCCATCGGATTTTATTCGCTCTTGTATATGTATATCGGCTACATGAACGGTAAATTCTGTACAATATTTTATCCGCAGGATATCAAGCTTCCTATAGCGCTGATTCTTGCAAGTGACTGCTTTTATGGAATCATTTGTTATGTGATACTTTTTCTTCTGCGGAGCAGATTTGATTTTAGCTACTACTTTGTGCATATTATTTTACCTGAAATTGTATATACGATTGTCGTGACCATATTTTTATATCCGCTCATTCTCTGGATTAATACCAGATTAGAGCGAAGCGAACTAAGGAGTGGAAAAAAGTTTGTTTGATCATATACTGGAACAATTCAAAGAAAACTTCATGAATATGATCACATCCCGGTTACTTGTGCTTGTGTTTGCTCTGTTTGGCGTAGGCGGCTACTTGATTTATACAATCTTTCAGCTGCAAATCGTACATGGAGAAGAGTACTATAATAATTTTCAGCTGAGTATTACGAGAGAACGCACCATTATACCGACAAGGGGTAATATTCTGGATCGTAACGGAAATCTGCTTGCATACAATGAATTAGCATATTCTGTGACCATAGAAGATGTGTATGAATCCGGCAGAGGCAAAAATGCGAAATTGAACGAAACAATACTCAGACTGATTAAGATGATTGAGCAAAACGGAGATCAAATTATCAGCGACTTCAATATTGTACTGGACAGTAACGGAAATTATCAGTTCAGTGTGGAAGGTACGCAGCTTCTTCGTTTTTTGGCAGATATCTACGGTTACCCGACTATTGATGAGCTGCTGGAAAAAGAAAAAAAAGCCACAGCCGATGAAGTAATCGATTATCTGTGCGGGACCTCGGCTTCTTCCCGATACGGTATCGGTGATTATACGGATGAGGATGATTCAGACAGTTTTGTACCGGGGTACGGTTATACGAAAGAAGAAGTTCTTAAAATCATCACAATCCGCTATGCCATGAGCGCCAACACATATCAAAAATACATTGCAACTACAGTTGCGAATAACGTATCTGAGAAAACGGTTGCCGTAGTGATGGAGAATGCAGATGTGCTTGATGGTGTTTCGATTGCGGAAGGCACGATTCGTAAATATAATGACAGTATTTATTTCTCACAGATTGTCGGATATACCGGCAAAATCGATCAGGAAGAACTGAAAGTGCTCCAAGAAGAAAATGATGCCTATGATTTGAATGACACTGTCGGCAAATCGGGGATTGAGGCTTCCATGGAGACCGAACTGCAAGGACTAAAGGGTTCTGAAACAGTTTATGTTGATAATCTTGGTAAAGTAATTAAGACAAGCGACAGAGTAGAACCCACTGCCGGAAATGACATATATTTAACGATAGACTCCGACCTGCAAAGAATTGGTTATCATATATTGGAATCCAAGCTTGCGGCGATACTTCTTGATAAAATAGATAATATTAAAGAATTTCATGCACCGGAAGGAGGCAGCGGCGGCAATATACGAATACCGATTTATGATGTTTATTTTGCCTGCATCAATAATAACATTATTGATACGGCTCATTTTAAGTCAGATCGTGCCGGGGAAACGGAAACTCTTGTATATGAGATTTATCAGGACAAAAAATCAAGAGTGTTCGCAACGCTTCGGGAGGAGATGGAGGAAACCTGTACTCCCTATGAAAATCTGACGGATGAGTACAAAAATTATGAGAGTTATATTGTCTCCATGCTGTACAATCGCAATATTATTATGACGGATGCGATAGATCGTGAGGACGAAACATATATTGCATGGACGCGGGAAGAAGTCATCAGTCTTAACGAATATTTAAACTATGCCATTGCACAAAACTGGATTGATGTGTCTAAGCTGGATATTGATGCACGTTATTCTGATTCCGTGGAAATCTATCGTAAGATTATGACATATATTTTTGAACAGCTTAACACAGACGGCGCTTTTGACAAGAGACTGTACCGCTATATGATCAATAATGACGAGTTGACCGGACGGCAGATCTGTCAGCTCCTGTTAGAACAGAATATCGTGGAACTGCCGGAGGATGAGTTGAGGCAGTTTGAGGCTGGGAATGAGACGCCATATACTTTTATGATGAACAGGATTGAGAATCTGGATATTACACCGGCGCAATTAGCTCTTGATCCGTATTCGGGTTCTATTGTTATCACAGATGTCAATACAGGAGATGTACTGGCATTAGTTTCCTATCCGAGTTATGATAATAATAAGATGGCAAACGGTGTTAACGCCAGCTATTTTGCAAGTCTCAATAGTGACTTATCCCGTCCGCTGCTCAATTATGCAACGCAGCAGAGAACGGCTCCCGGTTCTACATTCAAAATTGTATCTTCCACTGCGGGATTGACCGGAGGAGTCATTACCTCGGCGGATTCAATTACTTGCACGGGAATATTTGAAAAGATTACGCCTTCGCCCAGATGTCATATTTATCCCGGAGCACATGGTTCTTTAAATGTGCGTGACGCTATACGGTATTCATGTAACGGTTACTTTTTTGAGGTAGGATATCGTCTCGGAATGGTAGGCGATTCTTACAACAGCGATGTTGCGCTCAATAAATTGGCTAAGGCAGCGGACATGTATGGTCTGACCGAAACTTCTGGTATTGAAATCGAAGAGTATACGCCGGAAGTCTCTGATACGGATGCTGTCCGTTCAGCCATCGGACACGGTAACAATAATTATACGACGGTAGGGCTTGCGCGATATGTTACAACTATCGCCAACAGTGGAACATGTTATAATTTAACATTAGTAGACAAAATAGAAGATCATAATAACACTTTGATTGAGGACAATCATGCTGAAGTGCGCAATCAAATTGATATGGATGCCGAATATTGGAATGTCATTCATTCAGGTATGCGCGGAGTTGTGGAAGGTAAGAAGTATTTTTCAGATTTGGACGTTGACGTAGCCGGCAAAACCGGTACGGCACAGGAAAATGAGAATCGTCCGAACCATGCGCTTTTTATCAGCTATGCACCTTACGAGGCACCTGAGATATCGGTTACGGTCCGTGTCGCTTTCGGATATACATCAGATTACAGCGCTCAGATTGCCAAAGAAGTGTATGAGTATTATTATGGACTTAAAGAGGAAGGTGACATCCTTACCGGAACCGCAGGAGAATTAGAGGGCGGTACAATTAATGGAGATTAAACGATAGAGTGGAATTAGATGGAGGATTATCATGAAAAATCCGGTTATAATCAAGAGTTTTCAGAACGGGCTGTCTATATATCTGGATGAGGAAATGCCCTTTTCAGAGCTTCTTGACGAAATTGCATTTAAATTTAAAGAGTCGGCACATTTTTTTAAGGATGCCAGTATGGTGATTTCCTTTGAAGGACGCCAGTTATCCGAATTAGAAGAACGCCAGATTGTCAATACAATCACGGTTAATTCCTCGTTAAATATAGTGTGCATTATGGGCAAAAACGAGGAGACTAACAAAAATTTTGTCAAAGCATTGCAAAAGCTCTCATACCATCAACAGGCTATGGAGAATGCAGGACAGTTCTATAAAGGAACTTTAAAAGACGGGCAGACTCTTGAAACGGAAAACAGTGTGATTGTATTGGGAGATGTTTATCCCGGCGCAAGCATTATATCTAACAAAGATATCGTCATACTTGGTGGTCTGTTTGGACAAGCTTATGCCGGTGGAGGCGGCACGGAAGGACACTTTGTTGTTGCGCTTGAAATGTCACCCGAGAAACTCAAAATCGGTGATTTCAAATATAAAACATCAGAGAAACAAGGTAAATGGTCGATTAAACCTAAGATTCAGCCTAAAATTGCCTATGTGGAGGACGGAAGAGTTATTATGGAACCGATTACCAAAGAATTGCTAAACAATCTGCCCGTATAAAAATCGAGCGAAGTTAATTCCGGAGGAATTTACTTTTGTTTAGTGGACGATAATGCATCATATTGAGGAGGTCAACAAAAATATGAGTGAAGTAATTGTCGTCACATCAGGGAAAGGCGGAGTAGGCAAGACCACTACGACCGCAAACGTTGGTACAGGTCTGGCAGCCATGGGTAAAAAAGTAATTTTAATTGATACGGATATCGGGCTGCGCAATTTGGATGTCGTTATGGGTCTTGAGAACCGGATTGTCTACAATCTGGTGGATGTCGTGGAGGGCAACTGCCGTATTAAACAGGCAATTATCAGAGATAAGCGCTATCCAACCTTGTTTCTGCTTCCTTCCGCACAGACAAGAGATAAAAGCGCGGTGAATCCTTCGCAAATGATTAAAATGATCGGTCATCTTAAAGATCAGTTCGACTATATCATTTTAGACTGCCCTGCAGGTATCGAGCAAGGATTCCAGAATGCCATTGCAGCGGCAGACAGGGCACTTGTCGTCACAACACCGGAAGTATCAGCTATTCGGGATGCCGATCGTATTATCGGTCTTCTGGAAGCAAATGAAATACATAAGATTGATTTAGTCATTAACCGCATCCGCTATGACATGATTAAGCGTGGGGATATGATGTCCTCTGAAGATGTGGTAGACATTCTCTCTTTACCATTGATAGGAATGGTTCCCGATGATGAAAATGTAGTAATCGCTACAAATCAGGGAGAACCGTTAGTAGGAAGCAATACGCTGGCGGGAAGAGCCTATCAGAATATCTGTCACAGAGTCCTAGGCAGAGACATTCCTTTTCTTGATTTGGAAAAAGGAGTTTCTTTCTGGACAAAGGTATCAGGTATTTTTCATAGGAGTTAGGGGGGATGATTGTGTTTAAAAATATATTGAAACGGAAAAGCTCCAGAGAAATAGCAAAAGATCGTTTAAAAATCCTCTTAATTTCCGACCGTGTCAATTGTTCACCGGAGATGATGGAGATGATTAAGGACGATATAGCTAAGGTGATTTCCAAATACATGAAAATTGATACAAAAAGTATGGAAATACAAATTACAAAGGCGGGAAGCAAAGGGCGGAGCCTCAAGAATCCGACACTCTATGCCAATATCCCGATTTTGGATATCAATACGACCAAATAAAAGGAGAGTGTGATAACATGCTAAGACAATACCATATCAGAGACTATGATTTCAAATTAATCGTTCTGGTGGTATCGCTTACGGTTATTGGTATTTTTGCTATCGGCAGCGCACAGGAATCTTCGCAAAACAGACAGATTGCCGGATTTGTCCTTGGTTTTTTCATGATGGTTGTGCTCTCCTTATTTGACTATTCCATTATCCTTCGGTTTTATTGGATTATGTATATACTTAATCTCGTGCTCTTAGAGCTTGTGCGAGAGCTGGGCGTGGAAAGAGGCGGTGCACAGAGATGGCTGAATATATTCGGCATTCAGTTTCAGCCGTCAGAGACAGCCAAGATTTTATTACTCTTGTTTTTTGCGCAGCTTATCATGAAGCACAAAGATGAGATGGGTTCTATCAAAATGGTAGGGCTGTGTGTGCTTCTTTTCATACCTCCGATTGCACTGATCTATAAACAACCGGATTTATCTACCAGTGTTATGGTGGTATTATTGTTCTGCGTAGTTCTCTTTATCGGAGGAATTAGTTGGAAATATATCATTATGGCAGTGGCAGTTGCAGTTCCGGCATTTATCATTCTCCTTACACTAGTCCTTCAGCCGGACCAGCAAATTATCGATCCGTATCAACAGCGACGTATACTTGCCCATTTTTATCCGGATGAATATGCCACCACGGAAGCTTATCAGCAGATAAACTCTGTCACAGCCATCGGTTCCGGTATGCTGTACGGCAAAGGATACAAAAATAATGAAGCCAGTTCCGTAAAAAGCGGAAATTTTATTTCTGAACCGCAAACAGACTTTATTTACGCGGTTATCGGAGAAGAATTTGGATTTGTTGGAGGCTGTACTGTAATTGTCTTATTGATTTTAATCTCATTTGAATGTATTATGGTAGCTAGGAGGGCAAAAGATTTAGCCGGAACGATTATTGCCGCAGGGGTAGCGGCGCTAATCGGTTTCCAAGGATTCATTAATATTTCAGTTGCCACCCGGGTCATTCCGAATACGGGAATCCCGTTGCCCTTTGTAAGTTATGGAATGACTTCATTAGTAAGTTTATATATTGGGGTAGGTTTCGTACTGAATGTACGATTGCAGTGCAAAAAATAATATGAGTAAAGAAGGGTGTTTCTATGAACATTGCATTAATCGCGCATGATGCGAAGAAAAAATTGATGCAGAATTTCTGCATCGCTTATCGGGGAATTTTGAGTAAAAATGAATTGTTTGCAACCGGAACGACAGGAAGATTGATTGAGGAGGTAACCAATCTGACCATTCATAAGCATCTTGCAGGGCATTTGGGAGGGGCTCAGCAGATAGGCGCACAGATTGAACACAATCAGATTGACCTTGTTATCTTTTTACGTGATCCGTTGTATCCTAAGTCACATGAACCTGATGTCAATAACGTTGTGATGTTATGTGACAGACACAACATACCGCTTGCCACCAATCTGGCATCAGCGGAGCTACTGATTAAATCGCTCGACAGAGGAGACCTTGAGTGGCGTGAAATGTACAAATAATAAAAATATAAAACACAGATTAGCAGCCATTATGCTCGTGTCTGCTATGGCATTATCAGGTTGTGGCAGTACGAAATACGATATGGCATATCAATTGAATAATGATGTGAGCAGTTTTCAGCTCTTAACGACAACAAATCAGGAGACTTTAGAACCCTTTGCTACGGATTTGTGCGTTGCAAATAAGGATGTAAGTGCTTCAGGCGTCAGTCTGCCGGATGTTGGGGCGGCTGCGCTGTTTGATCTTAAGAATCTTGACACTCTTTATGCCAAGAATGTGAATGTGCAGGTCAATCCTGCCAGTCTGACAAAGGTTATGACAGCGCTTGTTGCCATGAAATACGGTTCGGCAGATAAAATACTTACGGCGTCAGAGAATGTCCTGATTACAGAACCGGGAGCAGTATTGTGCAACTTAAAACCGGGCGACCAGATGACATTGGATCAGGCATTGCATATTTTATTGATTTACTCTGCAAATGACGTGGCGGTGATGATAGCTGAGGGAGTGACAGAAGGTTCTGTGGAGGACTTTGTTGCGCTCATGAATGAGGAAGCGGAGCGGCTCGGCGCTACCAACTGTGGGTTTACCAATCCTAACGGATTAACGGAAGAAGGTCATTATGTGACGGCATATGATATGTACCTGATTTTTCAAGAGGCATTGAAATATGAATTATTTACCCAGATTATCCAGATGCCGTCTTACAGTACCGTATATAAGAACAGAAACGGCGAGGATGTTTCTATCGAAGTAAATAATTCTAATCGCTATCTGAAAGGTACGCAGGAGAGTCCGCCAAATGTTACCGTAATCGGCGGTAAGACCGGTACGACAAATGCAGCAGGACATTGTCTGATTCTGTACTCCAAAGGCAGTGACGGGACACCCTATGTTTCTGTCATTATGAAAGATACTTCCGGTGACGATTTGTACGCGGATATGACAAAATTATTAGGAGCTATCAAATAAGTTTTTTTAGTTGTTTTTTTGACGTCTTTCCCTTATAATATGGATAGACGGAGTAGTATCTCAGACTATACTAATATTTTACTTTAGGAGGGTTTCGCCATGGTTCAATTAATCGTAGGCAATAAGGGTAAAGGAAAGACTAAACATCTGTTGGATAAAGTAAATACAGAGATAAAGGATGTACAGGGAAACGTTGTTTATTTAGACAAAAGCACCAAGCATATGTTTGAGCTCAATAATAAGATAAGATTGATTGATGTATCTGATTATTTAGTGACAAATAGTGATGAATTTATCGGATTTATATGCGGTATCATTTCTCAAGACCATGACTTACAGCATATGTATTTCGATAGTTTTTTAAAGATTGCATGTTTAGATGAAAATGATATTAGCGCTACGATTGATAAATTAGAAACCATCAGCACCAAATTCCATGTAGATTTTGTACTTAGTATTTCCGTTGATGAACATGCATTGCCCGAAAATTTGAAATCCAAGGTTATCGTTTCGTTATAAGATATACATAATCAATCATATGAAATTCCATAAAACCTCGGAGTATCCGGGGTTTTTAATATGTTAAAGGAGTGTTCGGCTTGGCTGATAACAGAAATAAAGTAACGAAATACAGGCGTCCTTTGAATCTTAATATTGGTATGTTGATTTTTGCTGCCATTTTTATCTATGTAGTAATCGGTGTATTGATGTATTTCAGAACGGAACATATTGTTGGGTATAGTGTTAAAGAAGGGTCGTTGACATCCAACAGTATTTTTACGGGTATTGCACTGCGAACAGAGGAGATTATCAACAGTTCGGATGCAGGCTATATTAATTATTTTGCGAGAGAAGGGGAGCGTGTTGCCGTAGGGAATCTGGTTTATGCCGTAGATGAGACCGGAAAATTGTCGGATTACATCAATACAAACGAGAGCGGCGAAAACTCCTTGTCTGATACCGATCTTTTTGAACTGAAATCAGAGATAACGTCATTTATCAGCCGATTTGACCGAACGGAATTTTCTGATGTATACAATTTTAAATATAATGTGGAAGGCACTGTGCTGAAACTTTCTAATTATAATATTCTTGCAAATGCAGACGCTTTAAACGGTACCTCAAACACGTCTTTGATCAATTACCGATATGCAGGCAAAAGCGGTATTGTTTCCTACTCGGTTGATGGTTATGAAGGTTTGAAATTGGAAGATATGACTGCGGATTATTTCGACCAGAAGAATTATGAAAAAAAGCATCTCGTGAATAACGAACTGATTGCCGGAGGCGACCCTGTGTACAAGCTGTCTACCAATGAAGACTGGTCTATTGTTATTCAGGTTGATGAAGAACTTGCCGAAGAACTGTTAGAGAAAGAATATGTAGAGGTGAAATTCCTTAAAAATCAATATACTTCGTGGGGAGAAGTGGATTCTTATACGAATGGAGATGGGGATACTTTTGTTTCACTGACTTTTACAAATTCGATGATTACTTTTTGTACCGATCGATTCATTGAAATAGAACTGCTTTTGGAGGATGAAAAGGGTCTTAAAATTCCGAATACATCTATTGTGGAGAAAGAATTCTATATCGTGCCGAAAGAATATGTAACCAAGGGCGGTAACAGTGGGAAAGACGGTGTGTTACTGGAGACATATGACGAAAACGGCAGTGCGACGACGGAGTTTGTGGAGACTACGATTTACGACGCAACAGACACGGAATATTATCTGGATGACAGTGTACTTCGTTCCGGAAACTATATTATTAAACCGGAATCTACACAGAAATATGCAATCAGTAAAACAGGGTCCCTGATTGGCGTATATAACATCAACAAAGGATATGCGGATTTTAAGCAGGTCAGTATTCTGTATCAGAACGATGAATATGCCATTGTGAAGTCTAACACCGTATACGGACTGAATGTCTATGATTATATCGTGTTAGATGCATCTACCGTGAATGATAATGAATTTATTTATGAGTAAAAAGTGGAGCCACGCTCGACTTCGAGGAAATTGCTATACCGTAACATTTAGAGAGAGGGTTCAATATTGATATGATCCAAGAAAATCTTAACATAGTAAAAGAGAATGTCTGTGCAGCATGTAACAGGAGCGGAAGAGCGAACGAGGACGTGACGCTGATTGCTGTCAGCAAGACTAAGCCTATTGAAATGCTTAAAGAAGCATATGACTTAGGATGCCGCGATTTTGGAGAGAATAAAGTACAGGAGCTGGTTGATAAATACGATAAAATGCCAAAAGATGTCCGCTGGCATATGATTGGGCATCTTCAGCGCAACAAAGTAAAATATATCGTAGACAAAGTATGCATGATTCATAGTGTCGATTCCCTGCGGCTTGCAGAAGAAATCAGCAAAGAAGCTGTTAAAAAAAATGTGATTATGCCGATACTTATAGAGGTCAATGTTGCAGACGAAGAAAGTAAATTCGGAACGACATCCGACGATGCGATTTCCTTAACCGAAGCGATTTCAAAATTGCCGAATATTGTTATTAGAGGGCTTATGACAATAGCACCATATGTTGAGAATTCGGAAGAGAACAGACTATATTTTGCAAAATTAAAACAAATATATGTTGACATAATTCATAAAAACATTGATAATGTTTTTATGGATGAACTTTCTATGGGTATGTCCGGAGATTATGAAGTTGCCATAGAAGAAGGTGCGACGCTAATCAGGGTCGGAACCGGTATTTTTGGAGAAAGACAATATACAACCGTTTAATATACATAAGTATGTAGGTATTGGAACAAGTCGAAGTAACGGAGGTTTGAAACATGAGTGTAATGGATAAATTTCTAAATGCCATGAAACTAAATGATGAAGAAGATGAGTACTATGATGATGATTTCTACGATGACGATCCGGAACCGGTGAAGAAACCGAGTGCTGTAAGAGATGATGTTTCAATGGATGATGACAGGGTTGTTAAGAAATCAACTCCGAAGGTAACTCCCATGCGGCAGATGAAAAAGATGCCCGGAACCGGTATGGAAGTTTGTGTGATTAAACCTACTACAGTGGAGGATGCCAGAGAAATTACGGAAACACTTCTTGCTAACAGAACGGTTGTACTTAATCTTGAGGGGCTTGATGTTGATATTGCGCAAAGAATTATTGATTTTACATCGGGGTCATGCTTTGCTATCTCAGGTAATTTACAGAAAATTTCGCACTATATCTTCATTATCACACCGGCAAGTGTTGATATTTCCGGTGATTTTCAGGAAATCCTATCCGGTTCGTTTGATGTGCCGATTAACAATGGAATTTAAAGGTTGTGATGACAAGATGACTTCCTGACAATATTGTCAGGAAGTTTTCCTGTATTTAAGATATTTTTAGACTTGATAATACGGAGGATATTATGGCTGAGAGAATGACAATTAATTATGAGAAGAAACCTTGTTATGACATAGTGTTTACCGATAGTTTTGATCTTCTTTTAAGTGAATTGCAGGCATTTGATGTGGAGAATCGCAGGGTAGCGATTATTGCAGATTCCCATACTGCCGTCTTATTCGGAGATGACGTACGCAATATTTTAGACGGACATTGCAAAAAGCTGGTTCTTCATGCTTTTCCAGCAGGAGAATCCAACAAAACATTAGATACCGTCAAAGATATTTACCGTGTGCTGATCGAAGAGCAATTTGACCGGAAAGATATTCTGCTCGCACTTGGCGGCGGCGTCGTTGGTGACGTCACCGGTTATGTGGCGGCTACATATCTGCGTGGTGTAGATTTTATTCAGATTCCCACTACAATGATTGCTCAATCTGACAGCAGCATCGGTGGTAAGACCGGTGTAGATTTTGATGGATATAAAAATATGGTAGGCGCCTTTTATATGCCTAAACTTGTTTATATGAATATTGCTGTCTTAAAGGAGCTGGATGACAGACAATTCTATGCCGGATTTGCAGAGGTCATGAAGCATGGTCTCATCAAAGATGCGGCATTCTATGAGTGGCTTTTGGAAAACATGTATGAGATACATGATAGAGATGTGAATGTACTCAGTGAAATGATTATACGAAGCTGTACTGTCAAAAAACTGGTTGTCGAGAAAGACCCGAAAGAGCAAGGTGACCGCGCTTTATTGAATTTTGGTCATACAATCGGACATGCAATCGAGAAGGCGATGAATTTCGAGATGGTACACGGGGAATGTATAGCCCTTGGTATGGTTGCTGCCGCATATATTTCATGGAAGCATAACTGGCTTTCTATGGACGAATACTATGAAGTGCGCGATATGTTTGTACCTTTCAACCTGCCGATCAGCATAGACTGTATAGATCCTGATGAGATATTGCGATTGACGAAATCCGATAAGAAAATGGATGCTGGGCAGATTAAATTTGTGTTGCTTAAGAAAGTCGGTAAAGCCGTAATTGACAGGACCGTTACTGATGACGAGATATTGGAGGCTATCCGCGAAATCTATTTTAGCGATGAGGATGCAAAAGAATGAACTTTAAAAAGAAATTAGTTTTATTATTGGATATATTAGGAATTATCGCTTTTGTTGCATTAGATCAATATACGAAATATCTTGCTGTAATCCATCTAAAGGATAAACCAGCATATATCATTATTAACGGAATTCTTGAGTTGAATTATCTGGAGAACCGGGGCGCAGCATTCGGTATGCTGCAAAATCAAAAAGTATTTTTTATTTTTGTGGCAGTCGTGATATTAGGCGTCATAGGCTATGTATTGTTTAAAACACCGGACAACAAAAAGTATCGGATTCTGCATCTTTTACTCAGTTTGATTGCCGCCGGAGCAATCGGGAACATGATTGACAGAGTACGTTTTGACTACGTAGTTGATTTCATTTATTTTGTAATAATTAATTTCCCGATTTTTAACGTTGCGGATATTTATGTGACTGTTTCAACCGTAGCACTTGTAATTCTTCTCTTATTTGTCTATAAGGAGAATGATTTGAATTTTATAAGCTTTAAACAAAAGCGTTATCGAGAAATAAAATAACTTGCATTATCCATATAGGCAAGAGTTATAGATAACAAGTGTGATTGTTTGTTGTTCAAACAGAAATACAGATATCAATCATAGGGCATTAGGAAAAATTTATGGAACCATTTATATATCAAATAGGACTGGGTGAGGACGATGAGCGGTTGGATAAATGGATAAGCAATTCTCTGCCAGATTTATCCCGCTCCTATATTCAGAAGTGTATCAGAGAAAATGCCGTACTGATTAACGGTAAGCCTCAGAAAGCGAGTTATCGACTGCGAGTAGAGGATGAGATTTTATTCGATATTCCCGAAGCCGTAGAACCTAATATAGAAGCTGAGGACATTCCGCTTAATATTTTGTATGAAGATGAGGAGGTTCTGATTGTAGATAAACCGAAGGGGATGGTCGTTCATCCGGCACCCGGTCATTATAATGGCACTTTGGTCAATGCAGTTATGTATCACTGTAAGGGTCAACTTTCTGGTATCAACGGTGTCATGCGTCCAGGTATTGTACATCGAATTGACAGGGACACGACCGGTTCTCTTATTATATGCAAAAATGATTATGCTCACAATGCGATTGCCACGCAGCTTAAGGAACATACAATCACTCGCAAATACCGAGCGATTGTTCACGGAGTTATTTCGCAGGATAAGGGCACTGTAGACGCTCCAATCGGCAGAGATGCCAAAGACCGTAAGAAAATGGCGGTCGTCCCTATAAACGGAAAGTCAGCAGTCACACATTATATCGTGTTACAACGTTTCAGAAATTATACTTATATCGAATGTCAACTGGAGACCGGACGGACGCATCAGATACGTGTACATATGGCAAGTATCGGACATCCGCTGTTAGGCGATAATGTGTACAGCCGATATCAATCTTCTTATCGGCTGTCCGGACAAACGCTTCACGCCATGATTCTCGGTTTTGTGCATCCTGTTACCGGTAAGTATATAGAAGTAACAGCGCCGTTACCAGAATATTTTGAACATCTTTTGCATATCTTGTAAGCAACTATGTACAATAAGCCAATTATTTATATGTATGCATAAACATGCAATGACAGTATAAATAATTGGTTTTATTTATTCAGTATTTCTAAAGTATTTCTAAACCCCTTCTAAAGAATTTCTTAATAAATATTGTATTTTGCGCATAAATATGATAAATTTTTATTAGTCATAAAAGCAATATTATTTGGCTGGAAAATACGGTATGTGCATATTTACATATTTACAAGAGAATCATGCAAAGGGGTATTGGAATGAAAACTGCTGATTATCTGAATCAACTGTTGAGGAAATATTCAGGTACTTTTGATATATATCAGCCATATGTCATTCATGGTAAAGAATACCCTGCATATGGATATTTTTATTCACATGTCGAAAAGTATGTTCTGGTGAGAGAAGCCAATATGTGGTCTTCTGACAGCTATGAACATATTCTTTTCATTATAGCGGAAACGGTTGATCAGGCACTAATTGATGAAGCATATACGGTTGTGAAAGATTATATGGAGCCGGTTTTAGTGCGTAAAGGCAAAGATTTTCCAGCCGAAGGTCATATGTATAGCTACTTGACAATTAGTCTAATTGCAGAACATGCGTTATCCAAAGAAATGCAGAAGGCTGTCAGACATTTTAAATATGAGAAGGGTTACAAATTTAATATCCGAGGATTTTCTCAGGCACATATTGTATGTGCAACAATGGAAGATGAGAAGGTTTATACAAATTATGTGGGACGCAAATCTGCGAAGTTTTATAGGGATACTTTCATGGATTTAAAAAGGCTTATTGGATAGAGTAATCTATTTCATATAAGAAAGTACCACTAAAGAAATATATCAAATTAGGAGGGATTAGTGTGAACTCAGTAGTATTAATTTTATTGGCTATTGTAATCTTCGTAGTTGCTTATCTTACATACGGCAGATACTTAGCCAAGACTTGGGGAATCGACCCAAGCCGCAAGACACCGGCTCACGAATTGGAAGACGGTGTTGATTATTGCCCTGCCAAGACACCGGTTCTGATGGGACATCATTTTTCATCCATTGCCGGCGCCGGACCAATTAACGGACCGATTCAGGCAGCGTTTTTTGGATGGCTTCCGTGTTTCTTGTGGATTGTAATCGGAGGTATCTTCTTCGGTGCTGTTCAGGATTTTGGTTCCATCTTCGTATCTATCCGTCATGAGGGCAAATCCCTCGGTGAGGTTATCGAAGAAAACATCGGGCGTAAAAGCAGGGTTCTTTTTACCGTATTCGCATGGCTCGTATTACTCCTTGTAATCGCAGCATTTGCAGATATTGTTGCAAGCTCTTTTACCGGCAGCGAAGCAAACGGTTCTGTGGCAACAGCTTCCATGCTGTTTATTCCGCTTGCGATTGCATTCGGTTTCTTCGTGTACAGAAAGAATGCTCCTATGGCAGTAGCATCCATAATAGGCGTTATCCTTCTTGCAGCATGTGTAGCGCTCGGTCTTGCATTCCCTATCGTTCTTTCTAAGAACTTCTGGCTTGCATTTGTTTTTATCTATATTATGATTGCTTCCGTAACTCCTGTATGGATTTTGTTACAGCCCAGAGACTATTTAAGCTCTTTCTTACTGTATTTTATGATGATAGCAGCTGTTATTGGTATCTTCGCAGCACATCCGATGGTTCAGATTCCGGCATTCATTGGTTTCCATGTAGGAAGCAGTTATCTGTTCCCTACATTGTTTATCACGATTGCCTGTGGCGCTATCTCCGGGTTCCACTCACTGATTGGTTCCGGTACGACTTCCAAACAGCTCGACAATGAGAAGGACGCGTTGTTAGTCGGCTACGGTTCCATGTTGATTGAGTGTGTGCTTGCAGTGATTTCTTTGATTGCGGTAGCAACTCTGACACATGACGGTTTATTTGCTTCTCAGGAATACAATAACGGACAGGGATATGGTTCTCCAACGGTTGTATTTGCATCAGCGATTTCCGGATTCTTTGCTACAATCGGTTTCCCGGATGGTGCCGTAAATGCTACATATACGATTATTTCTTTGGCAGTTTCCTGTTTCTGTCTGACATCTTTGGATACAGGTACAAGACTTGGTCGTTTCATGTTCCAAGAGTTATTTGCAGGCACAGAGACTGGCAAGAAGTTAAAATTGGACAATATGTATGTGGCAACAGTCATCACGGCAATTTGTGGTTTTGCACTTTGTCTGGCAGGTTACCAGAAGGTATGGCCGTTGTTCGGTGCATGTAACCAGTTAGTTGCAGTGCCTGCGTTCCTTGCAGTAGGTACCTACTTAAAGAAACATAAGAGAAATAACAAGATGCTGTATATTCCAATTATTTTCATGGCATGTGCGACATTGGTATCTTTGTTCTTCTCCTTTAAGAACAATCTCGTTGCGCTGATGGGCGGCGGATTAGACGGTACGGCAGTTTTCACAAACGTATTGCAGGATGTTATTATTGTTCCGATTGTAATCTTAGCTATCATCCTTTTAATTGATGGCGGTAAAGTGTTGTGGGGTAAGGAAGCCGATTAAGGCTTTTTACCGGATTTAGTTTTTGACAAGTTTTTAAAGACACATCTGTTATTTCAGGTGTGTCTTTTTTATATGTAGAATATAACTTTATGTATTTTTAATAACATGCGTTTTTGCAATATTATATATTATACTGTTGCATAATTGATTATGCTGTTGTATAATATAATATGCGTTTGTATAATAAATTATACATATGTATATTCACGTAAGAAGGAGAGGACAAACTATGGGGAATTCATTCAAGAGCTTGGGAGAAGCAGAGCTGGAGATTATGCAGGTACTTTGGAATAGTGAACAGCCGGTTACATCCAATTATATTCTGAAACAACTTCATGGACAAAGAACATGGCAGTTGTCAACACTTATGACATCTTTATCAAGATTGTCTGCGAAAGAATTTGTAAACTGTGATCGCTCTATGGGAGTCAATCTATACACGGCGCTTATTTCAGAGGACGAGTATAAGCCGAAAGCCGGCAAGCATTTTCTGGACAAAGTGTACCATAACTCTTTACAAAATATGGTAGCATCCTTATATAACAGCCGAATGATTCAAGATTCCGATTTGACAGAGTTACGCCAATATCTTGATTATTTGGAAGCAGAACATGAAGAGGAGGAAAAATAATGTCAGACATTCTTTTTCTTTCGGTTTTAGATGTTTCTGTTTCGACCGGTTGTATCATTGTGCTTCTGTTTCTTTTTTCGTCATTTTTGAATAAACGTTATTCTATAAAATGGAAGTATATGATTTGGATTTTCATTGCTTTGCGGTTAATTTTTCCATTTAATACTGAAAGTATACAATACATCGGCAACCTTATACACAGAAATGCCGATTCCGCACAATATGAGACTGCAGTATCGGAACAGGACAGGGACACTGCGGCACCAAGACGTCTGGTGATGGAACTGCCAAACACAATATCTGAGCCTCTTGCTTTACATGATGATAAAATCAATGGTGTTACGCCTCTCGACATACTTAAAATCATATGGATGACAGGCTGCCTCGGCTTTCTGACCATACATGTAGGAAGTTATCTGTATTATAAAAGCCAGCTTATAAGGACTGGTGTACCGATTAAAAACACACCCAATAATCGTTATATTTTTAAACAGATTGCCGAATTATACACGGAACTGCATATTGAGCGGAAATACAAAATGCGTGTTTATAGATCGTCCGTATCCGGAAGCCCGATGATTATTGGTTTTCTCAATCCATTTTTAATTTTACCGAAAATAGATTATGAGAAAGAGGAGCTGTATTTTATTCTGAAACATGAACTGATTCACTTGAAACGTCATGATGTCTGCTGGAAATTTCTTTTTGTGACAGCGAATGCATTACATTGGTTCAATCCACTTGTCTGGTTCATGCGCAGGGAAGCCTTTTTAGATATGGAATTATCCTGTGATGAAAGGGTCGTATTGGGCGAAGATTACAACACAAGGAAGATTTACGCAGAAATACTATATACAACATTACACAAAAAATGTAAGAGGAGGATTCTCATGTCAACACAGCTTAATGAAAATACACAAATTATGAAAAAACGTTTCCATAATCTTCTGATGAGAGTTAAAAAGCGGAATGGCGCTTTTATATTGCTCTTCACAATAATTCTGACGGTTGGTCTCAGTGTGTTAATCGGATGTTCCGTTCAGAAACCAGCGTTGGACGATACTTTGGCTGAAAATGAAAGTGTGAACGTGGTAAACGAAAATGTACAAAGTCTCTCGAATGAGACAGACGCTTCAAGTTTAAACACAGATAATGCAAATATGCAAGACTCCAATATCAACAATTCAGAATCTCCGATAGCGGAAGAAAATCAAACGCTTGATAACACTACGACACTTACCTTTTTCCTAGAAGGAGAACCGGAAGAGGAAACTGCCGAACTATATGTAGGAAATGGCTATTCCATCTACATCCCTAATCAATCGCCTTATCCGGAAGATGAAAACGTTCCGGTATGGGAGCAGACTCCGACGGACACATGGGTGTACGCATACAATAATCGGATTCGTTTCTGGATTGAGCGTCATGAAAGTATGAACATAGAAGAGATGGAAAAAGAATTGGCAGATACACAAGGATTCATAATAGACAATGAATCTTTGTCCGGAAGACTTGAAATGGCAAAACAAGATGCAGATTTGCTCACTCGTGTACGACTCATGGAATCCTCTGACGTTGTATGGTGCATATTCTATTCTTATCCGGAGGAAGCCATAGAGGGTGCAGGTGCAAGGATTCCTATAATTATTGATACTTTTGCTGTTACACCTTAAAATCCTTCCGGGGATGTTTTGTCGTGAGAATGTCCCTCTGTTTTGCCATGGCAACATGCGTATATATTTCTGTGATATTAATGGAACTGTGTCCGAGCATTTCCTGAATATAACGAATATCAACATCTGCTTCGAGCAGACTTGTAGCAAAGGTGTGGCGGAACATATGCGGGGTGATATGCAGTTCAATAGAAGCAAGAGAGCAGTATTTACGAATCATTCTGCGGACAGACTGGTCAGTTAACGGGTTACCGGTTAAATTGACAAAGAAATGTCCGCAGTTTTGAATTTCCGGAAGAAATTCCTCTCGATATGTTTCTAATATGCTGACTACATCATCATTACCAATCTGAATACGTCGTTCCTTGGCTCCTTTTCCGTAGATTAGAACAGTCCTGTCATATAAATTTACATCACTGACAGCAAGAGAACATAATTCGGATATTCTCATTCCGGTAGAGAAAAGCAGTTCAGCAACTGCCACATCACGCAGCGCTGTTTTCTTTTGATATTCGGTTTTTGCATTTTGGCGCTGCGTATAAATTGTCGAAAGAAATTGTTCAACTGTGTGAAGTGGAATCGTTTTAGGAAGAATAACGGGTTCGCGGAATTTAATCTGAAGTTTGCTAAACGGATTACGTTCAATGATTTCTTTATATTCAAGATAGTGGAAAAGCGCTTTGAGAGATGCGATTTTACGCTTAACTGACTTAGGTTTATATGTTCGGTGAAGAGATGCGATATAGTCTTCAAGAACCGGAGGTGTAATTTCTGTAATTGCTGTTATTTTGGCTAACTCTGTTTTTGCCGGTGTGACAGCAGCATACGGATATTGTATCGGTTCAAGCCATTCGTCAAATTGCTTTAAATCAATCTGATATGCTTTCAACGTTTTCTCATCCAGTCTTTTCTGCCATCGACAGTATTCCAAATAATTTGCCATATGTGTCTGTAAGTCGGTCATAATGAAACCCCAATTTCTTTATGTCTTTTGTAAATGTCTTTCCTAGAATTTAAAAACTGAGTCAAATAATATGTTCATTATACGAAAGCATGTAAAAAGTGTCAATGTGCGGCAATGTATACAGAAAATTTCAATATGTCAAAATCCGACATAAACATATACTGTACTCGTTTACACATCATACGATGCCGAACAGAAGGCTCGTGGATCTATCGGTGGTAGCCGGAGAA
>CAMWQW010000021.1 GCA_947176505.1 uncultured Lachnospiraceae bacterium | reverse complement strand
CCTGTATAAATTTTCAATGTTCATCAATTTAGCCTTGACTTTTTATTTGCAGGCTCATTTTGTATCTTATATCGTAGGCTATCGCCTTAATCTTTTTATCCTGCGGGTTTCCTTTCTTATATTTCATAGAGCTGATACCGTCGAAGCCTCCCGTATAATACGAAAGAAACTGTCAGCAACAAGAATGAAGTCACAAGCATTACCAAGCCGCTGTAATTTTGAAAAGCAACACAAATTACCAAAGGTATCACGCTACCTAACATACCGGTCCCCATGGTCACAAGAACGGAAATTGCGCCGCCCTTTACGGCATAATATTCACTCACCCAATCGTATTTTGGGAACTTCACATTCATATACATTCCCAAAACCGATATGAAACAGGCATAGACTGCCGGAACGATACACAAGAGAACAGCCTGTATCAAAGAAACCTCCATTTTAATGCCTAACATGAGAGCACTTATCAATACAAACGGACAGATTACCGTTAGATTGACAGCTATCTTTGAATGAAATATATCAATGGCACGGACAGGTACAGAACACATTAGCCAACGGCTTTTTCCCTCTAAAGACAGAGAAGCGGAAGCGGTGGAAGTCATAGTAATGAATACAGCAATCACTAACGGAAGTACCCGACGCAGCAGATAACTAAGACCACTTATTCCACTTTGCTGCTCTACCATTTCAGGACTGGTGAACAGCAGCAATAATGAAACCACAAGTAACAACACCATTCCGATCGTAGAATTGAGCGCATAAATCGTACAGGAAAAGTAACAATCAAATTCACGTTTGTACATTGCTTTAAATGGAGAGGAAACCTTTAGGGACTTGCTCTCATACCTTGCAGCGGAATGACTAAACGCGGCTGTATTCATTTTTTGATAGAAATGTGACACTATGCCTACGAAAACACCATAGGTCAAAGCGGTCATTCCGATAAATATTAAAAAGTATAGGAAATTTTGACTTTCAACAGCTTTTGAGATAAGGATTGCCGGAGGATAAATTCGGTTTGCCACATTGGAAAGTGTAAGTCCAATATCCATAATTTCATCGGACTTCATATTCTGCGCCTGTGTGGAAGCTGCTACAATCAGTAAAACAACAAGTGTGCTTAATGCAAGCGAAAAAAGATTTTTGCGCTTTGACCGGGACGAAATAGCAGCAATCAAAACGCCAAGCCCTAAAGAAATAATCATTGGAATAACAGGCAGGAACAAAAGGGAAAGCAAAAAAATAATACTTCCTAATATTCCTGTTTCCGCATTCATCCCAAAAATAATAACAGCGGGAAGTACCACAATGCTACTGATTAAAAGGTTTGACAAGTAAACAAAAGTCAATCGGCTTAAAACCACTTCTGAATTTTTTACTGGGAGCGACATTACCATATCGTAGTCGCGTAAGCCAACAAGAACGCCTGAACTTTTGAGGAAAGTCAATATCAATGTGACCAGAGAGCATATCAATACGGAAATTGTCGGCAAAATATTTATAGCTCCCATACTCGCCAATCCGACACTGATAGCTGTACTATATGTAATCATCAGCCCCATGACAACGATTGCAATCATTCCGAAAACCGCTCCGCTCCGCTTTTCTTTTTTACTGTGGGAATGAAGTATACGGTTAATACCGAAAAAGTTATAAAGCTGCATTTTTAAAAGAAGCAGATACCTATTTTTCATTTTCCACTACCTCCATGAAAACATCTTCAAGACTGCCGGAACCCCGTACATCTTCCATACTTCCACTTATAACTAACTTCCCTTGTTTAATAATAGTAACTTTGTCACATAGTTTTTCTGCAACGTCCAAAACGTGAGTTGAAAAGAATATGGCACTTCCTTGATTGCATAATTCCCTCATGATTTCTTTCAAGCGAAAAGCTGCTTCCGGATCAAGTCCAACAAAAGGTTCATCCAGTACAAGAAGTTTCGGCTTATGCAGGAACGCCCCTATCAACGCCAGTTTTTGCTTCATGCCATGTGAATAGGAACTAACCAAATTCCCTAAACTGTCGGTAATACCGAACAGTTCCGCATATTTTTGTATGCGTTCTTCACGGTGTTTCTTATCAACAGAAAACATATTTGCCATGTAGTTCAGATATTGAATACCTGTGACGTAATCGTATAAATCCGGGTTATCGGGAATATATGCTGTCATCTGTTTGCACATAACAGGCTCTTTTTTTACAGATTGTCCGGCAATTAAAATCTCACCTTTATCAAATTCCATTACACCAACCACGGCACGAATGGTAGTTGTTTTTCCGGCTCCATTGTGCCCGATAAAACCATGAATTTCTCCGGGCATAACCGCTAAAGATAGGTTATCTACTGCCTTTTTATCCTGTGAATATTCTTTTGTAAAATTTTTAATTTCCAATACTGATTGCATAATGTTCCTCCCGTTATTTTATTTTGCGGCAGACCGCCCAAAGGAGAATGGCAGGGACAGGCACAAAAACCAGCAGAAAATATTTGCTTGCAACGTTGTTCGCCCCAGTTGCTCCAAAGTGTAATGGGATTGTGTCCGGTAAAAAGTTAAGCGTAACAAGTACGCCGATTAGCGTAACCAAAGTAAAGATAAACATAATGCCTTTTTGTTTTTTGCTCATAGAAAATGCTCCTTTCGATTTTTAGCAATACCTTGTCATTTTCTTGAATCGAAATCTAACGTCTTTCAAAAAATGACTTTCATAAACATCCACCTCCCGGAAAAATCCATTTCGCCATAGTGCAAACTTCCATGTACTACATCTGCCTATACTTTCATATAGAGAATATTATCACATTGATAATATAAAATCAATAGGAACCGCTCACTTTTTTTAGGGAGCGGCATATTTTCTATTATGGATTTTCTGGCGGAGAAACAATTACTCCAATCGTTCTTAGCTTTCGTCCTGCCTTTGGCTCATTCTTTTCTGCTGTACTAATTACTTTAGAAATGCTCTTTATAAGTTCGGTCAATTCTTCGTCTGATAAATAAAGATGGGAAAGGGAGAACCCCGACATATCCCCTTTGATATTGATGTCTGGAGATTTACAATATTCCCGGAACTGTTTTGCAAATCCTAAAAAATATTGTGTGAACGTTTGCATATAAAGCGTGCCGGAGTTTTCAGCTAATATCGTTTCAAAGTCGCTGCCTAAATCAAATGCAAGTGCATAAGTTTTTTCTAATGTGCCGCGTACCGGGGTTTCTTCTACCACTTTTAAGATACCGTCACTTAACATCTTTTTCAAATGGCGATATAAAGTAGCTTGTGGAATGCCACCAAGAGTATCAGATAAATGCTTTGCAGTTGCTTGCTCTTGTGAATAGATTTCAAGCAATAATTTACATTTTACCGGGTTCGTAATACACTCCATAATTTTTTCCGTCATGTTCTGTCCTCCTACTCAAATATATGAAAATATTATCACTTCGATAACAAAAAAACAATTTTTTTCACTCTCATAATTTCGTTAAAACCGCACTATGCTTGCTTCGAAACTTATTTTCCCTTGGAAGCTTATATATGGTGAATTTTCTTTTCTCAAAGCGCTGGTCATTCAACTTTTCTAAACAAATATATTGACACTAAGAGTACAAAGTGTTATCTTCTAGTTAGATTACATTTTGTACTCTTACATTAACCATCTAAAGAGGAGGATACGCTATGCAGCAAATATCAGACTATGAATTGGAACTTATGAAGGTCATCTGGGCTAATGGCGATACGGCACTCTACGCAGAGATTGTCGCAGCGCTGTCCGAAAAGGGAATGGACTGGACAAAGAACACCATCATCACCCTGCTCTCCCGTTTGATTGATAAGGGGCTTCTCAAGACAAATAAAATCGGTCATCGTAACAAGTATACGGCAATCGTATCCGAAGACGAATACCAGTCATCGCAGACCGAAACTTTTCTCCACAAAGTCTACGAAGGTAATGCCAAAGGACTCGTCTCTGCATTGATTCAGAAGGATTTACTATCCGCCGCAGACTATGAAGATTTGAAGAAATATTGGGAAGATGTTAAGGAAGGAGTGAGCACACAGTGAACGAATTATTTAAAATAATTTTATCTCTGTCGCTATCAGGAACCATACTGATTTTTCTCCTGCTGCTTCTTCGTCCGTTATACAAAGAACGGCTGAGTAAGCGCTGGCAATACTATATCTGGCTTTTGGTCATTGTACGTTTTCTTTTGCCCTTAACGCCGGAGACAAGCGTTGTCGGAAACCTTTTCCGGCAGACGGAGCAACGTATCGAGCAAAATACAATGAATAGCACTCGCCTGCCTTCCGCCGACTCACCCGGCTCGCTTCGAACTGAACGCGCGCCTTCAACCGAGCTTGTCGATATCGGCTCACCCGGCTCTGCCGCCATAGAAGCAGGCGGTGACAGTTATACTCCGCCCGTCGCAAATACGGCAAATAACAAATTACGCATCGTCATATCAGAAAACATACTGTTTTCGCTTGGCGCACTCTGGTTGGTCGTTGCTCTGCTTTTGTTCGTCCGCAAGATTACCATCTACCAGAGCTTTGTAAAATATGTTAACGCCGGAAGCACACCCGTCGAAGATATGAACTTATTGGAACGTTTCGGACGAATACTGGCTGATAATCATGTGCATGGTACGATTGACCTTCGTGCCAACAGCCTTGTAGCATCGCCGCTTTTAATCGGATTTATGCATGCCCGTATTATTCTTCCGACAACAGATTTATCGGAAGAGGATTTCTATTACACGATACTACATGAGCTGACTCATTACAAGCGAAAGGATATGTTCTACAAATGGCTGGTACAGCTCACAATCTGCCTGCACTGGTTCAATCCTTTTGTCTATTTAATGGGACGTGAAACAAACCGGCTTTGTGAACTCTCCTGTGATGAGGGAGTCATTGCATCTTTTCCGGAACACTCACGCAAATCATACGGTGACACTCTGTTACACGCCATCAGTACAGGTGGTTCTTACAAAGATGCCATCGCCTCCGTTACCTTAAACGAGAGCAAAGAATTATTGAAAGGAAGGTTAGATGCCATTATGAAATATAAAAAAATCCCTAAAACGATACAAACCGCTGCCATATTTATTACCGGCATATTGATTGGAGGAGCAGTCGTTCTCGGTGCATACGCTGCCCCCAATGCAAAATCATCCTCACAAACCGATGAAATTTCGGAGAGCGGCAAGACAGAGAGCTCTTCTCTTCCGGACTACACGATACAATATGAAGATGGTGTCTATTATATTATGGTTGACGACGCTACAGAAGACGATAAGCCTATATCAAGCGTTACCAACGGCTATAAAAAGCTCGTTTTGGTCCGCGAAGACTATTATGCCACATTCGGGACTTTTGACGACCACGATATGACTTCGCTTGTCAATTATATAACCGAGCAATGCAATACTAGGCTTGATAACAATGAAATTACACAAGAAAATGCAAATATCGTCATACAGGCTGCCGAGGAAATTCAGCATTCTTACTCCTATCGCGCGTTGGAAGACGACGACGTAATCTTATACAACTATACACAATCAGGGTATTACCAACATCCCTACCTTATCTGGATTGGTTATAATCTGCCCGCTAATGCCCAGAGTAAATACAATGGTACACTGCTTACCTTGTCAGATCAGAGCACGATGCCAGTCTGGTTTAATGAAGAATCCAAGAAGTTCATGTCCGACGAAAACGCCATTTCGGCTGTGACCACTCTCATCGAGCGCATGAAATCGCAGAAAGCTGATTCCTCCCGTCCAGTTGAGGCACCAATTATTACCAGCATAGAATATGTCGGTGATACGGATATAAATACTTTGGCAGAAAAATATTATACCGAAGATGAGCTGACACATTTCAGCGCTATTTTCCCTGAGCTAGACAGTAGGACACAGCAGGAATATCTTGACCACATGTTTGAAAATGACAGAATCTCATTCTTTTCCTGCTGCATAGGTGAGCTGGAAGATACCAATATTCAAAAAGATGCTGTGGAGCGATATACGCTCAAAGCATACGAAGAGGACAAAATCAACTTTTTCGCCGTTCTATCCGGAATGTTGGATGAATCATCACAGCGCAATTGGCTGGAAAAATGTAAAAAGGATGGCAAAACCAACTTCTCTATCCTGCTTGAAGAAGATGATTATTCCTTTGATGATTTCTTAGACAAGAATTTCCCGGATGCTGACTTATCTGGCAGCGTCTTTACGGATGATGATTTCTTTAATAGTGATTTTACAGACGATGATTTTCCGGACAATGATTTCCTAGACGAATGGAATGATTTTCAAAAGGGATGGGAGGAACATGAGCAGCAACAAAAGGAGATTACTAACCTCATAGAGTTAAACCGCCTTACAAAACAGGAACTATCAACTGAATTGCAGACTTTTCTGGATTCCTGTGACGACCGGAAATGGTATCTGATTGACGCCGGCAGCGGTCTACAATATCTCTACTACAACGGACTGCCGCACACCTACGCTTATGAGCCTAATATCATAAAAAACGTCGGTGCGAATGATCGAGTTATAATTGACATTGTTAATTTTGACTTCTTCAACACTCCTCGCGACCGCGTTATTGAGGAAAACTTAGGCAATTATGTATTGCTGGCATTCTCATACACTCCGGATAATCAGGATGCAGGTTACAGTCTCGAAGTCACATATAACGGACTTCCTGTTACTTATGAGATTGTTCAGAGCAGATAGTCAGAACGATAATCTTTTCACCTCTATATTTTCTATGCATAAAATAGAGTAAAACCACATAGGATTATAGGTTACAGATTATGTACTATGCTCTATTTATATTATTACTACTCGTTCTTTTCGGCACAATCTTTTCCTGCATCCGCAGGAAAAGAATTGTCTGCCGAATCAAATGTATGGACAAATGCCAGAAGTGTTCACAAATGCAGAGCCTTGCCGCTCCTTTCGGTTACGACTACCACTGCCGATGCGGTTTCTTCTCTTCCACAATAGACGCGTGGCAGAAAGCCGCCGGATACACATGGCTTTATGATTATCTTGCGCCCCGCTTCCAGATGGTATTCGATGCCCTTCCCATTTATTTTGACTATAGGGGAAGAACGTGGCTGATTGAATTATGGAAAGGCCAGTACGGTATCAATACCGGAGCCGAGCTCGGCATATACCACGCCGACAAGATTCTATCCGAATCAGAATATAAGACCGCTCTGTTTACCGCGGCGGAAGATTCCGAGATGCTCCCCTGCACGTTACGCCTGTGCAATCACATCGAACAATATTGCGACAATATTTCCGAACGTCACTGGTGGCTCACGATATTCTTACCCGGATGTTTCTCCAAGCCCTCGGATCTATGTCTGGAGGTTTCCGTCACTTTCCCCGATATGCAAATGTGCAACGCTTTCTATGAAGCATTGTGTAACAAGGGATATACCGCAAAAGACATTGCTGTTCACGGACTCTGTCTTTCTTTCGTTTTCCACGTTCCCATGAATGAACATTTCGGTCTGTTGACACGTTTCCACCGATGTATCTCCCAATTCTCCAACCGCATATTCTGCAAATTGTATGTGTGGGTTACGAGACCTTTTGTCTGTACGGAGGATCGTATTCTTTTCCTATACTACTATCTTCCTGTAGCTTTCAGAAAGCTCTTTAGAATGCGCAGATTCCATCGCCGCTGTCATAAGAAACACGGCTGTCATCCGCCTAAGTGTTATCGTAAATGCAGACCACCCAGACAGCATCATAGTGGGCAAAGCTGATATTGCCCCAAGAAAGGAATAGCCATGAGCACATCATATCGCTTAGACCGTGCGTTCGCGCAGGCTCCCGTTCTCCCTTTAACACAACGCTCCAAATATGTACTCGTGAGTGACTGTCACAGGGGCGTAGGAACCTCTTCTGATAACTTCTTAAAAAATCAACACCTGTACTTCGCCGCAATAGAATATTATTATCGAAACAGTTTTAGCTACATTGAATTAGGAGACGGGGAAGAATTATGGGAAAACCGAAATCTGCGCAACATCACAGAGATACACAACGATGTCTATGAAATGCTCTCCTGCTTCGATGAACGTGGCAGGCTTCACTTAATCTACGGCAACCACGACATGATACAGAAGAAAAACCCTGCCTATCACGAAGCTCTTATTCTGCGTTCAGAATCCGTTCCCGGCATATCATTATATCTGACTCACGGTCATCAGGCGAGTCTGCTCAATTCCACCTTCTGGCGCTTAGCACGCTTTCTTGTACGTTATTTCTGGAGCCCTTTAGAGAATCTTGGTATCCTAGACCCAACCAGTGCGGCAAAAAACTATGAGGTAAAAGAAAAATGTGAAGAAAGCCTGCGCCATTGGGCAGAAGAAAATAAACATATTCTGATTACCGGTCATACACATCGCCCGGTCATGCCCGAAGAGCCGGCTTATTACTACAACACCGGAAGCTGCGTACACCCAAGATGCATCACCTGCATTGAAATTGAACGAGGTAAATTGACCCTAGTAAAATGGAGTATGCAGTCAAGAATTGACAGCGTGCTCTATGTAGAGCGTGAAGTGATTGGTGGTCCCGTGGATGTTCTTCGGAATCACAACGTATAAGCAGACAAAGAGACTGCCGCTTCTACCGGACATCCGGCATTGGCAGCAGTCTCAATAGCATTGGAGTGTATGCCCTATATTAATTAGCCCTTAACCGCTCCTGCTGTCATACCTTCGATAAAGTATCTCTGGAAGCAGAGGAATACGATAAATACAGGGATAATACCAAACATAGACCCGGCAATCAATACATCATAGTTATTGCCGTACGGTGTCAACAGGGTATTCAGACCAATGGGAAGTGTAAATTTCTCGGCACTTCTGAACACAAGCATCGGCCACAGCACGTTGTTCCATGCACCCATCGCACACAGAATGGACATCGCCGCAAACGCCGGCTTCGTAATCGGAAGCATAATCTTAAAGCAGATACCATATTCCGTTGCGCCGTCAATACGTCCCGCATCCAACAATTCTTTGGGAAGTCCTGTCATATACTGTCTGAAGAAGAATATAGTGGACGCCCCGCATAGTCCCGGCAAGACAACACCCGCCATCGTATCGATGAGCTTTAAGCTGATCATTTCCTTATATAACGGAAGAATCAGAATTTCAAAAGGAACCATCATTGTTGCGATTACTAAGAAGAACAGGAAATTCTTCAATTTATAGTTGTACATGGTCAAACCATAAGCTACTATGTAACAGATAAACAGTGTACCTACAACAGAAACTGCCGTCAGGATCAAGCTGTTTTTATACCACATGAAATATTTCTGACCATCTACATTATTGCCAAACAGATATTTATAGTTGGCTAACGTCATGGAACTGAAGTCCAAATCCACACTCAATCCTCTACGAATCAATTCCGTACCGGGTCTGAATGATGCAATCAAACCGGCAACCAGAGGAAAAACTATAATAAAAGATAATACTGCAAAAAATGCTGTACCTATAATCGACAAAACTGTTCTTTTTGTCTTCATACCCATTGTTTCTTTTTCATTTACAGAGGATGTATTTGCCATATTAGTCTTCCTCCTTCTTAAATGTTCCGTTCAATATAAGCTGAACTATATTAATAGCTAATGCAATTACAAGCAGGACAATACCTACTGCACTACCATAACCCAACTGATTCTTGGTAATACCACGTTTATACAGATAACCTACAATGGTCAAACCGATATTGTTCGGAGAATCGGGACCAGCCCATAACATGTAAGCTTCCATGAACATTGCCAGACCTGCATACACACTGATTGTAAGTACATAGATAGTAGTCGGTTTTAATAAGGGGATGGTGACATATCTAAATTTCTGCCAAGCCGTCGCACCATCAATGTCGGCTGATTCATATAATGCCGTATCAATTGCTTTCAAACCGGAGATAAAGTAAAGCATATTAACGCCGGTCCATCTCCAACATGCAACAATCAAAAGCGCTGCAAGACCGGTTGCTTTCATTTTCAGCCACTTAAAGGTTCCGAGTCCCAATGCTGCCGTAATCACGTTCATCTGACCCGTCTGATACTCGGAAAACATCAACCGGAACAGCGTACCGGAGATAACTACGGAAGTAAGCGCCGGAACATATAAGCACGCTTTCCAGAATCCTTTTGCCTTTACCAGTCTGGAATCCATCAGCACTGCAAAAAGCATCGGGAACGGTATCAACAATACCAATGTCAAAATCATATATTCAAAGCTGTTTAAAATTGCCGTGTGGAAAACGGTGTCTTTTGTCAGCTTGACAAAATTAGCCATTCCAACCCACTCTGTACCCGCGGGCTTGATCTCTTGAAAACTCATTGTGATTGTGCTACATAGCGGATAAATCCAGAACAATGCAAAACTTAAGATAAACGGAAGAACAAACACATAGGGCGCTGCCTTCTGCGAATAGAAAAATTTCTTAAACTTACTCATACGCACACACTCCTTACCCAATACATTTTGACAAAAAGGGCAGCCCTGTTAAAAGCTGCCCTATGTTATTATATATTTCTCAACTCTAGGATTATTCTCAATCTGAAAGAATCAATGAAGTGATTCTTTCGGAGAAAATCTCGCCAGAAATTTACTCTACTGTTCGAGGTCTACTACATCCTGAGCTGCCTGTAATGCTTCGGAAACATCTACGCCATTCTCAAGAATGTCATTCAATGTCACGTTACACATCTGCTCATTGATAGTCGGGCTGATTCTTACAGTATAAATCGTGCCGATATCATCTTTGATTTCGTAAAGAACATCGTAAGGATAATTTCTGAAGAACTGATTGTACTGGTTATTGTCATCATGTGCAAATGCATCATCATTCCAAAGTACTGTGTTACATACGTCGAATCCAAGGTTATCCCAGATCAACTGCTCACCTTCCTCAGACATCTTAGCCCAGCAAAGGAATTCGGAAGCAAGATCCTTGTCAACTGCCTGCTGTGTTACAACAGTACCTGTACCACCGATACCTACGGAACATTTCTGACCTGCTTCGAATACAGGACATTTAGCAATGTACCAGTTGCCTTTTTCTTCCGGCATATAGTTGGTGAAACGGCTCATGTACCACATAGCCTTCGGGAAGGATACGATGTTATGATCCAAGATATTCTGGAAACCAGCCTCTAAGTCAACGTGTCCGTCAGGAGAAACCATAGCCAGACCATTGTTCACCCAATTCTGCTGCATTGTCAGCATCTTATTAACGGAATCAAGCTGTACGTTTGCTGTACCGTCAAATCCACCTGTCCAGTCATCACCGTACTCAGCCATAGCAATCCATAACCAGTCACAGCCTGCTGTATCAACAGATGTCCAATACTTGCCTTCCTCATTGCCGATTGCTGCAAGATATTTCTCGCCCAGTGCTGCATAGTCATCCCATGTAACAACTGCGTCTACTTCTTCCTGTGTGATGCCAGCCTCTTCGAGAACTGCCATGTTGTAGTACATAACTGTTGCACCTACATGATAAGGAATACCATAGTAATGTCCGTCAGAACCTGAATAGACATCCATTCTTGCCTGTACCATTGTATCTAAGTAAGGTGCTGCCGTATCATCCTGAGGAACAAGCCATGTGTCAAGACCCTCGATTACGTTCGGGAACTGACCGATTTCAACGTCACAGATATCAGGCGCGCCTGTACCTGCTGTCAAAGATGTAAGTAACTTGGTATGCATGTCTGCATAAGGATATGTAGTACAGGTAATCTCGATTGTTCTGTCAGGATTCTGCTCATTCCACTTCTCAACCATGTTACCGTAATGCTGTCCGTGTAACTCAACGAATGTCCACATTTCCAAATGTGTACCGTTGGGATCACCAAATGTACTTGTAGGAATCTCTTCCTCTGCTGCCGCCTCATCTGCCGGAGCCTCTTCGCCTGCATCTACTGCACCGTCGTCTGAAGCGCCTGCATCTGCTGCACCATCGTCTGTTGCTGTTGTACCGCTGTCTGCTGCCGGAGTATCACTGCCGCCGCCGCATCCTGCAAGCACTGAAGCGATCATAGTGACACTTAACAAAGTAGCCAATACTTTCTTTTTCATTTCTTTTCCTCCTTTAATCTAATGAAAAAAATAATTTTCGACATCCGATCAGCTAAAACAAAATAACAACTTAAAAATTAAACTAATTTAGCTAATTATATAAAGTTATTACTTTATCAAACAAAATGTATGCATTTTTACTTCCGCTACCACCAAGCAATTAAGCAACTTGCATATTTTTTTTCGTCTGACCGTCGTCTTATGTCCATATTGTACAATACCCCCCCCCAAACGTCAATACCTTTTTTGAAACATTTTATATAATTTTGGACTGTTTTAGATTTTTCTAAACAATTTAGGTTGTCATAAAATATTTATGGACTTCCATTTATCATATGGACAACTGTTTTTACGTATAGCGGCGCGCAATTCCACATAACACCCGCAGGCTCTGCACATGCCATCCGACAAAAGGTCACATTCTTTGCACAGAGAAAGCCGCTCTTCGTAAAGCGGCTTCTCAACTTTTATTTCCTCGTCTAAATTAGCTATATAGGTGTGCAGATTCTCAAAGTATGCGTCTCTGTCCATATCCCTCGTCAGGCACTTACGGCAGATGCGCTTTGTCTCTGTCTCCATTTTGCATCCTTTCATTATGTAAACCTATCCGGAAGAATCACAATAACCAATTCCTCTCGGAAAGCATCAACACTCGGCAAATCTTTATTTAACCCGCAAACTGATCACACTGTGCGCCGGTGCCGTGAAGCAGATTTTGCCGTCCTTAAGTTCATAGGAAACAAATGCCCGTTCTTTTACATTCTCCGGTTCATCAAAGGTATTGTGCGCATGTATTTCCTGCTGCAGAATCGATGCATTTAAATGTACCGGAACAAGTTCTGCAAACGCAATTTCTACGGGTACATCCTCCGTCACCGACAGATTGCTCAAAGTTATATTGACACATCCGTCTTCATCTACCGATACCGACTCGCTGAGAAGCGGCACCTGATACTCTGCTTCCTCGCCAATCATCTTATTTCCTTCAATATAGCTGTCAACCAGCTCCGCATCCTGATGATTCTTGTACATACGGAATACATAGTATGTCGGTGTGAGAATCATCTTCGGTCCTTCCGTCAGAATAACCGCCTGCAATACATTAACCATCTGTGCGATACAAGCCATCTTTACACGGTCGCAGTGCTTATTGAAGATGTTCAGCGTCAATCCGGCAACAAGCGCATCTCTCATAGTATTCTGCTGATACAAAAATCCCGGATTCGTTCCCGGTTCCACTGTAAACCAGCAGCCCCATTCATCAACAATCAAGCCGATTTTTTTCTCCGGATCATACTGATCCATAATCGCGCCGTGGCGTTCAATCAGCTCTTCCATGTAAGCTGCCTTCGCCATCGTCTTATACCATACTTTATCATCAAATTCGGTTGCGCTTCCCTTTATCTGCCATCCTTCGGGATGAACATAATAGTGCAGTGACAACCCGTCCATAAATCCTTTCGTGCCCTGTCCGTCGCCCGGCTGCGGCGGTGCAAAGCAAGTCTTCAACACACCCTCTGTCCAGAAATAATCAGCCACATTCGGTCCGCCGCAAATCTTCTGAATCGGTGCGGTATGATCGTAATGTCTTACATAGGTCTGATATCTTCTGTATAAATTAGCATAGTACTCCGGCGTCATATTGCCGCCGCATCCCCAGTTCTCATTACCTACGCCGAAATAGTCAATCTTCCACGGTTTCTCATGTCCGTTCTTCTTTCTAAGATCCGCCATCGGCGAAACCCCGTTAAAAGTGATGTACTCTACCCATTCACTCATCTCCTGCACGGTACCGCTGCCGACATTGCCGTTGACATAGGTTTTACAACCTAATTGGTCGCACAGTTCAAAAAATTCATGTGTTCCGAAGCTGTTATCTTCCACCACACCGCCCCAGTGTGTATTAATCATTTTCTTCCTGTTTTCCTTCGGTCCGATACCGTCCATCCAGTGATACTCGTCCGCAAAGCATCCTCCCGGCCAGCGGAGCACCGGAATCTTCATTTCTTTTAATGCATCAACCACATCTTTGCGCATACCGTTCACATTGGGAATGTCGGAATCCTCTCCGACATACAGCCCCTCATAAATACATCTTCCTAAATGCTCGGAAAAATGTCCGTATATTTCCGCATTGATGTGTCCCTTCTTATTTTTCTCATTAATATATAATTTCACCCTTCTTCTCCTGCCTTTCTTCTGTTTTTGTATCGCTTTTTTGTTCTCCCCACACTCAATTTAAAAGTGAAAATCCGGTTTTCCGTCCTTCCAGCCGAATTTCATCAGCATCGCATGACGGTTCGGATTGTAAAGAGGATCTCCGACAATCTCCGTCTCTGTTCTTGCATGATAAACCAGAATATCATTTCCCTCTTCGTCCACGGTAAAACTGTTATGTCCCGGACCGTAAGTTCCCACGGAAGCATCCGACTCAAGCACGGGATATCTCTCCTTGCTCCACGACAACGGATCTAAAAGATCGGCATCCTCATCCGCCGTCATCATTCCCATACAATATGCCACACCGGTCTCCGAAGCGGAATAGGTCATGAAAATCTTCCCGTTTCTCTTAAGGATAGCAGGACCCTCGTTCACCCAGAATCCTACCCTCTCCCAATCGTAATCCGGAGTCGTCAGAAGCACCTGTACCGTCTTAAGCTGATAAGGAGTTTCCATCTCGCCGATATAGAGATTGGAAATCTGTTTGCCCACACCGACTTTTTCAGCCCAGATATAATACCACCTGCCCTTATTTTCAAAAACAGTGGCATCCAGTGAAAATCCCTCGAATGAAAATTCGTCTTCCGGAGCTCTTCTCATCTTCCCCTTCTCTACCCATGTACCGGTCATCGGGTCTGCGTCCTTGCATTCAAGTACATAAGGTCTGATTGCCCATATATCGTCCTTATCTCCGCCTGCATAATATATATACCATGCGCCATTGATATAATGTAATTCCGGCGCCCATATATGACAACTCATAATGCCGGATTCATGCTTATGCCATACCTCGACTTCCTCGGCATCAGCAAGTCCGGCAAGCGTATCGGACCTGCGAAGTACGATACCGTCGTAGGCTGGAACCGAAGCGGTAAAATAATAGCTTCCGTCCGTATGTCTATATACATAAGGGTCCGCCCTCTGCATTATCCACGGTTTGTTATAAAGTATTTCTTTCCCATCACCCATTTTGACCACGCTCCCGTTTTATTTTCGATTATTAATAAAATATTTTAATCATAGCTAAATTATATTGGATTGCCACTAATAAAGCAACCTGTATTTTTCATTTTATACAAAGTTTTCCTATATTTATAACAAAATACAAACTATTTCACAATTTTCCTTTCCGTATGTCTTGTCCACTGACAATTTGTCATCTGATACATACAATATAGTAATGCTATCTTTCTTAAGGAAACTATCTATGACTTCTCCTTTGATTGCTATTGTCGGTCGTTCCAAAGACACAGTCAATTATGAAAATGCCCTGCGCAGACTGTCAGTACCCTATATTACCACACTAAACGTCGAAGAAAGTGAATGTGCAACGCATCTTCTCCTGCCCGGCGGAGGTGATATCACGCCTGCTTTCTTCGGTCAGCTCAACTGCGGCTCCCGTAATATCGATACTGAACTCGACATTTTACAGATTCAGGCTTTCTCTTCATTTATGGTACAAAAAAAGCCCATACTCGGTATCTGTAAAGGCCTTCAATTAATCAATATACATTTGGGCGGTACGGTTACACAGCACATTGACACTGCCGGTACACACATGTGGGACGGGCAGGACAAATATCATTATGTCTATCACGACGGTGTAAACCGCACCGACTTCTTCTATCAATTATACGGCACCGGAGTAACTGTCAATTCCGCACATCATCAAGCCATAGACCGGCTGGGAAGAAACCTCGTTCCCGTATGCCGCGCCGGTGACAACGTTATAGAAGGCATTATGCATACGCAGTTACCTATCATCGCAGTACAATGGCACCCGGAACGCATAATGGAAGACGGCGGCGAATTGCTCCTCTCTCATTTTATAGGGCTGACTCCTACTTCGTAAACATCTGCTCCAGCTGGGCAATACCTTGATCGAATTTCTCTCTCTGGTGCTCGTTCTTACTCTTCATTCGTTCTTTCATCTGGAGTGAGATAATGTCAAAAAGAGACTTCATAATCTGCATAATATTCTTACGGGTCTGGGAATCGATTTCCTTCATCGCTGTGCCGATTTTGTGTATGCTCTTAAACCAATTCGCTGTAAAATCAATTAAATTGTCGGTCTCAGACGCAAGGACTACCTGATACAGCGTATTCGAAAAAATCTGCATCTGCTCCTGCGAAAGCGAAAGAATCCACTGGTTCAGCGCTTCATCCAGAAATTTGCGACCCGCGTACAATTCATTGACAATCTTGAAGTGATCCTCTTTGATCAGCCACGTATACGGATTATGCTGAGCCAATCCAATCGTTTTGCTCTCCACCACACGGTATGCACCGTCCGAATACAGAAGCATCCCCACTAACGACGAATGCGGTATCGTCTTATGAATCCTGTCCGCAATCTCATCGTAAGCGCCCCTCTCCTTTACCTCCGGTCGAAATCCCGGTCCGTCATGATCATAGATTGCCAGTATGCGGTCACGTACCTCGTCATCACAGTTCATACATGCATATGTTGCCAGATTTCCACCCTTGGAGTGCCCGCCCACGTAGAATGAACCTGTAATATCTTTCGCCACCCGATTCAGATAGTCCACGCTCATACGCTGTCCCAGAACCGGTTCGGAGAAGGCAAGATTCAAGTCTTCTTTCCATCCTACGATAGATTCATCCGTCCCGCGGTATGCCACATAACAGACACCGTCAGGCAGCCGGAAAGTTACTGCCGAAAACTGCGTCTCTGTCTTAAGGTCAATCCAGTTTACATAATTCCATACTTTCATATCATGAAAGCGCTTGCTGTGATAGAGACCGAGAAACAGCGCCGTATTATCCTCACGATAACGCTCATCCCCATACAAATTGTCATAGTCTTTATGTGTATATAAGTCCTTAAGACTCACCATCGGCTTATCTTCTCCGACTGTCGGCGCCAAACCGTCAAATTTCAGATAAGCGAATTGTCCAAGCGCAAGACTGTCCACCTCACTGAACGCCTTCTCCATCAGTGTGTAATCACCGTATTCTTTCAAATAATCTATGATTGTCCCCATTCCTGATACTGCGCCCCTTTCCCGTTCATCGGCAGATACATTATTATATTCTGGCTTCCAAATGCTCTATATTCTTGATCAACACGGAAATCGTCCCGTCCGGATTTGTGATAAATTCCACACTTTTCGGATTCTTATACTGCTCCATCGGAATCTTGATCTCAATTCCCGTATCGGTGTACAAGTGCTGGTTCTGATACTTACGCACCGTATTCTCACTCTGTGGCTGTATCTGCTCCTTGACCATATCGTACTTTTCCATCTTATCCTGAAAAGCCACTTTTAATTCCGGCTGCTCGTCAAATATTTTCTCCGCCAGCTCCTCTACCACAAAACCACCCTTATCCTCAATCTCTTCCTGAATAATACTCTTTGCACGCATCTGTTTCTCGAAGCGCTCCGTCTCGTCATATCCTTCCTTTTGTATGCTCTCCACCGCCTTGCTCACGATAGACAGCTTAGATTTATGCGATAAATGAGCACTGCATTTTAAGAAAAGAAATGAAAAGTAATTCGTTTTCTCTCCGTTCACTTCGTACTTCTTCTCGATAACCCATAAAGCCAAATCATCCAGACGTATGATTGCCGCCTCCGTCAGCCGTTGACTTTCCGAAGGCAGAATCGATTTATGTCTGATAATCTCATTGCTGTTACCCTCGCCATCCTCAAGCGTCATTGTCCTGTGTGTATAGAGCGTTTTGTAATTCATCTTAAGAAGCGCCAGATATTCATCTTCGCCCTCCTTGAAACGCACGACCATCAAATCCGCCGGCGGAATATCAATATTGCTGTTCATAATCTCATAAAGCATTGTTGCGATATCCTTGCTTACCGTCACAAAATCATCATCTGCATAAGAATTAAGCATCTGATAAACTTCCGATTCCTCCTTATAGAATCTGCATTCCTTCGCATCGTCTCCGGAACTGATCTTCGCGATATGCTCCTTAAGAAATTCCGCAATCTCCGAACCATATTCCAATTCCGTATCCGACAACACCGGCATACCAATCGTAGAGTCCAGAATATGTACAATTACCTTTTTTATTCTGATATCTTCTTTATTCATTGTATGTTTCTCCTGTTCTTTAGATTCAATTATACTTTCCGGGATAATCCGTGCCCGTTTCGGTCTGTATCAAGTTTACATAATATTCCGAATTTTGCTCCATCTTAAGCATCGTATCAAAAGCCATCAGAAGCATTTTATCTCCATTGCTTTTCATGTCATCTCTGCCTCTGTCCATCTGAGCTTTAAAATGATCCATCTGCCAGACCATGATATCTACCACGCTGTAACCGGACACTTTATATTCGCAAAGAAACTGCTGACGTTCCAAGTAATACAAATACTCCTTATAAATACCCTCCGACTGTTTCAGCATCCGCCAGAAGGTCTTCAGAAATTCTTCATTCTCTCCCGCATAATAGCACAAAGCTCGTGCCCATTCGTATGCTTTTTCTTCCATAAAATCATTCTCTCTTTCTCTAAACTCCTATAACATATCTCTATGTTTTCGGTTCTCTTAAACGTATTTCGGTTCTTTTTGTTTCTCCACCTATATATAATATGGTATCAACAATCATTTCATAGAAAGCGGCAATCCATGGCGATATTGGAACGAATCAATAATTTAATCTGGGGATTACCCCTTCTCGTCCTCCTGCTCGGGACGCATATTTATTTTACCATAAAATTACGCTTTCCACAGCGCAATCTTATCTATGCATTGAAGCTCTCCATCGGCAAAGCAGACAACACAGGTACAAACCTTTCTCCCTTCTCCGCCCTTGCCACCACACTTGCAGCCACCCTCGGAACCGGCAATATCATAGGTGTCTCCACCGCTGTAGCTCTGGGCGGACCGGGCGCTATCTTCTGGTGCTGGATTACCGGTATTCTGGGCATGGCTACCGCATACAGCGAATGCTACTTAAGTGTATTGTACCGCAGTCAAAATGAAGACGGTACATACAGAGGCGGTCCGATGTATGTTTTAAAAAATGGTTTACATAATAGTTTTCTCGGCGGACTGTATGCTCTCTGTACGCTAATCGCCGCTTTCGGTGTAGGATGCACGACACAGGCAAACTCCGTCACACAGGCTGCCACGGCATCCTTCCATCTGTCACCGCATCTTATCGGAATCACTCTCGCCTTCTTAACGGGACTGGTAATTCTGGGAGGCATGAAAAGTATTGCAAATCTGTGTGAACGTACGGTTCCCGCTATCAGCTTCGTCTATCTGTTCGGCTGCGGGCTGCTGCTTATCCTTTATCGGGAAGTCCTGCCCTCCGCCTGCCTGCTGATCATCAAAGATGCTTTATCCTTCACCTCGGTAGCCGGCGGCATGGCAGGCGCTACGCTGCAACATGCAGTGCGCTACGGTATCGCCAGAGGTCTTTTTACCAATGAAGCCGGAATCGGCACTTCCGCTATTGCCGCCGCTGCCTCCCATGCCAAAGAGCCTCGCATTCAGGCATATGTGTCCATGACCGCCGTATTCTGGGATACCGTGGTTATGTGCCTGATCACCGGTCTGGTCATCGTCTCCAATATGCTCTACGACCCTGCTTCCGTAGCCGATGTGCAGGAAACCGGGCTGACTGCCGCTGCGTTTACCCATCTTCCCTATGTGGGAGACGCTTTTCTAACGATTTCTCTCGCCGCATTTGCCGTGACGACTCTGATCGGCTGGTCCTATTTCGGAGAAAAAGCAACGGAATACCTTGTAGGGAAAAAAGGTATTCCGCTCTATAAGCTTGCTTATATTCTGATGATCTATTTCGGCGCCGTCATACCCATGCGCCTTGTCTGGGAAAGCACCGACCTGATCAATGCACTCATGGTACTGCCTAATGTGCTGGCACTATACTGTCTGCGTAAAAAAATCAAATCTTAAAGTTTGCGGCAATCTCCTGCAGGGAACGGCTGCTTCTCTCTAAAATCGCCATCTTGCGCAGGATTTCTTCCGAGCCGACATTGGTATTCTGCATTGCGTCCGATACGTTGCGCACCTCATCTACAATAACACTGTTTAACTCCGTCACGGCGCTTAATGAGGCAAGCATCTCCTCGACGGAAGCGCCCATCTGCTCTGATGCGGAACCTAAATCGCTTGCAATGTCTGCAAAGAATACCGCATCTTTCTGATACTGTTCCGCTGTATCTACCATCGCACGATAATCTTTGACTACATGATCTCTCATGAATGTCAAAAGTTTCGTCGCACTATCTTTTAACTCCATAACAGAGTCCACAACTTCATCAATAACCTTCTGAATCTTATCTACAGTGCACTGTGAATTCTCAGCAAGATTTCTGACCTCATCCGCAACTACGGCAAATCCTTTGCCGGCTTCTCCCGCTCTCGCCGCCTCGATTGCCGCATTTAAAGCAATCAGGTTCGTCTGGCTGGCAATACCGCCAATCTCCTGCGACAGACTCTTAATAATCTCTATCTTCTCCACACCCTTCAATGAGTGCTCCAACTCGTCCTCTGCGCTGTGATAAATGACACTCGCCTGTTTCTTAGATTCCACCGTACCCTGATATAATTCCTCTGCACGACTATTAATCTCTCTGGATGCCTCCGCTGACTCAGACGCTTTGCCGGATACATCATCTACCTCTGCACCGATGTCGTTGCTCGCCTCGCTGATGCTCTGGGTCACGTCCGCCGCTTCTCTGACTTTACCGATCAGCCCTTCCATAATCTGATCCATCGCATCAATATTATTGTTTAATTCAGCCATCTCAGCATACGCCTCTGACACGGTCTCCGCTATATTAGCCGCCTCTTCGTTCGTGCCGGTAATTGTATCCTTAATCTGCTGCTTGATACTTCTCGTAGCATGGGTGACTTCCTCAATCTCATCCTTGAACCCTTCTGACACTCTGGTTTTACCGCCGGCTGCACCCTGTTCGCTGAAATTACCTGTTGCAAACTGCTTCAATTCCGCAAGAGGCACCAAAGCCTTACCAAACACGGCTCCCACCACTAAATCAATCAGTACCGTTCCTACCACACTGACAAGCACTGCCACACCTACTGCACTCCCCGCGCTTGTCTTGCCGACAACGACCGCACTCACCACCGAGCCTATAAACAAGATGATAAATGCCGCCACCGAGACGGTAACCATAAGTTTACCTTTAATTGTTTTCATCTGTAACCTCCTGAACTCTAAGTATATAGAACAAGAACACATGACATAGTATAACACAAAATATTTGAATTCGTCCAGTGAATGTATAACTATATCAAGTACTATATCAAGTACAACAATTACGTAAAGTCTCCTCTTATGCCTTCTCTCTTCTCCTATAATATATATAGAAGCCAACGCATATCACCGCCGACAGCAGCGACCCGAGCGGAGCCGCCCATCCCATCGGATAAAGTGAGTCAGGGAAAAACTTGCTCGCAAACCATGCCCCCGGAATACGGACGAGCAAAATTGCCGTAATATTATGTATAAATGAAATCATTGATTTCTGATCTCCGCAGAAATATCCGCTGAAACAGAAATGAACCGCCGCAAAGACACAGTCAAAAGCATATGCACGCAGATATTCGCACCCTGCTGCCAGCACCACCGCGTCTCTCGTAAACATTCCGACAAGCGTATGCGGCAGAAATTGGTTGTACAATGCACATAAAGCTCCCCAGCCGACTGTAATGGCAAGCCCGTAATACAGCGTGCGGCGTGCCCTCTGTGCCTTATTTGCTCCCATATTCTGTGCCGTAATAGCAGATATCGCAGACAGAAATGCCGAGGGAACTAGGAACATGAAGCCAATCAATTTCTCAACGATGCCTACCGCCGCCGATGTAATCAGTCCGCGACTGTTGGCAATCACGGTAATCACGATAAACGCGATTTGAATCAGCCCGTCCTGCATTGCAATCGGCGCACCCACCTTCAATATCTGTGAAATGACTTCCTTGTCTGCACGAATGTCCTGTCTTTGAATGCGTATTCCCATATCCCGTCTTTTCATCATAAAAATCGAGACAATCACACTTACCGCCTGACCGCATATCGTTCCGAGTGCCGCGCCTGCCGCTCCCATTCCGCACAGACCGATAAACACAAAATCAAGTGCAACATTGACCACACAGGCAATGCCCACAAAATACATGGGGCGTCTGGAATCTCCTGCGCCCCGGAAAATGCTGCTTATTACATTGTATGCCGTGATAAACGGAATCCCCGCAAAACATATGGCAAGATATATCTTCGTTTCCCCTACCGCCTCTGCCGGAGTTAACATAACTCCTGTAACCGCTGACGTACAAAGAAGCAGCGCTCCTGTCACAATCACTGCAAATACAGTAAAGAAAACAATAGATGTTCCCACGGTCTCGGCTACCGCCTGATCATCACCCGCGCCCACACTCCGCCCGATACGCACGGTAGTTCCCATGGCAAATCCAACAATAATCACAGTCAGCATATGCATGACCTGACTACCGATAGAAACCGCCGTGGTAGTCTCCGATCCGTTATACAAACCTACCACGAACAAATCCGCCATACCGTAAAATGTCTGCATAAAGCACGACAACAGATACGGCATTGCAAATAACAGTAGGTTTTTCCCTACACTTCCTTTTGTCAAATCGTTCTTCTCGTTCATCTGTCTGACACACCAATCCCACAATTGAAAAATCTACCCTGCTCTATTTGCCGAAATACTCAGCCACGTCTTTCAAGTGTTCGATAATCGGCAAATGCTGCGGGCATATCCGCTCACACTGTCCGCAGGCGATACAGTCTCCTGCCTTACCGAAATTCTGTGTCAATCGGTCATAATATGTACCCTGCGGCGTCCATCCTTTCCCTTCCGCTTCCTGCCTGTCAGCATTATAAAGCGAGAAATACTTCGGAATGGCAATTTTCTTCGGACAGCCGTCCGTACAGTAAGAACAGCCCGTACACGGTATCGCGATATTGCCGTTAATCATCGCCACCGCTCTGCTTATGAGCTGTTGCTCCTGTTCATCCAAAGGTTTGAAGTCCGACATATAATCAATATTATCCAATAACTGTTCCATATTGCTCATACCGCTTAAAACCATCTTCACATTGTCAAGACCGGCTGCAAAACGGATTGCCCACGACGGAACGGACATTTGTGGATTATGTTCCTTGAACATCTGCGTCACTGCCTCCGGCACCTGCGTAAGTGTCCCTCCTTTGACCGGTTCCATGACAAAAACAGGTACACCATGAGCAGTTGCTGTCTCGTAGCAAAGCCCGGACTGAATGCTCGGACTGCTCCAATCCAGATAATTAAGCTGGATCTGTACAAACTCCATCTCCGGATGCTCTGTCAGCACCTGCTCTAAAAATTCCGCATTGTCATGAAAAGAAAAACCTATGTGCTTAACAAGCCCTTGTTTCTTCTTCTCAACCAGCCAGTTAAAGCAGTCAAACTCCGTATAAATCTTATAGTGGCCGCGTCCCATGTCATGCAGCAGATAGTAATCGAAAAAATCAACTCCCGTCTTCTTAAGCTGCTCATTGAAAATCTTATCTCTGTCCTCTTTGGATGTGAGAAAACCAGCATGAAGTTTCGTCGCAAGAGTAAAACTGTCGCGGGGATGTCTGTCAACCAGACATTCTTTCGCTGCATTCTCGCTCTTAAATCCGCAGTACATCCATGCAGTATCAAAATACGTAAAGCCCTTCTCTATAAAAGTATCTACCATCTGCTTGGTCTGCTCTATGTCGATACTGGCGGCATCACCTGCGTCAAGCAGCGGCAGCCGCATTAACCCGAATCCTAATTTCTTATCATTCATCTTCCTGCACCCCACTGATTATCATGTATAATTTCACATTATACATGATAAAATGACCGTCTACAACACAAACTTCTGAAGTTAAATACAAATTATAATACCAATATAATTTCGATTATCCGAGTGCAACATCCAGTATCATCATAATTACAAATCCCAACGCAGCGCCAATCGTCCCTACATTGCTATGTTCTCCTGTCTGCGCCTCGGGAATCAGCTCTTCCACAACGACATATATCATTGCTCCTGCCGCAAATGCAAGCAGATAAGGAAGCGCCGGCACAATCTGACTGGCAAGCAATATGGTAACCGTGGCTGCAATCGGTTCCACAATTCCGGACAATGAACCATATACAAAGGACCGAAGCCGTGACATTCCCTCCCCGCGAAGCGGCATGGATATAATCGCTCCCTCCGGAAAATTCTGGATTGCTATCCCCACTGCCAGCGCAAATGCCCCAGCCATGGTAATGCCCGCATCACCTAGCAACGCGCCTGCAAAAGTTACCCCGACGGACATTCCTTCGGGAATATTATGCAGCGTCACCGCGAGGACAAGCATAGTTGTTTTTTTTAAATTGGCTTCTATGCCTTCCGGATGCGTACTTTCCAGATGCAAATGCGGAATCAGACTGTCCAGAACGAGCAAAAAAGCCATTCCGCCAAGAAATCCCACCGTGGCAGGCACCCAAGCGATTCTACCCTGCTCAGCCGCCATATCAATTGCCGGAATTAAAAGCGACCACACGGAAGCGGCTATCATTACTCCGGAAGCAAATCCCAAAAGCATTTGCTCCAGTTTCCTATTCATTTCTCTCCTCATGCAGAAAACCATCGCAGAACCTAACGTCGTTCCTGCAAACGGAATCAATAATCCAAGCGCCAACTGCATACTATCACCTATCCTTCTTAATCTACAGCAGATATTTTATCCTATGCACAATATGGCTTCACGCCACATATCATAAAGCAATCTTAATCTATCACAGGAAAACAATCATGAGACAATATTCATATCCCAGCGCATACGCAAAGATAAACGGCAATACCGAGAATCCTTCACTTCACGGCATCGCATATTTTTATCCCGTTCCTTTCGGCGGTGTATTGGTAGAAACAGAAGTATACGGTCTGCCGTACGAGAACATTCCACCTTACAGTCAATTCTATGGCATGCACATCCATGAGACCGGTAACTGTTCCGTTCCTTTTGATAAAACCGGCAATCATTATAATCCCGGCGGACTGCCGCACCCGAAACATGCCGGCGATCTGCTTCCTCTCCTTGGCAATGAGGGCTATGCCTACAGTGTTTTTTATACCGACAGATTTGAACTACCGGAAATCCTCGGTCGTTCCCTGATCATTCACAGCTCACCTGACGATTTCACCACACAGCCTTCCGGAAACTCCGGCACAAAAATCGGCTGCGGCGTTATCACTGAAAACATTCTGTATCCGCTGTCCTGATTCACCGCATGAATGCATTTTAATAGAGTATGCCTCATAAATCCATGTTCCATACCCATGCGCAGGTTCTTCCCCCTGTTAAAAGGATACTCTCACAGATCCAGCTCATTCATCCTCCTGCGCTTATCCTCCGCAGTCGTTGTCGTATAGATTCTGGTAGTCTCCAGACTGGAATGTCCGAGTATATCCGCCAGTTCCGGCAGATTGGCATACTTCTGCATATAAGTTATGGCAAACAAGTGTCTGAAACTGTGCGGATGTGCTTTTTTCCACGGTACGCCTGCCTTCTCCGCCATTTTTATAAACATCTTATAAACTGCCACTCTGCTGATTGGCGTTCCGTGATTTCCCCGAAAAATAACACCGTCGTCAATATGCGCCTCTTCACAATATCGCCTTAAATCTCCCGTCAGCTTATAGGGGAGATAGACATTCCTTCGTTTTCCCTTATTCTCCACCTCAAAGCCGCCTTGCCCGACCGCCTCCACCGTACAACCGGAAAGCTCGCTGACACGGATTCCGGTCAGAGCCAGTGTGCGCATGATACAATAGTATTTATCCTGTCCGACCTTCCGAGCATACGCCGTCATTCTGCGGTATTCATCTATACTCAGAATATTGTCAGGGCACTGTCTTTTCTGTACCCTCAGAGCACGTACCGTACACTCCTCACATCCTGCAAACTTAAGATACCTGTTGACTGCCGTGATCATCAGATTGATTGTCGCTGTTTTTTTCTCTTCTTTCAATATTATTTCTTTATAATCCATCACTTCATACTTGGTCAGGTTTCGTCCGTCAAGCCATATCAGGAAATGTTTCACATACAGCAGATATATCTCCTGCGTCCTTTCCGACAATTCGTCACAGCGCAGATATTCTTTAAATGTTTCCAATTCTTTTGTATTGTCTTTCATTCGCTTCTCCTTTCTTTGTAAAAGTAAGAGAAACGTACCATAATTTACATTAAAAAAACAAACGTAATATAGAAATTAATATAAAATTCATAATCGGAAAAATCATGAGAACATCTGCTTAATAAATTTACAAATGGAAGTTTACAGTATATACTAAATAAAAAATCGTCGCTCGGCAGCGACGATTCAGAGAATGCTCCGCATTCTCCTTAAATGGTTTGCACTGTCGCAATTTTCTATAGAATAAGAAATCGTCGCTCGGCAGCGACGATTCAGAGAATGCTCCGCATTTTCCTTAAATGGTTTACACTGTCGCAATTTCCTATAGAATAAGAAAAGCGGACAAGTCCGCTGCCAGCTTAAATTTGAAATGACTTCTATCACAAATAATAAACAGAAATGAGGATTATCATATGACTATCTGGGAATCAATAAGCGAATCTTTCATGAACTTCTTCTATGCTGTGTATCATGTACTCTGGGGCGACTTGATCACAATCCCGCTGCCCGGCGGAAGTTCACTCGGACTCTCCTTGCTTGTTCTGATTCTGATTCCATCCGGCATCTATTTCACGGCACGGACAAGATTTCTGCCCTTTCGAATGTTTCCGGAAATGTTAAAGATTACCGTTGAAAAGAAAAAAACATCACAAAGCGGCGCCATATCCGGTCTGCAGGCTCTTATCGTGTCAACGGCAACCCGTGTCGGAATGGGAAATCTCGTCGGCGTCGTAGCGGCAATCTCTGCCGGCGGAGCGGGCGCGGTCTTCTGGATGTGGATCATTGCCCTTCTGGGTTCTTCCACTGCATTTATTGAAGGAACTCTGGCGCAGCTCCACAAAGAAAAAGATCCGCTGTACGGAGGATATCGCGGCGGTCCCGCTTACTATATCCATCATCTTTTTATCCGGAAAGACAGTAAACGTAAGCATTCTGTCATCGCCGTCCTGTTTGCCCTCTCCGGCTTAATCTGCTGGTGCGGTATCAGTCAGGTAATCGGCAACTCCGTCTCCTCGGCTTTTGAGAATGCATTTCATATTCCGCCGCTCTATACGACCATCATTCTGGTAGCCGTCTCCGCAGTGATTGTTCTGCGTAAAAATGCCACCGTAAAGGTACTGGATATTTTAGTCCCTATTATGGCGGCATGTTATTTCGCAATCACAATATTCGTTATATTAAAGAATCTCCCACTGCTTCCTTCCGTATTCCGCCAGATATTCTCGGAGGCGTTCGGTTTGCGGCAGGCAGTCGCCGGAGGATTCGGAGCCGTTATCATGAACGGAGCCAAGCGCGGATTATTCTCCAACGAAGCCGGTTCCGGTTCCGCACCCTGCGCAGCCGCGGCTGCCGATATCAGTCACCCGGCAAAGGAAGGATTGTTACAGGCATTAGGCGTGTTTATTGATACCATCGTAATCTGTAGCTGTTCTGCCATGATCATGCTCCTTGCCCCGTCTCAACTGACAGACGGACTTGTGGGTATGGATCTTTTACAGACTGCCATGCAGCACCATTTGGGCTATTTCGGAGTCATATTTATTGCCGCTATCCTTTGGCTGTTCAGTTTCTCGACTTTTATTGGCATTCTGTTCTATGCCCGCTCCAATGTCGCCTATCTATTTGGTGACAATTGGCTGTCTCAAACACTGTATAAAATCCTTGCTCTCGTCATGCTCTTTATCGGCGGTATGGCTGCATACACTTTCGTATGGGACCTTGGCGATCTGGGTGTCGGACTGATGACCGTATTTAATATGATTGCACTGTTCCCGTTGGCGCCACAAGCAATCGCTTCCTTGAAAGACTATGAATCAGCACTCCGTATGAACAAACCGTAAAACATGTGATGAAGTGTCTGTCGTCCTCACGACAGACACACATCCATTTCCACAGGCTTCACTCCTGTCAACTCAATACTTCTCGCATCAGGCTGCGTCGTGCCGGCGTATAACTTATAATGAGTGCCGTCCGCCTTCCGCTCTCCGTTCTCATCTACAACCGAGAATGCCCTGCCGGAAACGGTAAGCTCCGTTTCTATGCTCTGTCCCGCTTTCACATGGACTCTCTGAAAAGCACATAATGCCGGATTTGTCACGGCATGAACGGAATCCGTGTTTTTCACGTAAATCTGTATCACATCATCCGTATCGCATGTACCGCTGTTTACTGCCGTTACCATAACCTTCACATCGGGCAGCCCGAAACTGTCCTTCTCATCCGATATGCCTGTAACTTCCGCATTCTTAACTTCTACCTGACCGTAAGTCAATCCGAATCCGAACGGATACTGCGCCTGTTCCTCCATATAACGGTAGGTTCTTCCCTTCATGGCATAATCTGTGAAGTCCGGAAGCTGCTCAAGATTGTTGTAGAAAGTAACCGGTAGCTTGCCGGAAGGCGAAACCTCTCCGAACAGAACATCAGCAATACTCTTTCCACCCCTTGCGCCGGGATACCATAACTGCATAATCGCATTAAAATGCTCAGAAGGATAGCTTAAATCAATGGCACTTCCTGCCATCAGACAGCATACAACCGGTTTCCCTACGGAAGCAACGGCTTCCATTAAATCTCTCTGTGATTTCGGAAGAAGCAGGTCCACTTTGTCACCGGAGGCATAGCTGTTACCGGTATCGCCTTCTTCTCCTTCAAGCGTCTCATCCAAACCAAGACACAATATCACAACATCACTGTGCTTTGCCACAATCTTTGCTTCCGCCAGCCGGTCTCCCTGCATCGCAAGATTTTCTGTCTTATCTTCAAATAAAGCACAGCCTTCTGAGTATAATACTCTTGCCTTGCCCTCTGCATATCTCTGGATTCCCTCGGATACAGTCACATACTCGGATGAAGTACCGTGATAATTACCCATCAAAGCCCTTCTGCTGTTAGCGTTGGGACCGATAACACCGATGGTTTTCAGTTGATTGATATCAAGCGGCAAGATGCCGTCGTTTTTTAACATGACAATACTTTCTTTCGTAATCTTATCCGCCAGAGCCATATGCTCCTCACACTCCACAACTTCATAAGGAATTGCGTCATACTGCGTCTTGTCAAACAAGCCTAACAGATAACGGGTCGTATACAGTCGCACCGCCGCCTCTGTGATTGCTTCCTCTGTCACTAACCCTTGTTCATACGCCGCTAAGAGATGCAGATATGTAATACCGCAGTTTAAGTCGCATCCGGCATTTAACGCCATGGCAGCCGATTCCGCAGGTGTTGAAGTCACCATATGATGCTCATGAAAGTCTAAAATTGCCCAGCAGTCAGATACATAATGCCCTTTAAAATTCCATTTGTCCCGCAAAATATCCCGAATCAGCGTCTTGCTCCCACAACACGGCTCGCCGTTTGTCCTATTGTACGCTCCCATAACCGCTTCTACATGCGCTTCCTTCACCAACGCCTCAAATGCCGGAAGATATGTTTCCTCCATATCTTTAGCAGACGCAACTGCATTAAACTCATGGCGCACTGCTTCCGGACCGGAATGTACGGCATAATGCTTGGCGCATGCCGCTGCTTTCATGACTTCGCCGTCTCCCTGCAGTCCTTTGACATATGCGACACCAAGCCTCGATGTCAGATACGGATCCTCGCCATAAGTCTCGTGACCGCGTCCCCATCTCGGATCACGGAAAATATTGACATTGGGAGACCAAAACGTGAGTCCTTTGTAGATATCTCTGTCATTCTCCGCCGAATAAGCATTGTACTTTGCCCTGCCTTCCGTTGCGATACAGTCGGCAATCTCCTCTATCAATTTGTCGTCAAAAGCTGCTGCCATGCCGATTGCCTGCGGGAACACGGTTGCAATACCAGCTCTCGCCACTCCGTGCAGACTTTCACCCCACCAATTATACGCCGGAATACCCAGTCTTTCTATCGCCGGCGCGTCGTAACGCAGCTGCCCGGCGCGCTCTTCCAATGTCATTTGACTTACAAGTTCTTCCGCTCTGCGCCTTGCTTCTTCTCTTTCCATACAATTATCTTATCCTTTCTTGGTCTTCATCTATTTCTGTTTTATCATAATATATTATCATAACTTCTGCTTATTGTAATCATATTCTTATGTTCTTTTTATCCATCTTGTTTATCCGATATTCGTTGTTCCACAATTTACCGCAAATATTTCACAATATTTGAATCTGTCACAGATTATTGCACCTTTTTTTTCGATGATATATAATATTAGTGGTATAATTTAAGAATAATCTGTCATAACGTAACAGGTAACTCATATAACAGAGGTATATATATGGCATCAGAAAAGAGCTTCACCCCGCCCCATTACGAACAGCCCGTTCCGAATTTTATAGAGCGGTCATTAAACGGTCCGCAGGAATATGTGGATTTTATTCCGGAGTCCCACCTGCGCATCTGGTACAATAACCAGACCGAAGGCTATGCAAACCACTATCACAATGCGTTGGAAATTATTGTCTGCGCCGAAAATCAATATATCATCATTACAAACAACCGGACATATACGCTGAATGTCGGGGATATCCTGATTATTCCGCCTTTTATGCTGCATGAACTTCACAGCCGTCCTTCCGGTGCGCGTTTCATTTATCTTATTGATATCGATATGCTTCGTTGTTTCCAAGACTTCAAAACACTGGATCCTGTTTTGATGGATCCCTATCTGTGTACTGCATCCACTTGTCCTGAAATTTATCGGCATATATATGATTCGTTGATGCAGATGGCAGACACCTATTTTTCACACAAAATTTTCTGGGAAACATCCATCTACTCAACTTTATTGGACATTATGTTGACTATCGGAGTCAACTATTATACAAAAACTTCAACTGATGATGCCAATCCGTCAGGCGATAAGCAGACGGAAAACTATGTAATGTTCACTAACCTGCTCAATTTTATTGACGCCCACTATGCAGACGACCTAACATTAGAGCAAGCTGCTGACTATATCGGTTTCTCCAAATATCATTTTACCCGTCTGTTCAAGCAGCACACCAATACGACTTTTCATAATTACCTGTGCCACAAACGCATTCAGGCTGCCCAAGCCATGCTCACGGCTGATATGAACCTTCCCGTCACGGACATCGCTTTCCGAATCGGCTTCAACAATTTGACAACATTCAGCCGGTGCTTTAACAGATACACCGGCTGTTCCCCCACAGAATACCGCAATAAGCTTCGGCAGGAAGAAATATAGCTTATCCTTTGACACCGCCAAGCGCTACGCCGGCTATGATGTATTTAGATAAAAGGAAGTATACGATAATGAGCGGTAATACTGTCAATGTCAGTCCCATATAAACGGAGCCGTACTCTGTCTTATAGATATCACCCTTAAGCAGACTTACCATAATCGGCATCGTGTATTTCTTCTGGTCTGTCAAAAGCACCAACGGCGTAAACAGATTGTTCCAGCTTGCCACAAAACTGAAAATTGCCTGTGTCGCAATCGCCGGTTTCATAATCGGAAGCACTATTTTGTTAAAAATCATGAATTCTTTAGCACCGTCAATTCTTGCAGATTGTACAATCTCCATCGAAAGCGTTGGCTGCAAATACTGTCTCATAAAAAATACCATGGACGGAGAGGCAATCGCCGGCAGAATCAGCATTGACAATCGGTTTGTCATGTGAATCTTATATACCATCTGATAGAAACCGATCATCGTTACCTGCGCCGGAATCATCATGACTACCATAATAAAACTGAAGAATGCGTTTCTTAATTTCCAGTTATATGCAACCTGTGCATATGCCGTCAAAGATGAAAAATACAATGCAAGTCCGGTCGCACCTATCGAAATAAGCAGAGAGTTCATGAATCCTATTGCCGGATTAAAGCTCTTACCAAGCAGTATCTTCAAGTTGTTCATCATATAGTTTGACGGAATCAGCGAAATTGCATGCTGCTGTATCTCGGTCGTAGATCTGGTAGCGTTCACAATCATAATCCAAAAAGGCAGAATACTCAAAATCGCCAAGAAAATACATACTACATAAATGATAATCTTCATAATTCTGTTTTCTTTATTCTTTAACATTATGCATTCTCCTTTCCGGATTTCTGACGCATCCTATATTCCTTTTGCTGACGCTTAATCTGCTTTCTAAGCTCCGCCTCATCTTTATCTCTCATGACAAAGAACATAATTGCAGCGAGAATGCCGATAATCACAAACATAACCATACTTGCCGCAGCAGCCCTGTTATACATATAACTTCCGCTGAACGCCTGATTGTAAATGAACAGGCTGGTCGTCAACGTAGCGTTATCCGGTCCGCCGTTCTGGAACAGCTTCGGTATATCAAACATATTCAGTCCGCCTATCAAACTGGTAACAAGTGTAAACAGCAGAATAGTCTTCACATTCGGAAGTGTTATGTAGAAAAACGTCTGTACACGATTCGCACCGTCTACTTCCGCCGATTCAAAAATCTCCGGACTGATTCCCAAAATACCGGAAATCAAAGTAATCATCGTAGAGCCGTACCACATCCATGTCTGGATAAAAATCACGACGCCTCTTGCCACTGCTTTGCTTCTCAATAATTCTATAGGTTTTTCCGCCAGTCCGAATCTGACTAATAAATCATTAACCGGTCCCATAGGATAACCGAAAAATCCGCTGAACAGAATCGCAATCGTCGCCGCCGTAATAATGTTAGGCATATAGAGCAGCACCTTGAAGGCTCCCTGTCCCTTTACCTTACTTCTCTTGTCAGTAAACCATGCCGAAAGCAAGAGCGCTAGGAAAATCTGCGGGATAAAATTCGCAAGCCATATCACAACTGTATTTTTAAACGCCTGCTGAAATGACGGACTCGTCAATACAGTCTTGAAATTTCTAAACAAATCATCGGTAAGGAAATGTATGTTGGTCATTCCCAGACCTTTTAAATCCGTAAACCCGATAACCGCCGTATAAACGGTCGGATACAGGGAAAACAGTAAAAATGCAACTACAAACGGAATACTGAAAATGTAACCGTATTTTGCATATCTGTCATACCCCGGTTTTTTACTTTTCATATAATCCACCTTCCCAAGAATATTATCTCATATAGGAAAATAGGGCGGACGTTCAAGCGGTCCGCCCTGCTTCCTTTATGCAATATCACTTATGTTATTTAAAGGGAGTAAATTGATTACTCAACAATAACATCCAGATTATCAGCTACCTGCTGCTTGAAGTCAGCAATCGCCTGCTCACGGGACTTGTTACCTGCCGTGTACTCACGAACCTGATCCCTCCAGTATGTATTGATTGTCTCATCATACTGTGTAAGGTTTGTACCTTTTGCAAACTGGTTCGCGGGAACAAATGCCTCAAACATATTCTGTCCGCCAAGGAAATCTACGGAACCATCGGACATAGACATTACCGTGCCGCTTGCTACAGCGTCCTTTGTACCGCCTTCGCCGTTCAAAGTACCGTTAGCCCATTTATACTGAAGACCTTCCTCTGTGCAGTCTAAGGTAATCCATTTAATGATTTCACCGATAGCATCAGCCTTCTGTGTATCTTTGTTTGCCAGAATCCATGTACCGCCCCAGAAGAAACCAATCGGAGGCTCGCATACTGCCCAGTCGCCATATGTTCCTTCTCCAACTGCTTCACCGCCGCAGTTAGGCGCCATTGTATAGTTAATCAACCATGCAGGACCAAAGAATCCGAAAATCTGTTTCTCTCCTTCACCCTTCATATCAGCGAACCATGCATCCTGCCAATCCTGTGTATCATTGTGATATCCGTTGTCTTTTAACTCTTTGGATAAGTCAAGGAACTCTTCACGCTTAGGATCGATGTTCAGCTTACCGTCAACAATCCAGCCGGTATCAGAACTGTTCTCAACTGCATGCCACATATCACCGTCACCGGAAACAATACCGTAGTTCTTAGCTTTCAACTCTTCTGCCGCCGTAAAGAACTGATCCCAGCCGGGTCCGATCTTCTTAGCAATTTCCGCCGGATCGTCTGTTCCCCAAACGTCTTTTGCGATAGAACGGCGATAAATGAATGCACCGCCTGTTGCCTGATAACCTAAAGCTACCAGCTTGCCGTCAGTATTTGTCCCGATATCGACTGTGTACTGCGCAATATCTGCTTCCTTAAGTGATGCGTCTACGTCGATTCCCAAATCTGCATAAGGCATTGCGTACTGACTTGCATCACCCTGTGTATACTTCAATACGAAAGCAGCCTCCGCACAATAGATATCCGGAGCATCCGCACCGCCTGCTGCCAACGCCTGATCCAGAGCGGGCTGATATGCACCGTCTGTCGTAGCAATAATCGTTGTATTGATGTCATATCCGAAATCCGGATGCGCCTCGATAAATTTCTCGATCATCCCCGGTACTTCATCCGTGAAAGCCCATAAATTAATGGTATTGGCGCCGCCGCCTGAAGATGTACTTGTGCTGTCTGTCGCACCATTGTCCTCCACCGCTCCGTCGTCTTGCGCCGCATCACTGTCACCTGTTTCTGTTGTGCTTGTATTCGTGTCATTGGCTGCTGTATTGCCGCTGTCGTTTCCGCAGCCGACTAAAAGACCGGACACCATACATGCACATAACATACATGCTACTAACTTCTTCATTTTCATCCTCCTTTTCACTTTTTAAATGAAATTTTTTGTATCCGTTATTTTGTAATAACGTAATTTAATTGTAGCATTTTTGCTTTTTTATTCTTTACACTTATTGCTCTTGGCTTAACAATTATTGCTAACCGAAATCGTTTAACTCGACTATTGTTTGTGTAAAACCACAATAAAAAAAATACCCATATCGGCAGAAATCTGCTGATATGGGTATTTTTGACGAAAATCTAAACTATTTTAGCGCCAATTGCATGAAAAATTCTCAACGGTGGGCGGATGACATATAAACTGGACATCAAATTTTAAACTCGGTTCAACCGTAGAACCGCAATATTTGAATTGCAATATCTACCTCTGACGTATTTTCTTCATAATCCCCGCATCCATTCCGTACACTTCATCACATAGAATATCAATGTCATCCCGGACATGGCTTGCAATAATAATTAACTTACCTTTTTCCTTCATCTTCAATAACACCTTTCTCATATCTTCAACACCATTATTATCAAGTGCGTTCATTGGCTCGTCCAGTATAAGAATGTCCGGATTTTCCATGAGCGCCTGCGCAATTCCAAGACGCTGTCTCATGCCAAGCGAATAATTTCCGACGTGTTTTTTGTCAGCAGAATTCAAGCCCACAAGCTCCATATGTTTTCGTATTTCATCTTCCCTGATTTTTCCCCTGATAGACGCTAAGTATTTCAAGTTTTTTAATCCGGAATACCTTGGCAGAAAACCCGGCGACTCAATGATAAATCCTATATTATCCGGATAATCCACATCTTTTCCGACAACCTTGCCATTAACTGTTACTGTTCCTGCTGTCGGATACAGCAAGCCACAGATACATTTGAGCAGAACCGTTTTGCCGGAACCGTTTCTTCCTACGATTCCATAGATTTTCCCCATTTCAAATTTTGCGTATACGGTTTTTAAAACGACCTGATCGCCAAACGCTTTCGTCACATTCTCTACAAAAATTCCACATTTATCTTCCATGAATACGCCTCCTGCTGATTCTATTGATTGCTTTTTCCCTATAATTTGCAACCACACATAATGCACTGAGACTTACTATTGCAATCATGAAAAATTTCTCCGCATATGCCAGATTGATTCCCCATTTTGATGCATAACCATTGAACAGTTCTAACTGTGCTAAGCTCACTGGAGAAAACCCATATGCCCAGTCCATCCAGTCATTTGAAACACATATATCCAAAACAGCGATTAGCGCCCCTGCGAATGTTCCCACTGATCTAGCGGTCATCTTATTTCCAACATAGATAAGCAATCCAATACATAGAATACAGGAAAATTCCAGTAAGATACTTATAATCAGTGCATCGATAGGCTTATATTGCCGTATAATATTTTGAGATACTGACAATTTCACGCCGAACTGGGTTCCAGTATTTGTTTTTCCCAGTGTTCCCCAAATCTTGCCCCATTCGTTTGACCATATAATATGTCCAAGAAAAGGAATCATCGTTGCTGCAGCCAAACAAGCAATATAGAGAATTGACATTTTTATGATATAAAGAATCTGCCCCAATCCCCATGACAGTTTTCCTGCTCTGGAGATCACATATTGATAGGATTCATCCTCAAATGGGGCATTACAAAACAAAATAACCGCACATGCCGCTATAACAAACTGAATCCTGTCATTATTGATTAAAAAGACAAAGGCAAACGGCGTAACATCTATATGCACGTTCCGGCTGAAGGTTAAAACAGCAGAAAGGCTTTCCGTCACATACAGCACGACAATAATAAAGATGAACGGTATTCTTATATTTTCCCGTAACATTCTCATATGATAGCCTGATACCTTATTTGCTTTCATAAGACATCCCATCTCTAAGCCCCTTTACCAACTTTTCCGTAAAGCATATGCCCATCAGGAAAACCAAAATACCCGAAACAATGGCTGCAATCATAACCGTATACCCGCTATCCCGGATTACTGTCCTGCCTATCAATATCTGATCAAACCGCCAGTCAGCATCAAGAGATAATATCTGGCTTATCCTAACAATCACATAGCTCCCCAAAAACGGAAACATCGTAATGACTAATCTGTCCGTTAAATATAATGACACAAACATGGAGGCGCCAGCCCATATCATCCCACGCATAAATCCAAGAGCTGCCTCTGTCATACAGTAGCGGACCGGGTAATGGACTGCCAGCCATTTATGAAATAAATCTACGGTGCCGGCAACTGATGCCTCATAATAATCACTTGTCATCTGAAATCTCATACGCAAAAATACAATCAGCAAAACCGTACCAAATGCAACAACCAGCCCGCCCATCAGGATATTTACTATATATTTCACGGCGCCATACCTTCGCATTCCCTCTCTGGAAGCAATATACGCAACCGCCTTGCTGTTTCTCTCCTCGCAAAAGCTGGCTGCAAAAGGCAGCGCCGCAAAAACAGGCAATATATAATTTCTGCACATTCCCCCGAAAGCGGAATTGCTCGTAAAATAGTATACACACCATATGGTACTGCCGCTTTGCAGCGCACTGACCAAATCATTCCATGAATCAAAGCAAATGCAAAACACAACGCCTATCATTGCTATGCCAGTGTTTGTATTTATTGCCCTCTTCCATTCATTTATGAGTACTCTGCTCACGAAATTTCCTCTCCTGTGATTGCGTTAAACCGAATGGTATACATACTGTCTTCAACCGATTCTCCATCTATTTCAAAGTCAACGCACCATACCGGAATTAGATCTATCTCCGTAAAAGATTCTTCCCTCAGAAGCGGGAAATACTCCATCCAGATATTCTTTGCCTTAAACTCGCTTGTTAAGAGCACATCGCCAAATTTTTTCATGATCGCTTCTTTGATGCCGTCTTCGCCTATAATAGCCGCTTCTTTCTGATGTCCGTCATAAGGCTCAAACATTCCCATCATGGCTATCATTTCAATCCCATTGTTAGATAACAATGTCGTTATAGTTACCGGATAGGCTAGGAATCTCTCACCCGTTCCCCGTAACCCCGGTTCATTTCGATATACGGGAATCCCATTTACATCCATTCGAAAAATGATCCGGTACACTTCCATGCCTTCGTCAAACGTATCGCTTCCATATCCCTTTGCTGTCAAAAACTGATAGTCGCCATCTTCCATGATTGCCTTTTTCACGTTCTCAAAATCTGCCTGATCCATAGCCACCACATTGAGGGCTTCCGGTTCTCCACCCACTCCAAGCATCTCTATAAAGCTCTGCATCCTTGTAACAGCATCCGCCCGGGACATAAAAGACAGGTCTCTGTCATCTGTCAATCCCATCTCCTCCGCATAGGAGCAATAGGTATCCAAATGATTCGCCATATCATTTCTTTGATATGTAAGTGAGCCACCCGTAAATTCATCGCTTCCATCATCAACAACAAGGGTTCCTTCTGCATTTTGTCCTAGTGCTTCCTGTACTTTATCATAGTCAAAGCTCTTTAACCTCGCTGCGTACTCATAAAGGTTATTTTCCGGCATTTTCAATTCTGCACTGATGAACAAATTTTCATCCAGTTTTTCATCTATGTAAACTGTTGTGTCCTGTGGTGCAATTGCGACAGGAATATCTGTTTCATCCTGTACCTCAACAACTTGGGAATCTGTATCCATACTGCCATAATCAATATTTGATTGTTCTTCACTCTGAGATGTATAGGCACATCCTCCCAATAATGCCATGAGAACCGCCATACCTATTACTGTGTCTATTTTTTTTATCTTTTTCATCTTAACCTCCACTTATCTTGACATTGTTTTTATAATCTTCTGTATTGTCTTCCTCCTTTTTCCGAAAAAAGACTTTATCACATAAATAGACGCTGTGCCGTTTCTTGTTATAATTAATATATATTTTTGTAAAAATTAATAAGAGCATGACCAGAATATCGCCATGCTCTTATTGTTTCTATTATTTTTAATATTCTTATTTTGCCTTTACAGCCCATTTTCCACTCTTGCCATATACAGGATCAGATTGATGCAGAATATGTCTTCCCGTGTCGTGACTGCCATTGTGCCATTATATTTCTCCACGATCCTCTTCACATTTTTCAACCCAATCCCATGCTGTTTTGTAAAAGGCTTCGTTGTCTTTAAAACCGTATCTTTTCCCTGCTGTTCTTCACACAGAATACGGGCGGATTCAAAACTGTTCTCAATTTTCACCTTTAGAATCCCTCTTTTTAGCGTAATATGAACACTCAGATATTTATTTTCCGTCTTGCTCGCTGCCTCAATCGCATTTTCAAGCAGATTACCCAACAGAACATTGATATCAAAAGAATGTCTGACTTTTTCCGGCAGCATCACTTTTACATCCACAGTTTTCAGTTCCTTCTCAGCTTTTTGGAGCATAAAATTGAGTACGCTGTCAATTTCCAGATTTCCGGATGCAACGATCTCATCGGGATTTTGGAGAAATGATTTCATCTCATCGATGTATGCCTGTATTTCTGCTACCTCATGTATATTCGCCAACAGCATCAATTCGTTGAGATGGTGCTTTATATCATGACGCAGAGCTTTTATCTTTTCTTCTCCCCGCAGAATAACATTCAGTTGGTTTGTGTATGCCTGTAGCTGCGTCTTCAGCATTTCCATCTCATATTGCTGCGAAATAGAATGCAACAATAAATTATACAGATACAGCATAAGAAAATTCGCAACCAAAAGACCGATGCTCACAATGGTAAGCCCTATGTCTGTACAAGTGCCGGAATAAGTCAAAAGCGCAATGACTATAATACTGCATATGGGCATCAGAACTAACGAAATATTTTGGGCATCCTCTACATCTTTATGAATTGTAATCATTTTTTCTATCACTAACTCACATATAAAAATTAGAAAAAACGATATGACAGCATAAATCTGATTATGGGCTCCTCCATCCCGGTAACTGATAAAAAGAGAGGTAGCTGCCACATCACAGCCGCAATTTACCAGATAAATCGTACCGGTTATAAACAGATTTGTCTTGACAGACTTCGTGTACAACCGTACGATTGCTCCGATTCCTATCAGATTACATATCATATTGATCCATATTGTATGAAATTCCCAAAATAACACAGTATTTATAATATAAAAGCAGCCATAGATAATGTATTTTTTCTTTTTGTCTACGTCTATCTCCAAAAAGACCGACACACATCTGCCAATCAGAAATATCCGAAAAAGATTAGTCAGCGCACAAAGCATAAAGTCAAGCATATCTATTCCTCCCTCAAGAGTTTATCCCTCACAAGTTTTCGATTTGCCAGACTGATTGCCAATATCGTGCCATCTACCAATTCCACCATCTCATAGGTGTACCGGAATACATGTTCTTTGTTTATGATATAAGACTGATGTATCACAATAAAATCCTCCGACAGGCATTTCACAACTTTTTTTAGTTTACCATAAAATTCAAATGTCGCTTTCATTGTTACAACCTTTACTTTACGCCCTTTGCTTTCGAAATAAACAATATCGCCCATAGGAATATAATAGTAATCTTTTCCCTGCTGAAATTCAAACCGCTCATTTCTCTTTTTTGCAATTTTGAGCGCCATATCCATAACTTCATTGATCTGCTCCTGCAAGATTGGTTTGACCAGAAAATCCAAAGGCTGTGTTTTGAATAATTGCTGTGCATAGGATGCTTTTCCCGAAATATATACTATCTGCAGCCCCATATTATCCAACTGGTTTCTGATATAAGCGCCGACTTCAATGCCTGTCATTTTAAACAATTCTATATCCAGAAAAAGAATATCCAGATAACCGCCTGATACCAGATAGTCTCTTAGACTTTCTCCTGTATACCAAACATTTGTATCGACATGGATATTCTTTTCCTGCGCATATTGCAAAAGCATGTTTTCAATGGATGTACAAATGTTCTCTCCATCATCACAAATTCCAATGTTATACATACTGCACCTCGCAATATTATTAATATAGCATATAATTATTTTAAAACAAAATAATACATCTTTTAATACATCTATCATGGTTAAAATTTAATGCTGCGTGTGATTATATCGCTGGCAGGCTGCAATGTCAAACGATATTGAAATTAAGCACATTTTAAAATAACATATTATTCCACATTCTTTTTAATTAATGAGTAAGATTTGAATCCATCTCATCAAGGTCAATCTTCACTTCTATATGATGTGTTGATTTTAGTTTGGACAACAAGAACGCACGTCTCCACATCATCCGTAAACGGGAACATATCCACCGGCGTCATCTCCGCTACGCGATAGCGCCCTTTGGTCAGATATCCCAAATCTCTAGCCAGTGTCTCCGGGTTACAGGATATGTAAACTATCCTCTCCGGCTGCAAACGGAGTACCGCTTCCATAAATTGCTCCGTGCTACCGCTTCTGGGCGGATCCATGAAAACAACATCTATCTTTTCACCTGCTTCCGCCAATTGTATCATAAATCTACCCGCATCATTCTGATAAAAGTCCGCATTTTTGATTCCGTTGATTTTCGCATTAACGATGGCGTCTTTTACCGCCGCCTGATTTAATTCCACACCAATCATCTTCTTTGCACGCTCTGCAGCAGCAAGCCCGATTGTTCCGATACCGCAGTAAGCATCAATCACAGTCTCCTGCCCTGAAAGTGACGCATATTCTATTGCCTTATTATACAGCTTTTCGGTCTGCACCGCGTTAACCTGATAAAAGGATTTCGGCGAAATACGAAATGTTCTGCCGCACAGACAGTCTTCGATATAGCCTTTGCCGTAAAGTACCTGCTGTTTTTCTCCGAGTACCATGCTCGTTCGTTTGTTATTTACATTTAGGACAATCGTTGTGATTTCGGGATGCAGTTTACATAACTCATTTATAAAATTTTTCTTGGATGGCAATATGGGCGAACCGAGCACAAGCACTACCATAATCTGCCCTGTGGCATGTCCCACCCGGACTAGCACATGACGCAACAAACCATATCCCGTATCCTCATCATATGCTTTCAATTTAAAAGATTTCGCCAGTTTACGGACAGACACGATAATCTCGTCAGCTTTGGCATCTTCTAACAGACACTCGTCCACCGGCACTACATGATGGGTGCCCTCCTGATAAATACCGGACACGATTCCCTTGCCCTTGTGAAAAGCAAAGGCGGCGTGAACCTTGTTTCGGTAATGTTCAGGCTTCTCCATGCCGATTATCTTATTCACTTTACCGTACTTTTTTAAAAGCTGCTCGACAGTTTTCTGCTTCTTCTTAAGCTGTTCGGCATAAGGCATCTCTATATACTGGCATCCGCCACATTTTTTAGATACGGAACAACTATTCATATTTACACCCACTTTCTATCTTCCCGGCACAGTCATATGAAAATATCTATGATGTGCCTTTACATTATCCTATCATCTTATATCAATCTACAAAAGTCAATCGTAACATAAAAGGACTGCCGCCATCTGATATCCCATCAAATCAGCCACAGTCCGTTTCTATCATTCTCATCCTGTTTTTACACAACATCATCTACATATATCTATATCTTCCCACCTCATTACACAAATTGAAATCTTCCGCTTACACCGCTCCTAACTTCACACAGTCTATACCTTCCAGAAGGTCGTTCGCAAGCACGCTGTCCGCCTCGTTTATGCGAATCGTAAATTCATTTTTCCCACTGTTCGCATTGCCCAGAAATCTCTGCCACAGTTTTTTCTCCTGCCATTCCACGAAGAAAGAAATGCGGTTTGTCAAAAGCAGCTTTTCCAGTTTATCCTTGCTCTCGACACTGTATACTTTGCAAAAAGGAATCTCATGATTGAAAAATAGTGCATTAAAGTTAATCGCTTCCACAATACCACCTCCATAAAACTAAACCTTAAACCCTCATTTTCACTGCTAATACTTTTTAGCTTTATGTTAACTTGTACATTCATTATACCCTACATATTGTGGAAAAATCAACTTTTTTTGACATTTTCTACAATTTAACCAAATATTTATGTAAATCTTGTGTACTATTCCTCATAACAGTCATGAAAAATCTAATATGCCTGCAATAACAAACGACTTCTCAGTAAGCAATCTCTGTCCACGGACGTTTCATTTTCTCCAGCCAGTAATCTTTGCGGCTCTCATACTGCTCATTGAGCCAGTCTGCCGCCTGCTCGACGCCCTCCGTTGTCAGCGGTACATCAATCGACTCTCTTAAGTGTTCCGGCGTACGCACCATATTGAGAGGTTCAGGCCATACCGTTACTCTGATCACATCCTCCTCGCCGCTTTTCACCTTCTTTAGCATATATCTCATCCCCTCCATGCTGCCGGAGTACTCTTCTTTCTTAATATAATTGAGCGGATGAAATGTTTCTTTATCTATCATCGGAAGCTTCTCCTTTCAGAAACCTGATGTTAACGATTCATGTAAAAGTCCACAACTCCCTATAAAGATTCGAGTGTCAAAAGGTGACTATAATAGGTTGAAAAGGCAGATAGCACAAAATGTTCTCTCGTGTCGGGCTCCGTCATATGGATTTTCTAAATATTCCGGTAAGACTATGAGAAACGGACGCAACCGCCCGCTACTCGCCATCCGGGCTCGAAGCGGTCTTTTCGGGACATCCGTGTCCCCAAATTGCTGGATACTGAGCGGAATATTAAGAAACTCACATATTCCTGCGCAAGACAACTTCGTGAACATTTTGTGCTATCTGCTGTCTCAGTTTATGAAAATCATCTTTTGACACTCGAATCCTATAAATATAAAAAACCTCGAAAGTTCACACTCTCAAGGTTTCTTAATATCGGAATGACAAGACTTGAACTTGCGACCTCTACTTCCCTAAAGTAGCGCTCTACCACCTGAGCCACATCCCGAAAGCAGTTATCATTATAACCAATTATCAGGAAAAATGCAAGCCCTATTTCTTCTGATCCATAAATTCTTCAAATTCTTTCTGCGGAATCGGTCTGGAAAAATAAAATCCCTGCTGAATCTGACAGCCTACCTCCTTCAGATAATCGCTCTGTTCAAGCGTTTCCACACCTTCACATAACGAAGTGATGCTAAGTCTCTTCGCCATGTCCACTACACAGGAAATAATAATTTTGTCGCTTTCCTGCAGTGCATTTTCTTTTAAAAATACCTTGTCCAGCTTAATAATATCGATCGGAAGCCTGCTCAATAAATTGAGCGATGAGTATCCTGAACCGAAATCATCCATAGAAACCCTTGTTCCTAACTTATGTAAACCTTTAACCAATTCCAACGCCCGCTCCGTATTGTCAAGATATATGCTTTCCGTCAGCTCAAACTCTATCATCCCGGAAGGTATTTGGAACTCGTCAAACAACTCCTGTATATATTCCAAAATATGCATTTTGTTAAGGTGTATGCGGGACACATTTAAAGAAATCGGCACAATATTCTTGCCTGCCGCCAATCTATCCGCCACAAACTTAAACGCCTCTCTGTAAACGTAATAATCCACATCGACCACTTGTCCGCTCCGCTCAATCAGCGGTATAAACTGATCCGGATAGATAAAGGAGCCGTCCGGTTTCTGCCAGCGCACAAGCGCTTCTGCACCAATGAGACGAAGCGTCTCCGTCTCTATCTTCGGCTGATAATATACCATAAACTCATGATTGGCTATCGCTCTCGGAACACGGGACGTAATCTCGACTTCACGCTTAATTCCTTCCATCATACTGCTGTCAAATAGTATGCAGCAGTCTTCATCCATTTCTTTCGCTACTTTTCTGGCAAGGTTCGCGTTTGACACCGCCGTTTCGGCATCCAGACTTCTGCTGTTCTTATCAATGATACTGATACCGGTACAGAACTGGAGTCTGCTGTTTAAGTACTTTTCTCTGAATTTCGCTTCTCTCTCCAGATTGATTTCATGAATAAAATCCCGAAACTCCTCATTCGTAAACTCATTGCTCAGGAAATTCGCCGCGACAAAATTATCCGAATAGACTCTGGAACAGCATATTAGGTTCTCATTATTCGTAACCATCTCTGCCACAAAGTCTTTGAGCAGCGCGTCCCCTACCTGATACCCGTACGTATCGTTAATATATTTAAAATATTTAATATCCGTATATACGATTGAGATACGTCTGTCACCGATTTCCTCTATACTCTTTTCAAGTTTTTCAAGGAACACCTCATATCTGTCTAATCCGGTCAGAAAATCTCTCATTGTCAGCTGCTCCGTCGTCAATGGTTCCTGATCATTTGTCTGTTCTATCAATGAATCCTTCATCGCTGTCGTCTCCACCAATTATCTTCTGGTTACTTTCCATTATTCTACGATGACGTACCTTCGGTGTCAACCAAGCAACCGCGTAATTTATACAATTTCATGATTTATTCAAAATAAATTTAAATGTTATTCACATATCACTTGTAAGCCAATACAGCAAGCAGGTATTTCCACATTCTCTGCACGGAAGCGATATCAATACTTTCCTCCGCAGTATGCACATTCGACATATCCGGTCCGATAGAAACACAATCCAAACCGTCTATTTTAGCTGCAAGGATTCCGCACTCAACGCCTGCATGAATCGCCTCTAAAACGGGTTTCTTACCATACATCTGCTCATATACCGTCACAATAATATCCCTAAGCGGAGAATCTGCTCGGTATGCCCATCCGGTATAAGCATTTCTGACTTCGGCTGATGCGCCCGCGTCCTTTGCAATCTCCTGCATCTGAAGACACAACCGGTCTTTCTCTGCATCGACGGAACTTCTGACCGCATAGGACAAACACAGCTTATCCTGTTTCAGTACAACAACACCAAGATTCAGCGACGTCTGCACCAATCCTTCAAGCTCTTTACTCATGGCTATGATACCGTTTGGCAATCTGCACAGACAATTAAGCGCCTGTACGGTAGATGCCGCATCATAGCACTGTTCCTGCCAAGCCTCTTCTCTGCATTTCACTGCAAAATCAGGATCTTTCTCTCCGAGCTCATGACGGATTATGTTTTCATACTCTTTTACAAGGTCTGCAACCGCATCTTTCTGACTTATGTCAATCGCAATCACAGCTTCCGCCTCTCTCGGAATTGCATTATCTGCTAAGCCACCCTTCATGGACACCATATGCACGTCATAATGTTCCGATAATCCTTTAAGAATACGACCTAACAGGCAGTTTGCATTTCCTCTTCCCTTATCAATCTCAATGCCGGAATGCCCGCCCAGCAAGCCGCCCAGCTTAATCTGCAAATACTGTAATGTACCGCTCTTAGGCTTCTCGCATTTCAGAGGAATATTCACATCTACTCTCGCGCCGCCGGCACAGCTTGTAATGACGATTCCCTCTTCTTCCTGATCCAGATTAATGAGTCTCTTTCCGCGCAGCATGGACAAATCAACGCCTTTCGCACCGTCCATACCGGTTTCCTCGTCCACTGTCAACACTACTTCCAAACGCGGATGACTGAGGTCATCTGCATCCAGCAGGGCAAGCACATAGGCGATTGCAATACCGTCATCGCCGCCAAGGCTTGTCCCCTTAGCGTGAATCCTTCCATCCTCCACATACACCTGTAAAGGATCTTTGGTCATATCAATCTCGCAGTCCGGCGTCTTCACCGCAACCATATCCATATGCCCCTGTAGGATATAAGGTTCTGCGTCTTCGTATCCCTCCGTCGCATCTTTAATGATGATAACATTATACAATTCGTCCTGTATACACTGAAGTCCTCTGTCTGTGGCAAATTTTTTCAAATAATTGCTAATCTGTTTCACATTGCCGGAACCATGGGGAATCCGGGTTATCTCCTCAAAAAAATAAAATACACTCTGTGGTTCTAATCCTTCCAACGCTCTCATTCTGCTTCCTCCAAGAAAAGTTATGTCAACCTATGCATATCATGCATAAATACTTATTTGTTTTATTGTACCATGTTTTTCATATTTTACACCATATAAAAAAGCGAACTTGTTCCCAAGCGAACAAGTTCACTTGCGAGATTTGCTTCGCAAACTCGAATGATATCGAGAAATTTCCTATTACGTAAAAGCAAATATGCTTCAAATTTACTTCACAAAAAAAGGATGGAGAAATAAATCTCCAACCTCTTTTTATTCTAATCATTTCCTCTACCTTTTCTCTAATTTGACGTTAATTTTCAATCTCCATCCGCGGCGGCGCTCTATCATCTTATCCGTAATAATCCTTTCGTTTCTGTGAATGCTGAGCAGCAGACCGATGATTGCCGCATATGTAATTGCCGTACACGCCCCCTGCGACACAAACGGGAACTGCATACTGCTCACCAGATAGTACCCACTGTTGATCAAGACCCCCTCCAGACAGTTGACTAACAGTACGATAAAGCATCCCGCAGATATTATAAAACCAAGCTGGTTTTTCTGATATCGTACAATCTGAAATGCCCGTACGATAACTGCCGCAAACGCCAAGACAACAATAATCCCCGCTAATATTCCATACTCACATATCACTTGAAAAAGAACAAAGGGTTGAGTCGGATACGGTATCGGATTACCCAATATATTTCCATCCGTGAAAGGATTACTTGCCGATGGTCCGATAAATTTTGCCGTTCCAAGCGTACTGCGCATCCACATATAAATATACCCCGCTCCGTCGGCGTATTTCTCCGGATGTAACCATGCCAGCAGCCGCTGTGCTCTAAATCCGTCCGCCCATCCTGACCAAGCAATTCTGCATACAAGCAAAGCTGCCGGAAGCAGCACGAGCGTCACTATAAGTATAACCGCCGCCATTTTCTTATTGACAGCAAACCACCCTTTCCACACTGCAATGACAAGCAGCGCCATGCACATTATATAGATGTTCATTGTCATGTGCATAGTAGAGACAGACCCTACGAGCATAGTCGTGACAATCTGTATCACAATCCCCGATGCAATTGCACCGTACCCTTTCCTTCGCAGTCGGTACAGTATTCCCGCATAAACCGGAATATATAGATATACCAGCATAAATGCAAGCGGAATCCCATTCTTTCGCATAGACACTGTCATGCTGCAATATATGGCGATAGTCAGAAATACATAGATTCCGAAAGCATAGCGTCCGATAAAAGTATAATCAAGAAAATACATGCCTGCCATCACGCCAAGAGATAACAGCAGCACAACCCTCTGCCTTGTCACATAGTCCGGATACTGCGCAAACCCTTCCGCGTTCACCGCACATACTATAAAATATCCCAGAATACTAAATACGAACGCCATACCTAGCATCTTAAAGTCAATCTGCGGGCGGTGAATTCTGTCCAACTCCACTCCAACCTCTACCGGGTCACCCATCTCCTGTACCGCTCTTCTGACCGCCTCCTCATGCGTTTCCCCCGCCTCTTCATAGGCTGCAGTCTGGTCCGAGATATGGTCGGACAACTCCCTTTCGATGCCCTCTCTCGCCTTAACACATCGAACCTGTTCCGTGACACTTTTTATAAACAGCTCCTCCGTCATCATATCGCCTCCCAAAGCACGTTAAGTACCGCCGCCTGATATTCCTGCCATTCTTCTTTTCTGGATTTCAGATACTTTCTTCCGGCTTTCGTAATGCTGTAATATTTACGCTGCTTTCCGTTTACCTCGCTCTCATAAGACGTCAGATAGTTCTTTCCCTCCAGAGAATGAAGAAGCGGATAGAGCGTTCCGGCTTTTAACATAAAGACATTGTTGGATTTCTGTTGAAGAGTCTCGATCATCTCATATCCGTACATATCTTTGTCCTCCAACAAACGGAGTAAAAGCATGGAAGTGCTCCCTGAAATCAATGATTTATCTATCGCCATGATATAATCTCCTTTCTCAAATAAAACAACATAGGCAATCGCAGCACTAAAGTTTTATAATTTATGCAACGCCATATATGTAGACCATCTATATATATTGTCATTATTATATATAGATAATCTATATATGTCAAGGGTATATGCCTCAACAAAAAAGAGACACGGTTAATTACCATGTCCCTTGCGTTTTCTCTATTTCAATTTCAGCCAAGCTGCAAATCCTATTTCAGATTTGCCTTTGCAAGCTCTGCTAAAGTCGTAAACCCGGCTGCATCATTGACTGCCATCTCAGCTAACATCTTTCTGTTCATGTCAACACCCGCATTCTTCAGACCAAACATAAATTTGCTGTAGGATAAGCCGTTCATTCTTGCCGCTGCATTGATACGGGCAATCCACAGCTGTCTGAACTGACGCTTTCTTTCTTTTCTTCCTGCGTAAGAAGATGTCAAAGCTCTCATTACGGACTGTTTTGCTACTCTGTATTGTTTCGATCTTGCGCCTCTGTATCCTTTCGCAAGCTTTAACACTCTGTTATGTTTCTTTTTAGCGTTTACACCGCCTTTAATTCTTGCCATGTCTTTTTCCTCCTTATGACCTATAACTTTGGCTCATGCTGCCTTCCGGCACACCCCTACTACAGATAAGGTAAAATCTTCTTCATATTCTTAACATTCGTTGCGTCTGTCATAGCAGGCTTTCTAAGATTTCTTTTATTCTTAGTAGTTTTCTTGGTTAAGATATGGCGTTTATAAGCTTTATTTCTTTTCAACTTACCCGTTCCGGTTACTTTAAAACGTTTTGCAGCTGATCTGCTTGTCTTCATTTTTGGCATTTCAAAATTCCTCCTATATTAATAAATTTTGTGAGATATCAATCCAAGATATCAGTTTATTTCAACTGAAAAACTAACGCTTCTCAGCCAAAAACATCGTCATGCTTCTGCCTTCTACCTTCGGTGCCTTATCAACAACCGCAATATCGGCAAGCGCCTCTGCGATATCATCCAAGATGTGCTTGCTGTTATTCATATGCGCCATCTCGCGCCCGCGGAAACGAAGCGTAATTTTCACTCTGTCGCCTTTGCTGATAAATTTTCTGGCAGCATTAATCTTCGTATTCAAATCGTTGGTATCAATATTGGGAGAGAGACGAATCTCCTTAATCTCAACGGTTTTCTGCTTCTTCTTAGCTTCCTTTTCTTTTCTGGTCTGCTCATACTTGAACTTACCGTAATCCACAATCTTACATACAGGCGGTTTCGCTGTCGGAGCGATTTTGACTAAATCTACGCCTGCTTCCTCTGCCAGCTTCATAGCTTCCTTGGAGGACATGATTCCCAACTGTTCGCCGTCCTCGCCAATCACGCGCACTTCTTTGTCTCTAATCTGTTCGTTAATGAATAAATCGCTAATGGTTCTTCCCTCCATACCCATAAAAAATATTAAAAAAAGTGGACAGCATAACTATCCACTTATCAATTCATGATATTCAAGCTCCTATACTCTCCCATTATGGTAGAGATATGTCAGAAGTTTTGAAATATGAACACTTGCGAACCCGATTGTTGCAAGGTGAGAGTGGATACTCTGCTTGGTTGTCGCGTGCTCTCGCACGGATAATACTGTAACACAGGATTCAGGCTGTGTCAACCGGTTTTGCAAAATTTTTTGTGACATCTGCCTTCTCAACCTATTATAGTCACCTTTTGGCACTCGAATCTTATAATAAAACTGCCCGTACTATCGTACATTTTCCTCAAAAATCCGGTACAGCTTCTGGTTCAACTCCTTAACCGTATCCAGATGCAGCTTATCAACTTCTCTGTCGTAAGTCATAACGCCGTTGATCTCCGTCTCGATGTCGCTGACCTGCGTGTAAATCGCTGCGGATAGACCCCTTGCTACGTTCGGAAAAATTTCTTCCTCAATCAGTCTCCGATATCCGTCGGTCAACTCCGTTTTGGATGAATAGTGTCTGTAACCGAATTTCTTCCTGCTGGCGATATGTCCCTTCACCGGATACGCATACCCGCCGTACTCCGTCAGTGCCACCACCCGGTCTTTTTGCGGTGAAACGGTAAGACCACGCCTGTAATTGTGGATACTGTATATATCACCGCCTTTTTGGTCAAACCAGCCGCAAGCCTGATTGATCAGACGGCTCTTGTCCAGTCCGCGCAGCTTCTTTGTTACCCATCCGGCATCAAATTGTCCCCAGCCTTCATTAAAAGGAACCCACGCGGCGATACAAGGATAATTGTAAAGATGTTTCACCATTCCGGTCAAATCACGGCAATACTGTCTCCTGCCTTCCCTATCCTCACGCTTAAACCTTCGGTAACTGCTGTCGGACATTTCTCTGGCAATGCTGTCGGAAAAATTTGCAATCCCCGCCACAAACGCCATATTATATGCGCCGCCTCCGTTGGGCATATCCTGCCACACTATCATTCCGATTCTGTCACAGTGGTAATAAAATCTCGGAAGTTCCACTTTGACATGCTTGCGGATCGTATTGTATCCCATTTCTTTCTGCTTCCTGATGTCATAAACAAGCGCCTCGTCGCATGGCGGCGTCATAAGACTCTCCGGCCAGTAACCTTGATCTAACAACCCATTAAAGAAGTACGGCTTATTATTAAGGAAAAATCTTAAAATCCCGTTTTCATCCCTGTCTGTTGAAATTTTCCGCATTCCGAAATAGGAAGCGACCTCGTCTTTTCCATATGAAATCCGCACATCATAAAGATACGGTTCTTCCGGCGACCATGAACGGAAATGACTTAGCGCAATCACGCAGTCTTTGTCCGGCTGCGCCTGTGCCTGCGCAATCATCGTGCCGTTATCCATGATTGCAATCTGCGCGCTCAGACTGTGATCTGCTTCAATACCGCCGCTTCCCACTCTGCTTTCTCTATCTTCATCTTCCGCCGGACCCGTCTTGCTGCCTGCGGTCTTCACCCTTATCTTTACCGCGCCTTCATCATAGAGCGGCGTAATTTTCACCCAGTCAATGTATTCTTCTTCCACGCTCTCCATCCAAACCGTCTGCCAGATTCCGCTCTGGGGCGTGTAAAAAAGCGAGCTGAGAATCCCTTTTTTCGAGAGTTTCTGTTTCCCTCTCGCGTGAGGGCTTTGCTCTGTATCGTCTGTCACATGTACTGTCAGAATGTTTTCCTCCGCAAGCGAATCGGTTACGTCAAAAGAAAAGGGCAGATAGCCTCCCTTATGTGCCCCGAGAAACGTACCGTTTAAGAACACTTCGCATTCCTGATCGACGGCACCGAAATGAAGAAGCACGCGGCTTCTACGAAATCCTTCCGGCAGACTGAAAACTTTCCGGTAATGCAGGTACATTCCCGGTTGCAATATCTCTTTGACCCCTGATAGTGCAGTCTCCGGCGAAAAAGGAACGAGTATTTTCTTACGATATTCATGAGTCTCAACATCCGCATAACAATTGATGCAGCAGTCCCATTCCCCATTCAGATTAAAATAACTGTCGCGCACAAGATTCGGTCGCGGATACTCCTGCCACACCTGTTCACGGTCCGGTTCTCTTCCCCATCTGCTGAATAATTGCTTCATGATAATTTCCCCTGTTCTTTGTGCTGTAAAGCTTCCCCATTTTTATGTCTTGTAATAATTTTGTACATTTATCTGTTTTCCGAAAAAATATATTTTATCTATTGTACCAGATTGCAGCATGTTTTCAAAGCATTTTACGAAAAATCGCAAATCAAAACTATATCTTTTCCCGAACTCCTATGCTACAATGAATAAAAGCAAAAGAAACTTAATGAACAAATTTATGGGGGACAAAACATGAAACTTAACTACAAGCAAACTATTTTAATCGGCTTGGCATTCCTGTCCATCTCGGCTTTCTGGCAGATGTACGACAACATTATTCCGCTGATTCTAAAGAACTCTTTTCAACTGGGTGAAACAGTTACCGGCGTCATCATGGCTGCCGACAATGTCTTAGCGCTGTTTCTTCTTCCGTTTTTCGGTTCCCTTTCTGACAAAACAGATACGAAAATCGGTAAAAGAATGCCTTTTATTATCATCGGAACGCTTCTGGCGGATATCTTTCTCCTGATTCTTCCTACCGCGGACCGCAGCCGGAATCTGCCGCTGTTTATCATTGTTCTGTTTCTTGTACTGCTCGCTATGGGGCTTTACCGTTCTCCTTCGGTTGCGCTGATGCCCGATTTGACACCGAAACCTCTGCGCAGCAAGGGCAATGCGGTCATTAACCTGATGGGCGCCATCGGCGGCGTCTATTCGCTGATCATGATCCGTTTCTTAGTAGGGAGCGGCGCAACACCGAATTATTTCCCGCTGTTTGCTTCCATTGCCCTGCTGATGCTCATATGTATTGCCGTTCTCTTTTCGACCATCAAAGAAAAAAAGATTTTAAAAGAAATGGAACCGGAAAAAATATCAGAATCCGAAACTGACTCTTTTAATCAGGCTGCCGGCACAACGCTTGCTCCGGATGTAAGGCGGAGTCTCGTATTTATGCTGCTCTCCATCGCGCTGTGGTTCATCGCTTACAATGCGGTCACAACCGCCTTTTCACGCTATGCAACGCATGTGTGGGGCATGGAAAACGGCGGTTATGCGAACTGCCTGATGGTGGCGACCGTTGCCGCAATCATCAGCTATATTCCAATCGGTGCGCTTTCCAGCCATATCGGAAGAAAGAAAACAATCTTAATCGGTGTTGTCTTATTAGCCCTCTGTTATCTGTGCGCTTCTTTTTACAACAGCTATCATGTAACGATGAACATCTTTTTCGGTATCATCGGTTTCGCATGGGCTGCTATCAATGTCAACTCGTTTCCGATGGTCGTTGAAATCGCCTCCTCCGGAGATGTGGGCAAATATACCGGATATTATTACACCTTTTCTATGGCGGCGCAGGTATTCACACCAATTCTGTCGGGATATCTGCTGGAACATGTCTCTTACCGGACGCTGTTCCCTTACTCCGTGTTCTTTTCCGTTCTGGCATTCTTTACAATGCTCATGGTAAAACACGGTGATTCCAAACCGCAGAAAAAGGGCAGTATGCTGGAGAATTTCGACGTGGATGATTAAGCTCTTAACTTGAAAAATAGATAGAAATATCTTTTACAAAAACAGCAGCATTTACTTTCTCTAAATGCTGCTGTTTCCTGTCTTATTCAACCCGAATCGTCGCCGCGCTCGCTTCATACTCTTCCATGCGGTCGTAATCACTCGTTTGCGAGTAGGTTATCATATATGTTTTATCTGCATTGATCGCGTATGCAAGCTGCTTAATCTTTATGTTATCTACCTGATAATTACACACAATGCGAAAAGCCGGATACCCACTGACCTTAATACTCTCAAAACTGTCTATGGTGACTTCCACCCCATCCCCATAAGCCTGCCGCAGACTCTCCTGCGTCTGTTCTTTGAAAGCCTCCTTAGTCAAGAGCTGCAATGCAATGTCCTGCTCCATGGCAACGTAGTAAATCGTGGATGCATCAAGCGGATAGCGGTCTGTCACATACATATCCGATACTTCCTCCGACTCTGCAAAACCTTCCGGCAAGTCAAAAGTACATCCTCTCGTAGTACGCTTAGGCTCTATCACAGACGTGTCCAGTTTATTTTCCTCAAGCAACTGTGCCGTCAGTTCTTCACGCGTCTGCTCATCTATTTCCATCTGTGCCTTACTTGCATTCGTCTCGTCCGGCTCGATTGCCACATCCGCAAGGGAAATCTGCTCATTCCCGTCATTCCCTTCCGCCTCTGCTGCCGCGCCCGTCTGTACCGCATCCTCCTGACCGCATCCTGCCAATGCCAAAATCATCCATACCGACAGGACAAACATTAGAACATGCCTGAAACTCTTATGACATACTATTCTTTTCAATCTATGTACCTCGCTCCTATTTATGATTCCTCCGCAAAAGTACAGTATGCCCTGAATGAAAGAGCATACTGTATTTTGCAAAACAGCTATTTCGATTTATTGTGCTTCCTTGAAAGTAGCACACTCTGTTCCGTAGCAGTTACATGCACCGCCGCCCTTAATATCCACATGCTCGGCATGGCATTTATAGTTACTATTATACACACATTTGACCGCTTCGCAATCTATACTGATTGTTTTGCACGGATGCTCTAACGAACTGGTATAAGAGCCTTCTCTTTTCTGCGCAAAACTTTCGCAGCATGTATCGTTACAGCAATCCGCATGCGTACCACCTACCATGATGTCGCCCTTGCAGCAGCATTTATCCTTGTTGTAAGAACAATTATCAACTCCACATTTTAGCTCAGCCATAATAACCTCCATTCTAATTCAGCCTGCGAACCCGCACACCGACTCTGTGATACAAGATTATTATTGCCTTTCCACCGAAGCTTTATACAAATTGAACCAATATCTTTCCAATAGATAACTGCCCGTTTCTTCTATCCGTATTCCTTCAGAAGCCCATTCCTTTACAATATCCTCTCTGCTGTTAAAACTACCGATAAACCAGACATTCCTGCCACTCTCACACCACTCTTTGATCGTCTGCGTTTCTTCTACCGTATCATACGGTCTGATAATCTCCTGAATCAACGTTTCCGGTGTTCCGCACCAGAGATAACTCTCTATCCTGCGGTCCAGATAATAGGAAGTAACTGCCTGTACCTGATCAAAATTATAAATGACAATATCCTCCGGCGCAATGGAAGATAATGCCTCTGTAGTCTGCTCCATCAGCAGTACTTTATATTCTTCTTCTCCCATAAAAGCACGGTAGTCTCGAAGTCCGATGACAATAACAAAGGATGAGATGATAATAACAACAGCCTGCGAAATCTTTTCTTTTGTGCTCTTTCGTAACGTATGTTCTACAACTGTATCTTGCTCATCCGTATTGTTCCGAGCATCTTCTGGTTTACATAAATCTGTATCCATCCAAATATCATGAAGTCCCACCGCAAAGCTCAGCCAGAAACACCCCAATGCCGGAATCATGTAGCGGTAGACGAAAATAGGACGGATAATCTTAGATGCAATAAAACCAAACATTACCACCCCTGCAAGAACGCCGGTACCTGCTGCGATAAATATTCCATTATTTATTGCATTCTTTTCATTTTGTCTGCCATAATGGTATAGTTTTATTACTTCATATCCAAATGCAGCCGCATATACTATAAACAGTATTACCGCCAGAATAGTACTCAGTACTTCATTAGTGAACGCCGGCTTCATCACAAATTTCACGCAGCCGCCCAAAGAACGCCAAGTCAACGGCAATATCCAGTAATTATCATTCACTGCCGTAATCTGATTCACCAACGCATAAAGCCATGGCGCATAACCGACAATCGAAATTGCCACCCATAGAAACCACTCTTTTATTCTTTGACGGTCTTTGATTATAAATACAGCAAGCACATACAGATAAACCATAATAACTGCCACGCAGGCAAAATACTGTGTATATGCCGCCGCAAGTCCATAGAATATCAAAGCTGCGGCGTGAACCCGGCGCATACGCACAGGAGGATAACTTATCGGCTTCCTGCTTCCTTCACGCCGCTTCTCCTCTACCCCGCTTCCTGCCGTAATCGTCCCGTAACCGTGCAGAAAAGCAGCCGTCACAAACAGAAGCGCAAAGCTGTACATCCGCACTTCCACTGTGTACGCGCTAAGCTGTGGCATCGTAGTTACGCAGAACAGAAACAGTCCTCCGGCAAAGATACCGAATCTCTTGCGGATAAACGTCACACTATATGCGAACAGGATAAAATACGGAAACACCGACACCATTTTGGCAACGATAACCGGATTCGTCTGCGCAGATATTAGTTTACATAAGTCTACAACAAGTTTTACGATACAGTAATATAACGGAGGATGCACGTCCCTTGCCGTAAACGCAATTAAATCACCGTAGGAATGTTCTATCATTCCCACGGTGAACAATTCATCATACCAGATATCACTACTAAAACACAACAATAGGCTTTTGCCGAGCATGATTACGCTTAATCCAAGCAGGAGATATCCGAAGATATCCCTGCCTGATATTTTGAGTTTCCGATTCATTACACTCTGTCCCCACTCTTTGCCGCATACCGTTCTAGTTTTTCTTCTCTTCCTGTACCACTTCCTGACGAATCTCCTTCGTCCTGATTTCCTTACAGATTTGGTCGATAAACTCCTGCAGCGGCTTCACACCTTCGTCGCCCGCATAACGGCTTCTGACAGATACTGTCTTATCTTCCGCCTCCTGTGCGCCGACTACTAACATATACGGCACTTTTGCAAGCCTTGCTTCACGAATCTTGAAACCAATCTTCTCGGAACGGTTATCTACCGTCACATCAATGTCATTTCTTGCCAGCTCTTTTCTGACCTGCTCAGCATATTCCTCATACTTCTCGGAAATCGGAAGCACGCGAACCTGCTCTGGACACAACCATGTCGGGAACTTGCCCGCATACTTTTCAATAAGCCATGCCAACGTTCTCTCATAGCAGCCAAGAGAAGTCCTGTGAATGATGCAGGGACGTACTCTGTCACCGTTCTGGTCAATGAAATACATGTCAAACTGCTCTGCCAGAAGAGCGTCCCACTGAATCGTAATCATCGTGTCCTCTTTGCCGTATACGTTCTTGGCATTGATATCCACCTTCGGACCGTAAAATGCAGCCTCACCTACATCCTCCACGAAAGGAAGCTCCAGTTCTTCCAAAATATTGCGGATATGCGCCTCTGTCTCGTTCCATACCTCCGGCTCGCCAATGTATTTCTCCGGATTCTCCGGATCCCATTTGGACAAATGCCACGTAATGTCACCCAGCAGTCCCAAGGTTGACATAACATGTTTTGCCAGTGCGATACAGCCCTTAAATTCATCCACCATCTGGTCGGGTCTGACAATCAAATGTCCCTCAGAAATCGTAAACTGACGTACACGAGTCAATCCGTGCATCTCACCGGAATCCTCATTTCTGAAAAGCGTAGATGTCTCGCCGTAACGAATCGGCAGGTCACGGTAGGAGTGCTGCGTATTCTTGTAGCAATAGTACTGGAACGGACAGGTCATGGGACGCAGCGCAAATACTTCTTTATCTTTTTCCTCGTCACCCAGCACAAACATGCCGTCTTTGTAATGATCCCAATGTCCTGACATCTTATATAAATCACTCTTCGCCATAAGTGGAGTCTTCGTTCTCACATACCCCCACTCTTTGTCTTCCAAGTCCTCAATCCAACGCTGTAACTTCATAACCATTTTCGTACCCTTCGGCAAAAGAAGCGGTAAGCCCTGTCCAATGACGTCCACCGTGGTAAACAATTCCATCTCACGCCCCAACTTGTTGTGGTCACGGCGCTTGATATCCTCCAAGTGCTCCAGATATGCTTCCAACTCTTCCTTTTTCGGGAAAGCGGTACCGTAGATACGCTGTAACTGTGCTTTATCGGAATCGCCGCGCCAATATGCCATGGAAGATGAAATCAACTTGTAAGCCTTAATATTCTTCGTACTCATCAGATGCGGTCCTGCACACAGATCCACAAATCCTCCCTGATCATAGAAGGAAATCTCCGCATCTTCCGGAAGTTCACGAATCAGCTCTACCTTGTAAGGCTCGCCCTTTTCCTCCATGAATTTGATTGCCTCGGCTCTCGGCAAGGTAAAGCGCTCAATCTTGTGCCCTTCTTTGATGATTTTCTTCATCTCTGCTTCCAGCTTATCCAAATCTTCTCTGGAAAAAGGCTCTGCATCGAAATCATAGTAGAATCCGTCCTCGATTGCAGGTCCGATAGTAACCTTCGCGTTCGGGAAAAGTCTCTTCACCGCTTCTGCAAGTACATGAGAAGCGGTATGTCTGATCACTTTCAGTCCTTCCGCATCGCTTGCCGTTAAGATGTTCAGATTACAATCCTTGTCGATGACCGTACGCAAATCCTCCACTCTGCCATCCACTTCCCCGGCACACGCCACACGGGCAAGCCCTTCGGAAATGTCCATGGCGATATCATAAATGCTCATCGCCTGCGCATATTCTTTACTGGAACCGTCTTTTAATGTGATTTTCATAGTTTCCTCCATTTCTGAGATAAAATTTATAATTTTCATCTCATCTTCTCATTTATTTTAGTTTCTAATTTTCATATATTTGTTTCATAGGATAATGTCTGCCTCGGATTTTACTACTGCTCTTCATTTTCTTCCGCCGTACGGGTGCCGTTATGTCCATTGTTATTGCCATTGTTATTACCATTATTATTCCCGTTATTGCTTCCGATATTGACGCCATGTGTCAAAGGCGCTGTAATCAGCCCGATACAGATTCCAGCTAAAAGGCAGATTGCACCAATCAGGAAGAAATCCAGCCCTTTGAGCGTAAAGTCGCCCGTCATAAGTTCTGTTGTTTTGTCTTTTAATTCTGTTGCTCTTTCTCTCAGTTGTGTTGTTTTCATTGGGTTCCTCCTTTAAATTGATTTCTGCTTCGCATAGTCTCTGACTCTGCTCATTCACGCAAAAAATCCTCTGCACTACCATTGTGGTAATGCAGAGGACGTATTGTGTACGCGGTTCCACCTCGCTTGTTCTGTGCGCTCATAACGGCTTACCAGAACCTCTCATTCGACTGTAACGTAAGTCAACGGACCGGATTGGGGTCACTCGGAGTTAGTTTTCAGATGTTTCCGGCAAAAGCGCTTCCAGCACATGGCGCTTCTCTCTGTTACGTTCCGCATCCTACTCTTCTCGTCAACGTGTTCATCATATTAAATGATATGCTTTTATTGCTACTATTCTATTCCATGTAAATTGAAATGTAAAGTACTTTTTGTTCTTCCCATTACCCGTGCTGCACCAAAAAGAATGCTGTCATCACAATCTATGGTTTACATAACAATTCCTCTTCGATAATTTTTGCCGCACACGCAATGATTCTCGCACACGGTCTTGTCTCGTAAAATTCAGGCGTCCGTATGGAAGGCTTCGCACTCTCCTCTGCGCTGTCCAGTCCGAGCAGTTCCTTGCAGATAATCGTACCATGCTCTTCCTTGAAGCGTGCACTCATCGTTCTGACCAGTGAATAGATATGCTCTTTCGCCGCCTCATCTTCAGGGTCGGCATTGCCTTCTTTTAATCCGGCTAACATCGCCATGGAGGACACTGCACCGCACACTTCACGCATCCTGCCGATGCCCGCACCCATTGCACTTGACATCTCAAGCGCTGTCTTCCTGTCCATGCCGAAACAGTCCGCATAGGTCGCAAAAACAGCCTGTGCACAATTATATCCTTCTTTAAAAGTCTCTACTGCCCGCTCTGTACGGGGTTTAAATTGCTCCTGTTCCATATGCATTATGCGTTCTTGCCGCAGCATTTCTTATACTTCTTACCGCTTCCGCAAGGACACGGGTCATTCGGATATACCTTCGGTGCCTTGTGAATCGTAGTAGACTCCTTCTGCTCCTTGTAAAGTGCCTTTCTCGTCTCCTCGTCGAATATATCATTCCACTCTTCCAACTCATAGAGCCAGTCCGCTCCTGCTGCCACCATATTTTTGTAAAGAAGCGCTTTATCGAAGCCGAGATTTACCTTGGTGTCTTCCTCCATTTCCTCGATTGGATTCGCTTTCTTCAAACTATCATTAATACCGTCCAAGAAACCGACCATCGTCATGATATCAACATTATATTTCTCTGCCAGCTCCTTCACGGTTCCCTTTACTGTCTTATCGGGAGTCTTAAGAAGTTGTGCATAGATTTCCTTTTCTTTTAAGAAATACTCTGACCAGAGTCTTTGTAAATCACCTTTGTTGGCTGTCTCAGAATACGCCATATCACGCCATTGTTTCAATAATGCCATTGTACTATACCACCTTTTATCCTAATAATATCAGACAGCACAAGCACTGTATCTGCGCCGCGTCTGCCCTATATCCGCACTGAAAAACAAGCTGCAGACATTTGATACCTAAGTATATAACATTTTTTGAAAAAAGTAAATTTATATTTCCTTAAGATGAACATAGCATTCTCTAAAAAAATTTTTAATTTTGTATGTATAAGTTTGTTCAAGCGGGTAATAATGATAGTAGTCAAAAGATAAGGAAATACTTATCCTCCCCTAAAAGAAAGCCCCGATACTGTGAAGACACGGTGTCGGGGTTTTCGTTATGTTTGCTTCATGTCATTGTCCAGACAATTTGTTACATAACTCCTTCTGCACATATGAGAAGACTTGTATTCCACTCCTGCATAATTACAGAATGATATTGCCAATATCCTCATAACCACCCCATACATGCTCATATATCTGTGCATAAATCATCACCCTGCCCTGATTGGCGGCAAGAAAACACAGGATATCAAATCATAATGCCGATTCCATCCTTACCTTGTATGGCTTTTATCCCACTTGTAGAAATAACTAAATTTCTAAACTTGTCTTCATTATCATCAATTGTTTCAGGAATTAATTTTCTCACAGATACATCATCAACCGTTTCAGCAACTATTTAGTTAATTATAACATTAGCCTTGCCCTCTTTCTACTAATATCCATTGCATATTATCAATATATTCTGCTGCACCCTTCTAATAATACAATCATGAGCCTTTACATCACCAGATATTAACTTTAGAATTTGTGAAATAATAAAGACATGGCTATCCGCCATGCCCTGAATCTATCTATCAAATTCTATCAATAAACGCCGCATCTTAATCTTCCATTCCAAATGTCCGATGTAACCACGCTCTACTGTCCACCAGCATATGTAAAATCCTTACAATTATTATCGAATTGTCCTCTACCACATAATAAATTTTATAATTCTTATAATAATCCATACGAACACCCAAATCCGCCAATACTGGATCATCATCTAACTCATTACGCTCTGGAAAATTCTGTAGTTTGTTTATCTGTTTACGGATGCCTTGTACTGTGTTGATTGCCGCAGAAGGATTTTTTAAATCAAATGCAATATAGTCAGCAGCAAACTCCAAATCCTGTTCTGCCAAGTCAGATATTTCAATTTTATACTTTCGCATTCGTATATTTTTTCTCCAATCTGTCACAAACTGTGTTAAAATCTTTTGTCTTTCCTTCTCTTGCCTGCCTTAACCCATCCATCACACTCTGCCTTACTTCTATCTGCTGTTGTTCCAAGGTTTCCGCATAAATTTTCTTAACTGCAACTTCCATGCGATTTACCACCTTCCAAATATAAAAATTCTCTGAATCTGTTTCACTATTATTATATCCACTTTTTCATTTATTCACAACCTTCTTTTATCATTGGCATCCTCATATTCTATTTGCTATTTTCTCATTTATTTTTTTACAGACACCCCATGCACTACTATCAGCACATGGGATATCCATCACATACCACCAAAGAATTGCTATTCCTATCCACTCCATCCACTCCGGTACGCTATTCCATATTCAGTTTTTTTATCCTCAACAAATCAAAAACTTAATCACTCTCTCACCTGCAAAAACCCTGTTGCCAAGTGTTGCCAACACCTTCAGAGGACACGCAAATGCTTGTGCAAATTGCCCATTTTATCGGGTTTCTCGGATTTCTGTCCAGCATACTTATCCTCCCCTAAAAGAAAGCCCCGATACTGTGAAGACACGGTGTCGGGGTTTTCGTTATGTTTGAAGCTAATATTATCTTTTCCCTTTTTTACAAATAAGAAATTATAATCATTCGATTTCACTCAATCCCAATTTCTCCAATCCAATTCTGAATGCTTTCCTTTGAAACTCCTGCTTCAAATCTCTTTCCGTCCATCCACGCTACTGACTCTGAACAGAGGTCATGAAGATTGCTTGCACTGGAACCAATTCCACTGCTATGAGAAGTACAGAACGGAATAATTGTTTTCCCGGAAAAAACATAGCTCTCTAAAAATGTACTGATAATACGGGGAGCCTGACCGCGCCAAATTCTGGTATAGCATTTGTGGGATATATTTTCTGTAATTCTTCCTGCATCCTACAATCCTTGGAGTACGGTTTCCGTTCCTGCTGGTTTCTTTTTGGATGCCCCTTTCTATCTGATTCTCTATAGCTTCTTCGTATAAGAAGCTGAAATATCAGTTAGACAGATATACCTCTTTTCGCCCATAGGTTTCAGAAAAGTTACTCCGTTTTTCTGCTTTATTTCATATCCCTTTAGTTCCATCAGCTTTAGGAAATTATCATAACTGTTTGCAAAAGAAATGGAACCCTCCACATCCAGGCTGATCTGGTGGTTCCATCTGAAAATACCCTGTTTTGTTTTATCCCATTTCTTTACTGCTTTTTCTTCTGTACCAACTTCAATATCCTGTATGGAAAGACTGTACTCTCTGCAGAGTTCATTTACAATAGGCTGTATCTCCCTTGCCCAATCTCCTTTTTCATAGCGGTACTTCTTTCCGGTACGCCATGAAACACTGTTGAAAAGAATGTGGCTGTGGACATGTTCTGTGTTATCATGTGTGGCATACAGGCACTGGAAATTGTCACCAAAATACCTCTCTACAAATTTTTGTGTAATCTCCATAGCGGTTTCTGGTCTTACTTCCTGTTTTTTTAAGGATATGATAAAGTGATAGCCCTGCCGCTTATCTATTTTCCATACTTCCGCTTTATTGCTAACATTTCATGTAATACGGAATCTACGTTGCAGTTATGGCTGCCCACCAGTGCGCCATCCTGCGTCTTTTCTTCGTCTGTAATGTAGGAAATGGCATTTGCAAGATGCATAGCCATGTATCTTTTTCCTGTCTGGTGGATGCAGGATAATTTTGTGATTGCGATTGAACATCTCCTTATCTTTATGATAGATTATATATTTCGAATCATCCCTTCTGTTCCTTCATCAATTCATCAAGTTTCCTTAGTGCTTCCTTATCTCTCTCATTAGTTAATTCTGTTTCTTTTCCGGTAAACTCTTCTATTGCCGCTTCGAGTGTGACAGCACCTGAAATGTTATAATCCACAGCACTTTCATTTTGAGTAGCAAAAAGAATATCTTTAGCCAAATTATACTTATGCATACAACAATACTTATATTTCTTTCCACTTCCACAAATACATAAGCTATTACGTCAATCTTTCCTTTTATCTTTTCTAAGTATTTGACCATATATGTATAGGAATTTGTATCTAAATCCCAATCTTCTTCATAAAAAAATACCTCTCGCTTAATGATATGATCTTTAAGCATCCCGTCACCGTAGCGCATCAGGCATTTACTTGGTCCAAATGATATGATTTCATTCTCTTTTACTCGTTCCAGTTCTTGTTTGTATTTTCCTACACATTCAACATAAGAATTTTCGATTATGACATCATTTATCTTTTGCACTTCCTCAAATGACAATATAGAAATCTTATCTTTTATAATATAACTTGGATTATGTCCATTATAAAACACGATATAGAACTTATCGCTCAATGGAAGCAATATCATGGTTTCCTTCATTCCTATTTGTCGATTTGAAGCGTTAGAAAATCTGTTCTTATACTTTAATGCAACAGTTGCCATATATTAATCGCTGATAAGAAACTGTCCTGTTTCATCCACTATAATTGCCGCATCATAACAATTACAGACTGTCTGGCTCAATCCATTAATATATCTTGAACTAAGTATATTCGCAATCAGCCTTTCTACCCTGTCAAGTTTGGGTTTATCAGATGAAAATTCATACTCATGCAACAAAGCACCACTCCTAAAATAGAACACCAGAAGAAGCGGCATCATCTTCTTTATTTTACTAATATATTTAACAGCATTGTTATCCTCCTTATAGCCCTGTTCTAAACCAGCAATGATTTTATCCATCTGCGGAAATACAACAGATTCTATTTTCCCAAACTTTTTTTCCAATGTATTTGTTTTGAATGCAGGATGCTCATACACATAATTCTGTTCCATCGTATCTTGAATACGTTTTGGAATAATTAATTTCTTTTCAATTATCAATTCAAATACTTTTCCCTGTTCATTCAGAAAATGTTTCAATATTCCCTGCGAAACATAATGCTGTTTTTTAGTTATATTCATCTATCCACCCTCCGAGATTTCATGAATTAATAATAACCTATCATGAAATAAAAACTCATCAGCTCTATTCAAATAGTCATTCCTCTTCTATTGCCAGTTCAGGCATTTCCGCCCAATATCCTGCCAATTCAGGAACCTGCATTTTCGCCGCATAAATCATCTGGATTGCAAAATAATGGATTGGTGTCAATCCTATAGCATCCTCACCATTAACTAATTCCACAACAAGCGAATGCCCGACATCAATATGCGCCCCACGTTTATCTGACATATGTTTGACAAAATCATAGACTGAAAGTTTGTTATAACCAATTTCATCTAAAATTTCACTGATTTTCTGATTTGCACTTATATCCATAGGATTTTGTTTACAATATACTTCTAAAACCTCTCCCTTATATTCGACTTGCTTTTTGCTATACATCCCTTCAAACTGCAATTTGAGATTTTTGTATTTTTTCCCACTTAGTTTGTTCAAAATCCCTTCATATGCACTTTGAGGTAAAATTTCCGCCATTGAATTTACATCCCTGCTAAACCATGAAATACCTTGATCTAACCATTCCTGAACAGAAATCCATTGAGCAATTTCTTTTACTTTATAAGGCGGTCTGACTATTACTTGTTCATCCTCAAGTGTAATCTGGAATCCTACAAGCGGTGGCATCTTAAAATCAGGACATACATTCAGCAATACTGAGTTGTTTTCGCATAACAATTTTCTTAATGGCATAACTGATATCCTATTAAGCATTGGACGATACTCTACAGCCAAGTCGCTCATTTCTTGAATACAGAGCCTAATTATATTAAATTCTGTTTCGATTTCTTTTATCATTCCATGTCGTTTTAAATTGAATTCTTCCACAAAATTCAGCTCTACTTTGTACTTATCATCAATATTTTCCATACTTCCACATCCCTTCCTAATAATATACCTATTTAAAATACAACGACCTTTCAATTCATTTTACTTTTTCTATTATAACATGGCTATTCTTAAGATAATACTACAACCATCAGTGATACTTCTTCAAATTTGCGCTATATGGCTGATCATGGTCTTTTGCAAAAATGCTATTTCCTACAAATATGCTTTTAACTGTAGTTTATCTTCTTCCTTATATATGTGTGAATTATAGTTTTTTACTAATTGATTGACATTTACACCGATTTTATTTACTTCATTCCGCAAGCGCATTATCTCTAATTCCAATTCCCTGCTTCTTGGATTCTCTGATTGGTTCAAGAGCAGGTAGCGGATATATTCTGATTCACTCATATTTTCTGCTCTGGAGCGTTCTGCTAACAGTTTTGCTGTCTCTGCGGTCAGTTTGAAATGCTTCCGTATCACGTTTTCGCCTTTTGGTCTTGCCATCTGAATCTCCTTTCCTTTGGGGAGAAGGCGTTCTATGGAACGCCGCAAGATACGCATTTCGTGGGCACGAAATGCTAAATCTTGTCGGGGAGTACCCCGAACCCTCTTATTTTTGCCATATTTTACATACTGATATCAGTTCCAGCTCTTTTGATATAAAAAACCGGGAAGGTGAAATCAAAACCGTTGGTAATGAAATCGCCTGAATATGACCAGATATCAAACCTCCGGCTTTTGAAATCGCCCGAAAATGCCTTGATATCAAAATGCCAGTTTTTGAAGTCCTTTTTAAATATCAGGATATCAAACCACTGGTTTTCAAAATCGCTCACATATTTTCCGTCTACATTACAAATAAACAATACAAAAGTTTGTATAAGGATCAGCCAACTCTACATTTTCTAATGATAATATCATCAAAATTCAAAAGTAATAATTTCTGCAAATTAAATATGGACTAAGCAAAAACTTTTCGTTTTCAACATAGCCCAATTATATCTTTCTTTTATTCTTAAAAAGTATAATATTCTCTATAACAATTACTCAAAAATACATTTCTATCAACTGATCTTTTTGAGTTACTGTTTCAGTTTGTGTTTCCTCTCCACACGTAACACTAACTTCCGTTCCATACTCCACCCAAATATTAGTATGTTCGTAAGACGTTTCATATGATGCAAACAAAAAACTATCTCCGATGTCAATTCTATATCCCTCTTCAACAAAACTGCCATCGTCTTTATTCCTTACTTCTAACGAAAAACAATAATCAAACGCCTTATCCTTTGGTTGTAATAATATGATTTCGTTCTCATTGTACTCATTTATAAGAACACGTGCTAAATAAGGCTTATAATCTTGAACTTCTATACATAATTCATACTCGCCTTCATCAATCCCCATAAAATTAACAGCATATTGATATAAAGGAATAAATCCCTCTGATACAGCAGAATAATTGTCCTCAAATAAATAATCATCATATACATAGCCAGTATCTAAATTTTTTAAATATGATTTAATAATATTAGTGTTTTCTAATATCATTCCTATATTACTTGTTTTATTTAAAGATAAGAATTCTGCCTCATATAATTTGTATTTGACATCATATTTCTGATTTGGATTGAATGCAGAATACAAAAAATTAGGCATATCTTCATAATATTTTTTTGCATCCCAAAAATAATCAGAAACTAATCTTTTATCATCTTCGTAAAAACCATATTTTAGTAACCATCCTAATACCAAACTACCTTCACAATCGCCTTGATCATACAATCTTTTCCACCAATTAATACTTTCTTCTATTTCAGGATCAGAGTATCTTATCCTTTTAAACTGTGAATCTGCATCTCCCCATTCATTGATAGAAACAAGATACATGGCGTAATTGATAAGTGAAAACGCTCCTCCACTTTCTCTGCACTGCTCCAGCAAATCATCTAATTCAAAACTTTTAGAAACATATTCGTGTCGTCGTATCATAAAAGATAAATTGTTTCTTGCTGTAACTCCTTCATCCCCCTCTTTAATCGCTTGCTCAAATAAAGCTCCGGCATAGGGAAAATCACCATTATTGTAGCGTGTAATCCCTGTGTTGATTAAATTTTTTACATATTCGGAACGTATATAGTTACTATCTTCCCATAGCTTGTTAAAAAGTTCATTGATAGATAAGTCAGTATCAGGCCTTGCATAATCCTCAAGAGAATCCGATTCCGGGGAATATGTATTCTCAGGATTACCTTCTTCTTCCGTTGTTAATCTTCCAATAATATTATCTCCAAATAAAGCAACAGCAATCGTTGCTATTGCAGCTATTAGCGGAATACTAATTAAAAAAAAGTTTTTTATCTTCTTTTCCTTTCCTGCACTTGGTATTTGGGGTGGGTCAGGAGGCAAATCAGCAGGTATCTCTCCATTCAATGTTTCCATCAATTTTCCTATTTCGGCTTTAGCGTTATTTCCCCTCAAATCAATTCCAAGTTTACCGATAGCCCAGTATGGCGTTGATGACTCCCAAGTTCCTTCAAACAAAATAGGAATAAATTTATATTGATTATTTCGGCTATAAACTTCTCCAGTTATCATAGTATTTTCATAAGCAACGCCACTAATTTCTTTCTTTAATCTTCCATCAGCCTTTCTCTTATACGTTGGCGTATAACACATCAAAACATAATCAGAGGCGCTTACCCCTTTTTCCATAAAATCAGGTAAAAGTTCCCCAAGTCTCGCATCTCCGTCAAATATTACCTCTATTTGATTTCTTCGCAAATATTCTACAAATCTCTTAATTCGTTCCTTATGTGATTCTGAATCCCAAGAATACGATACAAATACTGTTGTCATAATCATACCTCATAATATAACTATATAAAGCCAGAATGAAATACCATCATTGAACATATCTACATCTCATTTTTCACCCAGCACACTTCATCTAATAGCAATAAAAAGTACTAAATTATTAATTTATCTTATTATACCATCGTAAGCTTCAAATAGAAATACCATATATTCTGTTGATCCACTATCATTTACTAATTAATCACTACTCTCTTACCGCTTTATCATATCAAAAATAATTTTGAAATTCTTCCTTAAACATTTCACAATCAATTAATTTTTCTATCACTGCTAAATTCCATTTATCAGTTTCACTTTTTCGGCTGCCCTCCCCAATAAGAGGGTTGACAAGGCAAAGTATACGGGGTGTCGGCTGTGCCGCGCTTTCCCACACATCAGCTATCTTTCACGCTCAGGGTAATAGGCGGCTCTTTCTGCCACCGCCATCTGTTCCTTTGCCCCTGCCTCATAGATATGGCGGAATTTCTCTTTTTCCAAACCAGACCGGAAAGGCGGCAGCTCTGTTTTTTCATGGAAAAGAATACCGTCATCCCGTAAAATACCGGATAGCCCCTTTTTATCTACCGCTTCAAGGAAACAGCTTATTTTTGCCGCAATGCCTGCCAGTTGCGGCTTGTCAGCTTCCTCCGCTTTATCGTATGCATCCCTTGCCGCATTCTTAAGGCGTACCAGTGTATTCCGGGAACATGGGATTTCTTTTTTATTGGCAAGAATATCCAGCATCCCAAGCCAGTCCTTCTTCATAAAGTGATATCGTATACAATCTCCATGCACTCACCATCCGTCAGGGAGTTCACCTTTTTAATAAGGCTGTCCGCCGCTTTTCGCCTGTCCGGGTCTTTGGCATACCTTGAAGCCATAGCCAGCTCATGCAGGACGGCATACCATTCACTCTCTTCTGTCTGATACCCCTTCCCTTTCAATCACGCCGGATTCAAAAATGTGATGGGCGGTCTTGATGTTCCCATACCCATGATCAATGCCAATCCTGTAAATCTGTTCCATACATTTCTTCTCCTTTTCAAATTAAATTGTTATAATAAAGAAGGACTACCCAAGCACAGAATAGTCCTTACCCTGCAATCAAATGACTGCGTATTCTGTTTCACCTTACCTTCTTAAAAGCCACAAGAGGCATTCTTGACTTCTTTGATGTAAGTTTCGATTTTCGTCTTACAAATCCCCCTCTTTTTTCATTATAAAACTCCTACATATTATTTTTACAATATTCTGTTTTCTTTTGCCATACCATCAAACATGTTAAAAAACATATTCATTCACGCATTTCCAACATTCCGAAAGACTATAGGTCATAAAAACCTCCTCCTCTATTCTCTTATTCAACCCCAACTCTTTAAACAATTCCCAAATATATTTATTTCCATTAACCGTTGTATTTGTACTCTTCTCCATTCCATCCATAAGTTCATTTATGTACATTTGAATAATCCTTATTTTTATTACTTCTTCCTCTATGTTTTTAGTGTTTTTACCATAGCTTTTGATTATACTACCTTCCAAATCAAAATTGACCAAATACGCTTTCATTTCCTCCAAAAATTCAGCATACTTATTTTCATCATTCATATTAAATGCAATTGGATAATGACAACGATATTTAAAAAGCACCATAAGCTCATTTTTAGTTTCTTGGTCTACATTCATCTTCTCTAATTTCTTTTCAAAGTCTGACTTAAACCATATATGACCTTCATTCTTAAAAAAAAGTTCATCAAACTTATTTCCTAATAAATCTATTAACTTCTCATTATTCTTAACATCATCATCCAAGGGATATCCAGTTGCTAATAATTTTCCATTAACATATTCCTGCAAATTTAAGTGGAATTTTTCTTCCCCTTTATGTGGTAAGTCAATCCTTAATAGATAAATATCATCATTGCTGGCAGAAAATATAATACTAAATCTTGTTGTTGCATCATCACTTCCTCTTTCATCCATAGGTATCTCAATATTAAATTCTTTCATTTGTATATATATTTTATGGATTTCTCCACAAAACATTATTTCTTGAATCAAATCTATTAATTGCCTAGCATATTCTTGCATGTATTCTTCATATTCATAAGATTTATATATACAAATTAAAGATATTACGAATTTCAAAATATCTGTTTTCCGTTTAATTATTAGTAATTCAAATACTAAAACAATATCTGATATAAAACAATTATTGTTCCCAATTACCTTTTCAATATTTTTTGTGTTTTGTATATTTCGTTGATATATCAAATAATTATGCATATCTGGCATAATAACATAATGTTTAGAAGAATCAAATTTTTTTCCTCTATATATATCCATAATGTAATCTGCAACACCACTACTAATAAAAATCAAGTCATATATCTTGCTATTTATTTTTTTGTATACTTCCCCATACTCTCCCAGTTCTATATTTGTGAAAATAATCTCATCCTCTTTAAGTGAAATATCTATTGTAATTAATATCGTACAAATATTACTTGCTACACTATCCAAATTGTATCTCTTAAAAGAATCAGAAATAATTTCATCTTGTTCTATTGTCTCTTCTAGCATTTGTTCCAACATGGGCTCTGTTATATTTCCATTACTGATATATTTTGCAATACTATCCTTAAAAACCTTTTTTCTTTTTTCTTTAAATTCTTCTTTTATCCGTTTCTCACTATCAGAAACAAATAAAATATTATTTAAATTTTTTAAATTCCCATCTGTACTTTCCCAAATAAACTTTTTAGTTTCTGGAATATACTTATCTACAAATTCTTCTGCCATATTAATATCTGGTTGAATTGAATTAGTAAAAATATGATTAAAGAAACGAATTAAAGTTCTTACTCTCTTTTTTGAATAACATGAAATATTTATCTCTTTCATCTTAATCCTCATAACATTTTATTAATTGCTTTCTTGATTAGTAATTACTTATTATTTAACATATATAAATATAAACCAACAATTTATTAATATATGTTTCCATAATTTCAGCATCTTGATTTAATTGCTAATTCTTAGTTTGGCTTTTGGGAACGAATTCCAATTTTAAAGTCATCCCCATTCCATCAGCCAACCGCTTTAATAACTTGAGCGACGGATTCCTTGTTCCATTTTCTAACTTGCTTATATCTGCCTGATTAATTCCAGTCCTTTCAGCAAGTTCTTTTTGTGTAAGGTTCTGTGAAATCCTTGCATCAACCATTGCCCGGATCACATCCATTTCCGGCTGAATATCTTCCCATTCTTTTCTGAATTCATCATCCTGCAGTTGTTCATTTAAAAATTCCTGAAATTCACTCATTTTCTTTCACCCTTTCCAGATAATCTTTGCGATATGATTTTGCCAGCCTTATTTCCTGTTTTGGCGTCTCCTGCGTTTTCTTGATAAACCCATTCGTCATAATAATTTTCTTACCATAGTAGAAAAAATACAGCACTCTTGTTATATCTGTTCCCACTTTTCCACGAATTTCAAATATCCCATCCTCTAAATGTTTACTATATGGCTCTCTTAATTGATTTCCCTTCTCTTCCAGCACATGAATGATTCCCAAAACTTTTGCCCGCATTTTCACATCCAGACCAAGGATAAAATCTTTAGCTGGCTTTTCACCGTTATCTTTAGTATAAAATTCCACCTCAAATTTATCCATTGTAATCTCCAATTCACTTTCTACGTTTAGTATATGGCAAATATGCCATATTGTCAACAAAGTGACCTCACACCAATTATATCTGTTTCGTCTTATCAAAGATACCCCATGCACTACCCTAGCACATGGGATATCTCATCACATACCACCAAAGAATTGCTAATCCTACCCACTTCATCCACTCCGGTACGCTATTCTATATTCAGTTTTTTTATCCTCAACAAATTAAAAACTCAACCTCTCCCACACCTGCAAAAAACCTGTTGCCAAGTGTTGCCAACACCCTCAGAGGACACGCAAATGCTTGTGCAAATTGCACATTTTATCGGGTTTCTCAGACTTCTGTCCAGCATACTTATCCTCCCCTAAAAGAAAGCCCCGATACTGTGAAGACA
>CAMWQW010000020.1 GCA_947176505.1 uncultured Lachnospiraceae bacterium | reverse complement strand
CAAGAATTGCTCCGCAATTCTTGTGACACAAGCCGCCGGGCTTGTGTCTATTGTACTATATGAACAGATGCCTCAGCGTAAATCATTCCGGCAAGAATTGCTCCGCAATTCTTGTGACACAAGCCGCCGGGCTTGTGTCTATTGTATCATGATAATCCTCTGCTTTTCTTCTACAATTACAGAAAAATGTTGTGAAATGCCATTTTTGTGATGTAAGCTGCACTGTGCGCACACTTCATATGCACAATCTGTTCCATTCACAATCTCCGCAAATTTCTTCTCTCCTGCCAGCTTTCAATATATGATCCTGTACCAGTTTCTCGAAATCTTTCCATCTTATCATCGTCCCCGGCTCAAGTCCACACAAGTTAAGTACTTGTCCGTCGTAGTCCGCCACTTTTTCCATAGAAGCGCATATACCTTCCTGATTGTTGGGACAATGGGCACACACGTCATCCGTCTCCTGAAGTAACGTCACCACCGGGTTATAATCCAGTTTTTGTTTCATCTCCCACATGTTATCGGTAAATTCACCACTGTAGCCTTTTCCTTGAAAAAAGGAAAAGCACATACCATGATGTGCTCTAATCCTATATGTCATATCAAACTCCTTCTATTTGTGCAATATGCTCTCTCAACTTATGGTCCTATCTATTGATTCCTAAGTATTACTGTGTCTCTCCCATAATCGAAGCAAGCGGTTTCTTCAAAGTCTTGCTAAGTGCAAGTGCAAGCACAATCTTAACCACATCCGGAATGATAAAAGGAATCACACACCATCCCAGCACCGTCATAAGACCTACAGCTCCGGTATTTCTCATATACACCAGCATAAACCATACTGTACCAAAAGCATAACAGATAAGCAGTCCAACCACCATGGATATTCCCTGCACCCATATCTTCTTCCCAAACAGACTTTCAATAAGCCACATGGCTAATGCCGAAAAGATAAATCCTATAATGTAGCCGCCCGTGTTGTTCATGATAATACCGAGTCCGCCCGTGAATCCTGCAAAAACCGGCACCCCGATTGCTCCTAACAGCACATAGACCACCACCGATAACGTGCCGCGCCTGCCGCCGAGTACGGCTACCGCCAGAAATACTGCGAATGTCTGTAATGTAAAAGGAACTTCCATCGGGATAGAAATCCATGAACAAATGGCAATCAACACCGTAAAAATGCCGATATATGCCATATCATACGTCTTTCCCTTTCCCACTGTTCTCATATTTGTACTCTCTGTCTTTGTATCTGCCTTTGTATTCATAGCTTCCTCCTCAATCTTTCCTGTTCTCTTTCATCTTTGACGAAGCTATCGTAGCATGTACGGTCTTGATTGTCAACCATATTTTTATTTTGGTTTACAACTCTTGATTTTCCTGCTCCTATATCCGCAATTTCCTATATCGATTGATGCATGCAGCAATCTCCTGTTTCCTCGGTCTGGCAAGCTGTGAAGACACGTCTCCGCGCTCAAAGAGGCTCTCCAGTCCTTTCTTGTCAAGCTGCTCCTCCAGCATATCTATCATCTGTCTTATTTCCTTTTTACCATCCATCATCTTAAGCTGCGCATATTTTAGCAGATAAGCAAGCGCCGCCGTCTGTTCCTGATCTTTGAGCTGTTCAAGATAACGCAGTTCCACACTCTCCTTCGCAAGAGAAAGCTCACTTGTTCCCATCGTCTTAATCTTGATCCGGTCTTCTTTGCGAAGCGCCATATCCGGCGAAGGACATCTCTTCCTGTTGAAATCCGGAAACCGTACATAGTCCTTCTCATCGGCTTTCACCGCTTTGTCATACTCTTCCGCTGTCTGCTTCGCCCTCTTAGTAATGTCAATAGGAACATACTCTTTCATCTGAATGATCGTATCTGCCATATGGAAAAATGCCCCGGAACTTCCTGCAACAATCACCGATGATACCCCTAGTTCTTCATACATTCCTCTCACTCTGCTGATAAAAGGTGTAATCGGCTCCTCACCGGGCGTAATTACCTGCGCCATCAACCCGTCACGCACCATAAAATTCGTCGCCGAAGTGTCTTCATCGATCAAAATCAGCTCACTGCCGCTCTCCAGTGCTTCCATCAGATTTGCCGCCTGTGAAGTGCTTCCGCTGGCATCTTCCGTTGAGAAGTGCACCGTATCTTTTTTGTTCGGAAGATTCTTAATAAATGGGGAAATATCCACACCCGTGATACTCCGTCCGTCTTCGGCACGCAGCTTAAAGGCAGAGCTGTCCGTAATGACAAGCTCCCTTCCGTCCCCTGCAATATGATTGTATACACCATTCTGTAATGCCTGCAAAATAGTAGACTTACCGTGATAGCCGCCGCCCACAAACAAAGTGATTCCTTTGGGGATTCCCATTCCGGTAATCTCTCCCCTATGAGGAAGGTTTAATGTCACTTTCAAACTCTCCGGTGATTGGAAAGTTACAGCATCTTTCATAGGTTTTTCAGATACTCCGCTTTCTCTGGGAAGTATGGACCCATCTGCAATAAAAGCACACAATCCATTCTCATAAAGGCTCTCTCTGATATACTGCTGGTCCTCGCACAGCCAGATAGCCTTCTTCAGTTTCTCTTTGTCAATATTCGCATAGTACAAGCTCTTTCGCACACAATCAGGAAGAATATCAAAAAGCATCTTCTCCAGTTCTCTCGCATTGATCGTCCGTCCGTTCGCCGGAAATCCGGCTTCAAACCGCAGTGTCACATCCCCGTCGCTGACACGCATCGCCGTGCGCTCCAATACCTGCTGTCCACATCTTGAGACAGTCATCAGTCCGCTCTTGCCGGAGCCTTTCGCCTGAAAGCTTCCACCGGATACCCATCTTCCAAACAGCCTTGTCAAATGGTCCTGCAAAGTAACTCTTTTCGCCGGCGTATCATAATACTGTGCCGGAAAGCCAGCCTTGTCCTTTCGGACATGCACGGAAAGTCTGGACGGCGATGCGAACGGATCGCCCTGCACATGGTCGATGGAGAGTACATAATCTCCAAAGTTATATTGTCCTCTCAATTCCTTATATGCGGGGTAACTTCTATGATCAATATTCCTAAGTTTTGTTCTCAGTTCTGTGGCAGTATTCATAATGCTCCGCTCTCCTTTTCCGCTTCACTCTCGTTATATTTTGTCTCCATCATTTAGGTTTACAATATTGAAATTATAGCACTTATCCGTTTTCCTCACAATGATATATCCACCTTCCTCCTCATTCCTTCCCCTTTACTCCATAGATAATTTGTAACACAGAATACCCGTTTCATAACTATCCTCTTAAAAACTCTGTCATGTGTGACGAAAATAAAAACAAGTAAACTTACTAAGAACAACTCACTTTTACTTGTAATCACTCAGCAAGCATTTGGCGTACCAGAAATAAGGAGGTATATTATGAATCTGGCAAATATTATGGGTATAAATCAACCAACGACCATATACAATACACCCACAATGAGCTCTACAAAGAAACCCCAATCTTCAAGTGGTTTTAAAGATGTTTTGGAAGAAAGCGTCGTCGATACTTTCAAAAGAAGGCATCCCGACCGCGCCAGACATGTAGACCAGCAGGTGAAAGCCGGCAGAGCCGTGAAAGAGCGAAACGGTGTGGCAGACCTTTCCACCGAAGATATGACTATGGAGGAATATCAGGCATATTTCTATGGTCTGCTTGAGACAATTCCCTATGATTCCACAAGAGTCAATGACACCAGCATTATTACAATCACCGAAAGAGGCTGGGAGCAAATGCGCAAGGACCCTGATTATGAGTCTTGGATTCTCGGATATTTTGTGGAAGACCGTGCTGTGCGCGATCCCTTCTTTGGATGGGGTAACAATGACGGAGCTATGATCACTGAGCATTTCGGCGCTTCTATTGAAGAGCACCACGGCGAAGGATTCAACAAAGCCGCATTTAAGGGAAATACAGATAAAGACAACGATGACGATGAAGAAGACTGGTGGATCAAGAGACATAAAAGAATGAAGAAACTGATGCGGGAGCAGGTCGAACGTGCTATGAAAAAGGATGCCGCCGGGAAAGCCGCTGCCAAGGAAGAGTATGCACGGCAACAGTATCTGAGCAGCCAAAGACAGCATAGCTTCCTTACATCCGGCACAACGTCTGCGGCAGATGACGCGCCAAAACCTAATCCGGAAGGCATTGCCGCTTCCATGGCTGCGGCAGCTTATATCAGCACAATAGATTTGTTCGGAGGCGGAATGAGCGGTGATGTTCATTAAAAGCAATAAATTTGCTGCTATATATCATACCACATATTTTTTGAGGTACGGTTTCTATTGACCGTACCTTTTTGTTACCGATAATTTCAGACAAACCAACGCATGATATATTTCACACACCAGCAAAGTCAGTCCGAAACTCCCCAAGCAAATGAAAGCTGCCTGCACAAACAAGCTGTCGCAGCATCGTACAACATAATATGCCAACCCAACCAGAATACTTTGATGCAGGATATAAATCGGATAGGACGCCCGGTTTAAATAATCTGTCAACACAGTCCGATAATTCAAGAATCTTCTGCCAAGCACCAGCCACACAAGTATCGTATTCCAACCGATATAACTCACCCATAAATCCCCGTAATAGGCTTTTGTATAATACAATACCACCAACAGAACCGTTCCTGCCGCACACAACAACGCAAGCCACCTGATATTTTTCTCCAATCGGTCCATTATCACATCGTTACTCAGCACATAATATCCTGCCAGATACAGCGCCAGATTCTTCCCCAAACTGAATCCTCCGAAATTTCCCAAATAGTACATCAGCCAGATTGGAACAAAAAGTAATAATATGTGCCCTGCAGGCATTTTCTCTACCATTATGATAGACTTTTCATAGGGCAAATAGTGAAAAATAATCAGTGAAACAATAGAAATCAACAATAAAAATAATATAAACCAGAGATGTCCCGGCGTAAACGCGCCGTCATAACCGCTCATATCCGTACAATGCGTGTAGAAGTATTTCCAGTGCTCCAAAATGCTGCCCGCATACCCATCATAAAATTTTCTGGCATACAGAGACTGGAATGGCACCAGAAGCGCCATTCCAAAAACAAACGGAATAAGCAGCTTATGCACACGCTGCATCACGAACTCTTTCACTGTTCTTTTATCCAGTGCATATCTTGCGCTCATACCTGCGAGAACAAACAGCATTGGCATAAACCATGGGTTCACCAGTACAATAAGTGTACTTAAAATTCTGTTTTCTCCCATCCAGATATAGAACTTAAACCCGAAGTCGTTCCAAACCATAAAGGTATGTACGGGAAACAACAGCATGATTGTGAAGTTGCGTAAATTGTCAATGTAATGTCTGCGCATGCTGCTTTTTCTCCTTATATAATATTGTCTTTCTTCCGCCAGCAATAATTTCCTATTCCGCCCGGTTCTCCAGCTCCCAGATATCCCTATTCCGCCTGAAATACAGGCACACACCGATTCCCGCAAAGGCTATCACGAAAAACAAAAATGCTGCTCCGCTCCCTTTGCCGCTGCCGAACAATTTCGTCAGGATACTACCCTCGCCCTGCAATGCCATAATCGGTTCAAACACTTGATCCACCAGAAAGCCGCCGAGAAAATACCCTATCGGTATCGTAAAAAATTGCAGCGAATTCCTCACGGAATATACCCGTCCCTGCATTTCTTCCGGCACATGAAGCCGCATAATGGCATCCAGATTCGTACTCATAAGCGGAATCGCAATCCATCCGAGGAATCCGCCGATGCACCAGATAAGCGGCGTTCTTCCAAACGCAAGTAAGAAGTTCTCCGTACTCATGGAAAATAACAGACAGTTGCAGATAACCCGCACTCTGCTCTTTGGTTTCTTCACAAATGATGCCAGAATACTTCCCGCAAAAGTGGTCACACCAATCACTGTATTCACCAGACCGAGCGTCCTCTCGCTTCCACCATTTCGCGACAACATCATCGCTGGAAACGCCGCATCATAGATGGATGCCACCAGATTAATCGCCGCGAGAAACATAATCAGCCCAAAAATTCCCCGCTCCCGGCGCAGATAAGCAAGACCCTTCTTTGCCGCCACCAGCAGCTTCTCCGACTCCTCACCTGTCTCTTCCTGCTCCGGAATCTGAATCCCGAATGCCAGCGTAATAAATGCCACCCCAAAAGTAAACAGGTCAAACGCCACAATCGCATTCATTCCGGCAATTCCCAGAACTGCCGTCGCGATAATCGGCGTCATTATGGAATTCAAAGAACTGGCAAAATAGCGCAGCCCTCCTACACGTTGATAATATTTCTTGGGCAGCACCCTTGTAGTCGCCACCTCGGATGCCGGCTGTTGTACCGTGTTCATGACGCCGTTCACCCCATTGATCAGGTACAAATGCCAAATCCTAAGTGCATTGTTTTGCAATAAGAACAACATGACTACCGTACTGACTGCCGCCAGCGTATCGCACACCAGCATAGTTGTCTTCTTGTTCCACTTATCGCTCAAGGCTCCCGCAAAAATGCTGAGTAACACGTAAGGCGCGTAAGAACTCACCATCAGAAATGCCGTCATAAGCGCGGAACCTTTCTGCGTATAAGACCAGATTACAAGCGCATAGCTTGTCATCGCACTCCCCAGTCCGGAAAAGGACTGCGTACTCCACAGTAATAAATACGTTTTCATCTCTCCCATTGTATGGAAGAAATCATTATATTTTAATATTTTTTTCATAGACTTTGCTCCTTATGTTCAAATTTTATCATCTTTGAAATATGCAAAGTCCAAGAGCAGTTATCCTACTCCATGCAATCACTGCCCAATCAGACCTTGCATGGAGATATTGCACTCATTAGTTTCAATCTTCCCCCAACTCCTTTCCAATCAGCAATCATCACTCTGCACCTCTAAATATATTCTTTCTACTCATAAACTTCAATAATAACTTTCTCGGCTATAAATTCTTCCCCGTCAAAGCGTCCTAGCGCTTCCACTCCTGCGCTCTCCTTAAGCTCCGAAAAAGAAGTCTCTTCTTTGTCAATGCTTCCACCACCACTCCGAATCGTCCACCACTCATAAACCGTCGAATCTGTACAGCGTACTGTCACCAGCTCTTCTTCCGGGCTGCCCGCTTCCGGCATCGCAATAATCATACCATCGTCATCCAGCAGTGTCCGGCTGAGCACGAATGAATCCTGTGAAACGCTTCTTACATGTCCACCGATAAAAATGGCATCATCGCTTACATTGATTATATTTTCTCCATTTCCCTCATCATCTGCACTTTCTGCCTCTTCTCCTTGGCTTGTCTGCTCCGTACCATCTGGCTCACCCGACTGTGTCTCGTCTTCCTCTGGCGCATCTTCTTCCGGATTATGTTCTCCCGTTTCATCTGCGTTCACATCATTTTCTGTGGAAATAGCAACATTGTCCCCTTCCGGCTCCTGCCCGCTTCCGCATCCCGTCGCCATCATTACAAGTGTCAATACTACAGTTGCCATCATACATTTTCTTTTCATCCTAGGTTCCTCTCTTTGCTGTTATTCGACTCCTTATACTGAATCTGAGTCTGAGTCTGCGTCTATTACAACATTTCTCAGATGCTGTAATCCTTCATCACTCCAGCAAGAATTGCTCTGCAATTCTTGTGACGCAGACTGCTGAGTCTGCGTCTATTGTAGCAAAGAAATCTCTAACCTTCCTCTAAATGTCTCACACAGATAATTCCCAGAAAAACGTCCGCTCCGACCCACGCAAGCACTTCGCCCCAGAACACCCCTTCCTGTCCGATAAGCCGAGTCAGCAGCAGCGCGCATGTCACCCGCATAAATACCTGCATCAGACTTGACATCATGGGGTTTACGGCATCACCTACGCCTTGAATACACGCCCTGAGCACATAGAGGCAGTACAGCAGTGGAAATCCAAACGCCAACACACACAAATAATGATAACCTATCCCAATCATCACAGTAATTCCCGCCTCTGTCTCCTTTATAAACATTCCTAAAATCTGCCGTCCGGCAAAGACCATAATCCCGGACATCATAAGTGCCGTAACAATTCCGATAATCAGCGCCGCTTTCAGCCCTTCCCGTACTCTCTCGCCGCTGTCTGCCCCTTTATTCTGCGCCGTGTAAGTGAGCGCACCATGCCCGTAGGAGGTTGCCGCTATCTCCAACAGTACATACAGCTTGTTAGCTGCAGCATACCCTGTCAGGAATAAAACCCCAAACCCGTTGACCGTAGCCTGCACTACTAATCCGCCAATGGCAGTGATAATATTCTGTACACCCATGGGTATTCCCATTTTAATCTGCTCCCGCAAAATCTGTCCGTCTATCATACGGTGAGCTTCACCTGTTTTATTTTCGACATTCTTATACTTATGCGTGCCGAATGTTTGCACATCATAGCCATCTGTCTGCTCCTTGACCGCACCATCCGCCGTAAACCGCAGATTAACCAATGCAAACACACAATAAACTGCCGCTAATATTTGCGCCGCTACCGTACCGTATGCGGCTCCCGCAATTCCCATATGAAGCCCCATCACCAAAAGCAAATCAAGCGCAATATTTCCGATAGACGCTATCACCATCGCAAAAAGCGGTTTCCTGCTGTTACCCAGCGCACGCAGTATGGCGGCAGCAATATTATACAGAAACGTAACCGGAACTCCCGCATACAGAATACGAAGATATGTCTGCGTCAGTGCAAACACTTCCGGCGGTGTATGCAAAAGTTTAAGCATCGGTGTGATTACAATCTGTCCTATGATTGTAAAGGCTGCCGCTCCCACAGCCGCAATCAGACAGCCGCTGTATATCGCACGTTTCAATGAATCCTTCTTCTTTTGTCCGAAATAGGCGGCAATCACCACCGAACAGCCCTGCGTAATTCCCTGAATCACACCAAACATGATAAACGTCAGCCATTCCGTTGCCCCGAGCGCCGCCAGCGCATTAGCGCTCACGCACCGCCCAACGATAACCGCATCCACGAACGTATATAATTGTTGGAACAGATTCCCCAGCATAAGCGGCATGGAAAATGCCAGCAGCAAACGCGCCGGACTGCCCGATGTCATATCCTTGATGTCAGTTTTCATTTTAGTTACTTCCTCACATGATGAATTACTGTACCTTCTCGTTTATTGTATCATAAATGCAGTCATAAAAACTAATTATGCACAATCTTTATTTCTATGGTACAATAAGTCAAAATATCATTCCGGAAAGGTAAATCGACATGACAAATTATGAAAAAGCAGTCGCGCTTTGGCAGCAAAAGAAAATAGCAACAGATGCCCAACTGGCTGAGGCATTAAACGGTCACAGTATTGCATTCGCATATCACTCCGGCAAAATTGAAAATGAAAATATTACCTACCATGATACGCGGGAGATTTTTGAGCATGACGGAGTAACCTCTTATACCGGAAACCTTCGGACTCTTTTTGAAATCCGTAATGCTAAAGAAGCAAACGAATTCATTCTTTCTTCTTTTCAGCAAAAACATGTCGTTAACGAAGCTTTTATCCAAGAGCTGCATCGTCTTTTAACTCAGAACACCTATGATACGCGAAGATGGCAGTTAGGTGAACGCCCCGGTGAGTACAAACGTCATGACTATGTAACCGGTAAAGAAGAAATCGGTGCCTCTCCTGAAGATGTTGCCGAAGAAATGAACGAACTTCTATCAGAACTCATCGAAGTGGAAAGCCGCAACGCATTAACCGCCGCGGCATATTTCCATGCGAAATTTGAAAATATTCATCCTTTTGCCGATGGCAACGGGCGCGTCGGTCGACTGGCAATGAATTATTTTCTCATTATGCACAACCATCCTCCAATTATCATTCATGAAGAAGACCGTAAAGAATATTACACCGCATTGGAGGCATGGGATACCGAGCAAAATCTCGATCTGCTTTGCCTCTTCTTAAAGGAGCAGACTGAAAAAACATGGGAAAAGCAAATTGCCCGTGCTAAGAAGCGGTGCATCTGATTCTGCTCCTTTTACAAATGTACCGCCTCCTCCATCCTATAACTGCACATCGTACCACCGAATCCTAAAGCCATCCTGCGTTTTTATCATCGACATGCTCAAATATGCCACCGTGTTATCTTCGACTTCCGCTAAACCCGTAAACTCATAATACACATATACTCTGACGCCTATGTCAATGTTGGTACTGGGAATCCCTTCACCGCCGACATAGGTTTCTCTTATTTGGTCCGCCTGTTCCGGATAATCATACAAATCTACGGTTCCTTCAAAATCCTCCGCCAAAAGCTCACGCAGCGTCTCTTCATCATTTGTAAAATATGCTGCCGCAAAAGCCCGTATCGTCTCCTTTATTTCCACGGCATCCTCACATGGTACACCGCTGTTAATCGCCTGCATGCCGTTCACATCAGGATCAAGACTGAAGGATTCCCGATTGTCAAAGTACATCCGTCCATTGTACACACCGCAGTGCCCGTACCAGCCACCGTCACCGTACATACTCACCCTCTCCGGAAACCGATATACCTTCTGCGCCTCTCCGCCTGCTCTGGGAACGCGCACCAGATAATACTCATCTACCGTGTCCTTATCTATACTTACACCATCATTCTTATAATAATCACCAATATGTTTATTCTGCATCAAATAGACATAATCGGCATCATATGTCACCAGCGAAAGCTCAGACCATTCCCTGTTATCCCTGTCGGTTCTTCTGTAAAATACATCCTTTTGCTTCGTCTCAAAATCTGCATAATATATCTCTCCTGAGATATCATTATAATAAATCCCTGTTTCCGTCACCAGCATAGGAAATCCCGTCGTATCGCACACATATTCATAAGTTCCGTCCACATTTTCCAGATAGATGCTTATGAATGATTCGTCTTTGTATTGGCTCACAACCTGTCTGCCGTCTAACAGTTTCTTGCATGACGCCACGTCAATTACCGCTTGATACATCTGATGCCGCGCTCTGACAAGTTCCCAATATTCTTCCGAATCTAACTCAGAATTTAGCCACGCCATTTCCGCTTCCATATAATCATTGTATTCTCTATAGAGAAAATCCGGCGCTTCGTCGTCCAACTGGCTTACCGCGTTACCTTTTTCATCCAGCGCAAATCCGGTTCGTGTTGACGCTGCACCAAGCGCCACATACAAGTTTCCTTCATACACAGATACATTGGTGATCAGATAATCCGGCAGCTTCAATTCAAATCCTGCCAGCGCATCCACCACTTCGTGCGTATCCAAGTCCATCCGGTAGACCGTCGCCATACTGCTCTTTCCCTCCGGAGCAAGTCCGCAGAAATAGAGATTCTTCCCATCTATCTCCATCTCTCTTGGTATTTCATATGTATTGGCATAGAGAAGCCGTTCTTCACCCTGACCGCCTTGCAAATAATAAATGCCATCCTCTTTCGCCAGATATAAATCTCCCTGATAGCCTTTAATCACATCATTATAGGCATGATTGTAGTCAAAGTTAATCCCGTTCTGCCCCGACGGGCTTCCCGCCTCATCTCCGCCTGTCCTGATGCCGTCCTCTGCTCCTCCGCCATCGGTATACAGATTTCCGTCATCATTTAATGTTGTGACGTCATCTGATAAACCATTGTCGTCATCCGTGCCATTATTTTCTATTCCTTCTGTCCCGTCATTGTCCTGTTTATATCCACAGGAAACAATAATTCCCATTATCAGCACAAACATAACGGCAATGACAATACCCAATCTTCCTTTTTTCTTTACGCCTGCGTCCAGCATATAATCAATCCTCGCCTTCATCTGTTTCCTGTTCCCTCCAAAGCTTGTTGAAAATGCAGACGCGCTCTTCCTGCCGCCCGCAAATGCAAGCATGACTCTGGCATATTTCTCCCGTTCATCATCATCTCTGCCCGCAAGGACACTCCCGTCGCAGGCAAGCTCCATATCATAGAAGAACTGCTTTTTCATCAGCCAGACAAAAGGATTAAACCAATGGACACAGCAGACTGCTGCCATCAGCATTTTCAGCCAAAGGTCCTTCCTACGGTAGTGGCACATTTCATGCGCCATAATCAGTTCCAGTTCAGCCTTTTTCCATTTGCTCCTGTCTGCCGGAAGCACCAGTTTCGGACGGACAATCCCCATCAGGCACGGACTTGCGACTGCCGCACTCTGATAGACCATCAGTCGCGCATGCCCGATTGTCCTCTTTTGCAGCATACATATTTGTCTGATGAACTGCGCATCCTTCACCGGACGCAGACTCTTCTGATATCTGCCGGCAAAGAACAGATAACTTGCTATGAAACAGACAGCTCCGATTCCCACTCCTGTGAGCCATATTGTGACCAAAAGACGTGTGTAGAAAAATGAGCCGGCTTGTCGGTGGATTCCGTTTTCGTTAAGCTCTTGCGGTTGTTTTGTCTGTTCCACCACCGGACTTTCATAACTTTCTCCGCTGATATTTGCTGCCTGAATCGGGTTTTGTGCTACCTGCGCGTCACTATCTTCATTCCCGCTGTCTTCCGGGCTTTCCGCCTCGGTCGAAACATTCTCCGACGAGGAACCGGCTTTTTGTCCTTCCGCCGCCTCATGCAGCATCACTCCATTTGTGCTCGCTCCGTCTTCATTTTCCGGAATCAAGTCACTTCCCTGTTCCTCGCCAAGACTTTCCTTCTCAAATCCGGCATAATTAAGCAGCCTGATTTCCATAATCGGCAGTGAAAAATTATAAGGGATAAGAAGCCGCACCGCCAATAAAATCCAAACCAGTTTCATCCATTCCGCACCGTACCGTCCGCGCAGTTTGTCCGCGAATATGCATAGAATAATAATCGCGACCGCCGCAACAATATTGATTTCAAGTATATCGAAAAAGATTGTGCTCATTTCACTTTATCTCCCATCCCGTATTAGCAATTCTCGTCATTATATGCCCTATTCATACGCCCGTATCATTTCGTAACTCCCCGAGATTCCATAACCGCTCGCATTTTCCTCTGACATCCTGTAATCTAAGACCTCCACCGTAATCTGATTAGGCAAAAACGCGATGCGGAGTGTTCCCGCCCCTCCCCAACCGTCATCGGTAAATTCATAGAACAATTCCCCGTTCTCTATCGTCCCCGTTATCCCCTCTATAGACGCAAGCCGTTCCGTACCTCCTTGTTCGGTAAACATATTTCCGGTAAATTCATTGCCGTTGCGAATACTGCACGTCAGCTCATTCCTGCTTGCAGGTACCGGATTCTCATATGCCGCGATAGCTCCGGCGCCCACCGCCCATTTCCCCGAATAACTTTCGTAATTCGTCAAAGTTTCATTTCTGCCAATCAATCTAAGCAGCCTTCTTACATCCTCCGCTATCACATGACTCTCCCACGGAAGATAATCGTATATTTTCTCGCTCAGTCCCTCATTATAAGTAAAATAATCACCGCAGTCCTCATAGATTCTCACAACCGTATGAGGAATCGCTCCCTGCGGTCCGGCACCCGTCATATATTGCGCCCCAATGACGACATCCTCTCTTCCGTCTTCGTTCGTATCCGTAAACATGACAAACGTCATGTCATAATAGCTCCCGTAATGACTATTAAGCCCCGTTCCGATATACGGAAACTGATAGAGAATTTCTCCGTCTCTTAGCAGATAGAAAGAGACATCTTCCCACGCGTCCGCCTCTTGCGAATCATCCGGCTCGTAGGATACAAATGTGACTTCACCCCAGCCGTTTAACTCTACCGGAAAAGAATGTTCCTGTATGATTCTGCTCTCAACCAGCCTGTTCTGTACCTCACCTGCAGTATTATTTCCGGACTGCTTGGGCTGTTGACCCTGTGATGTAACATCGGCAGCATCCGTGTCTGCCCCGTCTGTCGTCTCATGATGTTCTGATTCTTGGGTCGTTGTCTCTTGGTCTGTTACTTCCTGTACTGCTGACCCTTCTTCCGCTGTCTTTTGATTGGGCATTCCTTGGTCTGTTCTATCTTGACTTGCGCGCCCACCGCAGCCCACAAGCAGAATTGCAGCTATTATAATGCTTAATATCTTACCGTTCCCCTTTTTTCTCATGTCGGTCTCCATTATTCTTTTCCTCTGCGCTTTTCGCTGATATAGTCCTCTAATTCCCTCAGTTCTTCATCGGAAAGACTGTTGCCGTCATAGAGTGCGGCAATAAAATTCTTGGCGGAGTTCTGATAAATACGCTTTAAAATACTTCTACTCTCCGCCTGCATATAGCTTTCTTTGTCAATCAGCGCAAGATAGACATTATTTTTTCCCGATTTTTGTACATCAAGGAATCCCTTCTCCTGCAATCTGGACAGAAAAGAAAGCACTGTTGTGGGAGAAAGCTTCCTGTCCTGATCCATCTGTGCCTCAATTTCAAACCTTGTAACCGGCTTGTCTAAATCCCATATAATCATCATAATTTCCAATTCTGAATCCGGTAATCTTTTCATCTTTTCCTCCGTTTCATTCTGCATTTGCCGAATATGTTATTTTTATTCTACACTTGCCGAACATATATGTCAAGCCCTATTGAATTTTAAACCGGTCGTATGATACAATAGGCAGCACGAGAGCTTTTTACACATTGAATGATACGATTATCGTTTTCATTGGAATCAAGAAAAATCGGTAATTACTGGAGTGAACATGGGAGAAGTTGATAGCTTTACAGTATATCCAGACCCGGATATAAAGATATTGGAGAAAATGAGGAAAAACAAAACGAGGTCAGAACTTTGGAATAATCTTCCTACAGAAATATATCAACTGGAAGCCACTCCATACAGCTCTTGTCGAGTTGTTTTTGTTGATAAGTTTGGAATCCGTTGGGGAATTATGACTGAATAGACAGAACGAATGTCTCACGTATGCAATCCCAATTCGCCTCCTCAATATGTTCACCTTACCATACCAAGGAGGCAAATACTATCCTTTCACTACTCCCACTGTCTTAAGCTTTCTGACCGGCGTCACCAGATCCGCCTGTTGCGCCATCACTTCGTCAATATCCTTATAAGCAAATCTACACTCCTCAGCAACATCATTCTTCTTCCTCTTACCGAGAACTACACCCTGTTCTTTTAAGTCAACCATTACCTGCTCTGTCGTAAACGCATTCATTGCTCCGGTTCTGGAATAAGCTCTGCCCGCACCATGTGACGAAGTGCAGAAAGACTCCTCGTTTCCTTTACCTTCCACCACATAGCTGTAGGAACCCATGGCACCCGGTATGACGGCGCGTTCTCCGAGCCTTGCCCGTGTCGCTCCTTTCCTGTGTACCCAGACGTTAGCATTATAATGATTCTCCAAAGCCGCATAATTGTGGTGACAGTTAATCCGGTCGGTAAAAGAAACCGTCCGTCCCGCGTACTTCTCTATCTGCTCTTTTACAATATCACATACTTGATCCATCATGCGCTCCCTGTTCTCGAAAGCATAGTCCAGTGCAAGATTCATCCAGTTAAGATACTGCTGCCCCTCCTTTGTATGAATCGGCAGAAAAGCTAATCGATACTCATCCGGCACCTCACTATACCATGTACGATTCATTTCACGCGCCTTATTATGAAAACAGTCGCAGATTTCCTTCCCCAGATGTCTGCTGCCCGAATGAATCATAATGCACAGATAGCCTTCCTCATCCTCCTGTAATTCAATAAAGTGATTGCCTCCTCCGAGCGTTCCCACCTGAAAATATCCTTCCTCAATCAGATGAATAAGCTCCGGATTCGCCTCATACCGGTCCATATTCTCGAGCGCCCGGTCAAGCACAGCCGATACCTGTTTCTGCTTATGCTTTTCAAATCCCACCGGGACCGTCCGCATAATATTCCCTACCATGGACTGCATAATCGTAGCTGTTCCCACCATCACTTTCCTGATTTCCTCATACTTGATATCTGTCGCCATAAATACCATTCCGCATCCGATATCCACGCCGACTGCATTTGGAATAATCACGTCCTTCGTGGCAATTACGCCGCCGATAGGCATTCCTTTTCCCGTATGGGTGTCCGGCATAAGGCACACCCACTTATGTAGAAAAGGAAGATTCGCCAAATGGTAAGTCTGCTCAATGCAGGACTCCTCCATCCTGTCGATACCGGACAGCCACGTCTTTACCGGAAATTTTGTTTTCTCATCATATATTACGAACATAATCTCTCCTCCACTTTTCTGTATCTTTCTCCATCCAGTGTCTTTTTCAGGCATCTGAAAGGGTCCAACTCATTTGAGAGAACCATCTGACAGACTTGAACCGAAAAACCGCTGATCAGTCCCACTCCAAGTTCATTTTCCCGCACCGGAATCACATTCGTCCTGCTGTTCACATTCCAGAACACCAGTTTCGGCATCCGATAACCATATCCCGCAAATCGTCTCCCAATCGTCTCAAAAAGCGTCTCCATGCTACATCCTCTCGCTGCCGCATCAAATTCCATGTCGGATATCACAAGAATCGTCCCGGGAAGCTCCTCCTGCCGCAGTCGGTTTTGCACCGCCGTCTGCAAAATCAGCGCAAAAGTCGCCTCTATATTCGTATTGCTACAGTCATTGTTTGCAAATGCAAGCTCCAGTTTCTGCCGCAGCGTTTGACACTTCGACAAATCCACATACTTCGGATTTGCGGAAAAAGTAATGAACTTATCCCGGTATGCGCCGCTCATACGCTCCGCGAAGTAAATCCCCAACGCATTAGATACATGTAACGCTGTGGTATTGGCGTCTCCCACCGGACACAACATACTTCCGGAACCGTCTACCACGCAAAGCACGTTGCCCGCCTTCGCCACCGCGTCGGGAAGATTATTCCACAACGCCTCCAATGCCGCATCTTCTGCACCTATCTCCATCCGCCAGCCGATGCGTACCATATACTGCGCCACAATCTCATGCGGCATAAGCACTCCCGCATGAATTACCGCCTGATTCTCCTGCACCTGTTGCAAATACTCTTTCCGGCGTGCCCCATCCCTAAGCAGGAACGCCTTCCGATATAGAAGGTTTGCACGGGACGCAACGCGTGTATAATCAATCTCATCCCATCTGTTTCCACTCATGTACACTTCGGTCACATCAGCATAAGCTCTCAGAGAAGAAAGCATTTGTCTGTACTCCTTCGCCGTCATACCCATAAAGTTCTGTATCTTTACCGCATTTCTCCTAGACTCCTTAGAGGAAGTATTGTTACCCGGCATCCACTTCGCACAAAGAGAAATCTTCCCGTCTTTCTCCTTATTCACCATATCTTCCCGAAGCTGCTTTGTCAGTACCGCAAGCACGGTCTTTTCAAGCGGGGTATCAAAAAGGCATAACAAATCGTCGTACCGACCATACTCCGCCATAAGCTCTATCAATCTGCCCATCATTCCCGGCTCACGCTCCGCCAGATAACGGACGATGATACGAAACGAACGTCTCTCACCCATACCGCCTCTGACGTCACGCAGGAAAAACAGCCACTTCATTGCAAGGATTCTGTCTTCATAGAATGCCGGAATGAATCTCTTTACAATCTCCGCCTCAGACATATTCCGGAGTGACGCCGCCGCAAAATTCAAGTCCACCAGAGCCTTCCCCGTGGTTTTATAACCTGCCGCACCATTTTCCGTTGTCTTCTTATTATCATTTATCATCGTATGTAATCTTTCCATAAAGTTCATCGCTCTTCCCCTCCTATGGTTCACTTTCAATATTCTTGCTCGGATATTTCCCTGCCATATACATAAAGCCTTACCGGGGCAGGATTCGAACCTGCATATGCCAATATTGGGATTGCTGTGAAAGTCTTTGCCAAGACTTGTTTTTCCACGGTAAGGCTAATGTCAGACATGAAGAAGCTTCCGTAAGCCGCCGCCCAAGACGGGAATCGAACCCGCGACAACGCACTTAAAAGGTGATCTGTTTGCTGTTAAAGTCTTTGTCAAGACTTGTTTTTCCGTGCTCTACCATCTGAGCTACTTACGGCGGAGGCTTCGTCGTCTCCCTCTGTCTGGGTATAGGATATAATATCCTGCCCAAAGAATCATTTCAAAAAAGTTGCGAGGTTGTGGTAAAATAGGACATGAAGTGATACTATGGCGTCACATTACGCCGCCCAAGTATCACTATGTCATGTCCGAGAGAATGCAAAAAGCGTGCATTCTCCCCAGTAAAGCATGAAGTGATACTATGTCATGTCTAAGAGAATGAAGTTTGGGAGCGCTCCGATGTCAGAATTTAACGAACTAATCAAATCATTTGCCAAAAGCAGAGAATACGTCCGCGACTTCTTTGTATACGGCTTTAAAACCCGCGACGAATTCGCGGGATGGAGCGGTCGTACATACGATAACGAACGCCGCCGGCTGGAAAGCTGGCTCTCCGGCTATGTCAGGCAGGAGCACACCGGCAAAGGCAAAAATATCTACCTTTCCATCGACAGCAACCTTCTCGATACCAATCCGCTGTACCGGGTATGGAAAACCAAGAGTTTTACCGACAACGATATCATGCTGCACTTTTATATCTTGGACTTTCTACTTAAATCTCCGGGCAAAACAGCCGATGAGATTACCGACGGTATCCTCACAAAATACGGTATCGTCTTTGATTCCCAGATGGTCCGCCGGAAGTGTAACCAATACGCATCAGAAGGCATACTATGCAAAGCAAAAAGCGGCAGGGAAGTATTATACCGTCTCTCTCCTCCCGCAAAAAAATTATTCTCTTCCCATCCCAATCTGAAAAATGCCGTGAAGCTCTACCAATTGTCTTCACCTTTAGGTTTCATCGGGAATACGATTATGGACACTGGTTCTTTTCAAAACGACCTGTTCCGGATAAAACACAATTTCTTCGTCCATACACTGGAAGATGAAATACTGCTCCCCCTCCTTCAAGCCATGCACAAACAGAGGACCGTCTCTCTGACCATAAAGAGTACGAAATCAAGCAACCTGCTCACCACCAACGGCGTTCCTTTGAAAATTTTTATCAGCACCCGCACCGGAAGACGATACCTGTGCCTGTATCTCCCGAAGACAAAGCGCTTCACAAATATCCGCATGGATGCGGTCAAAGAAGTGGAAGCAAAAGAAACGTTTCCCGAATACGAGAGCATTCACGATAAGCTGGAAAAGAATAAGGATTCCGCATGGGGTGTCTCCTTCCAAAATAACAATCGCCTGCATTCCGAGCACGTCAAGCTGACCCTTCATATCAATGAAATGTCTGAAGACCACATCTTGAATCGTTTGAAGCGGGAAGGCAAGGGCGGCGCCATACAATGTATCGCGCCCAATACTTTTACCTACGAGATTGACGTGTTCGATGCCAATGAAATGCTGCCATGGATCCGCACCTTTATCGGTCGCATTATTTCCATTGAATCCGACTGCCCGCAGCTTGCGGCACGGTTTGAACGAGACTTCCGGACAATGTACCATATGTATTTTGAGGAGTAAAACAAATGAGCGAATTATTCTCAGAAGTATACAACTGCTATTTTCAAGTAATCAAGTCGCTGATTGAACAGAAGCGTGATATATCGGAGCGCGAACTTAACTACCGCATCCGAAGCTCCTGTTTTGAAGAAAGCATTCTCTACCTGCTGCCCAAGCTCACCAAAAAAGGATGGGGATTTTATGAGCAGAAGGACGGCGTCCTTCACTCCCGATTATCCGAAGATTTCTATGTCCCTCTCACCGACCTGCAGAAATCATATCTGAAAACAATTCTGTCAGATGAGAAAATCGGTCTGTTCCTCGATGAAGAAGAAATCGCCCAAATCAACGCCTCTCTCTCGGATGTTGATCCTCTCTTTGTGCCCGAAGATTTCTACTACTATGACCGTTTTGCGGACAAGGACGACTATTGCAACCCGGATTATAAGAAGCATTTCCGCACGATTCTGTCCGCAATACAAAACCGTGCATACATAGATATTATCTACGAATCACGACATCACCGCCGTCTGCACCACAAATATCTTCCATGCCGTCTGGAATATTCTATCAAAAACGATTGTTTCAGATTGTTGGCTGTAGAATCCCGCGCCCATCGGAGCCAAAGAGTGATCACGCTGAATCTGGACCGTATAGTTAGTGTTATGTCAACTAGTGTCACCGTTCACAAACTCCCGGACATCAGCCGGCTTTACAAGCGCTCCTGCTACCATGAACCGGTACGAGTCCTTATCAAGAACCGCCGCAATGCATTGGAACGCGCGATGCTGCAGTTTGCTAACTATGAGAAAAGCACCCGAAGGTTGAACGAAGATACCTACGAGTGCTTAATCTACTATAATAAAGAAACGGAAACAGAACTTCTGATTGAAATTCTGTCTTTCGGACCTATGGTCAAGGTAGTGGGAAATGAAACCTTTCTCCGGCTAATTAAGGAACGGCTTATTGCTCAGAATCACCGTACTTCTTCTTCAACATCCTATTAATCTCATCCGCCTGCTTACAGTCGATGATATAATAAACGAACATACTCGAAAGACAGACTCCGCCCACATCAATCATCATCGTCACGATTCCGGTCAGATTAAACTTGATCCAGTCAAACCATACCCCCAAGGGAATCATGATGACACATAGCGCAATATAGTGCAGTGCAAATTTGATATATGATTTTATTCTTCCGTCCTTCTCCTTCGGAAGCAACAGTACCGTTGCCAGCGTAGTCACAAATCCGGAAAATAATATCATCCAAAATATATTTACAGTAATCATCTCGATACCCGCAAGCTTATAATTAATACCGCATACGATCAGTATTCCTGTCGTAATATAAAGAAACCACTTTACAAAATTACCAAACCATCTCATGATATCCGCCTCCTATATCCCTATCTTTTTCTTTAGCTCCGCTACATACTGTCGTGAAATAATGATTTTCTCTCCGTTCTTCAGCTTTGCTTCAAAACGTCCGTTAAAGATAGGTTTCACATAAGCGATTTTGGACGTGTTTACAATCGCCGATTTTGAAATGCGTAAAAAATCCGTATGCTCAAAATCCTGCTCTATTTCATATAATTTCTTGTGTATCTCGTATGTTTCTTTTGCCGCATAAGCAAAAATCTTATTATCAACCGCCTCAAAATAGTAGATATCTTTCAGTGACAGCTTTACGATTTTATCCTCTATATACCCGGTCAGTCTCTCATCTTCCCGCAATGTACAAATAAGGCGCAACAGTTTGTCGTCCATCGCAGCACAGCGGATAATCACCTCATCCTCATCGCCCGGCTTCGGCGTTTCAATTGTTATCTTCATCCCATACCCTCATATCGTCAGACTTATCTTTGTCACTCAGAAACTTAATTGTTCATTCTGTTTTTAGCGGTCTGCCTTTTTACTGTATTTTAACATACACATTCCTATTACAAGAAAAATAATACCACAACCGAACAATATAAGCCACTCGTCCCGAATCGTTAACGTATAATCCGCTACCGTTAACCGGATTCCCATCGCGTTACGGTACTCTTCCACAATCTCTTCCGGCACTCCTTGAAAAGTTTCTCCCAGAATCTCTTCCGTCATAATCGTTCTGAACATAGAAGTTCCGTAAATAATAGGAGTACACTTCATCACCCTTGCTATGCCGTCTGATAAAGTACCTATCGGGATATAGATGCCCCCAAGAAACCCAACCAGTGTGCCGACAACCGTTCCGAAACCGCTCCATGCTCCTTCTGTCTTCGCTAACATCGAAAGCGGATACATCAGCGCCGCATATACAAAAGAATTCATCATAATCATTGCCACTAACTTGATATGGGTTACAAAAGTATATACCTCCATCCCCTGTATCACTCCATAAATCTCCGTGAGCGCCAATGTCACAATACACATGAAAACCGAGGCGCCCCATGCGGAGACGATATACCCCAAAGAAATCCTTAAGCGGCTGATGGGTGCCGTATAAATCGCGTTCAATCTCCCGTTTACCCTGTCCTTAATCATACCGGAATACACCGCCAGACTCACGGTCACCGCATTAATAGATATGATTCCCGCACATGTCCATGCAAGCACAAGAAGCTCTGCATTCGCTTTGTTCTCCGCATATTCTTTTCCGGAGAAAATACCCAAAATGTCCACAATCGAATCAATGTTCATATCACCAAGAAAAAATACCATCAGGCATATAACGATAAGTGCAGATAAAAACGAAAAAAAGACTGCCCCCTTATCTCTGATATATATTTTAGTATTTCTTCCTGCAAGCATCAAAAGCTGTTCCATATTTTACTCCATTTCTGCGCTGTTTGTTGCGCTACTTAACTCTTTTCCTACCGCATTTACAAAAACATCGTCCATGTTGCCAAGAATTACCTCAAATCCCTCGATTTCGTTCTTATGTCTCTGTATAATCGGTAATGCGTCCAGTGTACATTCGATAGACATACTGATATCTTCCTCTTTATAGTAGAGTTTCAGTTTATCCTTGGCATACTTCTCCTTTAACTCAAAAGGCGTCCCGGCAGTAATAATTTTCCCGTGATCTATAATAATAATGTCATCCGCTTTCGCAGCTTCTTCCATATAATGTGTCGTCAGAAATACCGTCATTTTCTCTTCTCTCTGCAGTTGTTCCACAATATTCCACACATCAATTCTGGTCGCCGGATCCAACCCCGTTGTCGGCTCATCCAAAAACAAAACCTCCGGTGCGTGCATCAAGGCTACCGCTATCTCGCATCGCCTCTTCTGTCCTCCCGACAAAGTTTTATACTTCTTCCTTATAATCTCTTCCAGTTTCAAAACTTGCGTCAGTTTGTCACACTGCTTCTTTGCCTCCTTCCCTGAAATCCCATGCAGCACCCCTCTGCAAATCAGGTTCTCCTGCACGCTCAGAAGCTCATCCAAGCAATTTTGCTGATAAACAATCCCTATTTTCTTACGGATTTCTATATCGTCTCTTCCGAGTTCGTACCCGCATATAGTCGCTTGTCCCTCATCCGGCTTAAGAAGCGTGGCTAACATATTAATCACTGTCGTCTTCCCGGCACCGTTAATCCCCAAGAATCCAAGCAGACTCCCTCTCGCCACCTGAAAAGAAATGTGGTCTACAGCTATATAATCTCCGTATTTTTTGGTAAGTTGGTTTATTTCGATACTGTTCATGTTAATCTCCCCTTTAATATAATTCTCCATGTCAGAACAATGATTGCGATTATCTTGCCTGCACTTAAAACACAGGCATTCATAACGCGTCCTTCGGACACGCTTTCACGCATTCAAAGCATAAGATGCATTCCGTCCCGTTTTCACGTTTTCTTGAATTATCAGTGACGTCAACATCCATAGGACAAACCTTCTTGCACTTGCCACAGGATATGCATTTGTTCTTGTCACATGTAACACGCATCAGAGAAAAATAGGACATCGGTTTCAAAAATACGGTAATCGGGCATATGTATTTACAGAAAGCTCGATTATCTTTAAGCGCAAAAGCTAAAATAACTCCGACTGCATAATACATGCAGTTGCCAACCAGAAACGCCCAGAACATAATCCTTTCCATATGATTTACTTGTGCAAGAAATAGCGCACTGACAAAAACAAAAGACAGCGCAAAGGTAATATATCTTATGAACCCCCATTTTTTCCTAGGCTGCTGCGGCGACTTATACGGAAGCAAGTCAAGAATCATCGCTGTCCAGCAGGCATATCCGCACCATCCTCGTCCGAAAACAAGCGGTCCGAATATCTTAGCTACTGCGTAATGGATGGTCGCCGCCTCAAAAACCCCCGTAAGCAGATAGTACCAGAACCCTTCAATCTGCATATTCTCATTACAAATCAGTCCCAGATAGACAAACATATACGTTCCGACCAGAAACTGCGCAACCCTGCGCGCGTGCTTGTATTGAAGCTGAAATAGTATAAATCCTATTGCCAGCGATGTTCCGATATAACTGAAATTAAACAGATAGAATATATTCTGCTTCGTAAGCCAAAGCGTAACGGCTATTGTTTCAAAAATCAGCCACATCGCAGCAGGCAGTGCAAATCTTTTGATTCTTCCTGATTTTGTCATAATGACTCCCCTCTTTTCTTTCATTTTGTAACCGTATCTTATCAAAAAATGGCTGTTATACAATACAAAAAGCGCTAAGCTGCTCTGACGGGAATGTACCTTGCAAAATAGAATAGGTAACATACAAAGAAGGGTTGTCGCACTAATTTAATTAGTACAACAACCCTTGCGTAATAACAGATAGCATAATCAAAAGTATTTTCATTATCAATTCAAGTAATCATGTATATATTTGTCAGCTAAGTCAAAGTCTTTTCTATGAACATAAATAATATACTCGTATGTATACGCGAAACTCTCGCCAAAACTTCCTGTTATTGCTCGAGTTCCATTCCCAAAGGGTGAAGCACTTCTTCTATTAATAACTTTTTCATAATACTTTATTCCATTATGATCTAGGATATCTTTTACTTTAGCTTGGCTTTCCATCGAAAAAGATGTATGAATTAATTTCCTATTGAATATTGTAATCACTACTTCTATCTCCCTTTTGATTATTTTTCTTCTATATTTGCCCAAAGAATCAAATTACATAGCTCAACGATTTTTATTTTGTTCGCACTGTTCCTGCCACTTATACAACCATCGAAGCTGCTTATCAAGAAATTCATTGTCCACGCAATCCATTCCGAAAATCTCAATCATTGTAGCCTGCAATGCAAAGTGATACAATGCAATCAAATCGTAGAATGCCCCTATCTCCTTATCACTTAAGCTGCTATATTTCAGGTATTCCGGTAAAAAGCGCTCATATGCACTGCGTGATTTCATATACCCGTCATCTTCAAGCTCAAAGTAATCCGTCAGATTGCAAATGAGTGTCGGGTCATACATAGGAAACCCCTCACAGGAAGTATCAAAATCCAGTATATACAAACGTCCTTCCGATGTTTTTAATATGTTTCCCCGATACAAATCTCCATGGCAATACCCGTAAGGAAGATCTTTGACTTTTTCCCAGAGTCTTTCTCCGTATGCCGCAAATTCATCTGCCTTATCATACTGCTTGGCTTGCAAGATGTGTATATATTTATCGACATAATAATACTTATCATTTCTTGTAAGCTCTCCGGGATATCCCTTCATCACCTGATGCAGTCTGCCGATAAACGCGCCAATGATTTCAGCATCCGATTCCGGATCAACTTCACCACCCTCGATAAATTCATATAGAACATAGAAATATTGACCACCCTCATCACTTGCCCGCACGCAAGGTGTACCATCCTTCGTAAAGATAACCGGAGGGACATCAAATCCTTGCTTTTGTAAATACAGATGAATATCCAGCGACTTAGATGCCGTAGCGAAAAACATCGGCTTTGTAATCCGCAGAAAATACTTGCTTTCGCCTGCATAAACCGCATAGGCTGTACAGCCGCTGTCCCGTACAAATTCTATTCTATCGAAATTCATCGGATAATGTTCATTGATGACGTCTAATATTTGAGATTCCTTATCTCTCCCATCTTCTTCCATATTTTATCTCCATAGCGCTGCTTCTTCTCAGATTAAACCATTTCTGTATGATACATCCATTATATATTCCCTTGTCAAATAGTGAAAACTCCCATCTCCGTCTGCAATCCATCCGCTATCTGCCGCAGTTCTCCTGAATTCTTTGCAATACGTGACATGTGTTCCCCGACTTCCACTACCGAAGCGGACACCTCTTGCGTTCCCGCTGCATTCTCTTCCGCAAGGGAAGTCAGATTTTGTACAATATCGACCACACCAGTTCGAGTCTGGTCAATTTGTTCCATTTTCTCGGCGATACATCTTATACCTTGTATTGTCTTCTCAACGCCGCCATGCATCTCAAAAAATCTGTCTCTTGTCCTTCCGACATTTTCATTCTGATCTACCATGACAACCTTAACTTCATCCATTGTTTGGACCGCTTTCTCTGAGTCTTCTATGAGATGTGCAATAATCTCCTCAATCTGTTTTGCAGATTCATTGGACTCTTCCGCCAGCTTCTGAATCTGCCCGGCTACGACGGCAAATCCGCGCCCCTGCTCTCCTGCTCTGGCTGCTTCAATTGACGCATTCAAAGACAACAGATTTGTCTGTTCTGCGATTGATGTAATCAACGTTGTAGCAGCTTTAATCTTGACCGCAGACTCATTGGTCGTGTTGGTCTGTTCATAGATCAAGTCTATCGCTTCCTGTGCTTTCCGATTTACTGTATCCATTGTATTTAAAGTTGTAGCAGCCACCTCACTGGAAGTATACATCCCCTCTGCTGTTTTATGTAACTCGTCCATCTCTATGCTGTTCTCTTCAATCATGCTCCCCATCAGGACAATACTCTCCATCGCCCGCTGTGTCTCCTCCGCTTGTGCGGAAGATCCCTTCGCCATTTCCTGTACTGCCTGTTCCACCTGCTTAACCGTACTGAAAATCAAATCCGTGTCCTCATTCAGCATATGGGAAGTCTCCATGACTGTAGCGCTGTGTCCTTCAATCCTGCCGATAACTCCACTCAAATGTCCACGCAAAGTATCTACAGCCCGGCTTATGGCGCCAATCTCATCCTTTTTGGCACTTAGCTTCTTCTGGCTCTGGTCTTCCCTAAAATCCAGTTCCGCGAACGTCATTGCAAGTTCCGCAATGTGCTTTAGTGGTTTCACAATAATGTCACAGATAAAGAATACTATGACCATACAAATAACCATTGTAATGCCGCCCCAGAAAATAGAAATCAAAACAATCTCATCCGAAGACTTCATATTCTCGTTGGAAGATTTCAATGCCGTATTCTCATCGGCTGTGATAACAAAGATATAAGAACCATCCTCTGTCACACTGTATGCGGCATATTTTTGCGCTGCTTGGTATTCATATTTGATGGAAACAGCTTCTTGCGGAATGTTTCCCTGCTTTATCTTTGTGACCGCAATATTTACAGCCTCATTCTCCACTTGGCTTCCAATTCGCTCAGCCGTGGGATGATAACACATCGTTCCATTCCGATCCACAATATAAGCATAGGAACCTTCCATGCCCATAATATCCAAACCGCCAACCATCTTTTCCCAAAATGCCGTGTCCGGCTGCTTTCCCTCTTCTGCAAGCTCCGCCACCCGGATGTTCATCGTCTTTTGATAAGAATCCGCCAAATCCTCCATATAGCAGATTACCATGTCCTTGAACTGCTTCCTTGACAGAGAACCAAATATAACAATCTGCGTTACGCTTACGCTTAGAATAGCCATCATCGCTATAAATATGATTCTGACGCGAATCGATCCGATTGCCGATATCCCCAACTCTTTCCTGCTGTTTCCCACCCCCGTTTTCTCATGTCTTTGTGTTGGTTTACCCTGTTCCATAGCTTTCCTCTCCTATATTTTTATATATTTAATTTACCATGATGCCCATGGCACCATAATTTTCGTCCTACATCAAGACCTTTAAAATGGGTAGTAAATATTTGAATAAACCCTGACTAAAAAGAATTGCTTGAAACTAAGCAATTTCATTTTACCATTATTGCTTTGTATGTCAATACACTTTTTTCCCGTTCCTTTTCAGACTTGTGTTTTGCTACTCAAATAGCTTATAATTACATGGATAGCTCAGACGTTGGAGGGAGATTAGATATGAAGTGCTATACACAGGTATATGTCATAAACAGTATTGAAGCGGTTGAAACATATTGCAGAGCTTTCGGGGCAGAAGTAACCTATGAGATCAAGAACGATGCGCAAACCGCTTATGAACATTGCGAGCTGTCAGTAAACAGCGAACCGATTCTTGCCGTAGCAGAGGCATCGAAACCGTATGATGTAAGCGTGATTCATCGGATGAAATGGCAGACAATGACTTTTAATGCGTTTGAATTAGGAAGTACTGATGCGGTTCAGAACGCATATAACGTTCTAAGTGACGGCGGCGTTGTCATTGAAACAATTCATGAGTTGCCATGGAGCAAATGCTGCGCCACCGTTATTGATAGATATGGTGTATGTTGGTGGATTGCTATTTAGCGGGCAAAGTACTGTTTTCTTTATGTAAAGGCAGAATTAAGTTTCCTTCTCCATATATTGATAAAACTGTAGATGCAGCTTTCTCATTTCTTCGGGTGCATTCATTGAATGCTGATACATAAACATATTGCCGAAGCTGCTCATAAAGGTTACGGTAATACCCGCTCTCAAAATCCACACGGGCATCAGCCTGAACAGATTCATTTTCCACGGCGAAAGATTTACTCCCGAATCATAAAGCTCTCTGAAATTTCTTTTCATTTGCTTTGCAGTTTTGGTCATAACCCTTTTTTCCCGCCATACCTTTTCCGGGCAGCCTGCTTCATAGTATGCGTCAGCAATCGGCACTACCATCGCAAGATGGCATAGCTGCCACTCGTGCATATTTCTTACAATCTGATACGGGATTTTCGACTTCTTAAATATCAATGACAGCTCTGCCATACGTTTCGTTTTGCTTCCGTTTATTTCTGCAAAAGTTGTAGGCTGAATAACTTTCGGCGTAAGCGCCGCATTCAGAATATCTTCCTTAAAACTGCCGCCCGCACCGGGAAACGCGGGTATAATCCGCCCCTCTCCACATATCTTTTCCCATTTGCCATACGGCTCAAGGGTATTTACCATTGTCACTATATTAGGGCTGGCGTTTAAACTCAATTCTTCTAATGCAGTATGCACCTGATACTCTTTTACGGTCAAAAATATGTAATCAAATCTGTCATCAATTGCTACTTTTTCGATTATCTTAACATCGGCTTTATGTATCTGCCCATTCAATTTATATAGCAAACCGGATTTTTTAAGTGATTCCAGCCTTTTCCCACGTGCATACACAGTCGTGTCATATCCTGCATTGTCGAATAATGCCGCATATAAACAGCCGATTACTCCAGCCCCGTAAATTAATAATCTCATCCTTTTCTCCCATCCTATACGTAGCTATAACTGCATTCTTACACAAAATCATTCCAACACTTGGATTTTCATGAGGTTTCCTCACATCTCTGTCCAATGCCTCTAAATAAAAATCCATTTTCCCTAAATATTCCGGTTTGAAATCATCTATTTTCAAATCAATTGCTACAAGACACTGCAATTCCCTATGATAAAAGAGCAGATCCACATAGTAATCATTGTTTCCTACCTGAACATGATATTCCTCATCAACTGTCCCGTTTGTATCCACGTACATGGACTCATTTATGCCGCCTTTAGGCGTTCTTCTGTTAATGCTTACCCCGATTGCTCTCACCATAAAAAACAAGATTAATCAAGTAAAAATTTCTCGACTTCTTTATTAAATTCAAATGCTTTTTTATTGGCAATGAAATGATTTCCTTTCACAATTGCCAATTTAGCATTCGGAATATTTGCTGCAATAAGTTCCGTATGCGATTCTTTAACCATATCCCTCGTTCCCGCTATAACGAGTGCCGGTATATGAATGGAACGCAGCTTGGACAATTCTATATTAGGTTCATGCACCATTAACCCTAACATTTCCATATTACGCTTCGCTTCTTGCGACTTTGAAGCAAATTGTTTTACTATTCTATATCCGATTTCTATCGGAAGCTGAACCCTCGTTTTGATTCCTTCGGTGTCCAAATTGCCTCCATTCAATATGAGTGCCGATACTTTCTGAGGATATTTAAGCGCAAATTTCATAGCTATATTAGCGCCGTCAGAAAAGCCTAAAATAATAGCCTTGGGAATTTGCATTTCAATCATTAATTCATTCAAATCCTCGGCAAATTGTGCAATCGTAAAAGGAGCGCTTCCCCTCGGAGATTTTCCGTGCCCTCTTGTATCTACTGCAATCATTCTATATTGATTGCAAAAGAAATTCATCTGATTCACAAAATAAGTCCCGTCTTCCCCATTGCCGTGCAAAAGAAAAAACGGGACGCCTTTTCCTTCCTCCCTATAATATAAAGATATATCCGCCATAACATCTTACCTCCAAATCAGATTCCAGTACCAATCTGTTTCAATCTATCCAATGCATCTGATAAACTCGCTATTGCTCCATAAAATTCCCCGACTCCTTTATTATATTCTGAGGACTTTTTATTTGCAATGAAATGATTTTATTACACCGTTGACAAACGGATGATTTCGCTGTATGGTTATAAAAAAATATTATCAAAGGCTATGAAGAGAAGAGTAAGTGGTTAGATATGTTACAGAGAGTCTGGACAGGTGAGAACAGACACAGAAGGAACTGCTGAAAATGGTCCCGGAGCTGCGTACCGAAGCTATTATGCCAAGGCTACGACGGGTGCACCCGTTACAGTGATAGACTATCGATGAATCATTTCTCATCCGTAGTTGATAAGGCTTATATCGTGAGATATCGGTGAATTTAGGGTGGTAACACGAAGCATTTGCTCTCGTCCCTGAAAAAGAAATTTTTCAGAGAGGAGGGCTTTTTTTGGTTGAATAAATTGAGGTGATTTCTAATGTTGTTGACTATAGAATGAGAAATGAGGTATGTAAGATGAGAAATATTTTAATTGGCGGCGCATGGCCGTATGCAAACGGTTCACTGCACATAGGTCACATAGCCGGATTATTACCCGGAGACGTATTAGCCAGATATCACAGGGCTGTTGGAGACAATGTATGTTTCGTGTCCGGAAGTGATTGTCACGGAACTCCTGTCGCAATTCGAGCCAGACAAGAGAATAAAACTCCACAAGAAGTCAGTGATTTTTATCATGAAGAATTTGTGAAATGCTTTGACAAGTTAGGTTTCAGCTATGACGTATATACCAAAACATCTGCAAAGGAGCACAAGAAATTTGTAAGAGAATTTCACAAAAAATTGTATGAAAGCAGCTATGTATACGAAAAGGAAGCCCCGCAGGCATATTGTGAAAATTGCGATAACTTTCTGGCTGACCGCTTTGTGTTAGGAAAATGTCCACAATGCGGAAATGACACTAGGGGCGAGCAGTGTGATGCCTGTGGTATCGTACTCGAACCGGAGAATCTTATAGAACCAATTTGTGCAGTATGCGGAAAGCCTATCAGCTTTAAAAATGCAAAACATTTATATATAGCTATTACCAAATTACAAGATGAGCTAAGAGCACTGGTCGACAATCATCCGAACTGGAGGAAAAATGCGATTGCATTTACAAATAGGTACCTAGATGAAGGATTAAGAGACCGCGCTCTGACAAGAGATTTGGAATGGGGAATAAAAGTTCCAAAAGACGGTTATGAAAACAAGACAATTTATATATGGGCTGAAAATGTATTGGGATATTTGTCTGCGAGTAAGGTATCTGCCGAATCAAGAGGCGCCGATTTTCATGAGTTCTGGGATAAAAATGCAAAACATTATTATGTGCACGGAAAAGATAATATTCCGTTCCACACAATTATTTTACCTTCGCTTTTGCTGGCAAATGATGAAAATTGGCATCTGCCCGACCAGATTGTATCAAGCGAATATCTGACTTTAGAAGGAAAGAAAATTTCTACCAGCCAAAATTATGCAATTTGGGTTAAGGACCTGCTTTGGCATTACGAAGCGGATTCTATTCGGTACTTTTTCCTTGTAAACGGTCCTGAAAAGAAAGATGCTGATTTTTCGTGGAGAGAATATGTTCACAGCCACAATGGAGAGTTACTTGGAGCATACGGGAATTTTGTGAACCGTTCATTAACATTTATTACAAAATACTGTGATGGAATCGTACCGAGCGGAACGGTTGATTCGGCTATCAATGAACAGATAGATAAATTATTTATTTCCGTCAGCAGGCAGATTGAAAACGGCGCTTTCAAAGACGCACTTACTGGAATATTTGATTTTGTAAGATACGCAAATAAGTTTTTTGATTCGGAACATCCTTGGATTACCAGAAGTAATGATAAAAAAGCATGTGACAATACACTTTATCAATGTGTGCAGATTATCGCTAATCTGGCTGTTCTGCTCTCCCCTTTTTTACCATTTTCATCAGAAAAAGTGTGCAAATGGCTGGGTATCAATAGTAAATGGGTAAAGCAATCTGTTCCATCCGGCTATTCACTTCCCCAAGTAGAAATCTTGTTCCAAAGAATCGATAAAAAGGTTATTGAAACTGAGACAGAAAAATTAAAACACATTTAATCGCATTAACACTTATAAAGAGAGGTTCAGTCTGACCTCTCTTTTAAGTTATACTTTTCACATTCTGTCTTTTCTTTCAAATTCCGGCTTATCTTTTAATAGTCAGTCTTTCTCCAAATTTAATTCCATTTCAATACATTCCCATTCACCAATGGACATTTTATAGATTTCCGTTTTTCCGATGGGTTTAAAACCGACTGACTCATAGCAGTATCTTGCACTGTCATTATTTGTAAATACTCCTAATGTAATTTTAGATGCATTCAAAGTATTTTTCGCATAATCGATTGCCAGACGCAACATCTTCTTACCATTGCCGCAACCTCTCAAAACAGGAGCCACAATAACAAATCCGAAACGTACAATGCTGTCATCATTTTCATCTGGATACCTAACATACAGATGCCCCACAAGATTCCCGTTATCATCAAATGCACAAAGCGGAATAAACCTGTTACCTTTCATCATAGGTGCATAATTTTCGTTCAGATCATCATCTGCAAGCGGAAACTTCCCTATTCTATTTGCAGACCATTGGTATAAACTCTTTTCGTCTTTAATCCAACTACAAATAATTGCCGAATGTTCTTTTTGATATTTTTTTAATACCATAGTTTCCTCTCAGTTTCCAATTTCAGTGTAGCATTTTACCGGACACTGCAACAACCTTACTGTATTTACTGTCTCCGCCATAATTTATTTATCCGCCGAAAAACTCCTTAAATATACGACATTTCTGTCGGGGTCATAAAAACTCATGTTTACAGCACCCCATGGACGTTTCGTTGGCGCTTCAATTATTTCCGCCCCTAATGTTATAACTTTTCGATATTCTTTTTCTATATCGTCTACAGTAAACGCCATACACATATTTTGATTGTCATTATTTTTGACTGAACCATCATTATAAATTGTCAGCATTGTTTCTTCTGCAATGATTGTTTGATGTACTTCATCTTTGCTATCATTGTTTGTTTCAAGAAGCGCTTTATAAAAATCTGCTAATTTAACAACATCATTTGTCAATAAGCTAATTTCTCCTAATCGCATATAGCTTATCACCTTTCTTCATTACTCCTCATACTAATGTGGCACATAAGGCAAAATCAGATAATTTATTCTACCATAAAGCATTCAAAATTAATATCAAAACTTTTTCCAGCCATATGATAGAGATTTGCGATTGTATCCGATTCTGCGATAAAAATCATTCCCTCCTCCGGTCATACATTCGGCTCCCAGTTCCCTCATTCTGCCATAATGCTTAGAAAGTGCTGCTGCCGCCAATCCCTTATGACGGTATTCCGGGATGGTACAAAGCGGCTCCATATAAGCAAGCTTATTTTCCGGCACCCACCACATTCCGGAAAAGCAAACATATTCATCCTGTTCGTTTGCAATGATTACATTATATTCATAAGTAGCGTGAGGCGGCGGCGCCATGACATCACTGATAATGCCCAGATATGCTTTTTGCGGATTCCAAGGTGTTCCGGGATCTTCTGCTTCCCAGTTCTCAAAAGATCCCTTGTCTTCATGGTCAAATCCTTTCCACATGCAAATCGCTAGTTTTACCGGATCCACATGATCAGGATCTACAAAATGAAATCCGTCCGGCAGCGGATAATTTAATGCGGCTGCTTCAAAATCAATCACATAATTTTCGTTGACATATTTTTGTCTGTACCCTCTTTTCCCGGCAGCTTCCATTAGCGCTTTCTGTTCCGGATTCAAAATTAATGTCTTTTCTTCATCATTTCCCGGCATATGCTTCTCGGCATATTCAATCATCTCATCTGCCAGTCCCTCATATCCATGACGCAAACAAAAGTATATATCTGTACAAGGGTCTTCATAGAACACAAAGCCCACTGCCATGTCCCCGTCAAACCAGAGCTTATTCATATACAGATAACGTTTATCCAACCATGTGGATGTGATTGCATATTCAAAAAATGGCGCCTCCACTTTGTTTGCTGCATAATTCTCCACCAATAAATCCCATACCATCTGATTATCCGATAATAACTGAAACTGTTTCGTTGTTATATTTGCCATATCCCTAACCCAACCTTTCATTGTTTGCTATTCATTTTAGCAACGGCAGAACGCAGCTACAAGAAGCAAAAATAATTATAAATAAAATTACCACAAAAGACGCCTGCCATTCTCTTGACAAGCGTCTTTGAACTATCCGTATATGATTTTTTTAATGGTACTATAAGCCAAACTATACTGCTTCATTAACGTATCGATGGAAGAGCCTTCTTTATAAAGTCTTCGTATTTCCTTATTCCGTTCCCGATAAAATGTACGTGAACCACTGTCGGCTCCCCATTCCTTTTTCGTTGACGATTTCGGAATATATACTACCTCTCCGTCAATATAAGTCTGAAGCTCCTTTAATAACCGTTCCGGTAATATTTCTGCTGCATTTATGTATTTCATTTCTACCGCTCCTTATTTATCTGTTTATAAATAAAGTGCAGAAACAGCAGAACATATAGTATTATTTGCCCATACAGAATTCTATATGTCCGCTATTCTGCATGGGCAAAAGTGTTCTGGACTCCGTTTTTATATAATGCTCTCACTTTTCGTCTCATAGACTTTCCCTCCTGTTCCTTTTTATTTTTACTAATTATGAATTAAGTCTGTTCTTTCCGCAAGGCATCCTCAGCACAGATCGTATAATTCATCCACAATCGGGCGGCAAATCTCCTCAACGGTGTTCCCGGTAAATGGATTAGATAAGTGCGCAGTTTCCAATAATTCCAAATAAGATTTACTTCCACCTTCACCGCACAGCCTCATATAATCTGTCCATGCCTGCTTAAAGCTACCCATCATTTTGAGATAAAACTCGTAAGTACTGATTTGCGCAATATCATATTGGATATAATAAAACGGTTTCTCAACTATATGTGTTTGGCGTGGCCAGCATCTTCCCTGATGTACATCTTCCAGTGGTATCCTGTTCCAAGGAATGTATCTGCTTGAAATGTCAGCCCACAATTCACAAAGCCGTACCCTTGACAAGTTTTTATCATACATTAGATGCTCAAATTCATCTATAGCACAGCGGTATGCGAGATTTTCAAGCTGCTGCATCAAATGATTTCGTATATACTCTTTTTTATGTTCTCCCACGAACCTGTTTAAGTAGGGGTACATAAAATGCTCCATGGTTTTAGAGTGTATTTCGTTCACAGCCGGAGAGGACCGATATAATTCATATAATGGTTGTTTTCGCGCCGCAGTATAAAAAGCAAAGCCGTGCCCAAATTCATGGACCGCATACCCCGTTTCCATTCCATCGCCTGTAAAATTTCCAATGACAAAAGGCAGCTTCTCATATGGCAGCATACAGCACGTAAACAAGTTACTGCGCTTATTCTCCCTTATTTCCAGATCGTATCGTTCCTTCCGCATCATCTCCTCAATATAATTTCCCGTCTCATCAGATAGATCCTTGAACATCTCGGCAATGGAAGAAATCAACTCCCCTGTACTTGTGGCAATTGCAGGCGGATATGTAAAATCAATTTTTCTTACTTTTATATCATCTACTACGGGCGTAACATATTTTCGGATATTATTACGGAACTCTGTTATCTCTCTTATTCCATAATCCCATCGTCCCTGAAGGTGATAGCCAAGCTCTATGTAGCTGTCATAGCCAAGGCTGTCAGCAAGCTCACAGCGAATTTCTATCAACTTTCGAAACACCTGAAACAGTTCTTCATCATCACGTCTGTCCTTTGTCATTATTTGTCTGTACTGCATGACCAATGTTGCTTCTTCCGACTGCAGTCTCATACTGTTCGAATTTCCCACAGTCCTGTGCTGATCAACATACGCAAAAATCTGTTTCCCAAATTCCTGTTCCAATTCACTACGATACGGAGAACCCGCCGCAATCTCATTACACTCATCGCGTAACGCATACAGTGCCGGCTCTTCTTTATTTTGTATTTCAACTTCCTCAAGACTATACTGATAATCTATTCCGCACAGATGGCGTATATAAATAATCTCCTCCTGAAATACCATATATTCTATTTCTTTTTTTACATCCAGCCATGCATCGCGGAACATCTGATAAGATGTGGCGATTTGCATCAGGTTTTTACAGTCGTTTATTTTTTTCTTTACCTCTGCATAATCAGGTCTTGTATAATCCCATGCTGAAAATCTCATGTCATCCTCTTTATTCTTTAGCATAAAATATCCCCTTTGAAAATATGTTTTCCATCTGAACTTTTTTCGTTATAGCCCAATATCAGACCAAAAGCCTCTTGATAAAATACTACTACTTCATTTGTATTTTTAATATAAAGTTGCTCCCATTTCCACTGTTTTTCTTCTTTAATAGATTTAATTGATTTTGTAATTATACCACTTCTAGGCTCCATACACAATCAGTCGCCGCCCATTAGAAAGCAGGCGGCTCAAGACGCTGCCTTTAAACCCTTGATGTCAGACAACATCTCAAAGCACCTTAGACTTTCTCACCGTTCAAATCACTATTACACTTGATGTGATATTATCAATTGTGGCTAATGCTTTTTTTCACAAAAGATAGTATGGCATGGACTAAAAAGATAGTATCAAACAGTTTATGAAAAAGCTAGTTACTAAGGGGGTAGAACGAAGGAGTAAAGGTACCGAGAGGTTGAAACCCTTCGGTGACAGAGATGTTTTAATAGCCTGCAGGCTGTTTGATGTAAAATAAATTTGTGAACAACCAATATCTGCTGTATAATATGCGTATGCAATACAAATTCGAAATTGTGAAAGGTACAAAGGATATGAATAAAAAAATTGGAATCTTATTGATATCAGCCATTTCCGGATGTGCATTTACAGGCTGTACACAAAATGTTGAGAACCATGCCGTAACGATTAGTCTGGCGGAAGAGCAAATTTCCGGCAGTTTTACCGGTGTTCTGGAAGATAATCAGCCAATGGGCGAGGGTATATTCATTGCCCTCGGGGAAAATGAAGAATGGAGCTATGAAGGAGAATTTGACAGTGGAAAAATCACCGGCACAGGTACGATAAACAATGGTCCCTGTCATATAACGTGGCAGGAAATGACATATCAGGGAACCTATTCCGGTACGGTTCTGGAAGGGCTGCCTGACGGTCAGGGAAAGTTTACGTGCAGTACGGAAAAACAAAACTGGTATTATGAGGGGGATTTCATCAGTGGTGCGATTTCCGGGAGTGGAAAATTTGACAATTTTCCTTTTGAGGCGGAACTGATGGATACCACATATCATGGCGTTTATACAGGACACGCTTTGGATGGGAACCCAGATGATTCAGGTGCATTTGAATACCATGACGAAGACGGAATTTCTGTACAATATGACGGTGGCTGGAAAGATGGAAAAATAGCAGGACCCGGTGAATTGAAATGCAACAATCTGCGCGTTGTCTTTTACGACGGTGACGACCGGACCGGAACATATGACGGAATGACAGAAAACGGAATCCCCAACGGGAAAGGGACATTTGAGGCTGTCACAAGTGATATGGTTCCGTATACTTATTCAGGGGAATGGACAGACGGCTGCTGGAATGGGTATGGCGAACAGATATATGAAGAAAATGAATATGGACTTGTTGACAGGTACGGTAATTTTGTAGATGGAAAATTCATGCCGTCTCTGGGAGAACTGATGATGTTTTGTTCTGATGTGTCGGAGACTAATGATGTACATTTCCGCATCACACAAGACAAAAAAGAGTTTCTCGATATATACGAAGACAGCATTTTGAATGGAAGGCTGGAAGAACTCGAGGACTTAATTGACCATGAATTGACCTATGAGAAATATATCAAAAAGAATGGAAACTATAATACTGTTCTTATGGAAGCAGGAAAATTATGTGTTAGCCAGATATGGGAAAGCGATGTGGAATATACGAAAAGCGGATATATTACAGAAATGATCTGCTACGAAATAAATGATAGTTCCAGAGTATATTATATGCTTTACCCGGATAGCCTTCCAGAAGTATATGAAGGAACAAAACTGAAAATTGTTGGTGTTCCTCTTTCAAATAGCAGCTTTAATAATGTAAATGGCGGTACAACGCCTTGTGTTGTATTTATGCCTGTAAGTGTAGAAGTAAATTAGGGTTTCGCATCCTGTGCCAAATTGTAAATGACAGCAGCGGGCTGCGCCATTGCTCGATGTGCCTATACGCCTTTTATTGGGGTCTATGAAAAATTTCTGTAAATAATGATTTATAAGGTCTTCTATGATAATATCTAAATCATAGGAGACCTATTATTATAGCAAGCAGAAAAAATTTACAACGTAAAACCCATGACTGAGGGGAAACGCAACATCATTCAAGGTTTGCTACAGGAGTACGACATTGAAACTGCTGGAGATATTCAGGAAGTGCTCAAAGACCTTTTAGGCAGCACCATCAAAAAAATGATGGAAACAGAAATGAATGAACATCTGGGATATTCCAAATCAGAACGCTCGGACAGCGATGATTACCGTAACGGATATAAAACCATTTTTTGAAAAACTATTTTAATCATCTTCTGACAAATTCGTAACAATACGATAAACTATATTGTTGGTACTCCCCTCTGCTACTATATATCTTGTATCTACAAGTATTTTAAAATATCTTCGTACTGTCGCAGCAGACTTTCCGGTAATAGTTTCAGCCTCTCTAGGAGTGATTTCTCCATGTTCTTCCATAAAATTAACAATTGTTCTTACTTTATCATAATCTTTTTGCTTCAAAACTTCGCTCATTTTTTGAGCGAAGTTTTCATTCTCGGTCTCAAACCCTTCGTGAATCCTTATTGTAGTAATCATATAAGTTCTGTCCGCATCTGTTTCAAACTCCGGCATAGGCGAACCATTTCTTTTCAGTTCACGCAAAATTTTTGATATGCCTGTTGATTTTTTCTCAGACAGATCAATTTCCTTGAAAAACTCTCCAATCTTGGGATTTCTATATCTTCTTGCCCGAACTTTCCCCGCCGCAAACTTTTCCATATCAATATAATGATCCGGTCCCGGAAAATTGATAATCTGAATCTAATCCAAATAAATCCGAATCTCTACCGGCACATCCTCTTTGTAATTTTTGTGTAAAACCGCATTTACAAGCGCTTCCTTATCATGAAAACGCACCAGTTCAATCTTATTTCCTGCAATCAACTTGTCCGGTCTTTCCCAAAATATAAGCAGTCCAATATTTTTGATTGCCATTCCCTCGACTTTTTCCTCCGCCACTTCCTCGGATACCAATAAATCCTCCAAAGAACGTACATTAAGTTCCTCTATCAGTGAACTATTACTTTCTCTGATAAAATCCTCAAGATATCCCCTGCGTATGTGCTCCATAGATGCCCGATTATTGATACGGTCAACAAACGGTATGGCAGCAAATTTCTCAAAAAGTTCCGCCATCTCGCTCTGTTTGGCATCTACCGTAAGTGATGCCGGGCGAATTCAATATTTCATTGTGCGGTCTTGCCCTTTCCCTGCTTCCTTTTTAGAATAAACATCTACAGGTGCCTGATATGGTCCCGCATCACCCGCTGCACATTTCAGATACACCAAGTTTATCCCTTGATATTCCACAATCTCAATCTTTGGAATATAGCGGGGTTCAATTTTGTTGCAGTATTGAAATATTTTTAATTGAATGTCATCAAGTAATTCGTCTGGTACACCTACTGGCGGCAAAATCGGAATCCCGTTTTCTGTTTTTACACCAATCACAAGATATCCGCCGTCCACCCCTGCAATATCGTTCGCATAACCGCATATGGTATGCACAATTTCTGACGTATTAAAGCCTTCCTTAATATTCTATCCGGTTCTGTTCTACTTTTCGCCCTTCTAACAGGGTTTCTATTTTTATTGGAATCATAAAATTATCTCCATTTTTTCCTTTCGAGTGTAATTCAATTTATTTACGCTTTTTAATCATTTTCATTCGAATAAAGACTCAATCAATAACTTCCATATACCTATTCTTCTACATCTTCATTCGTTTTGCAGCTGCTTCTTTACATCGTCTCACCCTGATATTTTTCATTTCCAAATGTCATTTCAAGCAGTTCATTTGCAATCTTCCCGTCTGCAATACGCATCAGATTATCTTCTGCATCTTCTTTTCCGAGAAAATTCATACTTCCGTACCAGACTACCTGATGGTCTATAATGCAATAATGTTCGCAATAGTCTTCCACGAGATTCATTTCGAATCCTGCTTTTCGCATCTGTTCCTGCAATTCCTGCCAGTATGCACTGTCCCCATACCCATAGCAGTCCGGCTTCCATGTGACAATGACTATTTTAATTCCCGCCTCCTGCTTTTCTCTAAGTAAATGAATCATCTCATACGCTTTCTTACCACTGATTGCCGGACTGGAAATGATAATTTCTTTCTCTGCGGTAAGCAAATCATTCCGATACACGTCTGCATAATTATCTATATCAAAAATGGCGTTCGCAGTTTGTTTCTGCGTGCCTGTTCCTGAAAAAATATCATATCCAATCTGTTTGTATGCCTTAAGCCTCTTATGGTACATCCTGTCAAACATGGATATATGGCTGTCCACGTAATCATATATAATCACGTTTTTCTTTCCATCATAATCCCTGTTTAAACGTCCAGCATACTGCTCCACTACTCCCTTCCATGCCACCGGAGTTGCCATAATCAACGTATCCAGCCTCGGATAATCAAATCCTTCCCCGATCAGCTTTCCTGTTGCAACAAGAATCATACTTTCCCCCGGCGTAACCTGACTCATCTGTTTTAAAATTTCTTTATGCTCTTTCTTTGAATTTCTGCCAGACAATAAAAAGACTTTGTCAGCGTAATTGATCAAACGCTGATACAACCGCTGTGAATGCTCCACATATTTAGAAAGCACCACCGGCGTTCTTCCATCCTCCACACATTGTTTTACATCCCTTATGATCAATTCATCTCTGTCTTCATTATTGCGAATAATTTCATATGCCTCATTTGGATGCATTTTATCCTGTGAAAATCTTGAAGCGACCGCTCTTGTAAACCGTGGATAAACAAGGTGCTCTATCCCCTGCTCTTTTGCCCTGTCCTTTGAGGTGTATTTGTAACGAATGGGGCCAAGAAGCATATAATTTATTTTTTCAAGTCCATCTCCCCTAAAGGGTGTAGCCGTTACTCCATATACATATTTCGCATTTGCTTCCTGCAAAATATCCACTATGGTATCGGAAGCGGCATGGTGGCACTCATCTACCAGTATGAGTCCGTACTCCTTTAACCGCCTATGATATTCACCATTCTTACAGACCGAACCGACCATCGCAATGTCAATAATCCCTGTAGTGGAATCATGCGCCCCCTGTAATTTCCCAACAACACTTTTTCGTCTCTTCTTACGACCCGTGGGGGTCTCGTACTCAGGCAGTTCCTCATCAATATGTAACAACTTTGTAAGCGCCTCTTGCCATTGTTCCATCAATGCTGATGACTGGAGAAGAATCAGTGTACTTACCTGCCTTTTCGCTATCACATTACAGCACACTACCGTCTTTCCAAATGCTGTGGCTGCATTCAAAATTCCGTTATCATTTTGAAGAAGCTTGTCAACAGCCAGTATCTGTGACTCTTTCAGTTCTCCAATAAACTCCACATGAATCGGCTGCCCCTCACTCCGTTTATCTTCTATTTCATATTCAATACCGGCTTTTTCGCACGCCTCGGTTATATTCTCCAATATGCCTCTCGGGACTTTGATGAATCCACCTTCATCACTTCCAAGATAAATATATCTGTAATTTTCAAAATTAGACAACCCCATAGCCTGGTTTTTATAAAAGACAGGATTGGAAAACGCAGCCATCCTCCTGATTTGATTCTGTATTCTTGGCTGTAAATTTACCGTATTCACATACACACCATTTGACAATGTAATATGCAATGTCCCATCAACATCTCCCTTTAGAAAACGCTTTGTTCTGTTCCACGGTTTTTCACTATTATTTTCAAAAATATCATTGCCGTTTACGGCAATGATATCTGCAACAGTGTAAGAATTTTCCTCTGTCCACTCTTGTATCTTATCCTCAATAAACTCTTTTGAAAGTTTTTTCTTGTTTAACAGCACTTCCCACTGGTCGGGATATGCATTCCAGTGTTCATCTATAAATGCACTGTTCCCCTCTTTTAACGCCTGTCCCTGCAAAGGCAGCACAATCAGATTGCCCAAACCGCCTGCCGGAAGGTGGTTCTGCATTGGCAGCATGCGGTCATAAAACCTAAACGACTTTAAATTTACAGATTCAGCCCCTTTGTTTAACAGCACATTGCCGAACTTTCTTGCCAATTCAGCTTCTATTGGTTTTTGAAAGAATATCCAAAGATGTGCGCCTCTCCCTGAACGTGAACGCTCTACCAGCGCATCTATTCCATATATATCACATATTCTTCTTAAGCTGTCTACTTCATCTTTCCACAGATCGTCAGTATTGGCAAAATCATTTTTTTCCGCATCTTTTTCATGATTATCAAAATCAAAGACAATAAATCTGCAGGTATCATCTGTCAAAAGTGGAAAAACACCTATAACATCTGTGGCATCCTCCGAATTTCCCCTCAAATGGTCTATAATCTGCTCTTTCTTTAACTCCTTATATGCTTGTTTCTGGCAATCCTGACATTTTATCTTGCTTCCGGCAACTCTTGGACAGCTGCTTTTCCAAAAATTGTAACACTGAGTATAATAATTGACTTCCTTGGTCGATTTCTTTATGGTACGTTTGCCGTATACATCCGTGCGCCCCCAAAACATGCTGAAGAACACTTTTGCATCTGTTTCTGTAATGTTTCTTGGTATAATCCTTGAGCCCTGATCCGAATCATATTCATTAGTACCACCATCTGTCTCTTTTTCAGAATAAGAAATCCCTGCGCCTGCCAGCAACTTTTTCAGATATTGATTTTCCTTTTCCAGAAATTGTATTCTTTTTTCCAGCTCTTCAATGTTGCTCATCAGGAACTCCTTATAAACTTACAGTATGCTTGCAAAAAGATGGTTGCTCTTTACTCAATTTCTCAAACAGTATCTGGGAAATTCTATCTGCATATGCAGAAGCATTTTTCTAAAAAGCTAAACACCGTTTCACTTTTTCAACTGTTTCTGTTTTATGTAACTTCTTTAGAAATGTATTCTAAATGCAATCTAACACATTTATGGCGCATTCAAACTTTTTGATTATAACTTAACCATTTTTGGTTAAGTTATGGTTAAGATAATTTTTAAATAAAACTATGCCGTATATTTTATCAATTTGAAGCATATCCATTATCACTGGTAAAAACACCTTTACAGCTTCTGTAGCAAATCCATTGCCCGTATAATTTTTTGCTATATGATATCCAATCTCAAATTCTTCTCCCAATGGACATGCTTGAACGTATCCAATATTTATGTTTTCATTCGTAAGAATTGGATATACAAATGGTCCATTTGAGGTAGAATATGATTCATTTAGCCATTTTAAAGTTCTCTTAACATCTTCCACCGTTTCACATACTTCATCCGGCACGAAACGTCTATGATCAGCATCTACAGAGTTTTTCTGATATTCACTACACATATCCATAGTTAATTCTGTTATAATAAATTTTGCTGCTTTTTATATACATAACCACACTCCTCCAACTCCAATTTATATATGCTTCAGTAACTGTTCCATATTTTCCCTATGCGGAATAATAATTTCTATATCTACTTCAGAATGAACACTCACATATGCCATAAGCATATCCATTAAATTATCTTTAGATTTCATATAATCTTCAATGATTGCTTCATCGCTAAATCCAAGTCGTTTTAAAATTATCGCCGATACTACACCCGTACGGTCTTTACCTGCCGTACAAAAATACATCACATTGGATTCTGCATTCATGATTATATCAATAATCTTCTCCATCTTCTCATCTACCATCTGTTGATATACAGTATACAAATGTTCACGTGACTTTGGCGTATCACCGCCACCTGTAACTGGAAGATGAAAATACCGAAATCCGGCTTTCTTCTGAAGGAAACATGGTTTTTTGGCAATCTCTTCATCTGATCGCAAATCTACAATCGTAATTATATTGTTATCCAGCAACCATTGAACCTCCTTATCAGTCAAATTCTCTGGAGCATCACTTCTAATGTATCGCATTGTACCTGTCGGTAGTGCACGCGTGTTTCTTGTTGATTGTAATAAAGAACTCATTTGGATAATCCTCCTACAGATGGTTCTTCAATTATAACACTTTTGAATTCTATTTACTAATATGAGATATAAGGCATAGCAGCCACCATGTTGTATATTTCTTATCATTTTAACATTCTCTCAATTTTCTCTTTATGCCCTTTCAAATCGCTCTGTTTTTCATAAAGGCTACTGCTCTCTTTACAGAGTTCTTTCATGCGCTCCAACTGTCTGACTTTTACAGTTTTGAAATATACCCTCAAATTGTTATAATCTTTTCATTGGTACTGCAAAAAACGGTAGACGGTTAGTCCTTCAGCAGAGGGACTGTGATCCTTTGTTTACATAGAAATCCGCATTTGTCTGTTGGAAATATTAAAAAGGGCTTCCCGATTCCTCGGAAAGCCCCATAAAATCTAGCTTTTTACTAATGAATTCGTCAGAATTCTATTTACTCAATAATTGTAGCCACACGACCTGAACCTACTGTACGTCCACCCTCACGGTCTGATTTGGTTGTGTTTAGAAACTTATTTGTTACGGTTTTTGCCGTTTTGTGACTCATTTTATGGGTATTTTACCTATTATTTTTGCTTTTTCCGGGGGAAATGTTGCAGATTCGTATCACGATAATCCGCTTTTTTCCGTCCACCTAAGCAATAATATAGCATGGGTGAAAATGAATGTAAACGGCAAATTTATATGATTTTTGGTGTGGTGATACGAATTAAGTATGCCGTGATACGAGTTTGATACTCATAGTAAATATACACACGGGACATCTCTATGTGTACATTTACTCAAATACTTTCTCCGCCAATTCACCATAATGCTTCTCCAGCATCTCATACTCCAAAGAATCCGAAATCAATTTGAGTGTGCTCTCCCGATAATCTTCCTTGTAAAAATCTTCATCACAAACTTTCCGGACTAACTCTAAAATATCAACATCCAGAGGCGCTGCCGGTGCAATTTCACTTCCCATATCAATTCTGTGTGCACGTACTTCTTTTACAAGCTTCAAGAAATCATCGTCAATCTCCACATGCTCTGCCAGCTTATAAATATCATACAAATGTCTTGCATTTCTGTGAGCCTTGCCCTGCAGGTAGTAATCGCATACAGCAAAAACTTTATCAATGAGGGTACGGTTCAATGACTGAACACGCATAGTGAATGTCCTCAAATCATATGTTGTAATAAGCTCCTCTTCTTCAGTTCCAAGGGCATCCAATATATAATTTCCCAGCTCCTTTTCTTCTGTAGGAAATGCATAGGACATCAAGGATGTTTCCAACTTGACATAAGACGGAATTGCATTGATAACTCTATTTCCTACCACTGACTCATAATAAAAATCATAATGATTCAGATTTTTATCACTTTCAATAGAGTCGAAATTACGAATCACAAGCCCTAACTCATCCGCAATCGGCTTCAATATGTTATATTTCAGTTTCTTTCTTCTAGCTTCGCCCAGATACTCTGTAAATGTAATGTCGATATCCTCAGAGAATCGGTCAATTACATGAAAGGCCTTGGAAAGAGATGTACCTCCCTTAAACACAACCGGATATTCAATCGTAGAAAGCTTCTTCAAAATCAAAGTGACATAATAATCTTTCTCCACGATATCTTCACTAACTTCCAATTTCTGTGAAGCCAGCAAGATTGCATCGCGAAATAATTCTCTATTTTCTTTATGCAAGTACATGATCTAACTCCAATTCATAATAGTATTTAAATGTAGACATCGGATACTTTCTGATATACAAATCCACATCACTTCTTGTGATTCCATGAATGGATATATATTCTGCGAATTTCTCCCGTGCCTCCACATAGGAATAATCTAAATACGCATCAAGATTTTTCAACAGCTCCAACATCTGTAACACATACACATTCTCTTTTGTTATTTGTACGATTGGTTTTCTCACATAAAATCTTCTGTTACCAATCCGAACCTCTCTGTCTGATGAGTTGGTATTATTACTTACAATCTCAACCACTCGTGGAACCTGTGTAGTAATCCCTATCTGGTTAGCAAATGAATTACCCCCGTAGAAACCATCGATATTATCCCCTTTAGAGATAAAACGATATCTCGCCACCATATCTGCATTAGGACCAATGGTCGAATTTAGTAGTGTCTTCTTGGGAATAAAATATACCCCGGTATCATATTTATGCAATAAACCCTTTTCACAGAGTTTCTTCAACTGCTGATTTAAAGCAGACTTCGTAATATCCTCTCTCTCCAAATCTGAAAAGAAAATCGGCTCTGCTTCTTTGTAATGTTCTTTAATATAATTGTATAGCATCGTCTTTTCTCCTTTCTTAATAATTTAGATTAGTATATTCTATTCTGTTAAGTTTATTATATTCTCTGACGAAAACTATGTCAATTATATTCTTCCACAAAATTCTACGTGTTATTACAACATATAAACAAACCTTGTACAGTCCTATTCTCATAGGTTATAACCACCCTAAATAATGCATTCCTGCTCCAGCTTTATGTTTTCCTTCAGCATAAATCCAATTACCTCGCAAAATTCCTTCTCTTCTCCTATTTTCTCCAATCTCTTTCGATCTGTCTCAGTCAGACACTTTCCATATTGCCTATATTGCTTTAATGTATCCAAATTCATATGATAACTCATAAATGGAATACCGGTCTTTTTCCGCAAATCCTCACGGTATTTGAATAGCGTTTTTTGTGATATTTTCTATACTTGTTATTGCGGAAAACAGCGTAAAATCGTTGTTTTTGTGTGGCGTATTTTTATTTGCATGATTTCTTGGCACCGTTTTGGCACCAAAATGATTTTCTCTTTATCTACCTTAATTACATGGTGCTAGCACCATGTATTATATATCATCAAGGAAATACTCTTTCTATTTAACACCACTAAACCTTAAGCAAAAAATATCAGCTAACATTCATATATTTTATATCGCGTATAATTCTATTTAACTCTGCTAATATATCTTGATATTTCTTTTCTACATATTTATAGCTATACAAATTATGTCTATCCAATTCACTAAATTTCTTATTATCATTTATACATGAAGAAAATGCATCAATTATATCATTTAACAATGACCTAATAGTTTCATACTCGCTCGGAATATTTTCCAATATTTTTGATGTGTCGGATTTCAAATCAATATAATAATCCCGTTCTGTCTTACTACCACGTGCGCTTGGCAATACTCCACTTGAAATTCCTCTAAACTTTTGTGCCATGCTTGAAATCTGTCCTAATTGCGGTTCCAAAAAAACCAAGTCATTTACACTTTTAATATGATTTTTAAGTTTACCTATTGTTTTTTCCATTTCTTTTTTAGTGCCTTTAGCCTTAAACGCAGCCAATCCGCTCAGCAAAGCACCTATTGCAGAAATACCAGTAAACAATAAATTAATAATCTCACTATTCATTGTCTTTATCCTTTAAATATTGGTATTTATTCATATGACCGTAAAGTGCCGGAAAAACTTCTTCCCATCTTCCGTCTTCCATAAACGCTTTAGCAACATACTCACAAAAATGATATTCTATCGGAACACTTCTTTTAGCTGCTGCAATGTCTCCTCCAAAAATCCCTATAATTTTATTCTCAAAATCCGTATTTGAAACTTCTTTATGACTATCAATCTGATTCCTCATCTCATCCATTATGTCCATTACTTTATTGTATTCATCACGCGTTAGATTATAATCTAAAATAATGCCATTTATACTGTTTTCATATCGTAGAAATTCCTCCCTAAATTCTAATTGTGCAATCCTTTCCTCTAATTCTTTATACTTTTCGTACAATTCTGAAATCTCCATTGATTTTACCTCCATTAAATTTTTACACAATAATCTTTTTCAATGTTCAATAATACTATTAGCTTATATTTATATAATCTTCCCCGTATCTCTCAAAGTAAACGTAGCGTCAAAATCGCAGTCCAACAACTCCGCTATCTTTCTCAATTCCTTTTCTGAAAAGTTATCATCTCTCAATTTATTGCTCAAATTATTTCCACTATATCCAAGCATTTGCGCCAAGTCCTTAATCTTCATGTTTCTTTCAATCAGAAGAATACGGATTTTAGAAGCCATAGCCATATAATCACCTCGTTATACTTTTACAAAGATTATACATGAATAAATGTGAAAAATCAAAGTATCATGTGTTTTGTAATTTATTTCTTACTATTCTGCATTGACTTTTCACATTTAATTATGTATAATCACAAATATAGATGTGATAACCAATTTATGTTTGTGTTTATAGTGAGGTGGTGCCTAATTATAAAATTTTTATAAAATCCAACTATATTATACAAAGGCGGTGGCTCTTATGTTAGAAATCGAGAAAAACCTTTCCCACTACATAACGCGGGAATATGAAAAACTGGAATCTAAAGACAAGCAACGTAGCTTTATTGAAAATTTTCGCTTTCTTATGATGTCAAGCGACACAGACTTTCAGAATTTTTATTCTAAGAAAAGTTTAAATGACCGAGAGTTTTATTCTATTGTGGATTCTCTCTATCAGCTAAATAATCTTTGTATGTTAGCAGAATTTGTTTCATATAACAAACCGTTGCTTTTATATGAATTACAAAAGATAGGTAACTGGCAAGGTCATATTGATTTTACCGAGCCTTGTAGATTGGGGCATGATACCATGCTTGCTAGAATATTTACTATTCTGCAACACTTCAATCTGAGTACAAGCTCATATAAAACGCAATCTACCCCAACCCGAAATTTGAAAGTACAAGAAGCTTCGGGCTATCAGACCTCTATACCTAAAATTTCTTTACAAGGAAAATGGGTAGAGGATTTCGGCTTTCCTATCGGCTCTTATATCTCCGTTGAATGTTTTCAAAACAAACTCGTTATTCTTAACGCCGAAAAGCCTAAATAACTGGATCGGTACATGAATAGCGGAAAATATCAATGTCGGCTATAAATTTGACGTAATATACGCCGGGGAATGACTTTCTATAACTGTCATTCTCCGGCAATCCTTTATCGCTCCAATGCCCTCTCAATCTGTTGTTTTTGCCCTTTCAAATCGTTCTGTTTTTCATAAAGGCTATTACGCTCTTTGCAGAGTTCTTTCATGCGCTCCAACTGCGCCCGCACTCTCTCTCGGCAATCCGGCTCTATCTTTTTATATTCCCCGGTCAAATTACGAATTGTATTATTGTTTTCTTTTATCTGCTCCGACAAGCATACCCAATCTATCAGATTTTGCACTTCCTTGTCCATTTCGTATAGGTCTGTTTCTGCCACAATTTTAGCACACAGCCGCACCATGACTTTCTTCTCCATATCTGTCATATCAAATCAATCCTCACTTTCCTATCGGCTCATTTCACAAGCACGTTTCGAGCGTTTACTTGCCCTTTCTGCCTGTTCTAATACCTTTGACCGTTCTACTATTGACTGCACCTGTTCCCTACCGAAATGACGCTCCAAACGCCCTAAATCAGAAACTTTATCCTGCAATCGGTCTATGGTGCCGCTCTGTTCCATAACCTTATCCGTCAAACGGCTAATCTGTTTCTGTTGCCCGTCCACTTTGGCGGTCAGCTTCTTTCTTTGCTCCGTAAGCTGTACGCATTTGATAGTCAGATTTTTTACAACCTCTTTCAATTTCTCCACAAGCGGAAGTGCCTTTTTATCTCGATAAGTCTTTGCACTCATCAACGCCCCCGGCTCTGCCAATTGCCATATCACATCTTCATCGTAGGCGTGTATATTGCGCTCCATGACTTCCTTAGACTGTACCATTTTGTTAATCTCCTGCTGTAACTTTTTCTGCTGTTTCTCCAACTTTTCATTTTCAGACAGCAACTTTTCTTTATCCTCTGTCAGTTCTTCCGTCTGCTCTTTCAAAAGAAGATTTGTAGCGGAAAGTTCTGATACTTCCTGCCGGATCGCTTCGCCCTCTTTCCGTATCTGCTCCATTTTCTGCCCTGCCGCTATCTGCTGATGAAGAATAGAAGATAATTCTTCCTTACTGCCGGAAATCGTCTGTTCCAGTTCTGCAACTTCTTTCTGCCGCTCCTGCTTTTCAAAATCAAGTACAGACAAATGCCTGTTATGCGTTCCTAACTGTTTCCACTGTACGCCATGCCGCCCCATGACTTTTGAAAGCTCCTGCTTCTCCGCTTCAATCCATTCATTCCATTCCGTCATTCCCCTTGTACCGCCTTTGAAGCCCTGTTCCGACAGTGCGCCTTTTAACGATACTCTTGTATCAAGCCCACGCTTACTGTTACGGATAAAGGGAACAAAATCAATATGGATATGTGGTGTCTGCTCGTCCATGTGCAAGTGGCTTGAAAATACATATAGGTTCGGATTTCTTTTCTGAAACTGCTCCATAAACTCACATAAAATCTCTTTCGCCAACCGCCCCTCATTGCTCTGCACATTCATATCGTCCTTGTTGCCGATTTGGAAGATAACTTCATAAAATAATTTCTCCTGTTTGCCCCGGCGTATCTTTTCGTAATAATCATCTATCTTTCGGTCACTCCGTTTCTGCTTTGCGTTGTAGCGTTCCAGTGCTTCATCAAAAAGATTGCGGTAAACTTCTTTTATATCCGAATGGCAAAATTCCACGTTATCCCGGCTTCGTTCCTTATCTACATTTTTAGCCGTAAAGGCTCTTGTATTGTGATTGACCGAACCTTTCCCCATCATACCGCTAATCGTTCTTTCCAATAGGCATATCCTCCACATTCTATATATTTGTGCCACTATTCTTACTGCGCCGACTAAGGCGCAAAGCGAAGTTTCTTCGCTTCGGCTTTGTTACTTTCCCGAAAGTAACCGAAAGTAACGCAAAAGCACTTTCGACACGCTCCGCTTTATCAAAAGTGCCTTTGCGCCCTGCCGGGGGCTTTTCCGTCCTAGCGGACGGGGCGGCTTTTCGCCGCCTTTCTTCCGCCGCTTTCCGGCTCTCTCCCAACAGCGCAACATTGCAATGTCTATATTTTTTGCAACCTTGCAATCTTCAAGAACACAATTCCAAGACCGCAAAATTCTAATACTCTGCATTGTTGCGCTGTTACCTTGCCTGTCCGTCACTGTTTGATTTTATCCAGTTCCCAATACCATGTATTGTTTATCCGCTTTGCCCGGACACCTAATTCTTTCTTTGCATTTTCCAGTGTCCGTTTCGATATGCCCTGTTCGTCCGCAAGACCGAAAATTTCATTGCTCTGCATGGCATTGTTTGCTTCTGCCAGTTCCCGGAGTAACCGTTTCGCTTGTTCCATTTTATTTGCTTTGGGAGCAATACCGCCTAAGACTTCATCAGCGGTAATCTCATAATTCCCAAGCCATTCAAAACCGTTCTCCGATAATGCAAATGCTTTCGGGTGTCCGAACGCCGCAAGGTTATTTTTAATCTGCACCACAGCCCTTGTATTTTCTTCTCCCTCTACTCTGCCGACCAATAAGACACTTCTTGCAACCGCAAAAAAATCAATCGAACCCATGCCCCGGTATGCCGCCTTATTTCCTGCCGATTTGTTCATATGCCCGACAAGGACAATCGCACACTGATATTTCTCTGCCAGTGCTGCCAATCTCTTTGTCATATCCCTTGCTTCGTTTGCCCGGTTCATATCCATACCGCCGCCCAAGTAGGCTTGTATCGGGTCTAAAATCAACAGCTTTGCACCTGTCTTTATAACAGCTTCTTCCAAGCGTTCATCTATCATGGAAAGTGATTTTACTTTTTCATCAATGACCGAGATTTTCTCACAGTCTGCCTTTGCCTGTTCTAACCGGGGCTTGACCGTATCGGCAAGACCGTCCTCCGCACTCTGATAGATTACATTCAAAGGCTCTGTAAGTTCCATTCCACCGTCTAAACCCTCTCCCTTTGACAGCTTCGCCGCTATATTCAGTATAAATGTTGTCTTTCCGTCTCCCGGATCGCCTTGAATGATTGTCAGCTTGCTATAAGGGATAAACGGAAACCACAGCCAAGAAACTTCCTGCGACTGTATCTCCGACAATTTAATCAACTGTAATTCTGTTTTTGTTTCTTCCATAAGTCCTCCATTTCTGAAAAATCGTTGTCACTGGAAGAAACCTCTGCTATACTGATATTGTGAGGTTGATAACAGAGGTTTTCCAGTTATCACAGCCCTAACAGTTGCCGCTGTCGGGGCTATTTCCTTTTTCATTGTCAAGTAAGTCTGCCACTCTCCGTTGCTGATTAGGATATAAGTGTCCGTAGGTATTCAATGTAATACGAATATCTTTGTGCCCTACCCTCTCTTTTATCAACAGCGGTTCTATTCCCTTATTGATTAAATACGCCACATGGGAATGTCTAAGGTCATGTACCCGGATATTTTTTACTCCGGCTTTCACAATTTGACGTTTCATCTTATGCTGTACCGCTTCCTGCACGATTGGGAAAAGCCTTTCATCGTCCGGCATACCATAGTGACCGTCAACAAAATCTTTAATTTCCTTTTTCAAAAACTCCGGGATTTCAACGGTTCTTACCGACTGCTTTGTTTTTGGTTCTGTAATAACGTCCTGTCTGCCAGTGCGATAATAAGTTTTGGTAATGCTGATTTGGCTATTTTCAAAACTATTATCGCTCTTTGTTAAAGCTAATAATTCGCCAATCCTACAGCCCGTCCAAAAGAGGATTTCAAAGATTAAATAGTATCGTGTTCCCGGTTCTATCGTCTGAATAAATCTCTGATATTCTTCTGTTGTCCAAAAATCCAAACTCCTTGAATCAGAATTTCCCATACGCTTCACTTTTTTACATGGATTTGTATGCAAATCATAAATGCGTGACGCATGAGTAAACAAGCTGGTCAACTGATTTTGTATCATTCGTAAATAGCTTTCCGAAAATCCCTTTGTCTGCATTTCATTTTGCCACTGTATGATTTGTGAAGCGGTAATCTCACTCAACATCTGTTCGCCAAAATATGGAATAATGTGCTGCTCCATCATATACCGTTTATTCTTCATGGTACGTTCTTTCAATTCATTCTGTTTATCCTCGAAATAGACCTCCATAAATTCACTCAATTTCATATCCATGCTTCGGCTACTATTTAACTTCTTTTGCCGCTCATACTCTAACGCTTCTCTTTTTGTTTCAAATCCTCTCTTTCTACGCTTTTTCTTCTCTCCTTTCGCCGTTGTTTCAAACCATTGCGCCGACCACTTTTTCGTGTCTTTCTCCTTATAAGCCATACTGCCACTCTCCCTCCTTAGCTCATTGATAACTCATAACCGTACATTTTCTTCGCCCAAAACGCCCTTGGAATACGTCCTGCCATTGTAATATACCCCTGTCCTGCAAGTTCTCTGTTCAGTTCCTTTACAATCTTGTAGGCATAAGATTTTGAACAATTTAACTCTTTGGCTATATCTTCCGCACTCATCATATAACGGTAGTTTGCCACACGTTTGTCCTCCTTTCCCCTTTTAGAAATTCATTACACCATTTGTATTTTATTGTTGTACGAATTTCGTATATTCATAGTAGCACCATATTTAAGTATTGTCAATACTTCGTAAAAATATTTTTACGAATTTCGTATTTACATTTTTTCTATTTTTCACTTTTATGTTTTTCGTATATGTGGTATGATAATAAATAGGATTTATGCTTTTCGTAATTATTCAACATATGAAAATAGGAGGTCACTATGGGCGATGGAAAGAAGCTGAAAGAAATACTTGATAGTAAGAATACAAATGTCCGTCAGATTGCAAAGGCTACGGGAATTAGTGCTACAACACTATATTCTATTATACAAAAGGATTCCAATATCCGATTTGACTTTGCCTTGCGGTTGGCAAACGAATTAGAAATTGATGTGAATGAGATATGCGCCGCCAGTCCATTCTCCGGTGCAATTACTGAAGAAGAAATATATCCCACGCTCCCCGATGGACTGAATGGTGCTCTTGACGGAAACCGGGTAAAGGTATATCTAAAAAATTCCCTATATCCGCTTATGTACCTGTTTGGGAAAAACAGTATGCCCGATGTGGATAACCTGTTGACTTCATTTTATCAGCTAGACGATGAAGCAAGAAAGGAAGTAGTGGAAACGATACAGTTCAAGTTGCAGTACCACAAAGACAAAGAGCGGGCAGAACAGGTAAAGCAAATAAAAGGTTGGTAAAAGGAAACTCCGATGAAAAATGGTGCAAAATTTCATCGGAGTTCTATTTTTCGGCACCGTTTTGGCACCACTTACAACTTTTTCACTGTTGCAAAGTTTCAAAAAGGGCTTCCCGATTCCTCGGAAAGCCCCATAAAATCTAGCTTCTTACTGATTACTCAATAATCGTAGCCACACGACCAGAACCTACTGTACGTCCACCCTCACGGATAGCAAACGTAAGACCCTGCTCCATAGCAATCGGGTGAATCAGTTCGATAGACATCTCAACGTTATCACCGGGCATGCACATTTCTGTACCATCAGGCAAGTTACATACACCTGTGATATCTGTTGTTCTGAAGTAGAACTGAGGTCTGTAGTTATTGAAGAAAGGAGTATGACGACCACCCTCGTCTTTCGTCAAAACGTAAACCTGAGCTGTAAATTTCTTGTGGCATGTTACTGTGCCGGGTTTTGCAAGAACCTGTCCTCTTTCGATATCTGTTCTCTGGATACCACGAAGCAGAACACCGATGTTATCACCAGCCTGTGCCTCATCCAGTAACTTACGGAACATCTCGATACCTGTTACAACGGACTTCTGTGTCTCTTCCTTAACACCGATGATTTCAACTTCATCAGACATATGAAGAACACCACGCTCTACTCTACCTGTAGCAACGGTACCACGACCTGTGATAGAGAATACGTCCTCGATAGGCATAAGGAAAGGCTTATCTGTATCACGCTGAGGATCCGGAATATAATCATCAACAGTGCTCATAAGTTCCATAATCTTGTCGCCCCACTCGCTGCTGGGATCTTCAAGAGCCTTTAATGCAGAACCTTTTACAATCGGGCAATCTGTGAACTCATATTCCTCTAACTGCTCTGTAATTTCCATTTCTACTAACTCAAGCAGCTCAGGATCGTCTACCATATCGCATTTGTTCATAAATACTACGATATAAGGTACACCTACCTGACGGGAAAGAAGAATATGCTCTTTTGTCTGAGCCATAACACCGTCAGTAGCAGCTACAACAAGGATAGCGCCATCCATCTGAGCAGCACCTGTGATCATGTTCTTAACGTAGTCAGCATGTCCGGGGCAGTCAACATGAGCATAGTGTCTCTTGTCTGTCTCATACTCAACGTGAGCTGTAGAAATTGTGATACCTCTTTCTCTCTCTTCCGGAGCCTTATCAATGTTCTCGAAATCAGTAGCTGTGTTACCAGCAACTCTTTCGGAAAGTACTTTTGTGATTGCTGCTGTCAAAGTTGTTTTACCATGGTCAACGTGACCAATGGTACCGATATTACAATGTGGTTTGTTTCTTTCAAACTTAGCTTTAGCCATTTCTAAAGTCCTCCTTATAAAACTAGATAAATTTTAAATGTTTCTCTACAATCAGCTATCTTTGATTATATTAAAGATTGCCAAGATTTTCAAGCATTATTTGCATTAACAATTCAGAACAGCAGAAATATTGTTGAAATAGTTGTTGACCGCTTGCGGCATAGGACTATTTCTGAATATTTCTATTGGATAAATCCAAAACAGCGAGAAAATGTATTGCATTTTCGAGCCTGTTCTGAATGGTTTTCTGACAACTTACTTCGCTTTAGCTGCCAGCACCTTTTCTTGCACGCTCTTGGGTACCTGTTCGTATTTCTCGAAGAACATAGAGTAGTTACCGCGTCCCTGTGTCTTAGAACGTAAGTCTGTGGAATAACCGAACATCTCAGCAAGCGGTACATAACCTTTCACCATCTTGCCTCCGCCGATGTCTTCCATACCCTCAATACGTCCACGACGGGAATTGATATCGCCGATAACATCGCCCATATATTCTTCCGGCATTGTAACTTCAACCTTCATGATAGGCTCAAGAAGTACAGGATTCGCCTTCTTCATAGCTTCCTTGAAACACATGGAGCCTGCAATGTGGAACGCCATTTCGGAAGAGTCCACTTCATGGTAGGAACCGTCGTATACATTGGCATGAACACCAAGTACAGGGAATCCACCCAGAATACCTGCTTTGGAAGCCTCCTCGATACCTTCGCCGACTGCCGGAATATATTCCTTCGGAATCGCACCACCGACTACGCTGGATTCATATTTGAATGTCTCCTCGCCGTTCGGATCCATGGGCTCAAACTTAACTTTACAGTGACCGTACTGTCCACGACCACCGGACTGTTTCGCATATTTGTATTCCTGATCAATCGGTTTGGTAAATGTCTCTTTATAAGCAACCTGCGGAGCACCGACATTCGCCTCTACTTTATATTCACGAAGCAGACGGTCTACGATAATCTCCAAATGCAGCTCACCCATACCTGCGATGATAGTCTGACCTGTTTCCTGATCTGTATGAGCACGGAAAGTCGGGTCTTCTTCTGCAAGTTTTGCCAGTGCCTCACCCATCTTGCCCTGACCAGCCTTGGTCTTCGGCTCGATTGCCAGCTCGATAACCGGCTCAGGGAATTCCATTGACTCTAAGATAACCGGATGCTGCTCATCACAGATAGTATCACCGGTTGTTGTGAGCTTAAATCCAACTGCTGCCGCAATATCGCCTGAATATACTTTATCAAGCTCTGCTCTCTTGTTTGCATGCATCTGCAGGATACGTCCCACACGTTCTTTTTTATCTTTTGTCGCATTCAGCACATAAGAACCGGAGTTCATTGTACCGGAATACACACGGAAGAAAGCAAGTTTTCCCACAAACGGGTCAGCCATGATCTTAAATGCCAATGCGGAGAAAGGCTCTTCATCGGATGAATGTCTCTCAACTTCATTGCCCTCAGGATCAACACCCTTGATCGCAGGGATGTCTGTAGGCGCCGGCATATACTCCAAGATTGCATCCAGAAGCTTCTGAACGCCCTTGTTTCTGTAAGCGGAACCACAGCATACCGGAACTGCCGTACATTCACATGTACCTTTACGCAGTGCCTTCTTCATGTCCTCTACGGAAGGCTCTTCACCCTCCAAATACATCATTGTAAGGTCATCATCTAACTCGCAGACTTTCTCTACCAATTCGTCATGATAGAGTGCGGCATCATCCGCCATATCTGCCGGAATCTCTGTAATTGTGATGTCTTCACCCTTATTATCATTGTAGATATAGGCTTTCATCTCAAACAAATCGATGATCCCTTTAAAATCATCCTCTTTGCCAATCGGCAGCTGGAGGATGATAGCGTTTTTACCTAATCTGTTTCTAATCTGGTCTACCGCACCGTAGAAATTAGCTCCTAAGATATCCATCTTATTAATAAATGCCATTCTCGGTACATTGTAGGTATCAGCCTGTCTCCATACGTTCTCTGACTGCGGTTCAACACCACCCTTAGCACAAAATACGCCTACAGCGCCATCAAGTACACGGAGTGAACGCTCAACTTCTACAGTAAAGTCAACGTGACCGGGAGTATCAATAATATTGATACGATGCTCTAATGCGCCTTCCTTCGGCTTGCAATTCTCTTCCAAAGTCCAGTGGCATGTCGTAGCGGCTGATGTAATCGTGATACCTCTTTCCTGCTCCTGCTCCATCCAGTCCATAGTAGCAGTACCTTCATGAGTATCACCGATCTTGTAGTTTACACCAGTATAATATAAGATACGCTCTGTCAATGTCGTTTTACCGGCATCGATATGAGCCATAATACCTATATTTCTGGTTCTCTCTAACGGATATTCTCTTCCAGCCAAGGTTTTTTCCTCCTTATATTTATCCAACAAAACGGAAGAAATCTCTGATTTCTTCCAGACAAAATATAGATTTTCTTAGTCAGCGTTTTCTGCTGACTTAGTAAATCTTTTTGTCCTTAGAAACGGTAGTGAGCAAACGCCTTGTTTGCTTCTGCCATCTTGTGCATATCTTCTTTTCTCTTAACTGCTGCGCCTGTATTGTTTGCAGCATCTAAAATCTCGTTTGCGAGTCTTTCCTGCATGGTCTTCTCGCCTCTCTTACGAGAAAACATTACCAACCAGCGTAAGCCCAGAGCCTGACGTCTGTCAGGACGCACCTCGATAGGTACCTGATAGGTAGCGCCACCGATACGTCTAGCCTTAACTTCAAGAACAGGCATGATATTGTTCATAGCCTCCTCAAATACGTCAAGTGCCGGCTTTCCGGCTTTCTCTTCAACTCGTGCAAATGCTCCGTATACGATTTTCTGGGCTACACCCTTCTTACCGTCTAACATAATGTTATTGATAAGTTTTGTGACCACCTTATTATCGTATAAAGGATCTGCCAATACGTCTCTTTTTGCAATATGTCCTTTACGTGGCACGGTTCTTCCCTCCTTAAAAATAATTTTAATTCAACGGTACTCACATGTGTCCTCTAATTCAATGTGTACGTGCGGTTTTCCCTGAAAAACTACTTTGTAGCATTTTCAAAAAGCGGCTCCTCAACAGCTTCTGTCTTTGGAGACCTCTCATCTATATAAGAATCCCAACACTAAATTAGTTCTGTTTGTGGTACTAAAGCCTGTAACCTAAATTTACTTCGCTGCCTTAGGTCTCTTAGCGCCGTACTTAGAACGAGCCTGTTTTCTGTTAGCGACTCCCGCAGTATCCAAAGTACCTCTGATAATATGGTATCTTGTACCGGGTAAGTCTTTTACTCTTCCGCCACGGATCAAAACAACGCTATGCTCCTGTAAGTTATGTCCTTCACCCGGAATGTAGCTTGTAACTTCGATTCCGTTGGAAAGACGTACTCTGGCGATCTTTCTGAGTGCGGAGTTAGGCTTCTTAGGAGTTGCTGTCTTAACAGCGGTGCAGACACCTCTCTTCTGCGGAGAAGCTGTGTCAATAGCTGTCTTGTGAAGGGAGTTGTAGCCTTTCAACAAAGCAGGTGCAGTTGACTTCTTTACAGATGTCTGACGTCCTTTTCTGACTAACTGGTTAAATGTTGGCATTCTTTTCACCTCCTATGATATATACTGTATGCCTTATGACAATGTATGGCATGCAAAAACATCTCTCTGCCTGCAACTTACATATTCCTATGCAACACAAAAAAATGCATTCACGTGCACACTAAAATAGTATACTTGCCCGTGAATGCATTGTCAATACATTTTTTAAGGATTTCTATCGTGATTGACATCCGAAATCCTATTCTGTTATCAGATTATTCCACGACTTCCATCTCCGCCTCTTGCTCGGCAGCTGCTTCATCTTCTTCCTCGATGTCGTCAATTTCATCCGTATCGTCGAAATCTTCCATATCATCAATTTCTTCGATTTCATCTACTTCATCAAATTCATCGTCCTGAGCTTCTTCTCCAAATCCGTCATCAAAGCTCAGTTCGTCGTCCGCTGCCAGCCGGCTCAACAGATTCGCATCGGTACTAAGCGTCGTATCTCTGTAGCGCTTCATACCCGTTCCAGCCGGAATCAGCTTACCGATGATAACGTTCTCTTTCAAACCGATCAGCGAATCAACTTTGCCTTTGATCGCCGCCTCAGTCAGCACCTTTGTTGTCTCTTGGAAGGACGCTGCCGACAAGAAGGAATCTGTTGCCAGAGCTGCCTTCGTGATACCAAGCAGAATCTGTTTTCCTTCAGCCGGTTCTTTACCCGCTTTTACAAGCTCGTCGTTCATATCCTCATAGTCAAGAACGTCTACCAAAGTTCCCGGTAAGAAATCGGTATCTCCGCTGTTCTCGATACGCACTTTCTTGAGCATCTGGCGTACAATCACCTCGATATGCTTATCGGCAATATCAACACCCTGCAGACGATATACACGCTGTACTTCTCTAAGCATATAATCCTGTACCGCACGGATGCCTTTAATCTTCAACAGGTCATGAGGGTTTACACTACCTTCCGTCAACTCGTCACCTGCCTCCAACACAGCTCCATCCATAATCTTGATTCTGGAACCGTAGGAAATCAGATAAGTCTTGGATTCACCTGTCTCGTTGTTTGTGATAACGACTTCTCTCTTCTTCTTCGTATCTTTAATCGTAGCTACGCCGCCAAATTCTGCGATGATTGCCAGACCTTTCGGCTTACGCGCCTCAAAAAGCTCCTCTACACGGGGAAGACCCTGCGTAATATCGTCACCGGCAACACCACCCGTATGGAATGTACGCATCGTAAGCTGTGTACCCGGCTCACCGATGGACTGTGCCGCAATAATGCCGACAGCTTCACCAACCTGAACCGCCTCGCCGGTTGCCATATTGGCACCATAACATTTCGCACAGATTCCCACGTGGGAACGGCATGTCAATATCGTACGAATCTTTACTTCCTCGATTGGCTCGCCATTCTCGTTAACGCCTACGCTCAAAATTCTTGCAGCGCGGGCTGGAGTAATCATGTGATTCCTCTTAACGATCATCTTACCGTCTTTATCTTTGATATCTTCACAGGAAAAACGTCCTGTAATTCTGTCGCTCAATCCCTCAATGGTTTCTTTGCCGTCCATAAACGCCTTGACAACAATACCCGGAATCTCTTCTTTGCCTTCACAGCAGTCAGTCTCACGAATAATCAATTCCTGAGATACGTCAACCATACGTCTGGTCAGATAACCGGAGTCGGCTGTACGCAGCGCCGTATCGGACAGACCTTTACGTGCACCGTGAGCGGACATAAAGTATTCCAACACGTCCAAACCTTCACGGAAGTTTGATTTAATAGGAAGCTCAATGGTTCTACCTGTCGTATCTGCCATCAGACCACGCATACCTGCCAGCTGTTTAATCTGCTGATTAGAACCACGGGCACCGGAGTCTGCCATCATAAAGATGTTGTTATACTTATCCAGTCCGGACAACAGAACTTCCGTCAGCTCCTTATCCGTCTCATTCCATGTTTCAACAACAGCACGATATCTTTCTTCTTCTGTAATCAGACCACGTCTGAAGTTCACAGAAATCTTATCTACCGTCGCCTGCGCTGCTTCCAGCATCTCTTCCTTCTTTGCAGGCACCGTCATATCCGAGATGGATACCGTCATTGCCGCTCTGGTCGAGTATTTATATCCTGTTGACTTAATCAGGTCAAGTACTTCCGCAGTCTTTACCGCACCGTGGATATTAATGACCTTTTCCAAAATCTGTTTTAACTGCTTCTTGCCCACATGGAAATCTACTTCCAGTTTGAGCAAATCTTCCGGATTTGTTCTGTCTACATAGCCCAAATCCTGAGGCAGAATCTCATTAAACAAAAATCTTCCCAACGTAGATTCCACATTACCGGTAATCGTCTCACCGTCGGAAGTCTGTTTGCTAACTCTGACCGTAATTCTCGTATGCAGTGTACATGCACCGTTTTCGTATGCCAGAATCGCCTCATTTACATTCTTAAAGAACTTGCCTTCTCCGACCGCACCGGGTCTTTCCTGTGTCAGATAGTAAATTCCGAGCACCATATCCTGTGAAGGAACAGCTACCGGACCACCATCGGAAGGTTTTAACAGGTTGTTCGGTGAAAGGAGCAGGAATCGGCATTCCGCCTGTGCCTCCACAGATAACGGAAGATGAACCGCCATCTGGTCACCATCGAAGTCCGCATTAAAAGCAGTACATACGAGCGGATGCAGCTTAATCGCCTTACCCTCTACCAGTATCGGCTCAAACGCCTGAATACCGAGTCTGTGCAGTGTAGGAGCACGGTTTAACATAACAGGATGCTCTTTGATAACTTCCTCAAGCACATCCCATACCTGCGTATCCAATCTTTCTACAAGTTTCTTGGCATTCTTGATATTCTGGGAAATCCCTCTGGACACCAGTTCTTTCATAACAAAAGGTTTAAACAGCTCGATTGCCATCTCTTTAGGCAGACCGCACTGGTAAATCTTAAGTTCCGGACCTACCACGATAACGGAACGTCCCGAATAATCCACACGCTTTCCGAGCAGATTCTGACGGAAACGACCGGATTTACCTTTTAACATGTCTGACAGAGATTTGAGCGCTCTGTTACCCGGTCCCGTTACCGGACGACCTCTTCTGCCGTTATCAATCAGAGCGTCCACCGCTTCCTGCAGCATTCTCTTCTCGTTGCGGACGATAATATCAGGCGCACCAAGCTCTAACAGTCTTTTCAGACGGTTGTTTCTGTTGATGATTCTTCTATATAAATCGTTTAAGTCACTCGTTGCAAAACGACCGCCGTCCAACTGAACCATCGGACGAAGATCGGGCGGGATAACCGGAATCGCATCCATAATCATCCACTCCGGCTGATTGCCAGACTCTCTGAAAGCTTCTACCACTTCCAGTCTCTTGATAATACGCGCGCGCTTCTGTCCTGTGGACTCTCGCAGTCCCTCTTTTAATTCTACTGCCTCTGCCTCCAAGTCGATTGCCTGCAGAAGCTCTTTGATTGCCTCTGCTCCCATTCCTACACGGAACCTATTGCCCCATGCCTCTCTGGCGTCCTGATATTCCTTTTCGGAAAGCACCTGCTTATACTCCAGATCGCTCTCTCCGCCATCCAGTACGATATAGGAAGCAAAATACAATACTTTCTCCAGCACTCTCGGAGACAAGTCAAGGATTAAGCCCATACGGCTCGGAATTCCTTTAAAATACCAGATATGGGACACCGGCGCTGCCAGTTCAATATGTCCCATACGCTCTCTACGAACGCTGGCTTTTGTAACCTCAACACCGCATCGATCGCAGACTACACCCTTGTATCTGATCTTCTTATACTTGCCGCAATGGCATTCCCAGTCCTTGCTGGGTCCGAAGATTCTTTCACAGAACAAACCTTCTTTTTCCGGCTTTAATGTTCTATAATTAATGGTTTCCGGCTTCGTCACTTCGCCCCTTGACCATTCTCTGATTTTCTCGGGTGATGCCAATCCAATCTTGATTGCATCGAATGTCATAGGTTGATAAGTTTCTTGTTTCATTTCTGACATCTTATATCACCGTGCTCCTTCCAGATTATATATTTAGGTTGCGTCCTATGACGTCTTAGAAAATCTCTTTCTCTTCTTCCGCAAAATCAGCATCCAGATCCAAATCGTCCTCTGCGAGTTCTTCTTCCTCGTCACTCGTAACAAGTTCGCCGCTGTCCTCGTCAAATTCCTGTTTCTGGTATCCCATGGAACCAAGAGAATCTTTCTCATAGTCATAGTTTCTGGAATCACCCTCAATTTCGTAGCGGTAATCATTTTCGCCGTAATCGATTGTTTCCATAATCTCTACTTCTGTCTGGTCATCACGAAGCACTCTCACATCCAGACCGAGAGACTGCAATTCCTTAAGTAATACTTTAAAGGATTCAGGCACTCCGGGTTCCGGAATATTGTCGCCCTTGATGATTGCTTCATAAGTCTTGACACGTCCTACCACATCGTCAGACTTCACCGTAAGGATTTCCTGCAAAGTGTAGGCTGCTCCATATGCCTCCAGAGCCCATACCTCCATCTCTCCGAAACGCTGTCCGCCGAACTGCGCTTTACCACCCAGCGGCTGCTGCGTTACCAAAGAGTAAGGACCTGTGGAACGTGCATGAATCTTATCATCTACCAAGTGATGCAGTTTCAGATAATGCATGTGTCCGATTGTAACCGGTGAATCGAAATATTCGCCTGTTCTTCCGTCCCTAAGCTGCACTTTACCGTCTTTGGAAATCTCAACGCCTTTCCATACTTCACGATGGTCTCTGTTCTCATAGAGATATTCCATAATCTCATCTGACAAATCGTCTTTATGCTTCCTCTCAAATTCTTCCCATTCGAGATTGACATAGTCGTTTGCCAGTTCCAGTGTATCAGCGATATCGCCTTCCTTAGCGCCGTCAAACACAGGTGTTGCCACGTTAAATCCGAGCGCTTTTGCAGCCAGAGACAAATGGATCTCAAGCACCTGTCCGATATTCATACGCGAAGGCACGCCCAACGGGTTCAACACGATATCAAGCGGGCGTCCGTTAGGCAGATAAGGCATATCTTCTACCGGAAGTACACGGGATACAACACCCTTGTTACCGTGACGACCAGCCATCTTATCGCCCACTGAAATCTTTCTCTTCTGTGCAATGTAGATACGAACCGCCTGATTCACACCCGGAGACAGCTCATCGCCATTCTCTCTCGTAAACACTTTGGCATCCACAACGATACCGTATTCGCCGTGAGGCACTTTCAAGGAAGTGTCTCTTACCTCTCTCGCCTTCTCGCCGAAAATTGCACGCAGCAGTCTCTCCTCTGCCGTCAGCTCCGTCTCTCCCTTGGGAGTAACTTTGCCCACCAATATATCACCGGCACGAACCTCAGCACCGATACGGATAATACCTCTGTCATCCAAATCTTTGAGCGCATCGTCACCTACACCCGGAACGTCTCTTGTAATCTCCTCCGGACCTAATTTCGTGTCACGCGCCTCAGCTTCATATTCTTCAATGTGCACGGAAGTATAGACATCTTCCTGCACCAGCCTCTCACTTAAAAGTACCGCATCCTCGTAATTGTAGCCTTCCCATGTCATGAAACCGATCAACGGATTCTTACCGAGCGCCAGCTCGCCACCGGATGTGGAAGGACCATCGGCAATCACTTCTCCCTGCGCCACATGATTTCCCTTAAATACAATGGGCTTCTGATTGTAACAGTTGGACTGATTGCTTCTCGAGAATTTCGTCAAATGATATTCGTCTTTCTCGCCGTCATCATAAGTCATCTTAATAATCTTAGAAGATACATAATCAATCGTACCCGCCTTCTTGGCAACTACACAGACGCCTGAGTCAACAGCTGCCTTAGGCTCCATACCTGTTCCGACTGAAGGCGCTTCGGTGAAAAGAAGCGGCACTGCCTGTCTCTGCATGTTAGATCCCATCAACGCACGGTTAGCATCGTCATTCTGTAAGAACGGAATGAGTGCCGTCGCAACGGAAAATACCATCTTAGGCGATACATCCATGTAGTCAAACATGGCTTTCGGATATTCCTGTGTCTCTTCTTTAAAACGTCCGGACACATTATTACGTTTGAAATATCCGTTCTCATCAAGAGGCGCAGATGCCTGTGCCACATGATAGTTATCCTCTTCGTCGGCAGTCATATAGACAACCTTATCCGTAACGCGTGGATTCTGCGGGTCTGTCTTGTCAATTTCACGATAAGGAGCTTCCACAAATCCGTACTCATTGATTCTCGCATAAGATGCAAGCGAGTTGATCAGACCGATGTTAGGACCTTCCGGAGTCTCAATCGGACACATTCTTCCGTAATGCGTATAATGTACGTCACGAACCTCGAATCCGGCTCTGTCTCGCGACAAACCACCCGGTCCGAGTGCAGAGAGACGTCTCTTATGTGTCAGCTCTCCAAGCGGGTTATTCTGATCCATGAACTGTGACAGCTGTGATGAACCGAAGAACTCCTTGACAGCAGCCTGTACCGGTTTAATGTTAATGAGTACCTGCGGGGAAATCTCCTCCGCGTCATGAGTCGTCATTCTCTCACGTACCACTCTCTCCAGTCTGGACAGACCGATACGATACTGGTTCTGTAACAATTCACCCACCGCACGGATACGTCTGTTGCCCAAATGGTCAATGTCATCATCGTTACCGATGCCGTACTCCAGATGGATATTATAATTAATGGAAGCAAGAATATCTTCCTTTGTAATATGTTTCGGGATCAATTCATGCACATTCTTCTGGATTGCCTCTGCAAGCATCTCCGGATCTTCGCTGTACTCCTGCAAAATCTGCTGTAATACAGGATAATATACCAATTCCGTAATACCCAGTTCCTTCGGATTGCAATCCACAAAGTTAGTGATGTCTACCATCATGTTAGAGAGGACTTTAACATTCTTCTCCTCTGTCTGAATCCAAACAAAGGGAATCGCAGCATTCTGAATAGCGTCAGCCAGTTCTGCAGACACTTTGTCCCCTGCTTTTGCCATCACTTCACCTGTCAGGGTATCTACTACATCCTCTGCCAAAATGTGATGTCTGATTCTGTTTTTGAACATCAATTTCTTATTAAATTTATATCTGCCGACTTTTGCAAGATCATATCTTCTGGGGTCAAAAAACATAGCGGTGATCAGACTTTCCGCGCTCTCAACGCTTAAAGGCTCACCCGGACGGATTTTCTTATATAATTCCAGCAGACCTTCCTGATAATTCTCGGAAGTATCTTTTGTAAAGCTGGCTTCAATCTTCGGTTCATCTCCGAACAGTTCCCTGATTTCGTCATTAGAACCGACGCCCAGCGCACGAATCAATACGGTAATCGGAACTTTTCTTGTTCTATCAACGCGCACGTAAAACACATCATTAGAGTCTGTTTCGTACTCTAACCATGCACCACGATTCGGAATAACCGTAGAAGAAAATAATCTCTTACCGATCTTATCATGTCCGATTCCATAATAAATGCCCGGAGAGCGCACCAACTGGCTAACGATAACACGTTCTGCACCGTTGATGACAAAAGTGCCTGTAGCAGTCATAAGCGGAAGATCACCCATGAAAATCTCATGTTCCGTAATCTCGTCTTTCTCCTTATTAATCAAACGAACTTTGACCTTAAGGGGCGCTGCGTAAGTAGCATCTCTTTCTTTGCATTTTTCAATAGAATACTTAACATCTTCTTCGCATAACTCGAAGTCCACAAATTCCAGACTCAAGTGTCCACTATAGTCTGAAATAGGAGAGATGTCATCGAAAACTTCCTTCAAGCCCTCATCCAGAAACCACTGATATGAGTTCTTCTGAACTTCAATCAGATTTGGCATTTCCAGAACTTCCTTCTGTCGTGCATAGGTCATACGCGTATTTCTGCCGGCGGCAGTCTTGCGGATCCTGTTCTTTTCCATCGACAATTTCACCCCGTTCTTTATGATTTAGTGCTTACCAGTCGGAAATTACAATCCAAATAAGCATACCACACCACAATAGTGCATTATCCATTCTACTACAAATTTTTGGGAGAGTCAACGATTATTTTCAGAAATATTTCTTAAAAATCAGTGATAGATTATGTATTGATTTAGAAAAGATAAATATACCGATGCAAGCACAAAACCGTTCATGCCGGCTGTGCATACACATGTCGGCAATGAACGGTCTTTCTTACTTATAATTGATCCGATTGGATTATTTCAAAGTAACCTTAGCACCTTCAGCTTCTAACTTAGCCTTGATGTCATCAGCCTCTTCCTTAGAAGCAGCCTCTTTCAATACCTTCGGAGCGGAGTCAACTAAATCCTTAGCTTCCTTCAGACCAAGACCTGTTGCTTCACGAACAACCTTAATAACCTTAACCTTGTTAGGACCAACTTCTGTCAGCTCAACATCGAACTCTGTCTTCTCCTCAGCTGCTGCTGCGCCTGCGTCACCGCCTGCTGCCGCAACGACTACACCTGCTGCTGCAGATACGCCGAACTCTTCTTCACATGCTTTAACTAAATCATTTAATTCTAATACTGTCAACTCTTTGATCGCGTCAATCAATTCCTGAGTAGATAATTTTGCCATTACTGTTTACCTCCGTTATTTTTGTTTATTGTGACTCAATTTTTATTATATAGAAATTTCTCCGCCTTTTCGAGTTTGCCGAGATGCGCAGCATCTCATTACCTCGCAATCGAGCGCAGCTCGATTTTTTATTCTGCCGGTGTCTCTTCTGCTGCGGGTGCCTCAGCAGCAGGTGCTTCTGCAGCAGGAGTTTCCTCTACGGGTGCTGCCGCTTCTTCTGCCGGAGCTTCCTCAGCCGCAGGCGCTGCTTCGCATTCGGATGCGCCGCCTTTTTCCGCTAACTGATTCATAACACGAGCAAAATTGGTAATCGGGGACTGGATGCTTCCAAGCAGCTTGGACAGCAGCTCTTCTCTGGAAGGAATCTTAGAAATGTTCTCGATTCCTTTAGCATCGTAAGCCACACCTTCCACAACACCGCCCTTGACCTCAAGAGCATTTGCTGTCTTAGCGAATTTGCATAACACTCTCGCAGGCGCCGTAGCATCCTCTGTGGAAATAGCAACTGCGCTGGGTCCTTCCAGATAAGGAGTCAGTGACTCGAAATCCGTACCCTTGAATGCAAAATTCATCATTGTGTTTTTGTAAACCTTGTAGGTGATACCAGCTTCACGAAGCTGCTTACGAAGCTCTGTGTCCTGCTCTACTGTAAGTCCACGGTAGTCAACAAGAACAACTGACTGTGCATCTTTAATGGAAGCTGCAATTTCTTCTACGATAGGTTTTTTCAGTTCGACTTTTGCCATTACATTTACCTCCTTATAGATTTTACGCCGAAAGGAGTTCTCTATCAAAAAATCCCTCCTGAAGACAGGAAGGATCTACTTTACAAAGCAACTCTTCTCCTCGGTAGGCGATACTCTTACGCCGGCATTACGGCACCTACTGTCTTCGGCATGGTTGTAACAACCTTGAACAATATAGCACATACCATCCATGGCTGTCAACTGCTTTCTGCTTATGTTTCTGCTTTTTTCTACTTTATACTCTCATTCATTCCTCGGTCAGTTTATTCCGCCACACTGCCTTCGGTATCGTTTAACAACTTCCCTTCTATCTTATAGGCATCTCCGGTAAGGGAAATCTTCCCCCCTATAATGCCGAGAATAATCTCTCCGGCTTTTTGCCCCATCTCAAACAACGGCATCTCAACCGTAGTCAGTTTAGGCCGCAAAATATCGCCAAACTGGCTGCCGATTCCCCCCACAAAGAGATCTTTACCGATGACAAGACCCTTTTCTCCGGCATAATCATAGATTCCCATCGCCATACTGTCATTCATAGAAAATATCACCCGAATCCCCTGCTCCAACAGCCTCTCCGCCGCTTGATACCCAAACTCCCGGCTCCAATCCCCATAATAAACCAGTTCCGGATTATATAAAATACCTTTCTGATACATCGCTTTCTGACAGCCTAGCAGACGTTCGCTCGTGTGCAGACTGCCGCGGTCCCCTGCGATAATTCCCACTCTCTCAGTCTCCGTCCGCAGCAGTCTTTTCACCACCGTATAAGCCGCCTGCTCATCATGAAAAACTACAGACGGAATATTCATATCTTTCGCAAAACCGTAGACTACCACCACCGGCATAGAATTATCCTGTTTGAGGATCCCCGACAAATTTCTTCTGTGAGAGCTGACATAGATGATCCCCTCTACCTGATTCGCACGCATAATGCCCAGCTCCTCTTCAAGGCTCTCTTTAAACTCCTCGTGATAACAGAAATTCTCTCCGTACTTCCGGTAGATGCGCAGATTTCCCAACAGGAAGTTGTACCTTCGCCCTTCCAGATACTCATCTATTCCATCCACAATTTCCGGCGCGTTAAACACCGTAAGATCCTCCGTTATGACTCCTATGGTTCTGGTTGCTCTCTGTTTCAAATTCTTAGCCACTACATTCGGGACGTAATTCATCTTTTCGATTTTTTCCAGAACCATTCTTCTGGTTTCCTCGCCTACTTTTCCCTTGTTATTTAAGATATTTGAAACCGTCGCTATAGAAACATTGCATTCCTTTGCTATTTCCTTTATTGTCGCCATATCTCTCCTCTAAACGCCGCTTCCCATCCCTTTCTTTTCCGCGCGGAATGAGACTAGATATATATTTATTATAGATAATTCCGCGCTTTTTGTCCACGTCTGCTTACATGCCAAACCATGAATATCCCTTCTTACGGTTGTCCGCTTCATTGATTTCCGAAGCTCTCCCGTCTATTTCTTCTACATCCATGCTTCCGAACCGTTCTTGAAATCTGGTCAAAGATTCTATCTCCGCAATAGTACACCACGGGAGCCACTTTCCCAATCCGTTGTGATACTGCATCGCCAGCTCTCCGCTTTCCTCGACTAACCCCGGATAAACATGTCCCAATTCTCCCGACCAGTCCATCGTCTGCTTTGTGTTTCCATTGAGAAACAGACCAAACTCACGATAATGTGCATCCGCCGTGTGCAGATACAGCCGATAATATTCATAAGGCATATATCCCATCATGACATCGGCATGTGAATGTCCTGTAGCGATCAGGCTCAAGCCCGTAATGCCCACCTTATCAAATACCGCATTTCCTTTGTAGGGTTTCACTTCATAATTCCATACATAAGTCCAAGTCTCAGTAAAGTCCGCCGCTCCCTTTGCAGCCTCCAGCCAGCGTTCCTGTCCGTCCATATCATACAACGTCATGAACGCATATACCGCGATCATGCCCGCCTCTTTATCGATTGTATTGTCATTATCCGCCGTTCCTCCCACATACTGCATGGGAAGATAAATATTCGCATAGCAAAAATCGCCCGCCTTACGCGCCGCATCCCTGTATTCTTCCCTGCCTGCCGCCCAGTACATATTTACCAGAAACCGAACCACATTCGTGGTATTGAACTCCCCCCTGTGTACCGGATTTCCTTTTTCGTCATAAGCCCGGTAAAAAGAGCCGTCCTCATTCTGGTTCTGCACCAGCCAGTCAGCATATTTGATACAGAAATCCAGCCATCGGCTTTCTTCCCTGCCTGTTCTCAAGGCATACAGATAACACGCAAGGATCCCCTCCATGCCGTCGGCGACAGTCCTCGTGTATGTAGGATAGTCCACTCTGAAAGTATCCGGAAACGCATTGTACCACACTCTCGGAATCACGCTGTCTTTCATCGACTCATTTACCCAGAAATCAACGATTTCACACGCCTTATCCACCATTGCCTCTTCCCGGTGCAGATAGCCGTATCTCATCAGATGGTAAGCGCACATTGTCTGCTGTCCGACAAATCCCATCTGAAAGCTAATATCGCATACACTCCCTTCGGGCACCATAGTCCAGAAAGGAAGCCCCATCGCCCCGTTATATTTCTGGCAATACACGTTCAAAAGTTCTATACTGTGCCGATATACTTTTTCCGGATCGGCGCTGATATGCTCCGGCATTCTCCGCTCATAGCAAAACCGCCACACATTGCGCATCGCTTCATAATATCCTTTTGCCTTTCCGCTTACTACGCTAAAAGAATACTCCTGTGTAAAGCCAGTCCGTAACGGATGGCTCCTCTTAGCCCACGCTTTGCTGCCGTCAATATAATTCTTCTCGCCCTCGCTTCCCGGGAAATTATAGACAAGTTCCGCCGAGTCATTATTTCTGATTCCCATCGACGCGTACTGAAAAGAACCATCCATAATCCAGTCCGCACCGGTCTCTTTCATTCCGGTGGAAGGTTCGGGAGAGAGATGTCTTAGCGCGACATAGCTGCCGCTTTCCGGTCTGTACAGTTCGACATAAGGCATCGCCATCCTCGTAATCCTGATATAATAATGGCGGTCCCCCTGATTGCTGCCGAAAGCTTTGTCCACCACGTTCTCATTTTTCCGATACCAGATACCCGGAATAAACACATCGTAGTCTTTCAGTTGATATCCTTCTTTTTCTTTCAAGCCGAAAGAAGATGAAAATCCCGCCTCGTGCCCGTCTTCCTGCAACACTTTAGTTTTTCTCGCAAAAACAAGCTCTTCTCCTCTCCATTGATAGGTATCCCAAAACTCGATCCTGCTGCCGTTTACGGTCTCTACCACCGCAAAGCAACGGTATTCTTCCTCGGTCTTTTCTATCTTTTCGTATCCTTTCTGATATATATGAAAACCGCCCTCCGTCTCTTTCACTTCGATTTCTACAGGAGTCTCGGAAATATACACCGCATCTTCAAAACATATCTCAATTCCTTGTTCTTTCCCCTTATTCTGCACAAAACGAATTTCTGTCCCCATAAATCGCTTCTCCCATCATCCTTTTATTCCTGTCATAGAAATTCCCTCTACAAAATATTTATTTCCGATCAGGAAAAATATCAGCGCCGGTATACTGATAACAGCCGCCAGCGCCAGTACGGCTCCATAATTTGTCGAATACACGCCTTTAAACATATACAGTCCCAGTGTCAGTGTTTTCAGCTTCTGATGCCCGTTCAGATAAATAACCGTATAGAAAAATTCATTCCACGCATTCACAAATGCAAACAGCGCCACCACGATTAATGCCGGTTTCGTAAGCGGAAGGATTATCCTTAAATAGATTCTGAAATATCCCGCTCCGTCCACTCTTGCCGCCTCGTCCAGTTCCTTCGGTATTGTCTGAAAAAATTGTCTGAGCATAAAGGTAAAATACGCACTTCCCCCAAACCATGCAGGAACGACCATAGGCACAATCGTTCCCAGAAGATGAAGCTTGTTCCACATCCGGTACTGCGGAATCAGCGTAACGGCTGCCGGGAGCATCATTGTCGAAATAATCAGCATGAACCAGACCTTTTTATACTTAAAATCAAATCTGGAAAACCCATAGGCTGTGAGGCTGGAAGATATGACAGACCCCGCCACGCACAATGCCGTTATCACGCACGAATTACGAAACTGCAAGAGCAAATCACTCTGCTTGAGCGCTTCTGTATAATTTTTCAGTGTAGCCATCTGAGGAAAAATGACAGGCGGCGTCCTGTATAATTCTTCCAGTCCCATGAAGGAACTCCTCACCATCCAGAAGATAGGAAACAGAAAAGCCACTCCTGCAAACACCGCGATGGCAATCAAAATGCCGTTCAACACCCTTTTTCTCTTTCTCAATATGTGTCACCTCCGTATTCTCCGCCCCATCTTCTATTCACTATCGTGAACCCAGTATTTCTTTGTTCCGAAAAGGATTCCTGTGATTAGAATAATCACCAAGAACATTCCCCAGCTTTCCGCACTGGCAAGTCCCATTTTTAATTGCTTAAACGCATGATCATATACCATGACATTCATAAAATAAGTCATCCGGTCCGGGCTGCCGTTATCCGAAAGCATAATACTCTGTGCATAAATCTGCAAAGAATTAACCAGACACATCACAAGTTGGAAAAACACCACCGGAGAGATTGAGGGAAACACCGCATAACGAAATCTATGCCATGCGTTTCCTCCGTCCACCTCTACCGCTTCTATCAGACTCCGCGGAACATCCTGCAGGGCTGCAATCATAATGACAACAGAGCCTCCGCACGTCCACAAGCTCATGATAAATAAAGATACAAATATCAGCTTTTCATCCATAAGCCAGTTCAGCGAACCGATACCCATCATCCGCAGCACCTGATTGATCAGACCGTTCCGGTAATCCAATATCCAATTCCAGATTACCGTAGTCGCCACAACAGGTACCACGGAGGGAAGGAAATAAATTGCTCTTAAAATTCCCCTCCCTTTGAAATTCCGGTTCAAAAGCAATGCCGTCAAAACCGAAAATACCATGACAAGCACCGCATTGATACCTGCATAAAGCAGCGTAACTTTTAGAGATTTCACAAAAAGCGCGGACGGGCTCGTAAGCATATTCACATAATTCTGCACTCCAATCCACTTCGGGCTGCTTAAAACAGAAAATTCCGTAAAGCTGTAATAGAAACTCATAAGCATCGGTCCAGCCGTAAAAATCAGGAATCCTAATATCCCGGGCGCAGCGAACAAATACCCTGCCCTGTTTTCCGAAATCTGTTTTCTTTTGCTTCCGCATCTTTTTTTCATAGAAATCTCCATTCCTGCTCAAATCACTATCTTGCAAATTCAGACTTAATCTCGTCCATCACCGGACTAAGCGCCGACTCCACCGTACTGCTTCCGTTCCATACAGAATCCATCACCGAATCACTGATCGACATCATGTCTCCCCAGCCCGGAACATAATATACCGGCCACTGCGCAATCGCACCTTCTGTATTTGTATAGCTTAAAATAACCTCTTTTGCCTCTTCTGTAACATTCTCTCCCGATGTCCACAGTGCAATCTTATCTTCATCTGTATACCAAGCCGCTTCATTCGGAAGCCATGCGCCTGTTTTCAGGATATCAACCACGCGCTCCGGGTCCATCATATAAGAGTAAAATTCCAGCACTTCCTTCGGATGTTGTGTCGTATTAAACATGACTGCCGGACCTCCGCAGTTCATTGTCATCGCCTTCTGCATTTTAGGAAGTACCGCTACTCCATAGTTTACTCCCGCTTCCTTGTTGGCATTGATCACATTGGACAAGTCCCATGAACCGTTGATATACATAGCCACGTCGCCCGAAATCATAGCCTTGTCCGCAGATCCGATACTGCTCACCAGACTGGATGTCGTTGCAGGCGCAACCTGATCCACATTAAACAAATCGGCTATCTTCTGGATTCCTTCGATAGACTCTGTCTTATCCCAAAGCAGTTCCGTGCCGTCCGCCGAAACGATTCCGCCGCCGTTTGCATAAGCCGCCCACATATACTGGAACTGATACATAGAATTAAAAGCCACACCATACTGCTCAATCTGGGAAGCATCAAATCCCGCATCGCCCGGATGGTTTCCTCCTGCATCCACAGTAAGCTTCTTAGCAATATCCACGAACTCATCCCACTCCCACGCTTCCTCCACAAGCGTAGAAGGATACTCAATATTGTATTCGTCAAAAATGTCCTTGTTATAATACATGAAAATCAACTGGTTCGACAAACCTATACCGTATGTCTTTCCGTCTAAACCGCGGATAGTAACCGAATCCAGTTTCTCTCCGATCGTTCCGTCCGCTATCGCATCATCCAAGCTGTAAAGCACACCCGCATCCGCATATTTGATCACATCCGCTTCTGCCATATAGCTGATATCCGGCAGGTCATTTGATGATGCCAGAGTAGCTATCGTGGTTGTTATGGAACCGTCCGCCGGAACAACCGTCTGCTCTATTGTAATTCCCGGATGACTTTCCTCATATGCCGCACATGCAGACTCTATAATTGCCTTCTGTGTATCATCCGCATAATAGAGAAATTTTATTGTAACATCTTCACCGTCGGACGCTTCATCCTGCTCTGTCACTTCCACGGTTGTTTCCGCCTCGCTGTCTGAATTATCCTGCTGTGATGCCGTGTCTGTGCTTTCGGGTGCATTCTGACTGCCGTCCGCCTGCTCCCCACATCCGCATACCGTAAGGCTGAGCGTACACGCCAGTAAAAGCGCAATCATCTTCCTTTTCATAAGTTTCCTCCTTTTCTGTATTAGGTTTGCTGTGATTAAACGTTTAATCTGTATTTGTAATATATCACTATACTTTTTTCTTTTCAACAACTTTTTTGTAGTTTTATTATATTTATTACATATATACAAGATTGTATTTTAAAAATTATGCACAATTTTGTAATCAGATTAAACGTTTAATTCCTTTTTCTCTTTTTTATCCATATTTTTCAAATTTCAAACAGACACCATTCATTCTTTCCATATTTGTTTTTATATATTTGTTTTTATATATTTGTTTTTGTATATTTGTTTTTGTATATTTGTT
>CAMWQW010000019.1 GCA_947176505.1 uncultured Lachnospiraceae bacterium | reverse complement strand
ATACCTGTTGGAAAAAGAAGTGAACAAATCTTGTGAATTGTCATGTGATGAAAAAGTTATATCTATACTTGACGATACCGCAAGACGTGAGTATGGAGATATACTAATTTCCTTTTTGAAGTCAAACAATCTCTACAAAAGTTCTTTAGCTTCCGTCACTTTGACAGAGGGAGCAGAACAGTTAAAAGAAAGGTTAGGTGCGATTATGAAATTTAGGAAAAAATCAAAAGTGATTATTGCCATTACTGCTATTTTCACGGTTGCCGTTTGTATCTGCTTTTTTGTAACTGGTGCATACGCTGCCCCTTCTATTGCTAATGAAAAGAAATCATTCATGGAAGCTGCCGCAGATATTTTCGGAAACGATGAAGAAAAAAAACAATTTACTGAAATTATTACAGCTTCTGGTGAGATGATTGGTATCATTGACAATAATAAAGAAATAGAAAGGTTCGTAAAACAACTGGATATTGAATCTTGGAATGATATGGAACAGTTGCCTGAAGATATAGACTTGGTATATAGCTATATATCATATGAGGTAATTGATGAACCTATATTTTTACAGGATGGAAAACAGTTAGTTAATATGAGTACCTTAGAATTTTATATTTCCAGTAAAGGTGAATATATTATACGAGATTATAATCAAGAAGTAGAAACAATAGCCAGAATATCAGAAAAGGCGGGACGGTTTCTCAATGCGCCGGAAGATTTAGAGCTAAATAAGAATATAACAGCGAAGGACATACTGGATGAGTGGGGACTTGATTTTTATGTGCCAAATAATGATATTGAAAAAACAGATGATATAGAGGCTGCCCGATATTATGAAGGAGACACATCATTTATAGAGAATGCCCGATATTATCAAGGAAAAACATCATTTACAGAAAAGGAACTACGCAAGACTTCTAAAGAGCAGAAGATACAGTTTTACGGAGCAGACAAAAGCACATTACTGAATGAAATAGACGATATTTCTGAAATAGCGCAATATCTAAACGGGTTGGCTCTGGAACAGTGGGAATATGCAGATAACGCGCCAAAACCCGGAGAAATTGAATGTCAAATTGTTAGATTTATGTTATCAAGGGATAATAAAAAAGAGTTAAAAGAAATGTATACCGAGATACTTTATAAAAGCAATGGTAATTATTATATCGAGGAAATAATTCCGGGTGAATATAGTGATCGGGGAGAATTTATAACACATTATCAAGTGTCAGAGGAGATAGCAAAATATATTTTATCATATATAGGAATTGCATCAAATTGAAGCAAATGTAGAAGTATCGCTTAGCGGTATTATCAAAAAAAAGAAATGACTATTTATCCTAAGTGTATTTTTCCCATGAGCTTTCCGTTTTGACGGACAGGCTACATGACAGGGGGTGAGATTTGTCGGTAAAATAATCATGCTTACATTCAACGACACAGAAGAAAAAGCGGTTGAAAAAGCCATAGCTGCCCTTGCCGATATGATACCGCTGGAAGCCATACAGCCGCCGCAATCCCCAGCATTGGTTTTTCCGGGATTGGAAATAAGGCTGCACCAACGCCGGGTATTAAAAGACGGGGCAGACATATACCTCACACGTTTGGAATACGTCGCACTCTGCTGCCTTGCCGCCAGTCCGGGGCGGGTATTCACAAAGGCGCAAATCTTTGAATCCGTGTGGAGCATGGAGAGCGAAAGCTGCCAGTCAAGCGTTGCCAGCGTGATATGCAATTTACGGAAAAAGATAGAGCCGGACAGCAAAAATCCCACCTACATAAAGACCGTTTTAGGTATAGGCTACAAGTTTGCTTTCGGGGAATAACAACCGAATAACCGCCGCCATTTTAGGCAGTCAGAAAGCAGGAAATCAAAAAAAGGTTTCCTGTTTTTTTGCGCCAAAAAACGTGCCGATTTTCCAACTTTGTCGAAAAGTTATATCAAAAAGTTTCCTAAAACTTTGCCATATATCCATGTGCATATCGTAATCAATTCTTTGCGGATTGCGGAAGTGCCGCTGTTGCCCTACATGGAAAGACCAGCCGACACAAGAGAGGGCTGCAAGCACCGCTGTACGGACGCAGCTATGGAATATTTCAAAGCGGAAGTCATGGAGATGTGCCACCGGGAAAACCTCTATCAGATTGACTTATTGCATGGGAGCAAGAACCGCATTACCGAGCGTGAGTATTGGGCGAAACGGAAAGGACAAGCCGCACTGAATCAAAAATGCGCTAAATTAATTTACAAAGAACTACATATGCACCCCTTTTCCGTTGCCGGATTGGGTATGACAACAGGACAAGCATAGCATATCTTGTCGAAATTAGCAAAATGAAACAATCATTCCACAGTAATTTGGAAGATGTGAAAAGACTACAAAAGACAGCCGAACTCCTATCAAAATTTACGACTGCCTTTTTGATTACATTTTTATAAGAGGGTGCGGAAAGTATCTTTTTACATATATTTTTATGCATGTAACCGAGCAGGGCGTTATAATTATCCTTATAGGTAAGGATATAGTTGCGTTCTGTGGTCACCATCTCGGGTTCCTCTTATCCCCACTCATGCGCGGTCCTTGCGACGGTGCGTTAAAATGGTTATATGAGTCATAGATGGCGAACAGTTTCTTTGACCCGACAAAGAAACACAATAAACTTTCTTAGACAAAATGAAAGAAATACGTTATAATAAGCCGATGATTTCATTTTGAGCGGAGGGAGCGATTGAATGGCGAAGCAGAAATATTCTTTCGACAGCAAGATACACATTTACAGAGCGACAAAACGAATGAGCCAACAAGAACTCGCTGACCTTGTGGGTGTATCACGACAAACGATTATACAGCTCGAACGAAATCGATATAATCCCTCTATGCTGCTCGCATACAGTATTGCAAGAGTATTTGAAGTTACGATTGAAGATTTATTTGACTTTAAGGAGGAACCGTAATGATTGATTGGCTGACTATTTTATTTGACAACAGGATTTTTATGAAAATAAATGCAGGGCTTGGTTTCCTGTTTTTAGGCTTTTTCGTATACTTCTATTTTTCGAAAGAGGGACGGGATGAACGTGGTCGTGGGCTTATTGCGACGGCTTCACTGATCTCTTATGTCATGCTGTTTGGCCTCCTGAATATTTTCGCATATGCACTAATATGGGCTATGGATAACATCGTCCGGTTGGCAAATGGGATACAGACAGTTTATACCCTGTTTCTTTTAACGGCTGATATTGCATTATTGATTTTAAGGAAAATCAGATAACGTACACTACAAAGCATCTTAACCCCTGCTCCTGATTCGCGTTCCCTAAATGAGCCTTCTTGCTTATCATCAAAAAGATATGCAAGAATTTTTTTATGTCAAATAGTAATAAATACTTTACATTTAGATTGAAATAGTTTATGATATGGACGATAGGAAAGTCTATCAGAATTTGAAAGGAGATATACATCAATGGCAAGAGAAAAAAATGTCAGAAAAATCATTAAAGAGTTAGGGTATGAACCCAAAGAACATGCCTGTATCGTTGCAAATTATGCACCCGACGATTCTTTAGGCAGCAAGTTAATCCATTTTTTTACTTTAGAATATTACATCATGCAGCTGTGTGAAGAAGAAATTGTCTTTCTTCCCCTCAAGGTTATCTTTTTTGCAGGTATGTTTCCAAAGAAGGAAATTGCATTGCGAATCCCTTATGATACACTCCAGTCTGTAAAAATTACCGAGGTCAACAAATTAAATTATGAAGTCACCTTCACAACAGATACGGACACCATATGCCTCTCGGTGCAGAACAAAGAATGGAGTGAATTTCGTGCCTCTGGAACAATTGCAACAGGAAATAGTTTTCTGAATGTTGGAGTATTAGGCGCAGCTACTGATAGTTGGAAGTCGATAAATTGGCACAGGCAAAACATAGATAACACGTTTTCTTTGTTGCAGAATTTACCACAATATTCAGTGTCTTAGCAAAGCCAGCCGAGCTAGTCAATAGCAAGATGAACGGCTCTGCGAGCCGCTATTGACAGCTCCGCCCAAAATGCCGTTGCATGGATAAAAACTAAGCAACGGCATTTCTTTATCTCCGTATCTGCAAGGCTTCCAATGCCTTTAAGGCAGTATCTTCTCCTATCGGCTGGTATTGGGAAAGGACTGGTTCCCGCAGGACGTATGATAGGGGTATTGTGCCTCCCTGCGGGGTAGAAAGATTAAAATAGGATTCCATAGATGTCAATAGATATCTATTTTGGCGGATTTTTATGGAAAATGATAAGAATAAGTCATATCCGTTGAGGATAGATAATTTAATCTGAACGGTTGTCATTTAGTTTGAGATGACTCATTAATCTTGCCGTAAATTCATCTATTTCATTTTCATAATGTATGATGTTGTCAATAAGGTGATAGAGTAGTCCTCTGTCAATGACTCCCATTTCTTCTAATTTAGTAAAAATCATGAAGTATAAAAGGAATACGGAATGATGGGATGCTAGGTTCAATATGTCTTGCGCAAAATCTTCCTTTGAATGTGTTGTCATATATTCATTTACGTATTTTTCCGCATAATCGTCATGTATAAATGTTTGTTTGGATTCCAGTATGTTTATGAAAAAATTAGAGCCATCAGTACAGTTGACTAATAATGAAGTATCTGAGTTAAGTATATGGATGATTTCCTCTTGATTAGATAAGGTATTGCTGATTAATGTTTGGAAGTCGGCTAGAGTCATATGTTTCTTCTTTCATGTGTTTGATTGGTTTTAAAATTATATTGCTGTTTACTGTTAAGACATAAGTTGAATTTATGAATATACATAAAAATGTATCTACATGAATATTATAGATACATTTTTATGTATATTCAAGAAATATTTTCTGCATCATAATCTTATTATGTGTGATGCGGAGGGTAAGTATGGTTAGTTATGAGCCTCTATGGAGGACGATGGAGAATAAAGGGGTAACAACGTATGCTCTTATCCATAAACATAATATAAATCCGAGAACCGTTACCAGTTTGAGGCACAATCGAGGAATTACGGTAGATACATTGGAGAAGCTTTGTAAAATTCTGGGCTGTACTCCAAATGAGGTGCTAGAATTTGTTGATTAAAGTGTATATTTTATAAATGTTAGAATCCCAGAGCCGCCACTCTGGGATTTTCTTATGTTATAGGAAAGTGCGACAGAGTAAAATATTTAAGGAAAATGCAGACACAGGGAAACGAACTAAGCGGAGGATATATATGCTGCAGATTGCAATATGTGATGATGAACAATTTTATCGAGACAAGATGAAACGGCTGTTGGATAGGTATATGCAAAGGAGAGAGATGCCGTATGAGCTGCATGTCTTTTTGTCAGGAAAAGAGTTCTTAGAACAGTGTGAGAACAGCGTGAAATTCAACATCGTTTTTCTGGATATCAACATGGAGGAGATGGACGGGATTCAGACGGCGGAGAGGATACGTTCTTTTCACAGTGATACTTATATTGTATTTGTGACAGCTTTCATTGATTATGCACTGGAAGGATACAAGGTAAATGCGGTTCGTTATCTGATGAAGGACAACTTAGAAGGCGCTCTGGAGGAGTGTATGCGGGCGATATTGCAGAAGATGCAGGTCGCGCAGGTGAACTTTGTATTCATGGAAGGGGAAAAGAAACTGTATACGGACAACATTTTGTATGTTGAGAGCAGGGGACATAAATCAATCTTTCATTATATGGAGGATGAGGAAACGACATATCAGATTTACGATAAACTTGATGTAATAGAGGAAAAATTGGCGGGATATCGTTTTTTGCGGATTCACAAGAGCTATCTTGTGAATATGAAGCATATTCGAAGGATCAACAACTATACTGCGTTTCTTGACACGGGAGAAGAACTTCCTATTCCGCGACCCAGATTTCAGATGGCGAAGGAATCATTCGTGGATTATAAAGGAGCGATGTGATGGGAGAAATGTTTGGACTTATAATCAGGAGTATTTTTTTGTCACTTATTATGGGGATGAGCTGTCAGGTATTCTTTGAGACTATCGTGCCGAGACGGAAAATGAGATATGATTGGATACAACACACGACTGTTTTGGCATTTGCAGCCGGTTTCATGGTGATTGCCGTAACGAAGATTCCGCCTTATATTTTACAGCCGGTGAGGGTGATTATAATAGTTTTCCTTGTGGCACAGATTTATTTTCGAATAAGTGTGAAGAAAAATCTGATGCTGTCGGTAGTTTTTTGTGGGATTTACTGGATTGCTTCTGCAATTTTTGCTTCTGCGGTTTACATAATTCCACTGGAGAGTTATGAGGTTGTGAACAATATGATGGAACCGGTTTTGGATATCGGTTATTTATGTTTGATGGTAGCGCTTCGCTATCGTTTCAGGAAGCGAGCGCGCAGATTGCCGGGGATGAGATGGGGAAAATTTACAATATTTTCGCTTATCGGTATCATGGTGAGTATCGCTTTTGTCATGATGACGAACAATGGCAGCATATGGGACACCTACGCCAGACTGGCAGCCCTTACGGGATTCGCAACGGTTTATGTGCTGGGACTTTATTATATGGTTAACATGCTGGAAAAGGAATCTGAAATGCAGGAGCTGCGTCTTTTACATGAACAGACGCAGAATCAGATGAATTTGTATCAGAGCATGAAGGAGCGGTATGAGCAGCAGAGGCGTTTCTGGCATGATTATAAGAATCAGCTAAACTGTATTCAGGGAATGATAGAAAGCGGACGGACGAAGGAAGCAATGAAATATATATCGGACTTGAACGGAAGTCTTCGTCAGGGCGAGATGTGCGTGAATACAGACCATGTGGTGGTTAATGTGATGTTGAACCGAAAGTATCAGGAGGCGTGTGAGAAGGGGATTGTCATGACGATGGTTTCCGGCGACTTGTCGGGGCTTACAATCAGTGAGGAAGATATTGTAACGCTGCTGGGAAATCTTCTGGACAATGCGATAGAGGCGTGTGAGAAGCTTACACAAAACAAGGTAATACAGTTTAAGATGGTGGTGGAAGATAATCAGCTTGTTTTGTCAATCCGCAATCCGGTCAAGGAAACTGTTCGGATTAAGGACAACAGGATTGTGACGAGCAAGCGCAATAAGGCGCTGCATGGAATCGGTTTACTGAATGTGGAATCCGTAATCAGGAAAAACAGGGGAACAAGCGTGCTAAAGTGTGAAGGCGGGTGGTTTTCATTTGCGGCAATGATACCGATTGATTCGATAGAGTCAATCGAATAAAAAGACGTTTCGGCGTCTTTTTTTGTTGTCTTACCGACGGTTCTTGACATCCCCGTTGTGCGGTCAAGATGTCGGAAATATAATGCAGGTAAAGAGGAGCGCAGTGATTGGCTGCAATTGTAAAAGACAAGGCAGCTGATAACCAGATGCGTTCCGGAATGGAGGAAAAGATAATGAGAGTGAAAAAGATGAAATTGAACCAAGTGAAATCAGAAAGGCTGAAAATTGCAAAAGAACTAAGAAGCGTGAAAGCGCTATTCTGTAGCATGGCACTGCTCGGGTGTATCTTCCTTAGTGCATGCAGCGTACATGCGAAAGGAGCGATGGGTGGCAGCGTCCTTTCGGCAGAGGAAACGGCAGAGAGTGTGTTAGAGAGTATGAAAACGTTGGATTTAGAGCGATTCAATATGTACACGGACAATTATATTCAGACGGAATACAATTGGATTGGGATACCGACAAGAAGTGAGTACCGTGTTTTTAATGAACTTCTTCAGCCGGGCATGAAATTTGGTAAAGGTAAAGAAAAGTATGAGTTCCACCATGAGTTATATGAGGAAATGCTGAAAAATCTCACATGGGAAATCAAGAATGTGGAAGAAGACGGTGACAAGGCTGAAATTACGATGGAGATTACAAATCTCGACATGAATGGGGTGATGGGAAAGTATGAGATGAGTATCTGGGAAAACATGATAGCAAGTGAGGGAACAGGGCTTGGTCAGATGATAAAAGATTTGTCGCAAATAATGGATGACGATGGTCTGCTCGCAATCATAAAAGCCTATGACAAGGACGAGACTTGCACGTTTGATGTGACGGCTACTGCCCGTCGGGAGAAGGGCGCATGGATACTCCATCTTGACGAAGAACTGCTTAATGCGTGCATGGGAAATATCAATGCGGAAGATTATTCTGAAGAAGTACAACAGAGAATTAAAGAATTAGAGGAAATGGAAGATGAAAAAATAACTGAATGGGCAGATGAGTTTAGTGAAAGTGTGGAAAATTGGGTGAACAGTTTGTTTTAAAGTTTGTTTTGAGGGGGTTTGAGAGCGTCTATATCGTTGACAATTTACCTAAAATGCGCTACCGTAATAAATAATACATGAAATTCTGTTTCCAATTAACACACTTCTTAGGAAGAGACGCCCGCTGCTACGGGCAGGGGGTATTTCTGTGAGAAAAACCATTAAAAATGTCGTATTTATCCTATTGATTCTAACCTTAAGCATTTCCACCGCTTTTTTGACGTATTTGCACTTTTTTGCATCAGATGACAAGAACCTTTCGGGAGAGTGGACTACAGAACTGGACGTGACAGAACAGGCTGCTATCACAGCTCTTAGCTGGCTGCAAGAGATAGAAGCCGTTTCTGTCTCTCTGGAGGATATGGAGTCTTATATGCCGAGATTGACTGTGCGGGTCAATTTGTCTTTTGAGCAGACCGCTCACTCTGAGGGAACTTTTAGGTGCAATGTTGTACCGGAAAGCTATGATGTCTGCAATCAGGCAGCCTATGAGGCATTTGCCGTGGCATTTCAGGAACTTTTAGCCGAGAGACTTCGTATGGCAGGCTATACGGGCAGCACAGACAAGGAGGCTATGGAAACTCTTGTAAACGAAACTTTTGGAATGTCTACGGTTTCTTATCTGATGTCCTATGCTCCTGCCCTGCTGCCTTCATTGGAAGAGTTACAGGCTGAGTATGACGGCAGCGGAACTTATGAAGCAGCAGAAGGTATTCTTACCAGACGATTTGACGACGGTGGGTTTGTTGCTACAAAGGCGGAATACTATATTCGGAAGGATTCCAGTCTGATTCTGTCCGAAGAAACCGATTCTGTTCCTTCCGGACTTTTTTCGGATAATTATCCTATAATATATACTTTAAAGCAACCACAAAATTGAGCGGGAAGGGAGATGCCATGAAAATAATCTTACATAAAATAAGTTCCCTTATGTTGTCTGTAATTCTGATATGTTCCATCCTGCCAATCAGGGCAGCAGCAAGCTTTGAAATTCCCGGAACCTGCCGGGTAGAGACGGATGCCGGCGCTGCATACACCGTGAAAACCTTGGATCTTAGCTACGATTACAATACTTATCTCTCTCTGCGGGACATAGCTATGACTCTTAAAGATACGGACAAAGCTTTCTCTCTGGAAATTACGAACAATACCGTTTCCTTGAATACGGGAAGTATCTACACTCCCGTGGGAGTGGAAAACATCCCTTGGGAAGACAGCGAAAACCCGGATATTGCTCTACGGAGAAACGAATTTAATGTAAACGAGCAAACTGTATCTTATTATACAATGATTATGAAACTGCCTTCCGGCGATTATGATTGCTTCATGATGGCAGCAGATTTGGCTATGATTCTGGATGTGGACATTACTGTTTCTGCTGCAGGCTCGCTACAGATTCATACACAGGAGTCTTTTAGCATTTCCCCAGTTACTTTGGAAGAATCCGGTTACTTTTACGGAGTAAACAGTGTGCTGGTAGGAGACGCCACCACCGGAGAAATATACTATCGGTATCAGTCCGACTGGTCCTATCCTATAGCAAGCACTTCCAAACTCATGACCTGCCTTCTGACTATGGATGCCATCTCGGCAGGGCAGATTACCCTTGAGGAGACGGTCACTATTTCTGATGCGGTTCAAGCGCTATCTGCTTCGGGTGATGGAGTGATTCCCTTGAAAGCCGGAGAGCAGATTACCGTACAGGAACTTTTACTGGGCGCGCTTCTGCCTTCCAGCAACGAATGCGCATTGTGTCTGGCGGAATCTATTGCCGGTTCGGAGGAAGCTTTTGTACAGATGATGAATCAGAAAGCGCAGGATTTAGGACTTTCCCAAACAATTTTTTTCAACAGTAATGGGCTGCCCTCTTATACAGAAGATTTCATTCCGGCAAAGCGCCAGAATAGCATGAGTGCTGAGGATATGTTTCGGTTGGTATCTTATCTTTTGAAAGTCTATCCCCAGATTACGGACATTACTTCTCTTGAGGAAGCAACGTTAGAGTCCCTTGACCTTGAAGTGCGTAATACCAACCCGCTTCTGTACAATCTGCCCGAAGTCACCGGATTGAAGACTGGAACTACCAACAAAGCCGGAGCCTGCCTTGTCACATCCCTGACTGCGGACGACGGAACTACAGGGCATGATCTGGTAGTGATTGTCTTGGGAACTGAGGACTCCATAGAGAGGGGACGTGTTTCAGGATTGTTGGCAAGATACGCCCTAAATGCTTTCTATACAGGCATAGAAGAACCGGAAACCGGAGCAGAGGACCGGGCTTCCGGCAAGTTACCCGTACATGCGGAGGCGGCGGTGGATCAGATTATTCGGACGGCAAGAAATCGTTAATTATAGAAAATACGAGGGGATAGATATGGGAATTAAAATCAGAAGAAACAAAAGGTTTTGCATGCTTCTTATCTTGGGGATTGTGCTTTGCGGTGTCTGCATGGGAAAAGCAGGAATGACGGTAAAAGCTAAGGAGCAGACATTTGTAATTGATGCAAAGATGCTGCCATCGGATCAGTCTGCATATGAGATTCAACTGCAGGTTGAAAATCAGGGGCAGGACTGGGAAGGAACAGTGCGGCTGAAGATAACTGAAGACTACTATGGAGGATTAAATGACTGCGCTTATGATACAGAACTGTCCCTGCCGCAGGGCAGTGCGAAGCAGTTCGTGGTCAAGGTGCCGAAAGACAGCATAGACCGCACAGACGGGGCGGTGCAGGTAACTCTCCTCTCTCAAAAGGAAGGGAAGGTGGCACAAAAGGAGTTTAGACGGCTTTTGCAGGAAGAAGTAGAAGCATTGACTATGGGGATCCTAAGTGATGAATATATGTCGTTGACCTATCTGGATATGGGAGGAAATGAATTTTACTATTATGGTAAGAATTACCCGATAAGGCTGGAGCAACTGGATCAGGACAAGCTGGCAGATTCCTTGGATGCGTTAGACTTTCTGGTAATCGACAGTTATAATACCGGTGTTCTGTCAGACAAGACATTAGAAAATATCAGGCAGTGGCGGGATAATGGAGGAATGTTGATTATTGGTACGGGGGAGAATGCCGAGGATGTATTGACAGGCTTTGATGAGCTGGGAATACAATGTTCCAGAATCTATGACCCGGGAGAAGGTACATACGGCTTCAGTGATTATGTGGACGTTTCACAGCTCCATATGGCAGAACTGATTGATGTGAACGGTAACTATAAACAAGGATATGATATCTTTGTCCTACTGTGTTCTCAGGGAAATGGCGCAGTGGGGATTCTGCCATACTCGCTGTCGGAAGTAGAGAAGCTTAACGCCGCCGGTAATTATGAACAACAGAAAAGCTTCGTGGAGAGCATGGTAGAGCAGGTGAGCGGTTATGCAAGTTCAGGTTACGGATCAGGGCAATATACTTCTTATTATGATGGTAAGTATTATCTCACAAGTATCAGCAGCTATTTGGGAAATGGCAGCAACCGCCTGCAGTTTGGATGGTTGAAATTGATTGTAATCTTGTACGTGATATTTGTAGGTCCCGTTCTGTACCTGATTCTGCGCTTCGCAAAGAAGCGGGATTACTACTGGATTGCCGTGCCTGTAACGACGCTTGTGGGAATCTTTCTTGTATATTGGGCTGGAAGAGGCTTTGAGGTAGTGAGCACCAATGTATACTCCGTGACGGTAGAGAACCTTTTTGATAAGGGAAATGCACGGACTTATCTGCACTGCTATGATGCCGGGCACAAAGAGTGGGCGTTGCGTCTGGCAGAAGGATATGAATATGTGGGTCCTTTGGAAGACAGCAGTTATAAGAGCAGTGATGAGGACTATTACTATCATATCCGGAAGGAAGGCGGCAGACTTTTCTTTGGCATTAATCCATCAATCGGTTTTGAAGACGGCTACTTTCAGGCAGGCATGATTAAGGAGCCGAAAAAAGGCGGTATTTACAGTGACCTGAAATATAGTGGACAGCAGAGCATCAGAGGAACGGTTACCAATGATACCGGACAGAATTTTAAATATTTCGCAGTGAGCAAGGGAGAGGACTTGTTTGTCTACAAAGATCTTCCGGCAGGAGCGGAGATTAAGCTGGAAACAACGGAAGTGGTATATAATAATGACAGCGGGTATTACAATGGATTGGCGGGCTACTATTACAGCTTTTTGCGGGAAGCCCGGAGCGGTGAAATGGCGAAGGACATAGATATCCTGACAGCTTTGGGCATAGGAGTCTCTTCTACTTACTCCGCGGAAGACCCGGATAAGACGGTAATCATCGGCGTAATTGAGGATTGGGATAAGGTGGTAGACGATAAGTGCAGTGAGGTGTCTTACGGATGTCTCTATGCGGTTCAATAGAGAAAGGCAAGGGTATTAATATGCTGTATATTAATGATCTGACAAAAAATTATGGTTCTTTTACGGCGGTAAATCACTTGTCACTGCATATTCCTGAAGGGGACCTGTTTGGATTTGTGGGTCCGAACGGTGCAGGAAAGACGACTACGATACGAATCGTCTGCGGGCTGCTTCGGGCAAGCAGAGGTTCGGTGAGAATCGGCAGTACCGCAGCGGCAGTAGGAAGCAAAGAAATGAAAAGAATGATTGGGTATGTACCCGATTTTTTTGGAGTATATGACAATCTGAAGGTGCGGGAATATATGGATATGTATGGTTCCATGTATGGAATGCATTCCCGCGATATTACCAAATTGACAGATGATTTGCTGGAGTTAGTCAATCTTTCTGATAAAAAGGAGGTTTATGTGGACACGCTCTCCCGCGGAATGAAACAACGCCTCTGCGTGGCAAGGGCACTATTGCATAATCCCAGACTACTGATTCTGGATGAGCCAAGCTCGGGGCTTGATCCAAGAGCCAGAGTGGAAATGAAAGAATTACTGAAAAATCTTCACTCCATGGGAAAGACCATTGTCATCAGTTCCCATATTCTTTCAGAGCTTTCGGAGATGTGCAACAGTATTGGTATCATGAACCGCGGACAATTGATTACGGCTGGCAGAATCGAGGATATCATGCAGCAGATATCGGGCGGAAAAAGGATGCACATCCAGATTGCTTCCGGCATGGAAACAGCCACAAGGATTCTGAAGGAACAGGCGGGAGTTAAGATAGAGTCTGTCAGAGAAAACGAAATTATGATACTGTTTAGCGGCGCAGATGAGGAAATTAGTGCTCTTATTGGACTTATGATTCAAAATCAGGTTGTTCTTACCGGATTTTACAGAGAGGAAGGCAGTCTGGAGTCATTGTTCATGCAGTTGACGGGAGGTGGCGCACAGTGAAGCTACGATGGAATCCTATTGTAAAGAAAGATTTACAGGTAACAGCCCGCAGTATGCGCTTAAGCTGGGGATTGTTTGCTTATGAGGCGGTGCTGACGATGGCGTTTCTTCTGGCATTGTCAGTTATACAGCAGATGGGGAGCAGCTTTTACAGCTATGGTAATGTATATGGATATTTAATCTATCTGTTTCCGGTGCTTTCCGTTGCGCAGGTGTGTATTGTTGCATTGATCGTACCGATCATTACAGCTTCTGCGATTTCAGGGGAGAAAGAACGGCAGACTTTTGACATTATGTTAACCACATGTATGTCCCCTTTTTCTATTGTATTGGGAAAAGTGATGTCTGCGGTGCTGCGAATCTTGTTTTTTGTGGCAGCTGGAATGCCGATTATGGCATTGGCTTTTGTGGTGGGAGGTCTTAGCTGGAGCTATTTGTTTTACTTTGTACTTACCATTATCCTTCTGTCGTTACTCTCAGGCAGTGTCGGGATTCTTTGTTCCGCCCTCTGCCACCGGTCTATAACGGCTGTTATATTATCTTACGCATTTTATTTTGTTATTTATATACTTACGTTTCTCCCTATGATGTTAAAAGGGCTTGTGGCGCAGGTGGAAAATATGGGCGAATCGATGCTGCCATTGTTGTTTAATCCAATCATATTTTATGAGGAATTCTTTATGCAGCTTATGGCAGGCGAATCGCTTTTCGGAGGGGAAACTTCCAACTTTACAAGGAGTGAAGTGGGATTTTTAACTTATCATTTATCACAGGGCAAGGTGTGGATGTTTTTGTCAGCCGCATGTATTTTCCTGTTATCCTTCCTGCTTCTGCTTGCAGCCGCATGGAAGGTAAATCCCATGAATGCTTCCTCGGGCAGGAAACGTAAACAAAATTGAGCGAAGCTCAGTTTCGGGATGTTACGCATCTCGGCAAACGCTTGCCATATGAAGTATAAGAGAAAGACATGGTTATTAGTATGGAGCAGAGAGAATTTCTGAAAATAATACGGGTCTTCAGGCGCAGGATGAATATTGCGGATTTATTGAAAAAATCTGTTTCTGCCCTGAGCATCGGTGCAGGGGCGGGGCTTCTTTTTCAGGTTGTGGCGCTTTTTGCGCCTCTTTACTATGCCGATCTTTATATGATACTGGCGTTTCTTTTGGCTGAGATGGCAGTGTTCGTGGTGATGCTTATAAAGCGGACTACCATGGAACAGGCGGCGCTTAGGATGGATGGATTTGGTTTTGACGAACGGATTGTTACGGCTTATGAGCATCTTGACGAAGAAGGAGCATTAATCAGGCTTCAGCGGGAGGACGCCATGAAACAGCTAAGAGAGCATAGGGAGAGGATTCAAATTCCTCTTAGACCTTCTTTGAAAAGAATTGGGCTGCTTTTTCTTTTGATTGTGCTTTCCGTGGGACTTTCCGTACTTCCTTCCGGAGCAAAGGATCGTGCCAGAGAACTTCACAGCGTGCAGGAAGAGGCGAAGGAGAAAGAGGATGAAATAGAAGAGATTATAGAAGCATTGGAACAGCTTGCTCAGGAGGAATTGACGGAGGAACAGCAGGAGATGCTTCGCGAGATGACGGAAAGTCTTGAATCCTCGATTGCAGAGTATCAGCAGGCGGATTCGGACAAGATGTTGACAGCCGCATCTCAGAAGCTTAGTTATAAATACGAAAATATGAGCAGCCAGTTATCCGATATCATACAGGATCTGCAAGACGGGGCGGGAGTTTCTGTTGTTTCAGCAGATGCTATGCAGGAAATGGCGGACCGGCTTAAGAAGATGAGTGATATGAGGCAGGCAAAGAGCGATGGTTCCGGAACAGGACAGGGCAGTGGTGGACAGGGTGATGCCGGAGACGGCAATGGACAGAGCGGACAGGGAGATACCGGAGACGGTAACGGCAACGGACAAAGTGGAAACGGAGCTGGCAACGACGACGGACAAAACGGACAGAGTGGAAACGGAGACGGCAACGGTCAAAACGGGCAGGGTGAAGGCGGCGGTTCCGGAAATGGAAGAGGAGATGGCAGCAACAGTACGCCACATGATTATATCAGCGTCCCGAATGCCGTTGCGGATAGCGGGAACCTCACGGGAAATGTTGGAAATCATGAAACTTCCGAGTATTTTCGTGCCCAGAACGGATTGAACTGGGAAGGGGCGCATACATCCTATGAGGAAGTGATCGGAAGTTATGAGCAGAATGCTTATGAGGGGATTGCCGCACAACGGTATCCAAGTGGTATGGAGGACATTATAAAAGAGTATTTTGCAAGTTTTAATAATTAGAAATCAGTTAGAAATCAGTTAGATATGGAGGCGACAGAAATATGGCTGAATTAGACAGGAGCAGATGGAACGATCCGGCATATATGGCACAGCGGATTGCCGCATGTGAAAGAGAGATACAGAAGGGAATCGTTGGACAGCGCGAGTTGATCAGGCAGGTCATGCTGGCGATGCTTACAGGAGGCAATGTGCTTTTAGAGGGTATGCCGGGACTGGGAAAGACCAGACTGGTCAGTACCATCGGTAGAGTCTTTGATCTGTCTTTTAAAAGAATCCAGTTTACTCCCGACCTGATGCCAAGTGATGTGACCGGTACGAACATTATTATCAAGAACGAGCAGGGCAGTTCGTTCTCTTTTGAGAGAGGACCGGTTTTCGCCAATCTGATTCTGGCGGATGAGATCAACCGTGCCACGCCCAAAACCCAGTCGGCGCTGCTGGAGGCAATGCAGGAGCATACAGTGACAGTGGGCAATGTCAGTCATGTACTGGAAGCCCCCTTTTTTGTGCTGGCGACCCAGAATCCCATAGAAAGCGAGGGAACCTATCCATTGCCGGAGGCGCAGCTTGACCGTTTCATGTTTAAGCTTCTGGTGCGGTTTCCCACGAGGGAGGAGCTAAAGGGGATCGTTGCGCTCACGGAGGGAAGCAAGGAGCCTCCCATCGAAAAACAGATGGATGGCGAGGGGCTTCTGGCAGCACGAAACCTGATTAATCAGATTCCGATTGCGGATGCGGTGATGGACTATCTACTGGAAATCGTCATGGCGACGCACGCTCCGAATCCTCACATCAGAGAGGGTGCAAGTCCCAGAGCGGCACAGGCATTAATCCGTGCCGCCAGAGCGAAGGCGTTTTTAGAAGGGCGATTTAATGTTTCTTTTCAGGATGTGAAGGAAGCTGCATACCCGGTTCTCAGACACCGGATTATTCCGGCTTTTGATGCCATCAGTGCAGGAATTACCGAAGATGATATCATTACGAGGATTCTGGATGCAAATACGGCTTCGACAGGAAGATAAGGAATAGGAGTGAATAGGTAGTTATGATGTTGGACGCTGCATTTTTTGACAGGCTGTCAAGACTTAGACTGGCTATGGGGCACAGAACATCCATGAACCTGACCGGAAACCGTAAATCCATACAGAAAGGTTCTTCCATGGAATTTTCAGATTTCAGGGAGTATATGCCGGGAGACGATATACGCCGCATTGACTGGAATGCCTATGGGCGTCTGGACAGGTTCTATATCAAGGAATATATGGAGGAAAAGGAAGCATTGGTTTCGATCCTGATCGATACCAGTGCCTCCATGGATTACGGGGAGAAGAAAAAGAGTGAGCTTGCCTGTATGCTGGCGGCGGCTTTTTCCCATATGGGATTAAATGGCATGGACCGTGTCGTCCTCTATGATATGGGTAGGATGCATCTGCCTTTTGTGGCGGAAGGCGGAAAGAGAGCCTTGCCCCGACTTGTAGACTGGTTAGAGAAGCGTTCTTTTGTGGGAACGGTGGATATTGCAAAAGCTGTCGGCGGGCTTCCCATGAAAGGAACGGGCGTGACCATTCTGATCAGCGATTTTCTGCAGGAGACTTTTCTGGAGCAGGAACAGGAGACTCTGCAAAAGATGCTGCGTTTCTTAAATTACAGAAAGCAGAAAATCGTACTGTTGCATGTGCTGGCGAAGGAAGAGCTTTCCGTGGAACTAACGGGCACACGGAATCTGATTGATATGGAGGATCAAAGTACACTGCGTGTTACATTGGATGCCGGAAGTATCCGGACATATGAGAAGTCCCTGCAGGAATTTACGGACCGGATACGGCGGGAATGCGTAAAGGCAGGTGCATTCTACGCGGTATGCAGCACCGGGACGGATATCTATCGACTGATTTTTCAGGATTTAAGGATGCTATATGATATTTGAGAACTTATGGCCGCTGGCTTTTCTGGCTGCGGTTCCAATCATTATAATTTTATATTTGCTTAAGCCAAAGGGAGAGGATTATCTGATTTCTTCCAATCTTCTCTGGCAGAAATTGCTGAAAAATGAGCAGTCAAAGACCTTTTTCGAGAAGTTTGTGCACAACATTCTCATGTATCTGCAGATTCTGATCGTGATACTGCTGGTGGTCGCGCTGATGTCGCCTTTTATCAGGTCAGAGGGGTCAAGCGGCGGAAGAAAGATACTGCTGTTTGATACAAGCGCAAGTATGCAGCATATGACAGGTTCAGGGAAGACTCGTCTGGAGGAAGCTGTGGCGGATGCCTGCGATTATGTGAGGACGGCAGAGGATACACGTTTCTCCATCGTGACGGAGGATGCGCTGGGGACAAAGCTTCTGGCTGTGGACATGGCGGACGCAGACAGCCTGATCCGGGCGCTTAAAGGGATTGCATGCAGTGACAGCGGAGGAAATCTAGCGCAGGCACAGGGAACTATAGATGCGCTTGTGGGAGATGATGCGGAAAATGCGGCGGATCTGATTGTATATACGGATGGCGCGGGCGCAGCGGGTTTTGAAGAACTACGGGGCAGCGCAGAGAAGGAGCTTCGTGTGTTCGGTGAGGCTTCTTCCAATGTGGCGAATGAATACACGGTATTCACCGCTCAGGAGGACGGAACTTATGATGTGATGGTGAGCATGGTCAATTACAGCGACAGCGAAGTTACCTTTGACGTCAGTCTGTATGACGAGGGTGAGAATCTGATTGCGCTGAAACAGATGCAGCTTGCACCTTCGGAGAGTAACACCTGTTTGTTTGAACAGGTGGAATGGCAGGGACAGACTCTAAGGTCCTGTATTGACGGAATCACTTTTGAGGGAGGCGCCGTAGAGAGCCTTGACGCGGATAATGTTTCGGAGGCGGTCAAAAGCCCGAAGAATCAGGTGAAGGGACTGCTTGTCGGAGAGGGAAACATTTTTATTGAAAAGGCGTATCTTGCCATTACAGGCGAGAACATTGCCCGGGCAAAGACAGATACTCTTGATGATTATAATGTGGTAATTTATGATGCGGGACAGATTCCGGGGACGGAAGGAAAGAACCGGCTGATTTTTGGTGATGCCAGAAAGGAAACTGTAGAGACACTTCAAAATGTCGTATTGCATATGAAGGACTGTGATCTGACCGACGGTCTGTCCGGATTTAGCATAGGGGTGAATACTGCGTACTGCTTTGCGCTTCCGGAAGGAGCGGTGAGTTTTTTAGAATATGATGGGAAATGCGCAGGCTATTACAGGGAGCTGGACGGCAGTAAAGAGGTCGTGGTGGGATTTGATCCCCGTGAGTCGGATTTTCCGTTAAGAGCGGAATTTCCGGTTTTTCTGACCAATGTCATGGTCTATCTGACTGACACATCATGGCTTGCGGAAAATGTTTATTATGCCGGAGAAGAGATTGTCCTTAAGTCTTGGGCAGAGCCGGATGAGCTTGCGTTTGACAGCCGTCCGGGAAAAGCCGGTCTGTATCAGGTGGGAAATGGGGAGCATCAGGAAACTTATGTGGTGCGTTTCCAGACCGCCACGGAGTCGGATGGAAGAGAGACCGCCGCTTCTGTCGGCAGCACAGAAGAGATAAAGCTGCAAAAGGTGAAGCGGGCGGTGAGAAATCTTTTCCTGCTGCTGGCGCTGGCGTTTTTAATCGTAGAATGGATTGTTTATGTGCGCCAGATGAGATATAGAGGAAAGTTTTATCTGGCTGTGAGAGGGGCGGTGGCTGCGTGTGCGGTTTTAGCTCTTTTGGGGATACAGGTACATTTGGGCAGCAGCCGGACTGCCACTGTTTTTGTAGTGGACCTCTCCGACAGCAATGAGGAGCATCTTGAGGAGTCCGGAAAGTACCTGCAGTCTGTTATTGCGAAAATGCCTGCAGGCAATGCCTATGGTATTGTGACTTTTGGAAAAAATGCACTTGTGGAGCAGTTTCTGACGGAGGAAGGTTATTACGGAGGATTACTGACGCTGCCGGAGAAAACGGCAACCAATTTTGAGGATGCCATTTCCAAAGCGCTTACACTCGTTCCGGAAGATTACAGTGGAAGGCTGGTGGTGCTCACAGACGGGAAACAGACCCGAGGAGATGTAGCGCATATGGGACAGGCGCTTTCTACAAGCGGAGTAGAGTTTCTGACTTTGCTTTATGAGGACGAGGAGACACCTGATACCTATATTGACAATGTGAGCCTTCCCTCTTATCTGCATCCCGGAGATAAATATGCAGTCACTGTATTGGTGGAGAGTAATTATGATACGGACGCGGTCATAGCGCTTTACAATGGAAGTGCCCGGACGGCATCAAACAGTGTTCATTTAAACAGGGGGAGCAACCGCTTTGTGTTCGGCGCACAGGTTGACGTGGATGCGGACAGTGGCGCCATGGAGAATCTCAGGGTACAGGTGGAGGCACCGGGGGATACCTGCCCGGAGAATGATTCCTTCAGCGCGTATTCCGTGGTGGAGTCTGCGCCCAAGATCCTGCTGATTGCCGGGCAGGGCGTTGATGTTTCGGCATTTGACCCTGTGCTGCGCGCGGCAGGTTGTGATTATCATGTGGTCTCCGCCCTGAACGCACCGGACAATATCGATGCCATGTCAGCCTACAAGTCTATTGTTCTGGCTGATACTTATATAGATGATCTGCCCGACGGTTTTCTGGACAATCTGGAGACTTATGTGAAGGATTACGGATGCGGCTTGATTTGCTGCGGCGGTGAGGACAGCTTCGCACTGGGCGGATATCGGAACACGGTGCTTGAGACGGTGCTTCCGGTAGATATGCAGCCAAGGAGCTTAAATGAGATTCCTTCCATGGCTATGGTGATGGTCATCGATCATTCCGGCAGTATGATCAGTGAAGCCACGGACTCTGGCGGCAGCAATCTGGATATTGCCATCAGGGCTGCTATGGTGGCAGTGGATAACCTGAGAGATTCGGATCAGGTGGGTGTGCTGACCTTTGATGACCAGTATGAGTGGCAGGTAGAGCTCACCACGGCAGATGACAAGGCAGCCATCAAGGATGAGATCGCGCACATTAGCGAAGGCGGCGGGACAACCATTAAGCCTGCTCTTTTGGAGGCGTGCGAGGCGGTTTCGGAAAGTGAGGCATCCATTAAACATGTAGTTCTTCTGACGGATGGTATGGGAGAGACGAATCATTTTCAGGATGTGATAAACGCCTATAATGCAGAGGGAATCACGCTCTCTACTGTGGCAGTGGGAAGTTTTTCAGATACGCAGCTCCTTGAACAGTTAGCTGACAGGTGCGGCGGCAGATATTATTATTCGGATTTAGCCAGCGACATACCCAAGATCTTTGCAAGAGAAGTCTTTCTGGGAAGTGACAGCTATATCCAGAACGGTGTATTTTCGCTGAAGGTGCAAGGGAGCCATGAACTGACAAGCAATCTTTTTACCGATGGCTGGCCGGTGATTTATGGTTATATTGCCGCAACCCCCAAGACAGCCGCAAACCCGGTTATCGTATCTGCAGACAAAGAAAATCCTATCCTTACGGTATGGCAGTACGGACTTGGCAGGACTGTTGCGTGGAACAGTGACGTTACCGGCGAGTGGAGCGGCGCCTTTGCAGGCGAAGATGACTATGTCCAGTTGTGGAAGCGGATTGTGGATTATTCCACCGGAAATGCCGATATGGGCGAGGACAGAGTGGACGTGGTGACGGTGGGAGAACAGACAGAAGTCACTTATCAGACGGAGGATTACACAAGCGGCACAGAGATTCTGGTGACGGTGATCGATCCGGAGGGGCAGACTACGGAAGAGAAGCTTCATGCCACAGCACCGGGACAATATACAGCGGAAATTTCTACACCGCAGACAGGGCTATATCATTTCAATATACGCCGCAGTGAGGATGGTGAGACGCAAAGTTATCTGACAACAGCCGCCGCGGTGCAGTTTTCGGATGAGTATAAGTTTAATGTGAGTACGGATTCGTATTTGAAGTTTGTGGAGCAGTATGGCAGGATCATCACGGATGAGGACTCTGTCTTTGAACGGATTTCCACAGGAGCAAGAGAGAGCTATCCTATCACAAACTGGCTGATTTTCCTTGCCCTATGTCTGTTCGTCGCAGATGTGGCAATGCGGCGGTTCCAGTTTGTGCCGGGATTTGTGAAGGTAGGGTTTAGTGGAAAGCGTGCAAAGCGGGAGAGAACGGCAGAAGATTCTTTGAAGGACTCAGAGAAGAACGAGAGAGCGGGAACAGAGTCAGAAAAGCAGCATGGAGAGGAGGCAGTAAATAAACCAGAAAAGAAGTCTGAGAAGAAAGCAAAAAAGAAGGAGTCATCGGAACAGACATTGGATACGTCTCAGCTGCTCAGGAAAAGGGATGACAGGAATATTTGATTTTTTAAAGAAGAGAGTTCGGAAATCCAAGGGCTGGGAATTGGAAAATTAGCGTAGTAGAGGGTTATATGGATATAAGTGTTAGACTTGAAGAAGAAAAAGATTATCGAAGAGTAGAGGAAATAACAAGAGCCGCATTCAATTATCCTGAGCGTATAAGGAGGGGGCACATTATTTGCAGTAATGCTGTTGTCAAAAAAGAGAATCAGGTACTTCCGGTTCTGAATTTTGGTCCTTTAAGTGTGCTGCCCGAATATCAGTGCCGGGGTGTTGGAAAAGCACTTGTTCGTGAAATGATAGAACAGGCAAAAAGGCTTGGTTATGGTGCAATATTATTTTTTGGCAGACCAGAGTATTATCCACAGTTTGGTTTTAAAGAAGCAGCAGTTTATGATATAACGGATTCCGAGGGTTACAATTATCCTGCGTTTATGGCTATGGAACTGAAAGAAGGATATATGAAAGGTATTCGTGGGGGAAAATATTTTGAATCGGATATTTATAACGATGAACTGAATCGCGAGACGGTGAGAGCCTTTGACAGAAATTTTATGATAGATAGCTAAGAATTGAATGGAAAGGGAGTAAAGTAAATCCATGCATAATGAATTGACAAAACAAGACATCAAGAAGATGGAGGAAGAAATCGAATACCGCAAGCTTGTGGTGCGCAAAGAAGCGCTTGAGGACGTTAAGACAGCGAGAGCACACGGAGATTTGAGTGAGAATTTCGAGTATCACGCAGCAAAGAAGGTCAAGAACCAGAACGAAAGCCGCATCCGTTATCTGGAAAGGATGATTAAGACAGCAGTGATTGTCTCCGACGAATCGGCGGAAGACGAGGTGGGAATGAACAACACGGTAGAGGTATACTTCGAGGAAGATGATATGGTCGAGAAGTATAAGTTAGTCACCACGGTCCGGGGTAATTCCTTGGAGGGATTGATCAGTACGGAATCTCCTCTCGGTAAGGCGCTGCTTGGGCATAAGGCGGGCGACCGGGTCTATGTGGAAGTAAATCCCGGAGTCGGATATTATGTTGTGGTGAAATCAATAGAGAATACGGTCGATGACGGAACCGACAAGTTAAGGAGCTTCTGATGAGGAAGCTCCTTGGTTTATGACATGTCTGAATATCAGTGTTCTTTCTTTTTGATTGGAATCCATATTTCGGTGTAATAATTCTCATCAGCAGCGCCGTTCGGATATTTGCTTAGCATATCGTACATCTCTACGCAGTAGCCTTCCGCGAATTCGTAATCCTGCAATGCCGGAAGCCATTCGGAGAAAATCTTATTGTTTACGTCCTTCATAGAATCCGGAAGAGCACCTTTACAGGGAAAGACAGCCCATGTAAAAGCGGGAATTGTTATTACCGTAAATCCGTCGGGAATATCCTTAGACGGATTGTAAAGATCGGCAATCAGATATTCAAAGCTCTCATATCCCATCTGCGGGTCAATATTGATTCCGAACATGCCGCAAACATGCTCTCCTTTTCCGGAAGCATAGTGCTCCTGCCAGAATGCAGGGATTTCCTGATTCGCGTTCTCATAGCGAAAATTTTTGGAGACACCCAGAACGCTGAATGCCTCTTTGGTCGTAATTCTGTAGTCCATAGCATAACCACCTTTCAATGATATTGTTAATTGCAGCGGTGCGAATGCTTTGCACATAGCCCTATTCTTGCGCACCGTGAGAGGGGGATATCCGTGGAAACGGGCAAAAGCCTTGGTAAAGCTGTCAGGTGAATCATATCCGTACTTCATGGCAAGGTCTATCACCGAAATGTCAGTCGTCAGAAGTTCTTTTCCGGCAAGCGCCAGTCTGCGGTTTCTGATATATTCCGTGATAGTGTAGCCGCACAATCGGACAAGTGTCATAATCAGGACATCCCTCGCATATATCATACAAAACACTATTTGTACATGCAGTATTATTTTCATGCCGTGCCATGTATCTGCATGTATATACGATGTGCTTGGCGGTATGTAGCGGTGCAAACCGTACAGGGACTTGCCGGATAACAGCAATAGTGAGGATGCGGGAGGAAGAGGCATGTATGAGATGAAGACGGTGGCTGAAGCGCTTAGGCTGCTAGAGACGGATAAGGATAAGGGGCTTATGCGCAGAGAAGCGATGGAGCGCAAGACAAAATACGGAGCAAACAGACTCAAAGACCAAGAGAAGAAGAGTGTAGGTCAGATGATTTTGGAGCAGCTCAACGATCCGTTAATTCTGATTTTGGTGGTGGCAATGGCGATATCCCTGTTGCTGCATGAAGTAGGGGACGCAATCATTATTATCACGGTTGTCGTCTTAAATGCTACGGTGGGGATTATACAAGAGGGAAAAGCCGGCAAGGCTGTGGAAGCACTCAAGAAGATATCTTCTCCGCAGGCGTATGTAGTGCGCGAAGGTAAACGTATAAAAGTTCCGGCAGAAGACTTAGTTCAGGGGGATATTGTACTTCTGGAAGCGGGAAATATGATTCCGGCAGACTTGCGACTAATTGAATCTCAGGGGATTTGCATAGAAGAGTCTACCCTTACAGGAGAGTCTGTTGCGGTAGAAAAAGACGCATCGCATGTAGTGGAGACTGCGGGAGATAACAGCCATGCCAATATGGCGTATATGTCTACTTATATGACCAAGGGACGGGGCAAAGGAGTGGTGGTTGCAACCGGCATGGAAACCCGTATCGGACATATCGCGGATATGCTGCATGAGGACAAAGAAAAGCTGACGCCGCTGCAGGTGAAACTGGGAGAGTTGGGCAAAATATTGAGCTTTTTGGCGGTGGGAATCTGTGTGCTTCTGTTTGTTGTGGCAGTTTTACAGAAGAGAGATGTGGGCGAGATGCTTCTTACCTCCGTATCACTGGCAGTGGCGGCTGTTCCGGAGGGGCTTCCGGCAATCGTGACGATTGTGCTTGCATTGAGCGTTTCCCGTATGGTACGTGCCAAGACAATCGTGCGCAAGCTGTCTTCCGTGGAGACATTGGGAGCTGTGGAAGTGGTTTGTTCCGACAAGACCGGTACGCTGACACAGAACAAAATGACGGTGACGGAATGTTATCTGGAAGGAAAACTTGTTACACGGGATAAATTACAGGATTTTTTTACGGTGGAAGGCGGACAGACCGGGAGTACGGAGCGAAGGTATTTCATGTCAGGATGCATTTTATGTAACGACGGAGTGTTGACGGAGGAGGAGCGAATCGGCGATCCCACGGAGCTCGCGCTGCTTTACATGGCAAAGGACTGCAATGCGGATATAGAGAAATTCCGGCTGAATTATCCCCGCATTGAAGAAAAGGGGTTTGATTCGGAGCGTAAAATGATGACCACGGTACACCGGGACGGCAATACACTGATTGCTTATTCTAAGGGAGCGGCAGAACGTATTCTGGAAAGATGTGACCGGATATACAGGCAAGGACAATTGTGTGAGCTGACACCTTCGGACAGAGACGACATAACAGGCATACAGAAACGTCTGATGGGAGAGGGCAGACGCGTGCTTGCGCTGGCAATGGAGACAAGTGGCAGCATGCAGGAAAAGAACATGGTTTTCTTAGGACTTCTCAGTATGCAGGATCCGGTCAGACAGGAGGCGGTAGCGGCGGTAGCTGATTTTGAAAAGGCGGGAGTGGCTACAGTCATGATTACAGGTGATCATCCCGACACTGCATACTCCATTGCCAAGGAGCTTGGGATTGCAGAAAATCCTAAGCAATGTATGACCGGAAAAGAACTGGATCAACTGAAAGATAACAGTTTCCTGCAAAAACTGCAGGAGATTAAGGTTTTTGCCAGAGTGACGCCGGAGCACAAGGTAAGAATTGTGGAAGGATACCGAACGCTTGGTAAGACGGTAGCCATGACGGGTGATGGAGTCAATGATGCACCTTCCTTGCAGGCGGCGGATATCGGAATTGCCATGGGACTAAACGGTACGGATGTGGCGCGCGGAGCGGCGGACTTTGTGCTGATGGACGATAATTTTGCTACAATACATTTGGCAATCAAGGAAGGCAGAGGCATCTATGAGAATATCAGGAAGTCGGTACTGTTCCTTTTATCCTCCAATCTTGGAGAAATCATGACGATGCTCCTCACAATCATAGCGGGGCTGCCAAGTCCGTTAAAGGCGAGCTTTATCTTATGGATTAACCTGATTACGGATTCACTTCCGGCATTGGCGCTGGGAGTGGATGACAATGAGGGAGAGAGCCTGATGAGCGAGAAACCGCGCAGGCGCGGGGAATCACTTTTCGCAAAGGGCGGACTGCTCTGCGTCATCTGCTACGGGCTTGTAATCGGCGGTGTGAGTCTTGCGGCTTTTTTGAAGGTACCCTATGACAGAATCGTAGCGGAAGGACTTCCAATTAGTTTACATAACGTTGTTGAAGGGCTGAAAATATCAACGGTGCTTGCCAAAGCGCAGACGCACGCTTTCATGGTACTTGGCATCAGTCAGTTATTCCATGCCATAGGAATGAGGGATGTTAACCGCTCGGTGTTTAAGATGAACCACAGAAACAATCCGTACATGATAGGTGCGTTTATCATTGGAATTGCGCTTCAGGTTGCAGTGACGGAAATCACGCCTCTCATTCGTCTGTTTGGGACGGTGCGGCTTGGATTTTCGGAATGGATGCAGTTGATTGCATTATCTACGACACCGCTGATTGTACATGAGCTGCTGGCAGTGGTCGGCAGGGGCAGGCGACACGAAGCGCCGCCAAAACCGGAAGGAGAGCCAATCGGAATCAGAACAGAGCCTGCACTGCCAACAACAGCAGGAACAGACCGCTAAGCCATGACAAATCGACGTGAAGTACAGAGGAAATCAGATGTCCGAAACCGTATCCGAATGCGAAGAGCAGAAGATTAAAAAGCGAAGCAAGCAAAAAGAGTACGGCTAAAGGAATCGGTCCTGTGTGGAAAGCCATACCGACAAGTACGCTGTCCAGAGAAAGAGCCAGAGACAGAAGGAGAGCTTCCTTTGGTGTCAGGAGATGCAGATCTTCCTGATTGGCGTCCTCCGGTGACAGGTAGATAGTGAAGATGATATTAATCTGTTTGATTTTACAACCCCAGTTTCTCGTGAGACTGGGGTATTTGTGAGCCAAAAGGCGTATCAGGCTCTCCAAAAGCTTGCTGAGTCCTAAGATTGCCAATAAGGTAAAGGAGAGAAAAGGCAGGGCGGCATCCGGAAGAAAACTTAAGATATGTGAACCGATACGGTTGGCAGCAGTGATAAAAGCAGCAGGTACGCAGGCGAGGATAAGATAAGAGAGAGGTCTGATATGAACCCGCTGTGTGCCGTAAGTGAGTCCGGCGGTTAATGAGTCAATGGATACGGCAGTCAGAAAAAGAATAAGCGCCGCAAAAGCAGAAGGCATGACACGGTCACCTCGTTTGGATCATTCTATATTGTATATCATATGGAAAAAAGAGTCGAAGTTGCTGTTTTTTGTAAAAAGTTTTTCGAAATACAATAGGAGTTGGTGAAATTTATTTACGCATAATTTAAAAAATGGTATGATAGATTACATATAGAACTATTTTGCTTGCGTACATATTTGGAGGCGGATTTTTAGTCTGTTTCTATTGCGGGGTTTTTAGGAGGGCTTCTTATGGAACTTATGTTTATCGGCGCTGACCATGAGGTTACGGGCAGTTGTCATTACCTGCGTGTCGGGGAAAAGAATATATTGGTTGATTACGGTATGGAGCAGGGAGCGAATATTTTTGAGAATTGTGAACTGCCGGCGGATCCTGCGCTGATAGATTATGTGTTTCTGACGCATGCGCATGTGGATCATTCCGGTTTGATTCCGTTATTGTATGCCAGAGGGTTCAGGGGGAGCATTTATGCGACAGAGGCGACCTGCGATTTGTGCAGCATTATGCTTCGGGATTGTGCGCATATCCAGATGCATGAGGCGGAGTGGAAGAACCGCAAGGCGAAGAGAAGTACAGACAATGCGGTAATAGAGCCTCTTTATACGATGGAGGATGCGGACGGGGCAGTTAGAAGGCTTGTGCCTTGTGCATACGAGAGCATCATTACAGTCTGCGACGGTGTAAAAATAAGGTTTACGGATATAGGGCATCTTCTCGGATCATCCAGTATCGAAGTGTGGGCGACGGAGGAGGGAGTGACGAAGAAAATTGTTTTCTCCGGAGATATCGGCAACAGTGATCAGCCGTTGATTAAGAATCCCAAGCTGACTAAGGAAGCAGATTATGTAGTGATGGAGTCTACCTATGGGGACAGGCTGCACAGTACGCAGAAACCGGATTACATAGGAGAGCTTACGAAGATATTGCAGACGACTTTTGACAGGGGAGGCAATGTCGTAATTCCTTCTTTTGCAGTCGGAAGAACGCAGGAGCTGCTTTATTTCCTGCGGCAGATCAAGGCTGACGGACTGGTGAAAGGACATGAGGATTTTCCGGTTTATGTGGATAGTCCGCTGGCGGTGGAAGCTACCGGCATTTTCCAGAAGAATGAGCATGACTGCTTTGACGAAGAATCTATGGAACTGGTGAGACAGGGAATCAATCCCCTTGTATTTCCGGGACTGAGACTGGCAATCACCAGTGAAGAATCAAAAGCCATTAACTTTGAGACCAGTCCGAAGGTTATTATCTCGGCATCGGGCATGTGTGAGGCAGGGCGTATCAGACATCATTTGAAACATAATCTCTGGCGACCGGAGTGTACGATTCTTTTCGTTGGTTATCAGGCGATGGGGACGCTCGGCAGGCATATTGTTGAGGGTGCCAAAGAAGTGAAACTGTTCGGAGAACAGATTGAAATCCGCGCGCAGATTATGAAACTGATCGGTATGAGCGGACATGCGGACAAGAACGGACTGCTTGACTGGATAAAGGGATTTGAAAGCAGGCTGCAGAAAGTGTTTGTCGTACATGGTGAGGACAGTGTCTGCAAGCTGTTTACGGAATGTCTGAAAGTGGAACATAAGATAGAAGCCTATGCGCCTTACAGCGGAACGAGGTTTGATTTGGTAGAAGGTACATTTATCTATGAGGCTGAGCCGGTTGCGGTTAAGAAGAAAGTCCGTGGTATATCCGACGTCTTTGCAAGGCTGCTTGCCAGCGGGCAGAGGCTTATTGCCGTTATCCATAAGAATGAGGGCGGTGCGAATAAGGATTTGGCGAAGTTTGCGGATCAGATTAATTCGTTGTGCGATAAGTGGGATAAAACATGAAGAAGGCATAGTGTTACACTTAAGCAGCATCATACGCAGCTTAAGTACAACTATACTATGTCTGCGAGAATGCGAGGAGCGTGCATTCTTCCCGTGGCTGAGATAATTAATAAAGAAAGAGGAGTAGAACAGCAATGAGTGCAGCAGATCATATTTTTATTAGTATGTGTAAGGATATTCTGGAGAACGGGACGAGCACTGAGGGGGAGAAGGTAAGACCCCACTGGGCGGACGGCACGGCGGCATATACGGTGAAGAAGTTCGGCGTGGTCAACAGATATGACTTGTCGAAAGAATTTCCGATTATGACGCTTCGTAAGACAGCCTTAAAGAGTGCAACGGACGAGATGCTGTGGATATGGCAGCGCAAATCCAATAATGTCAACGACCTGCACAGTCATATCTGGGATGAATGGGCGGATGAGGACGGCTCTATCGGTAAGGCTTACGGATACCAGATGGGAGTCAAACATCGGTATAAAGAAGGAATGATGGATCAGGTTGACCGGGTCATCTATGATTTAAAGAACAATCCGTTCAGCCGCCGCATTATGACAAACATATATGTTCATCAGGATTTGCATGAGATGAATCTGTATCCGTGTGCATACAGCATGACTTTCAATGTGACGCAGAAGAAGGGGCATGATAAGCTGACCTTGAATGCAGTTTTAAATCAGCGTTCACAAGATGTACTTACTGCCAATAACTGGAATGTGGTGCAGTATGCGGTGTTAGTCCATATGCTGGCACAGGTGTGCGGCATGGAAGTGGGAGAATTGGTTCACGTGATTGCGGATGCACATATTTATGACAGGCATATTCCTATCATAGAAGAGCTGATTACAAGACCGGTTTACGATGCACCGACGTTCCAGCTCAATCCGGAGATTAAAGATTTCTATGAATTTACAAGGAATGATGTAAAGGTGGAGAATTATGTGACGGGTCCTCAGGTGGAGAATATACCTGTTGCGATATAGTGATTTGTTTCAAGTTATGTAAACTTGTATTTTGGAATAGAAGATAAAAACGTGACAGAGAAAATATATAAGGAGGATTCGTATGAATCTAATCGTAGCAGTAGACAACAACTGGGCAATCGGCTGTAAAAACAGCCTGCTTGTCAGCATTCCGGCGGATCACAAATTTTTCCGGCAGGAGACAACGGGCAAGGTGGTGGTGCTTGGCAGGAAAACGCTTGAGACGTTTCCGCAGGGAATGCCCTTAAAGAACAGGACAAATATTATTCTCTCCACGAATCCGGACTATCAGGTGAAGGATGCAATTGTGGTACATAGCAAAGAGGAGCTTTTGGAGAAGCTCAAGGATTATCCGGGGGAGGATGTTTATATCATCGGTGGCGAGAGTGTATACCGGATGATGCTTCCATATTGCGATGTGGCGCATGTGACGAAGATTGATCATGAGTATGAAGCGGACGCTTATTTCCCGAATCTGGACGAGAGTGGGGAGTGGGAGATTACGGCGGACAGTGAGGAGCAGACATATTTTGATATCGCGTATGAATTTGTGAAGTATGAGCGCAGGAAATAGGGAAGGGGATATTTTATGGGGAACGAAACTGAACAGGCAACGGCAGCCAACAAAGGTGGGCAGGATTCTACACTCATTCGGGCGGAGGAACAGCTTGAACGGAAAAACGTGGAGCTGGAAGAAGCAATCAACGCTGCCAAGAAAGCGGACAGCGCCAGAGATATTTTTCTGGCGAATATGTCCCATGAACTGAGGACGCCTATCAATACGATATTGGGATTAAATGAATTGATTATCCGTGAGAGTCAGGATGAGGCGATTAAAGAGTATGCGCTGGATATCAGGCAGGCGGGTAATATTCTGCTCACGCTGGTCAGTGATATTTTGGATTTCACAAAACTGGAAGCTGGGCAGATGAGTCTGATGGAAGGTATTTATGATATCAGTTCTCTTTTGAATGACTTGATCAATGGTATCTCCTTACAGCTTCGTAAGAAGAAACTGGAACTGGAGCTGGATATCGCGAAGGATGTTCCGTATAAGCTGTCGGGGGATGAAATCCATATCCGGCAGGTGATTTCCAATCTGTTGTCCAATGCGGTGAAATATACCGAGAAAGGCAAAATAACGCTGCATCTTGGCTGGAAGCAGGTGTCGGAGGATGAGATTGAACTTGATATTTTTGTGAAAGATACAGGGGCTGGTATTAAGAAGTCAGATATACCGAAATTATTTGGTGTTTTCCAGCGGATGGATACTACTGTCAGGAGCAAGAAAGACAGAACAGGTCTGGGACTTGCCATTACAAACCGATTGGTGGAGATGATGGGCGGTAAGCTGGAAGTGCAGAGCGTTTACGGCAAGGGATCGGCATTTTCTTTCAGCATCGTACAGAAAGTCATAGACAATAAGCCACTTGGCGATTTTGAGAAACAGTACAATGAGAGTCTGCACAGCACGGAGAATTACAGCCAGAAATTTATAGCGCCTATGGGAAGGATACTGATCGTTGACGACAATGCGATGAATCTGGCAGTGGCGCAGGGATTGCTCAAGCAGACCAGATTACAGATTGATGTGGCGGGAAGCGGAGAAGAGTGCTTGGAGCTGATTAAACGCAAGACGTATCATTTGATTTGTCTGGACCATATGATGCCGGTTATGGATGGTGTTGAGACGCTGCATGCAATCAGAGCGCAGGAAGGAAATCCGTCGGCGGACATCCCGATCATTGCGTTGACGGCGAATGCGGTGGCAGGCGCCAGAGAATTTTATCTCAATGAAGGATTTCAGGATTATCTGACGAAACCTATTGATGCGGATAAATTTGAGAACATGTTGATTGAATATCTGCCGGATAACGTAGTCTATCTGACACAGGCGCAGAATATGGAGAGGGACTATGACCGTGAAGCGGCGGAGATGGCACTGGATATCAAAGAAAGCCAGCTTTATGTGATAGGATTTAATATTCGCAACGGACTCAAATACATGGGCGGAGATAAGGCGTTATACAGTAAGGTGCTTCATGATTTCCACTTGATTTTGAAGGAGAAGGAAGAGGCACTCCGAGATTTCCTGAAGAAAGGAGATATGCCGGGCTACGCGATTATTGTTCATTCCTTAAAAGGTAATGCGCGCAATGTCGGAGCCGACGGTCTTGCCGACGAAGCCTTTGAATTAGAGAAGATGAGTAAAGCCGGACGTCTGGAGGATGTGGAAGTCCGTTCCCCGATTCTGTTCAATATGATGAAAAATATGCGCACCAGCCTGAAGGTATATCTGGATCAAGAGGCGGAGGAGAATGCGGAGTCGGAAGAGACAGAGCAGAAGCCGAAAAAGGAAGAAAATCTGCAGATTACGGAAGATGACTGGAAGAAGGCTCTTAGGGAGCTTGCCGGACGTCTGGATGATTTTGACGGCGACAGTGTCAATGAAAAGATTGAAGAACTGAAGAAATATGACCGTCCGGAGTCGGATAAGAAGATGCTGCGTCTATGCGAGAAGGCGGTGAAGGATTATGCTTATGACATTGCATTGGAAATAGTTAATGCAGTGCTATAAGGATGGAATGCGGAGTAACCGAATCCTGTCTTGACTTTTGAGGATAAAGGTATAATATTAAAAAAGAATATTTGTGATGTATTGTGAAAAAGAAATTTGGATACAGAAGGAGTGGGGAGAAGATGGAAAAAAAGAATATCGACTGGGCGAATCTCGGATTCAACTATCATGAGACGGATCAGAGATTCGTGGCGAACTATGAGAACGGAGCATGGGATGAGGGTGCACTTGTATCCGATGCCAATATTGTGATTAACGAATGCGCCGGAGTATTACAGTATGCACAGACATGCTTCGAGGGCATGAAAGCGTACACGACACAGGACGGTCATATCGTTACTTTCCGTCCGGATTTGAATGCACAGCGTATGGAAGACACCTGTAAGAGACTGGAGATGCCGGTATTTCCTAAGGAGCGTTTCGTACAGGCAGTGGTAGACACTGTTGCTGCAAATGAAGCCTATGTGCCGCCTTACGGTTCCGGTGCAACATTATATATCCGGCCGTATATGTTTGCCAGTTCTGCCGTAATCGGTGTAAGACCTGCGGACGAATACCAGTTCAGAGTTTTCACCACACCGGTAGGTCCTTACTTTAAGGGCGGCGTGAAGCCTTTGACTATCAAAGTGAGTGATTTTGACAGAGCTGCGCCGCACGGTACAGGTCATATCAAAGCCGGACTCAATTATGCCATGAGTCTGCATGCTATTGTGACGGCGCATGAGGAAGGATACGATGAGAATATGTATCTGGATGCGGCGACCAGAACATATGTGGAAGAGACGGGCGGTGCGAACTTCCTGTTTGTGACGAAGGATAACAAGGTAGTAACACCGAAGTCTGATAGCATTCTTCCTTCCATTACGAGACGTTCCCTGATGGTTGTTGCCAAGGACTATCTTGGTCTGGAAGTGGAGGAGAGAGAGATTGCTTTAGAGGAAGTGAAAGAGTTCGCGGAGTGTGGTTTGTGTGGCACGGCTGCGGTCATTTCTCCGGTTGGCAAGATTGTTGACCATGGGAAAGAGATTGCACTTCCCAGCGGTATGAGCGAGATGGGACCGATTACCAAGAAACTGTATGATACGTTAACGGGAATCCAGATGGGTCGTATTGAGGCACCCGAAGGATGGATTCATGTGATTAAGTAATTACAGTACTGACACTGTGATGCGGGCAGAAGCAGACCTGCACGGCAGAATATAAACGGGATATAAAGTTAGAGGCGAGAGGGATTAGGTTGAAATGCCTACGGCATGCAATTTAGTCCCCTTTTGTTCTATAGGAAATTGCGACAGTGTAAACCATTCAAGGAGAATGCGGAGCATTCTCTGAATCGTCGCTGCCGAGCGACGATTTTTTGTGAGAAAGACGATAACGTAAATTTCTATACGGAGGCAATGATGAATACAATGCTACGGCAAACTTACCCATACTTGTATGAGACACATCTGCATACTTCGGAATCTAGCGCCTGCGCAAGATGTACAGGCAGCGAAATGGCGAGGGCATGCAAAGAATACGGTTACAGCGGCATTTTTGTGACAGACCATAACTGGGGCGGCAATACTGCTGTTGACAGGAATCTTGATTGGGAAGAGTGGGTGGATGTTTTCGTATCAGGATATGAACATGCCAAAGCGGAAGGAGACCGGATCGGGCTTGATGTTTTCTTCGGATATGAAGCAGGATATCGTGGAACGGAATTTTTAATTTATGGGATAGATCCTGTGTGGATGAGGAGTACGCCACAGATTCTTAATGCATCCGTAGAAGAACAGTACCGGCTTGTCCATGCGGCGGGCGGTATGGTGATACATGCCCATCCTTTCAGGGAGGAATCGTATATTCCGGAAATTCGTTTATACCCGGAGTGGGTGGACGGTGTGGAAGCCGTTAACGCTACGCATTCTAACTCAAAAAGCAGTGGACATAACAATCCGGCATTTGACGATAAGGCGATTGCATATGCCCGTAAGTATAAACTGCCGATGAGTGCTGGTTCAGATATTCACGGAACGCATTTATTTGGCGGTGGTATTGCTTTCAGGAGAAAACTGACGTCGGCGAAAGATTATGCTCATGCAATCCTCACGGGAGAGGATTATGTGCTGACGAACGGGGAAGTGTGGTATGATAAATCAGGAAATGTCATACAATAAGAAGAGAAGGAATCCGAATCTATGATTGTTAAACTATGGAAAAAATTTGCAGGAGTGCTAATTGCAGCTATCATGGCGGCTGGGAGCGTGGCAGGATGCGGAAACAGCAATAATATCGGCACTAAAGTGGTTCTTACTACCGGATTTGAGAAGGACGAAGTGTTCCGAATCGAGACAAGCACATGCTCGCTTCCGGAGATTATGGTGTATCTGACCAATATTCAGAACAGGTATGAGAGTGTGTACGGGACAGAAATATGGAATACGAATGTGGACGGAGTGACGCTTGAACAAAATGTCAAGGACATTGCATTGGCACAGATTGCGCGAATCAAGACGATGAATCTGATGGCGAAGCGGTATGAGGTGGAGCTTAGCGATGAGGAAAAAGCGCAGGTAGAAAATGCCGCAAACACCTATTACAGTTCGCTCAATGAAACTGAAATTGAGAAGATGGGCGTCTCGAAAAAAACCATCAGTGAGCTGTACACGGAGTTTGCTTTGGCAGAGAAGGTATACCAGTATACGATTAAAGATATTAATCCGGAGATCAGCGATGACGAAGCCCGGACGATTACCGTACAGCATATTCTGATTAAGACATATGCGTTAGATGGTACCGGCAAGAAGATAGAGTATACGGAGCAGGCGAAGAGAAGCGCGTATGAAGAGGCGTGTGAAGTGCTCGAACTGGCGAAAGAAGGAGAGGACTTCGATGAACTGATCCGACGCTATAGCGAGGATGACAAAGGCACATATTCTTTCGGTAAAGGCGAGATGGAAGAAGCCTTTGAGACGGCGGCTTTCAACCTTGGTAAAGATGAGATCAGTGAGATTGTGGAGACAGAGTTTGGGTATCATATTATCAAATGCCTTAACACATTTAATAAAGATGAGACAGATGCCAATAAGATTAAAATCGTAGACCAGAGAAGGGCGGAGGCATTTGGACAAGAGTATGACGCCTATGTGGCGACGTTAACAAGAAATTTGAATGAAGAATTGTGGAACAGCGTAGGATTTATACATGATGAATCGGTACAAACGATGAACTTCTTTAATGTGTATACAGAGTATTTCGGCGAATAGCGCTATGAGTTTAGAAAAAGTTTAGAATTACGCAAACGCGCATAAAACGGGAATATAATGGTTGTTATTAGCACTCAATAGCATTGAGTGCTAATTTTGTCTTGACTTCTCTTTTGCGGCGTATTAAACTATCCACTAGATGAGAAATCCCATGTGGAAGGGATTAATATAGGAAGAAAGAAGAAAGGAACGTGGTAAAATGGCAGCGAAACATGGAAACTTATCAATTAACAGCGATAATATTTTCCCGATTATCAAGAAGTGGTTATACTCCGATCATGACATCTTTTTCAGGGAGCTGATTTCTAACGGATGCGATGCGATTACGAAATTGAAGAAGTTGGATATGATGGGCGAGTACGCCTTGGCGGATGATTACAAGGCGAAGATAGAGGTAATTGTCAATCCGGAAGAGAAGACTTTGAAATTTATTGATAATGGTATCGGAATGACAGCGACGGAAGTGGAAGAGTATATTAATCAGATTGCTTTTTCCGGAGCGACGGATTTTATCGAGAAATATAAAGACAAGGCAAACGAAGATCAGATTATCGGGCATTTCGGTCTGGGATTCTACTCGGCATTTATGGTGGCGGATGAGGTGCATATTGATACGTTGTCTTATCAGGACGGCGCACAGGCAGTACACTGGGAATGTGATGGCGGAACTGAATTCGATATGCAGGAAGGTGACAGAACCAAAGTCGGTACTGAGATTACACTCTACATTAATGAAGACTGCTTGGAGTTCTGCAATGAGTATAAGGCGAAAGAGGTTATCAAGAAATATTGTTCCTTCATGCCTACAGAGATTTATCTTTCCAAGGCAAACACTACGGAGACACAGATTATCAAGGAAGATGAAAAGCTGAATACCGATGAAGTAGTCGAGGAGATTAAGAAAGAAAAGGAAGAAGACGAGCAGAAATTAAAGATTAAGAAGCGCCCGGAGCTGCTCAATGAAACCTGTCCTCTTTGGACAAAGCATCCCAATGAATGTTCCAAAGAAGAATATCTGGAATTTTACCGTAAGGTATTTCAGGATTACAAGGAACCTCTCTTCTGGATTCACTTGAATATGGACTATCCGTTCAATATGAAGGGTATCCTTTACTTCCCGAAGATTAATATGGAATATGAGTCCATCGAGGGCACGATTAAATTGTATAACAATCAGGTGTTTATCGCCGACAACATCAAGGAAGTCATTCCTGAGTTTTTACTTTTGCTAAAAGGTGTGATTGACTGTCCGGACCTGCCGCTCAACGTATCACGAAGTGCATTACAGAATGATGGATTCGTGAAGAAAATCAGTGAGTATATCACGAAGAAGGTTGCGGATAAGTTGTCCGGTATGTGCAAGACAGAGAAAGAGGAATACGAGAAATATTGGGATGACATCAGTCCGTTCATCAAGTTCGGCTGCTTAAAGGATGATAAGTTCTGCGAGAAGATGACAGACTATATTCTTTTCAAGAACTTGGATGGTGAGTATATGACGCTTCCGGAATGTCTGGAAGTCAATAAAATTGATCCAGACGACGCTGAATCTGATGCTGTCGATGAGAACGGCGAGAAAGTGGAAGCCGAGGTAGTCGATGAGAATGGCGAGAAAGTAGAATCTGAGGCAGTTGAAGAAGCCGAGAAGGTGGACGGTGAGGTTGTCGATGAAAACGGTGATACTGTCGAAGCAGAGGAAGAGAAGAAAGAGAAAGTTATCTATTACGTGACTGACGAGAAGCAGCAGAGTCAGTATATTAATATGTTTAAGTCTGCTAAGATGGACGCGGTTGTTCTGACACACAATATCGACCAGCCATTTGTGTCGCAGCTTGAGGCAAAGAATGAAGGAATCAAGTTCCAGAGGATCGATGCGGACCTGACGGATGTGTTTAAAGCGAAGACTTCCAAGAAAGCAGAGAAAGAGATGGAAGAGCAGGCGGAGGCAGTTGCCAAGCTGATGAAGAAGGTTCTTAAGAAAGATGCCATCAAAGTAAAGATTGAGAAGCTGAAAAACAAGAAGATTTCTTCCATGATTACGTTGTCTGAAGAGACACGCAGAATGCAGGATATGATGAAGATGTACTCCATGCCGGGAATGGACATGGGTGCATTCGGTAAGGAAGGCGAGACACTGATTCTGAATGCAAACCATCCTTTAGTGCAGTATGTGCTGGACAATCAGGAAGGTGACAATGTGAAGATGATCTGCGAGCAGCTTTATGATTTGGCACTGTTACAGCAGGCGCCTCTCGAGCCGGAGGCAATGACGAAGTTTGTTGCCAGAAGCAATGATATTATGATGTTACTGACAAAATAGTTATGTAAACTAAATTAAGGGAATGAATTACGCCTTACGGCTGGTTCATTTCCTTTTTTGAGAAATCAGTATTCTTTCCGTTTGAAAATTTTGACAGTCAGCGGATAAGATAAAGTGAATGTCAATATTGAGCAGGCTAGAATTATTGTGCCGCCTAAAATGAGCTGTAATGTGTTCATAGGTGACGGAAAGAAGGAGTTGATCAATATGATAAGCCCTATGATGATGCCGATACTGCATAATATGCTGACAATTAAAAGCACTTCATTACGTTCGTCTCCGCCAAGGAAGAATAGCGGAAAGAAAATTGCTCCCATAAAAAGGCTGACTCCGATTCCGACGACAAACAGCATGAAGATATCAGTAGTTCTGTCAAACGGATAACCGTGTAACGCTATGCACAATGTAACAGTGGTTCCGGCAAAAGTCATTCCCATAACAAGCCATAAAAGCTGGCTTGCGAAAAAGCTTTTTATAATATCGGCTCTTTTGAGTGGCGCGGTCAGTTTGTGTTTTGCCCACTTGGCAGTGCTATCTTTGCATACGCTTGCAATTGAAATAAATGAGAAGCCAACCATGACTGACAGCATATATCCAATGATAAGTGCCGGGATTTTACTACCCATAACAATCATAAAGATTCCAAGCAAAGCCATAACAGCCGAGAAGATTTTGGCATTTGCAGATGTCGCATATAAGTTGCTTTTCATGAGTCCTTTCATATCCGTTCCCCCTTTACCAACAACAGCATCATTTCATCAACTGAAACATGGTCGATAACGACATCTTTATATTTGCGTTCTGCTTTTTTTCCATCAGCCACTAATACGTCAATCTGAAAATCTCGTTTGCGGCAGGCAAGAATATCACAGGGATCTAATGCGAGAAACTGGCTTTCTTTGCAACGCATAACGGCGTAATGATAAGCCAAATCATTTTTGGAAACGGTTGTAATGAGCCTGCCGTTATGGATAAAAGTGATATAGTCCGCTACTTTTTCCAAGTCGCTTGTGATATGGGAAGAAAGAAGAATGGAATGGTCTTCTTCCTGCACAAATTCCAGAAAAACATCCAGTATTTCGTCACGCATGACAGGGTCTAAGCCGCTGGTTGCTTCATCTAGGATTAATAATTTCGGATGGTGTGACAAAGCGGCAGCAATGGCGAGCTGCATCGACATACCTCTGGAATAGTGCTTTATTTTTTGGGTAGCCGGTAAATGAAAATTTTCTATATATTTTTGGAACAGGGCGTGGTCCCAATTCTTATAAAGCCCAGCCATGACTCGTGACAACTGTTTTACCGTCCAGAAGCCGGGGAAATTATCTGTGTCATAGACAACACCGATTCGCTCGCGAATGTCAGTGTCGCCATCCAGCATTTCTTTGCCGAACAGTTTTACGTTTCCGATGTCTTTGTGGATTGTATTCAAGATGCAGCCAATGGTGGTAGTCTTACCCGCGCCGTTTTCGCCTACGAAGCCCATAATTGCTCCGTAGGGTAAGGCAAAAGATAATTTATCTAATGTAAAATTTGATTTCGGAAATGTTTTGGAAACCTGCTGTACTTCTAAAATGTTTTCCATCTGATCTGTCCTTTCTATGTTAATTTTCCCGATAGAATAAGGCTAACAGTTCCGTCAGTTTTTCGAGAGAAATATTACTTGTCCGTCCGATTTCCGCTGCTGCCTGCAAATGTTCCTCTGCAATACGCTGCTGCTCTTCCTGATAAAATTCTTTGTTTTGTGCCGACACGAAGCTTCCTCTGCCGATTGTGGTCTCGATAAATCCGTCCCTCTGTAAGTCTTCATAAGCTTTTTGGACTGTGATGACGCTTACATGGATGGATTTCGCAAGCGCCCGCATGGATGGGATTGTATCACCTGCCTGGAGTTCACCGTTCATGATCATTGCTTTTACCTGCGATGTGATTTGTTCATAAATCGGTTTGTCAGCATTGTTACTGATAATGATTTCCATGTGTACCTCTTTATTCACAATTGTACTTATTGTACAAGTACAATATAGCAACTTTAATATGTTTAGTCAATACCGAAATTATAGTCTATCAAAAACTTTATAATCAAAATTACGCAATTTATTATTCAGAAAATATATCATAAATCTGACATTTGTCCTCGTTTTTGCAAACCTTCTCCTCGATATCAATATTTTCCGTATTTTTATACGAAAAAGTGATGTTATACAAGTCAGCACCGTTTGCACTTCCAAAAAGTGTACTATCAGAATGCTTATCAGTGAAACCAATAATTTTGAATCCATTTCCGTTGTAAGAACCAGTAAACGGATTATCAGATGTTCCTATTGGTATCCATTCTTCATCTGATATTTCAATATCATTTTGTTGCATATAGTTTTTATCAAGCCCGTATGTGCTAATGGAACGAAGTTGCAATTCAGTAGCAATCATATAATACTCTTTGCCATTTAGGGTTATTGTATCTATACCTCGTGTATCTGATTGCTGACATGCTGTTAAACTTGCAGCCACAATTATAATTCCGATAAAAAAAGGAGCTACTTTTTTCTTAGTCATTATTGATTATCCTCCCCGATGAATTATTCAATAACATTATCCTAACACAAGCGTACACACAATTATATTAAGTTTTGCTTAATATTCCTTTGTGTTATCTTTTGTGATCATCAGCCGATAAAAGACATAAAACTTCCCTGAAAATAGGACGATTTCATATTTGCTCCACATTGATATGATAAACTTAAAGTAAGGAGGTGCTTTTATGGCAACATTACTTATTGTAGAAGATGATGTAAAAACAAACGAAGCAGTATGTGAATATCTAAAATCTGCAGGACACAAAATAATTCCCGCTTATGACGGTGGAAGTGCATTACAAATATTTGACACGAATAATATTGATCTTGTTGTCCTAGACATTATGCTGCCCCAAATATCCGGGCTTTCTGTTTTGCATGAGATACGGGGGAAGAGTTCAGTTCCTATTCTTATGTTGACAGCCGTTGAAGATGAATATACACAAGTGACAAGCTTTGATGAACAGGCTGACGATTATATTACAAAGCCTTTTTCCATGATTTTATTAGGGCGGCGCATTACAGCCCTCTTACGCCGAAGTGGAAAAAGTATCATGCCCGATATAATGACTTTTGGCGATGTGACAGTTGATTTTTCCGGCTATACGGCAAAAGACGGTAGTAGTAAGATTGACATTACCCCAAAAGAAATTGATCTGCTAAAATTGCTTGTGGAGCATAAAGGGCTGGTACTTACCCGTTCGCAGATACTTGATGATTTGTGGGGTGACAGTTATCCTATTATTGACAGAACGGTTGATACTTACATTAAGAACCTGCGAAAAAAACTCCGACTTGACTGTATTGTTACGGTTAAAGGTATTGGTTACAAATATGAGGTAGAATAATGAAACAGATAAAAATATTTCCTAAAACCTTTGCTTACACATTGGGTCTTATGCTTTTTATTGTCGGCATAGCTCACATGCTGCTCTACTTATTTACCCAACCGGAATGGCTTGATGTTTCAGTTAATTCACAAGTAGAAACGTCTTTCAGCACAAGTCTGAATGTAACAGACTATGTTACAAAAGCCGTTTTGAAGGCCTTGCCATTATCTTTAATTTGTTGTGTGATTGTTTCAATAATCTGTTCTTTTTTATTCTCAAGAAAGTTTACTGTTCCTATAAAGCATATCAGTATGGTTACAGGACAAATGGCGCAAATGCAAGAGGGAGTTTTTTGTAATATCAATCCAAAAGACGAAATCGGTATATTAGCTGATAATATCAATTATTTATATCAAAGTTTGTTATCAACGATTGAGAACCTTGAAATTGAGAAGCAGCGTGTAAGTGAAAGTGAAAGATCAAAGGTTGATTTTCTGCGGGCTGCTTCGCATGAATTAAAAACGCCTATCACAGCGTTAAATGCCACTTTAGAAAATATGATACTTGGAATTGGGAAGTATAAAGACTATGACACTTTTTTGCCGGAATGTAAAGAAATGACAGAACACCTTGCAGAAATGATACATGATATACTTGAAGCTTCAAAGCTGGGTGTGTCTGCAAAGAACGAAACAGCGATAAGAGTTGACCTGTCAAATATGATTTCCTGCTTGTGCGAACCTTATATACTTATTGCTAAGACAAAAGGTATCGTTTTCCACCTTGATATAGAAGATAATTTTTCCGTGGTATTGCCGCCACATATGTTTGAAAAAGCAATCTCAAATATTCTTGCTAATGCTGTTGCATATACGGAAAAGGGTGGAAAAATTTCTGTATACTTCGACAGGCAGAGAATTATCGTAGAAAATGAATGTATCCCTATCCCCATAGACACATTACAACATCTTTTTGAACCGTTTTATCGCCCCGACTTTGACCGAAACCGTGATAGAGGCGGCAATGGGCTTGGACTATATATTGTAGATACATTTCTAAAATCTATGGGTATTTCTTATGCGTTTCTTCCCATGAAAGAACCGTCGGGAATGAAGTTCGTTATCAATCTGGATACAGTAATATAGTAACAAAAAAAGCTCTCCAAAAAATGGGGAGCTTTTTCAATTCCTTATTCACTTCATATATGTTTCATACTGGTTCCACATTGGAAAGTTAAGATACCACTGTTCCATAAAACAAACAGCAGAAAACGGAGGTACTAAAATGGGAACTACCAAACGGGCGTTTTTATACGTCACAAGGAAGAAGGGTAAGAGTATCTTGCTCTTTTTTATACTTCTTGTCATGGCAACTTTTGTATTAACGGGACTTTCGATTGCAAAATCATCACAGGAAGCGCAACGTAATTTACGAGAGGCTTTAGGCGGTGAGTTTCAAATGGTAGTTGATCTTTCAGACAACAATCCTTATGCAAAGAAAACTGTTGACAATGAGGGCAATGTAGAACTCTATACGGAATATCCTATTACGCGAGAAATTATTGACACTGTTATAACCATTAACGGGATTAAAAACTATAGCGCTGAAACACATACGTTCGTTTACACAAATCTTGATATATTTCCCGGAAATGTCCCTATGAAAGCAGAATACAACAATTTAATCTATGCTTGGAGTGTCATAGATACGCAAAACAATAATTTCTTTCAATCAGAAAAATTTAACTTGATTGAAGGAAACCACATTACAGAAAATGAAAAGAATGTTGCAGTCATCAGCAATGCCTTAGCGGAGAAAAATGGTCTGAAATTAGGCGACGCCATTTCTATACAAAGTGACAATACAGCGACGGTTAAGATTATCGGTATTTATGAAATTCTGAAACCAGATCCAATGTATGAAAATATCGTTACTTATGAAAAAGCAGAAAACCAGATTTTTATTGATTTTCAAACTTTACAAAATTTGTTTGGAAATATGCCAGCGGGATTTGAAAGTGTGACATTTGATGTTTTTGACCCGGCGCAGCTTGATCATATTATCTCGGATGTGAAAAATTTGTCCTCTATCGATTGGCGTGCTTTTGAAGTTATAACAAATAGTGAAACATATTTAGAAGCTGCTGCGCCATTGCAGAAAGTTCAAACTTTGGTAACGACTATGATTATTGTAATTGCGATTGTCAGTGCAATCATTCTCTCTTTAGTTCTTACTATGTGGGGCAGAAGCCGTATTCACGAAACAGGGGTATTTCTTTCTCTTGGTATTGCAAAAGTAAACATCATCAGTCAATATTTGACAGAAGTTTTAATGATTGCGGTGTTTGCTTTTGGATTTTCTTATGTAACAAGTAATACTGTTGCAAATCAACTGGCGAATGGTTTGCTGCAACAAACTACTCCTGCTAGAGAAGAACCGACAGGGATAGTAACTCAACTAAAAGACGGATATAGCAGTGACGGTATTTCAATCAGCATAAAAGACGGTTTAGCCCTATCAGATACGCCACAGCAACAGAAAAATAATGTTGATGTTGAAATATCAGCAGTTGAAACAGAAACAGAGGAAGCACAGATTCACACAACCGTTAGCATATATAATGTGCTGCAGCTCTATATCATAGGTATTGCAATTATCATTCTTTCGGTAGGAGCATCCTCACTAACGATAATGCGCTTAAAACCACGAGAAATATTATCCAAAATGAGTTAAGGGAGGATATGTAAAATGGCTATTTTAGAAGTGAACGAAATACAATATGCTTACAAGAATGGACAACCGGTTTTATCAGATATAAACGCAGAGTTTGAAGCCGGAAAAATGTATGCCATTATTGGCGCGTCCGGCTCCGGCAAAACAACATTGTTGTCGCTGATTGGCGGGCTTGATATTCCTCAAAAAGGCGCAATTCTCTTTGAACGGGAAAATATCTTACAACGGGGGCTTGAATATCACAGGCGCAATCATGTTTCTTTGATATTTCAAAGTTATAACCTTATTGACTATATGACCCCTATTGAAAATGCAGAACTGACAGCAAAGCAAAATGTATTGCCGATATTGGAACGACTTGGATTAACAGATGAAGAAGTAAAGCGCAATGTAATGAAGTTGTCCGGAGGGCAGCAGCAACGTGTAGCTATCGCCCGTGCACTGGCTTCTGATACCCCCGTTATTTTAGCTGATGAACCAACGGGAAATTTAGACGAGGATACAGCGGGTGGGATTATCAACGTATTAAAAGAAAGCGCACATGAGCTGAACAAATGTGTAATTGTTGTAACTCATTCAAACGAATTGGCAACACAGGCAGACATTATTTTTCAATTAAGGTATGGTAATCTGTATACTATTTGAGCATTTCAATTTATGAAACAATCTGCCGCACGACAGAGAAAGTGAAAAGTTCGTTCACTGACGGGGAGCGGATTTCCGAACTTGTCGGGTTGACTGAAATCGACCTTGCCTTTTTATACCAATAGATATATAATGATTTAAAATAATTTTGAAAAATCTAAAATATATATGCCTGCAGATTTGATGTCCGTAGGCGGTGAAGGAGGGAGGAAACCGATGAAAAAGGTACTTCAAAAAGCAGTGACATATGGATTATGTGTCGTGTTGGCGGCGAATATAGCCGGGTGCGGTGGAGATTCGGCAACAAGCGCAGAAAATGTGGCAGCAGACAGGACGTCAGAGTATGAGAACACAGTGGATCAAGCAGACAACGCTTCAGGGACACAAGTTGAATCCGGGGACGGTCAGGCAGCAGGAGGCATCACTTATAAGGTGGATATTAGTTTGGAGAATCTTGAGGAAAGCCAGAAGATTTCCGATACGTTGTTCGGACTTTTCTTGGAGGACATCAACTATGCGGTGGATGGCGGCATGTATGTGGAGATGGTGAAGAACCGTTCGTTCGAGTACGGAATAGAAGCACGGGATGAGCAGCTGCACGGATGGGAACCGACAAATGAGGCGGTGACTTTTGAGGTACATGACGGGAGTGAGGACGGCACGGCGCTCAACGAGAATAACCCGCAGTATGTGGTGGTACATAATACGGGGACATCTTCCGTGAAACCCTATGAGGGAATCAGCAATGAGGGATACTTGGAGGGCATGGCAATCACACAGGGAGCTTCCTATGATGTGTCGTTTTATTGTAAATCGGAAGACGGTTCTGTTGATACGGTCTATGTAACGCTGTATAACGAGGACGGCACGGTTTATGACGAACAGACAGTGGACGGGATATCGGATCAGTGGCATAAGTTTGAGACGACTTTGACGGCAGATGTCACGGCGAATAGAAAAGTACGTCTGGCAGTGGCATTTCCGGCTGGAACGGCGTGCTTTGACATGATTTCCATGATGCCGCAGGATACCTATAAAGGGCTTCCGATTCGTAAAGACTTCGGTGAGTATCTGGAAGCGTTAAATCCCACATTCTTACGTTTTCCCGGCGGATGTGTGATTGAGGGAAGGGATGAAGAGAGTATCTACAGTTGGAAGGATTCCATTGGAGACGGTCTTGCCTTTGACATCAATGGAGAAAGTACAGTGGGAGATATTGCAGCGCGTCCGCAAGGTAAGAGCATCTGGCAGGGCTCCAAGGCAAATCCTTATTACACGACATACGGGCTGGGATTTTATGAGTATTTTGAATTTTGCGAGGCGCTTGAGTGTATGCCGGTGCCTGTGCTTAATGCGGGTATGACATGTGAAATACAGAGTCCTTTTTATAAAGTGTACAGTATTGCGGACGAAGAGTTTAAGCAGTATGTACAGGACGCTCTTGACTTGGTGGAATTTTGTAAAGGTGATGAGAACACAACATGGGGTGCGGTGCGGATTGCCATGGGACACGAGGAGCCTTTTGAGCTGAAATATATCGGGATTGGTAATGAACAGTGGCAGAGTGAGTACCATCAGCATTATAAGCAGTTTGTGAAAGCTTTTGAGGAGGCAGCAGCGTCTGATCCTGAGCTTTATGGAGACGTGGAACTGATTGTGGCAAACGGTACGGTGTCTGCCAGTGAGGATGGCTGGAATTATCTGATTTTAAATCCGGACTCTGTTACTACGCTGGTGGATGAGCATTATTATGAGACGCCGGAATGGTTTTTGGCAAACACACACCGGTACGACAGTTACGATAGAGATGCACAGGCGAAAGTTTTCCTTGGTGAGTATGCGGCGAAAGCAAATACGTTGGAGGCGGCGCTTGCCGAAGCAGCCTATATGACGGGACTTGAGAAGAACGGCGATGTGGTCGAGATGGCATGTTATGCACCTCTGTTTTCCCATGCGAAGCTGAATCAGTGGGTTCCGGACATGATTTTCTATTCCAATGACGGTATTTTTGGTTCGGCAAATTATTATGTACAGCAGATGTATGGCAATTATGCGGGAGACTACAGTTTCAACACAGAACTTACGGGAGCGGCGGACCAGACGCTCTACGAGTCGGCAGTTGATATGGACGGCGATGTGGTTCTTAAGATGGTCAATGTATCGGATGAGGACATTCCTATGAATGTGATTTTGGAGGGCAGAGATATCACATGTTTCCTTCCGGAGGCGGATATGACGGTGTTAACCGGGGCAGATAAGAAAGCTATGAACAGCTTTAATGAGATGGCGGTGGTACCTGAGGAGAGTAAGTTTTCAATCGGTCAGTCGTTTGAGTATGTGGCGCCAGCCAATTCTTTGACGGTGATACACTTGTTGGGACTGAGTGATTGACATATAAAGCCTGCAAACATGAGAAAGTGATGTTTGCAGGCTTTATTCGAGTTCGCGCAGCGAATCCTGCAAAGCTGCTCTCGAAGAGAATTACTTATTTTTTACGACGGTTCCGCGATTCTGCTTACTCCCACATATATCTCGGAAATCTTATACCATGTCGGATAATCTACGATGCCCGACTGTGGCAGGTTAAAGATGCGCTGGAAAGTGCGCACTGCATTGGCGGTGTTATTACCGTAGATGCCGTCTGCCGTGATGCGTGGAATTGCCGGATAGTTCTGGGAGATGCGGTTGAGCTGCTGCTGAATCTGCAACACTTTGTCTCCGGAAGCACCGACGTTCAGGTTATAGCCGGGCCACGAAGAAGGTACGCCGGATACGGCTACGGCAGTGTTGATATACATATCGCTTCCGTAATAATAACGTATGATTTCGATGGGTGAATAGCCTTCATCTCCAAGATATTTGGAACCCCACTGACTTAAGCCGTTACAAGTGACATTCTTTCCGTCACAATATGATGTAAAAATAGGCTGGCGTACGCCGGGACGGGAGAGATAATTGGCAAAAATGGAATCTACCAGTCTGTCCACGTTGGCGTAGATGTTTCTTCCGCGCATCCATTTCTGGTCGTAGGCGGTGGAGGAAGTGATGGTGAAGTCATAACCTTGATTCCGATACCACTCCGTATAGACCCGGTTTAATGTAAAGGACATAATGGCGAGCGTGTTGGCATAGATAGCGTTCTCCGGCCAAGTGGCATATATCTCTGACGAAACTACGTTTTTAATGTAATCACGATATTTGACGTAATAATTTGAGGCGGTGTAATCGGAGGGAACGCCGTCATGTACAATGATATATTCCGGAATAACGACTCGGCTTAGGACAATCTCGCCGGATTCGTCCATGGGTTTGATTTCATCTTCCGGAATTTTAGGTGGGTAATCTCCATAGAGGGTATGATCCGGGATTACAATCGTTTCTTCCGGCTCCTGCGCTGTCTCGGTGGGGGTCATTTCGATATTTTGTACGGCTGTCACATCGGGTAGTATTTCTACACCGGATACAGTTACGGACTCATATCCCGGGGCGGTAATGTTTAATGTATATTCCGCATATGGCATGGGAGAATTGGGAGTCAGGCTGTATTCGAGGGGCGGAGCGTTTAACGACACGGTATCAGTCTGACCGGAGGAATCTGTCGTCAGGGTTTCTAAGGTACTGTTCGGTTCGCCGGTATAAGAGATGGTGATACTGGCATTTTGAATCGGTATCAGACCAACGTTGGCAGTAACGTTGACCTGCAGCCTGCCCTGTTCGGTTCCTTCGGACTGCATACTTTTTAAGATAGGCTCTTCCATAAAAAACCTCATAGTGTTCTCTTCCTAATATGGTATGCACAGATTGATTAAAGGTTGCACAGCCCACCCTATAAATGGTATAATTTTAATAACTATGTAAGAAAAGTGTAAGAGGTCGTTTAAACGTGAAACAGGTAATTGAGGAGATCTTAAACGGAAAATTTAATGCTGGTACCGGTTCTCTGGACTTTTCCTGTCCGCGTATTGAGTTATCAACGCATATTGATACGGTAGTGGAAGATTTTTTCATGGTATATGGACCGGAAGGACGTGTGACGGAAGGTCATGTGGTGTCCTCCGATCTTCGTATGGAATGTCTGACGCAGACGTTTAGCGGAAGTCAGGATGAAATTCACTATCGCTTTGACGCGCACGGCATGGAAGTGGGCGAAGAGGTGAAAGGGGCTTTCAATGTGATTTCCAATCAGGGGGAATACTATCTTCCTTTTTCGGTAACGATTGTGCCCGAAGTCATTGTATCCAGTCTGGGAAATATCAAGAATCTGTTCCATTTTACCAATCTGGCTAAAAGTAACTGGGATGAAGCGGTCAAGTTGTTCTATTCTGACGAGTTTAAACAAGTGTTCACAGGAAATGACAAACAGCATCTTGCAGCTTACCACGGACTATCGGCAGTGAAGGGTAATGAGCATAATGTCGAAGAATTTCTTCTGGAGATTCATAAGAAAAAGCCGGTGGAGTACATACCGGAGGAAACATCGATTAAGATAGAGGATCCGCTTCAAACGACCCGCTATGCATTAGTGGTTGGCAGAAACGGATGGGGATATACTCATTTGGGAATAGAGACCGAGGGAGAGTTTCTGCGGGTGGAAGAGGATACTGCGACAGACTCTTCTTTTCTGGGGAATATTTACAGAGTCTATTACTATGTAGATATCGAGAAACTGCATGCGGGAAATAATTACGGCGCCATTCTGTTAGTACAGGAGCATGGTGTGATGAAGATTCCGGTTACGGTTGTGCTGCACATGACCGGAAGGAAAGCATTGGGATTACATAAAGAAAAAGGCAGACTTACGGTAGAAATGATGGAATATTATCAAGCATTCCGTCTTAGGAAAATCAGCGCTAAGACATGGATGACTGAGACGAATCAGCTTCTTAACCGTATGATGGAGCTGGATGATAAGGATATTACGCTCAAACTGTTTCAGGCTCAGATTCTGTTGACCGAGGAGCGTTACAATGAAGCAAAGTGGATGATTGAAAAGCATGAAGAACAGGTAATCCTGAGACGTGAGAAGTGCCCGGAACTGTGGTGCTATTATTTGTACCTCACGACATTGTACAGTAAAGACGACGAGTATGTGGATGATGTGGCAGCAGAAGTGGCTGATGTCTATGAGCGTAACAGAGGTAATTGGCGCATTGCGTGGCTGTTAATGTATTTATCCGAGGAGTATGTCAAGAACTCTTCACACAAGTGGGAGCTGTTGGAGGAATTATTCCGTTATCACTGCGCATCACCCGTCATCTATATTGAAGCATGGCACTTATTTTGCATGAATCCGCCCATGCTTTTGAAACTGGACGCCTTTGAACAGCAGATACTGCTTTTTGCGGTGAAAAACGGTCTGATGAAAGAAGAGATTATTCTGCAAGTGGTGTATTTGGCGCAGAAGCAGAAGACATATTCGGACAATATTTTCAAGATTTTAAAAGGGTGTTATGAGATGAATCCCCGGAGTGATATCCTCCATGCTGTCTGTACATTACTCATCAAAGGAAACCGTTACGGTGAGAAGTATTTTGAATGGTATCGTGCAGGGGTGGAAGAGAATCTTCGGATTACAAGATTATATGAATATTATATGATGTCCATCTCGTTGGAGTATAATGGTCCTTTGCCAAAGATGATTCTGATGTATTTTGCATATCAAAGTGACTTGCATTATGAGATTACAGCGTATTTATATGCTTATGTGTATCGGCATAGGGAAGAAATGCCGGATATTTATGTAAACTATTCTGCGGCGATTGAGCGTTTTGTGACCGAACAAATCAGGAGAGGCAGGATCAATAAAGACTTGGCATATCTATATCGAAATCTGATTAGTCTGCCAATGGTTGATGAAGAAAGCGCGAAACAGCTTGTTTTACTCCTTTTCATGCGGGAAATCAGAGTGGCATCCGATAAAGTTAAAGAGGTAATCCTCGTGTATCCTTATGGCGTAGGCGAACATGTATATCCTGTGATTGACGGCAGGGCGCAGGTTCCGATTTATGATTCGGACTGCAAAGTACTGTTGGATGATGGGGAGGGAAACCGATATACGGTGAGTATAGATTACAGTATGGAAGTACTGCTAAGTCCTGCCAAGCTTGCTCTGATGGTGGCGCCTTATGTGCGTGATGATCCGGGATATGCCATTTATACATGCTTTGAATATCAGAATACCTTTACTGTGCGTGACGATAACGCGGACTTTGTCCTGCTTCTTTCCAGATCTGACCGGATGGAAGAAATGATGAAACGTGAGATGCGTATGATGCTGGTGCATTTCTATTATGAAAAGGACAGGATGCGTGAGCTAGATGACTATTTGCTGGAACTTAAGCCGGATGATGTTTCCAGAAGAGACCGCAAGGAAATAATACGTTACATGGTAGTGCGCGGGATGTATGAAGAGGCGTACAATTGGGTATGCCGCTATGGACCATACGGTGTGGATGCTAAGATTTTAGCGAAACTATGCAGCAGGCTGCTGGATGAAGAAGAGACAGTGGAAAGCCCGCTCATGACAGGTATCTTATTCTATGTGGTGAAAAAGGGAAAATATGACGAGAATATACTGGAATATCTGATACGTTATTTAAATGGCAGTATCAAGGATATGCGGGACATATGGAAAGCGGCTAAGGATTTTGGCGTGGATACATACGCGCTGTGCGAGCGCATGTTGATACAAATGCTTTATACAGGAGCGCATGTCGGGGAGAAAATGGAGATTTTCCGTACATACAGTAAGGGTATCGGCAGTGATGGACTGAAGGCGGCGTTCCTGTCTCAATGCTGCTACGATTACGCGATAGAGGAACATATTACGGAACCGTATATTTTTCAGAGTGTACTGCAGCTGTATCAGGAAGGTGTATCGCTTCATTCGGTGTGCAAGATAGCGTGTCTGCAATATTATGCGGAGGATAAACAGGAACAGAACGAGGTGTCAAGAGCCGCATGTTGTAACTTCCTTAAGGAGCTTCTGGAGGAACAGATTGTGCTGCCGGTCTACAAAGAATACCAAGGTTACATACCTCAGATGGATGAGTATCAGGATAAGACGATTGTAGAATATCGGACCAAACCCGGCTGCAGGGCTGTGATTCACTATGTGATTCAGAGTGGGGACAATACGGAGAATGAGTATTGCAAGGAAGAGATGAAGGATATGTTTGCAGGTATCTGCGTTAAGGAATTTATCCTCTTTTTCGGCGAGCGTCTTCAGTTCTATATTACTGAGGAGTCAGAGGGTAACGAGCAGTTGACGAAGAGCGGCACGATTAATAAGAGCGATATTGCACAGGAGAATTTTGAGAGTAGATTCACATTGTTGAATGATATTATGATTGGTAAGACGCTGCATGATTATGATACGGTTGGCGGTCTGCTTGGAGAGTATTACAGACAGGACTATATGGTTGATAAAATATTCCGTATGCGCTAGGAGGCATCATGTTCTTAGATAGGAAAGAAGAAGGCAAACTGCATAAGGGAAGCGTTCTGGTCGGTTACGATCTGGGGGAGAAATATTCTCAGATTAGCTATTACGTCTACGGAGAGGAAGATGCAGATACGGTTGCTACCGTTGTGGGTACAAAACAGTATAATATTCCGACAATGTTATGTAAACGAGAAGGGGTTAATCAGTGGTTTTACGGTAAGGATGCTGTCAAGAACGCAGGGGAAGAGGCTATGATTCCCGTGGAAGGGCTTTTAAAGCTTGCGAGAAAAGGTGGGGAGATTGAGCTGGATGGCGAGTCTTATGATCCTGTGGCACTGCTCACTCTTTTCTTAAAACGGAGTATGACGCTGTTAAACTTTATCACTACAATCGAAAAGATACATTCGATTATGTTCACAGTGGATGAACTGGATGACAGAATGGTGGAGATTCTGGTACAGGCATCGGCGAATCTCGGATTAAAGACGACGCAGATTTACTTTCAGAGCCATACGGAAAGCTTCTATTATTTTATGCTGCATCAGCCGCCTGAATTATGGACTTATCAGGCGCTTGCATGCGAGCATGACGGTATGAGATTAAAGACATACCGAATGGAGTGCAATAAGCGCACGACGCCGATAGTAGTGCTGATTGAGGAACAGGTTTATGATACGTTAGTCATTCCCGAGGATACGGAAGAGGAAGAGACGAAGCAGGGTGCATACCGTCTGGCGGATGAACGATTTCTGGGAATCTTAAAGCGGCTGTGTGAAGGAAGGATTGTTTCCTCGGCATATTTGTTGGGAGATGGGTTTCGAGAAGACTGGAATGTGCAATCACTGCAATTTCTCTGCCATAATAGGAGAGTTTTTCAGGGGAACAACCTTTTCAGTAAGGGGGCGTGCTACGGCTTGATGGAAAAGCTGGAACCCGGCGAAGTGGGGAGCAGACATGTCTTTCTTGGAAAGGATAAGCTCAAATCCAATATCGGTATGAATGTATTGCGCCAAGGAAAAGAATCTTATTATGCGCTTTTGGATGCCGGTGAGAACTGGTATGAGGCTGAGAGAGAATGTGAATTTCTTTTGGAAGGGGAGCGGGAAATAGCTTTTGTGATTACGCCGCTTACAGGTAAAAATATAGAGGCGAGGCAGATTTCGTTATCCGGAGGCAGTAACGCGCCTTTTACGAGATATCGCTTGAAGATGTCCATGAGCGCACCGGAAAAAGTGCAGGTTAAGGTGACCGATTTGGGGTTTGGCGAGCTGTTTCCTCCGACGGATCAGATATGGGAGCAGACTTTTGAGGTGCCTTGATATTTATTATGTTTTGTAATATATTCCGTGTAGGGCATATGCTTTTGCGGACTTACAGATGACAGATGAGATACGGAAAGGTGTGACTGCGGTCATGAGTCAGATTATTCTGGGGACAGGCAAATATGCCTTGAAACCATACTATGTAGATAAATTTTATGTAAACTTGTATTCGGTAGAAGAGTTGTGTTATCTTTTGGTAGAGAAGGCAGAGCTGTTAGATCAGGATATGCTGCAGCGGGAACTCGTACAATGGCTGGATGAACAATGCGGACTCAACGATTTGGCGCATACACTCTATTCATTGCTGAATCAGAACGGTTCCGCCGTTGCCTTTGTGGGAACAATATTAGAATATGTAAATCTGTATCCGGAGGAAGTGATCGTACAGACTGAGCAGGTTGTCAAAAGCAATGAGGGACTAAATCCGTACGAGCGTAAAAAGGCTAAGGCAGATTATATGCTGCAGAACAAGAAGTATTTTATGGCTCTCAAACAGTATTACAGTCTGATCGAACAGGTACCGGAGTCAGATAAGACGCTGCGCAGTGCGATTTTGCATAATATGGGAGTGACATGTGCCGGAATGTTTATGTATGAGCAGGCGGCGGATTGGTTTATGCAGGCGTATGGTCAGGACAGGAATGCGGAGAGCCTTGAGATGTATCTGGCATCTCAGCGTATGCATTATGAAGATAAAGAGTATATTACGTTCATTGCGGACCATCCGGAATATCATGATGCATCACTGAGAGTGGAGAGACGGATGAATCAGGCTTCCGGGCAGTTTGAAGGAACGGATGAGAATCGTATGCTCTTTACCCTTCAGGTATTTAAGGAAGAAGGAAGCGGCACCGGAGGCAGTGATGTGCAGTATTATCAGGAAATTGACAAACTGACAATCGGATTAAAAGAAAAGTATCGGGAATATGTTTCTTAAAAGTATATTTGAACGGAGACGGCAATGGGTTGGTTTAAAAATTTAATTAATAAGTTTCGAAAAAGTGATGAATCTGACATACACGATGAGGAGTGGGAGGACGAAGAGGTCTCCCATCAGATTGATTATCATAATAAAGAGCAGAGAAATGATTATGTCAAGAACTGCCTCGAGCGGATGGCGGATGCAACGCGGGAATTGGAGAATTTAACATTTGAGTATGATATGGTCACATCTTATCTGAAGGATATGGAAGAGATAGAGGCGCTTCCTCCGGAGGAAAGTGAACAGCTTAAGGAATGTGCAAAGAGAGTGTCACTGTTACAGGACAGTAAAGCTGATTTCATGGAACGACCCCGCAGGATTAGTGATGAAAAGTACCAGCATATAGAGCGGATAGCCGATGAGGTTGAAGAGGGTTATCAAAAACTTACGGAGGCTGAAGACTATCAGGATCTGATCAGACAGGACTTGAACAGACTGGAAGGCGAGAAGCATGCGTACCTGTATCGGAAAAATGAAGTGATGCATATCATATCGGATACGAGAGGTATGGCGTTTATCTGTGTGGCAGCGCTTGGACTCTGTATACTGCTTCTGCTGCTGTTGCAGTTCTTCTTAGATATGGATACTCACGCCGGTTATCTGGTGACTGCTGCCGCTGCCGCGATTGCGATTACAGTGATTTACGTCAAACATGTGGATGCCAGAAAGGAACTCCACCGTGTGGAGACCGGAATCAATAAGATTATTCTGTTGCAAAATAAAGTCAAAATCCGATATGTCAACAATACGAATCTGTTAGACTATCTTTATTTGAAGTATGGCGTATCCAGTGCGCAGGAACTGATGCAATTGTGGGAAAATTATAAAATTGAAAAAGAGGAGCGCGAGAAATTCAGGAGAGCGGAGTTGGATCTTGACTACAATGAACAGGAGCTTTTGCAGATTTTAAAGAGGTATCAGATTAAAGACCCGGCAGTGTGGCTGCATCAGACGGAGGCTATTCTGGATCACAAGGAAATGGTAGAGATACGTCATAATCTGATTATCAGAAGGCAGTCTCTGCGCCGTCGGATGGATTATAACAAAGAAGTTGTGGCGGGCGGTTCACAGAAAGAAATTAAGGCATTGGTGGAGAAATATCCGCAGTACGCCAAGGAGATTATGGCATCGGTGGAGGAGTACGAGAAGAAGTTTGCGAAATCATAGCAGGTATGGATGTTGTGTGAAAACGCAGGAGAGGATTGGGAATGAGCACAAAGACAGAGCAGACAGACAAGTTAGGTGAGGAGTGCGGTGTATTCGGTATCTATGATTTTGACGGCGGCGACGTGGCGTCCACAATCTATTATGGGTTATTCGCATTGCAGCACAGAGGGCAGGAAAGCTGCGGCATTGCGGTCAGTGACACTGCCGGACCCAAAGGAAAAGTGCTAAGCACTAAGGAGATGGGGCTTTTAAACGAGAACTTTACCCCGGAAACACTGGAGAAATTAAAAGGCGATATCGGTGTCGGGCATGTCCGTTATTCGACAACGGGCAGCAGTACAAGAGAAAACGCTCAGCCGTTAGTGTTAAATTATGTAAAAGGAACATTGGGACTTTCACATAACGGCAATTTAATCAATGCGGCTGAACTTCGGCATGAACTGGAATATTCCGGCGCGATTTTTCAGACGACGATAGACTCGGAAGTCATCGCTTATCATATTGCCAGAGAACGGTTAAACAGTAAGAGCGTGGAGGAGGCTGTGGGACGCGCCATGTATAAGATGAAAGGTGCCTACTCACTGGTAGTCATGTCGCCCCGCAAGTTAATCGGAGCAAGAGATCCTTACGGATTTAAACCGCTTTGTATCGGAAAGAGGGACAATGCATACATCTTCGCTTCGGAAACCTGTGCTCTTGATACCATCGGTGCAGAATTTGTAAGAGATGTGGAGCCGGGAGAGATTGTTACGATTTCGCCGGACAAAGGACTTGAATCGAATAGGAACATGTGTCTTCCGAGAAAGCAGCATGGAAGATGTATCTTCGAGTATATATATTTTGCCAGACCGGACAGTCGTATTGACGGTGTCAGCGTCTATAACTCCCGTGTCATGGCAGGCAGATTTCTCGCAATGGATTCACCTGTGGAAGCGGATTTGGTGGTGGGCGTGCCGGAGTCAGGCAACTGTGCGGCTTTGGGATATTCGATGCAGTCCGGTATCCCGTACGGACAAGCATTCGTGAAAAACACCTATGTAGGACGGACTTTTATCAAGCCGGGGCAGAAGAGCCGTGAGAGCAGCGTTCAGGTTAAGCTTAATGCGGTCAAAGAGGCGGTAAACGGTAAGCGCATTATTATGATAGATGATTCGATTGTCAGAGGGACAACTTCGGACCGTATCGTCAAAATGCTGCGGGAAGCTGGGGCAAAAGAAGTACATATGAGAGTGAGCTCTCCACCATTTTTATACCCATGCTATTTCGGTACGGATGTGCCGGCAAGAGAGCAGTTAATTGCCTATGAACGTTCCGTGGAGGAGATTTGTAAGATTATCGGTGCGGATTCTCTCGGTTATCTTAAGATGGAACGATTAGAAGAAATTGTTGACGGTCTGGAAATCTGTAAAGGCTGCTTTACGGGACAGTATCCGCTTACGCCGCCGGAGGAAGACATCAGAGGAGAGTATGAACGCTGAGAAACAATAGAATTGTGAGCCGTGCGTTGCACGTTTTCCATAATGAAGAGGAGAAATGAAAGAGGGATTAGAATGAAAAGAGAACTTGAGATTGCAAGATGCGGACTGGCTTGTTGCTTATGTTCAAAAAACGATAGCTGTAACGGATGCAGTGCCGGTGAATGCCCTGATAAAGAATGGTGTGACAATCGAAACTGTTCTCTTGCAAAAGGAATATCCAATTGTTTCTTATGTGAAAATGACTGCAGGAGGGGATTTCTGTCAAAGACTAAGCCGTACGCATTTACGATGTTTGCTAAACGGTATGGACTTGAGACTCTGCTCGACTGCCTTGAAAGAAATGAAAAAAACGGAATTATTTATCACAGGGATGGATTCCATGGCGACTATGATGATTTTGAAGATATAGAGGAGTTGATTGATTTTATCAGAACAGGAGAACGGATGTAATGGAGAAAGAAAATGAAGACAGTTGAGAAGAGGACAGCGATTATGAACAATAATATGATGCTTTTAAACGGAAAAGAATATACAATATTAAAACTGTTGGGAAAAGGAAAGGGCGGATATTCTTATCTGGCGACAAATCAGGCAGAAAAATACGTCTTGAAACAAATCCATCATGAACCCTGTGATTATTATCAATTTGGCAATAAGATGGAAGCTGAGATAAACGATTATAACCGTTTAAAGCAAATAGGAATAAAGATTCCGGATATGGTGGATGTTGATATTGAAAATGAGCGGATTCTGAAGGAATTTATTGATGGTGATACAATTTATGAATTGGTTTTGCAGGATAAGATGAAATCTACCTATCTTGATCAGTTGCATCATATGTGTACTTTACTATATGCTGCTCACACAAATATAGACTATTTTCCGACCAATTTTGTGGTTCAGAATGAGGAAGTATATTATATTGATTTTGAATGTAATGAGTATATGGATGAATGGAATTTTGAAAATTGGGGCATAAAATACTGGTCGAAAACTCCGGAATTTTTACAATATATGAAAGAACATTCTTGAAGATATTTTATTCAGTTCGCACAGTATACGCATATTGTGCTACAATATTTATGTGATGCGTTTGCGATGAAATTAACAATACAACTCCCTTTCCGGAATTGTGTACCTATGAAAAATGCGCTTATAAAAATACATTGTAGGCAGCATGCAAATATTTTATAATCAAGTCTTAAGCTAAAGCAGAAATATCCAAATGTGTGTCTGGTACATTTATATACATTAGAGGGAGCAATTCATGATACAGCATATAACAGACTTTCAGAAGATACAAAAAAGGAATTGAAAGAATTTAGCGATTTTCTGAAAAAATAACAGCAATGTAACTTCCCGTTTGCAGGACTGTTAAGTGAATGCAAAATCAGTAATTAATGCAGGAATATATATTATATTTCAAGTTTTATACAGCAGGAACACTTTTCCGAAAAGGGAGAAATATAACTCAGAAGAACAGGAGAAAAGCTATGAGTACAGACAAATATGTAAGCCCGTTATCGGAGCGCTATGCAAGCAAGGAGATGCAGTATATTTTCTCACCTGATATGAAATTCAGGACGTGGAGGAAGCTGTGGATTGCTTTGGCTGAGACGGAGATGGAGCTAGGGCTTTGCCAGAACGGGGAGCCGGTCATTACGCAAGAACAGATTGATGAGTTAAAGGCGCATGCCGAAGACATTAATTATGACGTGGCAAAAGCCCGAGAGAAAGAAGTGCGTCATGACGTGATGAGCCATGTCTATGCTTACGGACAGCAGTGCCCGAAGGCAGCGGGTATTATCCATCTGGGTGCTACCTCCTGCTATGTGGGAGATAACACGGATATTATTGTGATGACGGAAGCTTTGAGATTAGTGAAGAAGAAACTGGTGAACGTTATTGCGGAGCTTGCGAAGTTTGCAGGGCAGTATAAGAATTTGCCGACTCTTGCATTTACCCATTTTCAGCCGGCTCAGCCCACGACTGTCGGTAAGAGAGCAACGCTGTGGACACAGGAGTTCTGCCTTGACTTGGAGGACTTAGACTATGTGCTGTCCACTATGAAGCTGCTCGGTTCCAAAGGAACGACGGGAACGCAGGCTTCATTTCTCGAATTGTTTGACGGCGATCAGGAGACGATTGACAAGATTGACCCGATGATTGCAGGGAAGATGGGATTTGAGAAATGCTATCCGGTGTCCGGACAGACCTATTCCCGTAAAGTTGATACAAGGGTATGTAACGTGCTTGCAGGTATTGCAGCATCGGCGCATAAGATGTCCAACGATATCCGGCTGCTGCAGCATTTGAAAGAAGTGGAAGAGCCTTTTGAGAAGAGTCAGATTGGTTCTTCAGCCATGGCATACAAGAGAAATCCGATGAGAAGCGAGCGTATCGCGTCTCTGTCCAGATATGTGATGATAGATGCATTAAACCCGGCAATTACTTCTGCTACACAGTGGTTTGAGAGAACATTAGACGATTCAGCCAATAAGAGACTGTCCATTCCGGAGGCGTTTCTGGCAGTTGACGGCATTCTTGACTTATGCCTGAACGTAGTGGATGGACTGGTAGTTTATGATAAAGTTATCACGAAGCGCCTGATGAGCGAACTGCCCTTTATGGCGACGGAGAATATCATGATGGATGCCGTGAAGATGGGAGGTAATCGTCAGGAACTGCATGAGAAGATCAGAGAGCTGTCCATGGAGGCAGGAGCTAATGTGAAGCGCGAAGGTAAGGAAAATAATCTCCTTGAGCTGATTGCTGCTGACCCTGCTTTTAATTTGACGCAGGAAGATTTATCAAAGACGATGGATCCGTCCAGATATGTGGGACGAGCTCCCCTTCAGGTGGAGAAATTCCTGTCGGAGGTTGTGAACCCGATACTGGAAGAAAATAAGGAGCTGCTTGGCGTAAAAGCGGAGATTAATGTATAGGCGATAAGAGAGCCATAAAGGCTCCTACAAAGGAAAACCGGTGGCAGTGTGCAGAAGAAAAATCAATTTACCAAAGTAATAGGGACAAAAACTAATTTCATAGTGTTTACCGTTTTTCTCTGTCTGGCGGTTTTGATATCCGGTTTTTGTCCGCTGTATGTCAGTGCAGTTGACAAGAGCGCCATAGAGGATGAATTGTTAAAACAGCAGGAGTCTGACCGTCAGCTTCTTGCTGACTACGAAGACTATCAGGCGAGGCTTAACGCCATAGAGAGGCAGTGGGAGATTAATGACAATGGATTTCGCGTGATAGATAATCAGATTTTCCCGATTGAGACGAAATGTTTCGGAGAGGTTTTTCTTGTGCCGGCGATGGAAGAAAACTATCATCGTCTTGCCTTGTTTTTTACAAAAGAAGACGGAACGGTGGTGTACAGGACGGATCAACTTGCCGTCAACAGTTGGAATATCGGTAGTTTAGAACAACCGGTACGTGCCATATGTGCAGTTTCTTTTCAGGATTTAAACAGAGACGGCAGAATGGATATCATACTGATTGCGGATTGCAGGAACAAGACCGGTTCTTATTCGGGCAAGACCTATAAGGTGGGGGACGTGCTGTTTCAGGGAGACGAAGGGTTTTATCGGGACTACCGTATTTCCGATAAGATTAACCGATTTGGGATGAACAAGAGCGCAGAGAGTATTATCGCTTATGTCAGAGACGGACGTTCAACGGAATTTCTCTACACGGCATCCACCAAAAGAGAACTTTTACGCAACGGTTTTGTGATTACCGCCGAACAGGATTATTCCAGACAGTTTGAGAAGCTGGGGTATCTGGAAGTGATGCCGGGAACATACACGATGGCAGAGTTTGCTACATTTATGATTTATCTTGTGAACGAGCAGGGAAATATTGTGTGGAGTTTCCAACCAATGGGTGATTTCGATAATCTGTACGCACTCAAGGGGATTGCCTGCAGGGATATTGACGGGGACGGCATGAAGGATATACTGGTGCTGGCAAGATACAGCTATGCAGGCAATAATAACGAGGTACTTATTAAGAGCGATTATGAGATTTATTATCAGCGTACCGGTGGATTCGAGACGGATACGGAAGTGAAGAAGAAAGTAATATGCAGCGATGAAGATACAGTTGCAGGACTTGTAGAGAAGGCGAGAGCTTATTGGGGGTGGAGTCCGGAGACATGATTAAGATACTGATTGTAGATGATGAAAAGCCGATTTGTGATTTGATTGATATGAACCTGTCGGCGGCAGGATATTCCTGTACGGCAGTACAGGACGGGCTGGCGGCAATAGATGCAGTTGAGAACAATACATTTGACTTGGTACTTCTCGACATTATGCTGCCGGGTGCGGATGGCTATGACGTGATGGATTACATAAAACCATATAAAGTTCCGGTTATTTTTATCTCGGCAAAGCATGAAGTAAGGGATCGAGTAAAAGGACTAAAGCTTGGGGCGGACGATTACTTGATTAAGCCTTTTGATGTGACGGAGCTTCTTGCAAGAGTGGAAGCGGTTCTGCGCAGATATAACAAGGCGGAGAAGAAACTTACCGTCGGCGAGATTGAGATTGACATAGAGGCGAGACGGGTGACACGGTCAGGAAATCCTGTGCCGCTTACCAGCAAAGAGTTTGATTTGTTGATGCTTTTCGCAGAGAACATAAATGTAGCTTTGTTTCGTGAGAACCTGTATGAAAAAGTATGGGACGACGAGTATTATGCCAACAGCAGAACGTTAGATCTTCATGTACAGAGGCTCAGAAAGAAGCTGGGATGGGAGAAAAATCTTGTAGCAGTATACAAGGTAGGATATCGGCTGGAGATTAGCTCCGCAAACTCGAAAAACAGAGCAGCATGTAATTAAGTGTGAAAATCACACGTGGAGATTGAGATGAAATTTTCCCAAAAACTTTTACTGTGGACTACGATTATCATAGCTCTCACACTTGGTCTTAGTGGGTTCTATTTTGTGAATTATGTGTTTGAGACTTCGCTGGAGAGGGAAGCCGGTCAGGCGCTTGATGAGAACAGCATTTTACGGTTTGCATTTGAGACGGCGGCGCTCAATGTTCCGGTGAAATATGACCTGCTGCAGGACAGCTCGGTAGAGCAGATTGCTTCCAATCTGGAAGCACGCGGACAGGGAACAGGACGATTGATCAGACTTTCCGATGAAAGCAAGAATATTCTCTATGCCAGTGACGGATTTGAGACGGACGGAGAGCTGCTGGCTTCCACGGAGGAAAACAGGTATTCGTATCGTGTGATTCAATTGGGAGAGCATTACTATATCCAGACGTCCAGCAGTGTCAATGCACTTGGAAGAGTACTGTATCTGGAAACACTCAGGGATGTATCACAGGTGTTTGAGGAGCGGAAAATGGGATTTACTGTATACAGACGGTTGATGATGCTCATGCTTGTTCTCGGCATTGTGATTATGTACTTTATTTCCTCACAGCTGACTAAGCCGATTAGGCTTCTGATGAGGGCGACGAAAGAGATGGCTGCCGGCGATTACAGTTACCGCGCGAAACAGGTCAGCAGTGATGAGTTGGGACAGCTGACGCAGGACTTCAACCATATGTCGGAAGAACTAGAGAAGACGATTGGACAGTTGGAGGACGAAGTGCAGGCGCGAGAAGACTTCGTGGGCGCTTTTGCGCATGAATTAAAAACGCCGCTTACTTCTATTATTGGTTATGCCGATATGCTGCGTTCAAGAAAGCTGGATGAAGAGAAGAGCCTTCTTTCTGCCAATTATATTTATACAGAGGGAAAAAGACTCGAAGCAATGTCGTTGCGTCTTCTGGATATTATCGTGACGAAGAAAGAAGGGGCAAAGCTCCAGAGAATGCCGGTGACAGCCTTATTTGAGTATCTTCGCAGCATGTTTCTTCCGAATAGGAGCATGGAGTTTGCGTTTACTTACGAGGAGGCGTATGTAATGGCGGATTTCAGTCTGATTCAGACAGTGCTCGTGAATCTTTTAGATAATGCCTGCAAGGCATCAGAACAAGGAAGCAGAATTGAAGTGGAAGGACATTCGGAAGCGGAGGGATACAGGTTTACCGTCAGAGATTACGGTATCGGCATCCCGGAGGAAGAAGTGTCAAAGATTACGCAGGCATTCTACATGGTGGACAAATCCAGATCACGAAGCAGAAACGGTGCGGGACTGGGTTTATCGCTCTGTACGGAAATCCTTGCGTTGCATGAAAGCAGTTTGGAGATTGACAGCAGAATCGGAGAAGGCACTATGGTCGGATTCCTATTACAGGAGGATGGAAAGGAGGAGCAGCATGAAGAAATACATTCTTAATCTGGCACTCCTTGCATTGACAGCCATAGTGGTTATCCTGTCCATATGGGGACCGGAAGCACTTGCAACGTATAAAGACAGGGGTGTGCTCGACCAGATTAGGACACAGGAAGAGGAGACCGGTGGCGAAGGATACCGCTACCAGTTAAGCCGCAATGAGAAACTTTATATATTATCGCAGTGTCTTAATTCCCAGAGTGTGCCCGGAACGGAGCAGAGTTCACAGGCGAGAGACGTGGAAACAGCCTATCAGGAGCTGGCGAGTACTTATGCATTCGTGGTTAATCATAACGGACCGTCAGGAAAGGAAATTACGGATGAAGAAATATATGAGACAGTAAACACAGGAATTGCAGCGCTTAAAGACCTTGGTATTCTTCCGGATGCCGTCAAAGAAGTAAACGCTGATTCCTATGAAGCGACTTTATATTCGGCAATTGATGTACCGGAACCGAGGAACAATGTGGCAGTCTGGAAAATGAGTCTTTCCGGCAGTCTCCAGAATGCCAATAAAGAAAATCGGCTTCTGGATGCCTATATTGATGCGGACGATGGCAAAATATATGAATTTTATGTGCGTTCACAGCTAAAGTGGGAACAGATTGACCCTGATGCACTGGTGGAAGCGTGGAGCGGCTATATGGGACTGACTACGCCCGAAGCTTATGAAACTGATAATCCGCTATTAGAGACGACGCCGTATTACAAGAAGTATGTTTTTTCAGGTCCCGGAGAAGACAGAACCGTTGTAACAGTCGGATTTTACGATGGTATAGACGAGCTTTTTTTGAAAATTTCAAAATGATGCAAAAATGATGCAATTTTGATGTAACTATGTTACAAAAATGATGAAATTATGATGCACCTTTCCTTTATGCTGTTAGCAGATACGAGAGAGGAGCATCATTTTTATGTACGGAAGATCAAGAAGCTTATACAGGGCACAGAGAAGAAGAGAAGAAATCAGAGGGTATCTTGGAACAATGATGTGGGTTGTGACAGTACTGTGTATCATAACCGTTGCCATAACGATGGCGGTACAGACGGCAAAAGCGTCCAAAGTAATTGCAGCGGAGGCTGTGACAACAGATGCTGCAATAACAGATACGCCTATATTGCTGGATGAAAAAAATGTAACAGATATCGCGCAGGCAGTAACCTCCGGACAACTGTTTATAACGGATAAAGCACAGGAGAGGGCAAGGCTAGAGGCGGAGCGCGTGATCATCATAGACCCCGGACACGGCGGCATGGACGGCGGATGCGTCTTCGGGGATATTGTGGAGAAAGATATTAACAGGAAGATTGCTTACCGTGTGATGCAGAAATTGAGAATGATGGGATATCGTGCGGAACTTGCAAGAAAAGGTGATGAGTACATTGATAAAGCTGACAGAGTGGAGATGGCGAACAGCAGGAATGCCCGCCTTTATGTCAGCATCCATCAAAATTCTTGTGAAGATAACAGTGTAGCAGGGATAGAAACGTGGTATGATGAAGGTGACGAGACCACTGACAGTAAGCGTTTGGCAATGTTGATACAGCAGGAAACGGTAAGAGCAACGGGAGGCACCGGAAGAGAGCTGGTATCAGACCCGGAGTTGTGCGTGACAAGTAAGAGTACAATGCCGGCGTGTCTTATTGAGACGGGATTTCTATCTAATAAGTCGGAGCGTGAAAAATTAGGTTCTGCGGAATATCGGGATCAGATTGCTGAGGGAATTGCCAACGGAATCGATCTTTATTTGAATCCGAAGACGATGTATCTGACGTTTGACGACGGACCGTCTGAAGAATATACGGATATGGTGCTGGATGTTTTGAAAGAAAAGAATATCAAGGCAACATTTTTTGTGATTGGGGAATATGTAAGAAAATATCCGGAGACGGCAAAGCGCATTGCGGAAGAAGGACACACAATCGGCATTCACTGTGACGTGCATGATTATCAGAAGCTTTATGCCAGCGTGGACAGTTATCTGGAGGATTTTGAGAAAGCGTATGATACGGTGTACGAGATTACCGGGGTGGAAGCGCAGTTTTTCCGCTTTCCGGGAGGAAGCGTGAATGCGTATAATAAGGCGGTATATCAGGACATTATTGATGAGATGGAGAGAAGAGGATTTGTTTATTATGACTGGAATGCAAGTTTGGGAGATGCGGCGAAGAAAACTGCTTCTTCCGAGGAGCTGATATGTAATGCAGTGGATACGGCGCGTGGGAGAAGAGAAGTAGTGATGCTTGCCCATGACAGAGTGGACAACACGGCATATGCACTGGAGAGCCTGATAGATGCATTACCGGAATATCGTATGGAGCCGTTGACAATGAAGGCAGTGCCGGTACATTTTTGATGTTAAGTATAAATATATGGAACAAGGGGGAAGAATGGAATGGAGGAACAAAGTAGAAAGAAGGGGAAATTGATAGCGACGGTCATTGCCGGCATTCTGATTTTATTGGCAGCAGGTGCAGCGTCCGTTTGGTATGTAATGCGTCCTCCGAAAGGGTATGAAGATTATAGGGTGCAGATGCAGCAGTATTATGTGGAGTATTCGGATGAATATGACTATTGGGACGTATTGACGATAGAATATCCGGAGATTGACGGCATTGATAGTGAGAAACAGGATGAAGTTAACGCCATGATGTATGATGCAGCCATGGACAGGACGAATTATTGGCATTTTGAGCCGAATGACGAAGTGAAAGAACTCCAGAAGGAGCACTATTCTCTCTTTTGCAGCGACGTGGATTGTACGGTGAAATATCATAGCCAGTATCTGCTTAGCATGTCCTATGACGAAATATATGCTCCGGCAAATCCGGTGTGGTATATCAGTATGACGAAGAGAGGCATGAATATTGACCTTTTGACAGGCGAAGAGTATAAATTGCCGGACATCCTGCGTCTTGACGAGGAGTTTGCCGCGTTCTGGGCGGAGAGAGCAAATGAGGTGTACGACGATTTTTTCGGGGAGGAGAAAGAAGACAGGGAGACACTTCTTGCATGGTTTTTAAAGAGCGATGAAGAGTGGAATACATACTATGAATTCCAGCCGTACTTCTATGTGACGGATAACAAAGAATTTATTATCGGTGTTTCAATCGATCCTAAATATATCAGCGCCCATGAACCGCAGGAAGATTTCTATGAGATACGCTGTGATGCACAGGAACTGGAAGCTTTCAGGACAGAGTCACAGTTCTGGGAGAGATATGAGTTGTCCGAACCGGCGGGAGAAATCGAGGAATGTGCGGAATTACAGACGAATCTGTGGTTAGGAGATATCGAAGGCGTATGGGATTATTGGGAAGAAAAAGGAGACCTGCTTGCGCATTAGCATTATCCATAGGGGTAGGTGTGTCACTCCTTCTGCCGGCAATGACTGTACAGGCAACAGGTACGGAATATAAGACTGATCGGATTGAGGCAGGACAGGAAGAAGACTATATAGAATTAATACAAGAGAGCATAGAATATGAAGTACGTCCGGGGGACTGTCTGTGGGATATCGCCGAAGAATTTTGGGGAGACGGCAGTCTTTACGGCGATATTGTCATGTATAATCAGGAGACAATATCAGATCCGGATATCATTTATCCGGGCACATACCTTGAAATAAGAAACAGCGTTTACGTTAAAAAGCAGAACCCATACGGAAGGATTTTCATGTGGAGATATGAGTTTTACATGCCTAGCGGAAGCGCAGCAGGGGTTTCAGATTTTGGGGAAAACGGAGCCAACTTTTGTTTATCAGGAAACGGCGAGATAGCCTGTCTTGTGCAGGATAAGACTGATGAGATGGTCAGAACGACTTCTGATTGGGAGGCGTGCATAAGGAGACTGGAAGCGTATGCTGAAGATAACTATGCGGGAAAGATGGACGAGTTCTCTTTTGAACATTATCAATCGGTAAAAGGAGAGGACATTTATCTGTATTCCTGTCGGTATCAAATCGACTTTAGCAAATATGGATATGACGAATCTATGTATGCGTATCTGTGCGTAGGCATGAAGATGACAGAACACATACAGGCGGAGTTTGTCGGCTTTGACTTGGAGGAGGGTATAGACGATTCGGTACGTTATGTGACGGCGAGTTTTGAGGAGCAGCCCGGAATAGGGGCATATACTTCCGTCAACGGTTCCAATATGGCAATCTGGGAAGACCAAGAGTGGGAATTAGACGGCATGTTCAATTCCTTGGCGTGGGTTGATGGATGTCTTACATATCTGGCAGACAAGGCGATGGAAAAGCCGGAGGAGAAGAAAGAGACGATGACCTCGAAGTATGGTAGATGAACGGTGGCATCTCATGATTGCTTTTCGAATTGGGAAGAAGTATAATGTAAAGAATAATCTTTTCAAGGGGAGCAATCGAAATTCAATGCAAGGCGAAAAGGAATATGAAAAAGTGGCAATGAGGGTGTCAAGAGTCAGCATTATCGCTAACTTGGCGCTTACAATACTTAAGCTGGCATCAGGTGTAATAGCTCATTCGGGAGCAATGATTTCGGATGCGATTCATTCGGCGTCGGACGTGTTCAGCACAATCGTGGTCATTATCGGTATCAAGATATCAGGTAAGGAATCAGATAAGGATCACCCTTATGGGCATGAACGGATGGAGTGTGTGGCGGCGATTGTGCTGGCAACTGTTTTGGCAGCCACCGGTTTGGGGATTGGATACACGGCGGTGCAGAAGATAACGGGAGGAAATTATGCAAATCTTACGGTGCCGGGCGTGATGGCGCTGGCGGCGGCAGTTCTCTCTATTGTTGTCAAAGAAGGCATGTACCGGTATACGAAAGTATATGCAAAGAAAATTGATTCGGGTGCACTTATGGCGGACGCGTGGCATCATCGTTCCGATGCATTGTCCTCTGTGGGTGCATTGATTGGTATTGCGGGCTCCAGAATGGGATTTCCCATTTTAGACTCGATTGCCAGTGTGGTCATTTGCTTTTTTATTGAAAAGGCGGCTTATGAAATCTTTATGGATGCGGTAGATAAGATGGTGGATAAAGCATGTGACGAAGAGGTAGAAACGATGCTTATAGATTGTGCGCTTAGGCAGGATGGTGTGCAGGGAGTCGATTTATTGCATACGCGTGTCTTTGGCAATAAAATCTATGTAGATATTGAAATCAGGGTAAACGGTGAAATGAGGCTGCGGGATGCCCATGGCATTGCGGAACATGTCCATGATGCAATCGAGCAAAATTTTCCGAAGGTTAAGCATATCATGGTACATGTGAATCCGGCGGAGTAGAAATAGGAGTTCTCCCTTGTCAAAGGAAATAATTACCGATATAATAAACCAAAGAGACAGAGAATCAGAATGGTGGTAGGGAGTATGATGAGAGACAAAAGAGAGCAAAAGAATGACAGAACGGTTATAAGAACAGACCGGGTAAGAAGAGTAAGGACAAAGGCGCCGGCTGCTATGGCGATACTCACAGCGGTATTGATGATATGCGGAGTGCTTTTTGGGAGTGACATATTGTACGCGGAGGCGGCAGGACGTCCTGTAGCAATTAAGTCCTGTACGATTTCAGGAGCGGATGTGGTATGCCAGCTTAGCACCGGAAGCGTTCCATCGAGCGATGACGGTAAATATTATATCTATGCCGATGAGGTTTATCAAGACGGACCAGTCGGTAAAGTGGTGGCGGTAGTTGATGCAGGGACTTCGGTCGCGGCGAGTTTCCCCTTGGGCTACAATACAGCGGATTCAAATCTGAGCCGCAAGTTTCTTGTTGCTGTGAAGCGCGGCGGTCAGATGGTTCAGGTCAGCGACGAACATTATATTACCAATCCGGAGGCGATTGCGTCACATACATCATCGCGCAGACCGGCGGGAATCAAAGGCATTCTTCCGGATCTTACGAAGGCTTCCAAGGAGGAATTGCAGGATTTAGGTGTCTCACAGGTTGTATACAATATGTATGTTGACGATATTTGTGTCGATGCGACTGTTCCCGGAGCGATTCCCTTTGAATATAACGGACAGACATGGTACTTCAATAATGGAATGGTGACGAAATTCGATTCCATGATTAAGAGCTTCAATGCATACGGTATGCAGGTCACTATGGTGCTGTTAAACGGAGGCAGAAGCCAGTATACACAGCATCTTGTTCATCCGATGGCGCAGGGTGGTAACTGTCCGGGGTATGCTTTGAATGTTGCAGATTCAGTAGGAACCGAGCATTTAAAAGCAATAGGCGCCTTTCTCGGTCAGCGTTATTCAGGGCAGGCGGGCTGCGGGCAGGTGGATAATTGGATTATCGGTAACGAAGTGAATGCGAGAACTTCATGGTGGTACACCAGCTCCACTTCATTGGATTATAATGTAAATATTTATGTAAAGGCTTTTCGTATTATCTACAATGAGATGAAGAGTCAGAATGCCAATGTACGTATTTACAACTCCATCGATCAGGAATGGAACAGAAAGTCAAACCCCGGAAGCTTTTTGGCTAAGGAATATCTTGATCAGTTTAACTATTATATCAACAGAGAGGGCAATATAGACTGGGGGCTTTCCTATCATCCGTACAATTCTCCGTTATATGATCCGTATGCATGGAACGGTCCGGCAGTATGGGTGCAGAATAGTATTTCGACACCGTATATTACGATGCAGAATATAGATATTTTGATTAATTATATGCATCAGCCGCAATTTTTAAGTCCAAGCGGTGATGTGAGAAGTATTTCTCTTGCGGAAATCGGGTATACGTCCAGTTTTGGGGATGATAAGCAGGAGGCATCGGTAGCTTACGGTTATCTGAAGGCGGCTTCACTTCCTGATGTAGATGCGTTTATGCTGTTTAGACAGACGGATGATGCCCATGAGATGGAGAGCCATTTAGCGCTTGGATTATATGATTTAAACGGCAACAAGAAGCCGGCTTATTATATCTATAAGAATCTCGGAACTGCCAATGAGGCGGTGGCGAAAACGAGAGCATCCGAGATTATCGGTATGGATATCGACCAGATGATCAGCCAGAATATCATGTGGACGAGAGGCGGAAACGGAGTGGTACAGTAACAAGACATGAAGTGGTACTAAGGTTGTAAAAAGCACAACCTTAGTACCACTTCATGTCTGGAAGAATGCTTTGGCATTCTTCCATGGGTGAAATAATATTTTATGTTAAGAGTGTCACTGACTGCGGGGTTCCTTCATACTTTATAACATATCAAACTGCTAGTATGAAATGATTATGTCTATGAAGGAGAATGAATTATGGCAATCGGCTATCTGATGATGCAGGCTAGGACGGCACATGACGCGGTGCCCTTAAGCGGGGTACAGATCAGCGTCTTGGATGATGAACAGAATCGGGTCTATGAGCTGACAACGGACGAAAACGGAGAGACGAGAAGCGTGTCGTTGGAGACTGTGGACAAGAGTTATTCACAGAACGAAAATTTTGCGGGGACACCGTATGTAACTTATAATGTACTTGCACAGGCGGAGGGATTTAATACGCTGTTTGTCACGGATATTCCGATTTATGATGGAGAGCTGGCAGTCCTTCCGCTTTCGCTTGTCCCGATGCAGGAGAATCAGCGCAGCAGGGAACAGACAGAGATTTCGGTGGGGGCTCCGGCAGTGGCAATGACCGGAGAACGTGAGCAGGAAGGACCAAGAGGAAGTATGGGTTCCCCGTATGTGCTGCGGCAGGTGGTGATTCCGAACCCGATTACGGTTCATATGGGTACGCCGGATTCAGCGGCATCAAATATACAGGTTTCTTTTCCTGATTATGTGAAAAATGTTGCCAGCAGCGAAATCTATCCGACGTGGCCTGAAGCCGCTCTCAGAGCGAATATCTATGCTATTATTACATTTGCATTAAACAGGGTATATACGGAATGGTATAGGGCAAAAGGCTATAATTTTGATATTACGAACAGCACCGCATACGACCAGTACTTTGTCTACGGAAGACCAATCTATGAGTCTATCAGCCGCATCGTTGATCAGATTTTTAATGAATATGTCCGCAGACAGGGACAGAATGCTCCATACTTCACATCTTTTTGTAACGGGACAACATCGTATTGTGCGGGGTTATCACAGTGGGGGACGGTTACGCTGGCAAATCAAGGATATACCCCAATCAGAATATTGCGATATTACTATCCGGATGATATAGAGATTGCAGAAACAAATGCAGTCAGCAATATGGTGACTTCTTATCCGGGGACGCCGCTTAAGATGGGAAGTACAGGTCTGGATGTGCAGACAATACAGACGTATTTGAACAGAATCAGGAGAAATTATCCTGCAATCCCGACAATTACCGATGAGACAGGAGTATTCGGAGACAGTACACGGGCGGCGGTAACGAAGTTTCAGAGTATTTTTAATCTGGCGACGGACGGTATTGTAGGGAAAGCTACATGGTATAAGATTTCCAGCCTTTATACGGCAGTGACCAGACTGGCAGAGTTAGACAGTGAAGGAACATCGCTCGGCATCGGAACGGTTCCGCCGTCCTCCATACTCAGACAGGGATCGCGTGGGCAGGATGTAATTACGTTACAATATTTGCTGGATGTCATATCTGAATACTATTCAGGGATTCCGAGTCCGGGGCAGGATGGTATTTTCGGAAATAACACAAGAGAGGCGGTCGTTGCTTTCCAGCGCCAGATGGGACTTGCGGCTGATGGAGTAGTAGGTCCGTCGACATGGAATTCTTTGTACAGAACTTATCAGGGAATCGGGCAGAATGTGCCGCCCACAAATCCGGCACCTAATCCGACACCTAATCCGACACCTAATCCGGGGAACGTAATCGTGCATACCGTTCGTTCGGGAGATACGTTGTGGCTTCTAGCCAAACGGTACGGTACAACAGTAGATGCCATCAAGCAGGCAAACGGGCTTACGAGTGATAATTTAAGCATCGGACAGGTGCTTAGGATACCGGTGTCACAAAGCTCACAGTATTTCTTATACACTGTTCGTCCCGGAGATACGCTATGGCTTCTTGCGAACCGATTTGGTACGACGGTGGACGATATCAAAAATCTGAATGGGCTGACAAGCGATATGCTGCGTGTAGGACAGGTGCTTAGAATACCGGAATAGAAGCTGCGAAGGAAGCAGGCAGGTAAGATGCGGAGAGGGAAGGCAGAAAGCATAAGCGATAGAACCCCGGGGATACCGTACTGGTGTTTCAGGGGTTTTTATTGGTTAATTGTGAACCGCATAATAAAGATATTGACATATAATTAAATATGTGTTTAAATGTTCATATAATAAATCAATACTTAAAAGTATAAGAAGCCCGCCATTATAAAAATAGAGTCAATTCTATAACATTATGGGTAACAATATGAGGGAAGAGGAAGGATGATGTATTATGACAAAGAAACAAAAAAAGGTATTAATTCGAATTATTGTATCTGCAATATTAGTAATAGCATTAAATTTTGTTCCCGTGGATAATCCGTATATCAGACTGGCGTTTTTTATGGTACCGTATCTGATTATCGGATATGATATTTTGAAAAAAGCGGTATTAGGTATCGTACACGGAGAAGTGTTTGACGAGAATTTCTTAATGGCGGTGGCAACGGTTGGCGCCATCGCTTTGGGAGAATATCTGGAAGGAACGGCGGTTATGCTCTTCTATCAGATTGGGGAGCTTTTCCAGAGTTATGCGGTAGGCAAAAGCCGCAAAAATATTACTGCACTGATGGATATCCGTCCTGATTATGCAAATGTGGAGCAGGACGGGGAACTTGTGCAGGTAGACCCGGATGAAGTCAGTGTGGGAACGGTCATTGTTGTGCAGCCGGGCGAGAAGATTCCCATTGACGGTGTGGTGATAGAAGGTACATCTTCTTTAAATACGAGCGCGCTGACAGGAGAAAGCCTTCCGAGAGAGGCAGTCAGAGGAGATGAAGTTATCAGCGGCTGCGTTAACATGTCTGGTGTACTCCGGATCCGGACGATTAAAGAATTTGGAGAATCTACGGTATCCAAGATACTGGATTTGGTAGAAAATTCCAGCATGAAGAAATCCAAATCTGAGAATTTCATTACACGATTTGCCAGATATTATACTCCGGCAGTTTGTATTGGGGCACTGGTGTTGGCAGTACTTCCTCCGGTAATCAATCTTATCACAGGAAACCCTGCGAATTGGTCACAGTGGGTGATTAGAGCGCTTACGACTCTCGTCATCAGTTGTCCGTGTGCGCTTGTCATATCCATACCCTTAAGTTTCTTCGGCGGAATCGGCGGAGCGTCCGCAAAGGGAATCCTTGTCAAAGGCTCCAACTATTTAGAGGCGTTGTCACAGACGGCATATGTGGTCTGTGATAAGACCGGAACTTTGACGAAGGGTGTGTTTGAGGTGACGGATATTGAGCCGGCGGAGGGCTTTTCCAAGGATGAACTGCTTGAATTGGCGGCTTATACAGAGAATTATTCTAATCATCCGATCAGCAAGAGTCTGAAAGAAGCGTATGGAAGAGAAATCGATGCGTCGAAAATCACCGATGTGGAGGAGATTGGCGGACATGGAGTGACGGCATTGGTAGACGGTAGGAGGACGGCAGCGGGTAATGTAAAATTGATGAAGAAGTTAAATATTGGCTATCAGGTACCCCTAAAGACGGGAACGGAAGTACATGTGACGGTTGATGGGAAATACGCGGGTTATATTCTTATTTCCGATGTGGTGAAACCTAACGCAAAAGCGGCTGTTGCAGGGCTTAAGGCAGCAGGCGTTAAACAAGTAGTTATGTTAACTGGAGATGCGAAAAAGGTTGCCGAGGCAGTAGCAGAAGAACTTGGTGTAGATGTCGTAAAGAGCGAGCTTCTTCCGGCGGATAAGGTAACGGAAGTAGAGAAGATGATAGAGGGAAAGGGAAAGAAGGAGAAACTTGCCTTTGTGGGGGACGGAATCAATGATGCGCCGGTACTTTCCAGAGTGGATTTAGGGATTGCCATGGGGGCGCTTGGTGCGGATGCGGCGATTGAAGCGGCTGATATTGTGTTGATGGATGATAATCCTGAGAAGATTGCGACTGCAATTGGTATTTCCAGAAAGACACTCCGTATTGTGTATCAGAATATCGTGTTTGCGCTGGCAGTCAAGTTTATCTGTCTAGCATTAGGGGCTGTTGGAACACTCAATATGTGGTGGGCGATTTTTGCGGATGTGGGCGTGATGATTATCGCCGTGCTCAATGCAACAAGAGCACTGAGATTTCATGAGCCTGAGAGATAATTGTATGACGAAGTTTTTATAGTTTTCAATACCATATAGAGGCTCTTATGGGGAGAGAGAAAAGTTATGTTTTGGAACAAAGTGGCAAAAGTTTATGATTTGATTGAGACAGTATATAATGGGAAAGTGTATCGAGCCCTTGGCGAAAAAGCAGCCGAAGAAATTGGAGAAAATGATATTGTATTGGAATGTGCCTGTGGAACAGGAGAAATCAGCAGATATATCGCGCCCAAGTGTAAACAATTAATTGCAACAGATATTGCCGAAGAAATGTTAAAGCAGACTGCAAAAAAATGTCGCAAATATAATAATGTAAAAATAAGGCGGGCAGATATGACGCAGTTAAAATGGAGAGATAACAGATTTGATAGAGTAGTCGCAGGAAATGTAATCCATTTATTAGAAGAACCATATTCGGTGATCAAGGAATTGGAGAGAGTATGCAAAATAGGTGGTAAAATGATTATTCCGACATATATCAATGCGTCTGAGGGAGTGAATAAAAAGGCAGTGCGTTTCCTTGAGATTGCAGGAGTGAATTTTAAGCGACAATTTACTAGGAGTTCTTATCAGAAATTTTTTGAAGATGCCGGATATAAAAATGTTGATTATTACACGATTGAGGGCAGGATGCCATGCGTAGTGGCAGTGATTATGAAGCGTTAGCTATTTTTGATTTTATTCTTGTTTCTGCCATGCAAGTAGCTTTTCTTGCCAAAGATAATGCGAAAGAAATTTTAGGATATGATTTATATTCCAAAACGGAACGGGATTTATTTATTTTTGACACAGTCACGATGCTTTTCCAAGGTACAAATAATAAGGAGGATACTGCCAATGAAACATAATCAACAAATATGGTTTGTTTTACCGATGCGGTCTTTCTTATTTATAGCGGCATTTTGTCTTGGCAGTATAATTACGCAGAGGGATTTAGCGCAAATTACGCATTGGTGGACAATACTTGCATCAGCGATTAACATTGTTACAATCGGCGTTCTATGGATTATTTGCAAACGTGGCAGCATCACATATCGTGAAATGATACATTACGAAAAGAAACAAAAAAATTTCTTTAAAGGATTTTTGATTATTGTCATGATGTTAGCGATAGGTATAGGAGGAATGTATTTAGCAGGAGGACTTTGTTATGGTGAATTTCCATATTTTGCACCGATGATGATAGTGCCTATCGCCCCTTATCTTGCAGTACTAAATATTTTTATACTTCCGCTGACAACGACAATAGCAGAGGATGGAGTATATTTAGGATATGGAGTAAACAGCTTCACGTCAAAATGGGCGGCTATACTTATTCCCGCATTCTTTTATGCCTTGCAGCATAGCTTTATTCCAACGATACTTGATATGAATTTTATAGTCTATCGTTTTTTATCTTTTCTCCCTTTAACGATATGGATATGCTTCCAATACTATAAGGGAACTTCTATTTCCTATATCATGACTGGTCACTGGATTTTGAATATAGCAACAACAGTACAAATTGCAATAACTTCTTTTAGTCCGGAAATATATACTATGCTTTGAAATTCCGAAAGCAAATTAAAAATACAGTAATTCTTTTAACCGATTTATTCCTTCCGCCAGAATTTCTAAAGATGGAGGAGTTGTTACGGAAATTCTAGCTGCTTTTTCAGGTGCCTTGCTTCCTACGGCAAAACGTTCTGACCCATACACTTCGACCCCTGCTTGTTTTGCACAGATTTCAAAACTTTTTCCTGTGAAATGCTCAGGCAATTGTATGTATCGAAGTGGTGATGTAAGTTCACTTGTCATAACAAACCCATTTAATATATCATTCACAATAATGTTCCGTTCCATGATACCTTTTTTGCGTTCGGCAAGAATTTCGTCAGCAGCACCATCTTCAATCAAAGCGGCAGATACCGTTGCAAGTAGTGGAGAGATAGAAATATTCATGGAATATAATGCCGCTACCAGTTTTTCATGTAATTTATCAGGAACATGTATAAATGCCGTTCTGAGTCCCGGTGAAACAGTTTTGGAAAGGCTCGATATATAAATTACATGGTCCGGTGCAAAGGATGCAATGGGCAGCGTGGGATTTTCTGCCAAAAGGTTATTGATGCCGTCCTCTATGACAAGCAAATTTTTCTCTTCAGCAACTCTTGCAATCATTTTCCTTGTCTCAAGAGACATAATATGTGCTGTTGGATTCTGAAAATCAGGTATGACATAAAGACCCTTTATATTCTCATTTTGCAGTGCATAGCGGATTCCTTTCTCGGTTATTTCATTATTATAACTTCGGACAGGTAATAAATGGATTCCAAATAACTTTGCAGCTGTTTTCACTCCGGGATAAGTCAGCGGCTCTGTTCCGATTTTATCACCGGCGTCAAAGAATGCTCCCAGTACAGCAGCAAGTGCGTTTTGTCCTCCTGCTGCCGGAACAATGTGATTAATATCTGTGTAAAATCCTGATTTCTGTAACCATGTTGCTCCTGCTTCACGCTGCCTTTTTGTGCCTTCGGGTGCGCCATAGGAAAATAAAGTCAATGCATCCGGTTTTTTCATCAGGTTTTCGGTATATTGTTTTACTTTTAAATTGCTTGTTACAAAAGGAACGATTGCTCCCAACTCAATGATATGTGAATCTTTTTTCCCGCAGAGCAGCATTGGCTCAGCAGTGGCATCAGAAGAAACATAAGTACCGTTTCCAACGGATGCTGAAAGCAAGCCTTTCTGTTCGCATAATTTATATGCTTTTGATATTGTACTCAAATTCAAATCTAAAAAATCAGCGAGTTCCCGCTGTGGCGGCAGCTTTGCTCCTGCTTTCAAATTTCCGTTTTTGATATCGGATTCTAATAATTCAGCCAAGACGGCATATTTTGGTCCTGTCATTTTACTTAAATCCGGTTTCCAACTCATAGGATAGTTGTCAAATGAATTTACGGGCATATTGTTATCCATGACCTTTCTGTTTGGATTGCATTTTCTTAATCTTTCAAATTGTCTGCCATACAATTTTACCATTGATTTCTTTTAGGCTCAAGATTACAATAAAGCATATTCTTTTTTAGAGAAAAGGAATTTGGAATGTAAAAAATACAAGATATTTTAGATGAATTGAGGTGTAGAACTATGAGCATGGAAAATTTATTATCGGAGGGGATAAAGGCAACGCCGCCCTCTTTTATCAGAGGCATCTTAAAAGCTGCGTCCGACCCAAGTGTTATTTCCTTTGCAGGTGGTCTCCCCAATCCAATTTCATTTCCGCAAGAAGAGCTTCTGAAATCTATGGAGCATATTGTGAAAACATACGGAAGCAATGTATTCCAATATTCGATTACAGCAGGCTTACCGGAACTCAGACAATATATTGCGGATAGATACAATCGGATTTTTGGTCTTAGTCTTACAATAGACAATATTATTATCACAACCGGTTCTCAGCAGGCTCTTGACCTGATAGGAAAGGTTTTGCTTGACAAGGACGATGGCGTAATTGTTGAGAAGCCGACTTACCTTGCTGCAATACAGGCTTTTTCCATGCAACAACCGAAATTTTATCCGGTTGAATTGACAGAAGAAGGTATGAATCCGGAACAGCTTGAGGAAGCATTGCAAAATCCGGTTAAATTTATATACGCAATTCCAGACTTTCAAAATCCAACCGGTCTTACATATTCTGCCGAAAACCGGAAACGCATTTATGAAATTTTGAAAGACCATGAAGTTGTTTTGATTGAGGATGACCCCTATGGTGAATTACGCTTTGATGGTGAACGGCTGCCCTACATTGGTGCCGGAAAATTACCTAACAGTATTCTGCTTGGGACTTTTTCAAAAACGGTTACTCCGGGTATGCGTACAGGCTTTCTTATTTCCGAAAATAAGGAACTGCTGAAAAATATATCCATTGCAAAAGAAGCGAGTGACCTGCATACAAACATTTTTTCACAGTATTTAATTTGGGATTATCTGAAAAACAATGATTTGGATAAACATATTGCAAAGATAAAGAAGTTATATCAAAAACAGGCAGATGCAATGACGGAGGCTATGGATAAGTATTTTCCATCGACAGTTAAGTACACGAAGCCACACGGTGGCATGTTTTTGTGGGTAACACTTCCCGAGGGAGTAAGCGCTATGTCTTTGTTTCCGAAGGCTTTGGAGAAAAAAGTTGCGTTTGTTCCGGGAGATCCTTTCTATATAGCTATCCAAAATGCCAACACAATGCGCCTTAATTATACGAATGCAGATTGTGAAACCATTGAGGAGGGGATTCATAGATTGGGAGATTTGCTAAAGGGATTGTTAATATAATGATTTGGCGGGTACTAAGTGCAGTTTAAGAAGCAGGGGAAAGTTTTATTTCAATCAATTCCCCTGTTTTGTTTATTTTATGCTATACTATGTTACAAGCTAACGGGGTGCAGCATACACACTTTAAGCAAAGCGGTAACTTCCGGCTTCTGGACACATAGAGACAGGCGGTAGGAAGAAGCAGAAAGTACTCGTTGAAAGAGAGGAGAATGTGAATGGTTGACATAAAGTTACCACATGACCATGGAAAGAATATTAAGAAGGTATTGTCAAAATTACCGAATCCTGACGAATGTACGCGGGTGGCGGAAATATTTAAGCAGATTAGCGATGGTACAAGGCTGAGGATATTGTGGCTTCTCTGCCACTGTGAAGAGTGTGTCAGTAACATTGCCGTAACCATGGACATGAGTGACCCGGCGGTATCACATCACTTGAAGTTATTGCGCAAAAGTGGGTTGGTTGTCAGCAGAAGAGACGGAAAAGAAGTATACTATAAACTGGCGGATACGGAACAAGCACAGATTGTCCATCACGTTTGCGAAGAGATGTTTAGGATATCGTGTCCGTTGGAGTAGGAAATGAAAACAATTGTGTATAGTTGATGAAAAGACTTGCATGTCTTCAGATACTCTGTTATATTAGTTCTATCAATTCAAAGTGAATCTCTTATTTCTTTACCAAGGCAGGAA
>CAMWQW010000018.1 GCA_947176505.1 uncultured Lachnospiraceae bacterium | reverse complement strand
TTCCTTACTGGCTGTAAGGGATATTAACCATAAATTTATTGTAGTAGAAAGGAGGGGAAAACTACCCCTCCAATCCTCTGGACTGTGACATTTTTTCAAGTTTATGTACATCGTCCATAGTCAGACCGGTTTGCGAATGGGTTCTTAGTTGATGCTTCGTCACTTGGGCATTATGTAAGTCGAGGTCATCTATGACAACCCACCGTTCTATTTCTTTATGATCGTCAAGCCATGCAAGAATTTCCTCCGCTTTGATGAGACTGAATTTCTTACTTCTTTTTATTTCTTCTTTCGCGTGGTCGGATGTGAGAGAATCTATCATCAAACCCTCCCACAGTAATAGAGTTAGTCTGTGATTGCATAGATTGATTTGCTTTTATATGATAAAATAGGCATGATAGGCAGATACGAAAGGAAGGTCAAAATGAACAAGGACAGTAAAACAAGCCGAATACAAGAGCGGAAAGTGTCTGACAGAATGATTAAGAACATCGCATCCAAGCTGTATCATGCAGACAGGCGGCGGAACATCACCGCCATCGTGGCAATCGCATTGTCAGCGATGATGGTGGTGGTGGTATTTTCCACAATCATATCCATCACGACGCTGACGAGGCGTAGCCGGCAGATGATGTTCGGTTCGCAGGCGGAAGCTGTCTATATGTATTGTCCAAACATATACTGGCAGGCATTGTTACAAGACAGTGGTTATTTTGATGACGTCACATATGCGGTGTATATGGGGACTTATGAGACGGACATGTCACCGGAGACCGGAAACTGCCTTATATATACCGATGAAAAGACTGCCGAATGGAATTTCAACGAGATAATTGAAGGAAGCTGGCCGCAGAAGGACGGGGAGATTGCGGTAGATGGACATTTTATCGAAAACCACGGCGGTGATGTCCATGTGGGCGATGCTATTCATATCAGACTAATAACGGCGACGGAGGAAATGGAACAGGATGCGGTAGTCAGCGGAATCTGTGCAGCCAACGATGAACTGAATGAAGCAAGGATATATGTATCAGAAGAATTTTTTAGGAATCATCCTAGCGGCAACAATCTGATAACTTACTGTCGTTTTGAGAATGGGAAGTATACCAGTGAGGATTTGGCGAACATTTTGAATGAGGCATTGGCGCGGGAGTACGAGGCGCGCGGACTGGAATTTATGAAGTGGGAGCCGTTTACTGTAATCAATCCGGCGGCAGGCGATAAGCTGAGTGTGGGAGCGGTGGTCCTGCTGGGCGGACTGGTATCAATCACCGTAATCTGCGCAGGACTGATGGTCTATACGATCTACTATATTTCCAGTGTCAAAAATGTAGTGCAGTACGGGCAGCTCAAGTTAATCGGTGTGACGGAGAGACAGATTCGACGCATCGTGCGCCGTCATGCTATCAGGCAGTACGCAACCGGACTTCCTATAGGATGTCTGACCGGGGTTCTATTTGGTTATGTGCTAATGCCGGTGCTGGCGTCCTATGCGGGGCTTGGTGGGAAGCAGTCACTTATGTTAAATCCTGAATATTTCCTGTATGCGGCGGCACTGTCCTTCATCGTGGTTTATGTGGGTACGAATAAGCCTGTGCGTGTCCTGTCACAGACGCCGCCGGTCCATACGGTGGGATTCACGGACAGCCGCAAGGAGAAAGCCGGCAGGGTGCACAGTGTGCGATTTACGCCGGGACGCTTTGCCAGAAAGAATATCAGGAAACGCAGAAAAAAGACAACGCTTGTAGTCATATCTGTGAGCATCGTAATGCTGATTTTTGTGATGACCATGAATATCATACATAGCATGAATGTAGACGCTTTTATCGCACAGTTCAATCTCTTTGCGGATATAGAGATTGCTACAGACCAGATGCTGCGGTTCATGGATACTAGCGGGACAGAAAATGTACAGGCAATTCCGGGGGAGCTTCGCATGGAACTGGAGAAAGTATCGGGTGGCATGGAGGCAGTCTATCACTACAATCTGGATGCATATTCTTTCTTATATGATGAAGATGCGGAAAAGTACTGCGAGATTATGCTGGACAATGCCGATTATCAGGAAGGCTTGGAAGAAGACAGTACCGCGCGTGAAATGCTCATGCCCCGTGCCAAGGCATACAGGGAGAAAGGAACGCCTATACTGGTACAGCAGAGTTACCGCTTTTACGATTATGAACAGATTGCAGACTTTGAAGTCTTTGAGGGTGAGATTGACAAGGAGAAATATGAGTCCGGAGAGTATGTGCTGGCAGTGGCGATGGACGGCTATGGGAACACATGCTATCACGCAGGTGATGTGGTGAGGCTGTATGAGGAGTTCCCGGAGAAACTGGACACGACGCAGGACGAGAACGGAAGATATATTTTATATGATTCCTTACCCATGAAAGAGTATACGGTGCTGGCGGTGGTCAGTGATACATACCATAATCAGATGGCATGGGGAGACGCGCATACGAGCGGATTTGAATATATTCTACCCACGCAGCTTATGGACAGTTTCTGGGAACAGCCGGAGTTATTTCTGGTGACGATGGATGCACCCGATGCAGATACGCTTACACGGGTGGAGCCGGAAGTGCGGGCGTGTCTTAAGAGAATGGGCGGGGAGGACGTCGTATCGATCCGTTCCAGAAGCACTTATAAAGAAGGATTGGACCGGTTTGCCATGCAGATTGGTCTGATTGGTAATGGTCTGGCAGTTCTGGTGGGCGTGATGGCGCTGGTGAATTTCTTAAACAGCACAGTCAGCGGCATCGCCGAACGTAAGGAGGAGTTTTCGACCCTACAGGCGATCGGTATGATGAAGAGGCTGCTCTTAAAGGTACTGCGGCTGGAGAATCTTTATACCGTATTGTGGGCTGTAGTGCCGGGGTTCTTAATCGGACAGCTCATAAGTGCGGTGGCAATAGGCAAACTCTCAGAGACGATTCCTTATTTCCGGTGGAACGGAACGATTCTTCCGGGTATTGTATTAGCGGTGGTAATTATTGCATTATCCATAATTTATCCGAATAGAAAGACCGATGTCGGGGACCGTAAACTCTAATGTTGTTTCTAACGTTGCGAATCGAGTGTGGGTTTAAGGCAAATGTTTGCAAACAATCGCTTGGCTCGTTGCTCGCGGGAATAGAAAAATATAACGGCAGCATAAATAATGATAGGAGAAAAGGCGGATGACAATGAAGAAAGAAAAAGTAGTGGAATTAATGAATGTATGCCGTCAGTACGGCGAAGGTGAAAATGTGGTGAATGCTTTAGATCATGTGAACACTGTGATAAACAGAGGTGAATTTGTGGCGGTCGTGGGCGCTTCGGGAAGCGGTAAGAGCACGCTTTTAAATGTCTGCGGAGGCTTGGATCGACCTACTTCCGGCGAAATCTATATAGAGGGGGAAGATATCGGGAAGTTGTCAAGCGATGCGCTGACAGAGTTTCGGCGTAAAAGAATCGGTTTTGTTTTTCAGAATTACAATTTGATTTCCGTGATGTCGGTATATGAGAATATTGTGCTGCCGGTGCAGATTGGCGGGCATCTGGAAGACAAGGAGTTGCTTGGCAGGATTATGGACACGCTTGGATTAGCAGGCTTGGAGAACAGACTTCCCTCGGAACTTTCCGGCGGACAGCAGCAGAGGGTGGCGATTGCACGTGCGCTGATTTCTACACCAGCCATTATTCTGGCGGATGAACCGACGGGCAATCTTGACTCGTCTTCAACGGATGATGTGATGGAGCTTTTAACGAGCGCGGTCAGAGACTTTGGGCAGACAGTTATCATGATCACCCATAATGAGTCGTTGACGGGAGAATGCGACAGGATTCTGAATATGAAAGACGGCAGATTGACAGAAAGATGAGTGTGTAAAGGAAATACAACGCGAAGCCACAGGGAAAGTTGTCACGACGAAAAGCATTGCGTGTATGGAAATTCTATAGTATATTCAATTGATAAGAAATGTTAAAGGAAAACTGAAGGAGACATGCAATGAAACGACAAACCATACGGATGAAATTAAGCGGCGTCCTTCTTACGTCACTCATATTGATGGCGGGATGCGGCGCCGGAACGAATGATACAACGACAAATCAGTCACAGACAAGTGAGGAATCCATGGTGACAGAAACCGGCATGGACGGAGCAGATCAGACGCTGACAAGTGACGGCGACGCGTCGAATCAGCAGGACGATCAAGCGAAAATGCCCTCTTTTACGACGAAAGATTTGGACGGTAACACAGTTACGGAGGATATTTTTGGCGAAAAGGATTTGACGGTGTTAAATATCTGGGGAACATTCTGCGGTCCGTGCGTGGGAGAGATGCCTGAACTTGGAGAGTGGGCAAAGGAGATGCCGGAAAATGTGCAGATAGTCGGACTGGTCATTGATATTGCGGGCGAAGAGGATACGGAACATCGTGAGCAGGCAGTAAACATTATGCTAAACGCCGATGCGGATTTTACGCAGATGATTGTAAACGCGGATTTTGCCGATATCCTGAAAGATGTGATCGGGGTGCCGACCACGATATTCGTTGACAAAGATGGAAATATTGTGGGCGACTCTGTAATCGGTGCGGATGTAGGTGCATATAAGCAGTTTGTGGAGGAATATCTGGATGAGCAGTAAGGCGAAAAAGATGATAAGGCTTGGGGGAATATTAGTCTCCGGCGTTTTTGTCTTATACGGAGTAGTCAGGGGAGAAGCGGGAATTGTGCTGAATAAGGCAGTCAATATCTGCTTTGAGTGCATCGGGCTGGGATAGCGGAAGAGTTTGCTTTGGAGAAGAGTTAGATGAAACATTCGATTAAAAGAAAACTAGTACAGGTAGCCGCATTTGGTTATTCCAATCCCTACCTTATGAATTTTAAGGGCGGAAAGTTATATCAGGGTAAATGGAAACAGTTCTGTAATCCGGGACTTAATTGCTATTCTTGCCCGGCTGCCGCTTTTGCCTGTCCCATCGGAGCACTTCAGGCTGTAAACGGTTCCGCGAATTTTAAACTCAGCTTTTACGTAGTCGGGATTCTCTTGGCTTTCGGTGTACTTTTAGGCAGGGCGGTCTGCGGCTGGCTTTGCCCCTTTGGACTGTTACAGGAATTAATCCATAAGATTCCGAGTCCGAAACTTAAGCTGAAAAAAGCCTTTTTGTATCTCAAATATGTAGTTCTTGTTGTATTTGTTATCGTGCTGCCGATTGCAGTTACTGATTACATGGGGATGGGAAAACCGGCTTTCTGTCAGTATATTTGTCCGGCAGGCACATTAGAGGGCGGAGTTCCTTTACTTTTATCCCATCAGGCGCTCAGACAGACGATAGGTTCGCTTTTTACCTTGAAAGTGGCAATATTGATTGGAACGGTAATTGGCTGTGTGCTGGTTTACCGCTTTTTCTGTAAGGCTTTATGTCCTCTTGGCGCAATCTACGGGCTGCTCAATAAAATCAGTATATACGGATTGAAAGTGGATGAGCATAAGTGTATAAACTGCGGGAAGTGCAGACAGATATGCAGGATGGAGGTTGACCCTGTCAGAGCAACGGACTCGGCGGAATGCATCCGATGCGGCGAATGCGCCAAGGCATGTCCGGAGGGGGCTATTTGTGTCGGATTTGCAGCGGAAGGACGAAAGAGTGAGAGACAGCCGTTATAAAAACGCCATGATGATAAAAGGCAATTGACAAAAGTGCTGCTTGATGATAAATTAGTAATCACTATAATTCCATGAGGGAGTAGCAAGCGTATATCGTAGCAAGTCAACATACTGACCTTCCGGTCTGGCTTGTTTTAAATTGCGAGACTCATGTATAGCTGAAACTATGCATGAAGTCTGTATTCTCTTAAGATATATGACCAAGTATAGTTAAGGCTGTACTTGGTTTTTCTATTAGGAGGGACAAAAGATGGAATGGAGTATTTTATTTTTCATTAACAGCGTACTGCTTGGTGTGGGATTGGCGATGGATGCCTTTTCGGTGTCTTTGGCAAACGGGCTAAATGAACCAGCCATGAAGAAGCAAAGAATGTGCGGTATTGCCGGAGTATTTGCTTTTTTTCAGGCATTTATGCCGATGACAGGATGGATATGTGTGCATACCATACTACGGTATTTTCAGGCGTTTGAAAAGCTGATTCCTTGGATTGCGTTAGTGCTGCTTCTTTTCATTGGGGGAAAAATGTTATCAGAAGGAATAAGAAGTCAGGGTGACGAGACACAAAAACCTGAGGTCGGGATAGCTGCTCTGTTGGTACAGGGTGTGGCGACTTCCATTGATGCGTTATCTGTCGGATTTACGATTGCCGGATATGGTTTTATCATGGCATCTGTATGTGCGCTTATTATTGCGGCGGTAACGTTTGCCGTATGTATGATTGGACTCACAATCGGCAAGAAATTCGGAACAAGATTTTCCGACTGTGCGGCGATACTCGGCGGCGTAATATTGATTGTAATCGGATTGGAAATCTTTATAGCAGGAGTAATTTAAGAAACAAGGAAAGCAAAAGTATTGATAAGGTAATGGCTGAAAAGGCAACACAAATCCCACATAATTGTGCAAAAAGTGACCCAAATATCATCCCATTCACAAAAAATAAAAGAGCCGAAAACACTGAAATCAACGTTTTCAACTCTTTAAGAGGACTGCGGAAGAAGGGACTTGAACCCTCACGTCGTTTCCAACACTAGATCCTTAGTCTAGCCTGTCTGCCAATTCCAGCACTTCCGCATACGTTCACAACGCAAGTAATATCTTACTATCACACTTGTAAAAAGTCAATAGTTTTTTGATGATTTTTTTGATTTTAACATATTTTATCAGAGTATTCAGAAAGATTCAGAAATAGGCTTGACATTACACTTAAAAAACGATAGAATAACATTTGTTCGCAGGAATGGCGGAATTGGCAGACGCGCACGGTTCAGGTCCGTGTGGTAGCAATACCATGAGAGTTCAAGTCTCTTTTCCTGCACTGATAAGAAGGGCATCACAGTTGTGTGGTGTCCTTTTTCGTATAGATTCAGACTTTTTGTGAGTTCATATTCACTATACCAAGAAAAGGCAAATTATCACATCTTAAACTATTTTCAAAGATAGATACCTTCTCTATAATAGAATCTAAAGAAGGAATTGGGTGACCTTATATTATGGAGAGGAGTATGGGGCATTATGCAATATGGACATTTTGACAATGAGAAAAGGGAGTACGTGATTGACAGAGTTGACCTTCCGTGTTCGTGGACGAACTATCTTGGAGTGGAAGACATGGCTTCGGTGGTGAATCACACGGCGGGTGGATATCTGTTCTATAAGACGCCGGAATACCATCGAATCAGCCGTTTTCGGGCAAATGCAGTGCCGATGGACAGACCGGGTTTTTATGTATATTTGAGGGACAATGACAGTGCGGACTACTGGTCCATATCGTGGCAGCCGGTGGGTAAGCCGCTTGATCGGGCAAAGTATAGCTGCCGCCACGGTATGTCTTACAGTGTATACGAATGTGAATACGAGGGGATTAAGGCGTCGCAGACGATGGTGATTCCCAGAGGGGAAGCAGTGCAGCTCTGGGATGTGAAGGTTAAGAATACAGGAGGCAAGGTGCGGAACTTAAGCGTTTTCTCCTATTTGGAATTTTCTTTCCATCACATTATGATTGACAATCAGAATTATCAGATGAGTTTGTATTGCGCCGGGGTGTCCTACGATGATGGTATTATCGAGGAAGACTTGTTCTACGAAGAAGAGGGGTATCAGTATTTTACGGCTAACTTCAAACCGAACGGTTTCGACTGTATGCGAGATAAGTTCATAGGAACATATAATACGGAGACGAATCCGGAGGCGGTGACAGCGGGTAAGTGCTTTTCTTCTTATGAAAAGGGAGGAAATCACTGCGGCAGTCTGCAGAAGGACTTGATGTTACAGCCGGGTGAAGAAGTGCGTCTTATCTTTATGTTGGGCGAGGGCAGAAGAGAAGAAGGCAGGCGTGTGCGAGCCAAATATGCAGATGATTCGGCAGTGGATGCAGTCTATGAGGACTTGCGGCAGTATTGGGAGGATAAATGTGCAAAGCTACAGATTCAGACGCCGAATGAAGGGATGAACACGCTCATTAACACGTGGACATTATACCAGTCGGAAATCAATATCATGTTTTCCCGGTTTGCTTCTTTCATAGAGGTGGGCGGAAGAGTGGGGCTCGGCTACAGAGATACGGCGCAGGATGCGATGACGGTTCCGCATTCCAATCCGGAGAAATGCAAAGAGCGCATCGAACAGCTGTTGCGGGGATTGACCAGTGATGGTTACGGGCTGCATCTTTTCCAGCCGGAATGGTTCATGGAGAATACGGGTGCGAAACCGTTCAAGTCTCCGACGGTCATTCCGGAGCCGGACAAGGACAGCATCATACACGGGATTAAGGACGCATGTTCCGATGATGCGTTGTGGCTTGTGGCATCGGTGGCGGAGTACATCAAGGAGACGGGCGATATTGCTTTTGCTTCTAAGAAACTTCCTTACGCGGACACATTTATGAAAGGCAGTAAGGAGACAGAAACAGTTTATGAGCATTTGAAAAGAATATTAGATTTTTCTACCAAACAGGTAGGACAGACGGGAATCTGTAAGGGGCTTAGAGCCGACTGGAACGACTGTCTGAACTTAGGCGGCGGTGAGAGCGCCATGGTCAGCTTCCTGCACTATTGGGCGTTACAGCAGTTCATCGGTCTTGCTAAGCGTTTAGGCAATCAGGAAGATACAAAGAGATATACGGCGGTTGCTGATCAAGTAAAGAATGTGTGCAATACGCAGCTTTGGGACGGCAGATGGTTTATCAGAGGTATCACTGCTAACGGCAGGAAAATCGGGACGCAGGCGGACGTGGAGGGCAAAGTCCACTTGGAGTCCAATGCATGGGCAGTTCTCTCCGGTGCGGCAGACGACGAGAAGGCGGACATGGCGCTTGCAGCGATTGACGAGTATCTGTATACACCCTACGGGCTTCTTCTGAACACACCGTCTTACACCGTGCCGGACGATGATATCGGATTTGTCACGAGAGTGTATCCGGGACTGAAGGAGAATGGTGCGATTTTTTCACATCCGAATCCTTGGGCTTGGGCGGCGGCATGTATGAGAGGTCGAGGCGATTTAGCGATGAAGTTTTATGATGCGCTCTGTCCGTACTGGCAGAATGATAAGATTGAAGTCAGAGAGTCGGAGCCGTATTCCTACTGTCAGTTCGTTGCAGGGAAAGACCACAGTGCATTCGGAAGGGCGAGACATCCGTTTATGACGGGTTCGGGCGGTTGGTCTTACTTCTCGGCGACCAGATATATGCTGGGTATATTGCCGGACTATGATGAGCTGATTATCAATCCATGCATTCCGGCGGACTGGAAAGAATATCGGGTGAAACGTGTCTGGAGAGGGGCAGAGTATGATATAAGGGTAAGTAATCCTGCGAATGTCATGAAGGGGGTCAAGGAGATTCGTGTGGATGGTGTAAGCGTTACTAAGGTTACACCGCAGGAGGCTGGCAGTAGTCATGTAGTGGAAGTCGTGATGGGGTAGAAGACAATTCCGGCAGAATGATCTTCATATAAGACGAACAGGAGGGTAACATTATGATCAAGTTTGGAACGGGTGGATGGCGTGCGGTCATCGGAGATGAATTTACCAAAGAGAATATCCAGATTTTGTCCAGAGCAATCTGTGATAAGATGAAAGAAGAGAAAGTGGAGCAGGAAGGAATCGTTCTCGGATATGACAGACGTTTCCTGTCCAAAGAGGCAATGCAGTGGGCGGCACAGGTCTTCGCTGCGGAGGGTATCAAAGCGTATTTGATTAATAAATCGGCGCCCACACCGCTTGTTATGTTCTATGTCATGAAGCATGAATTTCACTATGGCATGATGATTACGGCGAGCCATAATCCTGCAATCTACAACGGTATCAAGGTGTTCACCTTCGGCGGCAGGGATGCGGACGAAGAACAGACGGCTGACATCGAGCGGTATATTAACGAGGTGACGGATATTCCGGTGGATGAGATGATTTATGCGGAAGGACTTGAGAAAGGACTGATTGAGGAAATCTATCCGCTCAATGAGTATCTGGACAGCATTATTGACACGGTAGATATGGACAAGGTGAAGAAACGCGGGCTGCGGGTAGCCCTTGACCCTATGTACGGTGTCAGCGAGACTTCTTTAAAAACCATTCTCATGACTGCACGATGCGAGGTGGAGACGATTCACGAGAGGCATGACACGTTGTTCGGAGGTAAATTGCCGGCGCCTACTGCCGAGACACTGCGCACACTGCAAAATTATGTGATTGACAGACGCTGCGACTTAGGAATAGCCACTGACGGTGATGCGGACCGAATCGGTGTGATTGACGATAAAGGAAATTTCCTGCATCCGAACGATATTCTTGTGCTGTTGTATTACTATCTGGTAAAATATAAAGGATGGCACGGACCTGCAGTCAGAAATATTTGTACCACACATCTGCTTGACAGAGTGGCGGAGAGCTTTGGCGAGAAGTGCTACGAAGTTCCTGTGGGATTTAAACATATTTCAGCCAAGATGTTTGCAACGGATGCGATTATTGGAGGAGAGTCTTCCGGCGGTATGGCGGTGAGAGGACATATCAAAGGCAAGGATGGTATCTATGCGTCGGCACTTCTGGTGGAGATGATTGCAGTGACGGGCATGAAGTTGTCGGAGATTATGGAGACGATCCGCAGGGAATATGGCGGCATGGCGTTGGAAGAGAGAGATTACCGGTTCAGCCCTAAGAAAAAGGATGAGATTCGTAAGCTGCTTCTGGAGGACAAACAGCTTCCGGAGATTCCTTATGAGGTTGATAATATTTCTTATCTGGACGGATTAAAGATTTACTTGAAGGACGGCGGATGGATTTCCGTGCGTTTTTCCGGTACGGAGCCGCTTCTTCGAATCTTCTGTGAGATGAAAGATAAGATTGCCGCTGCGGCTTTCTGTGAAGTGTTTGAGAGATATTTGGAATTATGAAACTAAAGATACTCCGCCGGGTTATCCCGACGGAGTATGTGAGTGTATAAAGGACACCCCATTATATGAATAAATTGATTGAGATGATCAGACAAAGATTCAGCGGAAGGAAATCACTCAGATGGAGCATGGTAAGGAGGCTCTTATTCGGGTGGTTTTTTCCGCTGTTCATGCTTATTTTTATTATAGTCTTCTTCGTGTCGGCAAACAGCCACAGCCAGATTGAGCATACGATTATGACATCTATGGAGAAGAGTGTGCAGATTATGCGGATGCAGCTTAAGGACTGTGAGACGGCTTCCAAAAATGCGTCCTACATTCCGACGATTGCCGAAGCATATGCGGATTATCTTGTTGACGGGAAACAGAATGCATTCGGAAAAATAGTCGAGGGCTTTCTCAAGCAGCAATATGCGTGGCATGATAACTGCCGTACCGCGGAGCTGATTATGCTGGATTTTCCGGAGAAAAAGTACTTTGCGTTGAACAACAGCAACGGCGGAACCTATCGGGATATTGAATTTTTCTATGCTGAGGCGAAAGACAGACTGCTTGAGGTTGCGCAGACGCTTGACACTGGAACGACTTTAGTTGGGGTGGAAGGAAGAGTCTACATGGTGAGAAATCTGGTAACCTCGAAGTTTAAGCCCTATGCAGTGTTGGTGCTGGAACTTGACCAGTCGTCCCTGATGGAGAGTTATGCCGGAATGTGGGGCTATGAGAGTTCTGATTTGTACTGGAACGGGGAACTGCTGATGACCGGACAGAAAGAAAGTGAACAATATCTTCCGGAACACATCGTAAATGAGCTAAAGGTCAAAGAAGAACTATATGTAAGGGGTGGCAGATGGGAATCTGTTCATGTATACCGCAGGATGAATTTGTACGGCGGAACACTTGTGGCTGCGGTTACGATTGACAAACGGATTACTCATGCGGAGATGAACACCTTGGAGTATCTTTTTGTTATCTTGATTGTATTTATGATACCTCTTGTCGTGCAGATGATGCGTTTCTTCTATAAAAAAGTGACGCTTCCGCTCAGACAGTTGATCACCGCTGCCAATGCGGTGCGGGAAGGGGCGCTTGGCACACAGATTATTAATGAGGAAGATAATGAAGAATTCTGGCAGATGAAAGATTCATTTAACCACATGTCCACGCAGCTTAAGAATCAGTTTGATAAGATTTATTTGGAGGAGATTGCATTGAGAGACGCCAAGATTATGGCGCTGCAATCCCAAATCAATCCGCACTTTCTCAATAATACACTGGAAATTATCAACTGGGAGGCGCGGCTTAACGGCAACTATAAGGTGAGCGGTATGATTGAGGCACTGTCCACGATGCTTGGAGAAACTATGAACCGGAAAGAGGAACAGTTCCATTCTGTGGCGGAGGAGATAGCGTATGCAGATGCCTACTTGTATATTATATCCCAGCGTTTTGGCGCAAAATTCGGATGCACGAAGCAAATTGACGAACGTCTGATGAATGTGCAGGTGCCGCGTCTGATTATCCAGCCGATTGTGGAGAATGCGGTGGAGCATGGTATGGATATCACGAAGCAGGGAAGGCTGGAAATCAGACTTTTTGAACGGGAAGACGGTTATCTGTGTATCGAGGTAGAGGACAACGGGCATTTGACGAAGGAGGACAGAGATAAGATAGACCGACTCCTGTCGCCGGATGTGGAATTGTCCAAAGAGAAGCGTGTGAGCCTCGGTATTCGTAATGTTGACCAGAGACTTAAGATGATTTACGGGTCGGATTGTGGATTGTTTATAGCTGGAAATGATCAAGAACATACGGTTAGTACAATTTTGCTGAAAATTGATATTCCAACAGAACAATAAAAGGCAAAAAAGAACAATCTGAACAATTACCCTTTCGCTCTTTGCGGAGTATGATAAGACCATAGATGAAACACACATCTCAAAAACGAAAGGGAGGAAAAATATGATGAGGAAAAAAATAATCGCAGCGATGCTCGCAGGAGCAATGGTATTATCCGTAACGGCATGCGGCGGTCAGGGTGGAGAAGGGAATACCCAGACAGCAACAAACACAGAAAGTAATACGACAAGCAACGCAGGTAATGATACAGAAAGTGATCAGGCAGAAACGGCACCGGCAGCAGAAGCTACAGGTCCGGTAGAACTGGTAGTAACAACCACATTCGCAGGTGAAGATACCAACGCACAGAATTACAAAGATGCGGTGGCAGCGTGGGAAGCAGAGACAGGTAACACAATCGTAGATACTTCCGCTTCATCCTCAGAGACTTTCAAGACAAGAGTAGTCACAGACTTTGAGACGGGTTCTGAGCCGGACGTATTGTTCTTCTTCACAGGCGCTGACTCCAACAGCTTTATTGAAGCAGGTAAGGTGGTATCTATCGATGAGATTCGTGCGGTATATCCGGAATATGCAACGAATATGAACGATGACCTGATTACCAATTCTCTGGTTGACAATAAGAAGTATGCAGTGCCTGCAAACGGAATTTGGGAGGCTATGTTCTTCAACACAGAGATTCTTGAGGCGGCAGGTGTAGATAAGCCGGGTGCAGATTATACGATAGATCAATTTAAAGCAGACTGTGAGAAAATTAAAGCAGCAGGCTACACACCGATTGCAGCGGCACTTGGCAATATCCCGCATTACTGGTGGGAGTTCGCAATCTTTAATAACCAGTCTCCGGCAACACACCTTGAGATTCCGGCAAGTGTGGACGATGCAAACGGTCAGGCTTGGGTTGCAGGTATGAATGATATTAAAGAACTGTACGAGTTAGGCTATTTCCCTGACAATACGTTATCTGCAACGGACGACGAGACATTCGCAATGTTCACGGAAGGCAAGGCAGCATTCCTGATAGACGGTTCTTGGAAAGTCGGCGGTATTGTAGGAGCATGCCAGTCTGACCCGGAAGATCCTTCCACATTGGATGTTGATAAACTTGCGAAATTTGATGTGACTTATGTTCCCGGTAAGGGCGACAGAAAAGCGACAGACTTAATTGGCGGTATCTCTTCCGGCTATTTTATCACAAGAAAAGCGTGGGAAGATCCGGAGAAACAGGCAGCAGCAGTAAGCTTTGTAGAACATATGACATCTGACAGCGTTATTCCTGCATTTGCACAGCACGCAGCATCGGCTCTGAAGAATGCACCGGAAGTTGATGAATCAGAGTTCAATATATTACAAATCAAGGCAATGGATATGATGTCCGGAGCAACATCTCTGACAGCCCCTGTACAGGATTTGTTTATGGGTGACTGTAGAGTATCTACCTTCGACGGTATGCCGGAAATCGTAACAGGTAAAGTGTCAGCCGAAGATGCGGTGGCGGAAGGCATTGAGGCATATCAGAATCAATAAGTAACGTGGAACAACGTAGGCTTAAGAGGGGCAGGGGATTACCCTGCCTCTTTTGAAAAAAGAGAGGTGGCTTATGGGAGCAAATATTTATCGAAATAAAAAGCCGGCGCTGGTGTTCTTACTTCCGGCATTCCTGTTTATGATAGTGTTTCTTTATTATCCCTTTTTTAAAAATATTCTTAATAGCTTTATGGAAATCAAGCAGCTGGGAAGCTCGGGAACGAGTTTTAACTCACCGTGGTACAGCAACTATGTAGAGATGTTTCAAGATGAGAACGTGTGGACTTCCGTTAAGAATACGCTTGTGATGATGGTTGTTACACTGGTTGGTCAGGTGGGAATCGCAATCGTGTTGGCGCTTATGGTAGATAATATCGGCAGAGGAAAAGGATTCTTCAGAACCGTATTTTTCTTTCCGATTGTAATCTCGGCGACGGCGTTAGGATTGCTGTTCAACTTGATTTTCCTGTATGACAAGGGAATGGTCAACCAGTTGTTAGAGGTGCTTGGCAAGCAGAATCTCACGGACTGGAAAGCGGAGGGGATTGCACTCTTTACAATGATGCTTCCGGTTATGTGGCAGTATGTAGGATTCTATTTCGTCATTCTGGTCACCGGACTGAACAACATTTCCGACGAATTGTATGAGGCTGCAAAAATTGACGGAGCAACGACATTGCAGAGAGTACGCTACATTTCGGTTCCGCTTCTGCACAATGTGATCTGTACATGCAGCGTCTTGGCAGTTACCGGTGCGCTCAAGGTATTCGACCTTCCGTGGGTCATGTTCCCGAAAGGAATGCCTCTTAAGTCGACTTTCCTGACCGGAACTTATATGTACTATCACACAATGGAAACGAAGAATGTGGATTATGGCGCGGCAATCGCTGTTCTGATAGTAGTACTTGGAGTGGTGTTAGCCAAGATAGTTAATTCGATTTTCCGTGAGAAAGACTATTAGGAGGGATGAGCTATGACGAAGAAGGTTAAGAAATCTGCCGGTATGTTTGTAGTGTATCTGTTGTTGATTATTTGGGCTTTGACGACAGTTTATCCGATTATATGGGTAATACAGAATTCTTTTAAAGCAAAAGATAAGATTCTGGCGAATTCCTTTGCTATGCCGATGGGGGAGTTATTTACAACGGCAAATTATAGGAAAGCATTTAAGACAGTGGATATATTGGGTTCGTACAAGAACAGTTTATTTATCTCTGCCATGGTAGCGATACTTGTGATTCTTTTGGCAGGAATGGGAGCGTACGCGCTTGCAAGATATAAATTCCGCGGCTCTGGACTCATTAATTCACTTGTTGTCGGCGCCATGATGTTTCCGGCGTTCGCTACGGTAATATCCGTGTTCCAGATGGAGTATTCATGGGGAATAGCCAATACGGGCAACTGGTTTTTGAATATGTTATCTGTTATCTTACCGCAGGTGGCGGGAAATATGGCGTTTGCGATGGTGGTGCTGATCGGTTATATTAAGGGACTGCCCGTCGAGCTGGAAGAAGCCGCTTATATGGAAGGCTGCAATGCATTTCAGATTTATTATAAAGTGATCATGCCGCTGACGAAGCCGTCTTTTGCGACGGTGGCAATTTTCTCTTTCTTATGGAGCTACAATGATCTGTTTACCCAGTCATTTTTCTTAAGAAGACCGGATATGTATAGTATCACCATGATGCTAAATAACATCAGTGCCAAAGAAGGAACCGATTACGGCCTGATGGCGGCAGTAGTTGCGCTTATCATAGTTCCGGTTATTATTGTATACTGTTTCCTGCAAAAATATATTATCAAAGGTATGATTGCAGGTGCGGTGAAGGGATAAATGGAATACAGATGAAAAGATAACATTTAGATAGGATAGACATTTAACTTTATTTTAGGTATGATAAAGATGCAGACTGCATCAAGAGGATGTATTGTGAGGGAACAGGGATGTATAAAGTGGCAATTATCGATGATGAACCCTTAATCGTGGAAGGATTGTCCAAAACAATGGCGTGGGAGAAATGGGACTGTCAGGTGGCGGGCTATGCTTATGATGGCAGGGAAGGAATGGAATTAATACGCAGCAAGAGACCGGATATTATTATCACGGACATCAATATGCCGGAGATGGACGGACTTAAGATGATAGCCGGTTTGAAATCGGAATTTCCCGATATGCAGCTGATTATTCTGACCGGTTACCGGGAATTTGAATATGCAAGAAGAGCGATTGAGCTTGGGGTGTCAAGGTTTCTGTTAAAGCCTTCTAAGATGAATGAATTGGAAGAAGCGATGGAAGCCGTAACGAAACGTCTTGAGCAGGCGGATACGTTTGTGGATGCGTCTTCCTATGATGGAAACGGCGTCAGGGAAAATGATATGGAGAAGCAAGAGGATTCGTCCAAAGATGCAGAGGAGACGGAGAACAATGAAGCGAACAGCTTTATCGTAAAGAATGCGTTGGAATATATCAGAGAAAATTCTCAGGAGAAGCTTCGTCTGACTGATGTGGCGGATCAGGTATATGTGAGTCAGTGGCATTTGTCGAAACTTCTCAATAAGCATACCGGTAAGACGTTCTCGGATATATTAAATGGTGCCCGCATGGACAAATCGAAAGAACTGCTTAAGGATCCGTCGCTTCGTATCTGTGATGTAGCGGAGATGGTAGGGTTTCAGGATTTGGCTCATTTTTCCAGAGTATTTAAGAAAATGGAAGGTATGTCTGCAAATGAGTACCGGAATACGCATTAGAAGTGTTTGGACCGGGAAGTATTGAAGAGTAAAACGAGCAAAAAAGTAAAACAGCAGGAAAGGGAAGAGGGATATGAGAGTATATTGTGCAAAGGACTATGAACATGCGAGCAGAACAGCGGCGAATATCATATCAGCGCAGATTATCATGAAGCCGGATTGCGTGCTTGGATTGGCAACCGGTTCTACGCCTATCGGCACGTATGAACAGTTAATCAGATGGTATGAGAAAGGAGACCTTGATTTTTCCAAGGTAAAAAGTATTAATCTGGACGAGTACAAAGGACTGACGGCGGAAAACGATCAGAGTTATCGTTATTTTATGAATACACATCTGTTTGATTCTGTTAATATTGATAAGAACAATACATTTGTGCCGGACGGAACAGAGGCGGATTCCGAGAAGGCATGCAGAGATTATGACGAGATTATCCGTTCACATGGCGGCGTTGATTTGCAGATTCTGGGACTGGGACATAACGGACATATCGGCTTTAATGAGCCGGCAGACGATTTTGCCAAAGGCACCCACTGCGTGAAATTGACAGAGAGTACCATATCAGCCAATGCGCGGTTCTTTGCTTCTATGGACGATGTGCCGAAGGAAGCATACACAATGGGAATCGGTTCTATTATGCAGGCAAAGAAGATTGTCGTGATCGTTTCCGGAGAGGGCAAGAAAGATATCGTTAAGAAGGCGTTTTTAGGACCCATTACGCCACAGGTGCCGGCATCCGTACTGCAATTGCACAGCGATGTGATACTGGTCGGTGATGAGGCGGCGCTGTCGGAATATAATAAAGGTGTGTAAATAAATAGGGAAAGGAGTAATTTTATGCGGACAATCAAGGGAATGATTTACACGGACAAAATGTGTTTTGAGCCGGGGAAGATTACGATTGCGGAAGACAGAATCGGACAGATTGAACTTTTCGGGCAGGAAGAACTGACAGAAGAGGAAACAGGGCGTTATATTCTGCCGGGACTTGTGGATACTCATTTTCATGGCTGCGCAGGTTTTGATTTCTGTGATGGTACGGCGGAAGCAATGCGTACGATTGCATCCTATGAATTGACCCATGGAATTACGACGATTACCCCGGCAACGATGACGCTTGCGGAAGATACACTCATGAATATTTGTGCTGCCTGCGCTTCGGCGGTAGAGACGCAGATGCTGGAAGAAGGAATCCCGCTTCGGGAAGTGCTGAGGGGTATCTATCTGGAGGGTCCTTTTATTTCTATGGAGAAAAAGGGCGCGCAGAATTCTGCATATATCCATAAACCGGATAGGGAAATGTTAGAAAGACTGCAACAGGCGGCACAGGGGCTTATCAAGATTGTGGTGATTGCACCTGAGACGGAGGGTGCTATGGATTGTATCAGAGAAGGAAAAGGAAAATTCCGTTTTTCCATCGCACATACCTGTGCCGATTATGAGACGGCAAGGGAGGCAATCGAGGCGGGGGCAGCGCATGTGACGCACCTTTATAACGCGATGCCTCCGTTTACACATAGGGAGCCGGGCGTTATCGGTGCGGCGGCAGAAGATACACGGACAGAAGTCGAATTGATTTGTGACGGTATTCATATTCATCCGAGTGTTGTAAAAAGTACTTTTAAGTTGTTTGGAGCGGAGCGCGTGGTGCTCATCAGTGACAGTATGATGGCGACCGGTATGGAAGACGGAGAGTATGCACTGGGCGGGCAGCCTGTACAAGTGAAAGGAAACCGTGCGCTTCTTGCAGACGGGACCATTGCAGGCAGCGCGACGAATTTGTATGATTGTATGCGGACAGCAATCGGAATGGGCGTGCCCAAGGAAGACGCCGTCAGGGCGGCGACCTTTAATCCTGCAAAAGCCGTTGGATTAGAGAGTGAGTGCGGCTGCCTTGTGGAAGGCAGGAAAGCGGATATCCTTGTTGCTGACAGAGAGTTTAACCTGCGGGAAGTCATCAAAGGCGGAAAAACAATTTAAAAGTTCTTTTGCTTTTTTCCATTGAGTATGATAGAATAAACCCGATTTAAATGTAACTGATGTTTGTATACTGCTATTTGCGGCAGGAAAGTCGATTTAAGTCAGTCGGAGCAGGATTGTGCCGTATGGACGAGCACCGTTGATGTTCCGCAAAGGGGAGAGATTATGAAAAATGGAAAAAAGGCAGCTATTGTGGCAGCCATAGCCGTGATTTTCTTGGCGGCATGCGGCAGCAGGGCAAATGAGACGATTTCTTCGGGTGAGATTGTAGTGCCCGAGATGTCTTCTGAGGATTTGTTGGTGAGTTCACTGGAGTATTTGCTGTTAGACAATGAGGAAGAAAACGAACAGGATTTGAAGGAACAGCAGAACGTGCAGGAGGAAAAGGAAGAAGTGTCCGGCGAACTCATAGATGTGCAGCAGGATGCGGAAGAACCGCTGGGAGAGACAGTAATCATCTATTACGGTAAAGGCGGTACGCTGGAATTGATTGAAGAGACGGTTATTCTTCAGGAAAAAACAGCGGATGAGTTGATTAGCGAACTGGCGAAACATAATATTGTCTCATTGGACACGAAAGTCCTTTCGTTCGAGGAAGGGCAGGAAGGCGATGCGACGGTGCTGTATCTTGATTTGTCCAAGGCGGCAGGCGAGTATCTTCGGACGATGTCCAAGGAAGCGGAGTGCATTATTATTGCATCGCTCACGAATACATTTTTAGAGAATTATCAGGCGGATGAGATTTATCTTACGGTAGAAGGAAAGTCGCTCTTGGTGTCCAATGCGGTGTATGTGGAGCCAATCGGAAGGTGCACACCGAAGGCTTTGATGGAACTGGCAGGGTTTCTCGATACGGATGAAACGCAAAGAAAACTTCCGCTGATTCAGGAGAAGGAATAAGAAAGAAGGTATACCATGGCGGATATCAGCGCACGTGAACAGCTTATTTTTGATATAGCCCAGACGGAATGGGAGTTATTTCAACAAGTCTATAATACCGGCGGCAGAGCGTCCTGTCAGGATGACCCGGATACGTTCTTTAAGATGCGTATGAGTCAGTGGATGGTCTATTCCGATGAGGTGCTTCACAGCTATCAGGATGACTGTAAGAAAGCGATAGAAGAGGGCAGAAATCTTGTGTTTGAGAAGTACGGCTTTATGATGGAGAGTACTTATCCGGAGGAGTATGAGGAAATTAAAGGTCACCTTCCTGACGTGTCTGACAAGACTGATATTGTAGAGAAGATTGTGAAGATTAATTTGGAATGGGATGCGGATATGCTGCGCGATTACCCGAATCTACGAAATAGAGGCAGGGTACTCACCACAGCGGAGGACGGCATCATGGCAGGCTCTTCAATGGAAAGTTATCTAAGGGGCGAGCTTAATACATATTCCATGCATACACTGGAGCTGATTTACAGGGAGACGAAAGAAGCATATGATAAAGGCGAGAGCCTGCTGAAACAGACCATCGCCAATGAAACGTTGTTTTACGGTTACAGTTCCCTTGAAGAAGCGGAAGAAAAACATGGTGAGTTATCCTAGCATTTAAAAATGCAGGCGTCTGCGCACTTCATTGCGCAGGCGTTTTTTTGCGAGAATCGTTATTAGGGCAATATCAATGATAATGCATACCGTTAAAACCACAGCGGACCATGTAATTCGGTAAGGGCGTTCCAGTATGTGCCGAATCAGCAATTCCAAAGAAACACAGAAGGCTGGAATCTCTACAAAAATGCATAGAGCACACGACAGAATATTAAGCGGGAAGAATTTTGCCAGTAACGGAAACAGTTCTGCCAATATCGTTAGTATCGTTATGACCGGCAGTCCCATCTGCCAGAACCACGTATTAGAGTCAGTTAAGAAGGTAATCAGAAACAGATAGACCGCCACGGATATGCCGTCGGCAAGTAGTGACAGATAGATGGGGGTCTTGCTGTAAAAGATTGCCGGAAAACTGAATACGAATAGGCACAGGCAGCTTCCGATGACAACGAGTGACCAGAGTGAGGAATTGAAAACAAGCAGATTCAGTAAAAGGCATGTTACGCCGGTAGCAGTCAACACCACGCTGACTAAGATTCCCAAGTCTTTTCGTTTGACAACTTCCACTTGTCCCTTGTCGGTAGGATAGGGAGAAACAGGTCGTAATTGATTGATTTCATTAGGATTCATAACAGGTGTATGGCAAAGCGGACATTCCTGTAAGGAAGATTCCAGTTCCACACCGCAGTTTACACAGTAAGACATATCAAATTCCTTCTTTCTTTAATCTGTAAATATGAAAGATACATTATGTTAACCAAAATGCAACTTATCTTAATCGTCATTTGAGTCACGATTGCTCTCGATTTTGACATGGATGCCGTCCTGTACGAGTTTGCGGAAGAAGTAACGCTCCACATCGGCTTCTATAATACTGCTTGCAAAGTTGATGGTCAGGACGTCCTCAAAACTGATAATGGCGCAGTTGGTGCGGGAGGAGAATGGCTGCCCCATGTAAATGTCAAAGCGTTCAATATAGGGTTTCATATCTTCCGGAACGCGTAAGGCGCCCATGTTGGTCAGTCCTGCGGAAGAATTTTTATCCTGTACCTTAGTATAAAATGTGCGGACAACGAAGTCCTTGATAAAAAGAGGAACAACGCGAATGAATGGGTTGCGCTGGGTAGAAGCGTTGGTGGTGATGTCGCCCCGCAGGAATTTATCGTTGATATAATAGCGCATGTGATTGTGTACATGTGCAACAATTTCTTCAAACGTATACTCGCCTAATCGCGGGTCAATAAAAGGATAAACCATGGTGATGAAATTGCGCAGCGTTTTGGATGGAAAGAAACGGCGCAGATTCACGGGCATGGCTATACGTACCGGACGCAGCCTGATGTGGAAATCGTTAGTCTGCTTCTGCAGCAGAGCGTAGAGCAGAACTGCGTTCAGATATTCCGTGATACTGGCATTATATTTCTTGGCTACGGTCATAACTTCATGTACGGATAGTATTCCGTCTATGATATTTAGCGTATAGAAAGGTTCTTTGGTGCCCCGCACACGGTAAGTTTTCTCAGCAGGGCGCGGCGGACATACCTGCGCATTGGCATAGCGCATATAGGCGTCTTCTAATTCTTCGGGATCCGGTTCCTGATTGATGTCTAAGACAAATCCATCAGGCTTTACAGGGTGACCGAGAAGTCCAAGATAGGTGGCGGTCAGAGTCTGCAACAGGCACATGCCGCCGGTGCCGTCACCAAGACAGTGATGCGCTTCCAAGGCAATACGGCAGCCGTAGTAGTATATTCTGATAAGATAACGGTTGTTACCTTTAAAGTGCATAGGCATACAAGGGTTCTTGATATCCTTTTTCACGTAGGGACCGGGTCTGTTGTTAGGCTCTAAGTAACGCCAGAACAAACCCTTACGAATTGCCACTTTGTATGTGGGAAAACGGGAAAGAGTCATGTCAAGCGCCTGCTGCAGCAGTGCCGGGTCAACGGTTTCCTTGAGTACGACGGACAATCTGTAGACAGATGAAAAGTCACGGCGCTGCAAGGTCGGATAGACGATGGCTGATAAATCCAGTTTGTACCAGACGTCCCTTTTGTTTTTTGCAGATGGCTTTGCTATTTGATTTATCGTATTTTGATGTCTTGTTTTTTTCATATCATAGATATAATATCATAAATATAGTGTTTTATGTTATAGTATTTACATCTTTTTGCGAAAGGAAAAATATATGGCGATTGCAGATAGAAAAAATGCGAATTTGATGAACTTAATTAAGAGAATGCACGGTGTAGTAGAAAATGCGGATATTGAGAAACACCGCCAGTCACAGGACCATTTCGGTGCATTGCTCGGAACCAATAAGGATGTGCTGACAGAGGTTTTGGATATTCCTGCGCAATCTTCTGAAGAGTGTGTTTTACATGCGGAATGGAATTATGTAAACCGTGCGCATATGAAAAAATATGTGATTCTTTATTGTCATGGCGGAGGGTATTCTACCGGAAGCAGCCTGTATGCCAGAACATTAACGGGCAAACTGGCGATGTCAACATCCATGGATGTGCTCAGCTTCGATTATAGACTGGCGCCGGAGAACCCGTATCCTGCGGCGACGCAGGACGCGATGCGCGTATGGAATTATTTGATGCTGCTCGGATACGGGGCAAGAGATATCATACTGGCAGGAGATTCGGCAGGCGGGAATCTGGCATTGTCCTTGACTTTGAAATTGAAGGAGGAGGGAAGACTTCTGCCGCGAGGACTGGTACTGATGTCCCCGTGGACGGATCTCACATCTTCCGGGAAATCGCATCAGACAAAGGCGGAGATCGATCCGGTGTTAAATGCTGGATATCTGGAGGATATGATTCAAAATTATGCCGCCGGACAGAATTTGGAGAACCCTTATATTTCACCGCTTTTTGGTGAGTATGAAGGCTTTCCGCCCACATATATTCAGGTGGGCGCCAATGAGATTCTGCTTGATGATTCAACGATGCTCTACCATAAGTTATTAAAGGCGAATGTGTCTGTCAAGCTGGACACGTTTGAGGGAATGTGGCATGTTTTTCAGATGTCTCCTTTTAAGACGGCGTATGAGGCAATGGATAGAAATGCGGAATTTATTTATGATATTTGCCGGTAAACAATCGAGCAGGCTCGATTGTGAGATTTGCTCCACAAATCGGAGAATTCGAAAAAAAGAAAGACAATAAAAAGGATTTGGTTGACAGACATAGAATAATATAAGATAGAACGGTTGTTTTGCGTTAGGAAGAAAGGCAGTACCATGAATATACGGGAAAGTTTGGAGCGATGGGAGAAAGAGTACTTAAGCCCTTACGCCATGCTCAGCATGAATTCCAAGGGAAGGCTCAGACCGGAGGAGCAGTGTGATATCAGACCAGTATTCCAGCGGGATAGAGACAGGATTATACATAGTAAGTCTTTCAGGCGCTTGAAGGATAAGACACAAGTCTTTCTGACGCCGGAGGGGGATCACTACAGAACCCGCCTGACCCACACGTTGGAAGTCAGTCAGACGGCAAGGACAATCGCCAAGGCGCTTCAGCTCAATGAAGATTTGGTGGAGGCGATTGCGCTTGGACATGATTTGGGACATACGCCTTTCGGACATGCCGGTGAACGCGCGCTCAACCGGGTATGTACATATGGGTTTAAGCACAACGAACAAAGTGTGCGGACGGTAGATTTATTGGAGAAAGACGGACAGGGAATCAATCTGACTATGGAAGTGCGTGACGGCATTCTGAATCATCAGACTTCCGGTATGCCTGCGACTTTGGAAGGAAAGATAGTCCGGTTTGCAGACAAAATAGCGTATATTCACCATGATATGGACGATGCCGTCCGCGGCGGTATCTTGAAGGAAAGCGATGTGCCGGAAGAAATCAGTTCCGTGATCGGATATACATGCGGACAGAGACTGGATTTCTTCATCCATAATATTGTAACCAACAGCAGAGGCAGGAATGATATCTGCATGTCGCCGGAGGCGGAGAAGGCGATGCAGCAGATTAGGGAATTTATGTTCCGTAATGTATATAAGAATCCTGTTGCCAAGGGTCAGGAGAATAAGGCGGAGAGCTTGATTATTACACTGTATGAGTATTATATGAGCCATACGGAGAAGCTGCCGGAATTTTTAAACAGGCTTTATTTGAATGGAGAGCCGATTGAAAAGATTGTATGTGATTATATCGGGTCTATGACGGACCGATTTGCCATAGCGCAGTATCAGGAGATATATATTCCGAAGACTTGGCATGGATGAGAGAGCAAGAAGGAGTACAATGTATTATCCGGAAGAACTGATTGAAGAAATCAGAATGAAAAATGATATAGTGAGCGTAATTTCGGGATATGTCCGTATGCAGAAGAAGGGGAGCAGTTATTTTGGGCTGTGCCCATTCCATAATGAGAAATCACCTTCCTTCTCGGTTTCTCCTACGAAACAGATGTATTATTGCTTCGGGTGCGGTGCGGGAGGCAATGTAATAACATTTGTTATGGAATATGAGAACGCAACCTTTCAGGAAGCTGTTAAGATGCTGGCGGACAGGGCAGGAGTCAATCTTCCGGAGATGGAGTATACCGAAGAGACAAGACAGCGTGAGAGCAAACGAGCGAAGATGCTTGAAATCAACAAGGAAGCGGCAAAGTATTATTATTGTATGCTCCGTTCACCAAAAGGAAAAAAGGGGTATCAGTATTTGTCCGGGCGCCATCTATCGGAAGAGACGATGAAGAAATTCGGACTCGGATATGCCGATGGAGCAGGCTCAGATTTGACAGCATATCTGCGCTCTAAGGGATATTCCGATGAATTGATTAATGAATCCGGGTTAATTGGCTTTGATGAGAAGAGAGGAATGCATGATAAGTTCTGGAACAGAGTTATGTTTCCGATTCAGGACAGTAATCACCGGGTCATCGGATTCGGCGGGCGCGTGATGGGAGATGCAAAGCCAAAGTACTTAAATTCTCCCGAGACAATGATTTTTGATAAGAGCCGTAATTTGTACGGATTGAATTTTGCAAGAACATCGCGTAAAGGTAATATTATATTATGTGAAGGATATATGGATGTGATTGCCATGCATCAGGCGGGATTTACGCAGGCGGTTGCTTCGCTTGGAACCGCGTTTACTATGGGGCAGGCAGGTCTTTTGAAAAGATATACCGATGAAGTACTGCTTGCCTATGACAGTGACGGCGCCGGAGTGAATGCGGCATTGCGTGCCATCGGGATATTGAGGCAGTCAGGTATCAGGGGAAAGGTTATCGACATGAAACCTTACAAGGACCCCGACGAATTTATGAAGAACATGGGTTCCGATGCTTTTCAGGAAAGAGTTGATCAGGCGCAGAACAGTTTTTTCTTTGAGCTGAGCGTATTGGAACGGAATTACAGTATGGATGATCCCGAATCCAAAACGGCTTTTCACAGAGAGATTGCTAAGAAATTATGCAGCTTCGAGGAAGAGGTGGAGCGGGAGAATTATATAGAATCCGTCGCGCAAAAGTATCATATCGGATTCGACAATCTACGCAGGCTGGTGGCTTCCTATGCGGCGCGAACAGGGCTGGTGCAGCCGGTGGAACGTCCGAAGAGCACTGTTGCAAGGAAGAGCACGCCGGAAGAGAATATGAAGAAGTCCCAGAGACTGCTGCTCACGTGGATTACGGAAGAACCGGATGTTTATCCGAAAATTAAAGCATATATAACTGCCAAAGACTTTACGGAACCTCTTTATCAGCAGGTGGCGGACAAGCTGTTTGCAGATTTAGAGCAGGGGCGATATAATCCGGCGGCAATTATCAGTGCATTTGAGGAGGAGCAGGAGCAGCGTGCTGTGGCTGAGATTTTTAATACAAAGCTTAATGAGCTTGCCACAGATAAAGAGCGGGAAAAGGCTTTCCATGATATTCTCTGTGCCGTGAAACAGAATAGTTTTGACTATTATTCGGAGAGAACAGGTTCTGATATGGGAGCTTTAAACCAAGTAATATCCGGCAAAAAGGCACTGGAAGAACTTAGAAAAACGCATATTTCACTATAATGCGGGTAAGCTAGAAGTTGAAACATAGGAAGGATGGACCAAGTAATGGACGAAAATGTACAGGCAAAGTTTGAAGAGCGTCTCAAAGAGCTCTTGGCAATTGCGAAGAAGAAAAAGAATGTTTTAGAATATCACGAAATCAATGATTTCTTTGCTGAGCTTTCGCTTGAGGAAGATCAGTTTGATAAGATATTGGAAACATTGGAGCAGAATAATGTAGACGTGCTGCGCATCACAGAGGATGATGATGTGGATGACGAGGAAATTATACTGACTGAGGAAGACGAAGTGGATGTGGAGAACATTGACTTGTCGGTACCGGACGGCATCAGTATTGAGGATCCCGTCAGAATGTATTTGAAGGAAATCGGTAAAGTACCGCTTCTGAGCGCCGATGAGGAGATTGAACTGGCGAAGAAGATGGAGATGGGCGATCAGGAAGCGAAGAAGCGTCTGGCGGAGGCTAACTTACGTTTGGTGGTAAGTATTGCCAAAAGGTATGTGGGACGTGGGATGCTGTTTCTTGATCTGATTCAGGAAGGTAATCTCGGTCTGATTAAGGCAGTGGAGAAATTTGATTACCGCAAGGGTTACAAATTCTCTACTTATGCTACGTGGTGGATTCGTCAGGCAATCACCAGAGCCATTGCGGATCAGGCAAGAACAATTCGTATACCGGTGCATATGGTAGAGACGATTAACAAGCTGATTCGTGTCAGCAGGCAGTTACTGCAGGAGTTAGGCAGGGAACCTACCCCGGAAGAAATTGCAGAGCAGATGAACATGCCGCCGGAGCGTGTACGGGAGATCCTTAAGATTTCTCAGGAGCCGGTTTCTTTAGAGACGCCTATCGGCGAGGAGGAGGACAGTCATCTCGGCGATTTTATTCAGGATGATAATGTACCGGTGCCCTCAGATGCGGCAGCTTTTACCTTATTAAAAGAACAGCTTGTGGAAGTACTCGGCACATTGACGGAGAGAGAACAGAAAGTTTTAAGGCTTCGGTTCGGTCTGGATGACGGACGTGCCAGAACGCTTGAGGAAGTAGGAAAGGAATTTAATGTTACCCGTGAGCGAATCCGTCAGATTGAGGCGAAAGCGCTGCGCAAGCTGCGTCATCCGAGCAGAAGCCGTAAATTGAAGGATTATCTGGATTGATGAAATCTGTAACGTTATCCGAAAGGCTGCGGGCGGTCGTCTCTATGGTCACGGTCGGAAACAGGGTTTGTGATGTGGGATGTGATCACGGATTTGTCTCGATTTATCTGATTCAGCAGCGTATCAGTCCCACCGTACTGGCGATGGATTTAAGGAGCGGACCTCTTGGCGCGGCAAAGGAGCATATTGCGGAATACGGATTGGATAGTCAGATTGAGGCACGCTTGTCTGATGGTTTACATAATTATATTATTGGCGAAGCTGACACAATGATTTGCGCCGGTATGGGCGGCAGACTGATGATGAAGATATTGTCGGATGACAAGGATAAGACAGAGTCTTTTAGCGAAATGATTTTGCAGCCGCAATCTGAATTGGAAGAGTTTCGCATTTGGCTGTGCGAACAGGGTTACCGTATTGCGGATGAAAAGATGGTGGAAGAAGACGGGAAGTTTTACCCGATGATGCGGGTTCTGACGAAATCAGACCATGAAATATTATGTAAACCTACATGCGACATAGAAGTATTATGTAAACTAGAAAACCGTTACGGTCCTATCTTACTTCAAAAGAAAGACAAAGTGCTGGCGGATTATTTAAGACGGGAAGAAAGCATTTATAATGACATACTGGCGGAGCTTGCTGCAAGGGGGCTGTCGGATGTAAAGAGGCAGAGACGATACGCAGAAATATTGGAATTACTCGAAGAATGCCGCATGGCGATGGCGATTGTGATGCCGGTTTAGGTGATGAAAAAGGGGAAGGAGGCTGCACTCATGGTGACAGTGAAGATTAACGGGAAGGAAAGATTGTTTGAGGATGGAGTCCAATACGAACTGATAGCAGAAGAGTATCAGAATGAGTGTACCAGCCAGATTGCGCTTGTCGTGGTGGATGGTAAGATACAGGAATTGATGAAACGTGCGAATCATGATTGTGAGCTGGAATTTCTCACATATGAGGATGTGATTGGTCACAAGGCGTATGTGCGTTCGGCGGTGATGCTGATGATGAAAGCTGTCAAGGATGTAGCAGGCATGGAGGCAGCCGTCAATGTGAAAGTGGATTGTGCAATCGGCGCAGGCTATTACTGTAGTTTTAAGAATGGTCTGAAGCTGGATAGTCAGACGATAGATAAGATTAAGGATCGTATGGGTGAGCTGGCAGATATGGACATGCTTGTGACGAAGAAGGCATATCCTGCCGATGAAGCTGTAGCGCTTTTTAAAGAACTCGGCATGAAAGATAAAGTTTCTCTTTTCAGATATCGCAGAAGCTCAACGATTAATGTGTATTGTCTTGGTGATTATTATGACTACTATTATGGCTATATGCTGCCGAGTACGGGATATATTAAGTATTTCGACCTTTTTGCTTGTGAAGAAGGCATGATTCTTCTTCTTCCGGAAAGGGAGGAACCGGAGAAACTCCCGGAGTTTGTACCGAAGGAAAAGTTGTTTAGAACGTTAATGTCTACGGCGGAGTGGGGCATAGAGATGGGGATTGACACGGTAGGCGATTTGAATGACAGAATCTGTCAGGGTGATATCGCGGATCTGATTCTTGTGCAGGAGGCGCTTCAGGAACGTAGAATTGGCGAGATTGCAAGAGATATTGCAAGACGTAAAGATGTCAAATTCGTTATGATTGCCGGTCCGTCTTCCTCAGGGAAGACAACTTTCTCGCACAGATTGTCCATACAGCTTCGCACATACGGATTGAAACCGCATCCTATCGGGCTGGACAATTATTATCTCAATCATGACAAAACGCCCCTTGACGATCAGGGGAACCCGGACTATGAATGTCTGGAGGCTTTAGATGTAGAGCAGTTTAATCAGGATATGAGCAATCTTCTTGCCGGTAAAGAAGTCAAACTTCCGACCTTTAATTTTAAGACCGGTAAGAGAGAGTACAGCGGTAAGATTACGAAGCTTCAGCAAGATGATATTCTTGTGATCGAAGGGATTCACGGACTTAATGAGAAGATGTCTTACTCGCTTCCGGCGGAAAGTAAATATAAGATTTATATCAGCGCGCTTACGTGCTTAAATATTGATGAGCATAACAGAATCCCTACCACTGACGGCAGACTGCTGCGGCGCATGGTCAGAGATGCCAGAACAAGAGGAACATCCGCAGAAAAAACTATCGCGATGTGGGCTTCTGTCAGACGGGGAGAGGAGAAATATATATTTCCGTTTCAGGAGGAAGCAGATGCCATGTTTAATTCTGCCATGATCTATGAACTGGCAGTATTAAAACAGTATGCCGAACCGCTTTTATTCAATATAAAGAAAGGCGAACCGGGATACCATGAGGCGAAACGGCTCCTGAAATTCTTAGAGTATTTCTTGGGAGTCAGCAGCGAGGAGCTTCCGAAAAATTCTCTGTGCAGGGAGTTTGTGGGAGGTAGTTGTTTTGATGTCTGAATATGACATGAAGCTTTACTAAGGCATCAGAGGGCGATGACTAAGTAGAATAAATGATCGCGGCTGTACAGACGTAAGGGTACAGGTGAGGAAAGTCCGGGCTTCATAGGGCAGGATGCCGGATAACGTCCGGTGGAGGTGACTCCAAGGCTAGTGCAATAGAAAAGAAACCGCCATACTGAATCTCCGGGTTCAGTGGAAGCTGTGAAGCAGCTTCTGTAGTATTGTTGAACAATGCGTGAGCATTGCGAAACAATACTACTGGTAAGGGTGGAATGGCAGTGTAAGAGACTACCGCTGCAACGGTAACGGTGCAGGCTGTGTAAACCCCATCCGAAGCAAGACCGAAACGAAAGCGACAGATTTGCCCGATCTGCTTTCAGGTGGGTCGCTTGAGGCATCCGGTAACGGATGTCCTAGATAGATGATCATTCACGACATAACCCGGCTTATCGTTCTGCTTAGTTCATGTCAATATAGAAAGATTGCGAAAACTCTCCTGACATGGGGAGATTTTTGCTTGTATTGTAAGTTGTGGGAAGTGCGGCGCATACTTAGGAAGTAGTATGTTGACAGAAAGGCACGGTGGTCCGTATGAGACGAAACCGATTCTTATATTATGCACTGGCTGTAGCAATCCCGATATTGTCTATGATGGGTTCACCGCTATCTGTGCAGGCGAAGGAATATCAGCTGCCACATCTGATTCAAACGGTGACCGAACAGGACATTTATGAGGGTATGCTGGCGCTCGGTTTTCTGGAAACACCGGTTCTTGAGGAAGCGGATTGTGACAGTGCATATGAAAATGTTAAAAGCAGTGTTGTACGGGTACAGATGGGAAATGCTCATGGAAGCGGCATTATATGGGAAATGACGCCGGAAGCGATTGTGATTGCAACCAATAAGCATGTGTTGGAATACTGGAAAGATGAGAACAGTTATGTATATTTTATACAGGGATATTATGCGGATGCGCAGGTGATCGGCGTATCGGAGCAGTATGATGTGGGCTTTTTATATATTGATAACGGGCAGTTTACCTATGAGCAGTTGGAGCAGTTCAGAAGCGTCCGGGCGGATGAAGCGGTTTATGACAGTCTGCGCCAAGGAGACGTGATGTTTTCCGTGGATTCCGGGTCTGATATGGATGAAGAGCAGTATTTTGAGGCAACAGTCGAGGATACTCACAAATATATAGATGATTTTGACGCGTATATGCTGTACGGACACGGATTTGCGAAAGAAGGCATGTCGGGCGGAGGAACATTTGACGGACGCGGATATCTGATCGGAATGACCACAGGCGGAACTTATCATAATGAAACAGCCGGTGTGCCGCTGCCGGACATTATAGAGGCATATATAACCGTTGTACAGGGAAAAATACGCATGAATTAGAGAATCTGCCGTAAAAATATCGGCATGATAGGATAGGGAATGTATGAGTAAAAATAGGAACAAAGATGTGAAAATGGATATAGAATGGCAGGACGGAATCAAATTTCAAGTCAGGGAGAGTTGGGCGGCGATAGTATGCGGCGGTCTCGGGATAGCAATTTCCGCTTGTATCTTTATCCTGTGGCTCCTTTATCCGTCAGATGATGGCGGTGGTATGCTTTTGTATCTGCCGCTCTTATGTATGCCTGTCTTCGGAATAGTGTGTCTGGTGATGTACTTTCAGCACAGATTAACTGTAGACGAGTCGAATATATGTTATGTAAACTGGATTGGAAAAAGAAAAGAGTTCACATTGGATGAAATCGGGTTTTGCAAAATAGGGGGAAGAGGGGCGGACAATAAAGTCATTGTATATAATTTGCTTGGAGAGAAGTTATGTAAACTTGAAGTCGGCATGTGCGGAATAGAGGAGTTCCGGCAATATCTTATGGATAATCAGGTGAGAGTGGAGTGGGGGAAGAAGCGGATGAACAGTGAAATGGCGCTTCTGCTTGATGCACTCTGCCGGGAAACAGCGGTCTGTGAAGAGGAGATTTATAAATGTGCAGAGAAATTCTATGAAGAGGCAAAAGAAATCTTCATGGATTGGGAAAAACGTAATCAAAAATTTAACGCATATTGGGAGATTGGATTTGCGGAGTATGCGCTGGAAGATTTGGAGGCAAAGTGTAGCTTTAGAGAACGTGTCAGCACCCTTGATGCGGAGCTTGCGACGATACCGTTATCGTATCAATGCCTGATGGAAGCGTATTTAAAATGTGATGACGGGTATGTCGTGAACAGTAAGGGGGAAGCAGTCAGCATCATTCTGCCCTATATGGTCAGAAGTAAGTCTTACCGAATCGGAGAGGGGACACGCATCAGAAAAATGGATGAGCAGAATATGGAACAATGGTTGGAAATGCGATTGGAGGGACTTGCCAAAGAACTTCCTCGGCACAGATATCATACAGAAACATTCACCATACAACATCGGTTAAGCAAACACGCGGGTATACACTGATTCTAAAATGTGATAAGATGAAACAATAGACAGATTGTAGAGAAGGGGGATTACTATGGCGCTATTTCAAATCAGTAACGACAAAATTACGATACAAATTGACAGTATGGGGGCAGAGCTGAAGTCGCTTAAGGATGTTGCATCAGACAGGGAATATATGTGGGATGCTGATCCGAAATACTGGAAACGGACTTCACCGGTACTTTTTCCCTTGGTGGGAGGCTTGAAGGACGGAGTTTACCGTTTAAATGGCAAGGAGTATCCGATGGGTCAGCATGGATTTGCCAGAGACATGGAATTCAGATTGAAGAGCCAGACTGCTCATGAAATATGGTTTACCTTAGAATCGAGCGGTGAGACGCTTGAGAGATACCCTTATCCGTTTGTTCTGGAACTTGGATATGAACTGTCGGACAGAACGGTGATTGTCAAGTGGAGAGTAAAGAATCCGACAGAGGAGTGTATGTATTTTGCTATTGGCGGACACCCTGCATTCCTGTGTCCTATCGAGAGCGGCACGAAACAATCTGATTACAAAATCAGATTTGATACAAAGGAGCAGGTAGTATCTTCCGGGCTGGAAAACGGACTGATTACTGACAATCATACGACATATGCGCTTCAGAACGGTATCCTTCCGGTGACTGAGCATCTGTTTGACGGGGATGCTCTGGTGATTGAACATGATCAGGCGCACAGTGTTGCATTGGTTAAACCTGACGGTACGGATTATCTGACGGTTGAGTTTGATGCTCCTTTGTTCGGAATCTGGTCTACTCCGAAGAAACAGGCGCCTTTCATCTGTATTGAGCCATGGTATGGCAGATGCGACAGAGCCGGTTATGAAGGAGAATGGATGGACCGTGAATGGATGCAGGTTCTGGAAGGCAAAGAGACATTTGCGGCAGATTATAAGGTGACGATATAGAACATAGGAGGACAATGATGGCACCTATTGTACAGTGTATGGGACTTACGAAAAGGTTCGGCGGCAAAACAGCGCTCAACCAGATATATTTGAATCTGGAACGCGGCAGGATTATCGGACTTTTGGGACCTAACGGGAGCGGTAAGACAACTTTGATTAAGATTATGAACGGACTGTTGAATCCTACGGCGGGCGATATTTTTATTAATGGACTAAGACCGGGGATAGATACAAAGTACAGTATCTCATATTTGCCGGAGCGCACTTACCTACAGCCCGGCATGAAGGTAATGGAGATTGTACAGTATTTTCAGGATTTTTACCCTGATTTCCGGGTGGACAGAGCATATGATATGCTTGCGCGTCTTCAGATACAACCTTATGAAAGACTTAAAAATCTTTCTAAAGGGACCAAGGAGAAAGTCCAGCTGATTCTTGTAATGAGCAGAGATGCGGACTTGTATATTCTGGATGAACCGATTGCCGGTGTGGATCCGGCGTCCAGAGATTATATTTTACATACAATCGTGCAGAACTATAACAGAAATGCAACAATACTCCTATCTACACATTTGATTTCCGATGTGGAAAATATTTTGGATGAAGTAGTGTTTATCAGATACGGCAATATCATACTGCAGGCGGGTGCAGAGCAAATCAGACAGAATGAGGGCAAGTCTATAGACCGCTTCTTCAGGGAGGTGTTTGCGTGTTAGGGAAATTAATGAAATACGAATGGAAATCCACATGGAAACTGCTTGTGCCGGCAAATCTTTTGATTGTTGTGATGACGATTATTGCAACCATTACGGTGCGTTTGGATGTTTTCGACACGGATAATGAAGGAATTATTTTCAGTGCTATCATTATTATTTTGACTTATGTGGGCAGTATGTTTGTTGTGATGATTGGAACCGCAATTTATCTGATACATCGTTTCTATACTTCTACATATGGAGATCAAGGGTATCTTTTGCATACGCTGCCTGTAGATAAGCATCATATTATCATAGCCAAGGTTTTAGCCAGTACCGCATGGGTTATTGTCAGTACTTTACTGATGTATATGTCGATACTGATTCTGTTTAATGAGGAAGGCGATATTTTCTCTCGAATGATAGATAACGTCAAAAGTTCCGTTATGTGGTCGGGGACGGATGATGTGAGTGCTTTTGCAGTGATTATGACATTAATTGCAGGCATGGTCGTTATGTTTGCAAGAGTACTTAAAGTAACTGCTTGTATTTCGCTGGGGCAGCTTTCCAACAATCATAAACTTCTGTCGGCATTCGGATTCTATTTTCTGATTTATATTATACAACAGATCGTGAATGGAATTTATTACGTCATTCTCGGATATATTAATACGATAACGGGTGATTGGTATTATGGAACCACTTGGGAATATTCATTATTGACTGGATTGGTCTATTCTGTTGCGTTCTATCTGATTACATGGCATATTATGGAAAGAAAATTAAATCTGGATTAATTAAAATAGTATGAAATCAACAGAGCGTTTCTTGACATATTATTAAAAAAAGAAGAGAATGATTTAGGAAAGGCTGGTGTTATATTATGACAAAGATTGATATTGTTTCCGGTTTTCTTGGCGCCGGAAAGACGACTCTTATCAAGAAGCTGCTAAAGGAGGCTTTGGCAGATACTAAAGTAGTATTGATAGAAAATGAATTTGGTGAGATTGGTATTGACGGCGGATTCTTGAAAGAAGCAGGTATTGAAATCAAAGAAATGAATTCAGGATGTATCTGCTGTTCGTTGGTAGGAGATTTCGGAACATCTTTAAGAGAAGTGCTGGATACTTACGAACCGGAGCGCATTCTGATTGAGCCGTCAGGAGTGGGCAAGCTTTCTGATGTTATGAAGGCGGTACAGGATGCAATGGCTGACAGGGAGGTAGAATTAAACAGTGCGGTAGCGGTCGTAGATGCCTGCAAATGTAAGATGTATATTAAGAATTTCGGAGAATTTTTTGTCAATCAGATTGAACATGCCGGAACGATTGTACTCAGCCGTACGGACAAGCTGAGCGAGGAGAAACTTGCGGCATGCCTTGAGATGATACGTGAGCATAATGAGAAGGCAACGATTATTACAACACCTTGGGATGCACTTGAAGGCAGGGATATTCTCGAAACGATTGAGGGTGCGAAGGATTTGGAAGCGGAATTGATGCGGGAAGTGATGGCACATCATGAGGAACACGAACACCACCATCATGAACATGGTCCGGATTGTACTTGTGGTTGTCATGAGCATCATCACGATGAGCATGAGGAGCACGAGCACCACCATCACGAGCATGAGGAGCATGAGCACCATCATCACGGGCATGAGGAACATGAACACCACCATCACCACCATGCGGATGAAATCTTCACAAGCTGGGGATTGGAGACGCCTGCTGTATATGAGAAAGAAGAGATTGAGCATATTCTTGCCGAACTTGATAAAGAAGAAGTGTACGGCATTGTTCTGCGCGCGAAAGGTATGGTTCCAGCTTCGAACGGCGGCTGGATATATTTTGATTATGTTCCGGAGGAGAGTAATGTCAGAGAGGGTAATCCAGATGTTACCGGTAAGTTCTGTGTAATCGGTTCTAAATTGAACGAAGATAAACTTGCGGAGCTTTTTAAGAAGTAAGAGTAGTAACTAGGACAAAATAAGAGCAAAAGCAGGATAAGAAATAGGATAAACAGGAAGGGCGTGGACGTTATATGAAACCGGTCTATGTGATCAATGGTTTTCTGGAGAGCGGTAAAACCGAATTTATTACCTATACATTGTCGCAGCCTTATTTTCAGGTGAGAGGCAAAACACTGTTGATTCTGTGTGAAGAAGGCGAGAATGAATATGATGAGAGACTGCTCAGATTAAGCCGGACTGAGCTGGAACTGATTGAAGATGAGCAGGAGTTTAACTCATCGAAGCTGATTGAATTAGAGAAAAAGCATAAACCGGAGCGTATTATTATTGAGTATAACGGTATGTGGAATTATAAAGAGATGAAGCTGCCGTGGCATTGGAGGATTGAGCAGCAGATTACGACTATTGACGCATCTACGTTCCCTATGTACTTTACAAATATGAGATCATTGCTGGCAGAGCAGATACGGGCATCGGAGATGATTATTTTTAATCGTTGTGACGGTGTGGAAGATTTGAGTAGTTACAAGCGCAATATCAAAGCAATTAATCCGAAAGCGGAAATTGTATTTGAAGATTCCAACGGTGAAATCAATGAGATTATGGAAGATGATCTTCCGTATGATTTGAAAGCACCTGTTATAGAATTGAATAATGAGGGATATGGCATATGGTATTTGGATTCGCTGGATCACTTGGAACGCTATGAAGGTAAGACTGTTCAGTTTGTCGGTATGGTGCTGCGTCCAAAAGATTTTCCGAAAGGATATTTTGTGCCGGGTAGAATGGCGATGACATGCTGTGCAGATGATATGGCGTTTCTTGGGTTTGCATGTGAGTATAACAAGACAGATACTTTGACGGATAAGCAGTGGGTGAAAGTGACAGCGAAAGTGGCGAAGGAGTATTTTGCGGACTATCAAGGCGAAGGTCCGATCCTTCATGCAATCAGTGTGGAGCAGACGAAGGCGCCCAAAGACGAGATTATCAGTTTTACTTAGCGGAGATTTGGCAGACAGTCAGCACGAAGCAATGCGGTAGATGGATATCAGCAGGCACATAAACGTAAATGTTATGTGCCTTGCTTTTTGGCGTCTGTGGGCAGTAAACGAAAAGATGGTCAACTGATTCCCGTAGTATACGGCGGGGTACTGACTTATAGTCACCTTTTGACACCCGAATCTTTGTAGAAAATATATGATAGGGATAAGATATGTCGGACGATAAGGAATTACTACTTCTACAGAAACGCCTGCTGGAATTGGCACAGCGTTCGTACAACAATAATATTTATACATTTACTTCGTTTCTGGGACTTTCAGAGCAGCAGGCATTCTATGGGATACAGCGGGAAGTAGAGTATGCCGGATATAGTATGGAGGGCGGCAGTCCTTTATGTGAGCGTAAGATGATAAGATTCGGTGCACCGGACATACTAGGTTATGAAGAGACATATCCGATCAAATGTCTTAGGGTTGTACCGCAGGCGCCGAAGTTTGCAGAGAGCCTTTCACATCGGGATTTTCTGGGTGCAATCATGAATCTGGGGATTGAGCGTGATACGGTAGGCGATATTTTTGTGGAAGACAAAGAGGCTGTTGTATTTTGTCTGGACAGTATTGCCGAATATCTGATTGAAAATTTAGAGCAGGTGAGGCGTACTCGTGTAAAATGCATGGCAGGCGGAATGATTGAGAAGCTTCGCTCGCCTGTTACGGAAGAGATATCATTGTCTGTCCCATCTGCCAGAATTGACACAGTGGTATCAAAATTATACAATGTAGCAAGGAGTCAGAGCTTGGAATTATTCAGAGGCGGTCGGGTCTATGTAAATGGCAGATTGACAGAGAATAACAGCTATACAATGAAAATAGGCGATATGGTAACTGTAAGAGGTTTTGGCAGATTCATCTATGCCGGTGAACAAGGACAGACGCGCAAAGGCAAGATACGAATCGGTGTCGAAGTGTACCGATAAGATAAAGGAGATATGAAATATGATTCATTATAAAGCATTTCAATGGCTGTTTTTCTTTTATATGTACTGTTTTTTCGGGTGGTGCTTTGAATCGGCATATGTGTCTGTCAAATCACGAAAGTGGGTTAACAGGGGATTTATGAGAGGGCCCTTTCTGCCTCTATACGGGAGCGGTGCAATTATGATGTTGGTTGTCTCCATGCCTTTTCGGGATAATGTATTTCTGACATATATAGCTGGAGTAATCGGTGCCACGGCATTGGAATATATAACGGGTGTTATTATGGAGGCGCTCTTTAAGGTCAGATATTGGGATTATTCCAACCAGAGGTTTAATTTTCAAGGGCATATTTGTTTGACCTCATCGATAACGTGGGGATTCTTTACGATTTTGATGACCAGAGTTATACACCGTCCGATTGAGCAGATTGTTTTATCAATTCCGGGTAATGTGCTCTTTTATATGACAGCATTCCTTACGGTTTATATTGTGGCTGATTTTACATTGTCCTTCAAGGCGGCATTGGATTTGCGCGATATTCTGATGAAAATGCAGAAGGTCAAAGAAGAGTTGGAGCGTATGTCGCGGAGGCTGGATGTGATTATCGCGTTCAACAATGAAGACAAAGGGCAGAAAAAGCAGGAGAGAGAACTTACGATTTCTGAACTCATCCACAATTTAAGACAGCGGTTTGCAGGTTTGAAAGAAAGTATACAGACTAAGCCTTCAGCATATGAGGAAGGAATTAGAGAAGAAGTTGCGGAACTTCGGGGCAAATTCAGCCATTATCCTGATCCGCAGAAGAATTACACGGAAATGCTTGACTTCTATAAACGGGATATGATTCGCAATAATCCGACTATGGCTTCCAGAAAGTTCAAGGACTCTTTGGAAGAGTTGAAGAATATTGCTGACAATAAGAAAGAATAGAAGCATATGACGATAATTTAAGAAAGTATAAAATAACGGGTAATATGCCTTGTAGCTTATTGCCCGTTATCTCTATCAATTAATATATATTTTGATTTGCTGTGCCTGCTTGAACGGATGGATTCGATGATATGGTTCTCCATCAGTTCTAAATTTCTGGATTTCCGGCGCAACAGAGCGGAAGTCTTATTGTAGAGCCAGAAAGAATACACGAGTATCTTATTGACCTTGCCTAGCTTTGCCTTAGTCGTATGTTCATAATGGCTGCCGCCTACCATGGTTGCTTTACCTGCGCGTATATAGTTAATCAAATCCGTTTCATCAGATATATTTTCCTGAAAAATTGTATAACCGAAACCGATACCGTCCGCTTTATGGGAATCGCTGCCGCCAAAACAAGGTAGATTATGTTCTTTGGCAAGCCGCATTGCCCGCATGTTGGAATCAGCGTCCTCGCAAGCATTAAATCCTTCGATAAAGTCAAATTTTTTAAAGATAGTGCCTGCTATTTTGTCGCGAAGCGTATTGCGTATACTCAAAAATTTCTCGCCGCATGGGTGAGCCGGACCTATAATGCCGCCATAATGGTGTACAATTTCAATCAGCAACAGAACAGGAAGACCACGTAGTTCTAAGATTGGCAGCTTAACATGGGAAGGCATGATAATCAACATGTGACCGGCATCTATCGTGTCATATTCAATTCCTTTTAGTACAACAAAATTTGAGGGTTTGTGAGGTAATTTCATGTAATAGCGATATGCCTTGTAGGAATCATGGTCGGTGATTAACATACCGTGAAATCCTTTTTGCTTTAAAATCTTTATATTTTCCAATAATTCTAATTTGCAATCAGGTGACCCTTCCTTAGTGTGGCAGTGCATGTCGAGCTTCATGTAGTAGCATCCCCTTTTAGATAATAACGTATGTGTGCCAATATTCGTTCAGTGCACAAGATGTATTCTACCCTTTTTGCAAAAAAATTGCTATAGGTTTTACAGAATTTTAAAGAAATGACATAGGAATCTTTTGGAAACATTATTAAATTAATGCATAATTTTAGTATTGACAATTCTTTTCAGATGGATTATTGTATAAAAATAAAATAAACCTGTGAGAAAGAGTAGTAGGGACGAAGAAGCTGGTACAGAGAGCCGCGGATTGGTGTGAAAGCGGTACAGTGATTGTCTTGAATGGGCTTTTGAGGCTGACCTGAAATAAAAGTAGGAGTTGGCGGGAACCGTACCCGTTATCAATGCGGCATGTATACATCGCAAGTGATTTGTACGTGAGAAGAGGTGGACGTCATTATTATAATGCGTCAATTTGAGTGGTACCGCGATAATAAATTTAGTTTATTACCGTCTCAGACATTTGTCTGGGGCGGTTTTTTGCGTGTATAAGCAGAGTAGAAAGCCATATCGCTCAGACTGCATGCTTGATGAACGCAGATAAACATATGTAGCACAGTAAAAGTTGAGAATGGAGGAAAATTATGAAAAAAAGGAAGGTAGTATTGGTGACAGCGGTAGCGGCAGCGGCAGCGCTTATGATTGCCGGATGCGGCGCAGCGAAAGAGACAGCGACAGGCGATGTAGCGAAAACTGCCGCAAGTGATACGGCAGGGGGGACGGTTTATAAGGTTGGCATCGTACAGTTTGTGGATGATGCATCATTAAACCAGATTGAGGCGGCAATTGAAAAGGAACTGGATGCTAAAGCGGTGGAACTGGGAGTGACATTTAATTATAGTGATTACACGTATAACGGGCAGGCGGACGCCACAGTCTTAAATCAAATTGCATCGGAATTGGTTGCATCCGAAGTAGATGTGATTGTCCCGATTGCGACACCGGCGGCTATGATTATGCAGAATGCGACGGAGGAAAATCAGATTCCCGTCGTGTTTTCAGCAGTGTCCAACCCTGTGGGAGCAGGGCTTGTGGCAAGCATGGATGAACCCGGATCCAATATTACGGGTACATCTGATGCGTTAAATACAGAGGCAGTTTTAGATTTGATGCTTGCGGCTGATTCGGATATTAAGAAGGTCGGTCTGTTATATAATAAGAGCGAAGACGCGTCCAAGGTTCCCATTGAGGAAGCTAAGAATTATTGTGAAGCCAAGGGAATAGAAGTAATCGAGAAAACAGGAACAACCAATGATGAGATTTCTTTAGCGGCTGATGCTTTGATTTCAAGCGGCGCCGAGGCGGTATTTACGCCTACGGATAATACCGTTATGACGGCGGAACTGGCAATTTATGAAAAGTTTATAGAGGCGGGAGTGCCGCATTATGGCGGAGCAGATTCTTTTGCGTTGAATGGAGCCTTTCTGGGATACGGAGTCAATTATGAGGAACTTGGAACCGCAACGGCAGATATGATTGTGGAGGTTCTTGTCAACGGCGCAAATCCCGCATCTTTGTCAGTGGTTACGCTGGACAACGGGATTGCGACAGTGAATACCGAAACGGCGCAGGCGATAGGGCTTGATTACAGCATGTTCTCAGACAAATGTACCAAGCTGAAAGAGATTACTACCGCCAAAGAATTCGAATAGCTATCATAAATATATAGCGGGCAATGAAAAGAGGTTAGCATGGAATCTATATTTACGTTTTCAATTTTGCAAAGTGCACTGGAATTAGGATGTATTTATTCTTTGGTGGCACTGGCATTGTTTATATCTTTCAGCATTTTAAACATAGCGGATTTATCTACGGATGGGTGTTTTACACTCGGTTGTGCGGTGGGTGCCATGGTCACTATGTCCGGTCATCCGTTCTTGGCTTTCCCGGCGGCTATGGCAGCCGGAGTATGTTCAGGCTTTGTCACTGCGTTTTTGCAGACCAAGATGGGTGTGCCGTCTATTCTTGCCGGCATTATTGTTAATACAGGACTATATACCGTAAATATTGCGGTAATGGATTTTTCTTCTAATGTAAATTTGTTTGGCTGCGATACAATATTCAGTCTGGCAAAAGGAGTGTCTGTGGCGGACTGGTATAGTAACTGGTATAAGATAGCTATTGTAGCGGTGGCTGTTTTGATTGTGGGTGTTATTCTTGCATGGTTCCTCAATACGAGATTGGGATTGTCTATTCGCGCGACAGGCGACAATGAATATATGGTGCGTGCATCCAGCATCAATCCGGTTTTTACGATTACTGTCGGGCTATGTGTGTCCAATTCGTTGACAGCCATGTCCGGAGCGATTCTGGCGCAGTATCAGAAATCTTGTGATATTAATCTGGGTACGGGTATGGTGACGATCGCGCTCGCCAGTCTGATTATCGGAGAAACAATCATTGGTAAGGGCAGCATGTTTAAGAGAGTTGTGGGAGTAATTCTGGGAAGCTGTCTGTATCGCTTTATTGTAGCGATTGCTTTACGTCTGAATGTGCCGGCGGAGTGCCTGAAGCTTGTTTCGGCGTTGATTGTGGCGTTTGCGATTGCATTTCCGTACCTGAAAGGGCAGGCATCGTTTTATAAGTCGCATAGAATGCCGTTTAGACTGGGAGGAAACAGCGGAAAGGACGGTGATGGCATATGCTGACACTTAAGATGATCTCAAAGACGTTTTATCCCGGCACGGTCAATGAGAAGAAGGCGTTAGACCATGTAAATTTGGAATTGGCGGATGGCGATTTTGCAACAATTGTCGGAAGTAACGGCGCGGGGAAATCTACATTATTCAATGCAATTACGGGTTCTTTTTATGTGGATGAAGGTCAGATTATTCTGGCGGGAGAAGATATCACTTATCGCAAAGAACATATCCGCAGCAAGGAAATCGGTCATCTTTTTCAGGATCCCATGAAAGGCTCCGCGCCGCATATGAGTATTGAGGAAAACATGGCGTTAGCATATCTGCGAGCCTCCACCTCTTCTCATGCATATTTTAGTCGAATCAGTAAGAAAGATAAGCAGGTATTTAGGGAACAACTGGCGCTGTTAAATATGGGATTGGAAGAAAGGATGAAGCAGCCTGTAGGGCTCTTGTCCGGCGGGCAAAGGCAAGCACTTACATTATTAATGGCGACAATGGTAACACCGAAAATACTGCTGCTTGACGAGCATACGGCGGCGCTCGACCCGGCTACGGCACAGAAAGTACTCGAATTGACACGAACCATTGTAGCAGAACGCAAAATCACATGTCTGATGGTAACACATAATATGCATCAGGCGTTGGAACTTGGTAATCGAACGCTGCTGATGGACAATGGACGTATTGTATTGGATATTCAGGGAGAAGAAAGGAAGAAACTGACTGTAGATGATTTGCTTGCAAGATTTAAGGAGCAAGCCGGAAAAAGTCTGGATAATGATAGGATTTTGCTTTCATAAGTAAAGTATTGACATGACTTATATATTGATTTGCGCAGGAAGAGCTTGCTGTTAAAGCAGGCTCTTTTTGCAGTTATTTTTGTGTCATAACTTGGACAAAGGTTCATATATTGAGATAAGGGGGAATGGGGATGCAGCAGGAAGAGGTACTTTATATGTTTCCGGAATCTATGCGCAGCCGGTGGAAAAACGCGGCAAAGCAGGCAGACAAACTGCAGGAAATCAGGCTTCGGGTCAATGTGCCGGCATCGGTATTGGTTGATAATAGGGAATGGTTTGTGGATAAGGAAGGGAATATGATGGACATGCCGCCGCATGGGGCAGATAATAAGCCGGAGGAATTGGAGTTAATACTGCAGCATTTGTGTCAATATTCGATTTATGCTTTTGCGGACGAAATACGTCAAGGATTTCTGACAATACAGGGCGGACACCGCGTAGGCCTTTCAGGACAGGTAATTTTGGAGGGAGACAATAGAATACGAAATTTAAAGTACATACGTTATTTAAATATTCGCATGGCACATGAGATGAAAGGAGTCTCAGACCCGGTTCTTTTGTATTTGTATAATGAGCACGGGTACGTGCGTAATACCTTGCTAATTTCGCCGCCGGGCTGCGGAAAGACAACTATGTTAAGAGATATTATCAGAAATATTTCAGATGGAACCAAATACGGTAAAGGGATGAACGTCAGTGTGGTGGATGAACGGTCAGAGATTGCAGGCAGTTATCTTGGAATTGCGCAGAATGATGTGGGGATTCGAACAGATGTGTTGGACGGCTGTCCTAAGAAAGAGGGCATGATGATGCTGATTCGTGCCATGGCGCCCCAAGTGCTGGCGGTGGATGAACTTGGCAATGAGGAGGATATACAGGCGCTTCGTATGGCAAGCGGCTGCGGGTGCAAATTGATTGCTACGGTTCATGGAAGTTCGTTAAGAGAAATAAGAAGTAAAAAGTACATGCGTAATGTTATGGAAGACAGATTATTTGAGCGTTATCTTGTGCTTACGAGGAAAAACGGGCGCTGTGAGATAGAAGGTATCTATGACGGAGAAGGAACAAGATGCTTAAATTAGCAGGAATCCTTTGTATTCTGACGGGATGCATAGGATGGGGAGGCAGTAAAATCAGAGAAGAGCAGCGCAGGGTGCAGCATCTTCGGGAATTGATCCGGATAATGAAAAGGATTCAGGGCGAGATTTGCTATGGAAAGCATACTCTTCCGGAGATATGCTTTATTCTGTCAGAGTATAGTGATTTACCATATCGACTGTATTTTATGAAAATATATGAGCAGACAAACTTAAGAAGCGGCGCTTGTCTGACACAGATATGGATGCAGCAGATGACGCAGTGCTTGACGGATATTCCGCTACAACGGGAGGAAAAGGATATTCTGATTAATTTGCCGCGGAATTTGGGAATATCGGAAGAAACGCGGCAGTCGGAAAGCATTGGTCAGTCTATGGACTTGCTTGTGAGAAGATGCAGGCAGGCGGAAGACGATTACGCAGGCAAGGCAAAAATGATATTCAGTGTCAGCCTGCTTACAGGAGTATTTATAACGATTCTGCTGTTATAGAAACGAAACGCGAGAGCACAAAACACTTCAGAATGGAGGACGAGATGAGCGTAAGTCTTATATTCAAGATTGCAGCAGTCGGAATCTTGGTTACAATATTAAATCAAGTTTTAAAACACAGCGGTAGAGAAGAGCACGCTTTTCTTATTAGCCTTGCCGGATTAATTCTTGTTTTAACATGGATCATTCCTTATATCTATGATTTGTTTGTAATGGTGCAGGAGTTGTTTACTCTATAGCAGACAGGAGTGTGAGAGTATGGAAATGATCAAAATAGGATTGATAGGAGTAATCGGAATACTGCTTGCCGTGCCACTTAGAAGTTATAAAGCGGAATTTGGGACTTACATAGCAATAGCGGTGTGTCTGGTTATTTTGGGATATGCTCTCCAATATTTTTCGGGAATATTGTCTTCGATAGAGCAATTGCGTGGATATTTGAAGGATAACTATAGTTATTTGACGGTGCTCTTAAAGGCAGTGGGAGCTACGTATGCCTGTGAATTTTGCGCGGGAATATGTAAAGATGCGGGTTATAGCGGCATAGCCGGACAAGTTGAGATGATAGGGAAGCTCTATATACTGCTTACCGGAATGCCTGTACTGTTGGCGCTTCTTGAGAGTATACAGTCGATTGCAGGATAGAAATCGAGTTCCGCGAACTCGAAAAAGACGGAGCAAGGCAGACAGCGGGAAGAAAGGCAGGTTTGCGGATGTGGATTGAGGGAAGTGCCCTGATTTGGGATGAAATGGGGATGGATGCCGTTACACTTGATTTTAATCAATTGTTTCCGGAGTATACATTTGACGGTAAGGCAGTGATGGAGCTGATTTTGCAGGGAAAGTTATGGGACGCGGTAAAAGAGCTCGGGAATGGAATAACTGGCGCAATTTATTCTCAGACGGGAGAGATCAAGACATTGTTTTTTACGATTCTTGTGCTGGGAGTCGTCGCGGCGCTTTTTATAAATTTTGCCGATTTATTTCAGGATCATCAAGTGTCTGATATTGCGTTCTATTTTGTTTATCTACTTATGATTGCAGTGCTTCTTAAGTCTTTTACCGGCGCAGCTTCTATTGTGCAGGAAATATTAGAGACAGTTACAACATTTATGAAACTGTATATTCCTACTTATATTGTGGCGGTTGGCAGTGCATCAGGCATCGCATCGGCTTCGGTATATTACCAAATTTTATTGTTTATCGTATATCTCATAGAGTGGGGATACTTGTCTGTTCTTCTGCCGGCGGTGTACTGTTATATGCTGTTAACGATTATCAACGGTATATGGATGGAGGAGAAACTGACACTTTTATTAGAGCTGATAGATAAGGCGATTGGATTGTCAATTAAAATTACATTAGGTATTATAACCGGATTCAGCATATTGCAGGCAATGATATCACCTGTAATAGATTCTTTACAGTCTTCGGCGCTCAAGAAGGCAATGTCGGCAATTCCGGGAATCGGCGGGCTTACGGAAGGAATGTTTGAGATGGTGATAGGTTCGGCAGTTCTTGTTAAGAATAGTATTGGCCTGTATATCACATTTGTCTTGATTGTGGTGTGCTGTATACCCATTTTGAAGCTTGTGATGTTTGCTGGAGTCATTAAAATCAGTGCGGCATTAATCGGCATAGTGACCGATAAACGCATGACTAACTGTGCGAACAGGGTGGGAGACGGTAATATGATGCTGCTTAAAATTGCACTGTCATCCGTCGGTATGTTTGTCATTCAGATAGCAATCATCACCTATACGACAAGTGGAGGAATGTAGCCGTGGACATGTTGGGAAATATTAGACGAATCGGCATGTTTATGATTGCGGCACAGACGGTAATACATTTTGCAGCCGGAAAAAAGTATGAAAAGTATTTAAAAATAATAGCTGGTGTTATTATATTGTTACAATTTATGGCGCCTTTCGTGTCATCCCAAGAAGAGATTATAGAAAAATGGCAGGAAGAAATACAGAAGATGTCTGAGCAGGCAGAGCGGCAAAGCGATATGTGGCAGGAGGAAACGCTGACCTTTCGTTATGCTGAAGCAATGGCTTTGAGGGAAATTGAGGATGAAATAAAAAGCAGGCTAAACGATGTGATTGCCGGACAAAGCTACTATGTTGCCAAGTTATCTGTCGAACTGGAACAAACTGATAAGTCGATTGGATCGGATGCAGGTTCACAGGAATCCGAATGGGAATTTCGAGGTGTTAAGGCTGCTTTGCGCGAGCGGGTGGACAATGCATACAACAGGCAGAATGAAAGATACGTTAACAATATAGAAGAGATAGAAATAGAAAAGATTGTGATCGGCGGGGAGAAAGACAAAGATACAGAAGGTAAGGAAATTCATGATTCGACGCGGGATATTACGATTCAGGAGTGTCGGCAGCTTTTCGCACAGACACTTGGTATCCCGGTGGACAGAGTGGAGGTGTCGTATGATGGAGAGTGATAAGATTCTACCCGAAAAGCCGGTAGAGAAAACGGAAAAAAGTAAGAAGCTCAGAAAGGATCAGTGTCTGATTGTGATATTGGTCGGTATCCTGCTGTGTGTAATTGCGCTTCCTGTCAATAAAAAAGATTCAAAGTCCAATATATCGAACATCATAGATGATAAAATCGATAATCATATTCCGGCAGATACGGCTGGAGATTATTCCGAAACGGCAGGCAGTATATCTTCCTATACAGAGTATTGGGAAAATAAACTGGAAATTGCACTCAAAGATGTAGACGGTGTCGGCAAGGTAAAAGTATTGATTAATATAAGAGAATCAGAACAAAAGGTTGTTGAGAAGGACGGTCCGGAGGAGTATTCCGATACGAAGGAGGAAGACGGAGCGGGAGGCAGCCGCACAATCGGTGAGACAAGGACTGAGAAGAATACAATCTATACGGTAGATGACAATGGGCGGAATATACCATATGTGGTTATGACGATAGCACCCACGGTAGAGGGCGTGGTGGTTATTGCGCAGGGGGCAGGAGCGCAAAGTGTACAAGAAAATATAATCGAAGCAATTCAGGTATTATTTGATATAGAAGCGAATAAGATAAAAATAGTAAAGATGAAAAATAATCAGTGAAGGGGAGAAAAAAGTGAAGAATATGATCAAGAAGAACCAGATGATGATCACGGCACTGGCTATTATGATTGCCGTAGCAGGCTACTTGAACTTTGCAGGCACCAAAGTAACGGATGAGGATATCATGTCGGTAAACGGCACGATTACTACGGACGATATGGGGAATCCGGCGTTGGATAATGAAGATTACGCCGCTTTTACGGATTTGTCGGATGAGGATATTGAACAGGCGTCCGGGGATATCGACAGTCTGGATATGGATGTGACGATGTCGGAGAATGGCGGCGTTGATGAGGAATTGGAAGAAGCGCTGGCAGAGGAGCAGATGGAGGAAGTACCCGGAGAGGCTGTGTTTACGTCTGCCGGAACGATATCTGAGTTGTCGGGAGCTAAGCTACAGAAAGAGCAGACACGTGCACAGAATAAAGAAACACTTTTAGAAATCATTAACAACTCAAATATCAGTGAAACGCAGAAACAGGAGGCGGTAAACAGCATGATTTCCATGACGGATATTGCCGAGAAAGAGACGGCTGCGGAAATACTGCTAGAGGCGAAAGGATTTGAGGATGCGATTGTGAGCATAGACGGAGACAGCGTGGATGTTGTTGTCAATACGACAGAACTGACAGAGGCGCAAAGAGCGCAGATTGAGGATATTGTGATTCGCAAGACTGGCGTCAGCGCTGAATCGGTTATTATCAGTACAGTCACTTCAAATTAAGTGCAAGAAAAGTAATTTTATGGTATAGTGTACTGTGGTGTAATAAGAAATATGGAGAGAGAGGCTAATGATGAAGAGAGTTTTTTTAATCGTTTTGGATAGTTTTGGAATCGGTGAGATGGAGGATGCGGCTGAGTACGGAGATCGGGGTACAAATACGATTAAATCCGCAGCATCAAGTCCGGCATTTCATATGCCTAATATGGGTGCACTTGGGCTGTTTAACATTGACGGAGTGGACTGCAGAGAACCTGTTATGCAGCCTTCGGCAAGGATTGCCCGAATGAAAGAGGCATCTAAGGGCAAAGATACTACAATAGGGCACTGGGAGATTGCGGGAATCTTATCTAAGCAGCCGCTGCCCACCTATCCCGACGGATTTCCCAAGGAGGTGCTGGATGCTTTCAGTGCCGCGGTGGGCAGAGGAGTGCTGTGCAACAAACCTTACTCCGGAACGGAGGTAATTAAAGATTATGGTGACGAGCATGTAAAGAGCGGAAAGCTGATTGTTTATACATCGGCAGACAGTGTGTTCCAGATTGCCGCACACGAAGATATTGTTCCTGTGGAGACTTTATATGAGTACTGTAAGATTGCAAGAGGTATTCTGCAAGGGAAACATGGCGTGGGAAGAGTGATTGCGAGACCTTTTGTCGGCACGAGCGGTAATTATGCCAGAACATCCGGGCGGCATGATTTTTCGCTGGAACCGCCGGCAGTCACTATGTTGGATCAGCTTAAGGCATCCGGAAAAGATGTGATTTCCGTAGGTAAGATTAAGGATATTTTTGCAGGCAAAGGAATTACGGAATATGTGTACACCAAGGGTAATGCAGAAGGAATCGAGAAGACGCTTGAATACATGGAGCGGGATTTTGAAGGACTTTGTTTTATTAACTTGGTAGACTATGATATGTTGTATGGACACCGCAATGATATAGACGGGTATGCTGCAGCGCTTACTTATTTTGATGAGAAACTTCCGCAGATTCTTGATAAGCTTAAGGAAGATGATGTGCTGATGATTACGGCAGACCATGGGTGTGATCCGGGTTACACGGTGTCTACTGATCATTCAAGAGAGCATACGCCTTTTATCATGTATGGCAAAAAGGTAACGCCTGCAAATCTTGGAACGAGGGATACCTTTGCAGATATCGGCGCGACAGTTCTTGACTGTTTTCATATCAAACCGGAATTTGCCGGTACATCTATGTTATAGAGGCTGGAGGATAAAGACGTGGGCAATTATGCAGACGAAATCAACAAAAGAAGAACTTTTGCGATTATATCGCACCCGGATGCGGGTAAGACTACTCTGACAGAGAAATTCCTTCTGTATGGCGGAGCGATTAATCTGGCAGGCAGCGTGAAGGGCAAAGCAACCGCAAGACATGCGGTATCTGATTGGATGGAGATAGAGAAGGAGAGAGGTATTTCCGTTACTTCTTCTGTACTTCAGTTTGAATATGGCGGATTTTGTATCAATATTTTGGATACGCCGGGACATCAGGATTTCTCGGAAGATACTTACAGAACATTGATGGCGGCTGACTCCGCGGTTATGGTCATTGATGCATCCAAAGGCGTGGAGGCGCAGACGCGAAAGCTTTTTAAGGTATGCGGTATGCGGCATATTCCGATTTTCACTTTTATCAATAAGATGGATAGAGATGCCAATGATACGTTTACCTTGTTAGATGAGATTGAGAAGGAGTTAGGGATTGCAACTTGTCCGATTAACTGGCCAATCGGGTGCGGCAAGAGCTTTAAAGGGGTCTATGAACGTGAGAGCAAATGCGTGATTACTTATGCAGACACGGAGAAAGGCACCAAAGAGGGACATGCTACGCGGATTCCGATAGCGGACGAAGATGCACTGCTTGGACAGATTGGGGAAGAGTATAAGGCTCAGTTGTATGACGAAATAGAACTTCTCGATGGTGCCAGTGCGGAATATGATTTGGAACGGATTCAGGCAGGAGAACTTACGCCCGTATTTTTCGGGTCGGCGCTCACTAATTTTGGCGTGGAGATTTTCTTACAACATTTCCTGAAAATGACGACGAATCCTCTTCCACGCAAAGCGGATATCGGTTTGATTGACCCAGTGGAGCACGATTTTTCGGCATTTGTTTTCAAGATTCAGGCTAACATGAATAAGGCGCACAGAGACCGTGTCGCATTTATGAGAATTTGTTCGGGCAGATTCGACGCCAGCGCGGAAGTGAAACATGTACAGGGCGGGAAAGTAATGCGCTTGTCCCAACCGCAGCAAATCATGGCGGATGAGCGCAAAATTTTAAACGAAGCGTATGCTGGAGATATCATTGGCGTGTTTGATCCGGGTATCTTTTCCATAGGTGATACAATTTGTATGCCGAAGGAGCAGTTTGCGTATGAGGGAATCCCTACATTTGCGCCGGAGCACTTTGCAAGGGTAAGGCAGATTGATACGATGAAAAGGAAGCAATTTGTGAAAGGAATCACACAGATTGCACAGGAAGGCGCTATTCAGATTTTTCAAGAGTTTAATACCGGTATGGAAGAGATTATTGTGGGTGTGGTAGGTGTGCTGCAATTTGACGTTTTAAAGTACCGACTTGAAAATGAATATAATGTAGAAATTAAGTTGGAGAATCTTCCGTATGAACATATCCGTTGGATTGAGAATAAGGAAATAGATCTGGATAAGCTGACAGGTACGTCTGATATGAAGAAGATTAAGGACTTAAAGGATAATCCGCTGCTCTTATTCGTCAATCAATGGAGTATTGGAATGACGATAGAGCGCAATGAAGGTTTAATATTATCTGAGTTTGGCAGAAATTGATGGACAGGCAGTTGAACATTTGAAATGGTAAAGGGTGATTGCAGATGAAGAAAACAGGCTTATTATTGACCGGAATGCTCGTGCTTACAGGATGTCTGGCGTACGCATGGAAGACAACGCCCCATCAGCAGAGTGATCTGTACATGCAGGAAGATATAGGGGCTATGCAGGATGAAATCGAGCAGCCGGAGCAGATAGTAAAGCGTGAGGAAGAGAAGGGCTATGCATATAGTAAGCTTCCGGAGAATGAACAGGTGCTGTATCTGGAGATTCGGGACGCTCTTGTTCAGTTTGAAGAAGACGTGAAATTATCAAGCTGCGATAAAGGCGAGATTTCGCATGCTTTTCAGTGTGTGCTGAACGATCACCCTGAGATTTTCTATGTAGATGGATATACTTATACAGAATATACGCTCGGCGATATACTAAAAAAGATTACATTTACAGGGACTTATCGCTATAATCAAGAAGAAATACAGAGTAAGCAGGCAGAAATTGATAATTATGTCAACCAATGTCTTGCAGGTCTGCCGGATCATGCAGATGATTACACTAAGGTAAAATATGTATATGAGTATTTGATCCACCATACGGAATACGATGCTGCCGCAGTGGATAATCAGAATATTTGTTCTGTATTTATAGAAGGAAAGTCTGTCTGTCAAGGATATGCAAAGGCAACACAATACCTTCTTGACAAGATGGGCATCTTTTCCACGCTGGTACTTGGGCGTGTGGTAAGCGGTGAAGGACATGCGTGGAATCTCGTACAGATTGACGGCAAATATTATTATGTTGATACTACATGGGGAGATGCTTCGTATCAGGCGGTAGGTGGTGCTGCCAACTATCCCGGTGAGAGGATTCCGACGATTAATTATGATTACCTATGCGTTTCTACAGAGCAGATGAATCTGACTCATACATTGGATAACGTGGTAGAACTGCCGGAATGCAATTCTATGGAGAGTAACTATTATGTGCGTGAAGGACTGTACTTTACGGAGTGGGATGAGGAGCGGATAGAGCGTATCTTTAAGGAAGAATACGAGAAGGGGAGCGCCTATGTAACGCTAAAATGCGCCGGTTATGATGTGTACCGGCAGATGCAGGAAGCATTGATTGAGCGTCAGGAGATTTTCAGATATCTGGACTGTCCTGACGGGGTAGTATCCTATTCGGATGACGAGAAGCAGTACAGTATGAGCTTTTGGCTTTAATGGGAATGGGACTATGCAAAAATAAGAAATTTTGATATACTTATTCCAAATGAAAGAGCGGCGTGGGAGAACAGTGCGCAGAAATGAGGATTACTATGGAACAAGAATCAGCGAAGAACACATATTTATTGCAGGAAGATGAAAAGTTCGGCACGGTTAAGATTGCAGATGACGTAGTGGCGATGATCGCAGCGCTTGCGGCAACCGAGGTTGACGGCGTTGCGGCAATGAATGGTAACATGGCGAATGAATTATTGAGCAGAGTCGGTGTGAAAGGACTTGCCAAAGGAGTTCGAGTAGAAATATTCAATAAGAAAGTCAAAGTTGAGCTTGCTATTACCATAGAGTACGGGTTTAATATTCCGGCAACCTGTCAGCGTGTTCAGACAAAGGTGAAGAATGCGATTCAGAACATGACAGGTCTGGAAGTGACGGATGTCAATATACGCATTGCAGGTATCAACGTAGCGAAAGACAGATAAGTACAAGACAAAAAGGTCAGATAAAGCGGGAGCCAGTATGAGCAGAAGAGAGTTGCGGGAGCAGATATTTAAGTTGTTGTTTCGAATAGAGTTTAACAGTTTAGATGATATGACGGAACAGGAGCGTATGTTCTTTGAGGAAGAAGATGCCGCTAAGGGAGAGGACGCCGACTATATTTCGGATAAGTATCATAAGATTCAGCAAAAACTCTCGGAGATAGACGGTCAGTTGAATGAGAAAGCAGAAGGATGGAATACAGCCAGAATGGGTAAGGTGGATTTGACGATTCTCAGATTGGCAGTTTATGAGATTAACTATGATGATTCGGTCCCTACGGGTGTTGCCATTAATGAGGCGGTGGAGCTCGCCAAGAAATTTGGGCAGGATGCTTCTTCCGGGTTTGTCAACGGCATTTTGGCGAAATTTGCCTGACGGGTGTCAGTATGCAGAATGTATATACAGTTGCACAAGTAAATTCTTACATTAAAAATATGTTCACGCAGGATTATATGTTGCAGTCGATTATGGTTAAGGGTGAAGTCAGTAACTGCAAGTATCATTCCTCTGGACATATTTATTTTACATTAAAGGACGCTAAAGGAACGATAGCGTGCGTTATGTTTTCTTCTAACCGTGCGGGACTGAGATTTCAGATGTCGGAAGGTCAGCAGGTGGTTGTCAGTGGCAGTATAGATGTCTATGAACGGGACGGTAAATATCAGTTATATGCCAATAAGATTAGTCTTGACGGTGCCGGGGCGCTCTATGAGAGATATGAACGGTTGAAACGGGAACTGGAAGAACGGGGAATGTTTGCGCCGGAGTATAAGCAGCCGATACCGAAATATATCAGGACGCTCGGAGTAGTCACCGCTTCAACAGGCGCCGCTGTACGGGATATTATTAATATTGCCGGCAGAAGAAATCCTTATGTGCAGATTATTTTATATCCCGCAATTGTACAGGGTGAAGCGGCAGCACCGAGTATTGTTAACGGTATTCATGCGTTGGAGCACATCGGAGTGGACACGATAATCGTTGGCAGGGGCGGTGGTTCTATCGAGGATTTGTGGGCATTTAACGAGGAAATAGTGGCGCAGGCTATTTTTGACTGTTCAGTGCCGATTATATCGGCGGTAGGGCATGAGACAGATACTACAATAGCAGATTTTGTTGCGGACTTGCGTGCCCCTACACCGTCTGCAGCGGCGGAACTGGCAGTGTATGATATAGAACAGCTGCAGGACAAGCTGGAGGAATACGCTTTCACAATGCAGCATATGTGCAGGAGAGTGTTAGGGCGATATCGGCAGCTGACGGAGCAGTATAGCGTCAGAATGAGATATTTAAGTCCGGTTAATACTATACGGATGAAGAGAACGCAGGCACTTTCCTTGGAAGAGCATTTACAGGGCGCGATGGAGAAGCGCTTAAGAGGATGCAGACACAGTCTGGCAATCTATGTAGAACAGATGAAAGGATTGTCGCCGCTTGATAAACTTAATCAGGGATATGCCTATGTGGCGGATGAAAAAGGTACAACAATGTCTTCCATTGAACAGGCATCGGTGGGTGATCATATGACAGTCTATTTGAAGGACGGCAGACTGACCGCACAGGTTACGGACAAGCAGTGCATGGAATATAATTAACGGCGTATTATGCAGAGTATCATAGTGTTGTTGGCAGAATGCAGGAAACACGGAGAGGGAAACAGATGCAGAAACAGCAGTCAAAAGAGGATTACAGACAAGAAGAACAGCAATTGCTGAATAAATGCAGGGCGGAAGAGGAATCAAGATTGGAAGGAGAACTTTCGCTGGAAGAGGCGTTTGAGCAGATTGAAGAAGTGCTTGCGCATCTTGAAACGGAGGAAATTACGCTGGAGCAGTCTTTTCAGGAATATAACAGGGGAATGAAATTGCTACAGTATTGTAATGAGACGATTGATAGAGTAGAGAAGAAAGTACTTCAGATGAATGAAGACGGTGGATTAGATGAATTTTAAAGAAGAAATCAAGCATAAGACAGAACAGATAGAGACGATTATCAATAGATATCTTCCGACAGAGGAGGGATATCAGAAGGCTGTAGTGCAAGCGATGAATTATTCTGTCACAGCGGGAGGCAAAAGACTGCGCCCTATGTTGATGGCGGAAAGTGCGGCATTGTTTACGCGAGTAGATGAAATATGGAATGCGGCGGAAGCGGGAAGGCAGGAGGATACGACTCTTGGGAGAGCATTGTCTTTGTTTATGGCGGCGCTGGAGTTGATTCACAATTATTCTCTCGTACATGACGATCTTCCGGCAATGGATAATGATGAGTATCGCAGAGGGCGTAAGACTACTCATGTAGTATACGGAGAAGGTATGGCAATCTTAGCGGGAGACGGGCTTCTTAATTACGCTTTTGAGATTGCGGCGCGGGCTTTCGAGAAGGCGGAGACTGTAGAGGAGTATCACAGGATTGCGGTGTCTATGCAGGTACTTAGCCGTAAGGCTGGAGTATACGGTATGATTGGCGGACAGTGTGCAGATTTGGCGGCTGAGAAGATGGGCGCAGAAGTGACCGAAGAGATGCTTCTGTATATCCATGAACATAAGACGGCAGCGCTTATTCAGGCAGCTATGATGATCGGGGCAACTTTGGCAGGCGCTTCATCGGAAGAACTTGACAGACTGGAGAAATGCGCCTATGACATCGGGATTGCTTTTCAGATACAGGATGATATATTAGATGTGACAAGCAGCTTGGAAGTACTCGGTAAACCTGTCGGCAGCGATGAGAAGAATCATAAACTTACTTATGTGTCGATGCATGGCATAGAGAAATCCAAAGAACAGGTGGAAGAATTATCCAGAGATGCGATAGAGATTCTGGCTTCTTTTCCAAGGCGAAATGAGTTCTTAGAGCAGTTGGTTGAGCGATTGATTTACAGAGAAAAGTGATTTTCCTTTACCGAAAGAGAAGGATGTTCTGAACCGGACAGACATGGAGGATTACAATGTTTTTAGAGAAGATAGAACAGGCGAATGATATTAAGAAGCTGGCGGAGGCGGATTACGGAGTGCTGGCGGAGGAAATCAGAGAATTTCTGATTCAGTCCATCAGCGAAACGGGTGGACATTTGGGCTCAAATCTTGGTGCTGTAGAATTGACCATGGCGCTGCATTTGTTCTTAAATCTCCCGGAGGATAAGATTATATGGGATGTAGGGCATCAGTCTTACACGCATAAGATTCTGACCGGAAGACGGGATGGATTCGCAAATTTGCGTAAATTTGGCGGTATGAGCGGCTTCCCGAAGCGCAAGGAAAGTGATTGCGACTGTTTTGATACCGGACACAGTTCTACGTCTATCTCGGCGGGGCTTGGCATGGTCAAGGCAAGGGACATTATGGGCGGGAAGAACACGATCGTGTCGGTAATCGGTGACGGCTCGCTGACAGGCGGTATGGCATATGAGGCGCTCAATAACGCTTCACGTCTGGAGACGAATTTTATTGTCGTATTAAATGACAACAACATGTCCATATCGGAAAATGTAGGCGGCGTATCAAAATACCTGAATAATATCAGAACGGCAGACAAATATCTCGATTTGAAGGAGGGCGTCTACAATTCACTCCACGGCAAATCTAAATACGGTGACAAGGTGGTATCACAGATCAGGCGCGTCAAGAGCAGCTTTAAAAATCTGGTGGTGCCGGGCATGTTTTTTGAGGATATGGGAATTACATACTTGGGACCGGTGGATGGGCATAATATATCAGCGATGGTACATATGCTGGGAGAGGCGAGGAAAATCAGAGGAGCTGTGCTGCTCCATGTCATAACCCAGAAAGGAAAGGGATATGCGCCTGCAGAGCGGCATCCCGCAAGATTCCACGGGGCGGAACCCTTTGATATTGAGACGGGTATTCCGAGCAAGCCACAAAACAAGGCGAATTATACGGATATATTCTCTACTGTTATGTGTAAGCTGGGGCAGAGAGAAGAGCAGGTGGTGGCAATCACGGCGGCAATGCCGGATGGTACCGGTTTAAAACGATTCCGTAACATGTATCCGGATAGATTTTTTGATGTTGGTATTGCGGAGGAACATGCGGTAACCTTTGCGGCAGGACTTGCTGCGGGGGGATTAAAGCCGATTGTAGCGATATATTCTTCGTTCCTGCAAAGGGCTTATGACCAGATACTGCATGATGTGTGTCTCCAGAATCTTCCGGTGGTATTTGCCATAGACAGGGCAGGACTTGTAGGCAGTGACGGGGAAACCCATCAGGGTATTTTTGATCTTTCCTACTTATCGTCCATACCGAATATGCATATTATGGCACCGAAGAATAAGTGGGAACTCTCCGATATGATGAAATTCGCGGTTGCTTCGGAGATGCCGATTGCGCTCAGATATCCGAGAGGGGAAGCCTTTGATGGGCTGAAAGATAACAGGGCGCCTATTGAATACGGCAAGAGCGAAGCAATCTATGAGGAAGAAGATATTATTCTTTTTGCCGTTGGCAGTATGGTCAAAGTAGGGCTTAAAGTGCGTGAGCAGCTTAAGGAGAGGGGGTATTCCTGCTCACTGACCAATGCAAGATTCGTGAAACCCATTGACGAACAGGCTGTGCGGGAAGCGTGCAAAGAGCATAAGTTGATTGTAACGATGGAAGAAAATGTACTAAGCGGCGGTTACGGTGAGAAAGTCAGGTCGTATGTGGACGGAATTGGTGCGCCGGTACAGGTGCTTAATATAGCCATTCCGGACGAATATGTTGAGCATGGTAATGTGGAGCTGCTAAAGCGGGAAATCGGTATTGACGAGGATTCCATCGCGAAGAAGATTATGACCTGCTATGTGTCTATGGCGGGTGAAAAGAGCATGACCGGAAATGCTGATAGAAATGAATTATAACAGATAGGAATACAATGAAAGAAAGATTGGATGTCATATTGGTTAAACAGGGGTTGGCGCCGTCTAGAGAGAAGGCAAAAGCCATACTCATGGCTGGCAATGTGTTTGTGGACGGACAGCGGGAGGATAAAGCCGGAACGACCTTTGATGAGAGTAAAGTTCATATAGAAATAAAAGGCAGCACTTTAAAATATGTAAGCCGTGGCGGTCTGAAATTGGAAAAAGCGATGGCGGAGTTTCCGATTGGGCTTTATGATGCAGTCTGTATGGATATCGGTGCATCCACGGGCGGGTTTACGGATTGTATGCTGCAAAACGGAGCAAGGCGTGTTTATGCCATAGATGTGGGACACGGACAATTGGATTGGAAACTTCGCAGCGACGAGCGTGTGGTGTGTATGGAGAAGACGAACTTTCGGTATGTGACGACTGAGAACATCAGCGAAGAAATTGATTTCGCATCCGTAGACGTCTCGTTTATCTCACTGACGAAAATTTTACTGCCGGCAAGGAATTTGCTGCGAAACCGTGGCAGTATGGTGTGCCTGATCAAACCGCAGTTTGAAGCGGGAAGAGATAAAGTCGGAAAAAAAGGTGTTGTCAGAGAACCGCAGGTACACGAGGAAGTCGTGCATAAGGTAATTGATTACGCCGATATGATTGGGTTTGAGGTAAAAGGATTGACTTATTCACCGATTAAAGGACCGGAAGGAAATATCGAGTATCTTGTCTATATAGATAAAAGGGCTGGGATTGCGGAAGAAAGTATGGTAATAACTGAGTCAGAGGCGGAGAATGAACTGCGAAGACTGACGGATTTAAAAAGCGGTAAATCCTATGAAAACGAGATGGAGAAGCTGATTTCAAGCGTTGTAGCCAAGGCACATAATGCGCTGGATGAGGCGAAATAAGCAGATGGAGCATTTTTACCTGATTACGAATGAGGCGAAGGACCCACAGGGACTTTACACGGAAAGGATAACTGCATATTTGAAAAAGCGCGGCGGAAGCGTGGTATGCATGGAGAATACAGCAACGGCGTTTGATACTGTCATTTCCTCGAATGGTGAACCGGCGGATAATCGTTCCGTGTCCGGTGCATGTCATGGAGAAGAGGCGGCGCAGTGCATTCTGGTACTTGGCGGAGACGGCACGCTGCTTAGGGCGGCACGAAATGTGATGGGCAGCGGTATTCCGCTGATCGGTATCAATCTCGGCACGTTAGGGTATCTGGCAGAAGTGGACATCGGAATGATAGAACCGGCGCTTGACCAGCTTCTTACGGATCGTTTTACAAGAGAAGAGCGGATGATGTTGGAAGGACAGGTCAAGAAGCAGGATGCGACAGATGAAAATTTTGCATTGAATGATATTGTGATTGTTAGAAGCGGTCCGCTGCAGATATTGACTTTTCATATTTATGTTAATGGACAGTTTTTAAACAGTTACTGCGCAGATGGAATGATTGTTGCGACACCTACCGGTTCGACAGGTTATAATATGTCTGCAGGCGGTCCGATTGCTAATCCGGGAGCGGAACTTATCTTACTTACACCGATTTGTCCGCATACGTTAAATACGAGGAGTATTGTTCTTGCGTCCGAGGACGAAATCAGGATAGAGATTCCCCAAGGCAAGGATGGGCAGCAGCAGACAGTAGAAGCAAATTTTGACGGCAGCCATAAGATGACTTTACAGACGGGAGACGGCATTGTAATTCGTAAAGCGTTAAAAACTACCGGAATATTGAAATTGAACACAGAGAGTTTTCTTACTGTTTTACACAAAAAAATGAGTGAGTAGCATAAGGAGAGTTATCTTGCGGCTTGGCAAGGATAAGAGAGCGGCATGGATGATAAGAAGATTATGAATACTAATATCAAAAAGAGAAGACATGAGAAAATAGTAGAATTGATCGAACAATATGAGATAGAGACGCAGGAAGAGCTGGCGGACAGATTGTGTGCGTCCGGATATCAGGTTACACAGGCGACGGTTTCACGGGATATCAGAGAGTTAAAGCTCTCTAAGATTCCTTTTGGCATGGGAAGACAAAAGTATGTTGCATTTACGCAGGACGAGGCTCATCTGGGCGATAAGTATATCCGAGTGCTCAAGGAGGGCTATGTATCGATGGCGCCTGCGCAGAATCTGCTTGTGATGAAAACGGTATCCGGTATGGCGATGGCAGTGGCGGCAGCGGTGGATGCGCTTAAGATGGATGAGGTTGTAGGGTGCATTGCGGGTGATAACACGATCATGATGGCAATGTGCAACGAGGCGGCAGTTGCCGCTGTGATGGACAAGATTACGAGGATGATAGAACATTAGCAATTATGTATTTGCATATCCTGTTTATCGTAACGGAGGATTCATATTTGCCGTACCAAGAACGGAACAGGATTTGCCCGGAGAGAATACATAAGAGGTGGAAGAATGTTACAAAGTTTACATGTTAAAAATCTGGCATTGATTGATGAGACGGAGGTTGTTTTCGGAGAGGGATTGAATATTCTTACCGGTGAGACAGGAGCCGGTAAGTCTATTATTATCGGTTCCATTAATCTGGCGCTTGGCGCCAAGGCTGACAAAGATATGATTCGTACCGGTGCGGAATACGCATTGGTTGAACTGATTTTCACAGTAGAGCAGCCAAGGCAGCTTGAGGCGATACGACAACTGGAGCTTCCCGTGGAGGATGGTCAGGTTATCTTGCAGCGCAAGATTATGCAAGGACGAAGTGTGTGTAAAGTGTGCGGGGAGACCGTCACAGCCAAACAATTGAAACAGTTGTCGGAGATACTGATTGACATTCATGGTCAGCATGAGCATCAGTCGTTATTGCAGACAGGAAAACAGCTGGAGATACTGGATGCTTACGCCGGTGGGGAGCTTATGACGAAAAAGGAGCTGTTAAAAGATGTATACCGGCAGTATCGTCTTGCAGCGGAGGAATTGTCTGGAAGTGAAGTAGATGAGGAGACTCGCAAAAGGGAAACGGCGTTAGCGGAGTTTGAATGTCAGGAGATTACGGCGGCGGAACTTCAGGCGGGTGAAGATGACGAGACAGAACAGACTTATCAGAAGCTCGTAAACGCACAGAAAATTAAAGAAGCGGTGGCAGCGGCACATGCGCTTAGCGGATATGAGGATAACGGCATCGGCAGTAATGTAGGGCGTGCACTTCGAGAGCTTAAGGCAGTCTCAGCATACGATGACAGACTGAAGGAGTTAGAGAGTCAGTTGTTGGATATCGACAGTCTGCTGAATGATTACAACAGGGCGATAGCGGATTACTTGTCTGAGTTAGAGTTTGACGGGGAATTGTTTGACCGTACGGAGAGACGGTTGAATCTGCTCAATCATTTAAAGTCAAAATATGGTAATACGATTGAAGAAATTCTGGAGTATCAGCGCAAATCGGAACAGATGCTTGACAAATACCGGGATTACGATGCATATCGTATGGAATTAGAAAAAAGAGCAGATACTTTAAGAAAAAGAGCGCTTGCTATCTGCAGAGAAATATCGGATATCCGGCGTAAAAACGCTAAAAAGCTTTCTGATGAAATGAAGAAAGCGCTTATTGATTTGAACTTTCAGGAAGTATCGTTTGAGATTAAAGTGATTTCCGATGAAGAAGCAATGAATAGCGGTGGGTATGACAAAGCTGCTTTTTTAATATCTACCAATACAGGCGAGGCACTTAAAGAACTGGCGCAGGTGGCAAGCGGCGGAGAGTTATCGCGTATTATGCTGGCGCTCAAAACCTTGTTGGCAGATAAGGATGAGATAGAGACGTTGATCTTTGATGAGATTGATACCGGCATCAGCGGAAAGACTGCATGGAAAGTATCTGAAAAAATGGGAATCCTTGGCAAAGAACATCAACTGATCTGTATCACTCATCTTCCGCAGATTGCCGCGATGGCGGATTATCATTTCTGCATTGAGAAGCATGTGGAAGACAATCGGTCTGTCACGGATATTAGACGTTTGAGGAATGAAGAGAGCATAGAGGAGCTGGCAAGAATGCTTGGCGGAGCCAGTATTACGGAAAATGTCATGAATAATGCCAGAGAAATGAAAGATTTGGCAAGAAATACAAAACAATACTAAATTAAATTGCAAGATTTATCACATACTACAAAGGACACGCTTTAAGTGTGTCCTTTTTCCTATGCCGTTTCTTATGATTAAAAATGCATATGGCAGGAAAGATATACACAATAGGAAAGGTAAGGATGTGACAAAGTGGGCGGATTAATCTATATGACAAAACAACAGGAAAGAAGATATCGCGGATTTTTATATTGCATACTTATAGTGGCTATGACAGCGCTGATGGTACTTGTTTATTCAAGTTACTGGGATAAAATTCCATCAACAATTAAAATACGCGCCGGAGTAGAGCAGGAACTGGACTTTAAAGTGCCGGTTTCCGGAGAAATATATCGGGTTACGCAAGACGCGGCGCCGGCGGCGTCCATGCCGGAATCAGCAGGCGTAAAGACATCAGAACAGGCAGTGGAAAGCGTATCGGACAGTGTGAAAAGTATTCATGTAGATTTTACACATACGGTAAAAGTCAAGGCAAACGAACTTGATACTTATCAGATGAATCTTAAGCTGTTTGGTATTCTTCCATATAAAAGTGTAGATATCGAAGTTATTCAAGATAAGATGCTGATTCCATCAGGTATTCCGATTGGTATCTATGTAAAGACCAATGGGATACTGGTGGTCGGAATCGGAGAATTTGAGGACAGTGAAGGGAAGAAAGTCTCTCCTGCGAAGTATGTACTACAAAAAGGAGATTATATTTTGAAGGTAAACGGCGAGGATATGGAGAATAAGAAGCAGTTTATCAAAACAGTAGAGGAATCTGAGGGAGAAGAACTTGTATTGACAATCAAGAGAAACGGAGAAACCACTGATGTCATGGTGAAACCGGAAAGCAATCAGAGTAAAGATTGGAAGCTGGGAATCTGGATCAGAGATAACGCGCAGGGGATTGGGACAATGACGTACGAGGATACGGACGGCTCTTTTGGCGCGTTGGGACACGGAATTAATGACGTGGATACTTCGGTGTTGATGAATCTTGATGAAGGGACGCTGTATAAGACGGAAATCGTAGGAATCACCAGAGGCTCTAACGGTACACCGGGAGAATTGACAGGATATATCGAATACGACAGTGAGAATGTAATCGGAGAGATAACGGAGAATACAACGGAAGGAATCTTTGGTGTGTGTGACGAAGAGGATGATGTCACATCCGGCTTTGAGCCGATACCGATTTCATTAAAGCAGGAGATTGAACTTGGTCCGGCACAGATTATCTGTTCTGTTACCGGGGAACCGGAATTCTATGATGTGGAGGTTGTGGAGGTCAATCTTGAGCGAGACAATATTAATAGAGGAATTGTCGTGCAGGTGGTGGATGAAAAACTGCTTACACTGACCGGAGGAATCATTCAGGGCATGAGCGGGAGTCCTATCATTCAGAACGGAAAGCTGGTGGGCGCGGTGACCCATGTGCTGGTGCAGGATTCCACGAGGGGGTATGGGATTTTTATCGAGGAGATGCTGGGACATTAGAGTACATGTGATCAGTTGTGCGATGCCTTAAGGTTCCATAGCATTCTTTCATTGTTTATAATAGTTTATGTCGGAAGTCGTCAATAGGAAGACGGAGCATTTTCGCGAAAAAGAGTGATGGCGAAAAAGGTGACGACAGAACAATTGTAATAAGGGAATAAAGAGATGGAGGAGTACTATGGAGACATTAAATGTGACAGCGTCAAGAGATGAGGAGCAGTTCTACAAGATTCTGAATAACCTGATCAGTGCAAACAAGGAGTTTCAGATTATGATAACCGTTCCTTCGGGAACCAAGGAGGACATTAAGATAACCGATACGATGTTGCAGACCGGTCTGACACGTGATTTGGAAAAAGATGTGACAGACATGATACATGAAATAGGGGTGCCGGCACATATCAAAGGTTACCAGTATTTGAGAGAAGCGATCATGATGTCTGTGCAGGATGTGGAGATGTTGGGTTCCATCACAAAAGTACTGTATCCTACGATAGCGAAGAAATATCAGACAACGCCGAGCCGTGTGGAGCGTGCAATCAGACATGCCATAGAGGTAGCATGGTCGAGAGGAAGAATGGAAACGCTTGATGCATTGTTCGGCTATACAATCAATACCGGCAAAGGGAAACCGACTAATTCCGAGTTCATTGCGCTTATTGCAGATAAGATACGTTTACAGTACCGAAATTAAAAAAATAACCCTTTTATTGCTAATCAAAATGCTGTATAATATGTTCTATGAGTTAGACTAGAGAGGACAATCAATATTTTGGAGGGTTAGCATGAAGAGTATTTTGTTTGTTGCGTCGGAAGGTGTTCCATTTATCAAAACAGGCGGCTTGGCAGACGTTGTGGGTTCTCTGCCGAAATGTATAGATAAGGAGTATTTTGACATCAGGGTAATCCTTCCCAAATACACTTGCATGAAGCAGGAGATGAAGGATAAACTTACTTATAAGACTCATTTCTATATGGATTTTCATTGGAAAGAAGAGTATGTAGGTATTTTGGAAGCCGAAGTTGACGGGGTGAAGTATTATTTCATTGATAATGAGTCTTTCTTTAACGGATTTAAACCATACAGTGACAACGCTTTATTCGAGATTGAAAAATATGCGTTCTTCTGTAAAGCGGCGCTGTCAATTCTGCCGGTCATTGATTTCAGACCGGATTTGATTCACTGTCATGACTGGCAGACCGGACTGATTCCGGTATACCTTAAGGAGAGATTCCAAGGCGGTGATTTCTACAGAGGAATTAAGACAGTTATGACGATTCATAACTTAAAATTCCAAGGTAAATGGAGCGTGAAAGAAGTCAAGGAGATTACAGGACTTCCGGATTACTTCTTTACATCCGATAAATTAGAGGCGTATAAAGACGCTAATCTTTTGAAGGGCGGTCTGGTATATGCGGACGCGATTACTACCGTCAGCGATACATATGCCGAAGAGATTAAGACAGCGTTTTACGGGGAAGGTCTAAACGGGCTTCTGTGTGCGAGAGCAAGAGATTTGCGCGGAATTGTCAACGGTATTGATTATGATGAGTTTAACCCGGAGACAGACCATTATATTGAGAACCACTATAATGCAGTGAACTTCCGTAAAGAGAAGATTAAGAATAAACGCGCCCTGCAGGCGGAATTAGGACTCAATCAGGATGATAGGACGATGCTAATCGGTATTGTATCCCGACTGACCGGACAGAAAGGTTTTGATCTGATTGCGTATATCATGGATGAGCTTTGTCAGGATAATGTACAGATTGTAGTTCTGGGAACAGGTGAGGAACAGTATGAGAATATGTTCCGGCATTTTGACTGGAAATATCATGGTAAAGTATCGGCTAATATCTACTACTCCGATGCATTATCTCACAAAATATATGCGGCGAGCGATGTGTTCCTGATGCCTTCGCTGTTTGAGCCTTGCGGTTTGAGCCAACTTATGTCTTTGCGATACGGAACCGTGCCGATTGTGCGTGAGACCGGTGGACTGAAGGATACGGTACAGCCTTATAATGAATATGAAGGAACCGGTACAGGCTTTAGCTTTACCAACTATAACGCACACGAGATGCTTGGTACAATTCGTTATGCGGAACATATATTCTACGATAAGAAACGTGAGTGGAATAAGATCGTTGACAGAGCGATGGCGGTAGATTATTCATGGCATGTATCTGCAAAGAAATATCAGGAAATGTATGACTGGCTGATCGGTTAAAACGGAACTGATTAGATATTGATAGGATGTCAGAGCAAGTCGTTTGGCTTGCTCTGCTTTTTTCGATTGTTGAACTGATAATGAAACCCGGAGGGAAGCACATGAACGAACAAAAGAAAAAGAATAATTTTGTGCTCCAAGCGGGTATTCTGGCGGCATCGGGCATGATTGTGAAAGTCATCAGTCTGATATATCGAAGCCCGCTTCTGAGCATTATCGGTTTGGAAGGTAACGGATATTATTCGACGGCAATCAATATCTATACGATTATTCTTTTGATTTCTTCTTACAGTATTCCGTCGGCAATTTCCAAGGTGATTGCGCAGAAGCTTGCTTTTAAGGAGTATCGCAATGCGCAGAGAGTGTTTCAGTGTGCGCTTTTATATGTTCTGGTAGTCGGCGGCATCGCGGCGATTATTACATTTGTGGCAGCACCTGTTTTTATGAGCAAAAGCGCTAACTCGATTGTGGCGCTCAGAGTTCTTGCGCCGACTATTTTTTTCTCCGGATTTTTGGGCGTATTCCGAGGCTATTTTCAGGCGCACGGTTCTATGATGCACACTTCGCTGTCGCAGATTTTGGAACAGATTATGAATGCCGTGATCAGTATACTGGCAGCGTATCTGTTGATTGGAATGGTGACGAACGAGAGCGAGACAACGCAGGCAATCTACGGCTCGGCGGGAAGTGCGCTTGGTACCGGTGCGGGAGTTGTGACCGCCTTGGCATTCATGTTCGGCATGTATATGTTAAACCGCAAGATGGTCAACCGACGGGCGGAACATGACAGAAGAAGTAAGGAAGATAGTTATGGTGAAATTTTCAAGATGATTTTCACCATTGTCACGCCTTTTATTTTAAGTACTTTTATCTATAACTGTTCCACTGTAGTCAATATGAATATCTATTATGATCTGCTGATTGATTATAAGAAGATTGATTCCGTGACTGCGCATATTGATTATGGTATTTTTGCTACACAGGCGATATCGGTGGTCAATATACCGATTGCTATTGCCTCGGCAATGTCCTCGGCAACCATACCGGGAGTGTCTACTTCTTTTGTCCGTAAAGAGTATAAGAAGACGAGGGAACAGGTATCAAAAGCTATCCGCATGACAATGTTGATTGCGATACCTGCGTCAACGGGATTACTGCTCTTGGCGGAACCGATCATGTATTTCATTTTTCCGCAGAAGGATTCTCTTGACCGTGCATCGGGGCTGTTAGCGGCGCTTGCAATCACTGTTATCCTGTATTGTCTGTCCACATTGACAAATGCGGTCTTGCAGGGAATCGGCAAGGTGAACACGCCGGTCATCCATTCGGCGATTGCGCTGGTGGTTCAGGCAGTAGGGCTGGTGCTTCTCTTATGGTTTACGGATTTGAATTTATATGCACTCGCATGCGCGAATATTATATATTCTCTTGTAATGTGTATATTGAATCAGATTTCCGTCAGGAAACATCTGAAATATAAGCAGGAGCTTGTCAGGAGTTTTATCATACCGTTTATAGCGTCTCTTGTAATGGGAGTGGCGGCTTATGGGGTGTATCACGGATTGTATATACTGCTGCCTGTCAGCAGGGTGGCGTTGCTTGTTGCAATCGGTATTGGCGCGCTCATATATTTTGCGATGATTCTTTTAATGGGAGGAATTACGGAGAAGGAATTGAGGGCTTTCCCTAAAGGCACAATGATGGTGCATTTTGCAAAGAAATTACATTTGATAAAATAAGATGATTTATAAAATTTTATAATTGCGTATAAATGATTGTCCAAAAACAAATACTGTTTAGGACAATTATTTTATTTTAGGAGGTAATCATATGGCAAACTTATCAGAGTTGGATTTACAGAATCTCCGTCATCTCATGGGCGGTTATGACGTGACACATTGCAAGATGAAAGAGTATGCGCAGTGCGCATCCGATACGAAAGTAAAGCAGTTCTTTGAAAAAGGCGCGCAGTCTGCAATGCAGAATAAACAACAGTTGATGGAATATTTGAGATAGGAAAGAAAAGAGGTAAACTATGCAGATGGAAGAAAAGACAATGGTGGCAGATACCCTTACCGGTATCAATGGAGAATTGGTGCGTTTCGGTGAAATGATCGCCCAGACAGAAAATAAGGAATTGAAGCAGACATTGAAGCAGTTCCGTAATGCCTGCGAGCAGTCTCAGGAGGAACTGTACCAGATTGCACGTGAGAAATCCTACTATGTACCGGCAGCTAAGGCAACGCAGGAAGAGATCGACCATGTAAAATCACTGTTCTCTTCGAAGACATTGTAGTAAATAAAATAACTTCGGAAAAGGGCAAGCCGCCTTTCGGTGTGGCTTGCCCTTTTATCTAAATCAGACCTGCTCAATCCCCGAAATATCTGAGTCGATTGCCATAGAATAATTGGTGTAGTATACCACGAATCCGGGCTTAGCTCCGGCAGGTTTCTTCACATGCTTTTTCTGGATATAGTCGATTTCCACTTTATTCTGCTCCCGTCCCTTGGAGTAGTAGGCGGCGAGCCGTGCCGCTTCCTCAAAAGTGCGGTCGGGCAGTTCCTGCCCCTCAGTCTTGACAATGACGTGGGAGCCGGCTTTTTGTTTGGCGTGAAACCACCAGTCGTTACCGGTGGCAAATTTGAAAGTGAGTTCGTCGTTCTGGTAATTATTTTTGCCTACATACATATGGAATCCGTCGCTGCTGATATAGTGAAAGGGCTTACTTGTGATTTTTGTTTTCTTCGTGCCGCCTTTTCTGCGGATATAGCCGCTTTCAATTAGCTCTTCCTTAATCTGTACGAGGTCTTCCTCCTGCTGGGCGATGTCCAGAGAAGCGAGAACCGACTCCAAATGTTCAATTTCATCTTTGACTTGTATGGTCAATTCCGAGAGCGCTTCGTAGGTTCTTTTCATCTTACCGTATTTATCAAAATATTTCTTGGCATTTTCCTGAGGGGTAAGCGTGTCATCTAACGGGATTGTAATCATTTCATTGGTGTAGTAGTTTAACGCTTCCATTGACTTTGTACCGGGTTCTACGTTGTAGCCGTAGGTGTTTAACAGTTCGCCGTATACCTTATATTTTTCCCGTTTCTCAGTGTCCTGCATCTGGCGCATCTGCAAATCATATTTCTTCACATTACGCTCTAAAGCAGTCTGTACAATCTTACGCAGGTCAACGGATTTCTGGCGGATGCGCGTCACCATGCTGCGCTCTGCATAATATTGTTCGAGAACTGCGCTGATGGAGTCATATGTTTTCACGGTCTGGTCGGCGTAGAGTGTGAGAGGCAGCGCTGCAAACTCAATCGGTTCCCTGCCGTTATAGATGATGCAAGGGGTAAAATTGCCCTCGGTTACCTGAGTCATCATATCCGTGAGTGCATCATAGAGTGCGTGTAAGTCGTTTTCTTCTAACACATTGGCGGGCATGTCGCCGTCTACATGAGCCCGGTAACAGATTTCTTGCGCTATGATAGGTGAGAGTCCGGTGTAGGAAGAGTAGAGCGCTTTGTAAGCAGCCATTGGTTTTTCATGCATATGCTCACAGAAGTTAACATAACTTAAGTCGGCAAGTGGATCCCATTTATTCTGTGTCAGCGGAATAAAATAGTCCCTGCCGGGCAACACTTCGCGTACGGAGCTGATGATACCGGAGATATGTTTGATACTGTCGATGATTTTATCCTGTTCGTCACAGAAAATAATATTGCTGTGTTTACCCATAATTTCCACAATCAGCTTCTTTTTGCAGATATCGCCCAATTCGTTCAAATGTTCCAGATTAAGATGAATGATTCGCTCCAGCCCCGGCTGCACGATACCGGTGATTCGGGCATTTTGCAGATGTTTGCGCAGCAGCATACAGAATCCCGGCGCTGTCATAGGACTTGGCTTGTTTGACTGCGTCAGATAAATAAGCGGCAAAGAGGCATCTGCGGACAGCAGAAGCCGGTATTGTGAACCGTTGTTTTTGATTGTCAAAAGAAGTTCATCGCTTTCCGGCTGTGCAATCTTATAGATACGACCGCCAAGAAGCGTTTTGTTGAGTTCCGATGTAATATTTGCAATTGTAATTCCGTCAAATGCCATAGCCGACTCCTTACCTTTTTATGATAGTTTTGCAATGATCTGTTACTGTATACTAGGAAATTGTACACTACTCACACATACTTTTCAACTTCCTTGACTACTTCCCGTAATTATTCTATAATTAAATCTGTACGCACAGTTAGAATTGGGTATCGACAATGGTGGCACACCGGAGTGTGCACACACAATGAGAGCGACAGTGATCTGAGGGGATAGCTGTGGCAGAAAGGCAAGTATACGACTATGATAAAGAGCATGACCGGTTTCGGCAGATGTGAGATTACTAGAGGCGAACGGAAGATCAGTGTAGAGATGAAATCCGTTAATCACAGATATCTGGATGTCAGTATCAAAATGCCTAAGAAACTGAACTTTTTTGAAGCAGCGATACGGAGCGAATTAAAGAATTACATTCAGAGAGGTAAGGTAGATATTTTTATCACTTATGAGGATTTTACAGAGTCTAACGTTTGCGTGAAGTATAACAAAGAGTTGGCGGCTGAGTATATGAAATATCTTGGGCAGATGGCGGAAGATTTTTCGCTGGACAATGATATACGGGTTTCTACACTGTCCAGATACCCGGAGATTTTGAGCATGGAAGAACAGACCGTCGATGAAGAAGAATTATGGCAGCTTTTGAGTGAGACGATTAAAGGCGCCGCGGAAGGATTTGTGGAAACCAGAATTAAAGAAGGCGAGAATCTGAAAAATGACCTGCTTGAGAAGTTAAACGGCATGCTCATGCATGTTGATTACATTACGGAGCGCTCACCGCAAATCATTACAGAGTACAAACAGAAGCTGGAAGAAAAGGTGAAGGAACTGATTGAGGATGTGAAGGTGGATGAGAGCCGGCTGCTCATGGAAGTCACAATCTTTGCGGATAAGGTATGTGTAGACGAAGAGCTTGTTCGGCTGCGAAGCCATATTGAGACGACCAGAGAAAACCTTATACAAGGCGGCAGTATCGGGCGTAAGCTTGATTTTATTGCACAGGAAATGAACAGGGAGGCAAATACCATCCTGTCTAAATCAAATGACTTGGAGATTTCCAACCGTGCGATTGAGTTAAAGACCGAGATAGAGAAGGTGCGCGAACAGATTCAGAATATCGAATAACCATTCGGCAAGACAAGTGTGTGGGAATCATAAACAGAGGAGAGAACGGTCAACATGGGACGACTGATCCATATAGGATTTGGCAATGTGGTAAATACCGGAAAGATTATTGCTATCGTCAGCCCTGATTCTGCCCCGATTAAACGTTTGGTGCAGAAGGCGAAGGAGACAGGGATGGCGATTGATGCGACGCAGGGACGTAAGACGAAGGCGGTACTGGTGATGGAGAACAGTCAGATTGTGCTGTCGGCGCTGCTTCCGGAAACCATATCGGGCAGAGCACAATCAGAAGGTGGGGAGACAGATGAAACGTAAGGGCATATTGATTATCGTGTCCGGCTTTTCGGGAGCGGGTAAAGGTACTTTGGTGAAAAAACTGATAGAACAGTATGACGGTTATGCGTTGTCGATTTCAGCAACGACCAGACAACCCAGACCGGGAGAAGCGGACGGCAGGGAATATTTTTTCCTGCAAAAAGAAGAGTTTGAACAAAAGATTGCGGAGAACGGGCTGATTGAGTACGCGACCTATTGTGACAATTATTACGGTACACCGAGAGCGTATGTGGAAAAGCAGCTTGAAGACGGCAAAGACGTGATACTGGAGATTGAGATTCAAGGGGCGCTCAAAGTAAAGCAACAATATCAAGACGCATTGCTTCTTTTCGTGATGCCGCCAAGCGCAGAGGAACTGCGGCGCAGACTTGTGGGCAGAGGCACGGAGACGCAGGAAGTAATCGACAAGAGAATGCACCGTGCAGCACAAGAAGCGGAGGGCGTTGAAGAATATGACTATATTGTTGTAAACGATGATTTGGCGGCATGTGTCAGACAGCTTCATGAAATTATAACGGCAGCTCATAACACTCCCGACAGAAACAGGGAGTTTATAGAAAATATAAGAACAGAATTGGAAGGAGAAAAATAATGTTACATCCATCTTATGCAGATTTAATTAAGGTAGTAAACAGCGGGGTAGAGGAAGGCGAAGATCCTGTTGTAAGCAGCAGATACTCTATCGTAATGGCTACTTCCAGAAGAGCGAGACAGTTGATTGCAGGTGATGAGGAATTAGTGGACGGTAAGGGGAAGAAGCCCCTTTCTGTTGCAGTAGAAGAACTGAATCAGGGTAAAGTCAAGATTACAAGTGATGAAGACAAGAACGAGTCATCTGAGGATTCGGATAAGGAATGATAGAAATACATGAAGAAAAAAGTATTGTTTGTGTCCTTAGGGTGTGACAAGAATCTGGTAGATTCCGAGATGATGCTGGGAATGCTTGCGCGAAGCGGATATGAATTTACCGATGATGAGCAGGAAGCCGATATCGTAGTAATTAACACATGCTGCTTTATCAATGATGCCAAGGAGGAGAGTATCAATACCATCCTTGAGATGGCAGAGCTTAAAAAGAATGGATCTATTGAAATGCTGCTCGTGACAGGATGTCTGGCACAACGGTATCGGGAAGAGATTCAGACGGAAATACCTGAAGTGGATGCGATTCTGGGTACTGCGGCGATAGACGAGATTGTCAAGGCGCTGGATGAAGTGTCAAAGGGCAGCGGAATGAACCACTACAAGAGTCTTTCTGATAAGCCGCTGACCGGAGTGGAGCGGGTTGTGACGACAGGCGGTCACTATGCTTATCTGAAAATCGCAGAAGGGTGTGACAAACACTGCACCTACTGTATTATCCCTACAATCAGGGGGAATTATCGCAGTGTGCCGATGGATGCACTGGTTCGGGAAGCGGAGCAGCTGGCAGACAAGGGAGTCAAGGAGCTGATTCTTGTAGCGCAGGAAACGACGCTGTACGGCAAGGATTTGTATGGATATAAGGCTTTGCCGGAGCTTCTTCGCAGACTCTGCGGAATAAGCGGTATCTACTGGATTAGAATATTGTACTGCTATCCGGAAGAGATAGATGATGAGCTGATATGCACGATAAGGGATGAAAAGAAAATATGTCATTATCTGGATTTACCGATTCAACACGCCTCTGATCAGATATTACAGAGAATGGGGCGTAAGACCGACAGACGCCAATTAGAGGATATTATAGGGAAGCTGAGGCGGGAAATTCCGGATATCTGTCTGAGAACAACGCTGATCAGCGGTTTTCCGGGGGAGACGGAAGAAGACCATGAGGAACTTTTGGACTTTGTTGACCGCATGGAGTTTGACAGATTAGGAGTTTTCACTTACTCACAGGAGGAAGACACACCGGCGGCATCTATGACATCACAGATACCTGAAGAAGTTAAGGAAGACAGAAGAGCACAGCTTATGGAATTGCAGCAGGAGATAGCCTTTGAGGCGGCGGAAGATATGGCAGGGAGAGTAGTGACAGCCATGATCGAGGGTAAGGTTGCCGATGAGAACGCTTATGTGGCGCGGACATACAAGGATGCACCGAATGTGGACGGTTTTCTGTTTGTAAATACGGAAAGAGAATTGATGACGGGCGATTTTGTCAAAGTGAAGATTACCGCATCTTATGAATATGATTTGATTGGAGAGTTGGAAGATGAACTTACCTAATAAGTTGACGATGTTTCGTGTGATACTGATTCCGTTCTTTGTATTGTTTATGCTAGTTGACATAACAACTGTAGATAAATGGATTGCACTGGCAGTTTTTATTGTCGCGAGTCTGACAGATTTATTGGATGGTAAGATTGCCAGAAAATATAATCTGGTTACCAATTTCGGCAAGTTTATGGATCCTCTTGCAGATAAGCTGTTAGTTTGTTCGGCGCTTATTTGTCTGGTAGCCCTTAATAAGATACCGGCATGGATTGTCATTATTATTATTGCCAGAGAGTTTATCATCAGCGGATTCAGATTGATTGCATCGGACAATGGTGTGGTTATCGCGGCAAGCTACTGGGGGAAATTTAAGACTACTTTTCAGATGGTTATGATCTGCCTTATGATTGCTGACATTTCTGCCATTAACCTGCTTACCGAGATTGTCATGTGGGCGGCTCTTATTCTGACGGTAGTATCTTTGGTGGATTATTTAGTAAAGAATAAAGATGTGATGAAAGATACAAAGTGACAGCACTGAGTGTGTTTTGGAATGGGTGAAGATATGGTCGTAGAATTAATTTCAGTAGGAACAGAAATTTTATTAGGTAACATTGTTAACACCAATGCCGCATATTTGTCGGAAAAATGTGCCGGACTGGGACTTTCCTGCTATTATCAGGATGTGGTCGGCGATAATGAGGAGAGACTCTATGAGACGATTAAGACAGCACTGTCAAGAGCCGATATCCTTCTTTTGTCCGGAGGACTCGGACCGACACAGGATGATTTGACCAAAGAAGTGGCGGCAAATGTACTTGGCAGGAAACTGTATCTTCATGAAGAAAGCAAAGCTTCCATACAGCATTTTTTTGAAAAAAGAGGGTTGGAGATTACGGATAATAACTGGAAGCAGGCAATGATGCCGGAAGGATGTATTGTGGTAGATAATCCGAATGGTACGGCGCCCGGCGTTATCATGGAGGAAAACGGTAAACATGTGATATTGATGCCGGGACCGCCTAATGAGATGATTCCGATGTTTGAGACATCTATTATGCCATATTTGAGTAAACTGCAATCCTGTGTTATTTTTTCCCAGACTGTTAAAGTATGCGGAGTGGGAGAGAGCAAGGCGGAGACGATGGTACAGGATTTGATAGATGAACAGACTAATCCTACGATAGCAACTTATGCAAAGACAGGCGAAGTGCATCTGCGTGTGACAGCCAGAGCCGAAGATGAGAAGGCGGCAAGAAAGCTGGTCAAACCAATCATTAAAGAATTGAAAGGACGGTTTGGCAACCATGTTTATACGACAGATGATGATGTGACGTTGGAGAAGGCAGTCGTAGATTTACTGCTTGCCAATAAATTGACAGTCAGCACGGTGGAATCGTGCACAGGCGGACTGGTAGCGGCAAGGCTGATCAATGTGCCGGGCGTTTCGGAGGTATTTAAGTCAGGGTATATTACATATTCAAACAAAGCAAAGCGAAGATTGCTCGGAATCAAGAAAAATACACTGTTGAAGCACGGAGCAGTCAGTGAGGCGATTGCACGTGAGATGGCTAAGGGTGCGGCTCTGGTGTCTAAGTCGGATGTTACCGTCAGTATTACTGGTATAGCCGGTCCAGACGGAGGGTCAGAAGAGAAACCGGTAGGGCTTGTATATATCGGCTGTAACGTCTGTGGACGCATTACGGTTAAGGAGTGTCATTTCAGCGGTGATCGTGCAAAAATCAGAGAAAATACCGTATCCTCTGCATTGTCATTAATGCGGGAGTGTATTTTGCAATATTATAGCGAAGTAACATTTGGCGGCAAGGATAAATAGACCGTTTTAGTTAAGGAAGGAAAAGGGAAAACGAATGAGTCAATCAGATCAGTTTGATAATCATCAGAATGGAAATGACGAAGTAAATGCGGTTTCAGATACATATACCACAGAGAGCAGCGCCGATATTTATAATACTCCGGATATTTCCGGAAGTTCGCTAAATGATACTTCTGCAGAAGAGACAAACAAGACAGAAGAAGTAACGGAGAATGTACCTTTCAGCATGACGACGAATGTGGCAGAAACGACTCCGGAAGATGTGTCATCGAGCGCTGATACGGAGGAGATAATGCCGGATAGTAATCCGAATATCGGGCAGCCGTTGCAGAATGACAATCCATACATCGGACAGCCATTACAGAACAATAATCCGTACGGCGGACAGACAGCGCAGAGCAATAGTCCGTATAATGATATTCCATATAATAACTTATACGGCAGTAATCCGTATGACAGACAGCCGGCGCAGAATACCAATCCGTATATCGGGCAGACGCAAAATAATAATCCGTATACTGACAGCCCGTATCACAATAATCCATACGACAGTAATCCGTACGTTGGACAGACAGCCCAGAATGATAATCCGTATACCGGACAGACGCAGAATAATAATCCGTACACCGGCAGTCCGTATATTAGTATTCCGTATGGGAATAGTCCATATGGAGAACAGGCGACACAGAATAATAATCCGTATGGAGAGCAGACAGCACAGATTAATAATCCGTACGGGGGACAGACAGCGCAGAATGGTAATCAATACGGCGTCCCGCCTTACGGAAACAACCAGTTCAGTCCGTACGCGATTCCGCCTAAGAAGAATAATACCGGCTTGATTATAGGTATCGTGGTAGCGGTTGTCATATTATTTCTTATTGCTGTCGGTGCACTGGTATATAAAGCAGTCTCACTGTATGCAGATGAGAGAGAGAGCAGGCGCAATTCCCGGGAAGAGTATAACTTTGACGATGACTGGAATAAAGATCATAGAAGAGATGAGCATGACAATGATTACGATGATAATGATGGTTATGATGACAACGATTATGATGACTATGATTATCATGAGTATGATTATGATGATTATTATAATTATGATGACGACGAGTACTATACGCTTCATGACGACATCAAATCCGGTTTGTCCTATACAGTAGATTTTGAACTATATGAATATGATACAGATTATGAAAATGTAGAGATTATGGTGTTCTATCCGATTATCTCAAGTTCGGATGCGGGCGTACCTAATATGGATAAACTGAATGCAACGATTCAGAGTGAAATTGATTTTTTGGTAGAGTACTTTGAAGATGAGTACGAAGAGTATTTTGTCGATAATGGCGACAGTTATTTTCATGCCACATCAACAGGGTATGTAACTTATATGGATGAGGAGAAGATGAGTATCGTATTCTCCGAAAATGTGTACAGTGATTATTATTATGATGCATTCCTGTATAGTATCAATATTGACATGGAGAATGGCATTATTCTGGATAATGAGAGTATGCTCAACATTGATGATGATTTCTCGGTAGAGTTTAGGGAGAGAAGTGATATTCAAAATGGTGAAATTGATCCTTTAACTAGAATGTCCGATCAGGAAATAACCAGTCACTTTGACTCCTCTGATATTATTGTATTCTATACACCTCACGGTATGGAAATAGGATTTAATTACGATGAAGGCTGGGTAACGGTTACTTACAAGGAATATGAACAGTACTTGAAAGTTTTCTAAGAGAAAAAGATAAGAGTTGGCGGTACTGCCAACTCTTATCTTTTATTGAAGCTTTAACTCAAAGGGTTCTCCGATTTGATAATAATCATCACTCATTTGACCGCTTTCTTTCGGCATTTCAACCGCGAACAAGGTCAACATGATGCTTTCCGAATCGTTATTAATTCGTCCGTCGTATAAATACTCCTGATTTTGCATATATCCTGTACCGTTTGTACTTTGAAATATTTTTGTGTCAAATTCCACTTGTCTACCAGTATTATCCACGGCTGTCAGCTGAAAAAGATAGTCGTCGGAACCTTCCATATGATAGACAATCCGTTGTTCCAGTTCATTCAATGAAAGTTCCTCTAAGGTGACGGTTACACCGTCCGCAACCGTGAATGACTTATTGATGGAAACGGTTTTTGTATCGGCAATCAAATCGGATCCGTCGGCAGTAAAAGAGAAATCCCAATTCCCTTTTATTGTAGAGTTTGTATTCATATCATCTAAGGAATCGAGCTTAAGCTGGTAAGTGTTTTCTACAGCAGTGTCTATTCCAAATATATCAAATGACCTGCTGATGCCAATCACTGTATGTTCATCATCAATAAACCCACCGCCTCCGGATACACCGCCTATTATATGTTTTCCATTGATATAGAGACTGTCGAAACTAGGCAGCATAGGTATTTCTCCCATAGACTGACCGTCTTCCCGCTGGATTGTGTAATTGATTACCAGTTTTTCCTCTGTGGCAACGGCTTCCTGCAAAGTAATGATATATCCGTTATCCGTAACGGAGGTATTGATGATATCGCGATAATCGGCTAGATTACCGGACAGTCCGAGTGCGCTGCTAAGACTCCAGCGTATATGTTCGATGGCGGCATGGACATCACTGCTAAATACAGTTACACTGAGGAGCAGAGCAGTACAGGCGGCTGCAACGACATATCTTGCAAATCTATGTGATGTACGTGTTTTATGTCTGTCTGCTATATGACGATGAGGACTGCGTTGCTTTTCTTTGGAATGAATATGATTCAGAATATTTTGGCTGTACTTTTTAATCTCTAAACTGGTTAACGGTTCCGGCTGATGATTCGAATCTTCATAATCAGAGGTTAGGTTATTTGCCAGTTGATAAAGTTCTTTATTCATAGAAGCGCTTCCTTTCTTTGCTATTTTATATTTCCGTTTAATTGACGGCGTATTTTTCGTTTGCCTCTAAAGAGCCGCACGTAGACGTTATCTTTGGTAATTCCTAATGCTGCTCCGGCTGTTTCAGGAGTTTCTTCATCCATATAAATACGTTGGAACAGTTCCCGGTCTTTGCTGGAGAGACAGCCTAGGATGGCTTCTGTCTCCTCTGATAATTCCTGTTCTATGATGTGGAGCAGCTCGCGGTCTTCCTGTGGCAGTTCGATATCGTCCAGTGGCACGGAAGCTTTTTCACGCTGTATTTTGCGTAGAGTATCGATCGCCTCAAATCTGGCAACGCCGCATGCCCAGTTAGTGAAACTACCTTTCTTTTCATCAAAACGGTCAATGTTTTGCCAGATACCAAGAAAAATGTCATTCATACATTCTTCCGCTCGGTCCGGAAAAGCAGAAAGCCGTTTATGAACAATGGATTGAAGTAGAGCACCGTATGTTTCAATGACATATAGAATGGCTTCTTCCTTGCGCCTGCGGAGCAAGGAGATAAAATTTTGTTCGTTTACTTTCATGTTATGTAATGCCTCCTTTCATATTATAATCCGTTTCGGAGGGAAGGAAATCTTACACATTGTTATCTATTTGAAGCCTCTTGCACGAAAATATAGTAAATGCCATAAAGAAATAGAAAGAAAATATATGTGATACCAAGTGATTTAGCTATCCATAAATGATTGTCAAGAGCAGTGAGATGGAAGACTGCTGAACGCATTTTTAGGGCACCGGCATACACAAAGCAGCAGCTTATTAAAAGTGCAGGAAGGAGAGGAAGCAAAAAGATCAGCGCGAACTGGCGGTTGTTTGTTTTGGAAATTAATTTCTCAGTCATTCCGAGCTGTTGCAAAATATGCCGCTGCCTTTGTTTTTTCTCATGGTCGCTGAGAATCTGTGTTGATAGAATCGCAGCGCCGATGATCTCGAAAATCAGTGCAAGATAAAACAGACAAATCGCCATCGCATAAAATATCATTAAACTCTCTTTATCGCTCCATTTGCCGGAAAGGTAGTCGGCATCCTGCTCTGTCAAAGATGTGGCACCTTCGTTATTTGAAGCGGCGACAGCAATATTTCTTTCCAAGCCGACCAGACCATCGCAGAGCTGTATGACATGTTCCGAATCGCGGCTGTCAAGGGGTGATTTGGTGATAGCCGCAAACAGACTGTGCAGAACCCTCATACTGCTCACAGCCTGATCGGGAACAATCACGCAGTAATCCCAGCCGTTTCCGTAGGTCTCCATCTGGTTGAAGGGTTCGCAGAAGATGCCATCCGGGGCAAAGGAATAGCCGGCACAGCTTAAATCAATATCCTCACGGATGAATGTACGAAAGTCTTTTTCCAGTGCAGGCATACAGTGGATATAACATAGTGACGGGTCGAGGGGAACGGATTCGTAACTGAGCATTTCACGCAGTCTCTTATAATCACTCTGTTTCATATAAGTATCGTGTCTGTATTCTGCAAATATAAGCTGATTTATTTCTGTCACAGCTTTGTTGCGTACTGTGAGAAAATCTTTCTTTTCATCGGTATATATGCCATAGGTATGACTTGACTGAACCGGAAAGTTTCTGCGCAGGGTATCTTCATATGTTGAAAAGTCGTGTAATTCTGATGGATGCAGAATCACCACATCGAACACGCGGTGTTCCATATGTTGTTCTGCAATTATATAGATGCTCGTGCCAATACCCATAAAGGTCAATGACAACATGAACAGAACAGACAGGACACCCATAACGATGCTTATGGAGCGGATTTTTGTTGTAAATTCCCTAAAGGTCACCAGTCTGTTTTGACGGTATTTCCATTCGGTACGTCCGGCAAAGCGTGTTACAAGAAATGCCGGGATACTCTGGAAGAAGCCCATTAAAAATATGGTAAGGCAGATGATTCCGATAAGTATATCATAACCTTTTCCTAAAGGCAGGGCGATTATAAGATAAGCGCCCGCACAACCGGATAATAGAGACAGAATAAATATAAGAGTTGCAGATGCATGACCTGATGCAAGTGCTTTTTCATTCTGACGGTCAAGCAGCAGAAGGTCATGGACATTTATTTTGCGCATCCATTTTCTGTTTTTGCGTACCGCATGAAGGAGAATGGCAAGGAAATACAGAAGGGTAAGTCCGGCAGCATTCCATGAAAAATAAAAACTAAACGCATAGCTTATACCAAGCATATGGTCAATCACAGCTTCCAGAATCTGTGAGAGCAGTATGCCGATGGGAAGACCAAGGAGAAATGAGAAAGCACCGATTAGTACATTTTCATAGAATATCAGTTTGCTAACGGAGCGGTTCGGAATACCTGACAGCATGTAGATGCTCAGTTCGCGGTTGCGTTTTTTCAGAATAAAATTCGTCATATAACCCACAAGCCATCCCATGACAAGTACGATTAACAAAGAGGCAGCAACAATCATGTAAGGAAGCACCTCTGCGGCGGAAAATGTTTTAATGATATCTGAAAAAATTAAGGTGTTAAATGCATACATAAATGAAACCGTACATGCCAGAGTGATGAAAAAAAGAGAGTACTCTTTCGACTGTCGCTTGGCATTGCGCAACGATAATTGTCTCAGCATGGCTTATCACCTCCTAACAGGGCGAGTACGTCAAGAATCTCATGATAAAAAATACTGCGTGTCTTCTCACCTTTGTGTATTTCATTGAAAATTTTCCCGTCTTTTAAGAACAGAATACGGGATGCGTAGCTTGCGCAGAATGCGTCGTGGGTTACCATGAGAATCGTGGAGCCCAAATCCCTATTGAGGTTTGACATAATTTCCAAAAGAATACGGGAAGAGTGGGAGTCCAGTGACCCTGTCGGCTCATCCGCCATGACGAGCTTAGGATCGCAGATCACTGCACGGGCAAAGGCACAGCGCTGTTTCTGACCTCCTGATACCTGAAAGGGAAATTTATGCATGGTATCGCTTATCTGTAATTTTTCTGCGATTTGGCATACCCGGTCATTGATTTCTTTGGGTGAAATGCCGCTGATTGTTAGTGGAAGAGCGATATTTTCCTCCAATGTCAGTGTGTCTAACAGATTAAAATCCTGAAAAACGAAACCGAGATTATCACGGCGGAACGCCGCTATATCATTATCGTTTATAGTGGTAATGTCTATTCCGTCCAGTAGGATATGCCCGGCGCTTATGGTGTCGATGGTGGAGATGCAGTTGAGCAGAGTGGTTTTGCCGGATCCGGAAGCGCCCATGATGCTGACATACTCGCCACACTGTACTTGGAAACTGACATCATCAAGCGCTTTTGTGACAGCGCTTTGACTGCCGTAGTATTTTTCGATGTGCTCTACACTAAGTAGGGCGGTCGGATGATTTGGACGCTTATTCATTATCTGTGTTCCTCCCATGTGCTGTTTTCGGGTTTGCTAAGATGCTGTTTCAATTTGTCATGTTTGTTCGATTTCTTATCTTACATACATGTCAGCAGGGATGGTATAGAAGTTCTTTGATTTTATCTAACAAATTTGTAAGATAAGAAAATTATATATTCAAGTGGTCGTTTCTGGGAAAATACAGCAGAACAGTGGTATAATGTCCGATTTCCGATTCGATATCGATGCCGATTCCCAATTTGGCGCAGAGTCTTTCACACAGATACAGACCGATTCCGGTAGCGTTTGCCGCATATCTTCCGTTACTTCCCACGAACCCTTTGTCGAAGACACGGCTTATTTCGCTCGGCTTAATACCGATGCCGTTGTCAGTGACAGACAGGACAACATAGTTTTCTGCATTATGTGATACAATCTGAATTACAGGAGGCTGTTTGCTATGATATTTGATGCTGTTGATCAGAATTTGATTCAGGATGAAGCAGACCCACTTTTGATCTGAGTATACTGTGTCCGTAACGGAATCAGTGTGCACACAGACGTTATTCTGAATCAGAAATTGTTTGTTGCGGGCGAGGACTTCCAGAACACAGTCTTTCAGGGAAATCTCTTTAATTAGATAATCTTTTTCTACGCTGTCGAGTCGGGCATAAAATAAAACTTTTTCAACTTCCTGTTCAATCAGCTCAGTTTGAACCATGATTTTGCGTGTGATATCTGTTTTGTTGTTCTCACAGACGAGTTCAATGCCCGTGATGGGGACTTTAATTTCATGAATCCATTGTTCGATATAATCCCGGTATTCCAGATTCAGTCGCTTTGATTCGGCAATTTCGTCTGTCATATTTTTTAGTGCGGTTTTCAGCAAATGGAAATAAGCTTTTTCGAATTCTGTGTCCGGCTTGTCTGCAATTTCCGCTAACAAATACTTCTGATCTAAGGAATCCAGAGTAGATAGCAGTGAACGGATTCTTCTTCGTTTGTCCAGATAGTCAGTCCATATGGTAATAAAGAGGATTAGGGAAAAGCATAAGAGTAACAGGGACAGCTCAGAGATTCCGATGCCAAAGAAAAGCAAAAGAACGGAAAAGAACAGACTGCCGGCAAAGCAAATGAGCAGAATTTTTTTGTGATCGTTAATATAATCGGAAAATTTCATATTTTGTACCCCATGCCACGTTTGGTCTGTATCAGGTCGGCGGCTCCGAGACTTCGTAATTTATCCCGAATTCGCATAATATTTACGCTCAAAGTATTATCGTCGATGTGTATCTCATTGTCCCACAGATATTCTACCAGCTCTAAGCGCGGAATGATTTCGTTCGGATGGGTGAAGAGATAGTGCATAATTTTCAGTTCGGTTTTGGTCAGTTCGATTTCTTGCGCCTCGAAGCGGAGAGTTCCGGCTACAGGGTTCAGTTGGATGCCTTTGTATTCTATTTGGTAAGCTTCCACAGAAGCAGTGTTGTATCGACGTAGAAGGAGATTGATACGTGCCAGCAGAATAGGAATGTTGTATGGTTTTGTGATATAGTCGTCTCCGCCGAGCGTCAGGGCCTGTAGTTCGTCCATCGCCGTATTTCTTCCGGTGATAAAGAGGATGGGAGTTGCAGAAAAACTGCGGATGGAGGTGCAGAGAGCGTAACCGTCCTGTCCCGGCAGATTGATGTCGAGCAGAATAAGGTCAGGAGAAAAGGATCGGACCTGATTTAAAGGAGTACCGAAATCGGTGACGGAGTCTACGGTGTAGCCGGCATTGGAGAGAAGGATATGTAGTTCTTCGCGGATTAAGGGATCGTCTTCGATGAGAAGAATTTTTGGGGTGGATGTTGAGGGCATTTTAGTGTGGACTCCTTTATTGACAGGTTGTAGCGGTTGTGATTTATCAATTATTATATTGCGATGGGATGGGGATTGCAAGGGAGTATATGCTTCCGGTAAACAATTATAAAATAAGGGTTGGGATATCTGACTGCAAAGTAGTAAAATAGAAGTAGAATAATACATCCGGACGGGAGATTGAAATTGAAGTCCGATACCATTGTATTCTGAATGAGTTATATCATATGGAGGCATTGCGGTGAAACGTACAGAGCAGACAAAAGGAGAGATAATGCTCATGTACGGTAAAGAAGCAAGCAACCGAAAACAAGAGATAGACCGCCAGCACCACACTATTCCGAACAAAAGAACTAAAGACCAAAAGACAAGCACCGTGGAAATGTGTATAACTTGCTATTCCGTCATGGAAAAGTCCGTTCACAGAACATGGAAAAGCTAAAGTGCAGCTTTCCCACATTCTGCAAACGGACTTTCCCACAACTCCATAAGACAGCAAGTTATGCACATTCCCACAGTGCCGACTACTACGGAATCCC
>CAMWQW010000017.1 GCA_947176505.1 uncultured Lachnospiraceae bacterium | reverse complement strand
ATCGCCTGATGCAGACCGTCAGAATAACGACGTCCCGGCATAATACGTCCGGTAAACTCGTCAACAATCAATACCTGATCGTCCTTCACCACATAATCCTGATCACGGAACATCAGGTTATGTGCACGCAACGCCAAAATAATATTGTGCTGTATCTCCAGATTCTCCGGGTCAGCCAGATTTTCAATCTGGAAGAAACGCTCCACCTTGGCAACGCCCTGCGCCGTTAAGTTCACTACTTTATCTTTCTCATTGACGATAAAGTCTCCCGTCTCCTCACGCTCCACACCCATGATGGCATCCATCTTCGACAATTCTTCCATATCCTCGCCGCGGGTCAACTGTCTTGCAAGAATATCACATGCCTCATACAGCTTCGTAGACTTACCGCTCTGACCGGAAATAATAAGCGGGGTACGCGCCTCGTCAATCAGTACCGAATCCACCTCGTCGATGATGGCATAGTGCAAATCTCTAAGCACAAGCTGCTCTTTGTAGATGACCATATTATCACGCAGATAATCAAATCCCAATTCATTGTTAGTCACATAGGTGATATCGCAGTTATAAGCTTCTCTGCGTTCTTCGGATTTCATGTCGTTTAGCACAACACCGACCTTCAATCCAAGAAACTCATGTACCTGTCCCATCCACTCCGCGTCACGCTTCGCCAAATAATCATTGACAGTGACAACATGTACACCTTTTCCTTCCAACGCATTCAAATATGCCGGCAAAAGACATGTCTGCGTCTTACCTTCACCGGTTTTCATCTCGGCGATACGTCCCTGATGTAAGACGATTCCGCCAATCAACTGTACACGGTAATGCTCCGTATTGAGGATTCTCCTTGCCGCCTCTCTCACCGTCGCATATGCCTCCGGCAATAGAGCATCTAAAGTCTCCCCTTCTGTCAGTCTTTTCTTATATTCTTTTGTCTTATCACGCAGTTGTTCGTCCGACAGTTCCATCATTTCCGGACGAAGGGATTCAATCTTATTGACCAGCCCCTCAATACGTTTAATTTCTCTTTCACTGTGTGTTCCAAACACTTTCTGAACTACGCCCATGATTTCCTCATTTCTGTGTATCGGATATATGCAGCAGAACCGTGAATCGCTATGCGATTACCGGGCTGCGCCGGATACGCTGTTTGCTTTCTTCACAAAAGCCCCTCATCATACATAAAACACCAACGTATATTTTATCAGATTTATAAATCAAATTCAACCGTAAAAACGACGCTTGTTCGGCTGCTTTATAAATATTTCGTAAAATCACGTACATAAAAAGCCCGGCAGAGTATTTTTCTCCACCGGACTTATACGCTTTCACCGAGTTTGCAAATTATTTGTTGCCAAGTTCGCTGCGCAAATCTCGTAAATTAAATTTGCGCAGCAGTATCACATTTTTGTTATCGAGTTTGCGAAGCAAATCTCGTAAATTAAATTTGCGCAGCAAATTTAATTTTTTTAATACACCATCGCTTTCTCTTCACCATTCAAGACACGTAAGCCGCCCTGTACAAGCGCGAGAAGTTCATCCTCACCCGGATATACGGTCATAGGCGCAATCCAGCCTGCCTGTGTCTTAAGTCCTTCAACCACGGCTTTATCATAAGCAATACCGCCGGTCACTACAATCTGGTCCACCTTACCTTCCAAAACACATGCCATGGAACCGATGTCCTTGGATACCTGTCTGATAAACGCATCGCGTACTTCCTTCGCCTTCGCATCGCCGCCTTCTACCATCTTTTCTACGTCGCGCATATCGTTCGTGCCGCAGTAAGCATTGAAACCACCGCCGCCTACGATTTTCTTATATACTTCCTTCTCTGTATACTGTCCGGAAAAGCACATCTTAATCAGTGCGCCGCTGGGTACCGCTCCGGCTCTCTCGGGAGAGAATGCACCGTCGCCGTCCAACGCGTTAAACACATCAATAACCTGCCCCTGTTTGTGAGCGCCTACAGATACACCACCGCCCATATGTACTACAATCAGATTCAGGGAAGCATAATCTTTACCCTGTTCTTTCGCATAGCGTTTTGCCACTGCCTTCTGATTCAGTGCATGGAACACACTCGTTCTCGGGAGTTCCGGTACGCCTGAATAGCGGGAAATCTGTTCTAACTCGTCCACTACGACAGGGTCTACAATATAGGAAGGCACACCGATGGAATCACCAATTTCTCTTGCAAGAATACCGCCTAAGTTAGACGCATGCTGTCCTTGTTTTCCTATTTTCAAATCTTCCAGCAGCTCATCGCTGACCGCATATGTGCCGCCCGGAATCGGTTTTAACATTCCGCCGCGTCCCACTACCATGTTCAAGGAATTGATGTCAAAATCCTTTTCTTTTAATAAATTGACAATGATATTCTTACGGAAATCTTTCTGGTCCACAATCGATGCGTACTGTGCAATCTCCTCTGTGGAGTGCCTCAAAGTCTCCTCAAATAGTAGAGTTTCATCTTCAAACACGCCAATTTTTGTGGATGTAGAACCCGGATTGATTATTAAGCTTTTAACTGCCATGTTATATTCCTCCTGCCAAATCATTATATTGTTTCATGCTAATCTCCATGATTCCGCTCCGCGGAATCTCAAATCAGGATGAAGAATGCCCGTATTTTGGGCATTCTTCGGTGTGAAGCTTTAGAAGTTCTTGGCGAAACGCCCTCCGGCGTGAGCCTTAGAACTTCTCTTCACACTACTATTCCGTCAGTCCCTGCAGCAAATCCTGCCTTAGTTCATCTTAGCCATTGCGCCTGCCATAACCGCACCGAGCGCCAGAGAATTTACCTTTGTCTCGAAATCGTCGGAGCGGGATGTCAGAATAACCGGAGCCTTGGTGCCGGTCAGAATATTGCCGTTCTTAACCTTCGCCGTATGTACCAGACACTTGTATACCAAATTGCCTGCATGGATATCAGGGAACAGAAGCACGTCTGCGTCACCGACAATCTTTCTTCCTTCCGCGCCTTTATGCTTTGCCGCCTCCGGGTCGATGGCAAGGTCTAATGAGAGCGGTCCGTCTACGACACAACCTGTAATCTTGCCTTCCTCACACATTTTCGTAAGCTCTTCCGCATCAACAGTAACCGGCATCTTAGGATTTACCACCTCTACCGCCGCAAGAGGCGCAACTTTAGGATTCGGAATACCGCATGCATGGCAGACATCCACAGTGTTTTCAATAATATGTACCTTATCTTCCAGTGTGGGATATGTCATAAATGCAACATCCGTCAAGAACAGAAGATGGTCAATACCTTCCACCTCAAATACACACACATGAGACAATGCCTTACCGGTTCTTAATCCCACTTCTTTGTCTAACACACTCTTTAAGAAGGATTTTGTATCAATCAGACCCTTCATGTACATGTCTGCTTTCCCCTGATGTACCAGTTCCACCGCCTTCAGCGCCGCCGTGTAATCGTCTTTCTCATCAATAATCTCAAAACCGGTTATGTCAACGTTATCTGCAGCGGCTACCTCTTTAATCTTATCTTCGTCGCCTACTAAGATTGCCTCCGCAATGTTACGCTCTTTTGCCGCAACTACCGCTTCCAATACGGCACTGTCCTGTGCAACTGCAACCGCAACTTTCTTGATGCTGCACTCGGATACTTTGGATAACAGATCATCAAAACTCTTACTCATTTTACCTTCCACTCCTTTATTTTGTCATCATAATACATGATACAACTTTCTTCATCAATGTGGCGTTGTATCATCAATCGTGTACAGGATTTCTTCATGAAAACCCCATCGTTAAAATAATAACACTTCCAAGAGGAAAAATCAATTTGAAACGCTCTTAATGATGGAACAGCCGTATTCCCGTAAAGCACATTGTCATGCCGTATTTATCGCAGGTTTCAATCACGTTATCGTCACGCACGGAACCGCCCGGCTGCGCCACATATTTCACCCCGCTCTTATGGGCACGCTCAATATTGTCACCGAAGGGGAAGAATGCGTCGGAGCCTAATGCAACATCGCTCATCTGATCAAGCCAATCTCGCTTCTCCTTGGCTGTAAACACTTCCGGTTTCACCTTGAATATCTTCTGCCATGCGCCTTCAGCCAGTACATCCATGTAGTCCTCGCCGATATATAAATCTATAGAGTTATCTCTGTCCGCACGACCGATACCGTCCACGAACTGTAACCCGAGTACCTTTGGAGACTGACGTAAGAACCAGTTGTCCGCCTTGGAGCCTGCCAGTCTGGTGCAATGGATGCGAGACTGCTGTCCCGCACCGATACCGATTGCCTGTCCGCCCTTCACATAACACACCGAGTTAGACTGCGTATATTTCAATGTAATCATGGCAATCGCCAGATCTATCTTCGCCTGTTGGGGCAATTCTTTGCACTCCGTCACGATATGATTAAAAAATTCATCATCAATCTTTAACTCATTCCTGCCCTGCTCAAAGCTGATGCCGTATACCTGCTTTACTTCGAGTGGTTCAGGTACATAATTCTCGTCAATCTCAATGACATTATAGCCACCTTTTTTCTTCGCTTTCAGAATCTCTAATGCTTCTGGCTCATATCCCGGTGCAATCACGCCATCGGACACTTCTCTCTTAATAATCTTGGCAGTTGCCACGTCACAGACATCAGATAGCGAGATAAAATCTCCAAAAGAGCTCATCCTATCCGCACCTCTCGCCCTCGCATAGGCGTTTGCAAGCGGCGTAAACTCCATATCCAAATCGTCCACCCAGTAAATCTTCTTCTCCACATCGGATAGTGGCAGTCCCACCGCCGCACCTGCGGGAGATACATGTTTAAAAGATGTCGCCGCCGGAAGCCCTGTCGCCTTCTTCAGTTCCTTCACCAACTGCCATCCGTTAAATGCATCCAGAAAATTAATATATCCCGGCTTACCGTTTAACACTTTAATCGGCAATTCGCTCCCGTCCGCCATATAGATGCGTGAGGGCTTCTGATTCGGGTTACAGCCATATTTCAGTTCTAATTCATTCATGTTGTTATTCCTTTCGTCCAGCCATGTTTTGTAATGCCTGTATCATGTATTTTTGTTGATAATCCTTGTCTCGTACTTCCCACTCTCTATCTCAATAAAACGCACAAATAACGACACCTTATTTTCTTCATTCAAATTCTCCCATACCGTTTTCGTGAAGCTGTCGATATCACCCTCGATATTAACCAGTGTAGGTTCTCCCTCGAAACTCGGCAGCGGATTGCCGTCGCCCATATAAGTATGAATGAAATGTCCCTCCCCTGCTATCGGGTTCTCATATGCAAACGTATATCTGTTGCAGGCGGACGGATCCCCGTTATTGCTCTTGAGAATAGACATTGCATAATTGTACCTGCCGTTCTCCAAATGCATAATGCCGGAAATACGCGGCGTATAATTGGGTGCGTCGGGCTCAAATTCTCTCGTGCGCAGCGCCTGCTCAAATGTCTGCTGTTTATCCATCAATTCATAAATGGTGTCCGTCTGATCACCGTTTGTCACGATTGTCTTATTGCCGAGAATTCTGACCGGCGCATAGATAATCAGACTGGGATCTTCCAACTTGGAAGGATCGTGCGCCTGCGTGCGTATTCCTTCTCCCTCCTCCACAAATACACGGTTTCTGCTGTTAGAGCTTCTGCCCATAATAAAATATGCCGTAACAGCATACTTACCGTCCGCTGATTTACCTATTACAATGCCTCTGCCGGGATACTCATTCCCCGCAAGTTCCTGCGCCAAATTTCTTTGTTCCATCTTCTCCTCCATTTCTGCGCTGCTTTATTTCGCCGCTCTTGTCCGCCGGTGCTTTTCTTTCTGCCCTGCATATTTCTTCTCAAACTCTGCCCTCGGCATCGGCTTGTCAAAATAATATCCTTGAATCATCCTGACCTTCATGCCTTCCAATACCTTATACTGCTTCTTCGTCTCAATACCTTCCACGCAGATGGAAACGCCGATGGCATCCGCCAAATCCGACACCATCTTAATAAAAGATTTCGAGTAAGTGTCCTCCGCTAAATCTCTGACAAAGCTCTGGTCTACCTTAATCACATCAAAAGGCAGTTCTCTGATATGACTTAAAGAAGAATAGCCTGTTCCGAAATCATCCAGTGCAATCCGCACTCCCAAACTTTTGATTTCTTCCAGTATCTGCCTCATTCTATCCAAATCATTGATTGCCAGTCCCTCTGTCACTTCCAATGTCAGATTATGCGGATTGATTCCGCTTTCCTTCACAATATCCGCTATAGTCTTTACAATATCCTGCTGCAAGAGCTGCACAACCGACAAGTTTACATTGACTTTATACCCCGGATATCCGTTATCGTTCCAGCTCTTGCATGCCTCACATGCCTGCTGCAGCACATGGCTTCCGATTGGATTGATCAATCCAAGATATTCCGCAAGCGGAATGAAGTCTGCCGGCGACATAAATCCCATCTCCTCGCTGTTCCATCGAATCAGCGCCTCCGCCCCGGTACATATATTATTTTCTTGAATATCTATGATCGGTTGATAGTACACTTCAAATTCTTTGTATCCGTCCATTGCCGCGTCACGCATATTTTTCTCCATGTCGAGACGCTTGTCGGAGTCGCTTTTAATACTGCTGCTGTACACAGCCGAACAGTTCTTGCCGGACTTTTTTGCCTCATACATGGCTATATCCGCTTTCCTGATCAAATCCTGCACTCCTTCACCATCGGTCGGATAATGCACGATACCCATACTCATAGTACAGTAGTAATCCGCATTTTTTAAAAACCACGGTCTGTTAAAGACCGTTTTCACACCTTCGATAATCCGTTCCATATTTCCGTACTGTTCCGGTGATACTATAATGACAAATTCATCTCCGCCCATACGATAACAAGAATGCTGGATGCCTTCCACCTGCCTGATACCATTAGCGATAGATTTCAGCAAAACATCCCCGTATTGGTGTCCGAGGCTGTCATTGATATGCTTAAAATCGTCCAAATCCAAATAGAGTACTGCGCCCTCTCCGCTAACACTCTTGGCATCATCCACATATTTCGCCAAATCACGTTCACAACACAGTCTGTTGAAAAGTCCGGTCAAGAAATCCGTATATGCCTGTCGTTCTATCTTCTTCTGATACATTTTCTTCTCAGTCACATCATAGATGGAGCACATGAATACATCCCTGCCGTCCACCCATTTAATGTTCTTGTAGAAAATATCATACCAGCAGTCGTTATGCTCGGCAAAGATTTCCAAACTGCCTTCCTGCTTGTCCGTCGGTATCTTGCTCTCAAACACATTCTCTAACTTCTCTTGCTCAATTTCTTCCCGAAAAGTATTCCTAAGATATCTGTTGGCAAACAAAATCTTACCGGTCTCTTTATCTTTTACATAGATAAAGCTGCCTATGTTATTTAGCACTTCTTCCAACGCCGTGTATGATTCCGCGAGAGAATTTTTCTGGATTCTTTTCATCATAATGCTCTGCAGCACTTTGACTGAATCATTCAGGAACTTAATTTCCTCCACATCCCAATTGCGCGGAGCACGCTTCATCGCAAAACACGCATACATACCAATGCGTTCCTGCAAAACAAGCGGAAAAGCGGCAAGCGCTTTCATCCCATCCTTATCTAAATCTCCCCCGTATTCCTCCCTGCCGGAAGACGCCGACAGAACAAGCGGCTTATCGCGATACAGATAAGACGGGCGCGGCTGGTTTCTAGTCTGGTCATAACCGGAAAGCACTCCGTCATTACACCACTCGGCAATCACATCCATACTCTTGGCTTCCAGTCCGTCCACAGAACATAAGTAAGCGCAGTCAACCTGCAAAAAGCTGCCGACAGCCGTAAGAATCGATGAAATGACACTCTCTATGGGCGCGTCACTGTCTAACATCTGCACAACCTGCGTAGTAACGGCTGCGCGGCGAAGCATGTCCTCCGTCTTTTCTTTGGAAGACTGGCTTCTGAGACTCTCCGCCTTCGCCTCCTGCGCCGTGAGTTTATCATATACCATATGTCTGCTTATCTCTCGCAGCAAATCAAGCGCCTTGTTAAACTGCCGCTCCGTCGTCTGATAGCGAAATTCTTTCGCCAAATCCCTTCCTTCCTGCGATACCGCATCACACAACACGCCGCATACTATCCAAGTCAGAACTGTCCGTCCCTCTTCCTTTGTACAAACTACCGCATATTTGAGCGCGTCAACCTCCGTCTCTTCTACAGCCTGATCTTCCAGCACACTTTCCGACACCCTGCGGAAGAGAGAAAGCATTTTCTCCCGCGGCACATACTGCAGCAATAGCTCCTTATCCCGCTCTTCACCTGACATCTCTGTCACATCAATACCGTCGCCATCTACACAGAATGCATAAACTCCCGCTGTCATGCAAAATTCATTCTGTAACTTCTGTAGCTCCCTGCGGTCTAAAATTGCATGATATAACCCATCCATTTAAAATCCCCTCATTCCTTACCGCCTTACTCATCCACAGAATAATTCGGCGCTTCCTTCGTAATATGAATATCATGAGGATGGCTCTCTTTGAGAGACGCCGCAGAAATCTTAACAAATCTTCCGTTCTCTTTTAATTCCTCAATAGTAGATGTCCCACAGTATCCCATACCGGACCGCAGTCCTCCCATAAGCTGGAATACAGTGTCCTCAACCGTACCTTTATATGCAACTCGCCCTTCCACGCCTTCCGGCACGAGCTTCTTAGCGTCAGACTGGAAATATCTGTCCTTGCTGCCGTTCTCCATAGCCGCAATAGAACCCATTCCTCTGTAAACTTTGTATTTTCTTCCCTGATAGAGTTCAAATGTACCCGGACTCTCATCACATCCTGCAAACATGCTTCCCATCATACATACGTTGCCGCCCGCTGCAATCGCCTTCGTCATATCGCCGGAGTACTTAATACCGCCGTCGGCAATAATCGGAATGCCATATTCCTTGGCTACGGAATAAGCGTCCATAATCGCTGTAATCTGAGGCACACCAATACCTGCCACCACGCGGGTCGTACAGATAGAACCGGGACCGATACCGACCTTCACGGCATCCGCTCCTGCTTCAATCAAGGCTCTCGTTCCTTCTCCGGTAGCCACATTCCCGGCAATGACCTGTACCTCAGGGAACTTGTCTTTAATCATCCTTAAGCAGTGCAGAACATTCTCGGAATGACCGTGAGCGCTGTCAAGTACAATCACGTCAACCTTCGCGTCCACAAGAGCACCGACCCTGTCAAGCACATTGGCTGTGATACCCACGCCTGCGCCGCACAAAAGTCTGCCCTGACTGTCTTTTGCCGACAAAGGATATTTAATTGTTTTTTCAATGTCTTTGATTGTAATCAGTCCGGCTAGGTTATAGTCATCGTCTACAATCGGGAGCTTCTCTTTTCTTGCCTTGGCAAGTATCTGCTTCGCCTCTTCTAAAGTAATGCCTACTTTTGCCGTAATCAGTCCCTCAGAAGTCATTGATTCTTTAATTTTCTTAGTGAAATCTGTCTCGAATTTTAAGTCACGATTTGTTATGATACCGACTAACTTTCTGCCTTCTGTAATCGGTACGCCGGAAATCCTGAATTTAGCCATCAATGAATCAGCATCGGCTAATGTATGTTCCGGAGTGAGTGAAAATGGATCGGTTATGACACCGTTTTCTGAACGTTTAACTTTGTCTACCTCTTCCGCCTGCGCTTCTATAGACATGTTCTTATGTATAATACCGATACCGCCCTGTCTCGCCATGGCAATCGCCATCCTGTGCTCGGTCACAGTATCCATACCCGCACTCATCATCGGAATGTTCAGTTTGATTTTCTTCGTTAGCCATGTTGTTAAGTTCACTTGATTCGGAATCACCTTAGAATAGCTCGGCACCAACAGCACATCATCAAAAGTAATTCCTTCTCCAATAATCTGACCCATCTTCTCTCCTCCTGTGTTATTATGATAGTTATTAGTACTTTTGTAACATTCTCATCCACAGTACAAATGCAGATGCTAAATTGTTACGTCTATGTAAAGAATACTGTCAGTTAAACATAACTGACAGTATTACTTTTCACACATTACTATTCTTTAATCCGTAAACACCTTACGCGGTGCAACACTCTGGACAGCCTTAATCATCTCCTCATTCGGCTCCAGAATAATCTTGGTATTGCCGTTCCATACCATCATGTATCTTCTTTCCGGCTGCGCAGCGATACCCGAACTGTAATCTAATGTCTTTAGCTCACGGTTCTTGTAAGAATCCAGTCTGTGGGAATTAAGCGGCGCAAAAATTTCCATCTGCTCTATGGAAAACGCACCTGCTTTCTTTCTCTTGCTCTTCGCCATGACCTTGTCAACGCTGATTTCCTTATCTAAGTATAGATACTCATACTCCACGTTCGCATTCATAGTCGCAAAATATGCACCCACGCCGGTAACAATTGCAACAAGCAGTCCCGGAATAAACACAACGCCGATTACCACGAACACCACCGTCAGCATAATCAGAAGCATTTTAAGAAATGTTAAAACAGCCGAGGGTTTTCTGGCTACCAGACATTCTACATATGTCTCACTCATTTGTCCTCCGTTCCGAAGCTCCCGGCGTATCTTCCGGCGCTTCATGGGTTTCTGTTATCGAATCTGTCCGGCACATTCATAAGTTCCGGCTCAGCCCCTCACGAAAATATAGGACTATCATATAACAAATTTAAGAAAGTTGCAAGTGGTGGAAAGGAAAGGTTTTATCCATTTCATTTCATTATTCTGTCTGCTCACTTTATGTACCTGCACTCTGTTTTAACATCCAATAGTAAATGTCATGTAACACTTATATCATCCGTCATACGCACATTCTCCGGCATCCGTCCTCTGGTGACATGCCGAATCATCCGCTCCACTTCCATCACCATATTCACCGGGCGCAATATAACTTGCGGATGTGCTGATGCATACACGCGGAAAAGCTCATCTGCAAATCCTTGTCCCATCACTTCTACCCGGTCAAAATCCAAAATAATCTCCTTAAACTCGTCCAGACGATTGCATATCCGCCTTGCCTGTGAGCGTGCCACGGGTTCTCCGGTCAGACACGCCTCTTTTACGGGAATCCTCGTGCGTATGAACCCCTCTTCTATGTCCGTGTACATATCAAATACCTCCGAAAGATTTCTGGATGTCTCGTTTTCAAGCGTCATCATAACCATAGTTCCAATCTTTTGTATACGGGAAGCATATGCCAATAAACGATGCTCTAAGGCTTCGCTGCTGATACCGTATCCGTTTTTATAGATTCTGTCATCTGACCAGATTGCAAATTCATCTACTGCCTTCGATGAGAAGAAAATACCTTCTCCCGAATGCCTGCTTGTGTCACTTGTAAACTTTCCTTTATAAAGTTCAAGCAGCGCATCCTCCGCACACGGATGATCCCAACCTTGCGCCAGCATATAATCCAATAATGTCTGGAAAACCCCCACACCGTCATCCACAATAACTATCCTGCTGTAAAGAACATTGGTGCTTACAATAATTCGTATATTCCCGCCACGTGAATGTTCTATCGCATTGTTCAACATCTCGGCACATACATATTGCCAGATTCGCATCGCGTTTGCATTGCAGCCCGACAGATTCCCCCGAATCAGCGAAGCATACAAGCGGTCTTCCTCCTGCGGCTGTCCTAAAGAAACCCTCTTCTCAATGACATGTTCTGTCAAGCAATATCCGCAAGCGCAGTCAGTCTGCGGCATAATCACTTCATGATTGGTAAGTTCCTTCAGGTAACGTTTTACGGAAGTGACTGAAATGCCGAAACTATCCATGCACTTAGCAATCAGTTCCTCATCATCCAGCGCAATTTTACGCAAAATATACTTTCGTATTTCCTCCCTCTTCTTACTGTCAAATGACATATACTCTCCATTCCAAAACTTAATTTTATATTTTCAAACTATAATTTATTATAATCATAACATAATTCCAATAGAGGCACAACTATTAGTCTAAAAAAATACACCTTCATCAGCTTGGTCTGTCTGCTGAAACTTTCCAAGCGTTTTGAAGGTGTACTTTATACTTTCGTAATAATCAGCGTAAACTTTCTATCGTCTTACGCAGCCCTTCCCGCATATGCGTCCTAGGCTTCCAGCCCAGCGTTTCTATCTTTTCCGTATCAAGAAGCGCCTTCGTCGCCGTGGAATAACCTGCCTGTTCCGCCGCATCCGGTATATCATAAACTACTTTGACGCCACTATCCTCCGCCAGCCACTCCGCAATCTGCCTAAGCGTCACTTCTGACTCCGTATCCGAAATATTGTACGCCTCTCCTCTTTTTCCTTTTAATAATACCGTAAGAACGGCTAATGCCGCGTCCAATGCATACGTATAGGAATAGCACTGTGTTCCGGCGCTTTTTAAGACTATGTCTTCTCCTGCTGCCGCTTTCTTGATAAACTGCGCAACCGCCTTAGAATCGGAAGGAAGCATCGTCGGTCCGTACACTCTGCCAAGGCGCGGTATCACAAAATTAAGTTGATGAGTCTGGGCGTATGCATTACAAAGCGCTTCGCCCGCACGTTTACTCTCCGGATATCCCGCCCGCAGCGTATTACAGTCTAAATATCCCAGATAATTTTCACTGAATCTGTCCGTATCTCCCCTGTTTTCTCCATATATTTCTACTGACGAGACAAAGCAGAACCGCTCTGCATGACAGGATACGGCGTAGTCCAGCAGGTTCTTCGTACCTATCACATTCGCAGTAATCGTCCCGATAGGATCCCCTGAATATTGCAAAGGATGGGTATTGCTTGCCGCGTGAATCACATAATCTGCTTTTCCGCATTCCGGTATTGCCTGATTCACGTCACTGCAGATATACCGAAAATCTTCTCTGCCCCAATGCTCATCCAGCCTTTCTTTAGCACGCTCTTCATTTCTGCTTAACGCAATAATATTTATTAGTCTTTCCGACGCAGCCATGTCTGAAATGCCCGCATTCTTCCTGCTATCATCATTGTATTTCATCAATATATCCACGATACACTTCCCGATCATACCCGTCGCTCCGGAAAGTAGTATTGTTTTGCCTGCAATTTTCTCCCATGGCAGATTCATATTTTGTTGTAACAATAACTGTATTTCTTCCTTATATGTCTGTGATTCCATTTTCCGGCACTTTCCTTCTATATTAATTTTCTGCTGTTCTTACGCTGTCCTTCTATCTGCCAATCTCCATATCGTATCTACGCTCTTAGTAATCACTGACCTTGAATATAGTTATACAAGCCACAGCTTCCCAGCATACGCGATTTTAAGTTTTTCCCGATTTTTCAGGAAATACAACGTCGTCAGATTCTCACCCAAATATCCCGCAAAACGATCCGCACGCTCCGGACCTTTCGGCTTGGTAAGTTGTTCCGTCCGCTGCAGAACGCGAAAAAGAAAGCTGCAATAATCATCAAACACTGCCGATTTCGCAATTAACATATTGAAATTGCAAAAAAATTTTTCTCCTTTTTGTACTGCTCCTCGATAAAATGCCAGATATTCCGGTGCAGTCTCCGAGAGAGCCTGAAGCATCGCCTCCCAGTCGGATTCTTTGACATAACGCATATGCTCCTTATCTATATCCGGGTAATAGACGGAAGGAAAAGGCAGGATCACATCCCATTCGCGCTGCGCTATAAGTAAATTCTGCATCTGTGTATCATCTATATCAAAAACGCGTCTGTAGTGGCAGATTCCTTTATAAGCTGCATGACAGTTTTTCCATGCGTGATATGTTACGGTAAGCTCGCAGTAATTCCTGTTTTTTTCGGATATGTTATCTCCCGTGTTATCTTTCAAATCAGCAATTGACATTGAAGCCAGCTCTGCCCCGGCTTGTATCGGAACGATGTAACCGGGCAATATATAGCTTTGACCGGCATCATGCAATGTATCAGGGGATAAGTCCGACTTTGACTTACGAAGCGGTTTGTCCATATGGGATTTGGCTTGAAAGACCCGAACTCCGGATAACATGGACTCCACCGGAATGCCCCTGCTTTCCCGCATCTTTGTTTCGGACAACAGTTCCGATACCGTTCTGCGCTCCGGGCAAGAGCGATAATACGCCTCCATCAGTTCGTTCTCCACTTCGTTTGTCACTGGGATGATATGTGGATTCTCTTCGGATGCATCAGATATGCCAAATATACCCGACGCTTTCCGGGAATCAGAAGAATACGGCACATTAGTACGCAGCGCCTCAATAATTGCCGCATGATGTTCTTCCGGTGTGGCAATCAAATATGTTACTCTGCCCGCTGATACTCGTTGTTTCGTAACCTGTTCCTGTTTCCACGCCGATAACCGTTTAACAATAATACCATCAATCTCTTCCGGAGGCTCGTCCAGTCCTCCCCCTTTTTCTGAATCCGATACGAGAAAGAAAAGGGGCTTTACATGATATAAAGTTTTGAGTGCCGTGTAGACGTTTGTCGCAACAATTCCTGCACCGTAGATGCAGAAAGGGGACTGCAAATGTTCCGGTATGAATCTCATAAAGCCGCTCCTTTTTTCCTTTGATGCCTCCTAATGCCCACTAATCCTCTCTGTCATGCCCTAGTCTTATGTCAGAAAGCGCTTCCCGGCATGTACGATTCTGTACTCCTTCTCATGATGCAGGAAATAAATCGACATTAAACGTTCCGCAAGGAATCCGATATACCGTCTCTGATAGCTGTCTCTGCATTCTCTGCTGATACTGCTGTCCCTGCCGGAACAATTCCCCTCGCAATAGGCAAGAATCGGGAAAAGCCATTCACTGTAGTCATTCAAAATCTCCCTGCGTGCAATAAACATATTATAGGCATAATAGAAAACACCGTCCTGCACCGCCCTCGCGGTCTCACAATAATCCGGCGCCAAATCGGCAATCGCCTTCATCATGACGTTCCAATCTTCTTCGATATGGTCATGGACATAAGTTGACCTCACATCAGGGAAATTAAAGATCGGTACCGTCAAAACGACATCTATATCCGATTCCGCTATTTGCCCTATCATTTCTTTGTCTAATTCAAAATGACGGCGGTAGTGGCATAAGCCCGCATATTTCGATACATCATTCTTCCATATCCAATATAGCGCCGTCAGCTCACAGTATTCTTGGTTTCTACCTGATATATTCTCACCATAATCATCACATACAGGGCAGATTCTTGCCTGTGTCAGTGCCGCGCCCACCTGAATTGGGATCTCCCAGTCGTATTCTGATAAATCAGTATGAAGCGGTTTGTCCATATGACTGCATGCGCGATAAATGTGAATGCCGTCACCGGACTGCTTCTGTTGCAGCGCCACTTTCAACGGCAGATACTTTCTGTTGCCCCGCCGCCATAATTCTTCCGCATAAACCGCTCTCACCTCTTCCCATAACTTACTCTCAAATGTCATGGAAACGTAATTCTTAAACCCTTCTTCTTGTAATGTCCGCACGATTTCTTCATAATACATATCCATAACGGCAATCAGGATGACCGCATTGTCTTTGTACTTGTTGCCCTCATGAACGTCTATAACCGGAGTCCCATACAGTTCATGGATTCCCTCTTTTTTCTCTGAAACCATAAATGCGCTAATCGAACAGCAAAACGGTTCCGCCGACAGACAATGATATACATGCCCTGCAATCATTCCGGCTCCGTAAATTACAATATTATCATCACTTTCTAACGCTCTTCTTATCTGTTCCTTGCCACAAATATTCATTGCATTTCCTTTACCCGTCCACTTCCGGCAGTTCCTCCAAGAATACGCTGTCCAAAATGTCAGCGTTGCCAAATCCTTTGCTGCACAGACTGTCCCAAATCTCCTTATGAAAAACCGCGCCTGTACCAATCAGTATATAATCCTCCGTCTTCACCTTAAGTTGTTCCAACGTCGCCACCGGAATGCCCTCAATAAATTGTTCCTCCTTTGGCAAAACGGACACAAGGATTCCTCTGATTTTATGTAATAGGTTTTGGCTCTTTAAATACCAGAGAAATTTTTTCGCCATTCCTCCTGCACCATATAAATAGAAATATGGCTGTTTCGCTATTTTTTCACAGAGATTCTTTTCATAATGAAGATAGAAATCAGCATTTCCCGATATGATAAAAGAAAGCGGTCTGATGATATATTTATCATCCTGCAATCCTTCTCTCACAAGATGGTTGATTTCCCGTAGTAGACTGACCTGCCGCTCGTCCTCCGAACTTACATAGCGGCAGATAATACTGTAATACTCATACTCCAGCCGCATCAATGTGGTTTGGAACAGTTTATCCAGTCTCTTCTCATTGGCAAAAGATAAATTGTCACGCAGTCCCTTTAATAAATCCGTCACTTTATCCTTGGAAAATCTGGACGACATAGTCGGCACACGAAGAACATATGTAGTCGTATCCAAAAATCCAAACTGTCCGGCAGCACACATTGTCCGGACAAGAAAGCAGGGGTCCTGATATCTCCTATATGCCGGAAAGGTTATGCCTTCTTCCAGCAGCATTTCTTTAGAAAAAAGAAATCCCAGATATCCATAGTCAAACTCATAATCCCGATACTCTAAAATCTTATTTTCCTGCGCCGCCCTTCTCACATCCTGCAATGTCATATCATCCGCAATGACTCCCTGTCTTAAATACTTTGCCGCGCTCCCACATACTTTTACATTGTTTTCCTTACAAATCCGATACATCTGCGCCAATGCATTCATGTCCGTATAATAATCATCCGCATCCATAAAAGCGACAAATTCTCCGCGAGCCTCACCTAAGCCTCTGTTTCTTGCCAGCCCCGGTCCGCTGTTATCCTGACTGATAATTTTTATTCTATTATCTTTCATGCTATACCGCCTCAATATAGCAGATGAATCGTCCGTAGAACCATCGTCAATACATATGATCTCCAATTCCTGAATCACCTGACCGCATACGCTGTCCAAACATGTCTCTAAATATTGTCCGGCGTTGTACACCGGAATAATTACCGATACCCGTACGTCATTTCTCACTTTGTTCAATCCGCTTGTTTACACCCCTTTGCTTACTACCCAGTCCTCTAATGCGGGTTCCTTCGCTGCTTCCCACGCAATCTTTACTTCCTCTCCGCAATATCTGCATGCATCGACTGGCTCATGCGGCTTCATAAACCACTCCGCCAGCACAGACCAGTCCAGATTTTCATCCCAGATATCAATTCCGCCGTGCAGCCTGATATCCAAGCCGAAATGCTCAAATAACCGATTGCCGAGCGCCTCAAAAGGGCATTTATATATTTTGCCTTCTCGTAAGAAAGAACATCGGCTCTCCCGGCATCTCTTGACTGCATCCCTCGGATTCGCCGTACCGGATAAATCAATATTTTTTCCAAACTCCTTCACGTCTTCCCTGAAAATATACACAATCTGATATTTTTCCAGAATATCAATAATTTTATCCTTTAACTGCAAAGTAGGAGGATATCCTGATATGCTGATTGTTATATTATTCTCGGCACAGCATAGGAAGAATTTCTCTGTCTGCCTCGGAAGTAATAAACCGTTCGTTACAATTTCAATCTCTGAATCAGGAAGTAATTGCCTTGTATACTCTATATACTCAATCATTTGGGGATGTAATATCGCCTCTCCTCCCAGCATATTAAACCGATGGATATAAACATTCTCTGTAATACGTTTTAAGTCTCTACAATATATTTCAAAGAGTACACTTGCCCCTTGCGCAAACAAATTAGAAAAGTGGCTGCACCCCTTACAGTTCAAATTACATCCATCCATAATATTTGTTTCCAGACGTCTGAGCACAGGTTTGTCAAGATATTTCGCATTACTCCAGACAATATTTTTATCCTCTGACAAATCAGCTTTTAATAACATTCCAGCCTCTAATACTCTGTTCCATATAATACCAAATCGCTTAATATTCATCTGAGAGAGCAATCCGTAAATCTCTATACCATTTAGGAATGCAACCAGTACGAAATCCAGTTCTTTGGCATATATTTCCTGTAATCGTTTCGGTGAAATAATCTCCCTACCGTTTATTTCCTGTCCCCACAGCGCTTCATTGCTGTCCACAAAATAGCGGATCAAGTAATTTGTATTATCTTTTAATTGCTCCTCTATATATTTTCCAAAAACACCCGTACCCCAGATGGCAATATTCATATCGGCAAACCATATCCTTTCCTGTTCTTTCAAAACTTCTTACATCATAAGTGCTTTCTCGTTTTGCTTAATCAATGCACAGAAAGCGGTTAATATCCAGCACTTCTATTTCCCTGTTTCCCACTTCCCTGACCACATCATCATATATAAAACGCGCAGAAATAATAATAATCTGTATATCATCTGCCACTTCATGTAATGCCGCAACCTTGCAGCCAGCCAATTCCGTCCCCTGCTTGTCCCGTGACTTGTCAATCACCACGCTGATATCCAGATGGTGCTGCCTGCAAAATTCAAGTAATACTTTCCCATTCTCTCCGGCGCCCCATACGGCAATCTTTTGGTCGGGAAATCTGTATCTTTCAAATAATGCAATTACCCGCTCTGCATTTTGATGCAAAAAAAGTTTCAGTATATTTTCTTCCCGATACCAGCCGGATGTAAAATCTTTTTCTATATAATGCCGGAACCCGTTTCTTATATACTCATCCAATTCGTCAAAGCATTGTCTGTCAATCGCGCGAAAATGCTCTATGCCCTCCTCCTGCAGAAATCCGTAAAACCGTTTCGCACGTTCCCTGTCTTTGTCAGCCAATAACGCGTCCCTCAAGGAATAGAATACTCTATAGTAGAAATGATGACTCACACAAGCAAACATATTTCTGTCTCTCAAATCCTGCCCTGCCTTCATAAAAGCCTGATAAGTGCACATGGGATCGCGATTTAAGGAAATCCTCCCTTGTCTAAAGTGGTCCCTTGCATACAGCATCACCCTATCCTCTTCTAACATAACCGTTCGCTTAGAAAGCAAAAGCGCCATAAAAACAAAATATAAATCATTCCCGCTCGTCAAATTCTGAAACGCAAGATGATTGTCTTCAATTAAGCTTCTCCGATAAAGCTTATCACATGGTCCTAAAGGGAACTGTATCAGTTCACCGGGTGCATATTCTGATAAGGAAAAAGTCTGACGGCAATAACGTGCCTTATATTCTTCCGAATGAACCCGGTCAAATTTATGATGTATGACATCAGATGAGACATGCAGATATTGATAGGTTACAATGTCTGCGCACTTCTCCTCTGCCGCCTGATATGCTTTCTCAAGCATCTCCTCATCAAAAATATCGTCCCCATCTAAAAAAGCAAAATATTCTCCCTTTGCTTCCTTCATTCCACGGTTTCTGGAATACGCGGCACCGTGGCGCTCTGCGTTAGAAAATATATGTATTCTGCCGTCCTTTGTTTGAAAATTCCGTATAATTTGTACGGTGTCGTCAGTGGATGCATCGTTAATACAGATTAATTCAAAGTCCTCTAATGTCTGTTGCAAAATACTGCGCAAAGTTTCCTCCAGATACTTAGATGCGTTATATAATGGCATAATAATCGATATCTTTGGCATATTCACATCCTTTACCACGTTCTGTTTTGAATGATACCGTCTCCCATCTGCATTTAATATATCCATAGTACCTGATTCATGTCCACTACTTCAATATCCTGTCCAGACAATTCCTGTGTAACGCTTTCAAAAATATTCCTTGTCGCTGCCACCACCACCTGCAGCCGACCCTTTATTTCTTCCGGTCTTCTTACCAAATGGCCACACATCCAACGTCCTTGTTTTTCCTTTGATTGATCTATCAGCATCTCGACACTCAAATCATTCTCTTGGCAAAACTCAAGTAGCGAAATACCATTTGCGCCGGCTCCCCAGATACCTACAGCCTTCCCTGCATTCCGGTACTCTTGAAACATCTGAATAACCACTTCTGCATGACGTTGGCAATTGAGCGGCATCCGCAATCCCGATTCCTCTTTAAACCATCCTGAATCAAAATCCTTATTTATGAATTGTTCCAGCTGCTCTTTTTGGTAAGTATCAAGACTCTCACAATCGCCGCCGGCAGCAACGATATTATGAATCCCTTCTTTCTGAAAAAACTGATAAAAGGTTCTTGCCTTTTCTTCTGTTCTGCATTGCAGAAGCGCACATCTAACGGCGCGGAGCAGAAAATAGTAGAAGTGTGCAGACAACTCCGAAAATATATTGCGCTTGACTAACTCTTCCGCTATCTGTAAAAACGCCAAATAAGAACACATCGGATCCCTATTTGACGATATTCTGTCCGGCTCATCATGATCCCTCACATAAACCATAATCCTTGTATCATCTAATAGCAGCAGTCTTTTTGATAACATTAATGCCATACAGACAAAATATAAATCGTTTGAGCAAGACAAATCTTGAAACCAAAGCTGATTCTGTTCGATTAAGTCTCTTTTATATAATTTACTCCACGGTCCTAATCCCCAATTCAAGCACTCATAAGGTGCGTATTCCTGCAACGAAAAAACTTTCCTGCAATATCTGTCTCTATACTGCTCGCTGTGGAAAACCTTTCGCTTTATAAACACAGTATCCGATGGCACATGAAGAAATTCATACATCACAATATCCGCCTGAGACTCTACCGCTGCATGATATGCCTTCTCAAACATTTCCTCGTCAAAAACGTCATCTCCATCCAGAAAGGCAAGGTATTCTCCCTTTGCTTCCTTCATTCCACGATTTCTGGAATAAGCAGCCCCATGGCGCTCTGCATTCGTAAGGATTTGTATTCTGGCATCCTCTATCTGAAACCTGCATAGAATTTCCGCAGTATCGTCAGTGGAAGCATCGTTGATACAAATCAGTTCATAATCTGTAAATGTCTGCTGCTGTACACTTTGCAGGGTTTCTTTCAAATATTTAGATGCATTATATAATGGCATGATAATTGATATTTTCGGCATTCTTGTCCACCCTGCCTTCAGTCGTTTTCGTTTATTATATTATCTTTATATAATTTCTTCCAATACCTCATCGACAATCTCAGTAAGCGAGAGAATCGGATAATCAACTTTCTGCTCCAGCATCTCTTCGATTTCATCCATATAATGGATTGCAGTCACAACAATGGCATCTACTTCTTCTAAAGGCTCTTCCGGCGTAACAATATCTACATCCGCATACATCGTGTCTGCTTTTTTGTCTATAATATACTTCACCTCTACTTCAGAGTCTTTCAACTCATCAAGCAGCCTCTCCCCCAATTCTTTCATCCCATAGATGGCAATTGTTTTGTAGCCGTTTCCCGTAAAAAATGAGCGTATGGAATGCCCTTTCTGCTCTATCTCCAGCCATTTCAGCAGCAGTCTGTAAAATTCCCCCATTTTCTGCAGCAAATCGTCAGTTGCAGCATTCTTTTTCTTTTGATTAAGTCCTACTGCTGCCGCTCCCGTAGACGCTCCTAATAATAAAGATAATCCTGTAATCGTTCCTTTTTTCATGTTCCCTGCTCTCCTTCTTTTTTCATACATTTGTTTTAACCGATTAAAACATTCTTTCCTTCAAATCCAAAGCCGTACTTCTTAATCTTCTCCGCTGGAATTCCTTTTTGCTGCAAATGTGCTGTATACTGCTTCTCTTCTATTTGGGCAAGCGCCGCTTCCACGGTATCCTCCAATGTTTTGTCTCTTCTGGGATTATATACCTTGAATTCTATGATATATGCATTCTGCTCTTCCTTCTTTGGCTCCAGCATAATATCATATCGTCCGAATCCGCTTTCCCGATTAGAGGTAATATGATAATCGTCTTCCAATTCCACAATCAGCCCCTTCAATGCATCTATGAAAATTATACTCTAAAACACTTGCAGTAACAATACTTCGCCCTATACCGCTTCATACTTCCAGCTCTTCCCGGGCTTATCTATTTCATTTTGGAGCCACATCTCCAGACTCATAATACGAAACAACTCATCCGCCCAATTTTTATCTCCGTTAATATGCTCTGCATAAATCTGTTCTAATGAGTCGCTGTCTACTATATTTCTTTCTTTGAACGCATCAATGTATTCTTTTATTTGCCCTTTATACCGTTCGTTCCCCACCCATTTATCAAAAGGCGCCGGAAATCCCATCTTACTTCTTCTACGGGATATTTTCTTCGGCAAATACTTTTTGCAGCTTTTCCGCAGAATATATTTCGTCCATCGCCCGTTTATTTTGTATCGGTCCGAAAGCGTATAAGAAAATTCCACCAGCCTGTAATCCAGAAACGGCAGTCTAACTTCCAAGGAACTTGCCATACTGTTGCGGTCAACATCATGAAGAATGCGCGGCAGTATTTTATACCAGAACCGCAGGTGCAAGTCCTTCCCGAGTTCACTGACAATAGCTTTGTTCCCCTGCAAATTATCCTCTAAATCTATTTGAGCGAATTTCTCCTGATACTTTATCTTCGTAGCAAATACGTTCCTAAAACCTTTTCTTCCTCTTTCTTTCTGTAATTCCCTAAAACCCCGTACACCTAATGTTTCTAATAGTAAATCGTTATTTAACAAATATGGCTTGTCCTGCCATTCATTTTGAACCATCATCACCAACTTCACAGCCTTTATCCTAGACATAAAGGTATTGCGCCGTAATAATTCTTTGAGCTTCGCATTATAGAACATAAGGTATCCGCCAAAAAGTTCATCCGCTCCCTGACCGTCCAAAAGAACTTTAACCTGCTTACCCACTCCGCGATACACACAATAACCGCTGTAGGGACTTGCACTGTGGCAAGGTCCGTCATGATAGTATATTAAATCTTTGATATCCTGCAAGATATCTTCTGACTCCTCCGGGTAGATGTAATGTGGTATCGTATCCGCGTATTCATTCATGCAGTCAATATATTCTTTCTCATCACAGCTCTTCTCATTGTAAATGGAAGAAAACGTATGCATTTTTGTATGAAATTTTTTACTTGAAATACCCACTATCGTGCTGGAATCCAGTCCGCCTGACAAGCTCGCCCCAATTTCCACATCAGCACGCAATCTAATCCTGATAGAATCTTCTAACAATTCACGAATCTTTCTATACGGATTTCTGCACTGCCATTTACTCTTAAATTCTTTGACGTCAATTTCCCAATATTTCTCATACTCCGCCGTTTCCGTATGCAGATTATATATCATATTATGGCTTTTCGGAAAATTACGGATATTTTTATAAAAGGTATGCGCATCCGTATCTTCCTGCAAACCTCGCAAATATCTCGCAATCTGTGTAATATCCGCAGCCTTCTCCTCGGGTCTTATAATTGTGATGCATTTAATCTCCGATGCAAATATCATCTCCTCTTCCGATTCATAAATATATAGCGGTTTCACCCCAAACCGGTCCCTTGAAACAAAAATCTGCTTTTGCACAGTATCATACAGAACAATACTCCACATACCGTTAAAATATTTGGTACAATCTTGCCCCCAGTAACGGTACGCCTCCATAATCACTTCCGTGTCCGTACCTGTATAAAATACTGCCCCTTCTTTCTGTAACGCATCTTTCAATTCTATATAATTGTATATTTCACCATTGAACACCAAGACAAATCTTTGATCGAAACTTTCCATCGGCTGTCTGCCACCATCCGACAAATCTACAATCGAAAGCCTCCGATGCCCTAGTCCAATAACGCCATCTATATAGATGCCTTCTGCATCCGGTCCCCGATGTGCCATTACATCATTCATTTTCCGGATTTCTTCTCTCTCTACCCTGCTGTTTTGTTTCTTTACAATTCCTGCAATTCCACACATAACGCCCTTATTTACACCCTTTTACTTTCTTTTCTATCCGATAGAACAAGGTCATATATTTGGTAACCGCGCTTACCATCAAGTCATGCATACGCGAAAACATGAGCTCTTTATTCAGATTATAAGTTACGATTTCATCCTTCTTTATCACTTTATAACATACCTTGCGGTATCTCAATTCAGAGATAACCGCGTAAATCTCCGAATAGGCATAAATACTATTAATATCAGGGGATAATACCCATACTTCATGAAACATGATGTCCGGTATTCTGTCTTCTTCCATAATCGTTCCGTAATCAATACATTTTTCCTTTGTGCCTATACATTGAATGTTCCAGCCTGCTCCACTGTAAATACTTATTTCACTTTCCGGCATAATCATATAGACACGATTGTTTAATGTATCAATACTGCTAAGCAGCCGTTTTGTTCTCTCTTCATTTACCGTCTTAAAAATCAATATATCCATTTTAATCTGTCGCTGCACTTTCAAACAAATATTCCATGTACCGCCTGCCATAAGCTGCGAAATAATCCTCTAGAAATCATATGGTATTATTTTACCACCCAATGCTTGTTTGCGTAAATAAAAACCTTATGTCCTGCCATACTGTCATCCGACTCGGCACTTTGTATACCTCTTGTCATTTTCTGTATTGAAACCATATCCTTTTATGTTAGAATAATAAAGAATTATTTTAGCAGTTTTTAAGAGCACAAATTAGCGCAGGGGGATAAAATCGTATGACAGAACTTAAAAACATACAGGAATTTGAACAATGGTTTGTTTCTCAGGATAAAATATATCTTTACGGCGCCAACAGGATATGTGATAAACTTCTCAAAAAAGTCCATCATATGGGGCTCGAAAACTCTGTGCAAAGTATTCTGCTCTCGGACATCAGTCGTAACTTCAAAATGTTATTTGGCATAAATGCCGTAAAATTTAACGCCAATGAGATATCCCCTGCAATTCCTATCTTACTCGCTGTCGCCGGTTCATCCAAAGAAGAAATTACAGCATATCTTCAACAGCAAAATGTCAATCATTTCGTACTATTATCAGACGATTTCGAAAACCAATTGAATGAAAATCTAAACCGGCTGGAAGCGCCAGTGCTAAAGAAAAATATATGTGATTATTCCATGAACAACCGCAGGCAGACACAAAAAAATATTCTGTTCTTATCCCCTCCGTACTGGGATTTTCATTCGCCCTTCAGCGCAGTACCCTGCCTTGCCGCCGAACTAAAGAAACACGGTTATTCAGTGGCGCAATATGACATCGGCATTCATTGCATACATCATCTGATTCATGAAAAATGGAAAGAATCTGCCGAGCAATGCTTAACCGAGTCTTTTTATAACGATACGTTCAAAAATTACGACAACAACGTGTATTCTTCCTATGAGGAATACAAAAACGATATGTGGTTTTTCAACTCGGAAGAATTCGATGTGGCACTGGTCAAAAGAAGATACTTTGAATTAAATGCCGTACAAAAGAGAGTCTTGGAAGCATTTTACTCACGGATTTATTTCTTTGATTTAACAAATATAGATTTCGACAAGTGTAAAAATCTGGACTCCGCAATTGACAGGTGGTATTCGCGGAATATGCTTGACACTCTGTGTACAGAGGAACTCAGACAAATATTCACCGATATCCCTAATGTCGTCGGTATCTCCATTACCAGTACTTGCCAGTTTATTCCCGGCTGTATCTTGGCGGAGTTAGTTAAAAAGTGCCGACCGGACGCCAAAATTATTTTAGGCGGAAGCTGCGCAGATTTATTTGCAAACAGTTCCTACCCTAACAAAGCAGATATCAAAAAATATTTTGATTATATTATTGTCGGAGAAGGCGAGACCGCCCTTGTCGGTCTTATGCATTATTTTGATGGCAAGGCGGACCTAAATACCATTCCCAATTTAATGTTCATAGATTCCGATGATGAAATCCGATATTCAGAACAAATCGTCGAAGATGTAACAAGACTTCCAGCACCTGATTATGACGGCTTGAATCTGGATTTATATCTGGCGCCGGAACTCGTCCTGCCCTACCAGACTTCCAGAGGCTGTCATTACGGCTACTGTGCCTTCTGCAATCACGATGAGAAATACAGACATAACTACCGCTCCAAGCAAATGGATGTGGTCGTGAAAGATTTATTGGCGCTATCCGCAAAATATAAGAATAAGTGTTTCCAATTCGTAGACGAAGCAATACGCCCGGATTGTTTTAAAGATATGATTGAGGAAATGGATCAATACAGAGAGTTCAAAGAAATGAAATGGTTCTACTATTCCAGAGTCAGTCGTCAATATGATGAAGCGCTATTAAGAAAAGCGCATGACAACGGTTGTGAAATGGTTATGTTCGGCGTGGAAAGTTTCAACCAGAGACTGCTTAACTTCATAAAGAAGGGAATTACCGCAGACACGTCAAAGTATTGTCTGGAATTATTTCATAGATGCGGCATCAAAACCTATGCATGGCTTTTGTGTAATCTTCCCTCCGAAACATTGGAAGAGGCGCAAGGTGATTTGGAAGATGTGAAACAGATGAAGGAGTATATGGACGCTTTTTCAGTAGGTATATTTCATTTAGAGCGTAACACAGATATGTACAATAGCCCGGAAAAATATAACATAACCGCTATTGACCAAAACGACCCAAGCAAATTCCAATCACATAAGGACAACGTACCTATTGACAAAAACACTATTTTGAATTTCTGGACACAGGAATACCTGCGCTATCAGAAGCAATGCCATGCTTTGGGAAACAGATATACAATTTTTTTCGAAACATATTGAGGAATTTTCTATTATTATAAAAATGACATAGGAGTTGACTACATTGAAAATAAGCACAATCATTCCGGTGTACAATGCGGCAAAATACATAAATCGTTGTCTGGACAGCATATTAAACCAAGGCATTGATGAGCAGGAAATTATCTGCGTGGATGATGGTTCCACAGACAACTCATTGGAACTATTGAGAAATTACGAACGTGCATATGCGAATGTCCATGTATTGACACAACAAAACTGCTATGCAGGAGTTGCACGAAACAATGGATTAGATATCGCAACAGGGGAATATGTCCATTTTATGGATGCGGATGATTATGTTTTGCCCGGCGCATATGCAAAGGTCTATGAGACCGCTAAAACAAATTCGGCAGACTATGTCAAAACACGCAGTAAGACTTTCGATATGCAATCCGGTATTCTGTCGGAAAATAATTATTTTTCTATGTCCGGATTCCCCGAGAATATTTACGGAAAAGTATGCTCCTTAATCGATTGTCAGGACGTCCTACTAAACACTGCAAGAGCTCCTTGGACGAGTTTTGTAAAAAGAAGCTACCTGAAAGAGCGTAATATAAGGTTTAACTCCCTTAAATGTGTCAATGACCGTTCTTTTTATATGGACGTAATCATGCATACAAACAGAATCGTTATCTGCGACTGCTATATGGTATGCTACCAGATGAATAATAAAGAATCCCTAATGGGTATCAGGGACGACAACTTCATATGCCTTATCAAATCCTATCAAATTATAAAAGAAATGATATCGGATATGCCGTGCGAACTTAGGAAGAAAGTTCTGGCACATGAATTTAACAGCTTAGCCGGAAAGTATGATAAACTTGACATGTCCCAGCAAAAAGAAGTTGTCGATGTGTTAGAAGCGTTTCTCAAAAACTTTATTTGGAGTGAACTGGATGAAAGCGTCTTAAGTGCTCCTGCCGCCAAACTCCTCTATGAATCTCAAGGTATCAAATTTCCGGATGAACATCGGTTGAAAAACCTCCCTGCCTTGACCAAACTCTATACCAATGCAAACAAAATCATTCTGTATGGCGCCGGACAAGTATGCCTTGCACTGATAGAATATCTTGCAAAGCACAATGATGCTTCGGGTAAGATACTCTGCATTGTAGTATCTGATAAAACGGATAATCCCGACCTCATCATGGGAATTCCGGTATATTCCGTGCAAGAATATGATTTAGCTTCTGCTGACGAAATTATCATCGCTACTTTTGAGAATGTGCAGCTGCCGATTTATCGCAGGTTATCGCAAAGTACTTCCTGTGGTATATGGGGTCTTACGGATGATTTATGCACAATACTGCGGTGCGGGACGTAATGTATTGCGATTATCTCATTACCGTTGCTGAAACGTCCTCCGCATCAGCTCGTATAATCGATGACATATTGATAAAGTCTCACCAGTTTCTTAACCATAACCTCTGGTGCTAATCTATCAATCCGCATCCTCGCTTTTTTCCCCATTTCCGCCTTTTGTGTTTCACTCATTGCTGCCGCTTGGTTCATTTTGCACAATAAGCTCTTTGCATCTCCCGGTGTGCACAATAACCCGCTTTTTCCGTCATCAATTAATTGTTCATAGCTTGCGCCATCGGTTCCGATTACTACTCTTTCAAAATACATTGCTTCCATACATGCATTTGAGAAATTTTCAATCAACGATGGACAAATAACAAAATCCGCCCGTTTTACAATCGGATATAACAATGTATTAGGAAGAGCTTTCATATATACAAATCTGTCTTTATGCTTCCCTGCACCGTTTTTCAAGACACGCACTAAATTTTCTTTATACCCTCTTTGCTCGATACCGCAACAGACAAAGCTATACTCCGGATTTGACTGTAAAAACTGTTCTAATATCTCTGCGATGACCAAAATCCCCTTTGCAACTGTTAATCGCCCGAAGAAAAGAACATACTTTTTCTCCATTAACTTATTTTGATATACACTGTCATCATACTCACTGCATTCATTCCAAAACGGCGATTCGATAACTGATACATTTCTGTGAATATCTTTTGCAAATGCATTTGCATTGACATTGCTCGGTGCAAACACAGTCGTGCATCTTCTGGCTCCAAGGCGCTGGAGAAACGCCCTTGCATACGCTGTCTCCTTATTAGGAAAATCTTTGTAGTATAATTTATCATAACTGGACAATCTCATAATAGCCGGAACTTTTCCATAATAGAAAAGTGACCAACTGCGTATGGAGGAAAACTGAATAATATCTATTTGTCTTGTACTGATCAGTTCTGAGATCTTTCTGTTAATAATAAAACTGCTGTAAAAGATATCTGCCAACATGCTGAATTCATTGATTTTTAAATTTAGACTTGGACAGTGTACGAAAAAAATTTCTATATCATTTTCCCAATAATGCATGTCTTTCGTGCCGGATGAGAGGATGATCGGAGTATGCCCAAGCTCTTTCAGCGCTCCCGAAACTCTTCGTATATACACACTGACACCGCCTTTAGGTAATTCACCCTTTTGCTCATAATTAGGCGATACGAATAAAACTACCATTTCTCATTCCTCTCTAATATGCACTCTAATATTTCCCGCTTTTTCTTAGATAAAATATATGGATTACGCAAAATGCGAAAGTACATATGACAAAACGCTTTTAAAATCCTCTTTTCCATGTCTGTATATAAGATTCTCTTCTGACATGATTGAATCTTTTTTAGAGTAACAAGTGTGCACATGATGTATAATGCTTCAGCCTGCTTAAGCAATTGCGGATATTCTATTGCTACATCTTTGCATATCTGTCCCGCAAAAACCGCATAGTCAACTTGTCTATAGTAAAATTCCTGCCTTGAAATACTCCCGCTTCTATGAAAATTATTATATTTCGGCTTCCCAAGATGGACAATATTTCTACTTTTTGCTATCAGTTTATATGTTACCGGAATATCCTCACATACCCTTTTGTATGGAAACAAGACTCCCTGAAAAAGTGAACTCCGATAAACTTTATCCCAAACAGCCATGGAAATATTTTTGTTCTGCAAAAACTTCTCCATGGCAGTTACATTATCCATTTTGACACATTTGGGCGTACAAAATGCTACTTTACTTTTCTGATGCATTTCTTTCGGAAAACTTATGCGCCTTCCGCATATTACAATGTCTACATCATCTTTCATTTCATGCAGCATGCTTTCATACATATCTTCGTCTATAAAATCATCACTATCAACAAATCCTATAAATTCACCCTTGACATACTGTAACCCCATATTTCTCGCTGATGATAGTCCTTCATTCTTTTTGTGAAAAACCCTTACTCTGCTATCTATTCTCTGATAATCATCACATATTTGTCCGCTATGATCTGTTGAACCATCATCTACAATAATAATATCTAAATTCTGATACGTTTGACGAATAACAGAATCTAAGCACTTTCTCAAATATGACTCAACATTATACACCGGAATAATAATGCTTATCAGTCCTGCTTCATATTGGCATTCGCACATTGTATTAATCCCCTCCTAAGTTCCTGTAGACATCTTACTCCATACTTTGAATCCGGCTCCAAGTACGCGCCTTCTCCCCATTCATTCCATGCATTCAAAAATATGTATTCATCCCCTCTATCCATAGCCTTCCGGTACATACATCGAAAATATTTTCCAAACTTATAAGGCGTCATTCCCCATAATGCGTATCCTTTTCCCCCTCTTCTCGGCGTATTATCAAAATCCACAAGACCTCCATAATACATACCCTTCTTGTTTTGCCTACTCAACATTCTCTTCCAAAAATTGTCATAAAAATATATGCACGGAATCTTAATGTTAATTTTTTTCAATACTGCATTAATTTTTTTGGCACGCGCAATATGATTAGCGTTTTCATGAAGACTATACCCGGGCTCATATATCATTCCCGCGTCCATATTTCTCGTCTTCCATCTCGTATCATTGGTTCCAATAAAATAAATTCCGGCAAATCCCTGCTCCTGCGCCAATAGATTCCAATATTTTACCATTTCTTTAATAGGTTTCATATTTTCGGGTTTATAGATAACAAAAACCGGCTTGTTATCTTTTTTCATATATCTCTTGTCCTTAAAAAAAGGCAGCAAGTATTCAAAGTGCCTTTTCCATTCATTCTTATCTCCATATTCTTGTTTTACCAGCAGACCCTGTTCTGTATCAGCATCTCCCTTCACATTTGTATAAAGCCAAGCTCCCCCTTTGTATTTGCTCCACGAATATATCCACGACTCATTTGCCCATGAAAAACAATAATTGATGTCAATATCTGTCCATTTCAAAAGATTCTCCGCCGGCTTTTCCAAGAGCAGCTTATCATTTCCGAACCAGTAATGATACATGCAAAATCCATATATCCCTGCCTTTCTGGCAAGTTTTGCCTGCCACTGCATCGTTTCTTGATCCAATAAATTATAATAATTATCATGTGCCGGCAATCTGGGCTGGTAATGCAGCGGGAAAAGCGGTTTTGCATTTTTTACACTTACCCACTCTGTAAAACCTTTGCCCCACCATTTATCATTTTCGGGAATTCTATGGAATTGTGGTAAATAAAATGCTATTACTTTAGGTTTCATCTCTTTCTCTCTTTCTGCCCTAAGTGTGCCTATTCTCCTTTACGATTTGTCCAAGTTCCCATAAGCATCTCATCCCATACCTTTGATCCGGTTCCAGATATGCACCTTCTCCCCATTCATTCCATGCTGTCAGAAATACATATTCGTCTCCTCTGTCCGCCGCCTTATTATATAACTGCCTAAAATATTTGCCGAATTTATAAGGTGTCATTCCATTTATGACAATTCCGTCAACTCCCTTTCTCGGTGTATCATCATAATCTACAAATCCGCCATAATATGTTTTTTCTTTAACTTTTCTATTTAGTATTTTCTTCCAGAACTTGTCATAAGAATAAAGCTGAAGAAAATGAATATTATTCCTTTTCAATACTTTCTGCATTTTCATCATTACAACTGAAGGTCTATCTCCAAAGGTAAATTGCGGTTCGTAAAGTAATTCCGCATTCAGTCCGTCCTTTTTCCACCTCGAATCATTCGTTCCTATAAAATAAATACCGGGAAATCCTTGCTCCCTTGCTAACAAATTCCAATATTGAACTATCAGCCTTATACGTTTTATATTTTCAGGTTTATAAATCACAAAAACCGGTTTATCATCTTTCTTAATATATCTCTTATCACGAAAAAAGGGTAACAAATAATCAAAATGCTTTTTCCATTCCCTTTCATCTCCATATTCCTGCTGCACCAGTATTCCCTGATTTAGTTCTTCTTCCGCCTTATCCTCTGTTGCCATCCACGCATTTCCATCAAACTTACTCCATGAACGGACCCACGACTCATTCGCCCAAGAAAAACAATAATTGATATCAATATCTTCCCATTCCAGAAGGTTCTCCGCCGGTTTTTCCAAAAGCTGCTTATCATTTCCGAACCAATAGTGATAGATACAGAAGCCATAAATACCTGCTTTTTTAGCCAATCTCGCCTGTCGGCACATCGTCTCCTTATCTAATAAATTATAATAATGATCATGCGCCGGTAATCTGGGCTGGTAGTGTCTTGGAAAAAGCTTCTCCGCATTCCTCGCACTTACCCAATCAGTAAATCCCTTTCCCCACCACTTATCATTCTCAGGAGTTGTATGAAATTGCGGTAAATAAAACGTTATGATTTTAGGCTTCATCATTTTTCCTCTTTTATCTCTGTTTCACCAAATAATGTCTTGTATAAGCTTCTCCGTAAACTTTCCTGCACCCTGCCGGTTAAAATGTGATACATGGTAATAGTCCGATACATCTGTGTAATATTTCCCAAAATAATCAAGCACCTGTATGTCCAAACCCTCCGTACATTCTCTCAGCGAAGCATAAAATCTTTGCTTCATCGCTTGCGGACATCCTTTGACATATCCCTCAATCGCCGGCATAATAACAATAATCGGTTTGATTGACTTGTCCATCAGAAATGATAAAAACTGTTTGAGGATTACTTTATTTTCCCAGACTGTAAGGGGATTATTCTTTTTAAAATCCATTCTTGCCTCTTTCTGCCCCTGCTCATCACTGACAACATGAACCGGATTTTTATCAAACAAGCGATAATATATTTCATTCTTCTCCATATATTCTTTGGTGTCATGGACAAAGGCTTCAAAGGCATCAGCTAATATCAAATTATGCGGCTCCATAATATATGGGTAATACCTTATAATTTCCCATCCGTTTCCTGTTTTTGACAAATCATAATCAAAACTATAGTAGCATAATCCTATTATATAATGAGTTGTTTCTTGTAGTAGTTTCTCATTATCTAACAGTTTTGCAATTTGATAATCGTAGAATATATCCTGCCCCCGATTAGCAATATTAAATGCCTCTTTGCCTATTTGGGCTGCAAAAACAGAATCTTTAATTCCATCATTATGATAAGAAATTCCTGAAATATATACATCTATCTTGCGACGCTCTGCTAAAGTATTCCATTTCCTTGCGAAGAAATCCGACTGGTAAATAAAGTAAATCTGTGCCTTATGTATAGGATTGATTAATATTTTTTCGCATTGCACCCCCATCCCCAGCAATTGATGATATATTTCCTCATGCGAGCGGGAACAAATTACTATAAAATCATAGTCACCATTATATACTATGCTTTTTTCCAGAGCCCGAAGTCCTTCAAACTCCTTTATATCGGGGTTATTATCCAGAAATCCCAATACTTCTACGGTATCGCTTTTATATTTTAATGTTTCTCTTGCAATGTCTCCTGCGCCCCAGATAATAATAGAATATTTTTCTTTTTTTTCAAGGCAGCCTTGCAGACTTTTCATTTCATGTATCTGATTCATATGTGGTATAGCCAAACCTCCTGTTCCCCAATTACTTTATTACCGCTTTCTTATATATTTGCAACATCCTATCTGTATAATAATCCATATCTGTCAGATTCTTTATAAACAGCTGTGCTTTTTTCTCCTTTTTTATCACTTCCTGCCTGTTTAACAGAACATATTCTATCTTTTTTGCAAGCTCATCCGGATGATTATATCGATACAGATATCCTCTTTCCTCATTCTTCCCAATAAGCTCCACAGTACCTCCGGTATCTGTTCCTATAACAATTTTCCCTGAAAGCATCGCCTCAGCCGTAACTCTTCCAAATGCTTCCATCCTAGAACACACCAATACAATCGTACTATGAACCCTCAATTTCTGCAGACTCCTTGTAAAAGGTCGAAATATAATATATTCCGTTAAACCCTTCCTCCTCACATACCTTTTGAGCGCTTTCATCAATGCAGGATCCCCATTGCCTACTATGCTAAGGTGAACCTCAACCCCTCTATTCACCAGTATCTCAACCGCTCGAACGGCATCCCACTGCCCCTTTCCTTCGGATATGGCTCCGGCTAAAAGCAATTCCGGCTTTTCTTTGACATTCTCTTCAAAATTGACCGGATACTCATACAAGCTGCATTCAATGCCATCATATAATCGTACAGGTTTAATCCCATATTCTTTGTGATATTTTCTCTCAATGCCCTCCGCAATGGCAATACAACATTTGCTCTTTTGCACCAACTTATAAATCATTTCCGCATTCAGTCTTTTAAAATCGAAATCTTCTTTTAGGTATTCCCTGAAATGCCATACATGGGGGATTTTCAATAGATACGCTGCAACTGCTCCTACGCTGACCGCCAAAGTATTGGTATGAACAAGTTCTATTCGTTCCTTTTTTATCAACTTCCTAATGCGCATGACCGCTTTAAAGTTCGTCCAAACATACTTCACATAATCGCCGGCGTGATACTCCCCAAGATATACACAGCTATAATAAGGTATGATCACATTTGCAATTTTACTCTTATCCAATTCAATTTGCAGGTCGCCTTTGGAAGGTATAATAACAACCGGATCTATTCCTTTTTTTTTCATACCCCTAACAAATTCCAATAAAGATTTGGGAGCGCCATAGAGCCTTGCATCATGGGATATATATAGTACTTTCATAGACACCTCCTATGTCAAAAACCAGCCGCTGTCATATGAGCGGCTTGAATAGTTCCATATTCCATCATACAAACGTTTATTTCTAAACTCCTCTTTAGATATCCCAAAAAATCCTAATTTTCTCAGTCCTTCCTGCGCAATATATTCATAGGCCCGTCGGTTCTCTGCCTCATTCCTACAGCTCTTATGCTGTCCTCGCATTCCATAATAAAAGAAAGAAAAAAAGGATTCAAAGTACTTGTCCCATATATTCCACTTTATCATGGAATCATGTATCGCCTCAAACGCAAGGTATGTATTCATCGGTATGAGCTTAGACGAAATTTGTGTTTCAATCCCTGTCCTATATAATACCAGTGGTCTGTCGCTTCCGACTAAGACAATATTATCTGCTAACAACACTGCCATTACACCCAAATAAACATCATTGGATGATTTCAGGTTCTGATATGTCAGATGATACCGTTCAAGGAATTGTTTTGTGTACATTTTATTCCAAGGCGCCACTTCCCAAGCACATATCAGGTTTTGTCCGGTATTGTTGTTCTCCATAGATACACATTGTTCTTCCCATGGAAATTCCCATGCGTTCCACTCCCGAGGATCTTCTTTGAAATGCGCAGAATGTACGACGGCTATATCTGCATCATACCTGCAAATCGCATCATACTCCTTTTCAATCATATCTTTTTCAAATATATCATCCGCATCCAGAAAACAAATGTATTTGCCCTGCGCTTTGCCAAGTCCTATATTTCTGGCGGCTGCCGCTCCCTGATTGCTGCTATTATTAATGATTTTAATCCGATGGTCTTTATCTGCCAAGTTTTCAAGAATTTGCAAAGAGTTATCCGTAGACGCATCATTAATACAAATAATTTCAATGTCACGCATTGTTTGTTCCGTAATACATGTCATTGTTTCTTCCAAATACTTTTCTGTATTATATATAGGCATTACAATCGATATAACAGACATTCGTTCTCCTATCCGGCTTCATAAACCCATTTTTTATGTTCTGTATCAATTTCTGTTTGCAGCCACATTTCCAACATCATAAAACGAAAGAGCTGCTCCTCCCAGTTTTCCTTACCTGACAAATGCGCCTGATAACATCGTTCTAAGGAAAAACTATCCACTATATTCCTATATTTAAACGCATCCAAATATTTCTTTATTTCATCTCGAAACCGTTCGTCTCTCAGCCATTTATCAAACGGTGCCGGAAAGCCCATTTTATTTCTTCTGTTACGCACCTTTTCTGGCAAATACTTTTTGCAGCTTTTTCTCATAATATATTTTGTGTAACTGCCACGTATCTTATCTTCGTCCGATAATGTATAGGAAAACTCCACTAATCTATAATCCAGAAAAGGGAGCCTTACTTCTAAAGACCTCGCCATACTGTTACGGTCCACATCATGCAAGATTCTTGGAAGCAGCCTATATTGTAACTGTAGATTAAGCTCCTTATCCAACTCATTTATGATAGAGTAATTGTCCTGTGCTCCTATTTTCAAATCAATTTCTGCAAATTTCTTTCGGTATTTTAATCTTGTATGCTGCTGTGCCTGTTCCCTTCTTCTCATCTTCTTTTTTAATTGCCGCCATTTTTTGTCCATGGGCGTTTCTCTCAATAGTTCGGTTGCTAAGTTTCTTGCAATATCCGGGTATACTTTCCATATAGATGCAATCAATATAACTGCTCTTAATTTCGCTATCCGGCTATTCTGCCTTAGCACCTCTTTTAACTTTGCTCTATAAAAAAAGAGATATCCTCCGAACAACTCGTCTGCTCCCTGTCCATCCAGCATAACTTTTACATGCTCCCCTACTCCTCTATACACGCAATAGCCACTATAGGGACTTGCACTAAAGCACGGTCCGTCATGATAATAGAGCATATTCTGCATATCCTGTACAATATTGTCTGACCGGTCCGGATAGATATAATGCGGTATCGTATCGGCATATTGATTCATACAATCAATGTATTCTTTCTCATTACAGCTTTTATCTTTATAAATAGAAGAAAATGTATGTATCTTGGCACGAAATTTTTTCGATAAGATTCCTACGATGGTACTGGAGTCTAATCCACCCGATAAACTTGCCCCTACTTTCACATCCGCACGCAGACGTATTCTAATGGAATCTTCTAATAATTCCAAAAACTTTGGATAAGGATTGTCACATTTCCACTTCTTCCTAAATTTCGGAACATTAATCTCCCAATATTGTTGATATTCCCCAGTATCTGTATCAAGATCATAGAGCATACTATGGCTCGGAAGGAAGTTCTGAATATTTGTATAAAAAGTATGTTCATCCATATCTTCCTGATAACCTGCAAGATATCTGGCAATCTGTGTAATATTCGCTCTTTTTTGTTCCGGTCTGATTGCCGTAATACATTTAATCTCGGAAGCAAATACAAGCTCGTCTTCCGATTCATAGATATATAGGGGCTTTACTCCGAAGCGGTCTCGCGAAAAGAACACCTCCCGCTTCACAGTATCATATAATGCAAAACTCCACATGCCGTTAAACTTTTTCGTACAATCCATTCCCCAGAAACGATAAGCTTCCATAATGACTTCCGTATCTGTTTCTGTCACAAATTTGGCGCCTTTTTTCTTAAGATGCTCTTTTAATTCTATATAATTGTAAATCTCCCCATTAAAGACCAGCATATACTTCCTATCATGGCTGAACATAGGCTGGTTGCCACTTTCTGACAAATCTACGATAGACAGCCTGCGGTGCCCGAAACCGACAGTATCATCTATATAAATGCCTTCCGCATCCGGTCCTCGATGCGCCATGACATGATTCATCATCTGTATCTCTTCTCTATTTACTTTACCATTCTTTTTCTTGATGATACCCGCTATGCCGCACATATGATTTTCCCTTGTTACTTATTCAACGTATGATAAATTTGTTCGCCTATGTTCTGTATCGTTGTATTGTCTGCCACATTATTCGCTTTTAGCAATGCATTGAAATAAATTTGTTCTTGACCCGCTTTCTCTCCGAATACCTTTCTGCCATCATACTGCTCAAAAGTCTCCCCTAATGTCAGAATTGTTTTGCCACCCAGTTCATATTCCCTATGGTTTACACATAATGCAACTGTATCTATTTCAAAAACTCTTTCATTTAGTATGGAATAAATACCTATATATCTGTCCTCGCGGATATATTCAAACAAGAATTTGTTAGCATAATCTCTTTCTAAGCTTTCTTGAGTCTCCTGTTCATCTTCAATTTCTAAGAAACGAATCTCATAAGTTTCCTTGTCAATATAGATAACTCCATTTGACTGGGTCGGAAGTAACCATATATGTTTCCCGAGAAAAAGGGAATATCCGAAAAAGGGATTCTCCTCTGTCGTATGGGAAAAAACACTATAATCTATGTCTGGCACTCCGGGAAAATGGTAAACACCGAATCTCTCCGGAAATTCCGTAAGTGCCCTTACAAGTCCCTGTTTCGGATTCCAGATATAAATCTCTTTGCAGTAACCTCCCAGCCAGAAATTGGCGCCATCATAACAAATCGTATACAATCCCGCTTTAACATCAGGGATCTCATATATTGTAATGTCTTCGCTCTTCGTATCAATGCAATATACTCTGTTTCCTACAGTTGTATACAATTTATTATGTACAAGAACATACTCTCCGTAATATACCTCTTTTCCATCCCGTGGAAGATGATACTCTTTCTCCACGATTCTCTCATCTAAATCCACCTGCAATATTTTCCCGGTATCATACTCTAGCAACCATATTCTGCCATCTGTCTGTCTGTATGATGCCATAGATAGAATAAGCTGTCCTTCATTATCTATCTCTGTTTTCTCCCAAGCTGCCTTCCTGATATCGTAATTCCAAATCTCCTTGCCCGTCCCCGGCAGACAGATAATAGATTCTTTATACTTTATACAGTAAGGATGTACAAAGAAATCAACCGTATCACTCTCCGGCAGCCATGCCACCAGCTCACATTGCAAGCTTTCCATATCCACGCAAAAAAGCGCTGAAAGCCTCGTTCCGCAAAAGTAAGCCTTATCCCTTTCTATCCACCAATTATCACTCATTGGAAATATCATATCTTTCCTCCAAAATGCATCATATTTCTTTAAAAAACTGTATTAGTCTTGGAATCTGGTTACCAATATCCCACTCTTGTCTCTTCTCTGCCACTTTTTGTTTATAGTATTGTTTATGTTCTATCAAATAATCTACATCCAAATCAGAAAGAGTCATTTGAATGATAGCATCATCCGCTTCAAGAAACTCTCTCATTCTGGAAGCCTGTGTCGTAATCACCGGCAGTCCGGCAGATAGAAAATCAAAATAGGCATTCCTGACACTATTATTGTATATGCTTCCATAGTAATCTCCCATGGGCATATCATTCGGCGGCTCTTTACCTCTTATCCATATCTCGCAGCCATAATCATATTCTTTCAGTCTTTTTATTAACTCATCATGTTCCATTCCCAAAAAGAACTTAAAATTCTTATACTGCTTCGCATATTGTTCACATCGTTCCACATTTTCATTATTCTGTAATGCTCCGGCATAAAAGTGAAACTCACAATCAGCTCTGTTGCCAATTTTTTCCAATATCTCCCCAACTCTTGCCCAATCAGTATATCCTGTCACTCGCAATCCGTCTTCTACATATTCGTCTCCATAGCCGCTGACAAAACAGATTTTAATCTCTGGTTTAACTGACCCGCCGAAACCATCACTCCCGCTTTCATAATAGCAATAGTCCAAAAATTGAATCGACTTCCCTTGGTATCTGAAACCTTTTTGTTCCAAATATTCTTTGGAAAACCATCTCCACACAATTCCATCCGCATGCTCCAGAGCATATTTTTCTGTTGCAAGCTCCTCTTCTGTCCTTCCGGTATATCCATCATTCATGACATCATACAGGGCAAGTACCACCTTACCGAAATGCTCCTTGTGTTTCAGCATAATCTCTGCCCAACGGCAGTCCCCCCAGCTTGGTTCAAAAAAATAGACCAACGGATTATACTGTAAAGCCCAATATAGAAGCTCCGCTACATATGTACATTGATATATCGGTACATTGAACTTCTGTAATTCATCAAGATTCCATGGATTTGCCCCGTCAAAATAACTTAATAAGACGATCCGATATCCTTTTCTTATCAGAGCTCCTGCAATCTTAATTGTCCTCGACGATAAATGACCACATATCCATACTATCAAATTGTCATTTGTTCTTTCGGTAACATTCTTTCCCCTATCTGAAAGCTCCTGTATTACCGTATCAATATTCAAATTGCTTTTTTGCGTTCTAACAGGCCAGTCTGCTATATATTCACAATATTCTTCGAATGCAGTCAAATAATAATAATCTGTTTCCAGCCAACTATAACTAATATAATAATCAATCAATGAAATTATATTGGGATAATCATATTTCGATAAGGTTTGTTTTACTTCATCCGCATATAGTTTACTCACCGCTATGAGAACAATGCATTCCGCTTTATCGCAATTAATGTTGTCAATACTGATAATCGGTATGGCATCTATCGAAGCTTCACCAGTCTCCTTTGTCTGTGTAAAGCAAAGAATCTTATTTTTCAAGTTACATTTTACGAGTTGCGGGTATATTTCCTGTGCAAAATAACCCGTTCCATATATTATTATGTTTGCATATTGGTTAAGTTTCTCGCATAAAATCTTACTTCTGAAATGCATTTTATCACCTAATTTTCGATTTACGTCTTACTTCTTCATAAAGCTTAAATACTGTATCGCTTTTCCAAAACATTTCATATATGTCTCGTATTTCGTCCAGTCCACTACTTCCTTCTTTTCAAGTTTCTCTATAATTTCTATCAGTTCCGAATTAAATTCAATGATGATTGGATTCACAGTACTTTCGGTCACGGCAATAACAGCCTCTGCCAGTTCTGAAATATTTCCTTGCTCTTCTTCTATTTTCCTTGCCGCTATATTTGCATATGTTACTGCTTCCTCTAACCGCCTGTTCTCCTCCGCCGTTCTGAACGCTTCCCGGTCATCTCCAGCCACTAAGAACATATGCTTCTTCTCATCGTACTGCCTTCTGTAAGAAGCTATATAATCATACTCAAAATCTTTATACCATGAATAATCGACAAAAATATTCTGTGATGCACCAAGCACATCAAATTGATTTCCATAATAATCTATAGCTTTTCCCAGAGTCATAAGCTCGAATCCCATCGGATAAAAGAACTGATCTTCAATCCAGTCTTCTACTGCCCTGCTCATTCCCTTAAGCATACTTAACTGCGGCTTCATAATTTCTGCCAATATTCTTATTTTCTTCTCATGCCCCTCCACATCTCTTACCATGTATTGCATAATAGCTCTTTTCATTTTTTCTACATAATAAGAAATTTCATCCGTGCACGTTACAATCACGACGGAATCCTCATGTGTCAGTGTTTCTATCATAGAAAGACATTCGCGCCAATTCTCTTCATACTGCAAAAATCCTTCCGCAATCACAATGTCATATTTTTTTGATGTCTGGTATTCCTCCAAAGCAACCGGATATACCGTGTAGCTGCCGGAAGGTGCATTTTCTCTTCTAAACTTCTCTTGCAATTCTCTTCTGGCTGTCTCATTAGGTTCCAGCAAATCTATATGTGCGGCATGCCACTCTGTTAATAACGGAAGGGCGTTATGTCCGTCCCCCGGTCCTATTTCCAGTACATTGCTCCCCTTAAATGCGAGTGTCGGAATCCCCAGCTGTCTATACAATTTTCTTCTTCTGGCTATATGTTTGTCCCACTCTGCATCCACTCCATGACCGGTACTGATTGCATTTTTTCTGTAATATTCTAATGCCGATTCGCCCATCCCGACTGTCCCCTATCTCACATCATGCGTTTTCAATACTTGAATGACATATTCAATATTTTTTAAATCCTGATCCGGACCACTCGGTAAATACAAGAGTTTCTTCTGCATTTCCACAGAATCTTCATAGTTCCCGGACATATGTAAAAACGGCGCCGTATGAAGAGGCGCTCCCAACGGTCTGCTTATGACTCCGTTTTCCTTTAGTACTGCACGAACCTTGTCCCTGTTTTCGCATAGAATATCTGTCATCCATAAAAATTCATTCTCTTTCCGAGCTAAAAATGATATTCCTTCCACTTGTGAAAGCCCGCTTTGATACATATCGTCAATTTCTTTCATATGTTCTATTTTCTCGTCCAGACGCTCCAATTGTCCCAAACCGATTGCTGCAAGCACATCCGGCAGCTTAAAATTAAACCCCGGATATGTATAGGTATCCGACTCAAACACGGATTCCATTCCCTGCGTCTTCATTATTTTCATTCGTTCATACAAATAATCATCATTGGTTATTACAAGTCCGCCATTTACCGTCGATACCGTTTTCGTTATGCCAAATGAAAAACATCCGATATCCGACTGCGTTCCAGCTTTACCATACCGATTGCCGGACATCAATGCCTGACATGCATCATCAATGATGTAGATCCCTTTAGAAGAATATCTTTCTTTTAGCTCTCTGCTGCATGAAATTCTTCCATTGAGATCCACCGTAATAATCGCTTTGGTCCTTTCACTAATCAGAGCATCCAGCATGTAATAATCCAGCAGCGTTGCATCCGGCATTGTAGGTGCTACGATTACCTTAGCGCCTAAAAGACAAGCCGCATTAGCGGTAGCAATAAATGTCAAATCAGGAACGATTACCTCATCTCCCGGCTCGATGCCAATCCCCATCAGTGCCAGTGCCAGCGCAGCACTTCCGCTGGATGTTCCGATTACATATTTCACGTCTAAAATGTCTTTCAAACAATTCTGAAATTCTCTCAAGACAGGACCTTCCATAATGTTTCTGTCCGAAACGGCTTTTTGAAATTTTTCTATTTCTTTTTCCAACAGGAAGTTACTCCATACCGGAATCATACAATCTCTCCTCTGTAATTATAATATATGGATTGGCTTGCCTTTTTGATTAGGAACTCATCGCTTTCAATTTCTTTAAAATCCATCCCTTTCGATGCATCACAACCATAACAGAAATTGTCTGTCTCTAATTCTCCACGTTCCTGTCTTCGCCTAAGCTCAGATATTTTTTCTCCGTTCCATACGTTCAAAATCCCTTCTTCAAATACATTTCCCAGCGCCGTGTCTCCAAAAGCATCATACTGGCACGTACGAACCTGCCCGTCTGCATCTATAGTCATCACTTCATCTAAATATGCACATTTTATATTTCTGTCATCTTCTTCCTTTCGAAACCGGGGCGGTATTCTCTTATCAAAGTCAAACACCGTATTAATGCGTACCGCGTCTACTTTGTATTTCCATTTGTTAAGAAAATCCTTGACTTCTGCATAATTGTCTTCCTCTACTGAAAAATTGACGCCAACACGGGGACCGCTGTTTCCCCTGTTGCTTATCAAATAATTTATTCTCTCCTCTATTTTGCCTAATTCATATGCTCCGCGTACTTTCTCATAAGTATCTTGCGTAACGGCGTCCAAGCTAAAAGATAGTGTATAACGCCTATCCAATTTATTAAGAAGAAAATCAAGCCAATCCTGATTCAGAAGAATTCCGTTTGAAATAATGCTCATACAAATATTATAATCCAAACATTTCTGTATGATTTCATGCAAATCATCGTTCGCAAACGGCTCCGTGTAGATATGCGGTTGAATACTTGGCACCTGCTCCATATGCGCTATTTCATCAATCAGCCATATTGCTCTTTCCATCGGCATCTTAGCCGGTTTCTTTTGTCCTCTCGCATTTTCACTAAAAGCATAACACTTTGCGCATCGTAACGGGCAAGTTCCTTCCTGAAATCCTATTGCAATTTTCCTCGGGTATTTCATTGCTTTCTCGCCTTCTTTCATCAATATAATATACATAAAAAAAGCTGCTATTGCACTCACTGTAATAGCAGAACATAATTCCATTCTATTTCTGCTTCCCTGCAGCCTTTTTCATTCATCCTGAACTATTATACATATAGTATATCGGCGAAAAAGAAACATTCTTTACCTCAAGTTCAAGCTCCCTTTAGGAAAAAGCACTTTTTTATTTCATCACTTACTATTTTGTTATATAATTAATAAAGCAATAATGCGCATACACTCATGGTATATGCAAATGTAGCAGAAAGCGAGATTCCTAAAATGGATGAAATCAAAGAATTAAAGAAAAAAATCTTTTTAACGGCATATAAGGCAGGCGCGGCACATTTAGCGTCCTCCTTTTCAGTTATTGATCTTTTATATGTTCTATACTGTAAGCAAATCATTCGCTTTGATTCACAAAATCCGTGGTCTAAGTCAAGAGACAGGCTGATTCTGAGCAAAGGTCACGCCGGTTTGGCTCTGTATGTGATACTAAATAAAGTCGGCTTAATAAGCGACCAAATGTTAGAAAAATACTGCCAGCCGGATTCCTGCTTAGGAGGAGAACCCAAGCTGGGCGCCGCTCCCGGTATAGAAGCATCGACCGGTTCTCTTGGACATGGACTTTCCTTTGCGGTAGGAATTGCACTGGCATGCAAAATGAATCATTACGATAATAAAGTATATGTCATTCTCGGCGATGGAGAATGTCAGGAAGGCTCTGTGTGGGAGGCGGTAATGTCTGCCGTAAGATATAAGCTGGACAACCTTGTTGTCATCATGGACGACAATAAGCTGCAAGCCATGGACACAGTGGAAGAAATTATGGGAATCTCTTCTTGGAAAGAACGCTGGGAGGCATTTGGTTTTGAAGTCGATGAAGTAGACGGGCATAATCTGACTGCACTAGAAAATGAACTGCGAAAAGAAAATCACAATGACCAGCCCCGCCTGATTATATCACATACCATAAAAGGGCATGGCGTTTCTTTTATGGAAAAAGTCCCCATCTGGCATTTTCGTATGCCTAACGCTGAGGAATTGGAAATTATCAAAAAAGAACTAGATATTTCAGAAGAGGAATTAGTAAGATGAGAGATACCTATTTAAACATGCTATACCAATTCGCACAAAAAGATTCAGAAATTGTATCCCTTGTCGCGGACAACGGATTGATCGTTTATGATGATTTCAGAAGGGATTTCCCTGACAGGTATTTCAATTTCGGTATTTCGGAAGAAAACATGCTTGCAGCCGCCGCGGGTATGGCAAGCTGCGGAAAGATTCCTTTTGCTTATACAATAAGCGCATTTATGGCATACCGTGCATATGAATTCTTAAGAGACGACATCTGTTTTCAAAATCAGAACGTCAAGCTGGTCGGAATCGGTTCGGGATTAACCTATAGCACACTGGGACCATCCCACCATACGACGGAAGATATCGGGCTGTTAAGGTCATTACCTAATTTACACGTCTTTTCTCCTGCAACTCGTGCAGAAGTGAAATGGATGATGGAAGAATCTTATCAAATAAACGGACCTGTTTATATTCGTCTGAGCAACAACTCGGAAGAATATTACAAAGAAGGAACAAGATTTTCAATCGGGGAACCTGCCATAGTAAAGACCGGAGATGATGTTACTATTATGACCACCGGCTCCATTATAAATGAGGTTATGGAAGCCGTTAGTCATCTGGCATCCGACGGGATAAACGCAGAAGTCATAAGTATTCATACTTTAAAACCCATGAATACAAAATCTATTGCCGAATTACTAACAAAAACCGGAAAGCTTGTCGTTGTAGAGGAACATAATATAATCGGCGGATTATATAGCGCCGTTGCCGAGGCAATGGCACTGGAAAATATTATGGTTCCCAATCTTGCTATTGGTTTACATGATGCATTTGCTATAGGATATGGTCAATTAAGCGACGTCCGGCATGCGAATGGTTTAGACAGTAAAACGATTTATGAGAAAATAAAACTATTTGCAGTTCAGAATTACTAAAGGAGGAATATAACGTGGCTGAAAAATATATTTTGGATGCAAGCAAAGTATTATGGCATCGGGAAAGAATAGAGCAATGGAGTCGTGGCGAACGTGTTGCCCCAATTACCATTGATTGCGCACTGACAACGCGCTGCAGCTACAGATGTATTTACTGCTATGGTCAAATGCAGTGTATCAATCAATCAGAAAATCTGGATAGAAAAACAATCATTGAATTTCTGGATGACGCTTCCGAAATAGGCGTGAAAGCAATCAGCTTCGTCAGTGATGGTGAAAGTACATGCAATCCCCATCTAAAAGATGCAATCGTGTATGGCAAATCATTAGGGATTGATATGGCATTAGGAACTAACGGCTATCTGCTTAAAGATAGTGAACTGGAAGATATATTACCTTGTCTGACATATCTACGATTTAATATATCTGCCGGTGAAGCCGATAGATATGCTCACATACACGGCTGTGAAACAAAATGTTTTCACAAAGTAGTAAACACCATCAGACATGCCGTTCGCATTAGGAGAGAAAAAAATCTCGAAGTTACCATCGGACTGCAAATGGTTCTGTTGCCCGAATTTAGAGATCAAATCATGCCGCTGGCAAAATTAGGAAAAGAATTAGGCGTCGATTATCTGGTCATAAAGCATTGCAGCGATGATGAAGACCATACATTAGGCGTTGATTATGATAAATATGAAGACGAAAATTTAATCAATATCCTGAAAGATGCGGAAAATCTTTCAACGGACAAATATCAGGTCAGTGTTAAATGGTCTAAAATTATGAGCCATGGTCTAAAAAGGTATTGTAAATGTTTCGGAGCGCCATTTATCCTCCAAATGTCTGGAACCGGTCTTGTTGCGCCATGCGGTATGTTTTTCAATGATAAATATGCGAAATATCATATTGGAAATATCAAGAAGACAAGATTTAAAGAGTTATTCGAAAGCGATAGATACTGGGAAATCATGTCTCTTATCGCCTCTGACCAGTTCAATCCTAATAAAGAATGCGGTACGTTGTGTTTACAGCATAAAACCAATGAGGTTCTTTGGGACATCTATAATTCCGGTGAAATTCCGGAAGTGTCGGGCAATCTGCCTCAGCATGTGAATTTTATTTAAATAAAATTCACATGCTCTCCCGGATGTTTTAATTCATCCAGATATCTGTTCATCTCATCGAGACGGCACGCTTCACGGCAAACCTCATTGATATCCAATGTGTTTAATTTCCGTATAGCTTCCTGCCGTTTCTGTCCTTCCCATATCTCCTCAAAAGTCTGTTCATATATATTTCCATAGCAAAACTCTTCCGCCCCAATATGCGCTACGCAAGACCACACATTGCCTCTGGAATCTATATGCGTCATAAAAGGCAGCCCATAACATTGCTGATAGCATTTCTCATGATGCATCTTTTTCATCGCTCCCGCTCTGAAATAAATGCTGAAATCATCTGTTTCAAACTGCTTTATTTCCTTCTCTAATTCTAACATATTACTATAATCTATATGAAAGGTATTCTTACTATGTAAATGTTGAGAATAAGGCTTAATCGTTAAATAATCAACTCCAATTTCACGCAATTGATTCGCCATATCCGCAATTTTATCCATATTATCGGGAAGCAATAAACACTGTACTCCTAACGTTGTTCTTAACTTTTTATCTCGTTTTATCCTGACCGCTTCCGTGAGATTGGTCTTTACTTTATCTAAATCTCCCGCTTTTCCTCTCTGAATCTTCTGATAGGGTTCTTCTTCCATGCATGCCACACTGAAACGTATCCATGTAAATGCTGCCAAACAGTCATTTGCTTTTTCTTTGGTAAACAAAACACCATTTGAACTCATTGCCACATCTACACCACAAGCTTTAATCCCATTGGCAATATCCGGCATATCTTTATTTAAAAGCGGTTCCCCCTCTCCGGAACAAATAACACTTTTCAATCCGCTTCTACTCATCTGCGAGATATCACGTAATATAGTATCTTTGTCCAAAAAGTCAGGCTGATATCCCATATAATCTACAGCGCAGAACACGCATCTGTGATTGCAGGCTCCGCTGGGGGATATTTCTATCTCAATCGGATAAATATTCTCCCCTTTCATCCATCTCGCCACCACATCCGGATGATAGATTAATTTGTGGGAATCCATTCTGATATTCTCTGCCATAACTGTCTCCGTGATTATTTCGTTCTACGCAAAATCCTCTTCTGCGTTATCTGCTTCCATACTGTCTTACACATTCATTAACGTATTCGCATACTTCAATACATTGACCTTCTCAACTGCCTCTTTATTTCCGACAATATTCGCCGCAAGCGCACCCGCTATATTCCCGATAAAAGTTCCTGCTTCTATCGGTGCGCCTGCTGCCGCATACAATCCTGCTGCCGAGAAAAAAGCATCGCCCGCGCCCACCGTATCTTTGACAGTAAGCGTAAATGCCGGACACTCTTCTATCTCCCCTTGCTCGATTCCATAAGCCCCCAAGGATCCCCTTGTCAGCCAGCCGTTTCCATGCAGGTGCTCTGTGAGCCTTCTAAGTCCTGCTTTTTCATCACTTGCATAGACCGGAAATGCCAGCTTCAGTTCCCGTTGGTCTACTACGAAAACGTCCGCTCTCGTGTACTTTGTAATGATATTCAATCCGTGATTCGAGGAATTGGTCTGACAATTTAAAACAAGATATTTTGCTTTCTCCTGAATCAGCTTTATCGTTTCCGCATCAATCAATCCATGTCCGAAATCACATAGGAACACTGCGTCACAGGCATCCATCTCTTCTCGTAATTTTGCCATAAAGCTTTCTCTGATTTCCTTTTCATACTCCATCTTCTCCGGAATATTGTTCACCGCCAATACTTTACGGTACTCCTCTCGCTTGGCATTACGCGTCAGGTAGCGATGTTTTACAATCGTAGGAAACTGGGCACTATGCAAAAGATTTATCTGCATGGATCCGGATAATTCCTCTAAAATCCGCCTGTGAATCTCTTCATCCTCTCCCATAACAGACAAAAGCGTAACTTGCTTATTAAAACTTGAAAGATGCCTTGCTATTGCAACGGAACCGCCTAAATATTCCTCTGAATTTTGGATTCTTGCGGAATATCCCATATCTTTGCTCATGAGTCCCTGTACATCGCAGTAAGTATATTTATCTATAATAATATCACCTACTACCAAAACTTTGAGATTTTCTGCTTTTTCGGCAAATGTACGGATGTCCTTCATGGAGTATCTTGTGGTAAAATCTTCCATATAGCATCTGACTTCATCGGACAAGCCAGCTAACGCCGTGTTAATTAAGTTAGTAGAACTAAAAGTCTGTCCGGTTGTATATTTTATACAACCTCCATGCTTTTCCACCAAAGCCTTTTCTTCCGATATTTTCCCTGTAATATCATCTTCCGCTCTGGCGTATTCCTCGCCTTTCACATAAATGTCCGGCTCAACGCATTCGACAATATCGTCAACGGTATACCCTTCGGAAAGCATCACATAATCTACGCACTCCAAGGCTGCCAATGTCTTCATGCGCATCTCATCATCAAAGTACGGTCTTCCCGGTCCCTTACGGACATACTCTGCCGCAGTAATAGATACCACCAGAATATCCGCCATTGCTTTTGCCTGCTCCAAATGGATGATGTGACCGGGATGCACCAAGTCAAATACACCGTGGCATAGTGCCGTCTTCTTTCCGATGCTCCTCAGTTCAGGTCCTATTTCCGTCATAAATTCATGTTTAGATACTATTTTGTTTTTATGCAGCACATCCATGGTACTTTCCTCATTGATTTTATATGCTTCTATTTTTTGACAAAATAGAATAAGCCAAACCGATAATCACACTCGTCATCATCATATTTATGAATATCTTCTACATGCGATTCCAATACACCATCCGCAGAAACAGAAAACTCCTCGAGTATCATATCAGAAAACATTCCACAATTGTACTCGCATAAAAAATACGATGTGCATTGAATTCTACACGCTCACTTGCAATCGGAACAGAAATATATAATCTTCCGCCTTTTTTCAATTTTCTTTGGATTGCATCGAAACACTTAAAACATGCCTCCGGGTCAATCGGATCCCCATACCGTCCCAAACCAAAATGTTCCAATGAGCACAACGCCGACATACTTTCTATACTATCATCCGGAATCTGCTCTAAATTGGTTGCATCATCAACCACCGTATACAAATTTTCCACTTCCGCCGGAAATTCTCTGATATCTATCATAGATACTTCAATATCCATAGCCAATAAATGCGCTATGAACCCATCGAGTCTCGACCCAATATCAAAATGTTTTTTTACTCCGCTTTTATATATTAATTTTGCAGCCCATAAATCCTGCTGAAAATAATCATCTACATTTCCTGCCTCAACATACTTATCCGTAGCAATGGGCCACATATATTTTTCCTGAATCTCAAAAGTTGGTCTTGTATTTAATTTACGATATTTTTCTGCATCCTCATAAACAAACTCATCCCCTTTCTCCCTTGGATGTTGCTTCGGCTGGGGTTTGAGGCGGAACCTGATACAATAATCGTCATAACTTTTTTCTGACAATACCTCTTTTAATACCGCTGCATCCGTACAGCCTACTCTGCTCTGAATTCTATATAGGAATATCAATTTGGATATATCAATATCCAGCTTGATACATAACGAATATATTTCTGTTCCATAAGAATTTGCTATAACAATGTAGTCGTATTCCTCCGGAATTTCACGGCTGTCATATACCGGCTTTTTCATAAATACATCTTTTGATTTCACCGTTTCTACAAAACCAATGATATCTCCTTGGCACCCACTATCTATAAATTGCTCCGCTAAGTCTCCGGTTCCCCAAACTAATAATTTTTTCATCTAAATTTCTACTTTCCTCTTTATTCTCTCATCCGGCATCATCCATGATAGTACATCCTAATATGCTCACATACATAATCAATTTCTTCATCTGTCAACGTCACCGCCGAAGGCAGCCACAAACCACGTTTGGCAGCATCTTCCGCCGACGGAAACGACAATGAAGTGTAATGATACGCCGGCTCCTTATGCAGTGCCGGATAAAATTCCCTCGTTCCGATATTCTTTTCTTTTAAGTAAGCCATCAGTCCCTGTCGGTCTTCACATAAAATATCAAAAAACCATGGCGCAGTCTGCGCAAAATCTGTATCTATACGCTCAACACCCGGAATCTCAGCCAGCCTATCCCAGTATAGCTTGCCCATCGCTTTCTTGCGTTCAACTCTATCTGGAAGCTTTTTCATTTGTTCCAACCCAATAACAGCCTGAATATCCGTAAATTTAAAATTCCATCCCTTTGTAAGATAGTGATCGCTCCCGCCCTGTTCTCTTCCGAAATCACGTATTCGCTTAATCTTCGTGAATAACTCCTCGTTATCAGTAATGAGCGCACCGCCTTGTCCGGTCGTGATAATCTTGGGCGCACTGAACGAAAAACTGCCGATATCCCCATATCTGCCTACATGTCTTCCACCATAAAAGCTCCCTAAAGACTGGGCGGCATCCTCAATCAGATAAATCTCCTTAGCCTTACAGTAATCTACAAACTCCTTAATCCGGGACGGATATCTTCCGTTAATGCTCACAAGAATAACTGCTTTAGTCTTCTCTGTCACCGCCTCTTTCATCAGCTCAAAGTCCATACATAAATTTCGGATATCAATATCTACGAAGACAGCCTTTGCGCCGATAAGTTCTGCCGCATTAGGGGTTGCCACCATCGTATAATCAGGCACAATTACCTCGTCTCCGACAGTAACTCCGCAAGCCATTAAAGCGATAGACAATGCCACCGTTCCATTACTTACTACAGAACAGAAAGAAGCGCCTGTGTATTTAGCAATAGCCGCCTCAAATTCACGCGTCTTCTTAAATTCCGTAACCCATCCGCCTGCCTGCATATACTCGTTTAGTGCAATTCGCTCACAATCATCAAAACATGGTTCCATTTGATTAATAAATTTCATACATTTACTCTCTATTCTATTTTTCTCTCAACTGCTTTGCCACTTCAACCTGACATGGGTTAACTTCATCCGAACATCCGCCGCAGACAACGCAGAATGTCGTATGTCCTAACCTGCTGTATCCGACTTCATATTCTAACAGTTCCTTCTTAGAAAAATCTGCTGTAAAATCAAAATAATCGTTCTCGTTTTCCGGAAAAAGACCGGCGCAGACCGCGGCAAAATTGGTGCAGCAATACCACATTCTTCCTTGACTGAACTGCCTGCAAAACATGGCGCATCCGCAAAAATGTTCCCACATTTGTCCCTCATCTTTTACATCAAATACTTTATTGGGGAACCCTAAATCCAGCCACTGCTCACCTGTCCTTTTTATCTCTACCGTCACATTATTTTTATCGCACAGTGCCTTTATTTCAGCCAATTTGGATTGCTCCGGAACGGCTTTGGAATAGTCGCTGATGTCCAGTATCACATGATTTCTCGAACACATATCCAAGATGTCCTTGCTCGGTATAACCGTTCCGTTAGTTCCGATTCTGATTGTTCCGATTTTCTCTTGATATCTGTCCCATATATAATCGATATATTCTACCAGATACGGATAGAGAAGTCCTTCTCCGCCCAATACCTTCAACTTATATATATAATCCACCTTTTGAAACAAAATGTCCGCATCTTTCTTTAGCTGTTCCAAAGGAACGTCCATTTTTCTCTCAAAATATGGAATATATGATATGCATTTCTCACACTGTAAGGTGCAGCGTGATGTCAGAAAAATCTCTATCCTGTCTATCCGGATCTGATTTCTTACATACACATCATATATCATAGAAAAGAGCTCTCCTTGAAAAAAACGCTGATTTTCTATAAGTCCTTTTTCTCTCCATTTATTTCGTATCGTTTCATATTCAGCGCGGTTCCTTGCCGTACAAATCAGTATTGTGTGGTCATTGAGCTGCATATCTTTTTCAGACACAGCATTTTGCCCCGCATACTCGACAACTCTCTCATGCGATATAGTAACCGGCATAACCCGTTTCATATAGCGACCGGTTTTTTCATAGAAAGACTCGTTTTCCTCTTTGCTGCCGATAAGATAATACTCGTTACCCTCCTCCAGCATTAAAGCAGCGAGTCCGTCTAATTCATGCCCTCTGTTTTTCCATTTCATATTATGTATTGAATAATTGCGCATTCGTATCCATACCGCTTTCTTCTTGATTCTAGTCTATAAATCTCCCTTTATTACAATATACGATACCTGTCTTCCGTTACGGTATATACTGTCATGATTGTCTTTCATTGCCTCCAATTCGTGTTCTGACGCGTTACTTCTGGAGGTATACTTTTTCAACTTCAATCCGGTTATCTCACCGTCCCATGACAAGAAAGTCATGATTTCAGAATCATCCACTCTCTTAGTCGTATAAAAGCATGGCGTGTTATAATATGTCACCACCAGCCTTAATTCGTGGCAATGCGGAAGCATCTTGTCAATAAACAGTTCCATTCTCTGATCCACATCAGGGAAAATATCATTTGCTATTATCACATCGTAAGCAGCCGTTTCTTTCATGTCATACCAGTCTTGTTCCATCCAGTGAATATGATATTTGCCTGATATCTCTCTAAGATAGTCCTCTCCTCCATGTGCCATGAAATCTAATAATGTGTACTGTGAATTAGCTGCCAGCACCTTAGTAAGCGAATTGTAGCCTCCTCCCACATCTAATACTTTCTTGGAGGATTTCTCACGCAATATATCGCCGTAAACATCTGCATAGATAAGTCTCTTATTATCCATATTTGACAGCCACTGGTTTGTGCGAATTTCCCTTTCCCGGTCATCAATATGATGATTGATGAAATCCTTAATCCAATCATTTTTCAAATATTCTTCCAAGTCAGTATTTGTATAGGTTCTCATTATTGTTCACTACCTTCTTCATCATGTCTATTTGCGACAGACTTTAACAATGCTTCCGCCATCTTAATCATTCTTCGATTCAACCGTTGTCCGTATCCGTATTCCCACGGGAAAGATATCAGTACGTATTGACCCTGAATATTTTGCTCCTGCCAATAAATATATTTACTGTTATCCTCCGCCAGCTCCTTCTGCTGTGTCAAAATATAATCCGCTTTGTCAAATAATTCCTCGGAACCATATTCCTCATCAGATATAATAAACTGCAATTTTTTACTGCAACCGCTTCTATCGAAGAAGCTCTTATCCTCAGAAATAATGATCAATTCATCCTCTTCAAAGCCATTATAGAAATCACATATCCCGGAATTAATCACAGTCTCCTTTTCTACATGAAAACACTCCATATTAATGCCTCTGGCATTGTGGAGCATATTACTTTGCTGAAAATAATACTTTCCTGCATCGATCGTATCGTATACTATGGTGACATCATGACCTATATGCGACAAAACAATTGCCAAATCAAATAATCCGCACGTTTCATAAGCCGGCGTCACTTCTTTAGCCAATACGATAATAAAATGTTTTTTTACTTGTATTCCTATCCCTTCATACAGACTGGCTAACTGTTTTTTCTTTGACTCGTCTAATATCAAATCACTAAAAAACTGCTTCACCGCATCCTGCGACAGCTTTGCCAATTCTACCACAGCCTCTTCATATGCGCCAATCCACATCAGCGCTCTTGCCAGATACAATCCAAACTCTACGCCGCCCTTCTTGTCATGATATAGGCAAAATGCCGCTTGCAGCGCCTCGTGATTTCTGTTTTCTTCTACTAGTCTCTTAAATCTTTGATAAGGCAATCCTGCATCCGGCGGCGCCATCTCTTCATGAATCATCTGATATCTTGTGCTGTATCTTCGAATATCCTCTTTATTCAAAAGGATTCTTTTGTTTCCACTTTTTTTCTCCAGCGGAATGCCCTTGGTTGACTCATCCGTGTCCCACATAAAAGAATGACTTCCGCTCCCCTGATGCAGTTCATCAGCCAATAGTCCAAATGTACTTAAAGCTGTCAAAATCCTGTGGTCACATAAAGACAGGCAGTAAAACTCATTCACGGAAGCATCATCATAACCATCATAGTGGACATAGTAAATATTTTCATCTGCTCCCAGCATCTTTTTCGCATACTCAATATCATCCGAAAAAACGCAGAACACGCAATCGCCATATAATTCTCTACAGCATTCTATTGCTGCCCTATAGTAATCATCTTCCGCTTTGCAAAACCAATCCATCAACAAGATGTCTCCTCTGCGGATATGTATTCCTACGGAAGTTCTTCTCTGAATCAATTTCCTGAAATCTCTTACATCCTCATTTTCTTCTTTTAACGTAAAAAGGGCTTTTAATTCCTCCCAATAATTTTTAAAATATTTATTTTTCCCCAGAAAGTACCCATACATATATAAATTCTTGCAATCTCTTAATTCTTCTGTCATCTTCCAGTCAGAATACACAACCATTCTATCATTATCTTCATATCCTTCTTTCTGTTCCTCTGACTGTACAAGAATTACCATATCGTCCCAAAGATCCAATGTTCTGTCATAGAACTCGTCGTCTCCTCCGCCGATACTGTCCTGTGCGTAAATAATCTTCCTGCATGCAGGTATATTGAAATGATCAAGCAAATACCCATATGCAGAACGCGTACAGTTCTCTATGTCCAGCACCAGCTCTTGATGCAGTTCCTTTGCCAGTGCATACCCAGCCATATATTCATACATTTGGTTGCCTAATCCCGTAGTCAATCTAACAATAAGCATTTCTTATCTCCCCAAATACTTAAACCAATCTTCCGTCGCCTCACCGATGCTGTCCGGTGTCCAGACCGGAGCTTCTCTCCAGTAGTCTATATTGTCAAGCACTTTCCCTACACCTTCTTCAAAGCTTACCTTCGCCTTCCAGCCGAGCGCCTTCTCAATCTTCGTCGTGTCCGCAAAAGTACAGTCCGGCTCGCCCGGTCTCTTGGGGATATGCGTAATCTCGCCGCCCAGCAGCTCACAAAGACGGTTGACCGAATATGTTCCGCCGCTTCCCACATTGAACGTATCCTGTACCACATCCGACATTGCCGCCGTGTAAAAAGCATCCGCGATGTCCGTCACATATGTAAAATCCCTCGTCTGCGTACCGTCGCCCACTACCGTAAAAGGCTTCCCGGCAAGCTTCTGCGCTAAAAATACGCCAAACACCGCACCGTATGTACCGGATGTTCTGGAGCGCGTTCCATATACATTAAAAAGCCGCAACGTCACTACGGGAAGTCCGTATACCTGTCCCCAATGCAGAACCGTCTCTTCCCCCAGCCGTTTAGTCAGTGCATACGGATACTGCGGTCTAATCTCGGCTGTTTCTTTCGTCGGGTATGCATCCGGTATTCCGTAGCAGGACGAAGATGCCGCATACACCAGTTTCCGAATGCCTGCATTCTTCGCACACTCCACTACATTATAGGTTCCTAAAACATTGGAAGAATAATAATCCCATGGTCTTTGGATGGAAGGTACGATATCCGCCAGCGCCGCGAAGTGGAACACATAGTCCGCCCCCTGAAAAACAGGCTCAATCTCCTCTTTATTTCTGATGTCCATATGATATACGGTCAGCTTCGGGTTATCCTTCTGGTGTTCCAGATTCTCCGGTCTTCCCGTCGTCCAGTTATCAATCACTTTAACCGTATGCCCTTCTGCAAGCAGCCGGTCCACCATATGGGAACCGATAAATCCACATCCGCCTGTTACTAATGAAATCATGTTGATTATATCCTTTCTGCTGTCTTATTCTGTAAATGTTCTGTAGCATCCGGCAGATACATCGCCGCCTCACGCAAATCCTGCATGATGTTATCCGGCGTAACCTCGGCTTCCAATCCTCCCGTTCCATAACCGGATTCTAACAATATCGTCCTTACGCCCGCACTTTGTCCCGCAAAAATATCCCCTGCCCGGTCTCCTATCATGTAAGAGTTGGACATATCAATTGCGAATTCTCTGCAAGCTGCCTCAAACATTCCTGTTCTTGGTTTCCGGCAGGCACATTCTTTTGTATACTTTTCGACTTTTCCGCCCGGATGATGGGGACAATAGAAAATGGCATCTACATGCGTCTGCTTCATCAAGTATTCATTCATCTCTTGTAACGCCTTCTCTGTAAACAAGCCTCTTGCCACACCACTTTGATTCGTAATCACAATTGTATAATAACCTTTCTGCCGTATCTTACGGACAGACTCCTCGGCATAGGGAAATATCTTTAATTTTTCCGGTGAGGTAATATACCCGTTTTCTTCCGTCAATACTCCGTCCCGGTCTAAAAACACAGCGGGTTTCTTTGCCTTCGCATCCATATTATAATTTTACTCCGTCTCTCTCCATAATCATATCTACTACCTGTTGAAGGATCATGTTATGGATAGACTCCACAATACCATATTTTTCACAGGGCACATATACATTGATATCGCCCAACTGCCTTGTCTGATTATCCGCGGAAAATCCCGTAAAAGTAACCACCGATGCGCCCTTCTCCTTGGCAGTCTCTATCGCCGCTATAATATTGGGTGAATTACCGGAGCTGCTGATTGCCACCACAAGATCGCCCCTTTTTACCAGAAATTCCATGGGTCTTGAAAAGATAGCCTCATATCCGTAATCATTCCCCATACAAGTCGTAACCGCGTTATCATACAAGCTGTATGTATTCATCCCGCCGTTTTTCATATAATCTGCAGTCATATGGCTTGCTATAGCGGAACTTCCTCCATTCCCTATAAAAAAGAGCCATGCCTGCCTTTCCTTATGCTCCGTAAATATATCCACCAAAAATTTGATACCGGCATCATAATTCACGCATTTATGCTTCATGCCATACCAAATCTCAGTATTGTCTAATTTCTCAAATAGTTCTTGCATATATGTATTATCCATGCCAGACCTCTCTACAGCACTTCCACGTCTTCTATCATTACCGGTTTCCCTGTCGCCTGATATAACTGCACCAAGCTGCTATAGTCTCCGAAATAAGCATCGCTTAATACGATTGCCCTATCAACATCGGCGGTGTCATCGTAGATACCATATCCTTCCTTCCGGTATTCCTCTACGAGCTGCTCATACTCCGCCAAAAGCTGCGGTCTTAAAGTCCGCAGCGTGCCGGATATAAGCGGATGGGGACGCCAGAGAAGTACTGCATTCTCCTGCGCCTCCTTGAACTTTACAAAAACAGATTTTATTTTCGTAATCATCTTCTCATTATACTGAAAAAAAGCGTTGACACTTGTATTATACAGAATAATCTTCTTCCATGTTCCGTCAGGCTTCTCAATAAGCCTTAGCCATTCATCCGGAACCTCCAGCGTATCTCTATTCGTGTTGCGTACTCTGTCAAATTTCGGCGAACCAAGCGCCAGTATTTTATCCTCCAGCTTCTTTCGGTCGAAATAGCCCATGTAATCTGTGAGCCATTCCGCGTTTTTCAGAAATTCATTGATATAAATCTGGCGCATGTTTTCCGACTGAACAATGACTTTATGCGCGTAAATTACGCCCGGCATAAGACACAAATTTTTAAATTTCTCGATTTTCTCATGGTCATCCGGTTTGATTTCATCCAAAACAAAGTACGGAATGTATACCAACTGATCAGTATAATTCCTAAGCCTGCTGGCAAAGTACCTCTCCGGTACGCATGTGACATAGTTATTACCATCATAGGGATTGTGAATATAGATTGCATCCGGATGTCTTTCTTCCAGATGATATTCTTCGTAATGAGTGATGGGGATATTCTTCGGATATTCACCGCCCTCATAATGCATTTCCCCAAGGCCTCCATCCGCTTTTCTGTCATAATACGGAATCGGCACTACATAGGCATCGCAGTTCTCGTCCCGTGCGGCAGCAAAATAGACACTTTCCAAAGAGTCCCACATACTCGCTTTGTATGGCAGAAAAACAATTTCTTTCCTTACGGGCATTACAACAATTGCCTCTTCCACAAAGCGCAGTGCTTCTTCCAGTGTCCCATATAAATCTTCCGCCGAAATCTCTTCCAACTGCAGACTCACTTGATAAAGAGTCTCACAATATTGTTCCAGAAATCGAACGGCGTCTATTTCTTTGTCTTCACCTTCTGTCTGTTCAATGCTCTCCCCTATCTCGATAGCAATTCTCTGACAATCAGCCAGCGCATCAAGAATAGACTGGTATTCTTTTTGCAGCAATTTCCCTTTGTTCTGCTGATGTATCATATGCAGACCGGAAATATCTAGTAACATCTGAAGCTTCTGACACCTGCGCATCGAACCGTTTTCCCCTCTCGTGCCATTTTCACACACAGCACTATATATTATATCGGCAGAAATTGCGATTATTTTACCCAATCTTCTTTCTTCACACGATACAATGCTTTAAATATCTCTACATCCTCCATAGTTGTTATCTTAATGTTTTTCTCGGAGCCTTTAGAAAAATACAATGTCTCTCCCATATCCAGCATTAATATATTCGTATAGACGACGTCGTAAATCCCCTGTTTAAGCGCCTCTTCATGCGCATGAAACGCCTTCCCGTATCGGTAAGCCTGCGGTGTCTGCACGCGCATGATACCCTTCCGCTTAACGTATGCATCGCCTTTCACTCCATCCTGCGTCCTGACAATCGTTTCCTGACATCTCACGGCTGCAAGTCCGGAACCGTACTTCCTGCATTTCACGATGCAATCGGATATAATCTCTGCAGAAACCATCGGGCGGACGGCGTCATGAATAATAACAATATCATCCTCTTTGCAGATTCCTTTAAGCGCATCTAATGCGTTTCTGGCTGATTCCTGCCCGTTCTCTCCGCCCTTTACGATATACTGTATTTTCGTAATGCCGGCTTCCTTTGCATATGCCTCAAGAATCGTCTGCCAGCCGTCCAGACATGCCACTATGATGCTGTCGATGTCCGGATGCTGTTGGAATGCCTCCAATGTATATATCATAATAGGTTTATCATAAACATTCATAAACTGCTTCGGGACGTCCTGCTCCGTTCTGGAACCGCTTCCTCCCGCCAGTAACACTGCTACATTCATTCTCTATTTTCTTCTTTCTCCTTGTCCTGCTGCATCTTGTACAGTGCCTTGAAAATTTCCACGTCTTCCACCGTGTTAATCTTCATGTTAAATTCGGAACCTTTAGAAAAGTAAACCGGCTCTCCTAACTTGGAAACAACACTGCTCATGTCTACCTGTCCTATAATACCGGCTTCTATAGCTTTGGCTTGGATATCCGCCAATCTATCCATCCGATATGCCTGCGGAGTTTGGATTCGGATGACGGAATAACGTGAAATACTGCTCGTCCCGACCTTTCCATCTTTAGTATGCATGATGGTGTCCATGGTCCTCATTGCGGCAACTCCCATATCATGCTGCCTGCATACCTTGATGCTGTCCGTAATGATTTCCTCCGATACAAGCGGTCTGATTGCATCATGCACGATAATCACGTCGTCATCCCTGCATTCTTTTCGCAGTGCCATGATTCCGTTGCCCGCAGAAGCCTGTCCGTCTTTACCGCCGGATATCACCCATTTCAGCTTGTCAATGTTAAACTGCTTGGCATAGGTTTTCACCATTTCCTGCCAGCCGTCCAGACATGCCACCATAATGGCGTCAATATCCTTATGATTCTGAAATTTCTCTAATGTATATGTAATGACCGGGCGGTTGAAAACGTTTACAAATTGTTTGGGAACGCTCATCTGGAAATCCGGATCTGTTCCGCCGGCTAAGATTAGGGCTATGTTCATGCGGGTGTCCTTTCTGGGTTTGTTTTCATCATATCACCTTCTTAATCATCATATCGTAATAAACTAATCTGACCTCTGCTGATTAAAGGTTCTTTATTCAAAAAAATGCTTTTGGTTGTGCTTCTGATATATGTGGGATCCGCAATAAACAACGCTTTGCCCATAGGCGTATAATATTCATAGCACCAAAGATAATGCGGCATGTCCATACCAAGAATTCGCCGCGCCTCCTCCTGAACATTCACATTTATCTCATGAGCATCTACCATTTGTTCACGTAGAAACTGCTTTACCACCCTATTATCTACAAGCAATGCCCTTCCTTCCCGTTCTACGATTCCATCCGTAGTCACACCATCCCGTCGGTATCTACACAGCATATCATCCACATGCTTTTTAAAGTTATCATACAAAATATATACTTTTTCATGAATAGGATAAATGATAAAGCTTTTGTCCCGTTGCAAACTATCGCGTAAAGTTTCCCACGGCACACATCTTACGAACCCCTCTTCTCCTAAGTGTCTCAGATAATATCCCGAGTCGTCATATACAACATACCTTTTCTCTATATTCACGTCAGAATGTCCAATAATCTGTACCACATGTCTGCCAATCTTATTTTCGCATATATTTTTCCTTCCTTTACCCTTTGCAGAGGTATTGACATTCTCTTCCTGCACATGAATCCCTACCAGTACCGGAATTGCACTTTCTATACAATAATCAATGTATTCTTTGAATTCCTCCTGTTCATGATACACTTGATATCCGCAAGGTATATTGTAACTGGATAGTATCTCAAGCATCTGTGTCGATAAAAGTCCGGAAGATGGATATACTTTAGTTTTATTTGAGTGATACGAGTCATTAATATTTCTAATCTGTATTTTCGCATAATCATATTGTGAATGCAAATACTTAGACATAGAAACAAGACATGCCTGTGCGCATGCCACCACGGTATTATCTTGTGCAAAAAGAGGATATGTACAAAATGTGATTTCCTTTCCATAAAGATGCACTTTTTTCTGGTAAGTCATCACATTCAATGCACTGCCATGGTAAGCCACATATTTCCAATTAGGATAAATATAGGAAAGCATAATACGCGCCTCATTGATTGTCCTCATCGTAAAACATCCCCTATAATGCTTCTCACTCACCTTTTTCTTTTTAAAAAGATGGATTCTCATTACAGTATTTTCAACTTCATAAGACGTGTTGATATAGTGCATACCAACCATATCTTTCCATTCTGTTTCCACATAGCGTGCTTCAAACAAAAAGGAAAATGCGTTCTCTTCACTTCCCACCATAAAATCTAATCTCGGAAAAATAACCTTATCAATTTCTTCTCTAAGTTGGGCTAAGTCAGGAAACATCGACGGAAACGCCAGTTGAATCGCGCGGGCAAGATTGCCTGAACAGAATCCTTGAAACCCGCTTTGGAATATTTCATCATTTTTCATAAAATCAAACCAAACCTTTCCAGCGCTTCCCAATCTCTGCTCGCCCGCTCTGCTCGCTTTCTCTCATCTTCCGCAATTTCCTCAGAACGTCTAAGAGCGCCTTCAAAATCGGAGTTATACTCATCCATACACTTTTTTAATTGCTGATAAATTTGTTCTTCCTGTAACTGCGCCTGTGTCATAGCTGCCTCCTAATATATTCGTCGTATCTTACTAAAACCCTTGATATGCCTCTTCCATCTCAATCTGCTCGTAGTCTTCCTCGATTGTACAGTCCTCAATAAATGGAAAAATCGGCTTATCATGACCGTTCTGCTCTTCTTCAGCATTCTGTTCCTTTGCTTTGGTATCTTGCATAACTCTTCTCCACAAGTCTAATTGTCTAAGACAAACACATCACATAAGTAATAAAAGTTCCAAAAGCAACAATCATTACCACCATGCATATATATCCTGTCATAATCCATTTCATTGCTTTATCATTATTTTCTTTTAGTCTGTCACAAATTTTATCTACCCGAAGTATTTCCTGATAAATCCGCTTGCACTCCGTGTCATATTCCGAAGGATTACGTTGTACCTTTAGCAGTTCTTCCTTCCCCGAAGGAAATCTCATTATCTTTCTCGGCTTCTGAATCATCAAGGTACTAATAATACCTAGTATCCCCGATAACAGCATCGGCATATATAGCCCCCAAAAGACAACCCCGACGATATGAACGCTGCTCATCTTAGAAACCACAGATATCGTAATATTGAAGGCAGTCATCAGCAACGTCAAATATTTAAGCAAATAATCTGCTTTACCCATTGCATGCCTTTGACGTTCTGTCTCCTGTTCATATGCCTTCTTCGAAAACTGCAAGCAGTACTTCAAAGCCTTCAATTCTTCCTCTTCCATTACATCAGCTATCCTTCTGTCTGCTCTCTAATCGATGACTACACTCTACCGTCCTTGCCACTAATAAACAATAATAAAATGGCGGTTAAACTATATTTTATCACATTCACTTCCACACAGGCAATCGCTAGATATTACAGAACTTTGCATACAGATACAACATTTAGTATAATGCCCTATTCCATTTTCTTGATGCATTCCGCCCAGAACTCTTCACTAACTTTCCGTTGCTGTATCATGCGTATAGCTATCCTCAAGTCTTTATGTTCCATAATATAATCGACTATATCTTCTGACACTCTGCCACGCTCTCTTGCCGCTAAATGGCGCATTCATTACAACTAAATATGCGATTAGAACTGCCAAATATATTCTCTCTACAGCCTTATCACATCATTAATACTTCCGTCTTCGACCCATCTGCACGCATTCTCATAGTCTTCGTTCGTATCAAATTCGATCCAGCCGTGATTAAATCTTTCCGCCTTTACGGGGCGACCGGATTCAATGACCGCCTGCAGCAAATCCGTCATATATGCCTTACGCACCGTCTTACCCGACTGCTGCCACGGTTTATCTTCATAATCGGCATATGCCGCATTCATAATAGCCTGAATATGTTCCAATCCGGTTTTGGAGAATTTCAGCAGACCGACATATCTTGCATCAATGTCCTCCAGTTTCGGGCTTTCCAGTCCCAATTCAACAATGTTATCATTTTCGTCCAAAGCGAGGCTCTCCGTGTCAAAATCCACCTTGCCGTAACGCTTCTCCCAATATATTTTCCAGTTATCATCTACCGCAACTGCAAAATCCGCTTCCGACTTCATCATCGCTTTCAGCATATCCTCTTCAAATAAGATATCAGAATAACTGACAATAACATCATCGTCAAACTCTGACTTCGCCGCTATCAAAGACTCTACCATATTCGTATTGGCGTAATCCTCATTCGTATAATAGGTAACTCCTTCATACTCTATTTTGTCTGCAGCAAATCCACGGACTACGATGATATTGTCTAATCCACACTTTCGATACATCTCTATCTGGCGTTCAATAATCGTCTGCCCCATAAAGGAAAGCATTCCTTTCGGTAAGTTCTCCGTATACTTCTTTAATCTTGTTCCCTGTCCTGCTGCCAGAATAATTGCTTTCATGTTCTTATCTCCCTTATTTTCTCTTTCTGATGTTACAGCAGCTCCTCTAAGTCTTTCCATTCCCCTCTCTCGACACCCGGTATCTGAATACTCTTTTCAATGCATTCTTCGTACGCCGATATAAATGTATTTAATACCTCTTCAGATTTAGATGTGATAATAGACGCCCTGACGGTATTCTCGCCGTCTTTCCCATGCTGCATATTGGCAGTACAGTATTTCGCGTAAATTCCTTTTGCCTTCAATCCTTCAACTAACTTAGGAAGAGATACAATGTAAACACTCTTACCTGTTCCATATACCGACACTAGAGTCCGGTCATCATATGTAAGACTTAATCTGTTATACATAGTCAGTTCAGACAAATCCGCCGCTTTAACTAAATCTTCCGCTTTTCTTACGGCATAACGTACACTCACACTTAATCCGTAAAAAAGTGCAATTTTCTTCATCATCTTATTATGTATATCTGTTATGACCCCGTCTATTGTGTCTTCTGTCGTAAAACTCATCTTCACATTGCTGTGAAAACTCTCAGCGCCTTCATTCATCAGTTCAGATATATCACTTCCTACATATTCAAGTTCCTGAATTCTTGCTATATTCTTTCCTCCACGAAATACATAGTCGCAGGCTATTGCCTCATCAATCCAACCATATAGAGAACTTCCATTTTCACAAATTACTCCCTCCCGGTTGGAAATAGCAAGTATCCCTGCGTATTTGAAAATATAATCCATCAGCTTATTATGCGCTGAGCGTAATACATATTCATTCAATTTTTCCACTGACTTTTCTTTTTCACCGAAAAACTTTCTAAATGCAAATAAATCCCTTGAATATCTGGCAAACATGTATAAATCATAGGCAATCTGATCCTGCCAGTATCCCCATATTTTCTTTTCGCCTTTCACTAGATTGATTGACCCAAATTCCAAGTAGCTTACCGATTCCGGATTTTCACATCCATAGTATTTTTGATTGTCCATTTTTTAATCTCTCCATTCTTTATAATTTTTTTGTGTAATCTTCTTTCTCAATCACTTAATTGTCTGCATTTACAAACAACTCTGTTACCCTGATTATATCTTTCTGCACATAAGTTTCTTCCCGCTCCGGATGCCACATGGTTCCCACAATCGGAAGGCTCTCATGCCGAACCGCTTCAATCACTCCATCCGCTGCCTGCGCCGTTATCATTAGTCTGCAGTCTTCCCTCAATTCCCTACACGCCTGATTATGATAACTGTTCACTTCATAGTCCTCCTGTCCGGCATGTACGAAATGCCTCACCGCTACATGACCTTCCACATTCACTAATTCATTCCCATAATAAGCAAGAATCGACTGCATTCCTCTGCAAAAACCGTAAAGTGGTATCTTATAGCGAATGGCAAGCTCAATCAGTGCCTTATCCATAGCATCCCGTTCCGGTGCATTGCCTCCGTAAGCCGTCAGGCTGTTGCCGCCTGTCAAGATGATTCCTGCCGGATGAACCGCCTCTATTATCCGTTCCGCCTGTTCTGCTCTGTTCGGCAGCGGAATCGGCAGAAAACCGCAGGCACAAATAAAATCCGCTATCCTCTGGTCTGCACAGTCCCTTCGCTCCTGATAACTTTCTATCACCTCTACCCGCTGCGTATATATGACTGTTCTCACAATATCCTCCTTCCTATCGTCTTCTCAATTCCCATGATCGCCAGATGTTTTAAGAGTGGATGAATAATATAATATGTCTCCGCTCCCTCCGAAGGCTGCCTACCGCTTACCAGTTCACCATTTTGCAGGTACTTCCCTATCGCTTTAAGCAATACCCGCGAGCGAATATACGGTTCATAAATGTAATCAATATTCACCGGCTCTTCCGGCACCGGAAAAGTTTCCTGCACGATCATCTCGCCCTCATCAATCCCCTCGCTTAGAAAAATCGCAGTTGCACCGAACTCTTTCTCCTGAAGGAAACTATAATATGCAGTCGTACTTCCTCTATACTGTGGCAGAATGCCGGCATGCACATGAATGAATTTCTTATCCATGTGAAATAAATGCTCTTTCAATATATAGCCGCCATATCCAGAATAGATCAGATATTTCTGCTTGAGACCCAAGAGGACATCCTTCATTTGCTCGGAATTAATATCTTTATTCTCAAGCAGCAGATAAGAAATCCCTGCCTCATTCAGAGAAAATAGAATCGGAATATTCCTGTCAAAGTATTTCTCCGCTTCTACGCTTCTCTGGTATTTCTCCGCCTCTTCTTTCATTCCGGAAATATCATCCGAATAGACGACGCACAGACCCGGCAATTTGTTATCACGTATCATCGCCTGCAGATATGCTTTCGTCCGGGCTGTGTCGGATGCCAGCAATGCAAATTCTTCTAATATCATCCCGTTACCCCCAAATCGATTTCGTTTTTACACAGCAACTGCTCAAAAATCTCCAGTTCTCGAACAATAATCGTTCTCAAATACCCTGTGAGATTTCCAGACAAATGACCACTTACAGACAGCATCGTATCATCCACTTTCAACAAACAACTGAAATATTTCAAACACCCTGTATTCTCGTACATATGCAATAAACAGTCTGCAAACAAAAGATAGCTTAGATAGTTTTCAAATCCGGCACCCTCCACAGGTTTCCACCGGCTGTCATAACCAGAATAAATTCTCTTACGCACTTCGAAGCTTTTCGTATACGCATTCATCCTGTCTGTAAGTTCTCTGTCATATTCCCCTGACTCTAATTTACGAAGGATCAGCAGCAGATTGCTTTGCACCGGATCCGCCACCCCTTCTTCACGCGATACGGATTCGCTTTCGTCGTTCTTATACTTTATACTGTCTACATACTGGTGTCTTGAGTCCAGATAATCCTTTAGAAACTCTCTCCCTCTGTATTCGCTGTACATATAAGTCTGTTTCTGATATAGATTGTTATCCGTCACATATTCATATGCCATAACCATTCTCCTCCAGATAAGCAATTATCCTCTGTACCGCTTCTGATACGGTTTCTTTCTCCGTATCAATTATTATGTCGCTATTTTGCGGAATCTCATAAGTATCATTCGCCCCGTTTAAGTTTTCCATTTCACCATTCTGCTGCTTCTTGTAATATCCCTTTACATCTCTTCTTGCACATTCTTCATAGGAACATTTCACATATACTTCTATATACTCTTTGGAAAAAGCCTCCCGCACCTTCTTACGCATCTCCTCATAGGACGCCACCTGTGCAAGGATTACGGAAATACGATTCTCCAATAAATATTTCACAACAACGCGGACGGCACAGTTACATTTCATCCGCTCCTCATACGTATAGCCAAAAATATCTCCAAACTGCTGCCTGATCACATCACCGTCAATCACCTGTAACTGTTGTATTCCTTTTTTTCGTAGTTCTTCTTCTAATGCATTAGCAATCGTCGTCTTACCGCTTCCACTTCTTCCGACCATATACATCATAAAGTTTTTTTTCATACTATATTCCCCTGCTGCTATTTTATTTTTACCACCTGTTTCTTCAAACAATCTATCGTCATTCTGCTGCATCGGCTCCATTCCATATAATTCTTTTCTCCCACGCCGATTATCGCAGGAATCCCCAGTTCTGCACACCGTATCGCCATATGGGAATTAGCCCCTCCGAACTGCGTCACCAGACCACCGATGCCCTTCGAGAATAGGAAATCATAACCCGGATCCGCCGCCCGGATAAAGATAATGTTTCCCTCTAACTTGGCAGAGTCAATTTTTGATTCCAGCACCACCGTGTCTGCGGTAACACTCTTCTGCGTGATGAAATTCGGCTCCTCACTTAGCAGCCAGAATGAATAGACGTCGTCCGGTTCCACAATCATACTTGGCAGTTTAAGCTGTACCGCGCTCTGATACTGGATTTTGTTATGCTCGATATTTTCTTTGAAAACAGTGCTGATATCTCCGGTATACAAATCCACATACAACTGCTTGACCACCGATATATCCAGATACGCCATATCCTCCTTACAAATATCCGCCCTCACTCCCAGCTCTTCTATTAATTGTAAAATCTTGCTCACAGATTTTGTGAAGACAAATTTCAGATACTCTCTTCCTTCAATAGATTCTTTAATGAAAACCAATAACTCCTCCGCGGTAATCAGCAGCCCGTTCTGCTCCATTTCTGTCTGGATACGGGACATCTGCTCTTCCGTAAAGGAAAAATCGTTCTCGGTCTCCTCCCTATCCAAAGAGATTCCCTTCTCGAAGTATTCGTCAAAGGCTTCATCATACCGCTTTGACATAATATCGTATGTACCGGGACGGATATGCCCATATCTTTCAAGGAAAGCATTCTTATCCAGTTCGCCTCTGTCCACCTTACGCAAGTCGCGATTCATTTTCTTATTGACCGTATCCAATGAATTCATATAGGCATCGTATTCTTCCTGACTGATGATACCGATACTGACAAACGACCGCAAGAACTGAACTGCAATAAACCCTGCTCTGGCTACTCCCGCAAACGGCAATGTTCCATATGCCTTGCACTCCTCAATCAGCCAATATATCTTGTCCACAAGAGAAATGTCAGACATGACAATCTTGTCATAATTCTGTTCCAAAATCCTGATTTTTTGAATATCTTTCTTGTAAAGCCCACTGTCAGGACTGATAATGTCATTCGTCAATTCAAGCAGTGAAAATTCAATTCTGGTAATTTCATTCTCATTGAACCCATGCGCAAGCAATTCTTTCAATTTATCATGAATCCCCAGATAGTAGCATGAAAAAACGATTTCAAACTCAATCTTATCATGATATGCCGGATACTTAGAAAGTTTATCAAGATAATAGTTAACAAGCTTCTCCGCTATTTTCTCATTCAACCTCTGCGGCACAAATGAATTAAATGTAATCCTCGTGTCTATATAAGGCACACCGCAGAAAGATATCATTAGCGGATGCATCGTTAAGTCACGATACCCGTAATCATATCTCTGATGTGCCCATATATTGTCTGTGATTAATTCCTTATATAAAGAAATAGACAGCTTCTTCGGTCTGACCCCCAATATTTCCGCCGGATTCCAATCAGGCATGACACCGAAGCAGGTCGTGTCCCCAAGCAGAAAAGGATGTCTTGCCGACAGCTTTTGCGCCTTTTTATAAATTCTGCTCAGCGCAGGCGATAAATCAACTTTCTCGTCACAACACTTCTGACCGCGTGCAATCGGACGTACTTGCAGAATATAGACAGTTCCCGTTTGGTCAATGGCAAACTCAATATCCAACGCCGAATCATTCAGAAACTGCTCTATGTGGACACAATCATTCAGAAGATTTCTCATGTCTTCATCACAAATGGGAACCTCGGAATGTTTATACCTGACATAAGTTTTCAATGCATCGGAACTTCCACCCGTAACCGCTGCTGAATCGTCGCCCTCATAATAGTTCACAGTGTAATAATCTGCGAAGGTGTCCATATCCGCCGTAAAGACAACGCCTGATTTCCTGATATTACGTAACATCGGTTGAATCAGTATCTCTTCATTCTCATCCGTATCATAAGAATGATAAACCTTTTCAATCGCATCCTTAACAGCTTCATATTCCGGTCTGACATTGAGAATTGATTCAAACTTGCCCGCATTGGAATATAAATCCGTATCCTCTGCCGTCGAGGAGGAACGTACGATCAGTAATCGATTCTGTGCAAACTTTAAGACAGAGTCAATGGTTTCCTGAGGATTTTTATAAAAATCAACGCTTTTTACCACCAAAACAGGCAGAATATGAATGCCCGGTATATTTGATTTTAGATATTGCAGCATTGCCGCTTTGGTATACTTTATCATTTCCCCATCTCCCACTACATTTTCAATAAGAATGCTTGGCACCTAGATATCAACAGGAAATCCAACATCATAGTCTTCTTCTGTACCACTTACTTTATAGAACTCACTTCTGCACTCTATCCCATTTCTGTTCAGACAATCATATATATCCAGAACATCAATATCCTCAGGATACATTTCCGATTCTTTTCTAAGCATTTGGGAATGCAGATACGAAGGCATCAAAATTGCTTTTATTCCTATGTTGCTTAATCTATCTATCTGATCCACGGAAAGAATCGGCAAAGATAGTCTACTGCATAGGCATATTTCATTACTGTCAACAAATCCCCAAATCTTTCTTCTATTTTCCTTCGAAAGAATCTGATACAACACCATGGAAGTATTGCCGCCCATCCTGATCGCAATACTTTGTTCAGGATAATCATTCAGGAGCTGATTGATCACATCAACTCGCCTGTTCATATTATTATGCTGTAACATATTGTTGTACAAAGCATATACATAATGAGAATATATGAACTTCTCATCATTTACAATATCGTCCGGATATTCCCCTGCCAATTTCCGATACTTCATAAGCAGCGTCGGCTCACATATATCATCTTGACCTATATAAAACAGTACCGGCGCACTCAATGCCGCATCTTCTCTTCTTTGCAGCCATTCTTGTCCCGTTCTATAGTGCAGATAAACATTCTGTTTATCAATAATTCCTTTCATCCCAAAAAATATCATAGACAAATCTGTTTTCTTTTCAAATAATTTTATGATAAATTCTTTGTTATACCAATCTAAGTTTCCTATTTCAACATACTCTCTTCGTAACTCGTGCTCCTCTATCTTACCATCCTGAATAATCTGTCTCAATACTTTTTCAAAATCCAATAATGAGAACATTTCTTCTATCTTTTTTGCTTCTAATGTCTCATGATAAACAGCAAATAGAATGTGATACCGCTCCAACGCCACCTGACTTCTCCCATGATCTGACATGTAGATACGAAATGCACCCCGATTCACCATTGCATCATAAAATCCAAGCTGTTCATCTATTTCCTGCCTAGCTAATCTATATCGTTCATTATTATCTTTTATGTTCGCATCACATATTCTACTGCTTAAATATGGGCCATGTGTCTCCATAGCATGTACGATATATAACGTCTTCTGTTCTTCCTGCAGCATATCAGACATCATATCCCATAATTTTTTGGAAAATGGTTCAAGATGAATCAAATAAAATTGTTCAGAAGAATATTCAGCCGGAAAATTCTCGTCAAGTATGCCGCTATAAATTTTGATACGGTATCCCCTCTCTTCTAAATACTGGATAACTGAACTATTATTCCGTGTAATTTGTGAAATGCGATATCCTCTGTCATCTATATCTCTTTTACCAAGAAACATAGCCCTCAGCGTTGAAATGGTATATCCTACATTTGTATAGGCCTCTTCGAATACTACTGAATCCTTCATGATATTCGTCAAATACTTTATATCTGATTCATCACCATAAGACATACAGTCCAGCCAGTATAAAACAATATCTCTTTGTTTTCTATTATGTACCTTCGCCCTTATTTCAGCTAATAAATCAGATATTTTCTTCCAGAGATAAATATACTGTTTATCTTCTTCCGAAAGTAATAACATATATTCCTCGACCAGCACAAAATTTCTCATGCAAATTACAAGAAACAGACACTTTTCAAGCGCAATACGTTTTATCATACTGTCATCCGTATTCCTATATTTACTTTGTTGAATATACAGCTCACACTGCATTGCTTCAACATAACCTCTATTACTGTATGTGCGTACTTTCTCATCAACAAGCGGCAGCATATTCTCTTTTCCGAAAACAAAAAATTCCCTTTGGAAAAATACCCCCCCCCTTTCGAAAATATCGTAAATCCATCGAGCTTTTATCCCTTTCGTTCTAAACCAGCGTTCAACATATTCTGCTTTATAATAAGAAATGAGGTAGATTTCTTCATATTCATCCCATTCTATTTCACTTAAATTGTGCAGAGTTCTATCATCCCGATTATAATGGACAAAATGAATATTCGGACAATCCTTTGACAGATGTCTGACAAATGCAATCCCCGTTTTATCGTCTCCGACAAATATTACTCTTTTATTATTCCGTACAATATTTTCGATAATATTCTTTAAGATTTTTTCCGCTTCATACATATTTCTATAATGCGGATAATATTTGTCTAAATGAAAATCAAAGATAATTTTATTTAGCGCCTCATCAATGTACATCTCTACACCTCTTCCCTTTCATTAGATACATTTTAAATATAAATACATTTATCTTCTTCAAAAGGAAATCCAACATCGTAGTCTTCTTCTGTACCGCTTACTTTATAGAAATCCTCTCTGCACTCTATTCCATTTCTATCAAAGCATTCATATATATCCAAAATATCAAACTCCGCAGCCCATGATTTGGCTTCTTCCCTAATCATCGCCAGATAAGTATATGAAGGAAGCAAAATTGCCTTTACACCATTCTCCCTTATTTCTTCTGTTTGTCCGGAGGAAATAATCGGCAACCCCAGCCTGCTGCACAGGCATCGGTCATTGTTATCAATAAACCCCCACACCTTCCCCTTATTCTCTTTTGAAAGAACATAGTAAAGCATGGCGGAGGTAATGCCTCCCATTCTGATCGCTACACTCTTGTTCGGATAGTCCGCCAGAATTTGATTGATTATATCAATCCTCTTATTCATGTCATTATGCTTCAAAATATTGTCATAAAGTCTATATAAATATCGTGAATATTTAAATTTCTCCTCATTGATCATTCCTTCAGGATATTTTCCTGCCAGTTTTCTATATTTTGGTAACAGCTCTGGAGCACATATATCATCTTCACAATCATAAAATAGCAATGGCGTACACAACATTTTATCATCTCTCCTATGCAGCCACTCCTTTCCCGTTGCATAATGAATATAGATATACTCCTTATCAACAATTCCTTTATGTCCAAAAAAATACAAGCTCAATGCTTCTCTATTTGCAAATACTTTTCTAACATGTTCATAATCATAGCAATCCATATTCCCTATTTCTATGTACTCTTTTTCAAATTCCTCCTCATTGATTGTTCCATCTAACAGCAACTGTTTCAACACCGTTCCAAAATCCAAATATGAAAATAATCCTTCTATTTTCCTTGGCTGTAATAATTTATGATAAACATTAAATAATACATGATATTTATAAATTGCATCTTTTCCATGATCTGACATATAAATACGAATTGCGTCACCACATATCATTTGGTCATAAAAGGCAAGCTGCTCATCCAATGCCTCCTTTGCCAGTTTATGAAGTTTGCCCTTGTTCGCATAGTTTTCATCATTCATTCTGATATTCAAAAACGGACCATGTGCATCCAAGGTATGAGCTATCCACAATGTTTTTTGCTCTTGTGAGAGCATACCTGAAAGCACATCCCAGTACTGCACTGATGCAGGAAGCAGCCAGTCTACATCCGTTTGACTATTTTGATCTTGAAAATTAAGACTAAAACTTGTGCTAATAACCTTAACCGCATATCCTTGTTCCTTCAAAAGACGCAGCGTCGGACTATTCTCACACGTAATATGAGTAGTGGCATATGCCTTATCCTCTATATCTCTTTTGCCAAGAAACATCGCTCTCATCGTCGGATTTGTATAGGCAATATTAGTAAAAGCATTTTCAAATACTATGGATTCACTCATGATATGCTTTAAATACGGCATATCACATTCACCGCCATACGGTATGGCATCCAACCAGTACAAAACAATATCATCTTTTCTACTGCTTATCTTACTCTTAATCCGACATAATAAATCCTCTACTTCATTCCACATATGTCTATATTGCTCATCATCTTTCATAAGCAGCATAACATATTCCTTAGCAACAAGAAAATTTTTCATATAAAGTGACAGAAACAAACACTTCTCCAATGCAATACGCTTTGTCCTGCAGTCCTGAACACTGTTATATTTACTTTGCTGACAATATAACTCGCACTGAATTGCACCGACATATGTACTGCTGCTGAAAACCTGCTCTCTTCTCGGATCAATCAACAGCAACATATTTGCTTTCCCTAATGCAAAAAATTCCTTTTGCAGGAAAAGCCCTTCCCGTTCAAATACATCATATATCCATTCATATTGCACCTTATGGAGCCGAAGCCATCTCTCAACATACTCTGCCCCATTGAAAGAAATAAGATATATTTCTTCATACTGATCCCAATCAACTTCCTCCAGAAGATGCAAATCCATATCATTATGCTTATACGAGAGGAAATGAATATCTGTATAGTCTCTTGAAATATTACGGATAAATGCTATCCCCAGCTTATCATCACTTACGAAAAGTACTTTTTTATTACAATCCGCAATCTCATTTATCATGCTTCTTATTATCTTTTCCGCCTTTTTCATGTTTTTATAATGAGGATAACATCGATCTAAATGATATTTAAAAATGATTCCATTCAACTCCTCATTGATATCCATCTTTATTCCTCCTCTTAGATTGCAGACATCTTACTGCCTAATCTCATTTACTTTCATCAAAGGGAAACCCTACGTCATAGTCTTCATCTGTTCCCTTTAATTCATAGAAATTTTCCCTGCACCTTATTCCATTTTTATCAAAGCAATCATATATATCCAGAATGTCTATCTCCTTAGGCCATGCTTTTGATTCCTCCCTTAACATTTCTAAATGAGTATAGGATGAAATCAGTACTGCTTTTATACCAGCCGCCGGCAACTCATCCATGTGGTCATAACTGACTACATGCAGTTGTAACCTGCTACAGAGGCATTCTTTACTGTTATCAATAACCCCCCATATTTTCTTTTTGTTTTCTTTCGTAAGAATATAATAAAGCATTGCAGAATTAACTCCGCCCATTCGGATTCCAATGCTGTTATCAGGATAACTCTCCACAAGACGGTTAATGGTTTCGACACGTTCAGGCATATTATTATGCTTCAACATATTATGATACAGAATATATATATACCTCGAATATCGAAATTTTTCATCCAATATTATGTTTTCGGGATATTCTCTTACAAGCTGCCTATATTTCGGAAGTAAAGCCTGCTCGCATACATCACTTTCGCAATCATAAAACAGCAATGGTCCGGTTATGGGCATATCATTTCTTTTCTGTAACCATTCTTTGCCTGTTTTATAATGGAGATAAATATATTCTTTATCAATAATCCCCTTCAATCCTATCCATGACATAGGTAGTCCCAGCCGGTTTCTAAATAGCCGTTCAATGTTCCCCTTGCTATACCAGTCGAAATTTCCTATTTCAACATATTCTCTGGTAAATTTTTCTTCCCTTATCTCACCCTCCTCACTTACAAGAAGCTGCTCAATAACTGTATTAAAATCCAACATCGTAAACATACCTTCTATTTTTCTTGGTTTCAATGTTTTACATTTGATATTAAAAAGCACGTGATACGTGTCAGGATCGACTTGTCCGTGATCAGACATATAAATTCGAATCGCTTCTTCATCCATATAGGAATCATAAAAAGCCAGTTGCTCATCCAGCTCCCGTCTTGCCACTTTGTATCGTTCTCTACGGTCTGTGCCATCTTTAAAATAGTCATCTTTGATTCTACCATTCAGATATGGCATATGACCTTCCATTGCATGTACGAGCCATAATGTCTTTGTCTCATCCGCTGACATTTCCGCCAGCATATCCCATAGTTTTCTGGATACCGGTTCAAAATGAAACATATAGAATTTGGACGGAGAATAAGCTATCGGGAATTTATCATTAATTCCTCCGCTAAAAACTTTGATATGATACCCTTGCTCTTCCAGAAGTCTTATGACCGGGCTATTGTCCCGCGTTATCATTGTCGTACCATATACTTCGTCATCTATATCCCTTTTACCCAAGAACATAGCTCGCAATGTAGAATTTGTATATCCAATGTAAGCAAATGCATTTTCAAACACAACAGATTTCTCCATCATATTTTGTAAATACGGCATATTCTCTTCATCACCATATGGAATGGCATCTAACCAGTATAGGACGATATCTTTCTGTTTTCGGTGCTTTATATGTTGTTTTATTTTCATTAACAGAACTTCTATTTCTTCCCACAGAGACTCATACCGCTTGTCATACTCTGACAACAAATTGGTATATTTCTCTGCCAAAACAAAATTCCGCATATAAATTGTAATAAACAAGCATCTCTCCAGTGCAATACGTCTTGTCTCCAAGTGACTGGCATTCTTATACTTGCACTGTTGACAATACAATTCACATTGAAGCGCCTCGACATAATCCCGGTTTTCAAATGTCCACTCTGTTGTGTTAACACAATTTAATAAATTTTCTTTTCCAAAAGCAAAGAACTCCCGTTGAAAAAGACATCCCTCCCTCTCAAAAATATCATAAATCCATTCATACTGTATATAATGCATACGGAACCATTTTTCTACATATTCCGCTCCGTACCATGAAATAAGATATATCTCCTCGTCCTTGTCCCACTCCGCTTTCTCCAATCGGGACAATCCCATATCATTTCGAGCATAATAAAGAAATCGAATGCCAGCGTAATCTTTTGAAATATTACGAACGAATGCTATTCCCGTCTTATCATTTCCTACAAATATCGCTTTTCCATTTCTTTGTATAATCCCTTTTATGACATTCTGCAATATTTTTTCCGCGCGATACATATTTCTATAATGCGGATAGTAATGATCTAACTGATATTTTCTTATAATCTCTTCCAGTTCCTCATTTATATCCATTCTAATCTCCTTTAATTACCTATACTTCATTAAAAATATCCTCTATGGCTATCACAGGGCAATTCACTTTAGTTGATATTGCTTCATAGACTTCATCATATTCTGATAATAACGTAACTACCACCGCATCTATATCCGGTAAATCGTCTTCTAATGTAAAAAGCTTCAAATCTGAAGAAAGTTCCTCTGCTCTTTTATCAATTCCATATGCAATTTCTATTTCAGAGTCCTTCAATTCTCTAATAATGCGTAGACCTATATAACTCATTCCATAAACAGCAATCTTCTGATAATTGTTATTGATAAAATATGCATCCAACTTTTTCCCCTCTTGTTTTACTCTGACCCACTGGTTCATCAACATAAACAAACCGATATTTTTTTCGGCCGTTTTTTTCCATGTCTTAATGCTATGTTGCTGTAATCTTATAATATACATGCTTAATACATCCAATCCTAGCAAAAAGCATATAATCAATCTATATTTTCTTTTCATATTCATCCCTTTCATCCTCCACTAATCTCAAAACATAATATCTGTAATCAGCTTGTCCATCTGCAAAATATAACGTTTTATCGTTAACACTTGAAGTATCCTTTTCTACGATCTTATAATCCGGACTAAAGAAGTAGGTGATGTCGTTCTCACTAAAAATTCTTATAGGATAACTGCTCTTATATATTTTTTCCGGTACTATCTCCTTGCATATCCTTCTTCTGTCACCGATTGCAATTCTATCTAAAATAATATAGCGCGGTTTCGCTTCTAATATTTTAGAAATGATTTCAGCGTATTCATTAATATATTGTATACTGCCAGACATCAGTACAATGTCAAAGCTGCTATATTCCACATAACGATCAGAACTGCTGATAAACCTTAACGAGCCATCCTCCAAATGCTGTTTACCATACTGAACAAAGGCGTCTTGTTCCGCAACCACCCACTCCAGTTTGTCTATATCTGTTAAATAATCTTTATTTTGAAAATATGTGCTGCCTAAAGAACCTCCGATATCCAATATACGTACACTTCTATTTCCATTTTGTACTGCACACTTCAAAACACTTGCACATATGGAATAATTATATTTGGGTTCATAAAATAAAAAACCATCCCTTTCCCATGCTGCTTCTCCGCTTAGCACCTTCTCCACACTCGCTATAGCTGTATTGATAATATTGCTGTCCCCGTATCCAGCACACTCGCGGTAAGCGCTCTCCCAATTATCATAGTCACCCAAAAATTGTATACTCGAACCTTTTTCATCATATAACAAATAAAACGGTGTCGTTTCATTACCTTCATACAATGTAATAATCCTGCCTTGAAAACCCCATTCTTCTAACAGCATATCTGTAATCTGCATTTCTTTACCTGGCACGGATATGACCACTGCATCAACATGATCCCATGTTATCTCTTCCGGATTTTTTATCGTAAAACCAAAAAATGGGTTTCCTTTTTTATTTTTACTGATATCTACGATATCAGTAATCGAATAAGACAACATGTCCGTTAGCTCAAGAAGCTTACATGTATGTATCCCGGCTCCCCAAATTACAATATCCAAAGTGTTTTCCAACACCTTCAACCGCTCGTTAATCTGGTAAATTCTTTCATGCAAAAACATGTCTGTTTTCCTTTCTAGATCAGATTATTTATCAAGAACAAATACACCGTTCTTCCAATATCCAAGCCATGCTCTCAGGCCCTCAAAAAAGCCGTCATTCAAACAAAATTGATAAAATGAATAATCCCTTCCAAGATAAGGACTCTTCACATCAATCATATGACTGAATGTAATCCCATAAGTCTTCTTTAACTTTTTGCGAATGTCTTCTACAGTCTCAAAATATTTTCCGTACAAAAGATTCACTTTTCTGTTTGTTCCTTGTTTATCAAACGCCCATAGGTTCAAATAAACCTTATTAGACTCTAAATATCTCATTCCTTCAAAATGATAAAAAACTACCGGAAACTTCTTGTTCCCACGTTTCATCCAAATGGCATCTTCTTCACTTCCGACATATTTATACAAATGTAAATTCCAAGGGGCCACTCCTACCCCTAGATCTTCTGCCTCATACACACACGAATACTTCTGTGTCCACTTATCCAAATACTTTTGATCGCCATATCTTCCATCCTCGTGTCTGGCATAGCACCAATTAAGACAATTCTCTTTCCATTCTTTTAACACCCTTCTTCCTTCATGATCGTTCACAAAAGTATTAAATTGAACACAGTATTTGCCGTTCCTAAAAATTGCTTTGCCATACTTATAATTTTTTTCAAATCGATGTTCGACCACACCGACCGAACAATTATTATCAATAATCTTTTGTATTGCATTTATTGGATTTGCAAAAAAATAAATATCCGCATCAATATATGTACAGACTTTTTCCTTACATATCAAAAGGACATGCTCTATAATCAAAGATGTGCAGGTCCAGCAAAATTCTGCACGTGTACGTTCTTCTTGAATCTGTTCCAATTGTTCGGTCATAATATCCTTTACCGAGAGCAGAACCACATTCTCCAAATGCATATCGCCTAAAACATCAAAGCATCTATCATCAAATGCAAAAATATATAGCTTGAATACTGCAATATTCTTACGCATCGAATGATAAAGAGCCAGTCCTTTATCCAAATAGTTGGAATCAAATAACGTACAAAATACCATTTTATCTTGTTCAGTCACTGTCTTGTTCTCTCCTTATGTGTCAGCAATAATCCCACTATTTTTGAAATTTTCCGCCTAATTTATCAATTTTTATCTGTAATCTGTCTCCAGATATTATCACCATTACTGCAGCATTCCTCTACACTATTTGTATGCTGTTCAGAATTTGATATCATATCTGTATATGCCCTAAAAGATATTCTATCCGTTTCAAATTCATGGCATAGCTGGTATCTTTCCAAGTCTGATTCAGACCATTCTTCCGGCAATAATATTTGCTCGTAATCTTCAAGCAATTTGTCCCTTAACAAATCCAAATGTACTATTAGATTACCAAAAAGCGGATATAAATCTGCTATAACACCATTCTGCAAAATCATTCCGAAGACCCTGTTGTTTCCTTTTCTCACGCAAAACTTCTTGGGGAAAATTTCGATACATTCATACGCTCCCGTTTCGTAATCCATACGAATCATCAATTTATCCCTCTGCGGGATAAGCCATAGATATTTTTTCCCGCATAAAATACTTTCAGCCCAACTAATATGTTTTTGTTCTGTTTCTGGAAACATGATCGGATACCGCCGTACTTTTTGATCAATCGGATTCCATGAAATCACACCTTGATTATCATCTTCCACGATCCAGAATTTCTCACCATCATAATTCATACGGATATAAAACTTAGCCTCTGTCGGTATCTCGTAACTTTCTACATTACAATCATTTAAATCAATTTTAATAATCAGATTCGTTCCCTTGATCGTATGATATAAGGCGCCTTGTATCTCTATCAGATTCCCTGCCTTCGCCCAAGGGTCTGCATATCCTAATTCAATATCTTTTACAGCGTCTCTCCACTGTGGCACTACTTCTATTTGTCTGGTATCCAGTCGAAACTTAAGAAGGTTTTCAGTAAGTTGGTGTGGAAACATCCATATATAATTTCCCATTCGGTACAAAGGCTCATAGTTACCAAATACGCTATCACTGACACTTCTCAAATCAAGATATTCAACGCTCTGGCTATCTAAATGATATACGATAACTCTATAATCTACACTTATCAATACCGGAAAAAAGAATACTTCATTGTTATACTGTTCCGAAGCTTGATACACATTACGACGTTTTCCCATATCTTCCAGTTCAGCTATCAAATGTGATGACATATCACTCTTATCTATTCTGAACATCCCTACGCCCAGCTCATCAATAGCTATTAAGCTGTCTCCTATATCACATGCAGTCATAAATGATAATTGTTTATTTCCCATTCCATTTGTCTCCATCATTTCCCGTCACCTACAAATTTGCATTCATACGCTCCTCGCCAGCATCTTTAATGCCTATCTCCCTTATGTACTCATCATAATCTCTAATATATTCTTGTGCATCATAATGCTCACTCGCTAAAACAAGCAATACTGAATCTTCTGAAAAATCATACATATCTTTCCATACCATCGTTTTTAAATATAATCCCATCCGCGGTCGATCCAACTCTATAATTCTTTGTTCATATCCATTATCCACTTTTACTTTACTTTTACCACTAACATTGATCATAACAAATTCTGTTCGCTTCTATCTGCAATTTATCCTCCAATATTTTCCACCTCTGTAACTTCTCTTATCCGCAAAAACATGCTCTCCACCAGCTCATAATACAAGCAATAATCTTTATCTTTACGATAACCTATATTTTCCAACTGCTTCACAATTTCTTCCTGATAACTTACAACCGCAATCACAATGTATTGTTCTTCATCACTCTCTTCTCTGTTGCTGCAAGATTGAACCGCTTTCCCTAAAAATTGTTCATGACATTTTGACTCATCATTATCCAGAAAGCACTCCACTTCCATTCCCATTTCCTTAAGAAAATAAAAACATTCCGTACCAACGCTGCCTGCACCGAAAATCTTTATTTTCTTATTGCCATTCAAGCATTCCTGCAGCATTGCTGCTGTCTCAGATTTATGCTTACTTACAAGCTCCTGCGCCATATCCTGAGCCTGTGCTCTTTTTATCCTTTTTTGATAATATTCATCTATCTTTTCAAGTGTCTTGACATCTTGTCTCTGTCTCGCATAGTGTCGCGCTATGCTTCTCATTTCCTCCGTACATTGAATCGCATGTTCCGTACTGAATCCGCCTTTTCTGAAATAAGTCAGTACCGCCGGAATCTGACTTATTTTCACATGATGCAGATACATCCTCATCAGCAAATCATAATCAGCAAGCACTTTATACTCTAAATCAAACATCCCCACTTCCTGATATGCCCTCCTTCTGACAAAAACTGTCGGATGGGGTATTACACAGCGATACAGCATATGCTCTAGGGCATCATTTTTAACTCTGCTCGTATAGCCGCTGGGATGCACAATCTCCATAGCGCCGTATACAAGATCCGCATTTTCCTCCTGAAATGCATTCACTACTTTCTCAACAGCGTCCTTTGCATACCAGTCATCACTATTTAGGATACCGATAATCTCCCCGGTTGTCATGCTGATACCTTTATTCATGGCATCGTACAGTCCTTGATCTTTCTCGCTGATACACTTAGCGATTTTGTCCCGATACTTATCAACAATTCCTAATGTTCCATCTGTCGATTGACCATCAACGATAATATATTCTATATTTTTCCATGTTTGTCCCAGTACGCTCTGAATCGTCTGTTCTATTGTTGCCGCGCTATTTAAGCACACTGTAATAATACTGACTTTCATTCACCCTTCTCCCGAATCCACTCCACAAACTCCCTCACAGCGCCGTTCCCGCCGTTGCTTTGTGTCACATAGTCAGCAATGCTCTTGATTTCGCTTACCGCGTCACTCGGACAGCCTTTCAGTCCGACCTGCTTCATACAGTCATAATCATTCAGATCATCACCCATATAGGCAACTTGTGTAATGCTAATATTCTCGTCCGCAAGAATCTTCTTTAAATCCTCTATTTTATTACTGCTGCCTTGTACAAGCCTCGTAATTCCCAACTCTCGGCACCTTTGTGCTACAATCTCAGAGGTCCGTCCGGTTATGATAATCGGAACAATTCCCATCTGCGGAAGCAGATCATGAATCGCATAGCCGTCTTTTACATGAAATCGCTTCATGACTTCCCCACCTGCTCCTATATAGAGTCCGCCATCCGTCAGTGTTCCGTCCACATCCATGACTAATGCTTTAATTGTTGGCTTATCTTTCACGATCTCCTTCTCCTTCTACCAATCTTTTACAGCGTCTCATAGATGCTTGGCGTCAGGAAGTCTATTCCAATTTTTCCTGCCACTTTATTTCTATACTGCTCTAACAAACGCTTCACTTCTTTGTTTGTTTTTGTAATATTTACATCCGATGCTTGATTCGGAAATGTATCATCCACATAATTTTCTTCATTTTCCTTCAATCCGTCGAATCCCGCCAGACTAATTCTTGCGACATCTACCTTTTTCAACAGATTTAACAGCATAATCGTGCTGTTATCATACAAAACGCTGTCTTCCATAATGAGCCCCGAATAATCAACTAACAGCGTGCTTTCCGTGTCCGTATGAATATTAGATGCCAGAATACACTTCGTCCTGTCCGTACGATCGCTGATTTTCTCCCAATGGATGGTATTTGCATAAAACAAATAATCGCACTCTATCTGCCGAGGAATAAAGTTCACACTTATTACAATCGGCGCTTCCTGTTCTATGAAATTACAAATCTTCTCGTGAAAGTCCTCTGTCGATTTTCCCGGTGCAAGAATCAGAATATGTCTGTTTTCCAGTTTACTCCTAAGCGCACTGATTACTTCCGCATCATCTATCCTGCTGGCACAATACTCCTTATATACTCTTTGTATATTCTCGTAATCATACCGCTGCCTTGTCTCTCCCTCAATACCGGAAATAATATATTTCATATCTTTACTGTTTAACCGGTATTTTTCGGTAAGATAAATAATATTATTGGGATGCGCCTTATAAATGCCTGCCATAAATGCCGGGATAGAATATCCCCACTCATTTGTCTTCTTGACCGGATACAGGTATCTGTCTATCGCGTCCAATATAATATCCGTGTCGTAATCATAACTTTTTTTTCTGACAAGAAAATCCGCAATCAGCTCCGTGTTCAGATTGCCTGCACATTTTCCCATGCCATTGAGCGTAGAGTCCAGTATAATCTGCCGCGTATCGTTCGCCAGTCTGATAATTTCCTGAGCGAATGCAAAAGAAAGCTGGAAGTTGTTATGCGAATGAATGTCAATGCAAATTCCCGGATTCAAATTATGCTCCACCAGATTATACAGATGCACCATATCATCCAAATACATTCCGCCGTATGTATCAACAATACCATAACTATAAGGTTCTACTTCGTTCACCAAATCAATCACGTCCAGAAGTTCCCTGTCGGAATACGCAAGTGTATTAACCCCTTGTATAAACAGCGCATATCCCTGCTCCTTCACTTTTAACAAGCTGTCCCTTAATTCCGCATATTGATAGAGAAACTGTTTTTTGGTGAAACCGACTCTAATCCCTGTAACAGAACTTCCGTCACACTTCTCCAAACATGAGAAATCATACATATCAAAATCAATAAATGCCGTATACATGGCGTTTCTTTTATTTACCGGAATGAAGGCGCTAAGCTGCGCTGTCTCTGTGAAAAATGTGGAATTTCCATGATATTGCACCAGCTTCTTGTCCCGCAAGAACCCCATTTCAACAATATCAATATTCGCCTCTGTCAATTCCTTCGTCAGTTCAGCAATCACATTATCCGTAAACTTACAGTCAATAATCCTTCCGCCGTCTCTTAACGTACAGTCCAAAATTTTAATATTTTTCATGTGCGTACCCCACGTCGTCCTGCTATACTCCCAAGAATGCCGCTACAGCTCTGGCAAATTCATAATCCGAAGCAGTATCAATGTCAACCGCTTCTATCTGGTCGATTACTTTGATATACGGCTTCTTACCGATTCTTTGGTGATATTTCTCAAATACTTCCCGTGTAAAAATATAAAAAGCTCCTGTCTCCATATAAATCGGTTCAAGATTCTGTGTTGTCACAATATCCTGCATATCATAGTTAAAAGGTTTTCCCTGATACCAGCAGTAATCTTGGATTTCCCTTGCGCTGAATGCCGAATCATATTCACCGCTTATAACTTTCTGCAAAGCCTCCTCCATGGACTCAGGTTTCGTAAAAGGCTGTGTCACATGCGTCAGCACATAGATATCCGCCGGCACATCTCTCAGAAAATATTCGATAATCTCTAAGCCTTTCACCTGAAATCCATCCAAGTATGAATCCCTTTGCAGAAATATCAAATCTTCCGGCATATATTCCTTTATTTTCTCATCACTGCAGTACACATAACGTTCATCAATTCCTTGTACTTTAGATACCGTATCAAAAATATATTCGCACATCGGCTTTTTACCCAACGGGAGCGTATTTTTCCCCGGCAGTCTCTGATTATTCAGCTTGATCGGAATAAATGATGCCACTTTCATAGAGTTGTCCTCCTTTAAATTTTAGAATCCGCATATTGCAATGCTGATGCCATCGCCTATGGGCATCAAATGCAATTCCTGACGTTGCCTGTTTCTCATGTATTCATCCACAGCCTGCCTGACACCCCTGAAATTATCGGCAAAAAAATCATGAATTAAAATCACACCGCCTTGTACCATTCTGCTTTCAAACCAGCGTAAACCCTCCAATGTCGGCTGATACAAATCCAAATCCAAATTCACAAAACAGAATTCATCTTCAATGCCACTCGCGGTTTCCGGAAAATATCCTACTTTAAAGATACATTGATCCGGATATTCCATTTTCTGCCTTACCAGTTCCAAACTCGTATTATGATAGTCCGCTGCGCCAGCAGCAGAATAGTTGTTCTGTCGCTCCAATGCGACATCCTTCTCATCAAATCCCTCAAAAGTATCGAACAGATACAATTTCCTGTCAGGGAAATATTGATTCATATATTTCGCAAAATCCCCTTGAAAGACTCCTGCTTCCGCTACCGACACTCTCCGGTCATACCCACGCATAAGTACAGACAGACTTTTTAAAAATATCCTTCTGCTCTCTAACGGCTGGTCAACAAAAGAGGTAATAATCCGGTTTTCCGCTATCCCATATCCCCGCACTTGATGTATAATACTGTCCCTGCCCGGCGCTGATGTCAGCACAATCACATCATATACAGATTGTTTAAGGCATTCCTCCGGAACGCCTATTTTATGATCCCGGAACATTGTTCCCCATTTTCTTTCGTCATTATCCACGATTCCGACAATATCATACTGTTCTTTTACACTATCATACAATCTGGCTCCGCCGCCGCCTGCTCCGAAAAGATATGCTCTTAACATGGTCCCTCCTATTTGCTTAAATACATTACGATATAATCAGATATACCCTGCCTGCCTATCTCCGATTTCCAAACGGCATCCATCGTCTCCGATACGAAGAAATAGTCGGGTTCCCCACAGGCACGTTGCTCCTTCATCCATCCGATAAAATTGGAAAGCCCGTATCTTTGAAAATATCGCACCTTAAACTTTTTAAATCCTGCCGCTTCCGCCATCATTTCCAGATTCTTTTCTGAAAATATCCATAAATGCTGTGTGCTGAATAATAATCTCTGTTCATAAATGTTTCCCAGCATCTGACGCATGACCGGCGCATCGGTCGGTGTTCCGATAACAGCCTCTCCGCTTTCAGATAGCAATTCCTTTATATCATTCAAAAACTGCACGGGCGCCTCCACATGCTCTATCACATCAAAGGAAACAACCGTGTCCACCTTACCCTTCCATTCTGCCGCTGCATCTGCTGCATAGGGATAAGTGTGATATCCTTTCTGGCTCATAACACTTCTATAGTATGCTGACGGCTCAATCGCAACAATATCCTTAGCCACACCGCCTAAGAAGTCAAGAAATGCGCCGCCGCCGCAGCCAATATCCGCAACTGTTTTGTGTCTGAACCGCTCAGTTCCCGTATATGTAAATTTCGCCATCGTCTCCTTATCATGAAGCTTATAAAATTCCTCAATATCCGAATTTCCTTCCAACGATTCCCTGTACTGTGTGCTTTCATAGTACTGCTCTATATTCATATCATCTTTCTCATGCCATATGATTCCACAATCCTCACATTGGTAAATCGGCACATCCCTCTGCGTATACTGCCCGAGTCCTCCGTTCCTGATTTTGCCGTTATATATTATGCTGATATGACTGCCTTTACATAATTTACATTCCATAACCATTCTCTCCCTCTTTCCCAATCAAGAACTTTAAATCAGAGAATCCAAATCTATTCTGCGAAATACCTCCAGCTTACCGCCTCGTGTTGCGTTATAGATATCGATATTATGTTCTCTCGCGTAAGCTTCTGCTTTCCGCATAGCCGCCAATGAAATATAGATATGAGGCTTTCCTGCAATCACTCTCTTATCATCCGTTTTATCATCATAAAAATGATTGCCTTTTGTTGCCGGATCATCCAAATAGCTGAAATCGGTTCCAATCAAATATATTTTCTTATACCCCATATAAATTGCTATCTGCAGGGCATCGTACATAACTGTATATCCGCCATATACTGCCTTGGTAATATCAACGGCGAAGCGCTGCTCATCTAAATAGCATCTTTCTGCACAACCGGGGTAATAATTCGCATCTGATAAAACAGGTGTTTCTTCCATGTAGTAAAAATTTTTTACAAATAAATTATCACGTCTCAGCAATGCAATTTCATCATAATACTGGCGCATCATATTATAATCAGAAAAAATATAGTAGGCAGGTCTCCAAACCGTATTATCATAAACCTTATAAATTAGATTCATGCCAAAACTGGCTATCCCACTATGATGAATTTTCTCCAAGTCTTCCATTCTGAGACTCGGTCCGTTACCTACAAGAATGCAGCTTTCTCCTTCGTGGATGTTTTTCCATTTAATCAGTCCTGCCGCCCCTTTGTTAGACTCCATCACCAAATCAAAGATATTGAAAATTCCTTCGGATGTTCTCTTTATTGTCTTTACTTTATCAACATCTCCTGATTGAAAAATAATGACATTGCTATCTTCATTAATATCCGATACATCTGCTATATGTAAATCGTCTTTCTTTGCCCATTCTGCCTCTTTAGCACTTTGCGGAATTACCTTCACTCTGCAGTTTGCACTGCATCGATGCAATTCACAAATCAAATGACGCCCGATTGGCTGATATCCAAACAGGAAAATTTCTTCCATCTGTGTCATATGCCATTCTGCGATCATCTGTTTGGCAGATGCCAGACCCATTTGTATCATAGGCGCAACGTAATAGTCCGTAATGCTATGATCAGATAATTGCTCTTCTATACCCTCATGTACCGCTGCCGTAATGATAATCGTCCCGTCACTATGAGATTGCAAGTATTGTTCCAAAGATATAATGGGAATATCTCTCATAAAGCTATTTGTCTTTTTAGCCTCATTATCAATAATCGCTATGATATTCTCTTTGCCGAAATAAGCAATGACGCCCCATGCATTATTACCTGCGCCAAATAAATAATATTTTTCCGTTATACAGTTCTTGTCATCTCTTACCATTCTCCGTCTCTCACTCTCGCGTCTCCAAAAATCTCTCCATAATCTCCGCGAGCACAATACTCTCTCCCTTGGTCATCTTGAAATGTTTCTCACTAAATCCATTGATACTCGAAACAAAATCTCCCACTTCATAACGCAGCCCATCATTCAAGAACTTAGAGAAATACTTCTCATTTTGACTACTGTCCTCATATCGAACCTCAAAGGACGTCGTCTTCCACCACGGAGCATCCACTAAGATGTAGCCTCTGGTTCCTGATATAATAAGCTGTCCCTCGGATTTCACACCCAATCCGTTCTTTGACGTCGCAAAAGCATTCTCATAGGTAAAATATACCTTGGTATAGACATCCAAACCATTCGCGGCTGTCTGAATTTTAAATTCTAAATCCTGATAATTCTTCCCCAGTATCTTTAAAACCGGCAATACCGTGTAACTTCCAAGCTCCGTAAAACTGCCGCCGTAAGCGGTATCTGTCAGCTCTCTGCTCAGCGGATTCTCCAGTTTCGTAAAGCAAGCTTCCACGTCTCTCACACTGCCGATTGCACCGCTTCGCACGATAGACAATAATTGATTGAATCCCGGACAGTATGCGGTCTTGATTGCTTCCATCAGAACAACATTATTTTCTTCCGCCAGCCGGAACACTTCTTCGGCTTGTTGTTTTTGCAAAACCATCGGTTTTTCACATAAGACATGTTTCTTGTGCAGAATAGCGCTCTTAATATATTCATAGTGCGTCTGATGCGGCGATGCAATGTATACAGCGTCCACTTCTTCATAGAATTCCTCTAAGTCGTCCATATACTTATTCATCTCGAATTGTTCCGCAAATTTTCTTGCACTCTCTATATGAAGATTATAAACGGCATCTACATTAATCCCGCTCACATACTTCACTTCAGGCACCATCCTCGCCGCAATCCGTCCGGTTCCTATGATGCCCAGTCTGATAATATTATACTTCTTCGCCCGCAACATTGTACTGGAAATATCTTTCGTTCTTTCCAGATAGACCACTTCACAGTAATCCCTCAGAAAATCAAACACACCTGTCCAGTCAGAACCTACCGTGAAGATATCCACGCCGTATTTGATAATATCTTCCGTTTTCTGCCCCACATGGTCTTCGATAATGATTTCATCTGCAAATCCCGTTTTCCGCACATTTTCAATACGATCCATCAACGAATCTACAACATTCATCTTGCCGCGCGACTCGTCATAGTGCTCTGTCGTTACCCCGACAATCAGATAGTCCCCCAAAGCTTTTGCTCTTTGTAATAACCGATAATGACCTTCATGAAATAAATCAAAAGAACCGTATGTAATGACTTTCTTCATGGGCTTTTCCTCTCATCTTTCCATCATTGTGTTTACACTGCCCTCCTACAAGCACTGCAGCTTCGTCACCGGATGTACCTTGCGCATTTCCATCGGGGGCAGTTTCATATAATCCCCAAACTTAAACGACAGGTACGCGTCATAATCCTTGATCCCCCAGAATATCCCGTCTTCAAACAATATCTTCTCACGATTTGCATACCATTCTCTCAGATATCCATATTCCTTATTGGGCGTCGGGAATGTCAATATGCGTACCCACTTTGTTTTTTTCTTATTCTGACGGACTACATATCTGTTGTAATGTCCATATAATATATCCGCCGGAATGAAGTCAAGAATCCGATACCATCCTTTTAAAAAGCGATTCTTGGAAACAATTTTCCCGACCGGAGCCCACATCACCTTACGGATACAATAACAGTGAAAATTCTGCCATGTTCTTACCGCCTTGTTATCGGAAACGGCATCCAACGGGAAGATATCAATAAAAATTCCCTGCTCATAGGGCATATGCTCCTGATTCTCCCTTAAGAAACACGTGCCTTTTCTCCTAAGCTTGCCATATCCCCACCGGTATCCCGTCGTATTCCTATGGTCTTGGAAATAAAATCTTCTATGATCCAGCTCCTTCTCGCAGGCAGCCCGAAATTTCTCGTACTCTTCTCTTAAAAATGCAACATCTGCATCATCATCCCACGGGATATATCCTTTATGCCTTACAGCCCCAAGAAGTGTACCTGCTATAATATTGTACTGAATACCGCAGAGGTTGCAGATTCTGTCCACTTCCTTTAACATCTCAAGCTGAATCAGCTGCACCTGCCGCAATTCACCATCAGTCAAATGATGTACCTTCATATCCATCCACCTTTTCCTCGAAATTGAACTTCACTCCATAACGAGAATGATATGTTTCATCCATCAGTGATAGTGTGATCCATAATCATAATCGGTTTCCCTTGATGTCTGAACAATTCCACCACAGAACTCATATCACCGTAATAAGCGTCGGATAGGTTGATGGCTCTGTGTAAATCTTTGGTATCATCGTAGATTCCTATCTTTTCTTCCTTATATTTATCTACCAGCCGCAAATACGGTTCTACCGCATCCGGATTCATGGATTTCGCCGTTTCCACCATCAACGGATGCGGACGCCACAACAGCACGACATCGTCTCTATCTTTGAATAACTCGAATACCCACTCTATTTTTTCTAGAAATTGTTCGCTTTTGCCCGCTATGAGACCATTCAAATGTGTATTGAAGAAAAGCACTTTCCTATTTCCGACCAAAAATTCCTTCCATTCTTCCGGAACCACACCGGTTTCTGCCTCACCCACGTCAAACTTCGGCGAACCGAGCGCCCTAAACTTCTCTTCTATCGCTTTCCTGCCAACTCTCTCCGCTAACTCCGGCAAAGCAGCCGAATAATATCTGATATACTGCTCTCTGACTTTTTCTGACTGCAGTACTACTACATTTGCATACAATGTTCCGGGCAGCACACAATACTCCTCTTTCACCATATCATTCCTGTGTACAAAATATGGAATATACACTAATTTATCCGTATAGTTTCTGATTTTTGCTGAATAAAACTGTGGATGCACGGTCGTCACAAGGTTATACTGGTCATACGGATTATGAATGAAAATGACCGCCGGATGTTCTGCTTCCAAAGAGTACTGCTGCCAGTCCACAATCGGGACATAATCCGGAAAATCCGCACCTTCATAGTGCATCTCTCCAAGCGTGCCGTCCTTATTCTTCGTAAAATAGGGAATCGGCATCACGATACTCTCCCAATCTTTATCAGCGGACGCCGCCCTCCATACGCTCTCTAAGGAATCCCACATGGAAGCCTTATATGGCAGAAATACAACCTGTTTCTTCTCCTCCGGCAGATTGAATTTCACCTGATTGCGTATCTGTACCAACTGCTTCTGGATTTTTTTAGTCAGCTTTCTGCACTGATTGACATCTGACTGATTACAATTCATCTGATAGATATTCTCGCAATAGGCTTCCAACAGGCGGACAGCCTCTTCTCCTGCCTCTCCGACCTTCTCGATTTCATTGCCAACCGCAATCGCGGCATCCTGACAGTCCGCCAGAACCTCTACTGTCACCGGAACATTTGAGTCCAGTTTTTTTGCGAGAACGCTATTGATTTTTTCCAACGAATCTATTACAGATAAAACATCTTTCTTCTTCACGTTGATTACCTCTTGCTCTATATCTTTACTCAAAAAAACAAAAATAAAAGCTGATGTTATAATATTCTATAGTCATCAACTTTAATCTCTGCTTTTATCCTCATGATAGTAATCCCGACCTTCCTTGTCTTTCATATGTGCACAGTATTTTTTTGTCATGCTAATATTATCGGCTGAATAGAAAGAAAACTTTATACGCCTCTTAAACAGCAGTATATCGTAAAAAGCAAGCATTTTCCATGATTTTCCTAAAATCATTACCGTCACATAATCTTATTCACAACCGCCTTTATCGCAATCGGTGCCCCTACTATGATCATATCTAACGCGTTGTTGCCTGACACGTCCAGTATCATTTTGCATTTCTCTCTATTCTTAAGTTCGGCAGACGCCGCCAGCGCCTCGCATATGGTATGATTCCTATCATTCTTCGGAAAATCCTTCATTCTTTGCAGTGCATAATCTTTAAGGAGCTTCCACTCATCCTCCAATATCGTTATGGTCTCGGTGGCGCCGGTATTTTTCTCTTTGACCACGGCAGTTCTCGAATGTCCTGTGCTTTCGATATGTATATCCCCTGCTGATATGATTTTATCTCCGTAAACTTTATCTCCCCCGGTCACAACAGCCCTCTCCCTACCGCTGTATACCGCACTCCTGTCATTCATGCAAATCATCAGGGCACTGCGAATTTCTCTGATAAACCCCATGTCCGGAGCCGTTATGTAAAAACACGTGCCCGCATGGTTCTGAATCTTCAACTCATAGGAATCCTGTCCGTTTTGCTCCTGCTCCGGTATTTCCACAAAAGAAATCGCATCTAGTGGTATCAGTATATTTTCATCATAAGATATCACGCCTTTTCCTATTTTAAGCTTTCTCGCTTCCATGATATACTTATTTTCCTTCACTTTCAACTTGTCTGCCAGTCCCTTGAAGTCCCCCATCGCGTTCTACCTCTCTGCTTTTACTTGTGAAATGCCTCAACTTAAATCATTCCGGCAAGAATTGCGACGCAATTCTTGTGACGCAAGCCGCCGGGCTTGCGTCTGTTATACTATATAGATAAATGCCTCAGCTCAAATCATTCTGGCAAGAATTGCGACGCAATTCTTGTGACGCAAGCCGCCGGGCTTGCGTCTGTTA